>MFJR01000015.1:51988-94587 GCA_001780955.1 Candidatus Gottesmanbacteria bacterium RIFCSPLOWO2_01_FULL_39_12b | reverse complement strand
TTTAAACATATATCCCAAGTAAACTCTTCATCGTCTGGGGAATTTGGTCGGCAAGGTCGGAAGCATTAAACCAAAAACCCATTTTCTGATACACATCTTCTCCTGCTTTTTTATTGATAATTGACGCAGCAACAGCTGATGTAAAAGCGTCATTCTTGCAGTAAAGAGCAGCCACCAATCCAGCTAACACATCCCCGGTCCCCCCTTTCGTCATCCCGCTATTCCCTCCTTCAATTATTTCCAACTGATCCTTTGAAGCCACAATATCTTTCTCTCCTTTTAACAAAACTACGCACTTATATTCTTTTGCAAACATTTTCACTTGTTCTTCAATTTGTTTATTTTGAAATTTGAATTTTGGATTTGGTTTGAAATTTGAATTTTGGATTTTGGATTTTAATAACTCAAATTCCCTATGGTGCGGCGTTAGTATCGCATTCTCAGGAATCCATTCCGGCTCCATCATCTGCAAGGCTCCCGCATCAATCACCCATTTTTTCTTGGGATATTTTAGCAGCAAATACTTAGTTAAGTAATACGTCTGCACTCCCTCATCGCCGATTTTCTCAATATCTTTTAAACTTTGAGATTTAAGTTGTGGATTTGTCCGCCAGCTGGCGGATTGAGCTTTGGCATTTGACGTTTCGGTTCGCACCATCCCCGGCCCGATTAATATACAATCATCCTCTTCAATATATGATTCAATTTCAGCCCTCGGCACTACGATTCCGTCCCGGAATTCCTCCTTTAGCTTCTGAACAATTTTATTGTTCTCTTCTACCGAACTGTAATGCACCAGATCCACAATCCTGCTGGCCACTTTTAAAGACCACAACGAGGCGGAGTGAAAGAGATGGGACCCGCCAATAATCAACAATTTTCCATTCTGACCCTTGTGGGAATCCTTAGAGAGTAAGTATAAGTTTTTTAAGTAAGTCAAATTACCCATATCTTGATTTTACCATAATAATCTGTGATTATATTGTTATGTATCAAAAATTATTCTCATATTACATAAAAGGATTTAGGCTGAAGATAAGCAACCGGAAATAAGACAAAAAGCAAGTAGAACACTAAGGGCTCGTTCGTCCCCCGCTTAGCGGGACGATTACGACCCTTTGGGAGGTACCGTCTGGTACTTCCCTTTGTGCCGCACCGATATATTCAAGTTATTATCGGATGCGGCCTAATTCTCACCTCCCGGAATCACCAGGATCTGTCCCAGTGTCAAACTAAAATGATCATCCCCAAAATAATTACCCGGGAAATCTATGATTTTCCGGGTAGTAGTTTTATATTTCCGCGCAACGCTCTCTATGGTGTCTCCTGATATTACTTGATAAATTAGCCGATTATTCACAAATCTGCCGTACAAACCGGATACTGCTGAAAAAAAAATTGCCAAAAAACCGATAATTTTAAAAGTTTTAGAGATGTGAGTTATAGCTGTCTTCTTCATTTCTCTTTCTAACTTAAATTTTGCTAACATTCCTCCAGTTATTGCAAGTAATGTATCACTAATGTCATTTAAAAAGACTAGTGTCAGGCGATCTTTAAGAAACTGGGAACCAAGAAGGTTAAACTTTGGGAGAAAAAAGAGGGATACTAGTATAAGAATATTCAATAATGTTGGAATTATTACAACCAAGGCACTGTTAAGGTAAATATCTTTTCTGATTATTATTGCCGCTACAAAACCCGCTATGACTGGTAACAAAATAGATACTGGAAAGTTGATTGCCTTGCCTGCTAAATCAAAAATGCCATTCTGGTCGTAACTAATACCGAACCGGTTAAATAAGATAAATCTTAGCGTCATGATGACTCCCCAACTGAAATAAACGATTATTCCCGCACTAATACCTATTAATCTTCGTTTAAGCAAAATGTCCTGTTTTTTCATGTTGGAAAATTACCTGTCTAATTCCATAACGTTTATATTTTAATTATTCTCTATTTCTCTGACTTCTTCCACATCACCAGTTATAGAATCGATTCTTACCTGATAAGAACATTTTTGATAGGTTTGACATTTGGTCTGATCTTCACAGAAACGGTTTACATGATAATCCACTAGCCACTTACCCTGCTTTATATCTATATTTCCATCAGATATATGCTCTAAATCATCATTTGAATAGCATGATTTAAATCGGGTATCTTTTAATAAATTTATCCTCGCTATTTCTTTTGCAGTATTAATATCTGCCACCGCTAAATCTTCACGCGTCACTTTAATTAAAATTAACTTATAATTTATACCCCAAGGAATAACTAATGGATTGAACTGCGGTATTTTACCATTTTCAAAAAACTCGTTTTGTAAAATAATTTTATATCTGTCGTCAATAAACCTAAGTTTAACAAAACCTCTTTCACCATATAAGAATAAATTCAGAAGATTATCAAATAATTTATTCCATGTCTCACTTAAAATAAATGAATCATTTTGATCCATCCCGTTTGCGGATAATTTTCCTTCGCTATCGGTTACATAAACAATTTGATTTTCCTGGTTACACTTTGGTATTACCCTTGGACACATATATCTAGAAGTAATAATGAGCTCTATGTCTTTTATCGGTTCTTCAGACAACGCATCAATAAATCTGAAAGATTTAACAGGTATTCTCACTGCCGTTGACTTTACAATCCACCAATAAGCTAGAAAGAACAGGAACAGGAATGACAAAAGGATAGAAACAAGTACCTTATGTCTTTTTATGAAAGAATCATTCTTTAGTTTACTTTTCCTCATTATTTCAAGAAGAGAAATTAATTACCCTGTTCATCTTGCGATTTTACACATTCACTTATCATTTCTTCCATTTTTGTGTTAAATTCTCTCAAATCATGTCCTCTTAGATCGCTGAGTCTGCATACCTTCTCTTTACCGATTGAAAAGCAATAACTACGCCTGAGCTCTTCTGATTTTGGATAGGATTCTTTACACGCCTTAATTGGCATATCGATAAGACTCTGTAATAATGTGATTTTTTGCTCTATGTTTTGAACTAAATCTTCTATATCCCGGTCCAAGTCAACATCAAAAGGCCTTGTGTAATTTTTGGATGCTCCTCTAACAATAAGTTCTCCAAGTAGTTTAGCTATCATTTCATCTTCGCTGCCTGGACCCACTTTTAGTATGAACTGATTCCAGCTGTTTAAGATAGCACCGTAATCTGTGTTTTTATACTTGCTCTTCCAGGGATAATTTTCGTATTCGACAATCCCAAACCGGGAAAACAGCTCTTTTGCCTGATCCAGTCTCGTATTTTCCTCAAAAGATACCACAACTTCTCCTTTGGTGTAATCCTCCTCTGTTTTCCGAACGTGATCCGGAGAACAGTTTATGGCGCAGGAAAGTACTTTAGCTATTATCTGTTCCTTGGGTATAAAATTCCATTCACGTGAATCTGAACTATGAGCCCTATTGTCACCCATCACGAAAAACTGGCCAGATGGTATCGTCAAAGTTTGGCTTTCTTGAATAAGGCTACCCGGCCAAAGTTCAGTTTTTGCTTCCTGCGAAAGATAGGGTTCTGATAATAAAACGCTGTTAATATACACTTTGCCGTTACTTATCATGATGGTTTCTCCTGGCAAGCCAATTATCCTTTTGACAAAAAATAAAACAGAATTGTTATCATCTGATCTTTCTACTATCACAACATCTCCTCTTTGAGGATCCGTGTTGACGTAGGATTCCCTGTCCACCGAATAATAAGCGTTGTCTAAATAATTGGGATACATACTCATGCCAAGCATTTCTATCAGGTTGTCCGGATTTATAGTCGGTGATAACAAAGCGGAAGAATCAGAATTCTGTACAACCTGCTTTCCGTTTGAACGGTTTTGCCTCTTATTTACTACCAGCAAATACAGTCCTCCCAATATTAAAATCCATAACAAAAGAATAAGGATTAGAATGTTTTTTTTAAAAATAGAATTATGTTGGGGATTTGTCGGGCTGATTTCCTGTAAAGAAATGTTCATTACCTTAATGGTTTCATTTATTCAAATTCGTGTCAATACCGAACCAGGTAATCGTTCAGGATTTGACAAAACATTTGTCATCGCGAAGCTACGAAGTAGCTGTGGCGATCCCGACGGGATTGCTTCTCCCGACTGAGTCGGGATCGCAACGACATTTACTTTGGTAACTCCTGAACGGTTACTCTTTCTCACATTTTAATTGCTCTCTATAACCTAAGGCTATATTTCCGCCGTTTGGAAAACGCAATTTCTCTTCATCAGTCATCTCAACTAAAATATTTCTTCTGTCTCCTAACATACCCTCTACCTTTTTTCTACAATATTCCTCTATATAAATTGATCGGGAAAAAAAGCAATACCGAGAAAAATGAATATCGCACTTGCCGTAATAATTAGATTTATTGGAGAAACTCTATTAAGTAATTTCAATTCTTTATCTATCTTCTGCATAAAAGGAAAATATATTACAAATCTGTTGCCAAAATTACCCCAGGTGTGGGTGAATATTCCGATGATATAAGATAACCTTCTTTAAGTTTTGCTGAGATCATCCTCCTCGCCAAACTGGCCGACTCTTTTGCAGAAACGGAAGTTTTTACTTCAAATCCTATTTTTCCATCAGCAATAAAGTCTATCTCAGAGAAACCCTCTTTGTCAAAATAAGAAAGATTATAATCTGGTCTGAAATTTTCAAACACTCCTGCTTCAAAAAGTTGTCCTGCTGAAACTTTACCCAGTATATTAGTCAACCCAGTATCACAAAGATATACTTTTTTTCCGCCTGCCACTTTACGATCTATGCTTCCGGTATGTTTTGAAAGCAAACTGATAAAATAACTCGCCTGGAGAAATTCAAGATAGTTATAAACTGTTTCTCTTGATAACGAAAGAATCGATGACAGTTTAACAATATCAAGCTTTGAACCCACCCGATCAGCGAGAAGAAGTATCAGGTCCCTAATCTTTGTTAAGTCTTTAAAGTCCGCAAGCGTTTTTACATCTCTCTCAAAATATGAGGTGAAGATCTCGTTTAAAAGCATACGTTTACGCTCCAAATTTTCTTCGAGCACTACCTCAGGAAAACCTCCCAACTCCACATATTCTCTCCAAAATGGGATCAACTTCCTATAAGCAATTTTGTTTTTTTCTTTTGCTTTTGAAGCAAAACTGTCTTTTGTTATCCTTGATATCTTTTTAAATATCAGAAACTCGGAAAAAGTTAACGGATAAAGTTCAAATACGATTTTTCTGTTTGACATAGACTCCGAAAAAAGGTTTTTCAGATAAAAACTGCTTGAACCTGTCATAAAAAATTTTGTCTTGCTGTGGTCATATAAATATTTAGCTACGTTTGGTATGGAAGGAAGATTTTGTATTTCATCCAAAAAAATAAATGCCCTGTCTTCTTTTTTTATATTAAAATGGACAAGATTTGCCCAGACAGCATCATAATCTTCTTCCTCGAAAACTTTTCTATGGAGGGGATTTTCCAGATCAAAAAGCGCCTTATTTGAAGATCTTACCTTCTCAAACAGATATCTTATAATCGTAGTTTTACCAACCCTTCGCATTCCTGTCAATACAATCATCTGTGAAGTATACAACTCTTTCTCCAATGATGGCAAAATCTTCCGCGGGTAGAATATCATCAATTATTATCTTACATTTACCTAGTGTATTTGTCAAGAGCTATTAGACTATATATTCTCTGGGTACCGATATTATTAACTATGTTGGGAGGCTGGCTGGGAGAAAAAGCGTCTAAAGCTCAATAATTTCTGCATTTTTTAATTTATTCTTTTCAATAAAATGTTTGTCGGTCATAGTCATTAAAGTCTGTTGATTTCCGATAACTTCAAAGATAATCTTTCTGTGTTCATGATCGAGTTCGGAGAGAATATCGTCAAGAAGCAGGACCGGCTTTCCACCTGTTTGGGCTTCTATATATGCCAGTTCTCCCAACTTCAACCATAAAACTGCCAATCTCTGCTCTCCCCGACTACCGTAGTGAGATAAATCTCTATATTCCTCATTCTTAATTTTGAATTTTGAATTTTGAATTTTGAATTTGACATCGTCCCTGTGTGGCCCTACTAATGTTACTCCAGCTGCCACTTCTTCCTGACTATATTGATCAAGTCTCTGTCTAGAAATTATGCTTCTATCATATTCTAATTGATAATTTGGATTTTGGATTTTGGATTTTATTTGTAATTTGTCATTTGAAATTTGTAATTTATTGACGAAGTCAATATACTCTTCCCGCCTCCGTGTAATATATTCCCCGTTTTTAATAAGCAGCTGATCCCAAAAAATCAACTGATGACGGTGGGCTTCCTTCTCACGTATCGCTTCCAGCAGTCGATTTCTTTGTCTGAGTCCTTTCTCATAAGAAAGAAGCGTGCGTCTATACTCTCTGTCAACTTGTATTAATACAAAGTCCAAATATCTTCGCCGTAGCGATGGAGAATCGGTAACCAGCTCTAAATCCTCCGGCCAGAAAAGAACTACTTTTAACCTTCCAACGATGTCTATCATCCTTTTCCCCACCTCATTGACTGAATACTTCTTCATTGGAGTCTTTATTCCCATAACTTCCCCTTTGCTCAAGACTATCTCAAGATCTATTTGTTCAGCATCTAATTGGGTTATTTCTATACTTCCTTTCACCCGTCCAATTTCTTCTTTGAAAGAAATCATTTCCAAATCTTTTTCCACCCGAAAACTTTTGCCGGTTGCCAGTAAAAATATGGCTTCCAGAATCGTTGTTTTGCCACAGGCGTTCGGACCTAAAAGAATCGTAACCAAGGGAGAAAAAGTTATCTCTTTCTCGGGGAAGCTCCTGAAGTTTTGCAGGGTCAATTTTGAAATTATCATCTTCCTGAAATTACTGTACCCAAGAAGTTTTGTTTATTAAGAAGCTTATCCAGATTAATTAAATCTTTTCCGATTACATAGACTGTCAGATTAAGCTTTTTTGCCAGTTTGGTAGCAATTGGATCAAACGGCAGATTACTACCCGGCGACCAAGTCGTACCCACCAGTTTTTCAAAATCTTCCCACGATATTTTATTTATCGGCCTGGCATCATTATATTTATTAGGATCCTTGTCATATACCTGTGAAATATTAGACATATTAATTATCACCTGGCTTCCGTAATCACGAGCTAAAAGTACCGCGTCGTAGTCTGTTGATCTACCCGGCTTCCAACCCGAAGCCACAACCAAAGGCTGTGTCAGATTAGCAATTTTTCTCTCATAGTTCTGGATAATCCGGGGATGTGCTATATCCTGAAAAATTGTTCTGATAAGATGTGCATTAAGACGCGTGGCGTGGATACCCAAATAGTCCAAATCCCAATCAGTGATGTTTCCAGCCACATTTTTGGCTGCGTCGATATAGTGGCGGGCGGTCGATCCTCCACCGATGACTATAAAAAATCGCCATTTGCTGGCGATTTTGTTTCTTATAAAAGAATTAAATTCGGAGAGGAACTTAAGGTCCATTCCCCCATTGGGAACGACCAAAGATCCACCTAAGGAAATGACAATCGGCCTTGATTTATCCATCTAAACGGTATTATACCTCACTTTGGCACTTAGGGCAAAAGGTGCCGCGTCCGCCGAGTTTACTTTGAAACTATTTGCTTAAACTCAGCAGGTGTTACTATCTTTGTTCTGCCGAATTTTTTGAGTGGCAAAAGATGTTTGGTATCCCCTGTTACTAGATAATCAGCATCGCACGCGCTTGCTGCAGCTAAATATATTGCATCATCAGGATCTTTTGGAAAAGATACTGTCTTGGTAGGATACACACGTTCTACTTGGTAATGAAATAGGGCAGAAATTACTTCTTTATCTTTTTGAGTAATACGCTTTTGTAATTTGGGATAGTTAGAAGCAGCTCTCACCTCAGAAATTATCTCGGGTGACGCGTAAACATCGAAAACGCCATCCAACCAGGACCGAAAAATAGTGGTGATCGTTTCACCTCTGGTTAGAAGAAAACTTAGATAAATATTTGCATCAAATACTACTTTGATCTTCTTCGTGACCATTGTTTAGCTTCTTGCGCAAGCTCTAATGCTTCATTCTCAGCAAGATTATTACGGTTTGCGCTTCGGGCAACGGCACGAAACAATTGCTCTTTCTCCTCTTTTTCTTCTAAATATTGCCTTATTGCTTCACGTAAAAATTCACTTCTGGAACGTGCAGATTCTTTTGCTGCACGATCAACATCTCCCAAGAGAGTTTTAGGAATGACAAAATTTATCATTTGGGTATCCATAAGGTGATTATATAAGGTTTATATAACTTATGTCAATACTTCTGGCAGAGTGGACAGAAAAAAGTACCTCTTCCGCCTAGGGTGATTCTTCTAATCTTCTCACCGCAATTATTGAGACACTTTTCACTTTTCTTCCCGTAAACATAAAAATGTTCCTGTTTCCTTCCCATTTGTCCGAAAGCGTCACGGAAATTATTTTCCGACGCCCCACCCCACTTGATCCCATCTTTTAAGACCTTAAGCAACTTATCGTATAACAGCTTCGCTTTCTCTTTAGAGATTTTTCGAGCTTCGGTCTTAGGACTAATACCGGCAAGAAAAAGCGCGTCATTGGCATAAATATTACCAACGCCGGCAATTTTTTCCTGATCCATCAACACCAGCTTGACCGGTTTTCTTGAATTATCCAGTATTTTCTCAAATTTCTCATAAGTTAAATCTTTCAGCGGCTCGGGGCCTAAATTTTGGACTAAATTTATCAACTGATTACTTTGAATCACCTTCATCCAGCCAAATATCCTCAGATCATTGAAATACAAAATATCACTGTTTTCAAAGGTAATGATTACTCGTGTATGTTTATTAGGAAGAGATTTAAGCAATGGGTCAGTTACCACTATTTTTTGAGGTTGCCTTTTCCCCCGATAAATAAGTTGACCGCTAAGTTTCAAATGGATAGCAATAGAAAGATCTCCGGTCAGATCAAACACTAAAATCTTAGCAAAACGCCGTAATTCTCTTATTTTTTTTCCAATGATTTCCTTTGGATCACCAACGAAAGATTTATCTTTGATAATCTCAATCTTCTTGATAGTCAGTCCGAACAGGACATCAGTTAACTGTAATCTAAGTGTTTCAACCTCGGGTAATTCTGGCATACCTAAATTTTAGACCCGCTAATTATAATCTAATCTTGGATTTAATAAAGTCTTGTATCTCCTTTTTAAATCTCTCCTTGCTAAACTTTTCAGCATTTTCAAAACAATCTTTTCCCTTAATTTCTAATCTATCTAATTTCTTAATAGCTTTCGTCAAACTCTCCACATTCAATTCATCAAAAAAGATACCGGTTTTACCATCTATTACCGTCTCTTTCACCCCTCCACTCCTGAAAGCAATCACCGGAACACCATACGCTTGCGCTTCAACCGGCATAATGCCAAAGTCTTCTCTTTCTGACGGATAAATCAGAGCTTTTGCACCTCTATAAAGATTAGCTAATTCCTGATCAGTAATCTCGTCTACAAACTCAACGGTAGGCCCGGCCCGCTTCGCCTTAGCTTCAGCGAGGCGAGCCAATTGCCTTAATTCCTCACCGCATCCTGCAAACGTCCTCCCAAAAACCTTTAACGGTAATTTAAGTTTGTTACACGCCTTAATTGCCAAATCAATGTGTTTTGGCCGTGCTAATCTTCCTCCAGCCAGATAATATTCTTTTTTTATTTTGGATTTTGGATTTTGAGATTTATTTGAAATTTGTCCGCCAGCTGGCGGATTGAATTTTGAATTTGTTTCTACCGGAGGATAGATAACTGTCGCTTCCCTCCTATAGAACTTCTCAATCCTCCTTCTGACCTCCTGGGAGTTAGCGATAAAATAGTCAGGTCTTTGCGCTGATAAATAATCGATCAGACGGAGCTGATGATTCATTAATTCTCCCGTCACTCTACCTATAAAGTGTTTTCTCCAGTCCCGGGCTGTAGGATAGCCGTATAAATATCTAGGCGGAGTATGACAATAACAAATATGTAACGTCTCTGGCCTTCTGACGAATAAATTGGGGAAATATGCCCCTGTTGCAGAAACTATAATTACGTCGAACTCCCGAAAATTCCAATTCTCAAAAATCCAAGGAGTCAACATCCTTGCCGGACTTAATAATTTTTGGATATAGGGAATCTTTTGCAACCACGAAGTCCTTATATTCCAATTTTGAAATCTCTCTTTGTGTGGTCCCAAAAAATCCGGTAAATAAACCGTTGTAAAAACCGGAGCGTCACTCCATATCTCGTGCAGCGCTTCAAGCACTCTCTCGGCACCGCCATACTCCTTAATATAATCGTGAACCAAAGCGACTTTCATAAGTCATTTAACATTAAACATTTAACATATAACTTTTAGAAAAACTTAATTTGCTGAGATTTTTCATTGTTGTTTATCTTCTTGTTAAATGTTTTCTGTTGAATGTTATCTGATCTTAATCTTGGTATCAAACTCCTGAATCCAAATTCTGCAAATAAGTTATGGACGTTGGGTCGATCGAAGTTTTTAAGTATACACGCCTCGGGATTAAAAGTCACCGGCGCATTGACTACAATCGTTGCCAATTGCTTGGAAAGTAATGCTGAGTCTTTATGCTCAAGAAGTTTCTCCGCTAGTTTTCCATCAATGCTAGACAGATGCGCATAGATATTTTCCAAAGTTCCCCAAACCCTAAGTAATTTCTCAGCACTCTTAGGTCCAATACCGGGAATTCCTGGATAATTATCTGATGGATCTCCTACCAGTCCTTTGTAATCAACGATTTGGGACGATTTCACTCCCATACGCTCCTCTGCTTCTTTTTCTCCATAGAGTTTAGATATAGATAACCCTTTCACTGGCATATAAAGCTTTACCTTACCATTTATAAGTTGCAACATATCCCGATCGCTTGTCACCACGATTGTCTCAGAGTTCTCTTTTCTGTATTGTTTTACCACAGTCCCTATCACGTCATCAGCTTCAAATCCCGGACATTCAAAAAGAGGAATATTCATCTCATTGACCACTTTTTTTACCAGATCAATTTGAACAATAAATTCCTCATCTGCTTTGGGTCTTTGTATTTGGTAATCCTTATACAGTTTATTACGAAATGTGGGCTGCGGAGTATCAAAAACAACAATCAGGTGTGTCGGTTTAAGCTCGGAAATAACCTTTAACAGCATTGAGGTAAACCCGTAAACAGCATTTATTATCTGTCCCTTTGGAGTTGTCAAAGAAGTGGGCAAAGCGTGATAAGCTCGGTACAAAATCGCATGCCCGTCAATCAAAACCAGCCTATTCATGGGGATAATTGTAGCATGAAGAATATAAAAAGAATAAATTTATGCCGATAAAGCAGCCAAAGCCGGTCTGGGGGTTCCACCCATAAGTTTCTCAAAATCTTCACCTTCAAGCGTTTCATTTTTTATGAGTTCGGAAGCGACTAAATCCAGTTTCTTTTTGCATTTTTTGAGTATGCTAGCCGCCTGCTTGTAACAACCGTCAATGATACTTTTAATCTGCCGGTCTATTTTACTTTGCATTTCCGGAGAAATCTGAGCCTCATTCATGTATCTGCCTCCCCATTCCATGACGTCAATGGTCGGGCCGAAGTTTATCGGCCCCAACTCTGACATACCGAACTCCACCACCATTTCGCGGGCGACCGAAGTTGCCTTATCGATATCGTTAGCAGCTCCAGAGGTCATTTCTTTAAATATCAGCTCTTCGGCGGCCCTCCCACCCAACATAGATGTAATTACTTCAAGAAGATGTGTCTTGGTTTCGTGAATCCTGTCTTTTTGAGGCGGAATCAGGGTAAAACCGAGAGCCATACCTCTTGAGACGATCGAAATGCGGTGGACCGGATCCATATTCGGCAGCTCATGAGTTACGATAGCATGACCGGCCTCGTGATAAGCAGTCATTTTCCTGTCCAGATCGCTTTGCAGTCTTTTCTTCTCCGGTCCCAATTTTACTTTGGTAGCTGCCTCTTCAATATCTTCCATGTCTATTGCTTTTTTATCTTTTCTGGCGGCCTGAATGGCTGCTTCATTAAGCATGTTTTCAAGATCTGCTCCGGAATATCCGACCGTTCTTTTGGCTACTTGGTCCCAATCGACGTCTGTGGCCATCGGCTTACCGTTAATATGGATTTTTAATATCGCTTTTCTTCCTTCCATATCAGGAAAATCAAGTACTACTCGCCGGTCAAATCGCCCTGGTCGAAGAAGTGCCGTGTCCAGAAGATCTCCCCTATTTGTTGCAGCCACCACTACCACGTTTTCATTTTGGGTAAATCCGTCCATCTCCACTAATATCTGGTTTAAAGTCTGCTCTCTCTCATCGTGACCACCCATTACCCCTACAGATCTCATCCGGCCAATTGCATCTATTTCATCGATAAAAATTATGGCCGGTGAGTTTTTCTTGGCGGTGTTAAAGAGATCGCGCACCCGGGAAGCCCCAACACCTACCAACATCTCCATAAACTCACTTCCTGCCATAGAAAAAAATGGGGCGTTAGCTTCTCCGGCTAAAGCGCGGGCTAAAAGTGTTTTACCGGTTCCAGAAGGACCAACTAATAGAACTCCTTTAGGTGTTCTTGCGCCCAGAGCGCGGTATTTAAGGGGATTTTTCAAAAAGTCAACCACTTCTGATAACTCCTGTTTTGCTTCATCAACACCTGCTACATCTTTAAAAGAGATCTTTGGTGTGTCTTTGGAAAAAAGTTTAGCACGGGACTGTCCGAAGGAAAAAAGTGAGTCCTGGGCGCCTCTTGCTTGTTTGATAAGAAAAAGAAAAAATCCAACCATAAGTACCAGTGGTAATACGTTGGAAAGAAGGTTTATCCAGATAGCCCCGCCCGTAGTATCTTTTATATCTATATCGATAGATTTAGGGTCGATACCAGAGTCGGTTAATGTTTTGAAAAACGACTCCTGTCCTTCTTTGACAGACGAATATATCTTGCCGTCTTTGTAAGTGACTAATAACTTGGTGTCGATCACTTCTATTTTTTTTACTTCCTGTCCTTTGATGTCATTCAATACAGCAGAAAGCGTTTTTTGCGGAAATAGACGCGATACATCTCTTGCTCCAAGAAACATCATGAGAAGAATAGAACTTATAATAAGGGCTAAAAATATGTTTTTGGGGCTTAAATTTATCTTGAACTGGAATATTTTCTTGATATTCTTTGATTTTCCGTTTCGATTATTTTGATGATTTTGTTTAGTTTGTACCATAGGTTTAGGTTATCGAACTATTGCCCCTTTGGGTATTTTCTTCCCTACAGGGATAAGAACTGCTTTATTTCCCACATCAGCCGCGCACATCATCCCCTGGCTTTCACTTCTTTCATCCGCCGTAGCTTTAGCGAAGGAGGGCATTTTTTTCGGTTCAAGGTTTGCCACAAACACAAATTTCTTGCCCGTGAGCTGAGTTGGCGTGTACCAATCCGCAACACCGGCAAAAATAGTACGCACTCCATAGTCGGACCCGAGATCCACAGTCATGCGGATAAGATGTTTAGATTCAACTACCTTCTCTGCCTCAACTACCTCTCCCACACGAAGATCCAGCTTTTGGAAATCAGGGAACGTAATTTCATCCTTAACCATGAAGATTTATTATACTCCAATTTTATGCTCAAAACAATCGCCGGCGGATTAATATTTAAAGAAAGAGTATTTGTTGGTCAGTCCTATTGCTTCGCGAATTTCCTTCATGGTACTGGCTGCAAAGTCACGTGCTTTTTCCGCTCCATTGGACAGAATTTTTTTCACTTTTTGCGGATTAGAAGATAATTCTTGATATCTTTCTCGGGCCTGTTGAAATGTTTCCATCAGTCCTTTTAATAAATAGTCCTTCGCTTCTACATCTGCAATTTTACCTTCTCTATATAACTTTTTTAAATTCTCAAATTCCGTCCGATTACCAAAATATTCTAAATAAGTGAATACCATATTTCCTTCTATGTGTCCTGGATCACTTGCGTGAATTCTTGTTGGATCTGTATATGTTTTCATCACTTGCTTCCGAATAATATTTTCGTCCTCAAAAATGCTTATTATATTTCCCAAACTTTTGCTCATTTTACGTTTCCCATCGGTTCCCAAGATTACAGCTACTTCCTCCGGAATATAAGATTCAGGTAGAGGAAAAACTTCTCTTTTATAAGCTTTATTAAACCTTTCTGCTATATCGCGTGTTATCTCCACATGTTGCTTCTGGTCGCGCCCCACCGGCACCAAATCTGGCTTATACAACAAAATGTCCGCGGCCATAAGCACCGGATAATTAAATAACCCCATGTTAATCTCTTCCTCATTTGTGTCTTTAGCCAATTTATCTTTATAGGCATGAGCCCGTTTAATTAAGCCCAATGGAGTAACATTATTCAAAATGGTCTGGAGTTCCGCGTGTAGCGGTACATCCGATTGGCGGAAAAATACGATGTTGGTCAGATCACCTAGAAGTGCAAGTTCATTTACAATCAGTGTCTCTGTATTTTTCTGCAACTGTTCCTTGTTTTGAATGGTAGTTAAAGCATGAAGGTCAGCCACCATCAGAAAACAATCGTGCGTTTTGGCAAACTCTATAAATTGCTTTACGGCTCCCAAATAATTGCCTATATGCAAGGTACCGTCTCCTGAGGGAGTTATTCCGGATAGAATTCTTTTTCTGCCTTTTATTTTTCCACCCGTTACGGCTTGTATTTCTTTTTGGGAGACATCGATTAATTCGGAGCCAGGAATTTTTTTAAGATCTGCAACTTTATATCCTATTGTTACAGTTAAACTCCCAGAACCTCCGTTTAGATAATCTTTTTCAAAGATACTCTTCTCCAGATAAGTTTTAATTCCATGATTGTAAACTTTAGCTGTTCCAACAGGATTATTTGTCACTTTTGTAAACTCTTCCCCTGAGGCTAATCGAAGATTACTTACTCCTAATAACTTTTTTAACTTTTCAAAATCCAACTTAATATCACCCCGTCTGACTACGGCAACAAAGTGATCATCCGCTTTCATGATCAAAGTTGCACATGCATCCTTTACAGTCTTACCAAGATAACTTTGAACTTCTTCCACGGTTAAAAGTTGAGGATGTTCAAATATTTTATGTTCAATTCCCAGTCTTTTCAATTCTTCGCTGTATTGTTTTACTTTTTCGTCAATCATGTTTTTTGTCCTTTCTTTTGATTGTACTATCTTTTAAACTTTTTATAAAAGATGAGATTTCGGGTAAAGATTTTTCCGGAGAACTTATCTTCTCTTTATAAATCCTGGCAATCGCACTTCCCACGATCACACCATCCGCTCCCAAACGCAGAATTTCTTTGGCGTCTTTCCCAGATTTTATCCCGAATCCCACGAAGATTTTTTTGTCAGTAAGTGACTTAAGTGTCTTAAGTAACTTAAGTAACTTATACTGATTACCTGAGTCCCCCGTCACTCCCGGAAGACTAATGCAGTAAATAAAACTAGTCGACGCGGCGATAATCTGTTTCAATCTTTCCCTGCTCGAATAAACCGTCGCAAATTGGATAATCGATAAAGAATCAGGGTCAGACCTTGCAATAACCTTCCTCAATTCCGCTTGTTCCTCCAATAATAAATCAGGGATGATTAGTCCGGAAACACCTGCCGACTTTGCCAGTTTAACGAATCTTTCCAATCCCATTTTATAAATCGGAGCGTAATAACTGGTTAAATAAATAGGTTGTTTAAAACCTCTCTCTCTCAAACGTCTGATACCGTCAAAAACCATCAAAGGTGTTATACCTCCTCTTATAGCTCTTTTACATGCCCGCTGGAATATTTCTCCGTCACAAACCGGATCGGTATAAGGGATACCGATTTCTAAAATATCAGACCCACTTGTTAAAAGAGTTTCCGCAAGTTTATCGGAAAACTCCTTATTCGGATCTCCATAATACAAATGTGTTATTAACATAGCTTTATTGCGGTATCAATGTCTTTATCACCACGACCTGAAAAATTCAAAATCACTACGTCATCGGGTTTATACTTCCCTTTTCTCTTAAAAAGTTCTACTATCGCGTGGCAGGTTTCAAAAGCCGGCAGTAACCCTTCAAGGTTAGCCATCTTTGTGTACGCTTCAAGAACGTTTTTATCAGATGCAGTATATGCTTTAACTCTGCCGATTGAATATAGATAGGCCAGCTGCGGTCCGCGAGCCGGATAATTAAGCCCGGCTGCTCGAGAAGAAGTTTTTCTATCCATTCCAAACTCGTCCTGCAAAACATACGTTTTCGTCCCCTGGAAAATTCCAATTGACCCATGCTTAAACGCGGCTGATTCTTCACCTTCAACAAAAGACAGTCCGATCTCTTTATTCATTAAAAAAGCCTGGTAAATTCCTAAAGCATTGCTGCCTCCTGAACCACAAGCGATAACAGCCTTTGGCAATTTGCCTTCTTTCTCAAAAATCTGTTTTTTCGCTTCTTCCCCTATCACTCTTTGAAAATAGGCTACAATCGCTGGAAACGGATGGGGGCCTACCGCCGAACCGATCAGATAATGAGTATTTCGTAAATCCCTAATCCAAGATACTTCCGCCTCAGATACGGCATCTTTTAAAATACCGGCTCCTCTTGTAACCGGAACAACTACTCCACCCAGTAATTGTATTTTTTCCGCGTTTAATTTTTGCCTTGCGATATCTTTTACTCCCATAAAAACTTTACATTCCAACCCAACCACATTGGCCGCCATTGTCGTTGCCACACCATGCATGCCGGCAGCAGTCTCCGTGACTATAAATTTCTTTCCCAGATATTTAGCCAGAAGTGCTTGACCCAAAGCATTATTCAACTTATGGGATCCTCCATTAACTAAATCTTCTCTTTTGAAATAGACCTTAAATCCAAGATATTCTGATGTGTTACGGGCAAAATACAGTGATGTTGGCCTTCCTGCAAAATCCGATAAAAGTCGTTGATATTCCTGCTGAAACGATTTATCTTTTTTAATCGCCTCAAAACCTTTTTCCAACTCATAGAGCGCCGGGTATAATAACTCCGGTACAAACTGTCCCCCAAATTGTCCGAAATAACCTTTAGTCATATTTTGCTCTTTTGATAAACTCTCTTATCTTATCAATATCCTGTTCTCCGTCTGTCTCCACCCCCGACGCCACATCGACAACTTTGGGACGGGCGATATGAACTACTTCTCTCACATTTTCCGTGGTTAATCCTCCAGATAAAATAATAGGAAAATGAGAAGTAAGTCCTCTGACTCTTTCCGGATCAAGTGGATATCCTACTCCTCTTGTTATTCTGTCAACAAGAAAATAGTCTACATTGTATTTTTGCATCTTTAAAAGAGTACTAGTAATGTCGAAATCAGCATTCAACGAAAATGTTTTTATCACTCCTGCATATTGAGTAAGCACGTCATAATGAGGAGACTCCTGCCCGTGCAGTTGCACAAAATCCAGTTTGAGAAAAGATATGCTCTTTTTAATTTCTTCAAGAGTTTCATTTTGGAAAACGCCAACTACCTTTATCTCTTTATGTAATCCTCCAATAATCTCTTTAGCTTTTAGTTGAGAAACAAATCGGTCGGACGCAGGCACGAAATTAAATCCCAAAAAATCAGCTCCGAATTTTATCGCGGTTTGCGCGGTTTCTATAGTTCTTATTCCGCAAATTTTCACTTTACATTTCATAGGCCTTTTAGATTTTTGATTAATTGATTAATATTTTTAACCTTCATCAAACTCGTCCCTACCAAAACAGCTTTAGCTCCCGCCTGTTGGTATTTCTCCACTTCCTCTCTTCCCTTCACACCGGAAAACCCCAAAACTATACGGGTAGAAGGAATGCTTTTTATGAGCTGGCAAGCACGATCGACATCAACTTGAAAAGTAGATAAGTCACGGGAATTTACCGCTATGCACAAAGCACGGGTTTTCAATGCTTTTTTACGATCGTCCTTATTATTTATTTCTACGATTGGAATCATACCCAAACTCTCAGTTAGTTTCACTAGATTTATTAATAAAGTCGCTGTCAAAATTTTTGCTATCAAAAGAACCGCATCAGCTCCATTCATTTTTGCCTCATAAATCTGAAAGGGGTCAATAATAAAATCTTTCATCAGGACCGGCAGTGAAACGGTCTTTTTAACCTCACGGATAAAATTCAGATTGCCGCCGAAATACTTATAATCAACGACGATCGAAATAGCGTCTGCTCCTGCCTTCCCGTAAATGACGGCTCTTGAGCAAACATCCTTTTCATGACCCAAAACTTCTTCAGTAGGCGAAGCCAATTTTATCTCAGCAATTATTCCAATATCTCCTATTTGGGGCTTTACTATTCTTTCCAGGAAGTTCCTGCCGGACTTTTTCTTTTTTTCTGCTACTTCCTTTTTTTTATGTCTGATGATTTCATTAAGCGTGATTTTCATACGATTCGATCATAACTACCGAAATTTATAACTTGAGTCAGTGTTCTTTTTGCTCCTCCTGAGTCAATTGCTTTTTGGGCTAGAATAAATCCTTCCTGGATAGTTGACACCTTTCCGGCAATATATAGAGCCGCGGCACTATTTAGTATCACCACGTCTCTTTTTGCTCCCTGTTTTCCTTCAAAAATTTCTCTTATGATTTGAGCGTTCCTCTCACTTTTTCCACCCATCAAATCTTGCTTTTTGCCTTTCAAATCAAAATCTCTTGGATTGATGAAATGCCTTTTCATCTTTTTATTTTGAATCTCAAAAACATGTGTTTTATCGCTTATGCTTATCTCATCCAATCCATCAAGACTTGTAACTATCAGTAAGTGTTCATAATTAAGCCTCTTTGCCACTTCCATCATCTTTTCTGCTGTGTTTATATCCGGTACCCCGATTATTTGTCTTTTAACCTGCGCCGGACTAACAAATGGACCTAAATAATTAAATATAGTTCTTATTCCCAATTCTTTTCTTACAGGTGCCACATTCTTCATCGCCGGATGAAAAAGCGGGGCAAACAGAAAAGTAAAATTAGTTTCTCGAAGCAAGTCTTCCGCCTGTTTTGGTGTCAAATTAATATTTAAATCAAGAGCCTCCAATACATCAGCGCTGCCACAAAGAGAACTTGCGCTTCTATTACCGTGCTTGGCTACCTTAACTCCACATGCAGCCACAGTTAAGGCGGCGGCCGTTGAGATGTTGAAACTTCCGCTTCCGTCGCCTCCGGTTCCGCAAGTATCAATCACTACCCCGTCAGTTTCAATTGTAATCATGTGTTTCCTCATCATGCTAATAAAGCCCAAAATTTCCTCAACCGTTTCCCTTTTCATTCTTAATGCGGTCAAAATAGCACTGACCCCAACTGGACTCAATTTACCCTTCAGTAATTCTTCCATTAGAAACTCTGCCTGGTCTACAGTCAGATTACGCTTATCAATCAGATGTTTTAATAATTCTTGAGACATAAAAAGTTCTCCAATATTTTTTTTCCCTCTTCTGTCCCGATTGACTCGGGATGAAACTGGACTCCGAAAATAGGGTACTTTCTGTGTTTAACTCCCATAACAGCTTGGTCGTCAAAAGATACGGCGGTAATTTCCAAATCATCCGGAATTGATTCTTTTTCTCCTACCAGAGAGTGGTAACGCATACCTCTTAGAGGATTTTTTATACCTTTAAATATTCCCTTACCGTTATGTTCAATAACGCTTTGTTTACCGTGCTTTATCACATTTGCACGCACAACTCTTCCTCCAAACGCAGAAATCGTCCCTTGATGTCCAAGACAGACGCCCAAAATCGGTATCGACTTTCCAATTTGCAGAATAACCTGCATGCAAATACCAAAATAAGCAGGATCATCCGACGAACCTGGACCAGGAGAGATAATAATATGGGTATATTTTCCTTTCTTAATCTCTCCAAGAGTAATTTTATTGTTTCTGAATACTTTTGGATTACCTCCCAACTCACCAATATACTGGTAAAGGTTATAAGTGAATGAATCGTAGTTATCTATTATTAATGTTTTCATGGATTTACCCTGAGTCTGGCGCAGCCAGACGAAGGGCCTCTTCAATCGCTTTCTGTTTATTTAAAATCTCCTGATATTCCTTTTCCGGACTTGAGTCTAAAACTATTCCGCTTCCTGTCTGAGTATATCCTTGCTCGCCATTTACAAAAATTGATCTGATGGTGATTGCCAACATCGAATCTCCGTTTAAAGAGAAATATCCACCCACTCCTCCGTATGGTCCCCGAGCCTCTCCTTCCAGTCCGGTGATAATTTTCATCGCTTCGATTTTCGGAGCTCCGGTTAGGGTTCCGGCGGGAAAACAGGCAGAGAGAGCGGAGAAAGCATCCTTTGTCTCTTTAAGCTTGCCGCTTACTTCTGTATACAAATGTTGTACATGGCTGTATTTTCTGACAGCGGCTAATTTATCAACTCTTATACTTTCAAATTCGCAAATTTTTCCCAAATCATTTCTTGCTAAATCAACCATCATTAGATGTTCAGCTCTTTCTTTTTCATCATGTCCTAAAACTCTGGCCAGCTCCTTATCTTCATCTTCATTCACTCCTCGCCCTATGGTCCCGGCCAAGGTCCCAAAATGTTCGATATGTTTCCCTTCGACTTTTATTAAAAGCTCCGGACTGGCCGTAATTATTTCTTTCTGTCCAAATTTAAAATAAAACATATAAGGAGAAGGGTTAATTTGCCGTAAGGCTGCATAAATTCTTCTTTTATCTCCCAAAAGCTGGTAATAAGTCTTGACCGATAAAACTGCTTGAAAAATGTCACCGGCTTTTATATGTTCTAACGTATTTAGCACTATCTCTTTATGTTCCTCCCGGGATTTATTGACCCCTATTTTTTTAAATGAAAAAAGACTCAAAGTAGATTTTTGATTTATGTGAGCAATAATATTACTTAATTTTGATACGCCCCGGTAAAAATAGACACATTTTTTTGTTTTTTTATCAAATCTCAATCCGTCAAGAAAAAGACCAAATTCAAAATCGGGAAAACCGCTGTGTTCAAACCCAACAAAGGCCGGCTCGAAATATCTGGTTGCCTCATAAGATATATAACCCACTAGCCCGCCACTATAACCGTGATGATCAGGATCGGATTTTAATAAAGAAGAAAATGAGCTGAGAAATAAATATGGATTTTCGACCTTTCTAATTTTTCCATTGACTATGAGTTCCTTATTTCTAGCTGATATAGTAAAAAGCGGGTTAAAACCAATATAAGAATAGCGGTTATATTTACCTTCTATTCCCAATGACTCAAGCAAAAAGATATTTTTGCAATAAGGGTAAAGCCTTTTGAAGATTTCAAAGGCTGAAACGGAAATATCAAGCTGTTTCTCTCGATAATTTCCTAATTTGATACCAGAAAATATATTAACCATAATAAAACCCTCTTTCTCCCAAATCAGACTTGGGATACTCAAGGGTGTAATCCGCCAACTGGCGGACCACGGTGCCACCTTGATTTATTACCTACTAAAAATCCCGCTTCAAGCGGGACTCATCAAGCAGATAACCTTGTTCTTGACGAGCTCCGTTCTTTATACTGAGTTTATCGAAGTACGACACTCGTTGCTGACTTTTACGGTTTCGCCTCCGTAGCATATTCTTGCTCGCCTCCCCGGTTCCAACCATCCGGATCATCGGTTTTACTAGATTGTTACTATCATATCATACCTGTCAAATTTCAGACAGCAGTCTTACATAAGGAAATTTTGTCTTTTGGACAAATTTTTCATCTGCGGTAATCAAAATCGTATCATGTCTTTTTGCCACCACTGCGAAAAGCATGTCATATACAGTGGTCTTTGATTTATTTGCTTGCTGAACAGTTACAAGCATATCATTCTCATCTGGATCGTATGCAGATAGTTTTACACCATAGAGAAAACGAATATTCTTCTCAATTGTCGAAAGAGAACTTGAAGATTTGGTGATAAATGAATTGGCTATTTCAATATATAACAAACGGGGTACAAGAATGGTTTCTTTCTTAAGAAGATGATTTTGATAAAGGATAAGCGCTTTATCACTGTCTTCTTCATCTTTCATAATCCACTTTACCGCAATAGATGTATCTATTACAATCATTGTTCGTAGCGCATTTCAATCAAGGCTTTGGTAAAGTTCAGTTTTGGATTTTGTCTCCTATTCTCTTCAGCTAATTTATTAAGTTCCTTTAGATATTTTTTTACATTTAATTTCTGTGGTTTCTTGATGGGTATTAGTTTACTTCGCATAATTTCAGCCACACTTTTTCGTTGTCTTGCTGCCTGCATCTTAAAATCCATATAAATATCCTCGGGTAACCTGATATTGGTAGTAATCCAGTTCATATGATACAATAGTACAATAATACAATTGTATTGTCAATAGCTTTATAACTCAATTTCCTCCAGATCTTTTGCAAGAACAGTATTAGGGAAAATTGACTTTGCCAGTTTTAACTGGCTTTCCAGCTGTTTCTCATCCGCAAAAGGATAATGATGAATTAGGGCTAACTTCCCAACCTTCGCTTCTTTAGCTATAGCTGCTGCCCCTACTGTTGTCACATGTTTGCCGTCAAAATAAACTCCAACACGACCAGCTAAGTAATGTTCATGAAGAAGAAGTTTAACATCGCGGATGAATTCGATCCCCTCTTTGGAATACTCGCTGTCTGTAACGTAAGCCAAACTAAAAGAGAATCTAAACGCCAGACTGCCTCTACCACCATGATACTGTTTTCTGACTCTGACAGAGTATTTATGTGTTTGATTTTCTCCTATATTTAATTTCTGCCAGCTGAAGTTTTGATATTCCTTTTCATAATCAATCGGAAAGTAATCTTTTACCAGGTCGGAAAAAACTTTTTTATCTGCTCCCGCAAATACGATCACTTTTTTTCCTTTTAATAATTTCCAGGCGGCGTAAAACCCAAAAGTGTGATCCAGATGATAATGAGACAGGAAAAGATGAACCTCTTTTATTTTACTTAGTAACTTCTGACCTTCGGGCTCGGCCAAACGAAATAAGCCGCTTCCTGCATCGAGAATGATTAATATATCTTTATGAGGAGTGGCAAAACACGTAGTTTCGCGCCCGTTACTGGGAAAAAATCCGTTGGTACCAAGAGGTATAATCTTCATAATATTGTTAATATTATATCAGGATGAAAAAATCCGCGATTTTACTCTTACTAATTCTAATAATTTTGATTGGGTCATTCCTGCGTCTCTATCGCTTAACCGAAATCCCGGCCGGCCTCATGCAAGATGAAGCGGGAGGAGGTTATGATGCATATGCACTTATTCAAACAGGAAAAGATCATCACGGGGTAAAACTGCCTGTCACCTTCCAGGCTTTCAATGACTGGGTTTCACACAGCTATACTTATCAGTTGATACCATTTGTAACTACCTTTGGCCTTTCTGTATTTTCCATAAGACTGTCGGTAGTCGCTCTTTCCCTCGTAACCGTCATACTGATGTATTACTTAGGTAAAATACTCACGGGCAATAATCTACTTTCGATACTTATGGCATTTTTCTTTTCCGTATCACAATTTGCGGTCACTATCTCCCGCTGGTCCATACCTCCAAATACCGTCCCCTTTTATACTGCCTTAAGTCTGTTTGTTTTTTATTCTGGAATCCAAAGCATTCATAAAAGAAATCTTCTTCTGGGATTATCCGGGCTGCTTTTTGGACTTACCCTCTACACTTATCCAAGTATCGAGGGGATCTTGCCTGTCTGGATTATAGGATCATTAATTCTTGTTATTAAAGCGAAGAAGAAGACTTTTAGGAAACTCGGCCTTTTAATAATCGTTTTCGTCCTAACCGCTCTCCCCCTTTTTATCAACCATTTAACCAATCCCCAAACGGTCACAAGTCGGTTATCAATGATTTCAATAGTTTCTTTGACAAATAATCCCCTTTTAAATTATCTGAAAAATTACCTTTCTTACTATTTACCCTTCTTCCTGTTTTTACCGGGAGAGATAAATCCTACCAGAACCGTGCCCGGATACGGATATGAAAATCCTGTTTTGGGCTTGTTTTACTATATTGGATTATTTTACCTGTTTTTTCGATACAAGGCGCTTGTAAATCAATTTCCCCAACTTGATAAAACCAAAATCAATTCCCTTCGTCTTTTTGTACTTCTTTTTCCGCTAATACCCAGCCTGACACTTCCTTCCGGTGATTTCCAAAGAGCTACGCATTATCTGCCTATTATGATTTTTATAATCAGCATTGGTATCTTCCTAAGTTATGATTTTCTAATTAGAATTACTTTCAAAACCAGACAAACGGGTGCCCGTTTCATTATAATCTCATTTGTCACCTTATACCTCTACTTCCAATATAGCTACTTCAGAAGCTATTTTGGCCCCCTATATCAAGGAATAACCCAGTGGTATTTCCAAAACGGCCTTGAGGAGGTAGTCAAATTTACTTCACTAAACGAAAAAAGTTACCAAACCATAGTAATCGACAATACCATTAATATGCCTTATATTTATGTCTTATTTTACAAAAAAGTCGATCCAAATACTCTAGACTACCAGGACTTTGCCCAAATTGATCCGCAAACCAAATGGCTCTCGGTAAAAAAGTTTCAATCTTACTCATTTCAAAAAGTATCAGAAGAAGATATTCAAGGAGGGAAATTGTTAAAAAATATTTATAACAGCCCTTTTTCCAACTATGTTATCTATGAAAAAGATAAAAACCTCATTGTTAAGTTTGAAATAACGAATTAAATCTTATTGTTCAGAAGCAACCTCTGATGGCTCACCGTCAGTTTCTTACCCGTTGAAAAACTATTACAGGAATTGGGAGAAGTCAGGTTTTTAAATTTAAGTTTCTTATCTTCTCTAACCGGCTCCAGCCTTTTATTTGTTTTTCTCTTTTTAAAGCCTCGCTTTTTGTCGAAGATTCTTCTTTATAGACTATTTTTACCGGTTTATGCGACCTCGTATATCTTCCTCCTTTGCCATTTATGTGTTCAAGGAACCGCTGTTTAGGATCTTTCGTGATCCCGGTGTATAGACTTTGATTCGAACAAAGGAGTACGTAAACAAACCACATAATAATACTATACTGTATCTAAGTGGAGGTTTGAAGAAATTAGAACCTATTTCCTGACTTGTAATACAATTGCGAATATGATCTAATATGGTATAGACTAATTTTGTATCTATACCATATTAAGACGATATGCGTTACCTTGACCAAAATCTACATAGCCGGATAGAAGAAAAGCTTTCAAAACTAAATGGTCTTCGACCTTTACCTCCGACGATTATACAGAAACTGAAACAACAGTTTTCTATTGAAATGACTTACAACTCGAATGCTATAGAAGGTAATTCGTTGACACTCAAAGAAACTGCGTGGGTGATTCAGGATGGATTAACAATCAAAGGAAAACCTCTCAAAGATCATTTGGAGGCTAAAGACCATTACGAAGCGCTGAATTACTTATACGAGACAATCGAGCACGATTCTCAGCAAACAATTTCAGAAGTATTTATAAGGACACTTCATACACTAGTAGTTCGAGAAACGGAGAGAGAAGAAGCAGGAGTGTATAGAACAACGAATGTCATGATCACTGGTTCGGATCATACACCTCCAGACGTCAGTCAAGTATCGTCGGCAATGAATGAACTTATCAAATGGGTAAGAAAGAATCAAAAGAATCTTCATCCGATTGAGCAAGCAGCTCTTCTCCATCACAAAATTGTGCATATCCATCCCTTCACTGACGGGAACGGGCGGACTGCTCGTCTTGCCATGAATCTTATTTTGATGCACAAGGGTTATCCGCTCGTAGTTGTGCTGAAAAATGACCGTCGGAAATATTACCGCGTACTTTCTCAAGCAGATAAAGAAGTATATCAGCCGCTCATTCGTTTTCTTGCTCAGGCAGTCGAGCGGTCGCTCAATATCTATCTGAAGGTACTATTCCCTGCAACAAAGAAAAGTCAAAAATATTTCTCTTTATCCGAAATCAGCAAATTGACGCCGTATTCAGAAAAATATCTTAATTTGCTTGCCAGATATGGGAAAATCGAAGCACATAAAGAGAAAAGAATATGGGTAACCACGAAAGCAGCAATCGAGCGATATATGAAAGAAAGGAAACGTAAGCGTAACGTCACTGTTTAATATTTCATCAACGAATACTTACAATAGTATTGCAAAAAGCAGCAAGTGATCAACAAGCATGGAGAAACTCCGGAACAATATCCTGATATTGAAGAGTGAGATAGAGATTCTTCTGCAGAATAATAAAACAGCGCCTTGTCAGGCGCTATTTGGTTCTTGGTTGCGGAGCCGGGAGTCGCACCCGGCCTAGGAGATTATGAGCCTCCTGTGCAACTGTACACTACCCCGCGATATTATTATTATATCCTAATTTATTGAAAATATCCAGCTTATAACGTAAAATAAGTTATTAAAATCGCCAGGGTAGCTCAGTGGTAGTAGCGACAGTATCATAAACTGTAGGTCGAGAGTTCGATCCTCTCCCCTGGCACTCTTCAAAACTTCGACTTAAGCTCGTAATAGACTTATAAGAATACTTTTAGCCACTTCTCTAAGTTCGATGAGGTATCAACCGGTATTTGCGTAGGCTCCATCTCAGGTGTAATCTGAGGCATAATCAAAACCACATCTCCTTCTTTAGTCAAATTCAATTTATTCCGTGCCTGTTGCTCAATAAATTTAGGATTCTTTACTCTAGCTAAATCTCTTTCTAACTTTTTTTGTAAATCCAGAGCCTGGTCCAATCTCTCCTCGGCTTTTTTCACGACATCTCCCCTACCTTGAAGCTGCCACCAAGTTCGAATCAGGTTAATAATTAAGAGTAAACAAATTCCTATGAGTATGAAATTTAGATATCTATTGCGCATAGATTATTGACAAATAACCTTTCTAGATGTATTATAGGCTCCATGACTTCAGAAAAAAACGCCGAGTTTAAAACTAGTCATCAACAATTCGTTGATTATTTGACTAATTTACGCCGTGCACATGCTACTATTTTAGCATACAGCAAGGATATCGAACAGTTAGTTAAGTTTCTGGAAGACCTGGGTAAAAAAACCATCGTGGAAGTAGAAAAATTGGATTTAGAAGCATTTCTAAAAAAACTATCCGCAGATGGTTATACTCCTAAATCTCTATCGCGAAAAATAAATTCAATTAAAACATTCTATCGTTTTCTTAAATCTCAAAACACTCTAAGCATCAATCCGGCCTCTGAAATTACCCACCCTCGCTATGAAGTAAAACCACCCAGAATCTTAAGTAAAATGGAATACAGGGCTCTTAGAGACGCTTGTAGAAGTGATATTCGCACTTATGCTATCGTTGAACTTTTCCTGCAAACAGGTATTCGTATTGGTGAACTGGCTAATCTCAAACTTGATAACCTCAAAGACAAAGATCTTATGGTAGAGGCACTGGAAGGACACCAGGAGCGTAATGTTCCATTAAATAAGGCTGCTAAAGCAGCTATACAAAATTGGCTTTCTTCTAGACCAAAATCGGAAGATGGGGCATTATTTGTCACTAAAACCGGCCGACCCTTATTAGTAAGAAACATCAGAACAACCATTGATCGTTATTTCAAATCAGCCGGTATTGAAGGAGCCAAAGTCAATGATCTGCGCCATACCTTCATTGCTCACCATCTGGCTTCCGGTACTCCTTTAACTGTCATCAGTAAGCTGGTAGGTCATAAGCGCCTCTCAACTACCGAAAAATACCTTGATCTGGTGAAAGAAAAACACCCCGAAAACGTCAAACTCGAGGAACTGTAAATCTTCCTGTGATCTCTCTACGAAAAAAATTTTCCCCGTTGATTTGCCAAGCAAATCTTTCGGGGCGGACTGAGTTTCATATGTTAAACTCAAAGTATAGAATATGTTAACTTTAGGCCATTTATCAGCTTCTTACCTCATATCTCAAGTACCCGCAATTTATGGTGTGCCATTAACTACTACTGAACAAATTTTAGTAGTTGGAGCTGGTTATGTTTTGGATCTCGATTTACTTATCGCAAAACTTTTTGTGAAACGAGAAGCATATCATCATTTACTTCCAACCCATACACCTTTATTTGTTATTATTTTTTCTACGCTAGCGTTTATCTTCTTAAAAGATGTACTTTCTTCCACAGTATTACTTTTATCCTTTATCGCAATGATGGTTCACCTCGTTTTAGATGATATTGGGTATTGGTTCTGCAAATTGGGTTTGCAAAAACTTAGCAAAGTTCCCCAAATATTTTGGCTTTACCCTTTCGATAACAGAAGACGACATTACGTCAAGAATTGGCAGTACGAGACTAATATATCAAATTATGGAATGATTAAATCTTATTTAACTAATGCACCGGCGAATGTAATCTTTGAGCTGCTATTTTTTACGTTGGCAATTTTAGTTTTTCTTAGCAGTAAAGGATTCATAAAATAGTTCTTAAAATTTTTGCGTCAAGCTGAGCTTGACAATTGCCAAGCTAAGCTTTGCGTTTTTCTTTATCGGTGGTAGAATTAGTCTGTTATGAAAAAAGTGAATGTTTCAACAAAATATATGGACAGATTTGCCGGTAAATGGGTAGCTATAGATCCGGTAAAAGATATTATTATTGCCGCCGGAGAGACTTTAAAAGAAATTGCCCCATATGTTTCTGGCAAAGCTACAAACAAAAACAAAATCATGGCGGCGGCGTTTAAAGTTCCTTATAAAGACGAAGGGCCGTACATCCTGGCTTTTATTAAATGACAATTTTCCCTTATCAAAGAAACTCTACCGGAGATTCTTTCCCGGTAGTTGACCTTTTTGTGTCAAAAGGAAATCACATAGCAAGAATCTTCGCACTAATTGATTCCGGGGCTACTGTTTCCGTTTTTAAAGAAGAGGTAGCCAAGCAATTGGGAATTGATATTGAAAAAGGGAAGGTGATTCATTTAGGCGGAGTTGGCGGACATATTAAAGGATATCAGCATGAAGTAAAAATAGAGGTAGCCGGAAAAAAATTTGTTTGTCCGATGGTATTTTCGCGTGAGTACTTAGTTTCTTTTAATCTTTTAGGGCGGGAGGACGTATTTGAAAATTTCAGAATTATTTTTGAAGAAAAGAATAATCTCCTTATACTCGAATAATTTTTAGCGAGCGCCATCCCCGACTCGCCGAAAACTCCATTTCTGTGGACTCTTTACGAAAAAATTCGGACTGAATTTCAAAGGTAGCCCTTCGGCCTCGCTTATGTTTCGCGCGCGCGATTTTTGCTCGGCTACTACCGAGATTAATTATTTATTGAAATAATCCTTTTTCTTGTATAGGTACCCAATTACCAGGAGCATAAGCACCAGTCCTACAAGATCACCGCTGACTGTAGCAAGTTTTGTGGCTGAATAGGAAATAGGGTTTTGATATTCAGGAGTGGTTACTAATCCAATTATTTTGTATATTTCACTCGCTGGAGCAAATAATGCGCGAATCGTAACAGGCAGTTTGAGTATCACAAAAATTACTAGAAAAATTAATTGTGCAATAAAATTTACTTTCCAACCCCACAAATATCGTTTAAATAAAGCAACAAGAAAAATAATATTTACAGTAAATAATATAAGGATATAAATAGTCGAAAGTGGTTGTCCGATCTGAAGTCCAGAATAATTAACTTCATTAAAAACTCTGCCTAAATTTAGTGCTGTATCAACTAGTGAATAAATACCTAACAAGGTCAGGATTTTTAGCCCAAGTGGCATAGCACCAAAAATGTTTAATAGACCTCTAAGTTGGCTAGGTTTTTGCTTTTCTTCTTTTGGTCGTCCGAATAATAAATAAAGCACCGCGCCAATTCCATAAACAAACAGTATGATTAATACCCACACTAATTTTGTATTGCTATCCTTAAAATTTTTATTGTTGACTGCGTGAATCAACGCAATAATCCAAACAATAAAACTAAAAACTCCGATAGATAAAAAGCTGATGATGAAATTTCCAGTGTCCATAATATTTTACTTTTGCTAAACCTAGCAATTTAGTAAAATTATAGCATATTTTTGAAAATCGTGAGTTCTAAATGGAAGTGCACCACCCCTTAATCTAAAATAGCTGTTCCTCTCCTCTTTAAAGGAAAGGGGGTGAACAGCATGTATCAGCATATTAGCGGCAACGAACGGGAACTGATCGCCATCTGGATCAACCAGAATATCTCAACCAGAGCCATTGCCAAGCGCTTACATCGGTCTCATGCCACTATCATCCGGGAAGTCAGGAGGAACAGGTCTCTGGTCTCGGGATACTACGTCGCCATCGCCGCCCAGAGTCGAGCCGATGACCGAAGCGTCAGGTCTCGCCGGCGCCATCCCCTCAAGAGTCCGGCTGTCTACAGTTATGTCTTAGAAAAACTCCGCTTCAGTTGGTCGCCGGAGCAGATTTCCGGCCGGCTCAAGAAACAACAGGGTTATCCCGTCATCTGCCCCGAGACTATCTACCGGTTTGTCTACCGGAAAGACAACCGAGACAGAAAACTCTGGGAGTATCTCCCCAGAAAACAGAAAAGCCGGCAAAAACAGAACGGCCGGAATGTCCATAAAGAACGGATACCACAGCGAGTATCTATTCACTTGCGGCCTGAAGTCATTGACCTAAGAACAGAGTTCGGCCATTGGGAAGGAGACACCGTTGAGGGCAGGAAATCTGAAGGGGACGGCATCCACACCGAAGTGGAAAGATTGTCCCGGTTGATGTTAGTCAGAAGGGTAGAAGCGATTGACAGCCCTAAAACCTTATCGGCTCAAGTCGAGATGTTTTCCCGCCTCCCCGCCGGCGCCAGAAGGTCAACTACCCTGGATAACGGCAGAGAAAACTACCTCCATTTCGGGCTGACCGACAAACTGGGGATGAGGACTTTCTTTGCCGATCCCTACGCCGGCTATCAGCGGGCAACCAATGAAAACAGTAACGGACTGTTGCGCCGTTACCTGCCCAAAGGGACATCCTTTCAGGATTTGACTCAAGCGGAGCTGGACGATATGGTTTGGGAAATCAATAACCGGCCGAGAAAGTGTTTGGGGTACAATACATCGCAAGAGATGTTTGAGGCGCAGCTAAATGTGGTGCGCTTCTAGATAGAATTCAGGAATCAAGTATTAAAATCTCACTTGTTTTTTTATTTTGATTTTTGGTATATTTGAATTGTTACCAACTTAATCGATTGCTTTTTTGATAGCCGTCTTGGTCAGCTTGAGCAATCGAGTTGGTAACAACCAAGACGGCTATTTAAGTTTTAATTAGTTCCTTAAAATTTTTGCGTTTTTCTTTTCTCTTTTTATACGGCGGCTTTTTGCGTATATAAACAGGGCTTTGCAGCGCTCGCCGCGGGGGCGGGCGTGGCGAGCGCCATCCCCGACGATCCTTTTTCTCCAAAACTGTGGACGCGCTTGGGATCGGACCAAGGACCTTTTCTTTATAAGAGAAACGCTCTGCCACTGAGCTACGCGTCCGTTCTTCAAAAGGAATTATATCAAATTTATAAATTATTGGTACTTACTTAGGTTATTGGTTGATTGGGTTATTTACAACCTAGCTCTTTGGACAATCTCCGCTTCCACGAGCTCCTTGGGACGGCCGTATTTGAGACGTGATAATTGGATAATTGCCTGAGCTACTTTAGGATTCTCCATTTTTTTAACTTGGGACAGATCCTTACGCATGTCTACCGAAAACGGAGACATCGGTTTATTACCGACAATGGTATTGATATAAGCGTTGTAAACATCTACATTAATAAGGTCGCTTTCGCTAAAAACAGGAGTATACCAGTGCTGAAGGTAATTAGCATCAGTGACTCCGACCCGAAAAGCAATCAGTGTCCCGACGTTGCCGAAGACGGCATTTTTTACCTCTTCATCCATCTGTCCGATAAACTGATTGGCAACACAAAGATTAAGGCGAAACTTTCTTGCCTCGCTCAAAATCTGGGCGAAGTCAGGAGTGGCAAAATTTTGAAATTCATCTACATATAAGAAAAAATCCCGTCTTTTTTCTTCCGGCGTATCTACCCTGCTCATAGCCGCGACTAAAATTTTTGGCACCAAAATAAGACCCAAAAAGTTTGAATTCTCCTCTCCCATTTTGCCTTTGGCTAAATTTATAAGAAGTATTTTCCCTTCATCCATGACTTTGCGAAAATCAAAAGAGCTTTTACTTTGACCAATAATGTTTCTTATAAGTTTATTGGTAACAAAACGACCGAATTTGGAAACAATATAATCCAAAACCTCTGATTTATGAAAGTCTGAAGTTTGGGCAATCTGATCAGTCCAGTAACGCTTCACAATCGGATCCGAAACTTTGGGTAACAATTCTTGCACAAAAGCAGTATCGGTCAAAACCCGAACCACCTCAACAAAAGATGATCCCGGTTCGACCATCACGGTCAACATCGCATTTCTGATCGCATGTTCAAATCTAGGCCCGATAATTCCGGTTTTTTGCGGATCAAACAGTTTGTACATAAGCCCGATAATTGAAGTGACAATAAAGTGTTTCTGTTCTTCAGTTTTAGCTTCTAACATATTAAGCCCCATAGGACGTTCGCTGTCAGACGGGTCAAAATAAATCACTTCTTCTGCCCGTTCGGGAGGTATAAGAGGTAAAATTCTTTCAATCAGATCTCCATGGGGATCAATAACCGCCATGCCACGCCCTTTTCGAATATCTTGTACGATCATCTCTTGAAGAAGAACCGATTTCCCGACGCCAGTTTTTCCGATAATATATACATGTCTGCGTCTGTCATCCAACTCCATGTAAACTGGTTTTGTTATCCCGCGATAAATGCTTTTTCCTAAAAATAAACCTGATTGGGGGATTTCCACCGGAGCCGGAGCGCGTTTACTGGTAAGCCAACTGATATGAGGCGTTTCAATAGATTTGTTAGGAAAATGAAATATAGTTGCTAATTCTTCGCTGGTTAATACAGAGTATTGACGATAAGGCCAGTTGACAATCGGGAAATAGCGATAAATAAAGTCAACCATGAAAGAGCTTTTAATTAAATGCTTGGCCTGACCAAAATGGTTCTGGTCAGAAGAGAATTGAGTAAAAACAGACTCCAGATTATGCAAATGCATATTAGCTGATTCTAAACTGGTTGATGATACGACTACCCTTATAACAGTATTAAAACCGGGCTTTGAGGTCTTATTTTCGATTGACTCTAATACTTTCGGATCCATATTATATTTAGCCTTTTCGGGATCGGCTTCATTCTTTTTAACACTTGAGATATAACTTTTCCCGGATTTTTTCCACTTAGAAGAGGCTGGGGTGATTAAAATCTGTATGGCCGCCCCCTCCCCTTCTCCCATCTTGGCCAGGGAGGATGTAATGGCAGAAAGAGGATCTACCGGCAGATCTTTGTATACTTTCATGGGGTAGTAATCTGCACTTTTAAGAATAAAAGAAGCGAATGAAACTTTTCCCTTTTCATCAAAAATATTATATTCATCAACTTCTTTTATCTCAGCCCCGGGATACATACCATAGATCTGCTTTTCTATTAGATCTCTCAGATGCTCATGTACTGAAACATAAAATCGAATGTCTCCGGGCTTGGCTACAATCTCAAAGGAAATATGTTGTTGTGTTTTTAAAAAAGAAAAAAATCCTCCATGAGAAAGTGATCCCAAAGAGGAAAAAAACTGTTCAGCGGCATCTATCTTAACTTCGTTATCTCTTGGAACCGTAACTTGTAACAAAACAAATTCCAGACTCTGTTTTTCTCTATTTTTATGTTTCCACCAAAGATAAATGCAATATAAAGATCCGGCCAGTCCAAACGAAAACAGAAGCAATACCAATAATGTTAGGGCCAAGTTCTGCAGTTGCAAGATGATAAGTGAGGAATCGGGAAACATAGATTGTCTCTTAATTTTTGACTCTAATAATTTTTCCGTGAACTGATTTTAAGGCTAAATGCGCCTTTTTTAATCTTTTGATGCACCACTGCGCCAACCAACGTAAGGCTGAGGTGATTTTCGCATGTAATCCGGAAACCACTTCCGCATCTGTAATCGGTAAGACTATTTTGGGAATAGTAGTCGAAGATGCAGTTGGAGATGTAAGCGGTACGTTCGCTGAAGTTACTCCTAGTTTGCGTACATCTGGAGGTAATTCTATAGTTTCGCTTAACCTGGTGACTCCTGCCCGTTCGACTTCTTCAGGAATCTCAATTTCTGTTGAAATGTGTTGTACAGCTTCTTGAGATAACGCAACTGGTTCTTGCTCCTTTCCTAAAGTGGAAGAACTAGGCGAGACTTCTTTAATCTCTTTAACAACTTTATCATCAGCAGAATTCATATATTTGCTTTGGTTTTTGTTTTTAGCCATTTAAGAACGAAGTTGGTATTAATCGAGAGACTGAATTCGGTAATGATGAAAGATAGAGGTACTAAAACTAAATTTCCAATCAACTGATACTTTAAGAAAGGTAAACCCATAAGATAGGCGTCCGTCAATCCTGCTAACGTCCTCGGATACATTCCCCAACTGTCTAAAAACCAGACTCCAAAATTGGTCCATAGGTAAAACCATAAAGTAGCCATAACTCCTAAACCTGTAATTCTTAAAACTCTGGATTTACTTTTCTTCAAGTTAAACTTTTGCAGATAGAATCCCATAACTCCAATTATTAAATAAGCGCTCCAGGTAAAAAGAAAGATATTAGTATTACCGATAAAAAGATCTGATAAGATTAGAATTAGTAATGGCACTAATAATGAATAACTTAATCCTAGAAAACTACCTGCCAGTAACGTGCTGCTTGTAACAAACTCAATATTATCTCCGATATGAAAAAAGGTCCTAAATAAAAGTCCTAAGAGTATTAAAACTCCGGATAAAATCAATTTCTTTTTTTTAGTCATATGAATTAAAATTTGGCATACTGCCACCCTACTTTATCATCCGGGGATAAAAGATATCGGTCGGCGGCTATAAGTCCTGGTTTTCCATTTACAAAATACGTCCAGGATAAATCTTTGTTGTTCTCTTTATTTCCCACTTTTGTCACTAAGCTACCAAATTTATATTCTTTCTTCTCTACTTTTAATCCTTTATCTTCAACCACTTGCAATAATGCATCGTAGGGAGTTCTAGCGTTGATTTTTTTAGTTAATTTTGTCCCCTCGGCAAAATCTACCGTAACCTCGACATTTGGTCCGGTTTTAACTCCGGAAGACAATGATTCGGTTTCAGGGATTTTATTTGATACTCTGGGTAAAAGGTTAGATAAATTCAGATCGGTTCGACCCCGGATAAACATTTGACCGATAACTACCAATAATGTTGTCAGGATAAGGATGGTAACTAGTATAATTGTTGATTTTTTCATAATCCTCCTTTCACTTATTTATTGTGTCATACTATAACCTCCCATGACAAGAGGAGACACAAGTTGAAGTTGAGAATAGATGATTCCCGTTTGAGGAAACTCGACTGCTCTTTTTTTACCCTTCTTTTTACTTACATACCTCGGTCTTGCGACCAACAAGGACGGGGAACGAAGTTTTTCGATTAATTCCATTAGGCTTAATTTATCTATGCTCTCAGAGAATGAAAGTTCTCCTTTAAGCATCGTTTCTATAAGCTCGAATAATAGGTCATATTTCTTCTTCAAAATTGGGTCCTGGACAACCAGTCTGATTATGACTAATAACGGCTCAAAATCTGGATAGGCCATCTTTAATTCCTCACTACTGCAAATCTTTACCAACTCATGAAAGATAAACAGTATAATCAGTTCTCTTACCCCATCTGTTGTTTCGTCATCCCGATAAACTTTTTCACTTTCGCCATCAGACATTTCGAGATTATCTATAGTTGCCATCATTTCTTCATGGTTTAAAACTGTTATAGCGCTGTCACTTTCCCCAAATTCCGCTTCTTCATCACTACCTATAGTCAAAATAGACAAAAACGTCTCTAATAATTTTTGTACGTCAGTAACATTTACTTCATGGTCTTCTACACTACCATCCGAAACGATCTCATCGCTCGCCTCTGTAATCATTGGACTCAACGTAATATCAGATTCCGGATACTCTGGTGCTTTGGTAAGATCAGTATTCTCAGGTACTTTGAACATGTTAGAAATTATTCTAGAGACAAGATCATCTGAATTATCCTTTTGATTTGCTGAACCGCCAGCTGGCGGAGTCATCCTTCTTCCTTCAGTCTGAACTGCAAATACTTGCCCATCAGTCTCTCCTGTCTGACTCAACTTCTGCAAAATCACTTCAACTAATGGCATAATAACTGGTTTAATAATCTCCTGAACTACTACTCTGATAATTTCTTCCTGTTCTTCCTCGGTTAATGCACTTAATTCAACTTGTGGATGATAACTATCGAGCAATACCCCATCCACGGTTATTACTTCAAATGAAGGTTTAGACTGGTTCTTTGGGGGCCTATGATTGACTTGCGAATCTTTTTCATTCACGGTTTCCTTGTTAACGAAACGTCCGTCATTCCGAGCGATCCGCCTCCGCCAGTTGGCGGATGGCGGAGCATCGGGATGACGAATAACGCGAAACTCGTGTTCTTTTTGAAATCCACGATCGCTTGCTCCTTTCATATTCATGTAGCCACCGTCATAGGCATGCTGTGCTAAAATATTCATTCCGTAGGCAACTTGAGCTAAACCGGCCCGTAGATTATCGCTCTTTGCGATCTGCTTTTCGATCTCAATGCTTAATTTCCGTACTCTTTGGTCCTGTCTGGAAACCACTCCTTCAAAATCAGCCGTATCTCTTTGAATTCGAAAAAGGTAGTCTTTAACTTCTCGTCGACGTCTATCGTTTTCAAAACTTTCTTCGGCTGCCTTAGAAATTTTGTTGAGATTAACTTGTGTAGCGTTAGTAAAAGCTAAGGGTGCATCAAAAGTAACATTCTTATCAAACCTACTCTCAGGTGAAAGGAGGTTAATAAAATTGCCAAACTCTTTTGCCGTACCCTGATGTTCCACGGCTAAAGCGTTTATTTTATTTGGATTTTGCTCGTCGCGGCTGAAAATGTACAAATAATTTCTTCCGTAACCCAGATTTTCACTTGCTACTGCGACTTGCTTAATTGAGCCGTCCTTAATCATCAATTGTTCTGCTTTTAAAATCCGGTCTATTCGATCGCCTCCCATCTCTGAAGCGTCACTTAATTCCTCAATAGTTCTCCCCTCGCTAGTCCAGCGTCCATTTAAAACTTGGTAAGAATAAGGAATCAAAGCGTCAGCCAGAAGACCGGAAGCAAATTCCTGTTGAAAAGTTACCCAGTCTGATGCTCCTGATTTTGACGCCTGTTTTATATCCCCGGTTTTTGAGAGAACGTTTAGCATACCCTTAAATTCAAGGGTTGGACTATAACCATGACCGCCTACCTCTGCTTGCATAAGAAAATCAATAAAAAACCCTCCGATCAGGAGGGTTCCACTCTTTTGAATTTCCTGCTCGGGATTTAATCCGCCTTCGCCAAGGCTACGGCGGACAAGGCTTGAAGAAGAGTTTCCGGCTTCGTCTCGCCTATTCCGCCAGCTGGCGGAGTAGGCGGCCATTCACGGTTGCGGCACAGCTCCCGAAATTATCGGGATTCCTCTTACCCTCAAGAAATTTATTTATTTTTCCAAATCACATCGTTACTACCTGCTTCCAAATTCAGGTATCTTGCGACGACAAAAAGTAAATCCGATAATCTATTTAAATAGACGATCACCTTTTTGTCAACCCTTCGACTTCGCTTAAGATGAACAACATCATTTTCTTTTGAAAGCCGAATTACTTCTCTTTCTGCCCGTCTACAGACTGATCTTGCTAAATGAGAAAAGGAGGCTTCACGAGTTCCACCAGGCAAAATAAAGTTTTTAAGAACAGGAAAACTTTTATCAAAAGCGTCAATCATTTTCTCCATTTCCCCTACTCTTTTACCTATACTTCCTAAATCGATTCTTTTTCCAGAAAGATGACTGCCAATCGTAAAAAGATCATTCTGGACAATCTGGAGAAAGTCGTAGATTATCTGTTGATTTTCGGGAAGATGGCTTATCAAAACACCTAAAACACTATTTAATTCATCTACTGTGCCGTATGAAACTACCTGAAGATTATGCTTTTCCACTCTTTTGCCGCCATAAAGAGAAGTTTGTCCCTGATCTCCGGTCCTGGTGTAAATTTTCATAAGTTACTTAAGTGTCCTAAGTGACTTAAGTCACTTATACTAGCACTCAGAGTAACCACAGCTGTAACACTTCTTACAACCTTCCTCATATGCTAAAGCAGCCTCGCCGCAGGAAGGACAAAGGTCGTACTCAGATTTTTCTACGAGTAGTGGTTGCTGGGTTAATATTGGTAAAACAGTTGGAGCGGTCGTCTGACTCAGAGTAATTCCGTTACCATTTTTAATTTTAAAGCCAAAGTGCATCGCAAGTACTTTAGCAACGGCATCAGGGAGAGACCTGACTTTTTTTTCGCCAAATCCTAAAGATTTTGATCCACCAATACCTATCAGCTGATTAAAAATTTGTTTGGCACGCTCAGTAGAGGTAACATTTGACTGCATTCGTAACACCAAAGAAGCAACTCTACCCAATGCTTCAGCCATAGCTGTAACATCTGAACCGCCTTTTCCTACGTTAATAAATACCTCTAAAGGTTCATTACTGCTACCAGTATTGATAGTAACAAATGCTGTTCCCACTGGAGTGTCAATCTGGTAAGTAGCACCATGTACCATCATAGGCCTTGGCTTAATCTGGAGATCTGTTTCACCGTTTTGTTTAACTACTACCTTCTTTTCTTCCTTCTGTTCACTAATTCTTTCCAAAACACCGGGCCTACTGCCTTCTCTCATATAGGTAACGCCTTTACAACCCAATTCATAAGCTAATCGATAAAGCTTTTGTACGTCGGCTACCGTATGGGCATTTGGAGCGTTAACTGTTTTGGAAATCGAAGCGTCTACATATTTCTGAATTGCGGCTTGTACTTTTACATGATCTTCCGGGGTAAGATCGTTTGCGGAAACAAAATAGTCAGGTTGCGGATCATTGGGATGGGTTTTCTTCCACTCTTCAAACAGCGGATGAAAGAGGCGGTGCTCCCCTAATCTGTCACGTCTTATGAAAGAAAATTCATAAACCGGTTCGATACCTGAGGAAACACCGGCCAGAAGGGATGTTGAACCGGTTGGCGCCTGTTGGAGCAAGACTGAATTTCTCACTCCCCATTTCTTGATTCCGTCTTTAATCTTTTTGGGCAATTGACGAATAAAATAACCTTGCAGATGTTTTTTTGCCTCAATTTTAGGAAATGGGCCTTTCTCCCGAGCTATTTCTACCGATGACTGATAGGCGGCATCCCGAATAGTTTTATAAATGCGGTCAATAATTTCTAATGACTCATCAGAACCATAACGTACCTTCATTTTAATTAGAGCATCACCAAGTCCCATAGTACCCAGACCGATCCGCCTCTCTCCCTGCTGTTGAGTTTGTCTTATCTGGTCGAATATGTAAGAATCGGCATCAATAATATCATCCTGAAAACGAACTCCTGTCTTAGCAATTTCGGCTAACTCCCGGAAATCAATTTTACCGCTTCTTACTAATGCCGCTAAATTTATCGAACATAAATTACATACCCCCCATGCCGGTAATCCTTCTTCACCGCAGGGATTAACACAGTTGATCTTGTTAAAATACCAATTATTATTCCATTTGTTATATCGCTCCATAAATACCAAACCCGGTTCAGCAGATACCCATGCTGATCCGCAGATAAGATCCCACATTTTGCGGGCGCGAACCGTTTTATAAACTTTCACTTTTTTACCCGATTTCCGCCAGTCATCCAGATACCCTTCCCATATGGAGTCATATTGTTGATCATTGGTGTCAGGAAAAACCAATTGCCAGTCTTCATCTTTTTTCACCGCCTCCATAAACCTGTCAGATACACAAACCGAAAGGTTTGCACCATTAATTCGACTTAAATCGCGCTTGACGGTAATAAATTCTTCGATATCAGGATGCCAATCCCATAACATAAGCATCAAAGCACCACGTCTTGTTCCTCCCTGCTGGATAATATCTTTGGTTGCCACACTAAAAAGTTCTGCCCAATTGCAGGGACCTGAGGAAAATCCATTTACTTTTTTTACCCTTGCTCCACGAGGTCGCAATGAGGAAAGATTAATACCTACTCCTCCGCCTCTAGCCATAATTTCTACCATTTGTTTAAGGGTTTCCAGTATACCCTCACGCGAGTCTTTGGGGGAAGGAATGACAAAACAGTTATAAAAAGTTACCTTATAACCTGTCCCGGCACCAGATAAAATTCTCCCGCCCGGCACCAATTTGAAATCAGACATTGCGTCATAAAATTTCTTTTCCCATAATTTTCTTACCTCTTTATTTTCAACAACGCTTATTCCTTTTGCGACTCTTTTCCACATCGCCTCAGGTGTTTTTTCCACAGGATCTCCTTTTTCGTTTTTTAGCGAATATCGATCCAGAAAAACCTGTTCTCGTATACCGGTGAGTTGTATTTTTGTTTTCATAGTTTGCTCTATAAGTGACCTAGGTGACTTAGGTAACTTAAAGTAACTTTTGCAGTTCTTTTTCAAAATCTTCTACGTCGACAAATCTTCGAAAAACAGAAGCAAATCTAATATAAGCAATTTTATCGATTTTTTTCAGTCTCCCTGCCATCATTTGGCCTATCTTTTTACTTTCTACCTCAACCGTATCTAAACCCCTTAATTCTCTTTCTACCTCGTCAGCCAATTTTTCGATCTCCTCAATGCCCACCACTGTCTTCTCGCACGCTTTCAACATCCCTCGTTTAAGTTTGTCTCTGTCAAACTGTTCCTTACGTCCATCTTTCTTGATAACACTCAAAGGTACACTTTCAATCCTTTCGTAGGTAGTAAAACGTTTTTCGCATTTACTGCACTTTCTTCGTCTCCGTGTAGTACCTAAATCTTCACTATCACGTGTCTCTACTACCTCTGTATCCAAATGATTGCAGTATGGACACTTCATTAATTCATTGTAAAAAGCTTCATAACGCCTATAAAAAACACGCTTCTGCGTGAAAAACTTATGCACTATCTATAGTGTCTTGAAAAATATTAGGACACTATATAGCAACTGTCAAGATAACATAATATATCGAAAAATATCAGATATATTTTTAGCTTCAAAAGTCATTGATCTGCGGGAAAAAGATAACGTCATAAACTGGTTAAAACAATAAATAATTTATCTTGTTTTTATGTTTAAATAATTTATTCAATATATCCACTATTTACTTTAACCCTGTTATCTTTTGTATTGCCTGATTTGTAGTCGCGAGGACCTCGTTTAATTTTTGGCGGTTATTAACCTCTTTTTCGGCAAGCATTAACCTCGTCAATACTTCCTGATGTTTTTTTGCTGCTAACTTGAGCTTATCTATCAAACCAGGTGGCAAGTCTTTATCTTTCTCCATCGCTTCTAGAATAGAAATACCCATCAATAGATATTTTTCTCCCTGAGCTAACGTTTTTTCTGCTAAATCAATAGATCCTCTTTCCCAGAGTAAACTACCCATTACCAGATGTTTATCTGCAAGAATTAATTCAATGTTTACTTTTTTATACGGGTCACGGGTCACGAATAACAATATTTTATCTCGCATCTGCTTGATCGGATAAAGGGGGTGATCGGGCAATATTCCAGCATAGGGTAATGTCCACTCCACTATGGGAATGGGAGTTATAGAGAGTAAGGCTTCCTCCCCTTTTCCTTCTGCAGATACTTGACTAGAAGAGAAAACAAACAGAAGAAGAAGTGTTAAGATGATACGCTTCATCATTATGTATCAGCTATTATACTCCTCCTGATAAAAAAACCAACATAAACCGGTATACCCTTTAGCTATGGTATCATTGGTAAGTATGAAGAGGCGATTAATTCTGATTGGCTTAATCATAACGATTCTTATCTGTTCAATAACGGTTGCCTTTATTTTTTATCAAAATAATAATCAGATTACCACAAGCAACACCTCTTATGCTTTATTACCTCCCAAAGGAATTTATGCCCTTATCGATTGGAATGCTGATCCGTTGGAAGATACCTGGACTAAATCATATGTTGATGGGGTAGTAATAAGGACCTACTGGAAGGATCTCAACCCAGACAAAGACAGTTATAACTGGAACTATCTTGATTGACAGTTTATAAAGGCTGCAAAATACGGTAAGAAAGTCCGACTGATGGTTGCCCCTGGATTTTATTCGCCTGACTTTATAATTAAAGATTCCGGAATAACAAAAGCTATTTTCAAAGTTCCTCAAGGCCCCTATAAAGATTCTCAGAAGCCTTTACCTCTTCCCTGGGATGAGCGATATCTTGCTCTCTGGTTCAACTTCATCGATCAACTCTCGAAGCGCTACTCTAATAATCCCTCTTTTTCTTATATCTCAATTACAG
>MFJR01000015.1:32995-51973 GCA_001780955.1 Candidatus Gottesmanbacteria bacterium RIFCSPLOWO2_01_FULL_39_12b | reverse complement strand
GAGCCAAACCATTGACCACTACTGCACGACTTTTACCAAAAACCATTTTACCCTCGCCCTCATTCTCCGCTCTCTCCCCATCCAGGACAACGCCGAGCTGCAGAACAAATTTATGGACACTCTCGCAAGCTACGGTACTACCAAATGCCCCGCCACTTTTGGAATCCAAACCAATGGTCTGGACGCCAAGTTAACCGAAGAAGGTGATCCCTCCCCTCATCAGTGGGAACTTATCCAAAACTACTCCGGTCAAGTCCTAACCGGTTTTCAAACTCGAGACCCTAACAACCTCTATCAATGTCCTAAACGTGAAGCTCGATGTGAGAAAAAGAAACAAGATATTTTTAATCAAGCAATAATAACTAACGGGTTATCCAGAAAACCAAATTTTATCGAAGTTTATGAAAGTGATATTTCAGATCCGCTTCTAGCTACAATACTGGATACTGCCCATCAAAATCTAATTAGTCGATAGAGGTGAAAAAGAGATTAAATAAAGTAACACATAGGCTTTTATAGGATTGAAAGTAAAATATTATTAATATAGTGCGTTACTATTGCCGGCCACAAATTATTTCCTGCCTGAAAAAGACCACCGTAAACTAACGACGATATAAATAACTCAAGAGATCCAATATATGCTTCCTGCATAGGATAATGCTTCACAAATATAAAAAGGGGCAGATGAATGATCACAAAAAGAATGGAAATTGCAATATTGGACATCACCGGGGGAAAATATTTACCTGATTGTTTTAATAATAGACCCCGGAATAATACCTCTTCAGTAAAAGCGGTCCCGATAGTTATTATCGTTTGGGTAAAAATATAAATAAATGAGATGTTTAATACCTGACTTCCCCGGATCATCTGGGGAATTATCTGAGTTAAAGCCAGTCCTATTCCGGATAGTATCGAGAGATGAATCAAGGAAATTTTTGGTTTTCTAAGGAGAACAGAGATATTTATCCGATAATAAGAACTTGCCATCACCACGGGAGCCAGCCAGATAATAGGTTTAAAAATCAGCTCATCTAAAACTTCTGAATATGAAGTTATGACGCGATATATCAGCCAAAGAATCAAAACAAGGAAATAAATAAGTGCTAGAGTAATAAGAAGATGAGGTGGCTGGATTTTAGCTCTTCTTGCCATATGGTTTTCTTCCCCTTTTATAATTCTCTCATTTAGAAATTATTTCTTCAATATTCCAGATATTGATAAAACTAGAGGTACGTCATATAGTAAGTTATTGGTTAACTTCTATGCCTAAAAAATATATCATAGTTTCCAGCCTCCTGATAATTTATATTTCAAGTTTTATCTTCCTAAACAGCTATTATACGAAAAAAATAAGATTGCTTACCCAGGAAAAAAATTCCTGCCAGATTGCTCAAGTGCTCAACCCTACTCCTCACTTAGAACTTAACGATGTCTTTCTCTATGGGCAAAAAATGAAAGCGGTCTTATCCAGTCCAACGGAAATGATGTTTTTCTCAAATACTCATAATAAAATAGATGGAAACAGTTGGCAAATAATAATCAATCTTGAGGGAAATTCCGACCAGCTTACTGATTCAGCCAATTTGCAACTTGATTATGATAACGGTATTAGTGATATCCAAATAACACCGGGAGATGCTTTTCCACTTTACCCTAAAATCATTCAAAACAAAACCATGCTTTCTATTACAGGAATTGCCACAATCAGTCAGAATAACATCACTTATGGCCAGTCAAATAAAATTTTTGCCACTCTTTTAGTTCACCCCAACCCAACGGTTAAGAAAGCGATACTTACTATTAATAATAATTCTAAAATCTATTTTCTCTCACAAAATATTTTGGATCAGGAAAGAACTTTTAAGGAGATCGAGTTAGAGTAATAGACGATATCATATGACTGCGAAAAACCCTATTGTTTTGTTGGTCTTTTCAATATTACTTCTCTCTTCTGCAGTTTTTCAAACTAATTACTTTCAACAGATTGTGAGTACTAAAGCCCAAACCAGCGTGAGTATGATAAAAGTATCTTTGGCTGGAAATTTCTCTGACACAAACAGGGCCTCATATAAAACTAAAGTAACTCTTTATACTAAAAATGGTAAAGCAAAAGAACTGATTGATCAACCTCTTGTCCACGACCGGCAAAATGTTTTTACCCTTGCACTTGATTTAAACTCGCTGGATCTAGGCCAGTTCTATGCCATAAATATTAAACCCGAAAAATTCCTGGGTAAGATTTTCTGCGGTCCGGATTCAGCTTCCAACGGCTGCAAAACACCTCAAATTATTTTTAAACCGGGGGAAAGTTTAGATTTAAGTCGTGAAGCACTACTTGCCGGTGACATAAAACCCCAAGACGGAAAAATAGATTCCTATGATATCTCTTCAATAATAAGCGATATCGGGAAAATTTCATCGGAGAACAATCTTCCTACAGATATAAACAGTGACGGCGTCGTCAATGCTTTGGATTATTCACTCGCTTCCTCTTCTTTATCGAAAACATCTACAGATGATTTTATCAGTTTTCCAAGCGATATGATTGTACCTACACCCACAGTTTCGATAACTCCTACCCTAATTTTATCCCCAACCTTATCAATACTACCCAGTATTTATCTCTCTCCAACAACTAAAAAGGATCAAAACCCTTCTCCTTCACCAACATTTAAACCAACTAACACGCCAACCAAGATACCATCACCTACTCCACTTCCCACGAGCAGACCCAGTCCTACTGCTGTGATCGTCCAATCCGGTACCTGTAATGGTACATTAACCGGCACTGTCAATGTGGGAGCTGGGATACTTGGCTCTTTTTGTCGAAAAGTTAATAATGAACAGCATCGCATCTGTGTCAGTAGTCAATCGGAATGTAATCCAAATAAATGTATAGAAATGGCCAAAGGGCTGGTTAGAAAAATGCTGCTTACCTGTACTAATGGACTAGCCTCTTTTGATGAGCAAAAATCACAAGTTAACTGTCGTACAGAGTTTATACCCGGCGACTGCACACCTGAACCAACTCCTGCTTGTATCGATGACAGGCCGAAGTGCTAAATTATAGATGTTATTCCTCTCTCTCGACGGTAATCGTGCACTCAGTAATCAAAGCCGCAAGAGCTCCTACCGCAGCCAGTACCGGAGCCAGTACCGTTCCCACCACTCCGATAGTTAAAGGAAATTCGATCACTTCTTTACCATTTTTATCTTTGATGATGATCCGCCGGATATTGCCTTCTTTTATCAGCTCTTTAACTTTCCCAAGTAATTTCTCACCAGCCACCCGATAAGATTGTTTTTTAGTTTTTTTAGCCTCTACCATGTATCTCACCCCTTTCCTGTATTTCTTCGAAAAACCCACCAAATCATAAAGAAAACATAACCCCCATAAATACTTAGCTGGATCATATCCATTTTTTGGGTAATCCCAAAAACAGCCTTGAGCATATCACCGGTAAAAGTCATATTTGGCGGAATGAATGAAAATGTCATTTTGCCAATTTCAGGCAAGATTCCTACCTCCCTAAATTCATGGATTCCGCGGGCAAGAAGCCCGGCGGCAAAGAGTATCAGAAGAATACTTGTTGTCCTGAAAGCATAGAACACAGGTAGCCTTAGAGTCGCCGTAAACAGGCCAAAAGCAATTAATAATGCCCCCGTTGCACCACCAAGGAATCCTATGAAGATACTCTGCGGATTTGAGGAAAAATAGACTGTCGAGAGAAAAAGAACGATCTCCAAACCCTCTCTGAAAACAGCGGTGAAGACAAGGGCAAATAAACCTCTTTGTTCTTCCTGTTCAACCGTTTTCTTTATCTTCTGAAGTAAACGTGTCTTATAATGGGCAAAATATTTGTGAAGGAAAAAAACCGCCCAGGTGATAAATACGGCGGAAATAATCATCAGGCTTCCTTCAACGTACGGCTCGTGTTGTTCAAAGAGTTCATTGACCTTAAGTCCGATAAGACTACTTATTCCTAAAAGAAGAATACTTAACGCAGCCGCGGCTCCTGTTGCCAACCAGACCGTTTTTATCCCCTTTTTCTGATTAAGCTTTACCAGTATCCCTAAAATAGTAGCAACGATAAGTGTTGCTTCTATCACTTCACGGAAAGTTATCAAAAAAGACGGTAACATCGTGTATGTATTACACCAAAGAACGACTATTTAGTCAAGATTTCGGAAAGACCTGCGCTTTTCTGATTATAGTAATCCACCCGCCAGTAGTCTGAATTTCTTACTCGTCTCCCAAATTTCCATTAACTTGTCAAAATTATTATCCGGTTCTTGCATTAAATGAGCAAGCTTATCTATCTCTATTAATTCCTCTTCTTTTAAAAGCGGGAAGTTTTTTAACGTTACACAAGAAGGATGATGCGCATAGATAATCTCATTATTCATGAGGCAATGAAAATCATAAAAAAGTTCCCAGGCGATTACGACTAATCCCTCATATCCTCCAGAGTTTCGAAAGTGGTCAGGATCAACTTTACCCTCTCTTATCCACGCCCAAGCATCGGGCGAAAAATCAAATACTCCTTTTGGCAAATCATAAGGATTAAACGACAACCCATCAAAAAGGCTGCCATCCACATCAATGGTAAACCATCTTTTTTCTTCTTTGCTCCAATATTGATTAATCCAGTGGTCAATACTTTTATCTCCGTATATACCAAAATATGGGGCAAATCCGGATCTTACCCGGGTTGGAATACCTTTGATTTTTAGAGCACACGCCATTAGTATAGCTACAAATCTGCAGGTCAATACTAATTTATTATCATCTTTCCTGGTGAGGGTTAAACCCTTACTATCTCTTCTGTAAAGCTCTACCAGCATGGCCGCTGCGGTTGGGAAATTATCATCCTCAGGTTGTCTATACCAGGGAATTTTAACTTTACGAAAAGATTTTAAGGGGGTAACATCTCCTGTAATACTCATTCCTAACTCGATTCGGTGGATAATCTGATTTCTGATTAAAAAACCGATTCTTCCAATATCATCAGGTAGACTTTTATATAATGAATCTTTATAACAACCTGGATTGGTGTAAGGACTAAACTGTAAGTAATGTTTTAGAATTTTATTAAGCATGAATTGAGTTTGATATTTATAAATAAAAAACTGCCATTATGGCAGTGAGTGCGACTCCTATTCTAATTTTCATAGATTATCTTTATTATATATCCAAAGTCAAAGTAGAAGGACATTAGAAATATTCCCTCCAACATGTCATTTGTGTTAATATTACTCATACAACATTCATGACGAATAACTCATCATTGCCGAATCGTTTAATAAAAGAAAATCTCATTAAAAATATTTTGATCTTGTTCTTATCTGTTATATTGTATACCCCACTTTTAAACAGTTTTCGTAACATCCAAGAAGGGGAATTAAATATCTTTTTCATTATCATCAGTTTACTACTGACCGCTGTATGTCAAGCCAATTTTTCTTTTACTTACGAGAAAAGTAGAATTGATATACTTTCTACCAGATTATTGTCGCACGTAACTACATTTATCTTTATGCTGTTGTGCGCTCTTCTATTAGAAAGCATGGTCATTACTGTGGGTATTATTTATCCGTCACTTTATACTATATCTTTTGCTTTTACTGTCTTACTTTATTTAGGGATAGCACTCTTTGATTTTTGGGATCTCCTCAGAAACGAGAATAAGGTTTAATGGAAGCGAATAAACGGAAATTAGGATAGTTAAGACAACCTTTCCTCTCCCCCTGTGGGATAGTATCTGCACAATTTAAACACCTATCTTCCAAACACCTTTTTCTCTGAAAGCCGGAATTGTTTGTCTTTTGGTAGAATTCAGAAGTGGATTCACTACTTTTTTGTCAATAAGCGTGAATATTTGCGTATTTATGCCCAAATTCACGAAAAATTAAAGAAGGTCTCGCGCAGTTTTCTTTCCTCCTTTACTTATATACCGGGGAAGAAAATCTTCCGCCGGAACAATAGATTTGTCAAAGATGATTTAAGTTGTCAGGTAAGTCATCAATTCCTCCAAATTCTTTCACAATAATTGGTTTAATTCTTTCTTTTAAATCTGTCTTTATATGCGGATAAGTCATCTCTATTTCTCCACCGATACTTTCACAATCATCTTCTACGATAATGTCCGGCATTAGTTTTTCAGCAACATCTTTATAATCTTCTCCTTGATGACGAAAATAGAGATTATTTGCATCAGGAAAACTATATTTTTTCAAAATAGTCCTTATGGCTTCAACCTCTTTTTTTATTCTGCGGGAAGTTAAGTAAAGAATTATAGCTCCTTGTTTTTTCCAACGCATAAGTTTTTCTGCAGCATGTCTAACTGGAATATAACTTGTAAAATCATAAGGACTGCCTGGTTCTGCTTCTTTAAGTGATTTTGTATCATAAGAAAGTGTTCGTGCCTCCTGTTGAATTCCTGCCTGTTTTGATTGTCTCACCGCCTCATCTCGGCTTACACCCTTGGCGTTTCTATGCATCAGAATTGTCCCTTCAGTAAAAACAAGGATTTTCATAATCATTTATGAAGAAATTATATCAGAAGTTCTAAGCGTACAATGGGTCTAATAAGGTATAGATTGTTGCGGTAATGGGCTCCCCCCTGTGGTTACCCTGAACGTAGTCGAAGTGGATCTTATCCGAACTGTTATCAAAGTTAAGTGCATGCCAATTGGAGATTAACTGGAAGTTTGGGAAATCGGTACAGTTGACTACATAACATAAATCCCCAAGAGAAAAATATTCTCTTTACATAAAACAAAGAGTGGCATGATCGACATGGCTACTTTTATCCAAGAACAGACCGGACCACATCTTTTGGCAACGAAGCTGTAGATAATAAAGCCTTACGCACGCTTCCTCCGGCTTCAGTCCCAATTTCATCGGCTGCCTTAACTGCAGTCATTACTGCTGTTTTGGCTATCTCTTCAGTATTTGCCCCAACTTCTCCGGCAGCTTCAATCGCTCCTTCAACAGAAGAAACGGCAACTTCGGCAACATCCCCACCAACTTCAGCGGCACCCTTGATTGCGCCGGAAACTACCTTTTGGGTAGCATCAACGCTGGTTATTCCAACCTCAAGAGCACCTTTAATTGCTCCAAGAGCAATATTTTTAGAACCGGTTGTTAAAGAAGAACCAGTCTGAAATACGGCAGCAATCGCTCCGGAAACAATGTCGGAAACAACTCCCGTAGCAGTAGTTGTTATCTGGCCGACATTCTTGAGGACGGTGATAACGTTGTCTTTAACTGCTGTTTGGAAAGCGACGCCAATTTCACCAGCTCCTTTAATTACGTTAACTAAAATATTTTTAGAATCTTGCGCATGTTTACTAAGCAATATAATCACCCCCCCTCTTCATGGAATTAGAATATCGTAAACAAACTTTGTCGTCAACCCATCTAAAAAATTTTGGGACTAAGGACTGACTGTCCCCAACTTGTGGTTCACACCTAGCTTGCCGAAATGCTCCCCCTAGCGCACAAACTTCGAGACTGGTTTGTTCAAATTTGTGTTTTATTACGCCATCCAACAATTAGAGGCAAAACAAAAGTCAGAACATAGTACAAATAAACGTCCAACTTGTAGTACCCATCGGCAGGCTTGAACGCTTTGACGAGGAAAAAGTAATCAAAAACAATGGCAATAAGTGTCCAGATAATTGCTAATAGCAAATAATAACGAAGCGAACCAGTTCTAATTTTTTTTAACAAAACCCAAAGTGTTAATACTATGCCAACAGGCATAATTATCCAACCAAGAAGTGATTGCGGCACAATCATAAAAAGAATTATGCCCAAAACATATCCGATCAACCAAAGTAAAAACCCCCAGCCTAATATATCCGTGAGTAATAGTTTATTCACAATATAAATATACTAAACAAGAAGTTAGTTTTCAATAAATATACTGAGCTCGAGAATCGTAACTTTAATATAACCACTAAATTAGCTTGTATCTACAAGACATTTGAAGATTTCAGGCTTGTTCAGCAAATCGGGGAGATATAGAAAAAGTTAGTTGTTATTATCAATTAGAACCTAAACTTAACTCCTAACCGCCTTGAAATTCTTTATACCCCGCAAAAAAGAAAAGAAAAAACAACATAAGTAATGTAATGAAAATAGTTATGTATAAACAGAGAAAAACTACTGCAAATGTTCTAGTTTTAAATAATTCATTATCAGATGAAAATAACGGGTCCTTAGAAGATATAAATCTGAGAACTCTCATACCATTTCTAGGGGAATTATTCCACCATAAAGAAGGTTCGCCTAATTCTTTAAATTTCTCTGGGTATTTATTTTTCAGTAAATTAAACAACTTCCTTAAGAAGAAAAAATAGAAAGCGTTTATGATGATTGCCGTAACAAACAGTATGTAAAATATTTGCATTAAGAAATTCATATTAATTTAATAATACTCTTTAGGTATATTAAGTGCCAACTGGCTCACCACCCCGCCACTTACACTGTATCAGATCTTCAATAGGGAAACGATCGCCAAGGTCAGGATACAGCTCGAAATTGCCAAAAGACTTACCAATAACCAGCCAGCAGAAACTCTCAGGGCTGTCCGGTTATAGCCAAACTTATCTATCTTTAATTGAAACAATGAAGGCAAGACCGTCAGAAAGATGTAAAAAGATAATTACTGAAAGTTTAGGGGTTTAAGTGCTAAAATGTATTTATAACGTATGAAAACATTAGCTGCAGTTAACGTTCAATACCAAGATTGTTACGTAGGTGATCAAAAAGTTGATTGTCCTAGGGCACAGACAGGAAACTTAACCCAAACCAGCGAAAAATTGGATGTTTTACCTTCAGTCACAACCTTAGACATTCGAAACGATGTTATCTTCACTTCTGTTCTTTTATTAGTTTTTCTAAGTTTCTTGCTCTTGGCGATTCTTAAAATAAAAATCTTTGGAAAAGCTCTAAGTGAGTATATAAAACCAATCTGGTATTTTATTTTAATTTCGATTCTGACTGTTTTTTGGCAATATCTTTTTGGACTGAAGATTGATGACAATTCAATGGCATTAAGAATCAGTCAGTGGGTATGGGAAGCGATGGTTCTGGCTTCGGCCTATAAACTAAGCAAAATTCCCGGTTTTAGTTACAAAAATATGTTTTTCCTTGGAATTTTGTATAGTTTTATTATCCACGGACTAAAAGTAACCATAAGATACTTTTTTTATGCGAAAACTCTTTGGTATGTGTCCGACAGATTTCTATATGGCAGCCTTTTGGTAATGCTTATTGCCGGAGTTTTAGGGTCGGTGTTTGTTTACCTTCGTAAGAGAAAATTGAGTTGACAACATTCAAGTATTTCAAGTAACATTTTATTAAATGAAGCAATTTTATAAACGTCTTAAGTTTTTAATATTTTTCATTTTTGCCATTTCTGTTTTTATGTTTCCCCGGCAAGCTCTTGCCGCTCCTTTGGGTGATATTTTTTCCTCCCCCGATTCTCTTATTGTAAGGATACAAGAAAGAATCGAATATTTCTTCGCGTTTAATACAGAACAAAAAGTTGTTGTTCTCGATAAACAAGCGGAAAGAAGGCTTACACGAGCAGAGAACCTGGTAAAAACGGGGAATGCTAATAAAACCTTATCTTTAATCAAAAATTATGAAACCCTTAAAGAAAGGCAGGGTGGTTTAATAATAGTAGCCCCCACAACAGTTCTGACTGAGGCAAAAGAACGAACCGTTCAACAACAAGCCAGAATTGAGAGTATTAAAAAGGAGATGCCTGGCGAAACAAGGAAACTAATCGAAACTGGTCAAGTAACAATCATAAAAACAATGGTAGAGAACATAGAGGCGAAAGAAGATGTAAAAGAGGTAACCGAGTTTGTTAAAGAGCTGAAAAATGTCATCGAACCGGGAAGTCTTGTTGTTTTGGAGTTTGCTCGTGAAATTGCTCCCGGTGCTTTTGAAGTAACCCCCGGCGCCCTAGAGGTTGCTCCTGGTGCTTCTCAAACTGCCCCCGGCTCTCTTGAAGCCGCACCTGGCCAAGTTGCTCCCGGTACAAAAGATGTCAAACCAGGATTGGAGACCACAGACTAAAATCCTAATATTCAGCTTTTAATCCCCAAAGCCTCAATGCTCCACTTTAACCATCCACTTCGGGAGTGGAATAGCCTGACACATCAGGAAAGTGAGAGGTTATATTAAGGACTAACTTGCTCGGCGACCGTAATCTTAATATACTTTCCCACTTTAACCGTATTATCAAGCTATTCCAAGACTTCAAGCTCGTACAGGAACTAAGGGAAGAAATAGATAGAGTAAAGCCTTGTTTCGTCCCCGCTGCCTAATTCCCTAATAATTAGTGAACCTCCCCAAGTATCCCTAGAATAATTGGTCGAAAGGTGAAATTCAAAGTTACCAAATTTAAAGTTTGCCCACCTTTCAGGGATGGCTATTTTATGTTTTATCACCCCGACCCAGATAATCCTTCCCTTGAAGTTTTTGATACTGCTGATGAGTTGGTATCAATGCTTTTATTGCATAATAAAATAGTAAGGCGTGGGGCTTTTTATGATGTTTTGGGTAGGACTTTTCAAGGAAGGGAAGAATTGGAAAGGGAAATAAGGGAGAAAAAACGGAATGTTATATTTTTGACTCTTTCTGACTCTCTGTATAGACTTCAAAACGTCCTGAATATTTCTTGGAGTATATTTTCCTTATCTTTTATAGATAAATATTTCGTTTAGCTTCAACCCACTTTTACTAATTTCTTAGTCATTTCAAATCGCTTATGAATTTTGTAAAAATTTTAAAGATTCCTGCGATAATCGTACTGACTCTGGTATTTGATCAGATTCTGTAAGATAAATATAACTTTCTCCGTTTGTCCAATGGCCTTTCTTGCTACAGTCTTCAATTTGTATTTCAGATTTAACGTGTTTATAGGGGAACCGGTAATATATTTTTAAGCCTTGTTGTTGTGGAACAATTTCCACATAATTTACCCATTCTTTACCCTTCTTTCCAACGTAAGCAATATAATTTTTGTTATATTTCACTTTAGTCTCACTGTTTCCAGCCAGTAGCTGTTTTTCAAATTCTAGCAGGAGTGTTTTAGTTGAATCCCATCCTGGTTTTACTAATTCTTCAAGAGTATACACTTTCACTTCTTTGGAAACCGCTTTTATCGTCTTATCCTTAGATAGAGACTCTATAGACTCTGTAGTACGGTATGGTTTTATTGAGTCAAATTCAATAATGTTGTTACTGTAGAGTCTTACTTCATATAGAAATATAGGTAAATCTTTGAAATTGATGGCATTCTTCTGGTAATTGGTAAATTCAGGGGAAATGAAGATTATTCTTGATTGTTCCCAATCTATATCTGTCTTTTTATAGTTCTTGTGCAATCTTTCATTTAATTCCAATATGAAATCAGCCTTATGATTGAGCATCGCTGACAGATAGGCAAATCCCTGATCAATCACGCTGAAACTCTTATCTTTTTTATATTCGACAAGGACAAAAGAATTTGTTGACTTGTCAAAAGCCAAGGTATCAATGTAAAAATCCTGCTCCTGTGCTCTAACTGAAAATTCTTGATTTGATGCTCCGCTTACAAATACCAGGCCAAACAAAGTTTCCAAATTTTCTTCTGTTATCCGTTGAATGTCTTTTTCAAGATCAATTTTTTTCTCTGAAACAGCAGTAAGTTTATTGTTGCTTATCGTATAGATAGGCATATTTAAATCCTCCGTTTCTTAATCTTCTTAATTTCTATGATATATAGTTTACTTAACAGAAGTTGTTAATTTTATTAAATTTTCAAAATTCTTGGGCCTGTATTTTTCGTAATCATCCTGCTTGATATACAACATTTGGTATTTAACTTTATTTTGAACGCTATTTATATCAATACACCAGAGTTTTAACCGTTCTATTTTTAGTGGATCGTCTAAATCAGCTCTCCCTTTAGTTTCAACTATATATAGTTCTTTCTCGGTCTTCTTCACAATAAAATCTGGATAGTAGTCTGAGATAGCACCATCAACGTTACGGTAGTCAATCTTGAAATGGACGGCAAAGTAATTCTTTACATACGAGATTATATCTTCGCAATTTTCTAAAAAAGCCGCAATTTCGAGCTCAAAATGACTATCAGCGATAATTTTATTGAAAGCGCTCTTTTTAGGAACGATATATCCTTGGTCTTTAACTACAAATGGTCTACATTTACTTATTTTTATATAATCTCGGATTTCCGCTTCCCCTTTATCAAGAACAGTTAAATCATTTATTTTTCTTTTGAAGGTTTCAACAATAGTCTTTGTCGCTTCAATTTCTGAAAGGTTTCGTAACGTGTTTAAATCTTCCAAATTTACTTCTTTTTCAAATAAATAGTGCTGGATAAAATCTTTCACTTTTTCATATAAGATGTCATAACCGCTGACTAACCGCAATTCTTTCATAATTGTTTGTGTGAAGTAACCAATAACACTTTGGTAATTTGCTACTATATCGTTATCTATTTCAGTAATATGATTTATCTCTCCTGTTGTTATATCTTTGAAGACTATTTCTCGCTTTTCCTTATCACTAAACTCTCTGTACTTAACTTTTTTTATGTTAAAGGCAGAAACAATCAGATTTGACAGGTTTTTATATTCCCTGTAAATTCTCGGGGTTAAAACTGGAATCTCAATATCTAATTTGGAGATATCTTTATGAACATTTTCATTATCAACTTCAACTACAATCGGAGCTTTTGGTTCAGATCCTGGTCCCATTTTTCTTCTTTCGAGTTCAACGCCTTCACTCTTAATAGACTCAACAAAATCCATAAAAGCATCAGTACCAACAACGCTAACGTATTCAGGAAGATTTTCATCCCAATACATCTTCCGAAGACCGCGACCTAGAGTTTGTTCGGGTAAAATATTTGCTTTAGAAGAATATGGGCGAAGTCCTACAATGGTGGTAACATTTCGTACGTCCCAGCCTTCTTTTAACATAAGAACAGAAACAATGGCTTTGTAAGGATTGCCTATCTTATCAATTTCGTTAGCGGCTTTTCTTAATATTTCTAATTCTTCCTTAGTTTTTCCAGTTTGTGATTCTGATATTTCACCGTTATCTTTTGTATGGATTACAAGAACCGAATCTTTAAAATCAGAATATGTAGCTTCTAAATATGAAGCTACTTCATCGCAATTTTTGGTATCATCTGTCATGATAAATAAAACAGACTTTTTAAGTTTTTTGTGTTCATCATATACTTTTTTCCATTCAAGGTAACCGAGATTAATATAGTCAGAATATTTTTCAGTGAATTTAGAGCTTTTTCTTTCAACGAGCTTTGATCTGCTGGCAGAATCAGGCAAAACTGGATGTTTGACTACATTTTGGTAGATTGCTTCTACAAGCGGATAATCTGATATAGTTTGGACAAAGATAGCTCCGTTATTATGTTTAGGAGTAGCTGTTGTATCAACTTCTAAAGCCAGTTGGCTACCCTTCATTTTCAATCTGTTGTGAATATCTTCAATGGATTTAAACCAAGCGAGTTTCTCATCATGGATATGGTGAGCTTCATCATTTAACACTATCAGCTCATCTATATCTCTGACTATCGTGGCTAAATCAACTTTTGACTCGTTGGTTGCTCCGACTGGTTTTGCTCCAAGAAAATACTCAGAAGTGTCTTCATCTTCGGAAGATGGATTTTTTCTGTCGCTTTCATACACTCTATGAATATTGGTAAGAAAAATATTACCTATTTTTCTGACTACTCCTATATTGTCCTGAATATGCAGTGTAAGTTGAAAATCATCTCTCCAGTTTTGTCCTTCATATCCATTATCCGGAAGAACCGGATCCTGATAGAAGATTTTTAACCCATCAAAATCTGCTCTGATTCTATCTAAGACTATGATGTTAGGGGTAATGAGTAAGAAATTTCTTGCAAGAGTAGAATTTGCTTCATATAGTTTATGGAAGTAACACCATGCAAGAACTAGACTAAGAACTTTTGTTTTACCGCTTCCAGTTGCCATTTTTATTACATACCTTCTCCAGTTTTCATAGAACATACCAGCTGAAATAGCGCCGGAACTGTCAAAACGCATGAGATCATACTTATCTTTAACTTTGACGACGTCAGTAAGATATACAATTGTTTCAACTGCTTCTCTTTGGGAAAAGTAGTAACGGAAAGAGAAAGAAGAATCTACTGAACTGGGTATAATATGTTCTTTATTAAACCACCAGTTGAGCAAAGCTTTACTTGTATCGGTTGCACCTTCATAACCATGTTCTCTCCACTCTTTTACTTTTTTACGTAGTGTTGCAACAAGAGGAGGAAGAAGTTTTTCGTAACCTTTCTCTCGAAGCATCTCATCAGCAGGAAACCATCTGATGTCTGGATCAAGTATTTCGTATGGTGATGATGGAAATTTAGGATGTAGTGCCACTTTGTTGATTTGGGTATAAATAATTATAAATTTCTTGATAGAGATTAGCCGCAATTCTAAATCCCCCATCAAGAGTTGCTTGATTTATTTCTGATTCTCTCCCTTCTATTAATACTTGTTTTAACCATCTTATTGCTTCAACTTGTTGAACACCACTATCAGTTAATACATTTGCTTTCCGTAATTCACTTACAATTATTTCTGGAATAGGAATTATCGGTGCTTTTTGGTTTAAAGTTACCATTGCTAAAATTCTTAGTAATCTTTCCAAGTCAATTGCGATCGCTAAAAAATTTCCACGAGAAGGGTCCATTAAATTAAGTATAGGGGCCGGTTCTGTTCTTGTTTGTTTTGAAACTTTTGGTGCTGAGTCTGTTGAGATTGCTTCTTTACCTTTTAATTCTTCAAAATCTTTTTCGTTCTTCTTTCCCCAAAGTCCCCAAAAATTAAATTCTTTTAAATCAGAAAATAAGGTGAGTAAAAGTAACATGAGTACTATGCCAAGTACATTATTTGTCAGATCTGCTTTATATATTTTAAATAAGGAGAAATAAATAACGCTTACTAAAACTAACCATGTTAATATTTTTACATTAAAAATAAATGATAAGATCACAGTGATAGTCTTCCAAATTGTTGAGATAAATTTTTTCATCATATGGTAATTTCAATAACTTTCATCGTATCATTGCCAAAAATATCAACAACTTTAACAGCAATTTTTCGTTTACCTTTTGGACATTCTTGCGTTATACTTTTTAATTCTATATTTCTATCCTTCTTTGTACGGAAAGATTGCCATTCGTTTTCAAAAATATAATCTCCTGTCCAAATTTCTTCGTAGTTGGATAGATTTAATTGCTCTGGGGGAACACCACCATCTAATAATTGCTGAATTGGCTTACCTTTTGGAATTCTGATTATTTCCTTTTTACTTTCATAGTTAAAATCCACAGCCCAATAATCTATCCAGTCTGTCCATTTTTTGGTAAGCACATCACGACTGACAATACCGCTTTTATCCTTTGATACTTTGATTATTTGTCCATTTTCAACAACTATTTTAGTTCCGCCATTTCCTAAACTTGCTTCAGCATTGGCAATAGAGTCTTGGTTGTAAAATACGGAGAAATCAGTAAGCTCTATAGCTATAGAATTTCCTTTAATTTGGGGTTTAACTTCCAGATAGGACACATCATAGAAAACTACCTGATTTTTCTCTACAGCTCTTTTATCAAATACATCCCTAGGAATATATTTAAGAGCTAAATCTACTCCTTTATCTCTTGCTTCATCAATACTACTAGGAGCCAACCCCATTTCAAACTCAAAAGCGAGTATATCTGCTTTAGTAATTTGCTTCTCTTGGCATTCTTTTACAACTTCTTCTACAAATAACCTTGAAACAGGAAGATTGATAGGTCCAATGGCCACCAATCGTGCATTTTTCTTACCATGAAAAGATTTAAATCCCTGTATTTCTTCAGCTCTATATGCTCTTAGAATCAGTCTAATATAATCTTTTTCTCTTTGGGAAATTTGTTGTTGTTTTTCCTTATCCCGAAGATTCGGATTTATTCCAACATAATGTTGTCTTTCATATTTACCAAGATTAAGAATTTCAAATGCTCTGTAGTCGTTTCCCTGTTTTTTTAATTCTCTCTGAACGCTTATAAGTCTTTTTCTTGAAGTATGAATAGCAAATTTTCCAAGATCAGTACCTATCCACTTTCTATTTAATTTTTCAGCAACAGCAAGAGTAGTACCAGAACCAACAAAGAAATCGGCGATAATATCATTTTCATTTGATGAAGCACTGATTATTCTTTCCAATAAAGCTGCAGGTTTCTGTGTATCATACCCAGTATCATCATTAGCCATAGAGTTTAATCTTGGTATTTCCCACATAGATCCTACTTTTCTTTCCTTTGATTCATAATAAACAACATCTCCTTTTTCATCTTTAACTGTTATTGTTTTTTTCAGGATAGGATCCCATGTAATTTTATTCTGCCTTCTTACTTTTTCTAAAGGAACGTATTGGTGATGAAAGGTGTAATTTTTAGACTTTGAATACAAAAAAATACTTTCTGTATCTCTCGGAAAGTTATTTGCAAATCCAAATTGCAACTTGTTTCTGTAATACCAAGTAATTTGATTAATTAAATTATCTTTTCCTAGTATTTCATCAAGTATTAATTTTGCGTATGCATTAACATCTCCTCCAACATGAACATATATACATCCATCCTTTGATAATAAATCTCTCATTAATGATAATCTTTCGTACATCATTCCAATCCAGCTATCTGCACCTTTACCCCATGTGTCACGATAGGCTAATTCTTCCAAAACTGTGGGTTGTTTGGTAAATTGTTCATCACCGATTTCAATATCCATAGAAAAATCTGCTCCTACATCAAAAGGGGGATCTATATAGATGAGTTTTATTCCACCATTTTCTTCTATTTCCTGCCTAAGCGGACCATTTTTAAGACTTGAAAGGATAAGTTTGTTATCTCCCCAGATCAGTTTATTTGTCCAGCCTTTCTGTTGTCTTCCCCGGCTGTCAAATCCGAGAAGATCCATTTGCATTTTTACTTCTTTTTCTGCTCGTGGCTCATCAATATGTTCTACAACTTGAAAAGGAAGAACAATATTGCAGATTTCACTGGTCTTTTCGTTCCAAACAAGCTCTACTTCCTGTTTTTCTCCAAATAGTAAAAATCTATATTTATCCGGTAACGGTTTACCTTCTTCAAGATATTTCCGTATATCTCTAATTTCATTATCATCGAGCTTCATAATTTTCTTTTCTTATCAAACTGCTCTTATTTTACTTCTTTCATTGAGAATTGAGAAGCGCTAGCGTAAAATAATAATAGTCAGCGGGTAGCTAACGTTTATCGTGGCACACTGCTTCAGACCGGGAAGGGGCACCTTCCAATTTAAGGTCTGAAGCTACCCGCTGATGACTGGGAGGGTGTCCCTTTTTATGTTGCTACACTCTCTCAGGGAAAGGCGGGTAGGTAAATGAAAAAATTCATCCTTCTTTTATGTTTGTTATGTTCGTTGTTGTCAGTTACACCAATCCAAGCAGCTATACTTAGACCTATAAAACCAGTTAAACCAATAATACTTCCTACTAACACCCCAACAATTATTGAGTCAATACAGGAAAGTTTAAAAATAATTACTAGTAAGTTTGAAACCTTAGAAAAGAAAATAATCGAGTTAGAGCAAAAAATAGCGAATCTCACAGGAAGCCATAATGAAGAAAATTTCAGTATACCTGAACAATGGAATATAGAGTTTTACAAGGCACCATATAGTGGAACGCCAATTAATGGAAACGGTGGCTGTACTGAAACATCATGTCTAATTTATTCATCCACCTTTATAAAAATATCATCAGGAGATAGTCATTGTACGTGGAAAGGTATAAATATAGATTCTTTAGTAACAACAAGAATGATTGGACATTTGCAAAAAGAGATTTATGGTGTAGGAACCTGTAAGGAGATGATTTTTGAGAATATAAATAATCTTCCGGAAAGTGGAAATACTTTTGATGTAGATATCCATTTTTTCTGGCAAGGGTCAAACAAAGATAAGAAAATAAACGTGACTATACCATTGTTGATAGAAGTTAAATAATATTGACACAATAAGGTTGTTTTTTATCAGTCTCAAGTCATATATCGTTTCCTAACCATATTTTCTTTCACTAAGAAATTAGTCATTTAAGAAAACAGTCTATTGACAATAGATTGGCCTAGAAAAGAGTGATATTTTATCGCCCCTATACCGAATTTTAACTACAGTATTAATTATATTAATAATTAATACCATGAGTAAAATTTATCAGAGCCGCCTTAATCGGTGGCTTTTTTGATAGAATAGACTTGAGAATTATGAGAATTGATAAAGATGAAGATTTATTAAAGCTGAAAATTGATATACAGATTGATATAGATGTCTATTTCCAAGAAGTAGCAATTTTAGTTGATAGGCCTGACTTCCTGTGTTTGCTTCCAAAACTAAGAAATGATTTTGGGATAGAGAAAACAGTTGGACTTGATGAATTTATTCAAGAATCCTACGATAAGCCCTTCAGTAATAAAGATAAAATAAAGAAGAAAATTGATTTCTCAAAGTATAAAGATCCTGAATATCTTAAAGATTTTGCCAAAAACAATGAAACAAATGCTGCGTGGGTAGATATAAATCAGGATATGGACCTGTATCAATTCATAGCCACAGAAGTTAATCTAACATGCCTACAGTTTCAAAGACCGCCATATTTCGCCAATATGGTAAGGCAAGCAATCTACTGCGGTAAGGTGGATTCAGCTTTCTTTTGTCCAACCTATCCGGAAGTGATAGAAAAAGACAGCCTTACTTCTACGTCAGGCATATTCCAGCTTCCACAGGTAGCTTTGATGATTTCACCAACTTCAACCTATGAAGATGTAAAATCAGCCCTAAGGGACGCACAATTGCTTT
>MFJR01000015.1:18655-32984 GCA_001780955.1 Candidatus Gottesmanbacteria bacterium RIFCSPLOWO2_01_FULL_39_12b | reverse complement strand
CGACTTTCATCGAAGTCTCCAAAGGACTTAAAGTTTACCAGAAACTCTTAGAGCAATAACTTACAACTTACAGGCTTCTAAACTTCATATTTTAATTCCCTAAGAAATGATTCAATTGGTTCATGAGCATATTCGACAATATAAAAATAACCATCAAATGCAGGGGCTTTGATGAAAATCCCATAGCCATAGTCACAATAAATCTCAATGAAGAAGCCGAAGTAAGATTTATCCCGATTCTTTGGACTAGAGACAGAAACAATATCTTCGTAACGATGCCTTCCTTAAAAGGGTTCCGATACCAAAATTGCTTCGTAATCAGCGATACGACCCGATTCTCAGAAATAAAAAAGCAAATATTTCAGGAATTTCTAGTTAAAGCGGAAAAAGAATACCACCAAAATGAATTTGACCGGATAAATAAAGCAATACAACAACAAAAAGAAGATATTAATTTAGATGAAATACCACTATGATAAACACTTATATTTACATCTCTTTATATGTACTTTATGTATACATAAGTTATGTACACATATATACAAGTAAAGATAAAGTAAGGGTAAGTAGTTTTGATTCCCTAATTAATGACCGATTTCAAAGAATAGATCATCGCTTACTTTTCTCTTTGTATATTAGTAAAGATAATTTAAGTGTAAATAGATTATCAGGGCGTCAGATTGCATATAAAGAAGACTACGCATTTTTTGATTGGTTATTTACATTCTTATCCAGAGCCCCCCATTTGATTTTCTCTTTTATTAACCATAAAGAGAGATGTAGGCAAATATGAACCCGACCCCCACAAACATCCATATAGGCTTGAGCATAAGTGAGCCTAAAGTTACCACCCCCGTACCGGAAGATGGCGAATTGGATAAACTTGCAAGAAATTGGATAGAGTTGGTACTTAGCCAAATACAGAAACAACCCGTTGTAAAGCTCCAAAACACATCTTATAATATTTATAAAGAAGATTATGAAGATAGAAGATAATTTCACTATTCCAAGGTGTATTGGCTATGCCAGGGTAAGCACTATAGGGCAAAAAGAAGATGGCGCTTCTATAGATGTTCAGAAAACAAAAATACTTGAGAAAATACAGGAAATGCGTGGCGAGCTTGTAGAAGATATATTCGTTGATAATGGCAGATCAGGCACAAATATGAACAGGCCTGGATTGACAGCCATGTTAGCCAGATGTTCAAAGAAAGGTATATCTCATTTGGTTATCTTGGACAGTTCTAGGCTATCCAGAGAGACTAGAGACTATCTGACTATCAGAGCGGCCTTAGCTAAATACAAGGTTGAAATTGTGGCTCTTACAGGTATTTCTTCTTTTGGTGACGATCCATACTCTAAATTCTTTGATGAAATCTTGGCTTCGGTAAACGCTTTGCATCCTAGGATCAGCGGATATAAAGCAAGACAAACAGCGGTTGAGAAATTTAAGGCAGGATATTATCCGTCGGTTGCCCTGATTGGGTACCTTAACATAACAAACCCTAATCCAACAAGTAGTTTTGATAAAAGAATAATTGTTCCGGATGAACAAGTCGCACCATTCGTTACAAAAGCCTTCAAAATGTACGCTGCCGGGGAACACTCAATTTACAGTATCCGTATGTATTTGCATAATAATGGCGTCAAAGGAAAGCTGGGGAAACCGCTTCAATATTCTACTGTCTACAACATTCTAAAATCTAGTTTCTACTACGGCCTTATGAAATGGGGCGGATTGGAAGGCATGGGGAAACATAGATCACTAATAAATAAGGAAATCTACGACATTGTCCAGAGTATTCTAAGAGAAAAGGGTGATTATGGAATAAGAAGACGGAAACATAATTTCTTACTGCGCGGTTTGACCTTCTGTAAAGAGTGTGGGAAGCGGTTTGTAGCCGAATGGCACTATCATAAAAAGTATAAGACAGGACAAGGAAAAATAGGCATGTATCATTGTACCAACTTAGGGAAGAAGGGATCCTGTCATGCTAAGTATGTCTTATTGACCAATCTTGAAGGACAGGTGATGCAGGAAGTATCAAAACTTGAGTTTAAGCCTGAATTTATTGAAGCCGTTAAAAGGAATATCCGCAAAGTCTATGAAGAAAGTACTGATACTGTGAAATCTGCCAAAAAGGCACTTTGTAATCAAAAGACTGTAGTAGAGTTGAAAAGAGAACGATTGGAAGAAGAACTATTGACAGGTACATTGAATAGAGAAGCTTTCAAACGACTATATTCTAAATTTGAAGCTCAGATGCTAGATATTCAAAAAGAAATGTCAGAACTGGAAAAGATTCGTACAATAGATTTCAAAGTTTTTGAAGAAGTTTTAGCTATAACCCAAAATATCGTCAGGGTCTATAAAGACGCTGAAATTGATCGGAAAAGGGCGTATTTACACTTTTTCTTCAAAAAGTTCCTAATAAAAAACAGGGAAATAGCGGAAATAGAGTATCAGCCGGTAATACAGGAACTTTCACAGGCCAACTCGGTTATATTAAGTGCCACTTGGCTCCCCCGGGAGGACTCGAACCTCCAACCATCATCTTAACAGGATGCCGCTCTACCATTGAGCTACAGGGGAATATTGATAATTTTATTTTTAATGAACTGTCTTCCTTGATAACTTTTTAGTTGTTTTTCTCTCTTCAGAGCCTCTATCCGACTTATAAATTCTTCTTTATATATTAATTTCCACTCCCCATCAAATTTCTTTGTAAATCTGTGTTTTGTGTTTGTCGGATCATTATGTTCTTTGATCCTTCGCATATAATCCTCTGATTGCCCAATATATATCTTCTTATGCTTTTTGTTGTAAATGGCGTAGACAGTAAACACTTCACCATTATAACAGGAAGCCTCCGCCTCCGACCGGTTGGCGGATGGCGAACTACATTGATCCGCCGTTTGGCGGAACAGGGGAATGTCAACGAACAGTTGGAATTTTAGCATTAAACAAAGCAGAAATCCACCCCATTATTTTTCTATGAGTTTCTGTCTGACTAAATTTAATGGCAAATCTTCCTACATAACCCATTTTTAATCCTTTCGCCTCTCATATGCTACAATGGGTAGACTCTTTTTATGGTTTTGACCACTATCTTACTTTTGTTAATAGCAATTATTGCTATTGGGAAAGGATCTGATTGGCTCACTGATTCGCTTATTCCTCTTGCAAGAAAACTTGGTATCACTGGAACATTTGTCGGTCTAATACTGGTATCAATAGCGGTCAGCCTTCCCGAAGTACTGGTTGCTGTTTATGCCCAGATAAATGGATATTCTCTCCTGAGTTTTGGAGTAGTCTTGGGTTCGATTACCTGCAACATTGGACTGATGACTGGTCTTTCTGCTCTTGCAAAACCATTAAGAGTACAAAGTCATGTAATTCTGCGTGATGGTATTTTCTCAGTCGTTGTCCCAATTCTTGTTTTTGCCGTAGGCAGTAGTGGTCGGATAACGAGAATTGAAGGGTTGGCCTTTCTCTTCCTTTTTATTCCCTATGTAATCAATGTCTATCTTATTGAAAAACAAAGGACGGTAAAAGAAAAGGAGCAGGACTTAAAAGAGGTAGAGATTGAACTGGATTTGGCTGGGTTTGAGTTTGGGAAAATCAAATCAGGATGGCTGTCGTTTATTTTAGGATTATCTCTTCTGCTTGGTGGAGCTTACTTATTCAGTAATCAACTTATAAACCTGGTGAAAGGATTTGGAATAAATGAGCTTTTGATAGGTTTAACTATTGGAGCAATTGGTCCATCCATACCCAACATTATTACCGCTTTTCAGGCTACTCAAAAAGGAATGGGTGAGATTGCGGTGTCAGAAACATTGGGTTCAAACATCTTTACCATGCTGGTGACTCTCGGTATTCTTGCATTACTTTCACCTATTTCTATCTCTTCACAGTGGATTCGGTTTGACATACCATCGGTTCTTTTTATGAGTATCTTGTTGTTTTTCTTTATCGTGTCAAAGCAAACAATTTCAAAGATTGAAGGTGCAATTCTTCTATTTTGCTATATAGTAATCCTTTTATTGCAAATAAAAGTTATATAACTGTTGGGTTATTCCCGGGACAAAAAATGACTTCTACATCCCTTAATGAACTATCAAAAGAATTAGAATCGATTAAAGCAAGAAATAATCGCGTGGAAACGGATAAAGCCTGGGAGACAAGTTGGACAAGAAAAATCTTGTTGGCAGTTTTTACTTATCTTGCTATTGGTATATATCTGAACGCCGTTAACATTCCGAATCCTTGGTTAAACTCTATCGTCCCGGCAATAGGTTTCCTGCTTTCTACATTAACTCTCCCCTATTTCAAAAAATTTTGGATGAAATATATTTACATGAATAAAAATGGGTAGCAGTTAATCGAGGTAATCTTTAAGTTTTTTACTCCTTGAGGGATGACGAAGCTTACGAAGGGCTTTGGCTTCTATTTGCCTGATTCTCTCACGGGTGACACCAAATTCCACCCCAACTTCTTCCAGGGTTCTTGGTCTGCCATCTTCAAGCCCGAAACGTAAGATAAGCACTCTTTTTTCCCGATCAGAAAGGGTACGAAGCACCTCTTCTAAATGCTCTTTCAAAAGCTCCCTCGAGGCCGCGTCATAGGGAGTCGGCTGAGTGGTGTCCTGAATGAAATCACCCAGAAGTGAATCTTCGTCATCTCCTACAGGGGTAGCTAAACTAGTTGGTTCCTGGGAAACTTTCATTATTTCTCTGACCTTGGTAACATCTACCTGCATGGCCTCTGCCACTTCTTCAGGGGCCGGTTCACGTCCTAATTCCTGCATCAGTTTTCGGCTGATTTTTAAAAATCTATTAATGGTCTCCACCATGTGAACGGGAATTCTGATCGTTCTGGCTTGATCAGCAATGGCACGAGTAATTGCCTGTCTTATCCACCAAGTGGCATAGGTAGAAAATTTATAACCTTTTCGCCAGTCATACTTTTCCACAGCTCTGATCAAACCCTGATTCCCTTCCTGGATAAGATCAAGAAGAGAAAGCCCTCGTCCGATGTATTTTTTAGCAATAGAGACGACGAGTCTTAAATTTGACTCTATCAATTTTTGCTTTGCCCATCTCTCCCCTTTTTCATAATGTTTGGCAAGACTAATTTCATCCGCAAATTTCAGAAGCGGAGTCCTTCCGATCTCTTTCAAATACATCCGTACCGGATCAGAGATACCGCCTTCATGGATAACCGCCAAAGACTCAAGCTCTTTTTCCAGTTCACTAACTGTTTTTTGGGCTTCCTTTTCTTCCTCGTCAGAAAGGGTCTCAAAAACATCTATACCGGACTTGATAAACTGGGCATACAGTTCGTCCAATTCTGCAATTTTATCTTCCGGTTTGGGGAAAATAGTCAGGATATCTTCCTGGGTAACAAAACCGTCCTCTTTTCCTGATTTAATCAGTTCTTTGACTGTCTTGGGTGCCTTACTTTTAATCATAGGCTTATTTTACGTTGTTATTGCCTGCTTTATCAAGCTCTCCTATTTCTTTTAAAAACTTGCGTATCTCCTCGTTCAGTATTTCAATATTACCATCACTTTCGTCTATTTCTTTCTGGTGCATTTTAGTCGAAAAATCTGAGATTCTCCTTCTTAGAGATATTTTCCGGATCTCAACTGCGGTCTGATGCAAATCTTTTGCTAGTGCTTCCATATTTGACACCATCATCTTTAGATCTATCATTAAGGCTTTATCAAAACTTGGAGAAATTTCCGGTGTTAAGACGGGACTGAATGTTTTAACTACCCACTTTTTTTGTTTTTGAAAATAGGCTAAGAGCAGTTCTAATATTTTTTTAACCGGAACCATTTTCAAATCTGACAATTCAATAATCTTGAAAGCATCCTCCAAAGATTTAGCCACCTCGTCACTTTGGAGAATTATAGACAGTAAATGTTCCTCCAGAAGTTCGTCTCTTTTTTGCGGCTGTCTAGTAGCGGTCTCTTCTCCAGTTTTCTTGATCTTCCTGGGAAATTGTTTTATGGCTGTTTCGATTGATTCCTCACCCACTTCCAGTTCTTTTGCCAGTAATTTTATATAGTGAGACTGGACTATCGGATTAGTAATTTTAGAAAGATATGGAACCACTTCCTGACCGATCTTTTTTTTACCAATGGCCTCTTTTTTGTTAAATTTAACCAGGGCCGTATTTATGACGAAATCATAAACCGGTACCGCTTGCTTTATCGAATCTTTCCATAAATGGGGACTTTTTGCCACACAATCAGCCGGATCTTTACCGTATAAAAGATGAACTATCCGTACAGATAATCCGCTGTTTTCCGCTATTTCTATTCCCCGTCTTGCCGCTTCATTACCTGCCAGATCACTATCCAAAGCCAGCACCAGATTTTCGCTAAAGCGTTTTAAAAGCAGAACCTGACCTTCGGTGAGAGCTGATCCTTTAATAGCAACAACATTAGTCACTCCGCTTTGGAAAGAAGACAATAAATCAAATTCGCCTTCCACCACAACCGCCTCATTCTTTTTTTTAATCGCTTCCTTTGTTATCTCAAGTCCGTACAAGGTCATTCCTTTACTATAGATAGGCGTCTCAGAAGTATTGATATATTTTGCCCCTCGCTCTGACTCGGGGTAAACCTTTTCATCTAAAATTCTTCCTGAAAATCCGATAATATTCCCTCTTGGATCATGAAGGGCAAACATCAATCGACCCCGAAACCGGTCATAATAAGTACCCTTATCTGATTTTACTAACAAGCCTGCGGTCCAAATATCAGGCGTGGAGTAGCCTTTCTTGCTTAGAAATCGGAGGAGACTGTCCCAACTATTCGGTGCATATCCCAAAGTGAACGTCTCTACTATCTCCGGTTTTATTCCCCGCTCCTTAAGATAGTCTAGGGCAAAACGTCCTAACTGATGAGTCGTCAGCAAATATTTATAAAATTCAGAAGAGAGATGATTAATTTCATAAAGTTTTTCGCGAAGTTTGATAGTATCTGAAGGAGCATAGTTTGTTAAACTCACTCCGGTTTTTTTGGCTAAAATTTTTAACGCTTCTAAAAACTCGATTCCCTCCCATTTTTGTAAAAAGGAAATGGCATCTCCACCCTCACCACAGGCGCCAAAACAATGCCAACTGCCTCGCTCCGGAGAAACGATAAAAGAGGGTGACTTTTCGCTGTGGAAAGGGCAAAGCGCCTTAAAGTTTCTTCCCGCTTTTTTTAGGGTGATGTAATCACCTAAAAAATTCACGATATCAATTTTTGACTTAACCAGCTCTACATCTGTCATAAGAATTTTTTCGGTCAATCGTGTCTTATTTTAGCACAGTAGTAAAATGCGTCAGAAGGTAAAGATAGATATCATCTACTATTTGCCATTGACCAGAGACGACCACCGGCTTGACCTCATTAAGCTCCCAAAGGCTACCCTTGATAACTGTTCCAATCGGCTCTCTCGTATAAAGGAAAATGGATGAACTTTTGGAGTACTGCGTAACCCCCTGTGGCGGGTTATTGGAAACCGTCAAAAGATATCTAAGCGCCATCGCCCTGGTGTCACCGGTTAAAACATCCACCAGATTATAATTTTCCCTCCCCGAGGATAATATAATTCCTTCGACTTTTTTCAAGGCCTGATAATTCCAGTTATCCGGCATGGAAAAACCGTGCGATGGTTTAGGAATAACCAGAATGAGTGACCAGAAGATAAATACTCCCATGAGTAAAATAGCCAATCTTCGGGAATATTTGATCAAGCGAAGAATTATTTTAGAAACAAAGTATAAAATAAAGGGTAGCAGAGGAAGAATATAGTGGCTGCTTAAGGGAAAACTCTGTTTATGACTAGAGATGGTATTTAATATAAAAAACAAAGTCTGCGCGTTATAAAATTTGTTCCTTATCTCAAAAATTAAGATCGGCGAAAATCCGAAGACAAAACCGGAAAGCACGAACAGGGTTTCTCTTACCCTTATTTTTTTTATTAAAAAAAACGAAAACAGAGATAGAATCATCACCAAAAGAAAAGAGTAATGAAGCTGCAGTCCTATCCCCCAAAAAAAGCCAAGCAAGAACAGTAAATAATTTTTCTTTGATTTTTTTAACAGGAGCAGCAAAGCCAAACACAGCCCGCTTAGAGGAATAAGCAGGTTTGGCGTCCAAATAAATCGTGAGTAGTCTATCATCGGAGGGAAGAAAACATAAAGAGTTGAATAAACAATGCTTAAATGATAACCGTAATGCTTTCTCAAAACGCCATAAATGATAATAAGACTCATAAGCTGTAAAAATATAAAAAAATATGAGGCCGGGAGCGGATTCCACTTAAATAGAAGCATCAGGGGAAGCAAAAGATAGTATAGTAGCGCGCTGTTATAAATATACCGGCCGGATTCCGTAAAAGATAAGCCTGTAAATCCGATCAGTCTTATCTTTTTGCTTTGATATATCTCATAAGTCTCTAATAGTCCCAATCCCTGATCTGTGCTAAAGTTAAGAGAAGCTTTCAAATGATTAAGACGCAAAAATAAAAATATAAAGACAAGAGGTATCAAAAAAATATTTCGAAGAATTATTTTCCTCATCAGTGCCTATTTTATCACGATAAGAAGGGGAAAGAGCCGGAAAATCGACTAAGTAGATATATGTCGATGGCCACGGCCTTATGTCCTGCCAGTCTCTCTTTTATTTTCAAAGCGGTTTTTAATGCTGACCCGTTAAAAACAGGCTCTATTGGTATAGGTTGCACCGTCAATAAAAATGTCAAAATCAGGGTACAAAGAAGCAGTTCAAAACAAATTTTATTCAACGGAAAAAAGATTAACTTCCCTACCGTCTCAACCTTAATAAACTCATTAACCAAACAACCATTTAAGGTAGAAATTGAATCTTCTTTACCCTTGGGTTTCGGATTTGGCATCAGTTCTTCGGCAACTTTAGCTTCTGCTTTTGCCGTTTCCAAAGCCTTAAAACTTAAAAGAAGCAGAGATAAGTTAATCAGGCTTTCTCATATGGCTGAGATCTTCAATCATACCGGTCTGGGAAGCGTGGTAACTTCATCCAAGGGAGGATTTCTATTAAAAACCAAAGCAGGTATACCATCTGTAACGATCAATTTCCCTTTTGTCGGACAGAAATTGTATGCAGTTATAATTGATAAATTGACCACGCCTTCTATTCTCAATTCTAAAACTCGGCTAGCGGAAATTAACAGAGCCGCAGATGTAGCTTTAGGGATAATAAATCAAAATCTTAATTTAAGATTAAAAGACGTGATTGATGTTGCATATAATTTCAGCCTTAAAGCCGGACTATTGACTGATGAGAGAGTGGCTGCAATCATTAACCGGATTAGAAAAACAGGCGGGCACGCCACTATGGCTATTTTAGGACAGGTCGTTATTAGTGATACAATTCCGAAACTTAAAGAGAATTATAGAATTGAAGAACTAACGATAACAGATAATATTGTCACACTATGCAAATAGATCCTTCCCATCCTCGATTTAAGTCTTTGAAAATTCGTGAGAAACTGGTCTGGGGTATAAAAAAGGGCTTAACCCATCCGGCTGGTCTTCTTGCTCATGGCCGGGGAGAGGCATTTGATTATCTTCTGGGAGAAAAAACCCATGATTTTGCCAAAAAAGCAATTGAGGCAGCGGGAGCTTACCTCATTTCTGCCAAAAATCCGATCATCTCGGTCAACGGCAATACGTCTGCTTTGTGCCCAAACGAATTAGTAGGTTTGGCCAAGCTTTTAAACTGTAAAATTGAAGTCAATCTTTTCCACTACAGTAAAAAAAGGGTCGTGATAATTGAAAATTACCTTTCCAGGGTTGATTCTAAAGTCATCCTTCGTTCAAACAAATCTTCAAAAATAATCTTCCCTGATATTGCCAGTTGGAGAAAAATAATGTTAAAAGAAGGTATCGCTTCTGCTGACGTGGTCTTTGTCCCTCTTGAGGACGGGGATCGGGCAGAAGCCTTAATAAGGCTAGGTAAAAAAGTGATTACAGTCGACCTCAATCCCCTCTCCCGCACGGCCCAAACCGCCACCGTAACCATAATAGACAATCTTATTCGTTTACTGCCTCTCTTAATAAAAAAAATCAAAAAGTTGAAAATGGTTGATGCTGATAATTTGAAAAGTCTGACCATTAATTACAATAATAAAACTTGTCTCAATAACAGCTTAAAGTTAATCTCGGACCGCCTTAAAAAATCTGGATAACAGGACCTGAGAATGATATGATTTAGGTATGAGTAAACGAACTCAAAAAGTGGCTTTGGCCTTAGTCATAATTTCACTTCTGACTATCGGGGCAGTCCTGTCTTCTGGTTTACTAAAAAACCAGAAAACGACTCAAAACCAAACAGAGGGTAAAGGGTTAAACGTTTTGGGAGAGGTGGCTCAGTCCCAAATTATCCCTTCCTTATCCAGTAATATGAACAAACTTGTTGAGAATACGCTTCAAAATACAAAAGAACTAGTCAGCGAAAAAACCGTTGAAGTAAAGACAAACATCATGCAAACTCTGGAAAAAGAAGTCAACAATTTCACCCAGTCACAGGTGGAAAGCATTAAAATGCAAATTTGCCGTGAATGGGGTGTCGTTCAAATTACCCCGAGTAAGTCCCCTTAATTACGGTTAAACAGAAGTGAGAGAAGTTTTTCTATTATCGTACTGATAAAGGATTTAGAGGGTTGAATGATGTTGGGTAACTCAAAAGGCGGGACTGGAGTCGGACTGGCTCTTTTAAACTCAAGATTTTCTACATTAAATGGGGTTGGCGTATCAAATATAAAATGAGATAATCTTGGATACTCAGTCACAGTAGGTTTAACTGCAGGCGAAGACGGTGATATCGTGCTGATTGATGTTGGCCGACTTGAATGTGTAGGAGATATGATGAGAGGAGACGGGGTGATGGTGATAGTTGGCGTTATATAAACTGTAGGCGTAGGAAAGATATTATTGGTAGGAGACGGCAGAGGAACCGTTAGAGTTGGGGAATATGTAGGCGTGACTGATATCTCAGGCTGGTTTGGCGGAAGTGTCGGTATCTCTTCAAAACGTTGAGCAATAGTGGGAGTTATTACTATTCCTTGTGGATTTAATAACGGCGACTCTGTGGGAAAAACAGTCTGAGGACTGCAACATACTTTACCTATACTATTACAATCCCCAACCGATCGTAAATCCAGGTCACAATATTTTTCCAGTGTACAGTAATTAGGTATGCTGCAGAGAACGACTGAGGGAGTTGGGGTTATGGTAGAAGTCGGAGTAACTGTCAGTGTAGGTGTTGGAGTTGAAGTAAGTGTTGGAGTTGGTGTCTGTGAAACTAAAGGTGTTACGGTAACTGTAATAGAAGGATCTAGTGTAGGAGTGATCGTTGGCGTCAAGGTTGGCGTTAGTGTTGCCACCGGTGTAGGAGTAGAAGTAGAAGTTGGGATTAGCGTCGGTAAAGAAGTAGGAGTTGGGGCAATTGTAGGAGGAAAAGTAGGAGTTGCTGAAGAGGTATTCAATAATTCTGCCAGTTTAGTTTGTACTATCTGCGTAGAAAAAGAATCAAAGGAAAGAAGACCTCTAAAAAATGACGAGTTCATTACCGATGAGTTATCTGTGGCGCGATACAAATTAGTATAGCCACAAGTATTAAAACAACCTAAACCGGCAACCGTTGACCAATCAGGACAACTGGAATAAGGCGTGCAATTAGGCGCATATGACAAACCAGAAGTATTATACGAATACTCATCCATCAGTCCTCCAAGCGAATGACCTACCATTTCGTGAATAAATAATCCCTGTTTAACGGCTAAATTCTGATCAAGAGAGTTTGTTCCATAAGATATCATGCCGCGGATATAAGCATAACCGGTATAATTTCCGTTATACAAAACATAGATTTTATCATGAGGTAGTGTGGAAGCCTCCTGTAAAACTAACCCGTCATTGCAATTTATAGCTGGCCAACCATTTTTGGGCAGGCAAAGGGAAACCGCGGAAAGTTGAGGATAAAAAATAATATTGGCTCGATTTGTGGCAAAAGGCTCTATCGAAACCAGTCCCCTTACCAAATCATTCACGTCTGACTGGAACCTTACACTATCACCCTGGTAATTATCGCCAATGATCGCGATATTAAAAGTACCGTTTGCAGCGTAAGTTTTATCTATCATAAATGGCGAATTAATATTAAGACCGTGATCATCATCGTCATCCCCGTGTTTAGGGGTAGGTGCCACAATGTTATGAATTGAATGTGCGTTTTTTATTGATAAGAGGGCCAGAATATCATTCTTATTATCCTCTATTTTGACGTACTCCCCATTCTGATCGTAAGGCAAAGTAAGAGCGTACTCATCGGCCTTTACTTCCCGCATTTCACCATGTTCTCTCCCTGTTGTTGCGTCAATTCCATCAATGGAGACAACCTCCGGCAGAGAAAACTTTTGGGAAAGTATCGGATTCTGATTGGTATCAAGAAGGGTGGCGTTTAAGGCATTACCACTTATCATCAGGTTACCAGTAACGAAACCATTTCTAATTTCAGGCTTATCAAACTCCATCCGTATATCATCATTGTCGTCTTTTTCGAACTCAAATTCTAACAGGATAATTCTTTGAGCAGATGGCGGTCCGCCATGATCTGTGGCTTTAGAGCGAATATTTTGCTGATTAGCCAAAAAATTGGTTGCTGCCAATAGAACCACCAATATGAGTAATAAAGCCGCTAATAAAAGTAATTTATAAACAGTTGAGGTTTTTTTTTGATGAGTCTTATATGGTAATTCCTTATCTTTAACCATATTTTCATGGTAGGTGATCATCTCATCAGTGTCAATTCTTTAACGCACCATTTACTCTTATAGTGATCTATTTTCGGCTTTTATATCATAAATTGACAGATTGACAAAATTTTTAATTCTAGTTAAATTATAATTATTCGCTTATATTTCGGTTATGTTGGAAAAAATTCAGGAATCAGTTTCGGTTGAGCTTGTTTTTAACAGCCAGACCAAAAAAATATTTCCTCGTCATCTAGCTTGGCGCGGTAAAACTTATCAAATTGATAAAGTCGGACTCCACCATTTTTTCCGTCAGGGAAGAACTCTTTTTCACGTTTTCTCCGTCTTATCCGGCGGTCTATTTTTCCGTCTCAAGCTCAACACAGATAACCTGCACTGGACGCTTGAAGAAATAGCTGAGAATTAGTATTACCTAATTAACAGGAAACACATGCTGCAAAATCAAGTAACCGCACCATTCAATCCTAAACCCTCTACCGTCATGCACCTTGATCTTAATTCCTGCTTTGCCACGATTGAACAACAGGCCAATCCAAACTTTCGAGGAAAACCGGTAGTCGTTGCGGCGTATCCGACTGATAACGGATGTATCATCGCTCCGTCAACTGAGGCCAAACGAATAGGTATTAAAGTAGGCATGCGTGTACGGGAAGGAAAAGCACTTTATCCCAAATTAATTGTTTTACCTCCTGATCCCTGGAAATATCGCTTTGTCAACCGAAAGCTTCTTCATCTTCTTCAAGAGTATTCCCCAAAAATTTCGGTCAAATCAATCGATGAAATGGTTCTGGATTTTCAAAACACTCCATATTTGTCAAAAGGGGTTATCAACCTTGCTTGCAAGATAAAAAAGCGCGTCAAAAAAGAAATAGGCAGCTTTCTCACCGTTTCAATTGGTATTGCTCCCAATAGATTCTTAGCTAAAACTGCCTCGCTCCTCCATAAACCGGACGGGCTGGATGAAATAAATCTACAAAATTTTCAGGAGATCTATAAAAAACTTCGCGTGGAACAACTCTGCGGTATAAAGACAGGTAACGGCGTCAGGCTAAACAGTGCTGGTATATTCACGGCTTTTGACATGTATCAGGCAACTGTTGCCAAGCTGAAAAGCGCTTTCTGTTCTATCTTGGGCTACTACTGGTATTTGAGATTAAGGGGATATGAAATAGATGAAATAGAATTCGCCAGAAAAAGCTACGGTCAGTCATACGCGCTTTATAAACCGTTGACCGTTGAAACTGGAATCACTAAAATACTTTGTAAACTGGTAGAAAAAATGGGCACACGACTACGATGTGCCGGATACTCGGCAAAAGGCATCCATGTAGCTTGTAGGTACAGCGATTATTCATTTTGGCATCATGGACAAACTTTACTCCAAAGGATTTATGCTTCAAACGATCTCTACCGGGCAGCAGTAAAAGTGCTTTTTTCTTCTCCAATAAAAAAACCGGTCAGGCTTCTAGCCGTTTCTTGTTTCAATTTGGAAAAAAACCGGAACTATCAACTG
>MFJR01000015.1:0-18640 GCA_001780955.1 Candidatus Gottesmanbacteria bacterium RIFCSPLOWO2_01_FULL_39_12b | reverse complement strand
GAAGAAAAGAGGCGTTCTTTAACTCTTGCTCTTGATGCCATTACGAACAAATTTGGCGACTTTACCGTTTTTCCAGCCATTATGATGGGTACAGAAGATAAAGTTCCTGATAGAGTCGCCTTTGGCGGTATCAAAGAATAATTTATCTTACTTCCATTACTTGCTCGTCTGTCCAGTAATTTTTACCGTCTATCACTGCATGGGCGCGGTAGTAATAGGTACCGGATACCTCTATTCTGGCATTACCTACAAATTGAAGAGGAATATTATATTTGCCACTGGCAAAATCTTTGACAAGGTCAACATATTTAGTGTCTGCTGGTTTGACATCCCGTCCCAACTCTCCGGGCGTAGAAACTAATCCATAATGAACAGAAGTATGATTAATGGTCAACGGTGGCCCGTCTACTCGCCAGGTAAAAGGTATCATTGCCCCTGCTTTGGCCTCTTTTACAGGATCTATAAGGCTTACTTTATGAACCTGTGGCTTTACTTCTAAAGAATATTCATCTGTCCAGTAATTCTTATCTCGTACCGTTGCCTGAACACGGTAGAAGTATTGTCCCGGTGTATCTAGCTTAATATTACCTATAAACTGCAGCGGTATGTCGTATTTGCCGTCAGCAAAATCGCGGACGTAATCAGTATATTTAGTGCCTTCTGGTTTGACATCTAACCCAAACTCACCAGGGTTAGAAGTATTTCCTAGATAAACTGCGGTGTGATTTATGGTAGTAGAGCTACCGGTAATCTTCCAGGTAAAAGTAGCCGTATTCCCACCAGTCACCTCTTTAGGAGCATCTATCAAAGTAACTTTATAATCTTCCGGTGGGGTAAATAAAACTTTCAAACTAAACCAGCCTACGACAAGCAAGATAATCGCCCCAAATATCCAAACATATTTATTATTATAAATATTGGCAGTCACTTCATCATGTCTGATGTCTTTTACTTCTTCTTTATCCATAGCTCCTCCTTAAAGGGTTTATAAAATAAATAATAGTAAATATCATTATAACAAAAAAGTAAATTATTAAAAGAGGTATAATATATTAGATAAATCGATTATGGTCATGATATTTGAAAGACTTCGGCACGATACAATCAATATTTTCCTGCTAGGCATCATTCTCCGGCTTGTTATCATCCCTTTCACATTTAACTGGGATCTTTCTGCCAACACCAAAGTTGCCTCATCTTTCAGTTTTTCTTCCATCCGTGAGTTTTATCGGGAACCTCTGGCGGCGTATCCCCCGCTTATGTACACTTTGCTTAAATCATTCCTCACTTTTTCCTCTCCACTGCTCAATCAATACTTCAACTCCTGGATGCATATGGGCGACATTTCCGGTAGTGCTTCACCTTATATTTATCGGATTCTTTCGGTCGTAAAACTACCATATATAATTCTGGAACTGCTCTCTGCCTTCATATTTTCTAAGTTCTTCACGGGCCAGAAAGCCCGGGACGCTCTATTATTATGGATGGTTAACCCGATTATGCTTTTTCTGGTGGCGGGCTGGACAAACGTAGACGTAATTCCCCTTTTTGCTCTTCTTCTCTTTCTTCTCTTTAAGATGCGTGGAAAAGATTACCTTTCCTCGTTTTGTCTGGGACTTTCTGTTTCTTTAAAATTATTTCCTGTTTTTTTACTTCCCTTCCTGTTTATCACTATCAACAGCTGGAAAAAACGCATTTTGGCAGCCCTTTTTATTTTATTACCCGTCATCACCACTCATTTACCGATACTCACAACTCCGCAATATTTCAGCCATGCCATTACCGGAGGATATAGTAGAAAAATTATGTTTTCCTTAATCCCGATTGGCGACAACCGATCCCTGCTTCCTTTTGCCCTGGGTTATTTTTTACTCTTTCTATATTTCCTTAATCAGAAAAAAATCTCTCATTCATTAATGGCTTATAGCTTCACGGCGCTGATTCCTCTTTTTGCATTCAGTTCATTCAACTTACAATGGTTTCTTTGGATATTACCTTTTATATTTTACTATCAGCTTACTCTTCCTCAGCTTCGAACTCCATTTAAATTTCTTTATCTGTCGTTTACCAGTTTGGTACTTTTGTCACAAATGTCCTTAAATTTTGGGATGCTGTCTCCTATCGAACCGACACTTTTAACATATGACTGGCCGTTAAAAGAATTTATTGGAAACGACAATCTGTTTTTAATGATGAATATATTACATACATTATTAACTTCATCTCTTCTCTGGATCGGATATGGGGTATTAAAATCCATGGAAAAGGAAAAAACAAATGCGCAGATTTGATGTTTTACAAGAACAGGGAGATACATTTTTATATATTGGACCGTCACAGTCTATTTCACAGAGCTTCACACCGCATAAAAATAACTTATCCAGTATCCGCTTCTCGGTCTTCAATCATAAACTAGGCGGAGCCGGTCAGTATGAATTGAGGGTTCTTGACGAGTCTCTTCAAGAAGTTCGAAAAGAAATCATCACCGAATCAAATCTGGGCTGGGCGCAAACATTTCGTTATGATTTTTCTCCCCTACCCGATTCCTTGGGAAAATTATATACATTTGAGATCTCATACCTGGGAAAAAACCAGGAGGCAGAAATCTATCTTTCTCAAATTAATAAAGACATGCTTGGTATGAAAGTTCTATTTACAAGCTCCGATAAGGCTGAAACGTACCGAAACGATTTTATGAAGATCTCCTACGCTAAAGAGGATGAATATCCCAACGGAAATGCTTTCATTAACGGTGAATCCGTACCCGGTGATCTCAAATTCCAAACTTATTATTCAACCAGTCCCCAAGGATTCCTCATTGATTCTCTTACGGACTTCTCCAAACGGGTCACTTTCGATAAACCTTTTGTCTTGACGTTTATATTTCTGCTCTCTACTCTTACATTTATACTTTTCATGAGGCTTTTTCTCAAAAGATATTCCAGCCGTTCCTAAAATTAGAATCAAATGAATCCGGAGAATAATTTCCAAAAGGCGGGAGCGGAGAAAATTTATTTCAAAACTTCACTTTTGTTAAGGTTTAACCAATACAGAAGCTGAAACAACGATAAATATTCCTATTGAATTTAGTATAAAGGACAGAATAAGGAACTTATATGTCTTCATTCTGCTGATACCCATCAGTCCTACTCCCATTTCGTCAGGTAATGGTGAGGCAATGATTAATGCTCCGATTACAGGTAAAGACCAACTGAAATAACGGGTGTGTAGAAGATGTGATAAAAGTTTACCACCGAATTTTTTATATATATCTGTCAATTCAACCACTAAATTATCTTTCACTAGTCTAAAGATTGTATAGTCACCAAATACTGCACCCATTCCTGCAATCAAGGCAATTTCGAAAGGATTTAAGTATTCTGCCAATATCAGAAGAAGCAGAGCTCCAATACTCACGGTATAGGTAGAAACAAACAGAATACCTGCAAAAAACGCTCCTATGTATCCATAGTTTCCAAGATGAATAAGCGTTTGGTGAAATAATTCGAATCTGGTAAGCAGGGCAACAAAAACAATACTTATAAAAAAGAAGGTGAGGTGCTTATATTTCCAATGCTGCCAATAGCTCATCTTATTAGTATAACAATTATTTTATCTTGTGGGTAAGAGACAACCCGTTACAGTGTTAGAACCTATTTTGCCACTTCTGGAATAAGGTATATATTAACAAACCAGTTTTTAACTTTAGCCCAATGGAGATGACCGGAGATTGAGGATTTATCTTCTCTTGCGAAAATACAATGAATATGAGGTTTTCCATCCCGAATTTCACCGTTCCCTGACATTTCAAGCGGTTCTTTATATTCTTTCAAAATATCTTTTTTGGCATCATTTTTCGGCATAGTACTAATACAACACTCATCCACAGCACCAATTACTGATAAAATTGCACCTTCTTGAATTCCTTTGTTCTGAAGATATTTGGTCACTATTACCATGACTTCTTCACCCGGATTAACATGTATTTTGATCATTGTTTATTAGGATTATACCAAATTATGTTTCTTCAGAAATGCCCTTCCTGAACCGGATTTGAGATATTGTTCGAAGTTACGTGCTGTTTTTTCGTTGCTAAATGCAAAATAGGAAAATAATTTAATGGGGAGTCTTAGTCTCGTAGCAGGAATATAACCTGATTGGTGTCTTTTTATTCTATCTTTGAGATCATTTGTGGAACCGATATATGTTTTATTATCTAAACATTTAAGTATATAAACGTAATACATAAGTCGACTTCGTTAGAATTCGGCGACCTAAAGGCGCCTTTATTTTATCTAGGTTCGGCGACCTAAAACGGATTTATCTCGCTGAAACCTCGCCAATAAAACCAAAATTGACTTTTAAATTATGTAATATGTCTTTATGAGTATGCCCGCCTTCGAGTAAAGCTTCGGCGAGGTGAAAGCGGAGCACCATATACAGTGTTATAACCTATTTTGCTTCCTACAATACACCATCACAAACTTTTCATTTGTTATGAGTATGAAAAATATTCACTCATCTCATTTGATGGTTATTGATAAGATATATTCTTATAACTTTTTTTAAAATATTAGATTTTTATTAATTCGTATGGCTTTGTAGGACAAACATCCCTTAAAAGTAGATTCTCCTTATCTGGGATAACGAATATTTCTTTCCCATCGACTTTTTTCTCCAATTTTCCATTATTTATGTTATAAACAAACAATCCATCAGAATAAGTAATTGGTTCAGCTTGAAAACTGCCTCCTGAAGCACCAACAATTTTCATCGGTTTAACATCGCATGACTCTCTAATGATAAACCATAATTTATCACCAACAAAATTAATATCTAAATCAACTGGTGTAATTCCACCGTCATAAATTACCTTATCCTGATTATTTTTCAAATCCATTAAATAAATAGCATCTTTATTGTTTCTTCTATCAACCCAAGTTATATAGTTTCCAAATATTTTAGGCACAAACTTTGATGAAGGATATTTTACTGGGCTTGATTCTTGTCTCACCGATAAATCATATAGATAAATGTTATAGTTTCTGTCAAAAATACCTCCCTGATTATCAGGATAATCACGATTATCTGTCCAAACCAATTTTTTATCGTTTAACGAAAAATATGATTTGTTACTTGCAGATGTTGAGGAATAAACTATTTGGTCGCTTGAAAGATCATAAATATATATTTCATTATTTAGGGTATATGGTTTTGTTCGTTCAGTCCAGGCAATATATTGACCATCAAAATCAAGTTTTAATCTTAATGCGGGCGGCAGTGATAATTTCTTCTTAATCTTTGATTTGTAGTTATAGACATAAATATCATAACTAAAAACATCTTTTATCTCCTTAAAAGCAATATTTTTCTCGTGGTTGTCAGCCCAAACGATATAATCACCAGATATATTTATCCCGTATATTTCTGCATCTCCTATAGTCTCTACTGATTGTTCTTCATTTGTAATTATATCCTTCAAAGTTAGTATTTTCTGTTGCACTGAGAAACACACAAGTTTTGATTTAGAGAGTGCAACAGGATGGCATTTTTCATCAATATTGAGTTGTCCAGTTGGTATATTTATTTTTTCCTGGGCTGGATCTCTAATTGTAGGTTTTAATTCAACTACTGGATTGGTCAAACTTCCAAAACTACTCATTTGTGAAGAATTATTATTAGTATTTGAAAAGGAAGCAGTTAAGCTATTTTGTGAACTCCATTCTAGATAGAATACTCCTGTAATGATAATAATTACGGCAATTAAACAGATTATAAGCAAAGGTTTGATATATTTTCTTCCTTTATTTGAATAATTAACTGGAGTAATTGGAGGCGATATATTAGTACTTACAACTGAAGAAGAAGGAATATTATTATCCATTAATTCAGTATTACATAAACACTGATAACCCTCAAATTGGAAATGAGGTAATCGAAATACTTTCTTGTTTGGCTTGTTAGAAAAATCCTAGCGGAGAGGGTGAGATTCGAACTCACGGTGACGTTACCGCCACATTAGTTTTCAAGACTAACCTGTTAAACCACTCCAGCACCTCTCCATATTATAAAGTCTGACCAATTACTTATTAAACTACGTTTAATTAGTTTATCATTCCCAAAGCCAATTTTTTTTCTAAATAAATCTATATCATCATGTGTACTTATATATAATGATCTTCTTAGACTCATTGTCGGTCTAAACCCGAATAACTTTAGCTTATCACGAACAAATCTGATAAGATTCATATTTGCATTCCTAAAATTTAGTTGTTTGTAGAGACTGATACCATTTTTCGTCTTATACTGCTTGAATGATATACTTCCTTCTGTATCAAATAAGCCTTTTATACATGCTTTTATATATGTATTTCTACTGTTAATCCATTCTGGAATCTTTTTCGGTTTTAATCCCATTTTTAACAAAAATCGAACAACTATCACAGAACTTATCTGTATTCTGACGCAATTCTCGTGCTTCTTTTTATTACATGTTACTGTTGCTCCTTTAAATAATTTTGTACAAAGACATTTAACATATTCTATGTATTTATTATCAGAGATAGAATTAAGATATATTGCTATATAATGTGATCTAAGCTCACCATCACCTAGAAAAATTCCGATAAATTCTGCTAATGCTTCTGATTTTTTAGGTAGTACAACCTTATTTAAGTTATTTAGATTATATCGATTAGCACATTTTTCCGAGCAAAATTTCTGCTTGGTGTATTGACTTTTAAAAGATCCCCTGCAAAATAGACAGAATTTAATCATAATCGCCAACCCGATCAACCACTCCGGCACGCCTCCATCTGACTTATTTAACCTTGGATTCTAATTAAGAATTATAGCTTAAAGATGATTCTACTCAAAGGGGCTGTTGTATTGCCTTTTCCACCGCAGTTTTCAAATCAGATAACTGATCAAGATTGAGCTTTTTCCCGTTTAAAAAAAATGTCGGGGTAGCCGAAATCCCAAACTTGTTACCATCGGCTAAATCTTTTTCTATCTTGTTCTTAACTTTATCAGATTTCATATCAGCCTGAAATTTTGCGGTGTCAAGACCTAACTCTTTTACCCCTCCATCGATAACAGCATCAGAAAGATCGTCTTGTTTGGCAAAAAGATAATCATACATCTGCCAGAATTTACCCTGCTCGTTAGCTGCTTCGGCTGCTTCGGCTGATTTTTGAGCAAATGGGTGTTGGGTGAGGGGAAAATGCCTGTAACCAAAGTACAGTTTATCCTTATAAGTCGAAGTGATCTCATCTACAATAGGTTTAAAACTTTTACAAGCCGGGCACTGAAAATCAGAAAACTCGACTAAATATACTTTGGAGCTCACGAGTCCCTTTGTAATCGTTCCTGCTGGCAAAAGATCCTCTTTGGATAATATCTGCTCGGGTCTTGAGAATAAAAACACTCCTAATCCTACAATGATCAAAGTCACAACAATTATTCCAATAAAAATTTTTGTTTCGTTTGTCAGTCTCATTTTTTAAGTAGCATATAACTTTTAACAGAAAGAATAAAAATAACGGTCATAATAACCGCAGAAATTGCACACCAAGTACAAGTGGCATTTATAACAAATATTTCGGTATATGTAAACCAGCCAACAAACAAAAATCCAAAAGAGGCAATCCCTAATATGGCATAGAGTAAACTTTTACCAGTAGAAAATGTCCTTAAAAAAGCTAATATAGTAATTAAACTATAGCCTACCAGACCAAAGGCAGGAACCGGAATTCCGAAAATATAGCTGGAAGCACTCTTTCTGACCTGTTCACAACCGGTATTGATGCAGACAATAGGTGCTTGGCGTAAAAATCCCTGTAGCACGTATACCGCAATTATCAATCCGATAATTGCCAGAACAAAAATAATCCTGTTTAATTTGAGAAGTGAATTGCTTTTGTCTTTCATATATTTAGGTAATTATACAGTATCTCTTAGGAAAAACCATTTATGTCTGGTGAACTTGTCGAATCCACAGTGTTATAACCAATTATGCTCCTTTAATTTACCTCATGAAAGTATTCAAAAAGCGACATGGGGATAAGAAACCACATAGGAATTGGCTTTAGTATTAGTAACGAGACGCTAATAAAAGAATGGTATTGACTCTTATAAGCATAGATAGCCTGGATTCTATGGAAGTTGTTGAATCCGACAAAAAACCTTCTAATCTGTATCTATGCCTGAGGGAGAATATGGATATTTACATTGATATTCAGGAAAGCATTCCTTAAACCAGATTAGTGGATTGCAAAAAACATGACTAGGTAAAGCATATTTTCATAAATCAAGGTTTAACCGTTAATATCGCCAATTCAGTATTAGAATATTCCTTATTAAGAAAAGGGTAATATTTTTTAAGTTCATTTTCATCCGTATCCACTCCCTTAAGAACTACCACCGAACCGATTCCTTCTTTGTTCAGAAACTCCAGGGCTTTTGCCGGAACCATTTTCATATTATAAAAATCAACTGTTTTTTTAGCTTTTTCTTCAAGATTTAGTGTAAAGATGCTTCTGCCGTAATAGACCCGTCTGCCGGTCATGGCGGGAATAATCAAACCCATACCGGATGAGGGAGATGTGAGAACCGTGTTTTTGTGTGAACTTTTTTCAAGCTGTCCAAGTCTCTGGTACAGTCCTTCAGGCATGTACTGGATATTTCCAGTACTGCTGAATTTATAGTTAATCCTTTCCCACCAGAGTGTTCCCAGAGATATGAAAAATATTAATATGACAGAACATAAAACCATTATTTTTCTTAGCGATTTTTTGGCAACACGTTCGATTACTAATATTGCACTCGTTCCGAGAAATATATAAGACGCAGGGTTAAAAAAACGGAGGTTATGCACTCCCAACAAAGCAACCAGATTTATCTCTTTGAAATAGAGAGGAATAAGTGTTATAACCGAACCAATCAGAAATATCAGTAAAAACGTAAGTTTTAAGACTGTTGGTTTGTAAAGATAAAAAACTAAACCGCCTAAAGCTAAAAAAGCCAAAAACCCGGTAGAAAGAAAGAATATCTGAATGGGTGGATAATAGAATGATTTTATATCCCATAACCTGGCTGAAACCATTGTTGGAGATTGCAACGCCATCCGGTTGAAGAAAAGTGCTAAAGGGATGATGAAAGTACAGATAAAAATTAGTGGCACTATCGGCCACAGACTGCGTAATAATACGCCAATAATATTCTTTTTCACATTATCCTTTCTTATTTCATCTATTAAATTGTTTAGAAAATAAGCTGCAGGTATGGCGACCCAGAATAGAAATAGTTGCGGCGGAGAGGTAACAAGAAGAAGAAGGGAAAAAAGAGAAAATATTATACTTCTCAGATAAATTCCTTTCCTTAACACCTTGACCATAAGTATAATCCCGGCTAAAAAAATAATTTGTATCAGCTGATGATGGGGTGTACCCATGTTATAACGGGAAAACGGCGTGCCAGGTGAATACCAATAATCAAAAGGAGTAATCGTAAAACCATTGGTTACTGAAATATTAAATAATGGTGAAGCAGTGATAACAAGGATAAACGCACTTATTTTTAACCGAAATGTTTTGCCCTTAAGTACTTCAGAAATAGTGATATAAGTAAGCAAAAAATAGATAAAGGAGAATAGCACTACAAATAACCAATAAATTATCCATACAGGTATGATGATATGTGTTATAAAAGCGATATATCCCATCATTGAATATATCCCCCAGGAAAGGAAAACTTTCGTAGGATCATCATTTGTAAAAAGATTAGTAAGAAACAAATGTCCTTTTTGCCCTTGTTTGATAAAGGACAGATACTCGTAGTAATCCTCATAATAATGTCCTACCATGAGATTAATAGTATTCGGAGGTTTCTGGACTTCCATTAAAATGAGAGGAAAAAGAAGAATTACTATATAAATCAAAGATATCAGTGCAACTATTAAAAAGGGGTAATTGATTTTTATACGATACTTATTAAATTCCACACCCGAATACTATCACATTCCGGCTGGTCGATTAAACATCTCCCAAATCGGGAAAATATGAGGAGAAAATAGCGAAGCCATCTTTAGTTCTAGAGAAAGATAACAGGACACCATTTACAGTGTTATAACCTATTTTGCCCCAAGCGGAAGAAGATATACATTCATATAGAGGGACTATAGAGTATATAGGGGGACTAGAGTATATAGGGGGACGGTTCTCCACTAGCTTCATTATTGATAATTTATTAGGTTATGTCTCTTCATAAACTCCCTTCCTGAACCGGATTTGAGGTATTTTCCAAAAATCTATTTAATAGTGTTTTAATCGTCCTTCTACCATAACCACTTTTCAGATACTTTTCTCTGTTTTTCGCATCAATTCTATTTAAGAAGGCTTCGTAGAAGATTAGTTTATACGGAATAAATGGCTTAGTAGCTGAATTTTTTCCTGAATTATGTTCTTTAAACCTCTTCTTTAAATCGGAAGTGTATCCTATATAGAGACTGCTGTTTTTAAGACTTCGAAGTATATATGCGTAGAAGAACATAGGCGTCGCGTAATAAATCTTCGATTTAAACGCGACAGCCACGTTTAAATTTTTCTCTGAAAATTTATTACGTGGCGGAGGAGGTGGGATTCGAACCCACGAGCCTTTCGGCGCACGCTTTCCAAGCGTGTGGAATGAACCGCTATCCGACTCCTCCAATATTAATAGTATTATTTTTTACTCTTGAAACGCTGATGTATTTCTTTTCTTTCTTTTTTCCACCAATCCTGACTGTTTGTTTTTGCCAACTCTTTTCCAAGAGATTTAGATTCTGCTAATACCAAAGCATCCAGATTGGCCTCAAACCACTCTTTTGCGTTTGTATTCCCTTTCTCAATCAGTTGTTTCAGCTCAATACATAGAGCTAAAGTATCCGCGTCGTGAACAATTTTTGCTTCTAAAGTGTCTTCATCCTCGTACTCTCTGGTTATTTTAACCAACCCGTCTCCATCTGGCAAACCTTCATAAGCGTCTCTTGCGGCTTTTAGTACATCTGCCTTGACATAAAAATCTGCCAATTTATATATATCCCCTATTCTGCTTTCGGTAAAGTCATGAAAAAGAGCCATCAACAAAACTTTCTCAATATCAGCGTTTTTTTGCTTTCCGATAATATAACTTATCACGCCTACCATGTATGAATGTTCAGCAATGGATTCATCGTTGTCGCCTAAAATCTGCCATCCGGTTCTTTTCAGCCTTTTTAAGGCAGATGCTTCAAATAGGAAATTCGTTAAACTTTTCATGCGCCCCTGGCGGGAGTTGAACCCACACATCAGGATCCGGAATCCTGTGGTCTATCCATTAGCCTACAGGGGCCTCTGTTGTCAGCCAAAGGCTGATCCGCCTCTGGCGGAAACTACCGGAGACTTAATTTTTTTATATATTTCCAGCGCTTCCTGAAAAGCTTGCTTGTCAGATTTATAAGTTAAGTCTATCTCTACTTTTTCTTTTTTCCACCACTCAACTTTTGACATTTCAAAATCATGTTCTGAAATATCTCCTTCTACGTATTCCATGAGAAAATAATAAACTGTCTTGAAACGTTTTTCTCCCTTCCAGACGTAAAAGTACGTGGCTGGATTTATAAGTTTTTCTAAAATTTTTGCCCCTACTCCGGTTTCTTCTTTTACCTCCCTGACTGCAGTTTCTTCTTTTGTTTCCCCCTGTTTATGATCCCCTATAAATCCCTTTGGGAAAACCCAACCTTTATGCTGAGAATGTTGACAAACTAGCCATAATAATTCTTTATCTTTACCCTTTCTAAAAACTATTCCTCCTGCAGAAAATTCGCGTTTCATATTGCAAAATCAATATTATACTCCAATTGCTTTTTTTCTACTACACAGTGACCCAAAACCAGAAGATCTATACCAGACCTTTCAAAGGTAGAGTAAGCGTCTTTTGGGGACGCAACTATCGGTTGCCCTTTCAGATTAAAAGAAGTGTTTAGAATAAGCGGCACTCCAGTTTTTTTATAAAATGCAGAAATCAGCTTATAATATAAGAGGTTATCTTCCTTATAAACTAATTGTGGCCTGGCGGTATTATCAATATGGGTTATGGCAGGTACTTTTTTCCTCCACTCTTTTTTTACCGGTAGTACATACTGCATAAAACGCAAAGGGTAATGATCTTTTGCAGGATCAGGCAAATCAAAAAACAGGTAAGCTTTATCCTCCAGTACTGAAGGAGCAAATGGTCTAAAACTTTCCCGAAATTTTACCTTGCTATTTATAATCTCCTTCATTGCCGGATTTCTGGCATCTGCCAAAATACTTCTGTTGCCTAAAGAGCGCGGTCCCCATTCAAATCTTCCTTGCATCCAGCCAACAACTTTTCCCTGGGCAATTTTTTGAGCCACGTTACTAACAAGATTATCATAAGAAAAGCGAGTATAAGCGATGTCTTCTTTTTTTAAAAAAGACTCTATATCAAAATCCGAATACTCTTCTCCCCAATAGGCGGTTTTCATTGTCTGTCGTTTTTTCTTATGTAGAACATGATGATAAACATACAACGCGGCCCCCAGCGCTCCTCCTGAATCACCGGCTGCAGGTTGGATATAGATATTTTTAAATCCTCCCCTTTTTAGAATTTGGTAGTTGGCCACAGAATTCAGAGCAACACCCCCTGATAAGCATAAATTATTAAGTTTTGTCCTGCGTTTTAGATTTCTCACCACATTCAGCAGTAATTCTTCAGTAACTGCCTGGACACTGGCGGCCAAATCTGCTGAATATTTATTTACCAGATGGGAAGATTTTGGAGAAACCGGCTGCCCAAATAAATCAATAAATTTCTTGGAAAAAGTTTTAGTTTCGGAATAATAAAAAGAAAAATATGACAGGTCCAAAGAAAAACTCCCGTCCTGGTTTTTCCTGACCACTTTCCAAATTTTATCGGTGTATTTGGGTTTGCCGAAAGGTGCAAGTCCCATCACTTTCCACTCTCCCTCATTTACTTCAAATCCTAAAAAGGCGGTAAAAGCGCTGTATAAAAGTCCGAGCGACTGCGGGAAATATTGTTCTTGTAACAGGGTAAGGTGGTTATCTTCTCCAACGCAGTAAGTTAACGTTGCCCATTCACCGACTCCGTCTACTGTTAAAATTGCCGCCTTCCCAAAAGGCGAGGGATAATAACAACTGGCCGCATGAGACAGATGATGTTCACAAAAAAGTATTTTTTCAGTCTCAACCTTTAGGTAAGACGCAATTTCCTGCTTGATCCACAGTTTCTGCGTCAACCAGACAACCATCGCCTCACAAAAGGCTTTATACGACTTAGGATAGGTGGAAAGATAGGAAATAAGAATCCGGTGAAATTTACGGAAAGGCTTCTCGTAAAATACTACGTAATCAAGATCTTTTCCCAAAATACCAGCCTGTCTCAGGCAAAAATCAATCGCAAGTTTTGGGAAAGAACTATCGTGTTTAAGACGGCTTAGCCGCTCTTCCTCTATTGCGGCCACAATCTGACCGTCACAAAGAAGTACCGCTGCCGCATCATGATAATAACAGGAAATGCCTAAAATGTTCATTTTCAAAATTGGGCTTTCAGATTGTCAGAATGACCCGTTTTTGTCTTGGTTTTTCTCTCTAACTTATCTTTGAAAATGGTCAAGGTAATCCCAAAGGGCAAAATAAACGTAAAATAAAAAATTGTGAGTAAGATTTTTGACTGAAAAGTAGCAATCTTTCTGGCAACTTTTTTCCAAGCCTTCCAAATATTTTGCAGTGTCTCCATGTCACTTTCAAAACAAAGTGTAGATAAAAGGGGCAACAGCAGAACCCTGAGCAAAAATAAGCAGAATTCCTAAAAGCAGCAACATGATAATCAGGGGAATCAGCCACCAAATCTTTTCCTTCCAAAAAAAATAGAGTAACTCTTTGACAATTCCAAGTCTGGCCCTGATATTTTTGAACATAGCTTTTATTATAAACCTAATTGTTTATTTGTCACTCAACCATTTTTTTTCGAATAAATACTGGCTGATATTTTCTGCTACTAACTGTGTACCATACTTATTGAAATGTGCGTCAATAGGAAAGAAAGGATAATCTTTATTTTTTTGTTCTACAAAAAACTTATAAAGATCAAGATAACTGATGCTATTTTGGTTTAAAAAACTTCCTAATCTTTTCTGTAAGAAATCTTCGTTGCCCGTTTGAGGAAACCACTTACCTCCATAGCTTTCGTATTTAGATTTTTGATTTGCATAAAGTTGCAAATCAACAGGGAATAAAACAACGAGAAGTTTGGTGTTGTTTTCATCTGAAAGTTTCTTTATCTCTCTTAAAATTTTATAAGTTTTTTCCTCTTCCTGATAAAAAAGATGAATACAGTCAGGATTCAAAACACAACCCATTAGCTCTTCTCCACGGGTAACTTGCATGTATGGAGTTTTGAATAGATTAAATCTTTTTTGCAGCGTCTCGATAGTCAAGAGAAATAAATGAGATTCGCGTAAGATGGGGTAGCGAAATTTAAACTCTATACTCCTGTTTCGAAATATCCTACCATCAACTATATGACAACAAGAATTTACCTGCTCAGGCAATCCCTGTTTATCTACTTTTAACCAAACATTTTCAGCAAGATCACTAATATCATTCCAGACAGTAAAACCTAAAACCAGAATATCGGGTTTAAGTTTCAATCCCCTATTTTTTAAATATAAATAATAACTGTCAACGCTTAAACCGCCAACATATCCCGCGTTTATTACTTCTACAGGTGTACTTAATTTAGATTTTAAATTTTTTTCAAGTAAAAACGGGTAAGTGACATCATCGGCAACACCCCAACCAAAAGTCATCGAGTCTCCGATAACCATAATTCTTGTTACTCCTGGCTTTTTTTCAAGGTCAAACTCTTCTCCTCGATAACCATAACTATTCAGTGTTGCGCCGGTATTATATTCTCCTCTGATATTTACCATTTTACACTTATAATTTTTTCCAAGGGTAAAAGGTATTAGAGGATCATAAGCATAACAATCGATAGACAGTTTAACAGCTTCTGAAAAAGTTAACTGTGGTTTTATTTTTCTAATTAATAATTCCGACAGTGATAGTGTAATAATGAGAGAAAATATCAAAATTACTGCTCTCAATATTATTTTCCTCATAAATCAATTTGAGCGGATTTATCTCGCCGAAGTTCAAACGTAGGCGGATTTATCTCGCTGTAACCTCGCCAATAAAAACAAAATAGACTCCCAATAATAGCAAAACTTTATAGGTATACCCGCCTACGCTAAAGCTTCGGCGAGGTGAAAGCGGAGGAGGCGAGATTCGAACTCGCGTAGGCCTTACGACCTAAACCGTTTTCGAGACGGTTCCCGTACGACCGCTTGGGTACTCCTCCGGAGGCGATCTGCGTCCCCGGGGAGAGTCGAACTCCCAACCTTTTGGTCCGCAACCAAATGCTCTATCCAGTTAAGCTACGGGGACAAATGTTGTCAAGGAGTATTATATCAACTTGTGGTCTCTAAAGGAATTTTTTGACTGAGCCAGTTGGAGAAATTATCAACCCAACTTTTGGGCGGCTTCTCTAAAAACAACATATATTTACCCAAAATCTCTTTAACTCTTGGCGTTGTTGCCTCTCCGGCAATCACTACTCTGACCTGGGAAGGAAAAGGCAACCGGGTTTGGATTACTAAAGTTTTATAACCCCACTTTTCTTCAAACCAGAAAGCATACAATTCAATCCAACGGAAAAGCCTTCCGGCATTTTCAAAACCAATTAGAGTAATCCGATGTTCCACCTCAACAGGTGGAACAGTTGATATCACATAATAGACAAACGCCACAGACAATCCTACGCCAATCAGTAAAAACTCATGCAGGAAAAAGACTATCACCACAAAAAGAAATGTCAGTGCCGCCACTGTCTGATAAAAAACTTTATTTTTCTTTTTGAAAGGATGCGAAGAACTAGTCCAGGAGAGAAGTACTTCGTTTAAGTTTGGTTGGTTTGATAAAGAGGGGCTTGTGGCTTGAGCAGTCATATAATGATACCATTATACACCAGATATAAAAAAACAAAATCTAGATCGTAATATTCATTTCAGAGATTGATAATTTGATCTGAAATCTCTGGCTTTTCTGGTCATTGAAGGAGAAGCAGACTGGTTTTTATCAGGAAGCAGGGAAACTATCTCATTCCACTTCCTTTTGATTTTTGAGATATTTGCTTCTTCAGGTGAAAACAGTATTCGTGTATAACCGCTTGGGTTTGTCTCTATAATTACTCCAATGCTTTCGAGTTTCTTGACATTTTTTTCTTCAAGCTGAAAATCGCCCTCAATCATTTGATCGCTCGAATTATACATGAACCCGGATTCGTCTGTAGAGTACCCTTTCTTATGCAGGGTCAAAATTGCCTGTCTGACCTGAGGCTCCAGTTCTTCAACAAAGAGTCCTAATATAAATTCTGTCTTATCAGGGTGGGGATTTTTTACTTTTCTTTTTTTGATATCAGTATCAATCTTTCTTTGAGTACTATATTTTAACCTCTCAAAAAGTCGTTGTTTTTGAAGATATGGACGCTCTGGAGTATATTTTCTTCTAAAACTTATCGCACTGGCACTCATCGAAGGAGTTGATAGAATTCCTTTATCCGGAAGAACATCTATCATCTTCGTCCATTCTGTCTTAATGTCTTCAATAGTTGCCTTATTAGGCCAAAAGATAAGCGATTTAAATCCGCTATACTCCCGAAGTTTTATCCCGATATTCTCTAATTTATTTTTTGTTACATAATCAATAGAAAAATTTCCATTCATTGCTTGAAACTCAGAGTATTTGCCGCCAAATCCTGAAGATGAATCTATTGCGTATCCCTTTTCGAAAAGTTTATAAATGATTTCTTCCAAATACGGTTCGTACATCTGTATGAAGGCTCCCAATAAATACTCAAGGTCGGTAGCATAAGCTTTCCTGATAAGTCTTTCTTTAAGTGCTTTTTTTCTTTCTTTATCAAAAGAATTTTTTAAAGAGGAAAGTTTTTCCCATATTTTCTGATTCTCGAAATTGATAAGAATTTTCATAGAATAAAAAGTGGTTTCTGTCTCTTGTTTATCCAACGAATGTCAGCGCCTTACCTGATTTTTGGGCTCTGCCGGTTCTCCCTATCCTGTGAATGTAGTCAGTATAATTTGAAGGTTCGTCAAAATTTATCACGTGCGAAACATTTTCTATATCAAGTCCTCTTGCGGCAACATCTGTAGCTACCAAAACACGTAATTGGTTTTGTTTAAAACGGGTAAGAACACGTAGACGTTGATTCAATGATTTGTTACCGTGAATAGAGGCAACATCAAAGCCTTTCCGTTGAAGAGAATTAAACAGTCTTTCCACGCCCCATTTCGTCCGGCCAAAAATAAGGACTTTTTTATATTCTTCCTGTTTTAGCATCGCGTTAAGTTTCTCGATTTTTTCATTTTTATCCTTCACTCTTATTATATCCTGCTGTATCTGTGGTAGTGTTTCCTGTACTTTTACAGAAACGGTAATCGGATTGTTTAAAAATGTTTGAATAATGCTGTTTACTTCAGGTGATACCGTAGCCGAGAAAAAAAGCGATTGCCTTGGATGGGACAGGAGAGAAATAAGATATCTTATGTCTTTTATAAACCCTATATCCACCATTCTGTCCACTTCATCCAAAACGATAGTTTTGAACTGGAAAATATTGAGAAATCTTCTAAGACTTAAGTCTTTCAACCTTCCCGGAGTACCAATAATAATATTTGGATTCCGGGTAAGTGCGAAAATTTGCCTGTTTATACTTGCTCCGCCGATGCAAAGAAGCGAATAAATATTCAGGCCGGAAGCTAAAGTTTTCAGTTCATCATCAATCTGCACTGCCAATTCCCTTGTGGGAATAATGATCAATACCTTTTCTGCTCTATGACTAATGATCTTGTTGATAATCGGAATAAGAAAGGCCGCAGTTTTGCCCGTGCCTGTATTGGCGATACCTATCACGTCTCGACCATCCAGTATGTGAATAATAGCCTGGTCCTGAATAGGCGTAGGTATAGTATAACCACGAACTATAATGTTTTGCTTAAGCCTGGGGTCAATAGAAAAATCATTGAAGTTATGTTTAACTCTTTGATTGTCTGTTGTAGTTAGAAATGGATTTGTATTGATATCTTGGGAATAATTTATTTTTTTCCTATTCCAATTGTTTTTCACTCCCTGACGGTGAAATCCTGATCTCCTGTACCTGTTATGCTGAAAACTGTTCCTGAACATAATTTTATCCTTTTAAAGCAATGAATCTGCCTAAATAAGAAGTGTATAAAAGAAGTGGAGAAAGATACGGAGAAAAAATTTTAGAGTATCTTTATCTTATCCAATTAAAACAGAATCTGATTTAAACAGACTTATTGCCTTAAATCCGTTTATTAATAATAGTAGTATACATGAATCAATTAAATAAGTCAACAATACTATAGGGTATAGTTGCCCAAACGTTCTTATGTTGCGGAGAACCATATACAGTGTTAGAACCTACTTTGGGTTTAATTGAAGAAATGTGTTGATAAAAACGATGTTTTGGGGCTTCTTTATCTTCT
>MFJR01000014.1:63956-69831 GCA_001780955.1 Candidatus Gottesmanbacteria bacterium RIFCSPLOWO2_01_FULL_39_12b | reverse complement strand
TTGATTTTCTGATAAGCGTCTTCGGCGGAAAATACACCTCCACAACCGATTATAATCAACCGCTTCCCATATTTTTTATAACAAAGCTTTATCAATTCATTAGAGCGTTTTTCACAGGGTTTTCCACTGAAGTTGCCAACCGGAAATTTCCTGACTTCTTCCTGATCAAGAGAAGGATCTTTTCTGTCTTTTTGTAAGTTACCAAAAATTACTCCTTTGATGAATTTAAATTCGACAATTACTTTTAACATCTTAAATACATCTTCATCGCTTTTCTCAATCGGCATTTTGACAAAAACCGGTCGTTTAACATCAAGTTTAGCAAGCGCTTTTAATAGCAGATTGAGATATCCCGGGGGGTAGAAACTTATACTTCCGTAAAGATTCGGGCAACTGATATTAAGTTCGTAATAGGCATGTTTGACGCTTGATTTTTCGAATAAAGAAAAAGCAGAAATAATATCTATGATACTTTCATCTAGTGTAATTAATTTCCGGCTGTTAGTTCTGCCGATACTTATTCCAATCGGGATATCAAAATTATATTTTCCGAGTTTTTCGATTATTTTTTTAGCACCCATATTTTTAAAACCTTTATTTACCATGAGGGACCGGGATTTGGGTAAACGTCCTAGCAGTGGAGGGGGATTGCCTTCATAAGGCAAATTTGTGATGGTTCCGACAGTTCCAAACCCAAAACCCAGGGAAGGAAGGATTTGGGTAAGCTTAGCCTCATAATCAAATCCTGCCGATAGCCCGATAGGAGCCGGAAAATCGATTCCAGCGATCTTTTGTCTTAAAGAGGGATTTTCAGTTTTCATTAAATACTGGATAAACCATTTCGCAGGGCCTACCATTCCCAGTATTTCTCCTATTGTGGTAATGGTTTCATGAATAATTTCGGCATTGATGAGAAATAAGACCGGTTTTATTATTTTTTGATAAATTAAGCCGCTGGTAAGAATAAAAAATTCTTTCCTTTCAAGAGACAGTTTCCATTGAACAAGAAGAAAAAGAGTCATACTTATTATTGCTGAAAGAGTACAGTAGAGACAGATGCTGCCGATAAGAAATATCTGGAGATACATAAGATAGACGGAAACTAAAGCGCCGATGGCGCTTTGAACTATGAGGATATACCCCAAGATCCAACGAAAACGGGTCCTGCCGCTCATGATAATTGTAATAAAGATTATCACCGTTAGAAAAAAGTAGTGTATCAGTCCCAATACAGCTAAAGGGATTCCGTAGACCTGTGAGTATTGGCTTCTAAGCACTTTTCCGCAGTCAAGAAAAGGAAAGTAAGTCGAGCAAAATGGGATTGAGTTTACGTAATGTTCGTATGTAAGATAGGCGGAATCCAGGACTCCAGCTATTGCTAAAATTAAGATGGTCAAATAGAAATATTTCTTCATTAGTTAGAAGTGAAAAATCTCAAAGCCTTTTTATTTTAATCATACATACTCATCAAGAGTGATAACCTTTTTTTCAACATTAGAAGAGACGCTTTGTATTTTAGTCAGAAGTAAGGCAATTATCAAGGAGTCGTGTCGAAAATCACGCTGACAATTTCAAAGCGGCGGCAATCATGATAGCCGCTGCGGTAAAACGGATTGCATATACTTTTAACGTGTGTTTTTCAAGAAGTTTTGGAGCGAAGACAGAAAAGAAAAATGCCATGATCATGGAAGCAGGAAGAGATATGATTACTGCAGAAATCCCTACATTTTCAACGTAAGCTCTAGTCGATGTGAGCTCGCCAATGACGAATATTGTTGCTACAAGTAAGACCACGCCAGCCTGTTTCAAAGTAAGTTTACGAATATCATCCTTGAATTGGGGAATAGTTATCAGAAGCAATATTTGGGAAAAAACATATTGCCACATTAATAATTGCCAGTAACTATTAGCAATAATTGCTTTTTTGATGAATAGGTTGCTTAGTGCAAGTGAAGTAACTGATGCAATAGCAATACCAATTGCTGGCTTGAAAAATGAAGATAGAGACAGTTTCTCATCTATGCTTGCGAAAAGGCTAGCAATAAAGATCAATGTAATTAGGAAAATCTGATTAGTAGTCAGTGATTCGCCCAAAAATAACCAAGCTAAAAAAACGCTCATTATTGCTCTGAAATTAAAAAGAGGGGCAAAAACAGTTATATCCAGCCGATAGATTGCCATAGTATAAAGAAGGTAAAACAAAGCAAAAAAAATTGAGGCAAAAATAATACTTTCCCAATTTGTTGGCCAACCAGCATGGTTAAACAAAGCAATTGGGAAAATGATAATTAGGACAAAGAGCTGGAATAAGAAATTGAAAAGCCAAGGATTGGAGATCACATACTTACTTGTTAGTTTTACAGTTATTGCTACGCCTCCGTAAGCGACGGTGGCTATCCAAGCAAAAATATAGAATGGCATAATTATTCTTGAAAAATTTACTTCTCCAGCTTGTCTGACAGTTTTCCTAGCTGGTAGGTGACGGTAACGGCAAGAACGGTGACTAAGATTGCATAGATAAGAAGAGAAATGAGGCCGCTACCAACCTCCAGGTACTTTTTGACGTAATCGTTTACGAATTCCTGGATGACATTATTCCAGGCCAATGCCGCCACTAAGCCAAATCCGGAGGTAGAAAGAGATATCATTTGTTTGACTACTGCCAGGTGAAGTTTTTTACGGTTTGAATTATTACTTGCCATAGTGAGATAATTATAACAAATGTATTCTCCTAAGTTTATCATCAGTAATAAAATCCTTAAAAACATAAGTCTTATTGAAGCAGCCAGAGAAGTGATTATCAACGCTCCGTTGGTTCCTGCATACGAGAAAAAGTTCAGGGAAGAAGCAATTGTGAGAACCGTGCACCACGGGACTCATATTGAGGGGAATGAACTGAATATCATCGAAGCATCGCAGGTTCTGAAAGGGCAAACGGTTGTTGGTCGTGACCGGGATATACAGGAAGTGATTAACTATCGAAACGTCTTGAATTTTCTGGATTATGTAGGTCGCGGAGAAGTATCAAAGGGTAAGTTGACTTCCGAAGTGGTTAAAAAAATCCATGCTTTGACGGTGGAAAAGTTACTAGCACTTGAGAAATGTGGTGTTTATAGAAATTCCCAAGTAGTTGTCAAAAATTCTGTCACAGGAGAAATAACTTTCCGTCCTCCACCGGCTATAGAAGTTCCTTACCAGGTAGAAGAATTTTTATCCTGGGTAAACACGATGGTTAAAGATGAAATACACCCGGTCTTAAAAGCCGGTATAACCCACTATGAATTAGTGCGGATACATCCCTTTGTAGACGGTAATGGCAGAATGGCCAGAGCAAGTGCTACGCTGGTTCTTTTTCTGGACAATTACGATATTAAAAAATTTTTCTCACTCGAGGAGCATTACGATCATGATGCGGCAAGATATTATGAAGCTTTGAAATCTGCGGCTTCTGGAGATTTAACAAACTGGTTAGAATACTTTAGTGAAGGATTGAGTATTGAGTTGACAAGAATAAAAGAAAAGGTTTTAAGGCTTTCTATCGATTTACATCTAAAAGAAAAATTGGGCGGCCAGCAAGTATTTTTATCAGAACGTCAGATTGCCATTATGGAGTATATTCAGCGGGTGGGATATCTAAATAATCAAGGATTTGAAGATCTCTTTCCAAAGATATCTGAAGATACGATACTTCGTGATCTTCATGATTTGATGCAGAAAGGGATAATTAAAAAAGAGGGGAAGACGAAGGCGTCACGATATATGCTTAGATGACAACAAAACCTATGTTATTCAAGCGGCTATCCGAATATTTCCAACAATTAGAATCAACATCTTTAAGGCTCAAAATAACCGAGATTTTGGCTGAAATGTTTAAGGATGCGGAAAAAGAAGAGATTGGCAAACTCTGCTATTTACTTCAAGGTAGAGTAACCCCTCTTTATGATTCCACAGAGTTTGGAGTAGCGGATAAGATGATGATAAGAGCGGTAGCGCAAGGTCTAGATATAGAAACAGATCAGGTTCTGAAGGAATTTAAGAAGATGGGAGACTTAGGCAGCGCCACTGAGAAATTAAAAATTAAAACTCCAGACGCAGGGCCAGACCTTAAAGACCCTCAAGGTCTGACCCTTAATGACTTAAAACTCATTGATGTTTATGAAATTCTTTATCAAGTCGCTACATCAAGCGGAGAAGGATCGCAGGAAGTTAAGGTTAACTTACTAAGCAATCTTATAAAACAGATTGATCCGCTTTCGGCGCGTTATATCGTCCGTTTAACTTTGGACAAACTCCGGCTTGGCTTTTCTGACATGACGGTTCTTGATAGTCTGTCCTGGATGATAAAGGGATCAAAGGAATTAAGGCCGGAGATAGAACGAGCTTATAACCTCCGTCCGGACCTCGGGTATATCAGCCAGAGGATTAAAGATAAAGGGATCAAAGGAATCAAACACGTGCAGCCTGTTATTGGTACGCCGATTCTGATGGCAAAAGCAGACAGGCTAAAAAATTCCAAGGAGATACTAGAGAAGATTGGACGTTGTGCAGTTGAATTTAAGTATGACGGGTTAAGACTTCAAGTTCACTATAAAAAGAGCAATAACTTCGTAAAACTTTTCTCGAGAAACCTGGAAGATCTGACGCCGTGTTTTCCGGATATTTCGGAGTCGGTAAAAAAAAGTGTGGCGGCCGATGAAGCGATTTTTGAAGGTGAAATAGTTGCTTATAATCCACAGACTGGAGTAAATGTGGCGTTTCAACAAACTATGCAGAGAAGGCGAAAATATGATATCGAAAAAAAGGCAGCAGAGATACCGGTAAAACTGTATGTCTTTGAACTACTTTATCAGTCAGGTAAAAATCTTATCGGTTTGCCGTACCGAAAGAGAAAAGGGCTTTTGAAGAAAATGATTAAAGAGGACGCTGTTTTAAAATACGCCAACGAGACAATTGTAGAGAAAGAAGAAGAAATCGAGCAACTTTTTGATGATTCAGTGGTAGAGGGTTATGAAGGCATTATCGCAAAAAGGCTTGACGGAGTATACCAGGCGGGAATGCGGGGATTTAGCTGGATCAAGTTTAAACGGGCAATGAGTAAAAAACTGATGGATACTTTTGACGTTTTGGTAATGGGATATACTTTTGGTGAAGGGAAAAGGACTATTTTTGGAGTGGGGGAGTTTTTGACCGGGGTTTATGATGAAAGCCAGGATAAGTTTGTTTCAATAACAAAGATTGGTACAGGACTTACGGATGAACAATTCCGAGAATTTAAAAAAAGGATCGCCAAACTTGAGATAAAAGAAAAACCCCAAAGATATCTTGTTGATAAACTGCTTGAGGCGGATGTCTGGTTGAGACCTGCGCTGGTAGTAGAAATATCAGCCGATGAATTGACCCGCAGCCAAGTTCATACCGCTGGAAGAATCTTGGGACTATCCAAATCAGGTAAAGCCGAGAAAGTGACAGCTCCGGGATACTCTCTCAGGTTTCCCAGACTGGAGCGCTTCCGCGATGATAAAAAACCGGAAGGGGTGACGACCGTTTTGGAGATTATGAGTATGTTTAAGAGTCAGGGAGAGAGAGAATGAGAATATCGATAGTTATACCTACATATAATGAAGAGAAATATATCGGTCGCACCCTGAAATCAGTTCAAGATTTAGAGACCGGAAGTTATGAAGTTGAAACAATTATTATTGATGCCGGCTCAACAGACAAAACTGCGGAGATTGTCAAAAGTTATCCGACTAAACTGGTTGTTATTCCTCATCGGGGAATTGGTTTTGCCCGAAAAAAAGGGATAGAATATGCAACCGGGCAGATAATTATTTCTACGGACAGTGATACAATAGTTCCCCGAAATTGGTTAACA
>MFJR01000014.1:25337-63948 GCA_001780955.1 Candidatus Gottesmanbacteria bacterium RIFCSPLOWO2_01_FULL_39_12b | reverse complement strand
AAAGGCTTTACTGGAACCCAATGTTGTTCTTTCTTACGGCCCATTCAAGGTTGTTGACGGATCTTTTTCTTATCGCTTTTTTATCAATTATTTACAATATTATGGTTGGCTGGTGACTCATTATATTTTTAGACGGACGTTAGCAACGGGACAGAACACGGCTTTTTGGAAGGAAAAAGCTTTACTGGTCGGCGGTTACGATGAGAAATTATTGATTATGGAGGATCTTGATTTTTCCTTAAGGATGTCAGAGACGGGTAAAACAGTTTATTTAAAAGATTTAATCGTGATTGCCTCAGGAAGACGGTCGAAAGAAGGGTGGAGGTTTTTTACCCGAACTGCCATGATAACAGTCCAATATTTTCTCTTCGGTAAAAAAAACTTGGAGGGATTCCCTGATTTCCGGTGAGTTTTCCCTGTGGTATGATCTAGTATACAAATTCTATGGCAAAAGTAATATTACTTCCCGTTGGGATAGGATTAGCCCATGTAGGAAGATTGGTTGAAGTAGCCAAGCAGCTACAAAAAAAAAGGATAGAGGTAATATTTGGAGCCGGAGGTGACGCTGTTCCTATACTGAAGAAAGAGAAGTTTGAGGTTAAAATTTTACCGGAGTTGGAAAGAAGCGTTTATGAAGATAAGATTAAACATAACAACCCGTCAGTTTATACCAGGGCCAACCTCGAGAGATTTGTATTATCCGAGATAGCCCTTTTTAAGAAAGAAAAGCCTGACTTGGTCGTTTACGATTTTCGTTTTACGGCCAAAATATCAGCCTCTATTTTGAAAATTCCTTCTGTTTCAATTCTGAATGTTGATATGACTCCCTTCTATGATATGTCAAAAACAAAATTTCCCGTCCAAACAACTTTGATTAAGTATTTACCCAGAAAGCTTAGCGGTCTTCTGAATAAAAAATACAGCCAAAAGTTTTTAACTCGCGTGGGTATGAATATTATTCAGGCACTGTTTGTTAAAGAGCTTGTCAAACTTTCTCCGATGCTTTTAAAGCTTGGTTTTAGACCGGGCAGAAGTCCTTATCAGTTATTTTTAGGTGACTTAACCCTGATCGCCGATGTTCCTCAGTTTCGGCCGGTAAAGAGATTACCTGAGAACGTCGTCATGGTCGGACCTTTATTTTGGGAGAGTAATGCAAATTTACCATCATGGCATCGTAAACTCGATACAGGAAAAAAAATTATTTATGTGACGGCTGGGGGTACAGGAGACAGAAAAGTTTTCTTGACACTTTTAAAGTATCTAAAAGTGTTTTCGAAAGACTATAATATAGTAGCAACAACCGGAAATACCTTAAAGTTAGATGAAGTAAAAATATCCTTTCCGGGACTTTTTGTGACCGATTTTTTGCCCGGGAAGTGGATAATGGAGAAAGCAACTCTTGTAATTTTTCCAGGGGGCAACTCAACCTGTTATCAAGCTCTTTATTTTGGCGTGCCGCAGATTTGTACGCCATTTCATATTGATCAGGAAGATAATGTAAATCAGCTGGAAAGATTAGGCACTGGTATGATGATTAATCCATATACTGATTTATCATCTGATACACTGATAAGTGGAGTAAGAAAAGTTATTTCTGATCGGAATTATAAAATTAATTGCCTGAAATTTAAAAAGATATTAAATCAATATGATGGAGCCAAAAAAGCAGCCGAGGAAATAGTTAAGTTGTTTAATAATTAACGAATTATGCAAAAACCACCCATATTTTTTTCTGTTATTATCCCAACTCTTAATGAAGCCGGATATTTACCCAAGCTGCTCGAATCCCTCAGATTCCAAACTATTAACAGCTTCGAAGTGATTGTTGTTGACGGTCATTCTGATGACAGTACGGTAAAACTGGCAGAAGAGTATATGGATAAACTGCCGTTTCTTAAAATAATTAATAGCTCCAAACGCAATCTGCCCTATCAAAGAAATCTCGGAGCAAAAGAGGCTAGGGGAGCGTATTTTGTTTTTTTTGATGCGGACGTTATTGCCCCCCCTGAATTTTTAGAAGGAATTCATTATGCCATTATCAGAAAAAAGCATGCCTTTTTAACAACCTGGGTAGAGACAAAAAGTAAAGAATCATCGGATCAGTTTATCATGGCTCTTTTTAATCTGGGTGCGGAATTAACCAAAGTTATTGGTAGACCGATTGCGCATGGTCCTGACACTATAATTAGAAAAGATATTTTTTTCAAAGTTGGGGGTTTTCGGGAAAATATCAAAATAGCAGAGGATCATGATTTTTCCCTTAGAGTCCATAAAGCAGGATATGAGTTAACCATACTTAAAGAACCCCGGCTTATTATGTCTCTGCGAAGGTTTAGATCAGAAGGTACCATAAATGCCTTAGGTAAAATGGCTCAAGCACAAATATATATGTTTTTGAAAGGCCCGATTACCCGGAATATCATCGATTACCAAATGGGAGGACATGTACATAAAAAGAAAGCTAAAAAAGTCAGATTTGACCTTTTAGATTCATATATCAAAGGAATGGAAAAGTTAGAAGATAAATTTAATAAATTACTAACGGAATAAGATGAGAGTCATCACAGATCTCCAGTTGCATTCCAAATATTCGAGGGCGGTGTCACCACAAATGGCGATTCCTCATATCTGGGAGTGGGCAAAAAGGAAAGGGATAGGACTTGTGGCTACAGGAGACTGGACCCATCCTTTATGGATGAGAGAGATAAAAAGCAATTTGGAAGAGATGGGAAATGGATTATTGAGATTAAGTAATACTCCGGTAGCGCCATATTTTCTTTTAGCCACAGAAGTATCCAGTATCTATTCACAGGGAGGCAAAGTAAGAAGAGTTCACACCCTCATCTGGACTGACAGTTTATCCTCCGCAGACCGGATAAACAAGGAACTATTACGGCACGGTGCCAAGCTTATTGCAGACGGGAGGCCGATTATTGGTTTATCCTGCATCCAGGTAGCAGAAATAGTTTTGAGTATTGAGCCTAACTCTCTTGTTATTCCGGCTCATTGTTGGACTCCCTGGTTTGCTTTATACGGATCCCAGTCTGGTTTTGACTCTATAGAAGAATGTTTCGGGCAGTTTTCCAAAAATATTTATGCCATCGAAACTGGTCTTTCCAGTGATCCGTCGATGAACTGGAGGATTAAAGAACTGGATAATCGTTCGATTCTTTCTTTTTCCGACGCTCATTCAGGACCGAAGTTGGGTAGGGAAGCGACGGTGTTCGAGCTGCAGGAATTGAGTTACTCCGCGATACGTGAAGCAATTATTGGACAGAAATCGGGGTTAACCCCATCCCCGTCTAATTCCCGAATTGCTTATACGATAGAATTTTATCCTGAAGAAGGAAAATACCACTGGACAGGACATAGAGATTGTGGAATAAAACAAGAACCTTCCGAGACCAGGCAAAAGGGGACTATATGTCCAGTATGCGGGAGAAAACTGACAGTGGGAGTAATGCATCGGGTTGATGATCTGGCGGGGAGAACGGAGGAAGAATTACAAATTACAAATTACAAATTTCAAATTTCAAATGGAAGCGGAGAGGTTAGAATGACTAAAAGTAATGCTTTTCCTAATCGGCCACCATATGTAAGCATGGTTCCGTTGCAGGAGATAGTGGCGGAAACGATTGGTGGCCTTCCCACGGGACAAAAGGTACAGGATGAGTACAGAAAGTTAACTGACAATTTGGGGAGTGAGTTTAGGATTCTTCTAGAATCAACATTACCTGATATCACAAAGATTTCCGGAGAAAGAATTGCACAGGCTATCCATAAAGTGAGAACCGGTGACATTGTCGTTGATCCTGGATATGACGGAGTTTTCGGCAAAGTGAAGATCTGGGAAGAAAAGAAAAAAGAAGATCCAGCTGACGAAAAAAGACAATTGAGCTTCTTTTGATCCGAAATTTAATATACGCCGAAAGCGTACTTAAATAGTATGCTATAATATCTTTTACTATGGCGAAGACAAAGACGGCAAAAATATTACAATTCCGCGTTATTATAGAGCAGGATGAAGACGGATTGTTTGTGGCAACATGTCCCGCAATTCCTGCTTGTCACACTCAGGGAGATACGTATGAAGAAGCTGAAAAAAATATCAAAGAAGTAATCAAGCTTTGTTTGGAGGTGGCTAAAGATGATGAGGAGTATCGTGCAAGTATAGATTTTGGAGAAGAGCAAACATCACGTTTCATCGGTATCCAGGAGATTTTTGTCCCACGACCTAGTTTCTTATGACACAGATTCCCGCTCTTAAACCGAGGAAACTAATCTCAATCCTTAAAAAACTCGGTTTTGAGAAGATCCGCCAGGAAGGCAGTCATATATTCTTCAAACATCTGGACGGAAGAACTACAGTTATTCCATTTCATGTAGGAAAAGATATAGGACGGGGACTGTTACGTGCTATTCTTGATGATATTCACTTAACTCCGAAAGAACTTCAAAAACTTTTATAAAGCTCCGGAACGAGGTAAAACCTCGTATCTAAGAAAAAAAAAGAAGATCCAGCTGATGAAAAAAAACAATTGAGCTTCTTTTAAGTACCATTAAGTTCCCTATTTATTTTATTGATTTCGCAATATGAAGCGCCGATTTTTATTTGCTGTGGTTTCTGTAAATACCCTGGCTTTTGCAAAAGATGAGATACATAGGTAGCGGTTCAAAGGTGTAATATTAACCGTTACAAGGAGGTCTCATCATGAGTATTAATCCTCATTGGAGAGAGTTATTAAACAAACAGATCAATAACCCATACTTTGGTACCGGTTTTACTCTACCTCCATGGACAGGAGAAAACCTAAGGCAGGAAGCAAAGAGATATTCTCCTTCCGTCAGGAAAAGACTTGAATGGATTATCTTCTACCAGACAAAAGATAAAAATGGGGCTTTGACCTCCCGTCACTTTGGTATCTCCACCAAGACCTTCTTTAAATTCAGAAAAAGGTTTACTCTTGGCGGACTTAAAGGACTTGATGATTACTCCAAAAGACCAATAAGTACCAGATCCTGGGAGATTACTTCTCGTCAGGAGGCAAGGATTAGAAATCTGAGGAAGAAATATATTAGGATAGGTAAAATGAAGCTAGCTAAGTACTACCAACTGGAATATGGAGATGTTATCTCTTCATGGAAGATACAAAGAGTGATTGAAAAATATCAACTCTACTATCATCCATTAAATACAGCTAAAAAGAGAAGGAATTATGCAAAAGGACAGATAAAGAAGAGAATTTCTCAAGCTCCTGTTTCGACTACCCTTGCTTCACTTTTCCATGTGGATACCATTGTTTTTTACTGGAACAATACTTACAGATATATTCTTACAGCTATAGATGATCTGACAAGAGTAGCTTATGCCCGGATGTATGAACATCACTCATCTAAGGATGCTACAGATTTTCTCAAAAGACTCAAGTATCTACTTTCCGGTAATCCCATACAAGCAATACATACAGATAATGGCAGTGAGTTTGCCAAATACTTCAAAAAGGCTTGCACAGATATGGGCATTGATAGGTACTTCTCAAGGGTAAGGATGCCTAAAGATAATGCCATGCTGGAAAGATTCAACAGAACTCTTCAAGAAGAGTTTATTGAGGTTTATGACACCTCAACAACTACTGAGGAATTTAATCAGCTTCTTACAGAATGGCTTATTGAATACAACTTTAAAAGACCCCATCAGTCCCTTTCCTATTTAACTCCAATGGAGTATGCTGATACCATTCCTAAACCACTACCGATGAACCCTTCCAGTACAATCAATTGCAGCAGCTTTTGGATCGTAAAATATGTTCATAGTGTCTCCTTCTTTGGTGTGAAACTTTTATCCCAATGTGTTGCTAGAACTACCAGATCTTTTCCTTCACGGATAAACACAACAGCCAAATATAGTTTACCGATTTTCCTGTAAGCTATTTCTCTGTTTTGGTAGTCTGGGTAGGTATACTCTGGTTTATTTAATGTTCCTTTTACCCATGCCTTCTTTAGATTCCTCTGAACCATTTTTTATTAAGGCATGATTGGTAAACTCAATCCCGTGTTGATATTATCACAGTAAGAGTGAAGAAATCAATGAGAGTAGAGAAGGATATTAAAAAGAATCAGTATGAAAAATTTGACAAATTTCATACAATTCCAGGTTTCCAATAGGGAACAAAGTTGATTGGGGTTGCACCGATTTTCTTGTTACTTCCTTTTGTCTTGTTAATAACAAGAGCGTGGTCAGGTGAGTATTTTTCTATAAAATTTGCAAGTGATAGGGGAACGTGTTCTTCGATTCCCGCTTTTACCTCGTAGCCTGAGAGTTTGCCACCGCTTTCCACCACAAAATCCACTTCTGCCTTGTTTTTTGTCCGCCAAAATCTTAGTTCCCTACCAGTATTATTGAGGGCAATGGCCATAGCATTTTCTATCAAAGCTCCTTTATCCTGTCTAGCCTTAAGCGGCAAAAAATTATTCAGAAGAGAGTTGCAAAGACCGGTGTCAAAGAAATATACCTTTGGGTTTTTGGAAAGCTCCGTTCGTTTATTTGTGAAATACGGTAGAAGAAAAAAAGAGACGAAGGTTTTTTCTAAAAAGTTTAGATAGCGTTTCAGGGATCTAAACTCAAAGCCAGAAAAAGAGGACAGTTCTTTGTAAGAGATGATATTACCGATTTGTAAGGCTAATGCTTTAATCAAATTTTTCAGCTTATAATCATCGACAAGACTGATTAAGTCTTTGACCTCTTTGAGAAAGTAGAGGCTGTAGATATTTTCTAAAAGAGTTTTTTTTACCTCTATATCATTTTGCAAAACTACTTCCGGATAACCTCCAAACAAAAGATATTCCTCAAAATATTTCTGAAACTCTGAAGCTAATGGCGGAGTAATAGTCTTTTTGTTTTTCGGTATGGTCAGAAGCTGCGGGTTGCGGCAGAGTAAAAATTCTTCCCAGTCAAAAGGTAAAAGGGTAAAAACCAGCACTCTGCCTACCAAGTATTTTATGGCTTTGATGGTTAAGTCGGTGCTTCCAGAACCGGAGATAAAAATTTTCGTTTTCGGATAAGAATCGAAAAGAAATTTCAGATTTTTTCCGCCCCTTTTGGCATACTGGAATTCATCCAGGAGGAGATTTTTATTCGGCAAGACATAAAGTTGAGCAAAGCTTTCAATGTCCAGATCAAATAAGTCTAAAATCTTCTGATTCTCAAAATTTAGATATTGACAGTTTTTCAGAGTTTTGCCTAGATGCAGGAGAAAGGTTGTTTTACCAGACCTTCTTGGTCCAATTACAGCAATAATTTGAGGCAAAGTTAAATATTTGTTAACTTTTTGCTCCAGCTTGCGATGAATGTAATTAGCCTCAATTTTGGCAGGAGAATTATTGTCCATATAGTCAATATTAGCATAATAGGTTTGATTGTCAAGTTTTTAGTTTTTATACCAGTATGAAAAATTTGACAAATTTCATACCGGGTGTTATAAAGAAACTACTATGAATACTTCCTATCCCTACATGGGAGAGATTACAATAGGGGAAAGATACCAGGCGGTCATACCCAAGAAAGTGCGTAAAATCGCCAATAGAATGAAAGCTGGTGCCAAGGCAACTGTTGTGCCTATTGACGATAAGACTGTACTGATCAGTGTGAAACCCAAAAGTTGGGTGAATGAGACGTACGGTATGCATAAAAAAATTTGGCAAGGAATAGATGCGACAGAATATATTCAGACTTTACGCAGTGAATGGTCACAAAATCGTCACCAGCGAAATCAGGATTAGAGGTAAAATTAAAAAGAGTCAAAAAAGTTGGAATTGACGCGATGTGTTTTATTTATCAGTTCCAAGCACATCTTCTTTTTGGTTCTCTAACTTCAATAATATTTTCCAGAATGGAGGATAAGAAGTTACACGGTTGTACATCGGTGTTGAGTTTGGCTGAAATATTATCCTATCCAAAACTTCAGCTTGATCGATTGTCTTGGGAAGAAGAGAGAAGAAAATTTTGGCAAACTCCAAATTTAAAAGTTGTAGATATTGACAGCAAGATTTGTGAAGCCGCATCCATTTTGAAAGTTAAGTATTCTTTGACTCTTCCTGATGCAATTCAGGTGACAACCGCAATTTTTTCCAAAGCGGAAGGTTTTGTTACCAATGATGAGAAATTTAGACGAGTCAAGGAACTACCGGTTATTTTGTTAGGAGACTATATTAAATGATTGTCTGTAAAGAGATTTCTTTTGAAGATGATTTGCCGTGGGATAAGTTGGTTGAACAAAGCACGACTGCAACCTTTTTCCAGACAAGAGAGTGGCTGTCAAATTGGGTAAAGTATTGGGGTAAAAGCGGTGAAGTAGTAATCTATGCGGTATTTGATAATGACGAATTGATTGGCATTGCCCCCTTTCATATCACCGATAAAATCAATATTTTAGGAGTCCCTGATCCATCCCAGAGCGGTTCCTTAAGTGATTTCGGGGATATCATAATCAAATCCGGGCGGGAGAAGGAAGTTTGGCAAGCAGTTTTACGTAGTATTAGGAAAGATCCCTCGACTCGCCCCGCTCAGCGGGGCAAGCTCGGGATGACAAATAGGGAGAACATAAAAATAGAATTAAATTTCATTAGGGAAGAATCGCCTAGCTTTGGAATACTAAAAGAATTGGGAGGCAAGATAGAGGTGATGGAAGTATCCCCAAGAATAAATTTGCCGGCAAAATGGGATGAATATTTATCGACTCTAAATCGGCATGACAGGCATGAAATCAGACGGAAAATAAGAAAAATAGAAGAGGAAGGTATTATAAAATACTGTGATGAGATTAATAATCAAAACATCAATGAATTCTATAGACTTATGGTTGCTTCAAACGAAAAGAAAGGTAATTTCTTATCTCTTGAGATGAGAGATTTCTTTAGCGAAATTATAATGCAATCGGGAACAAAAAAATTACTGACGCTATGTTTTTTAAGGTATAATAACGAGAATATTGCGGCAATATTACTCTTATTCCAAAAGAACGAAATGCTGTTATATAATTCCGGTTTTGAACCGAAATATTCTTATCTTTCGCCTGGTTTGACTTTAAAAGCGTACTCGATTAAAGAAGCGATTGAAAGGGGAATAAAGTGGTATGATTTTTTAAGAGGAGGAGAACGTTACAAATATGATCTTGGGGGGAAAGAGAGAAAACTTTACAGGTTTACTTTCTGAATTATGCACAAAAAATTATTAGCTGTTTTTGCTCATCCTGATGATGAGGCTTTTGGCCCGGCAGGTGCTTTAGTAAAGTATGCAAGCGAAGGAGTTGAGATACATCTTCTTTGCGCTACTCGCGGGGAGGCAGGGCAGTGGCATGAAAAAAAGTTCAAAGTTCAAAGTTCAAAGTTCAAAGTAAAAGAAGAGATTAAGATTGAAGAAACTGTGAAATTGGAACATGTGAGGGAAAAGGAGCTGATTAATTCCGCAAAAGTTTTGGGAGTAGCCAAAGTGGAATTTCTGGATTTTATAGACGGGACGCTTTGCAACGCAAATTATCACCAGCTTGCCGATAAAATAACGAAGAAAATCAACTCGTTCAAGCCTCAAGTTGTATTAACCATCGAACGTTTGGGCGTATCCGGCCACCTGGATCATATAGCTGTTTCTTTAACCACAACCTTTGCGTTTTTACATACCGATATACCAAAGAAGCTGTATTATCATTGTCTTGCAAGAGAAAACAGGGATACGGAACTGGATAAATATTTTATTTACTTTCCTGAAGGATATGATCAGAAAGATATTACAACGCGAATCGATTGGGGAGAGTACTGGGATAAGAAAGTTGAAGCTATGAAAAAGCATAAGAGTCAAACGCATGACGTGGAAAGAATTTTGAAGAGAATCGTAAAACAGAAAAAAGTTGATCATTTTATATTGCAACATTTCAGGAGAGTTAATCCTGAATTTCCGGAAACTGATCTGTTTGCGGGGATTTACCCCGACTAAATCGGGGTTGACGGACGAACGTTTGGAATGTTACGCTTTATTTAACAAGGGGGGTGATATTAATATGGCAGAAAGTGTTGGAGCAGATCAAAAGATGAAAGGGGCATTAGCTTATTTATTAGGTCCGGTTACCGGAATCCTACTTCTTTTAACCGAAAAAAAGAGCGAATATATTCGTTTTCACAGTATGCAGTCTACATTGCTTGGCGTGGCAATTTTTCTCTTTTATATAGTACTGGCTATAGTTCCTATATTAGGACCAGTAGTAGCAGTAATTCTTACTCCTGGAGTGTCATTAGTAGTGTTCATACTCTGGATACTTTTAATGTGGAAAGCATATACTGGTGAAAGATATAAGTTACCCTACATAGGAAATATAGCAGAGAAACAATTGGAAAAATTTAAATAAACCAATCTGTGTTTCAAAGTAGAGAAGAGGCGGGACAACTTCTATCAACCAAATTAAGCAAATATCAGAAAGATAAATATGCCATAGTATTGGGTATTCCAAGAGGTGGAGTAGTAGTAGGTAATCAAATAGCAAAACTGCTAAATATTTCTTTTTCGGCAGTTGTCGTAAAAAAACTCTCAGCTCCGGATAACCCGGAATTGGCAATTGGGGCAATTGCACCAGAGAATGTTAAAGTAATTGATTGGGATTTAGCTTTGCGTAGCGGAGTAGAGCAGGGATATTTGGATGAGGAGGTTGAGAAAAAAAGGAAGGAAGTGGAAGAGAGAATCAAGAAATATTCCCGCAGCAGCGGGATCCACGATGCTACAGATGCTCATTCTTCGCAAGCAGCATCGGGAAAAATTTCAAATTACAAAACAATTATTCTTACGGATGACGGAGTTGCGACGGGGGCGACGGTATTAGCCGCCTTAAAGTATATCAAAAATATTAGACTAGCAGCTAATGACCGAAAACTAAAGACCATCTTAGCTGTTCCTGTTATTGCACGAGATACGTATAATAAGTTAAAATCTGAGGTTGACCCCGATCAAATCGGGGTTGACGAGATAATTGCGCTTGAGATTCCTGAATCTTTTAGTGCAGTTGGACAGTTCTATAATGAATTTCCGCAGGTAACGGATGAGGAAGTGATGAAAATGCTATGAAGTTAATTGTAGGTCTGGGTAATCCAGATGAAAAATATAAATATACCCGCCATAATATTGGTTTTATGGTGATTGAGAAGTTGGCTAAAGATCTGTTACCGGTAGGTAAATCAGAAACAGGCTGGAGTGGAGAGAAGAAGTATACAGCAGAGATTTGCAAAGTCGGTGATAAACTAGTATTAGTAAAACCCCATACCTACATGAACCGGTCAGGAATTGCCGTGTTATCGATACTTAATTTCTACAAAATAAGTATAAATGATTTATGGGTGATACATGATGATATCGATTTACCACTCGGGAAAATCAGGATTCGTAGGGGTGGCAGCAGTGCAGGGCATAACGGAGTAGATTCGATTATAAAAAATTTACATACTGATAATTTTGTCAGATTTCGACTCGGGGTAGGACGAGGTAAGCTTAATATACAACATTCCGGAGATTATAATCTTCACCGGCGTGAGATTGAAAAGTTTGTTCTTTCTCCTTTTAAAGACAATGAAGCCGGTGAGGTAAAAAAAATAATAAAAAGAAATGTTGAAGCTTTGGAAATTGCTATAAATAAGGGAATTGCGTCTGCAATGAACAGATTTAATTAAGACGGAGAGCTTTTAGGAAGTTAGTGGAAAAATGGTGTCTGGAAGCGTAATTGAGGACTTTTGAGAAAAGAAGATAGAAAGCTGAGATCCCAACTGCCATCAAAATTCTTTCCATGATTACTTGAGGAATCAGAGCCAACCAGATCTGCCTTGTGAGTCCGAAAGCCCAAACCCATAAGACACCTCCCACCGCATGAGCAGTAAAAGTAGCTCCTAAAGATTTTGCAAACAGGTTTTTTCTCCAGAAATGAGCCAGGATCGGGATCAGCCAAAAAAGAGAATATATCCAAGCAGACCTTCCGATCGGATGTAAATTAAATCCTATCATAGCGATAATCGGGACTATAATATTCAATGTTCTTTTTTTGGCAAAGTAGGCAACGGCAAAAAGAGTGGGGAAGAGACGAATTAAACCACCTGTATCAAATTTACTTCCGTGGACAACCAAATTTACTAATTGCATCAACAATACTGAGATAATCCCAACAGACGTTCCTAAAAAGGCGCCAGCAGTGGTAGCGAGAAAATCAAAAAGAGTGAATTTAACATTTGATCCAAGTAATCTGGTGAAAGGAATCTGAAGAGCGATAAGGCCGAGGATTGTAAATATACCGATAAAAATTAGTTGCTTTTTTTTCATTCTTTTTAAGATTGTAACAAATAAAATGAGCGTGTCAAGAAGAAGATTTATTGATCTCCTGTATCAAATACCTTAACCTGTACATTACCCAGAGATACATCAGGAGGTCTTGAGGACAACATATTTGTGTCACGCATAAATGCTTGTTGTTCTTCGTGACTGTCAAAGATCCACATGTCTACATTGACTTTAACCAGAATATCGGTATTTATTTTGAGCCCTTTGAGTGTACAAGTCTGGTCCAAACTTCCTGCCGTGTGTCCCAATGTGTCACCATAATATTGTTTATTTCCGTCTACGTCGCAACTTGTATGTATAATAATTCGATTCAGTAACTCTTGACCACCAGGTACAAAATAAATAGGCAGATTAGTGTTGATGTTAAAAGAAAAAAAACTAGATCGGTGAGCAAACCCATTATTTTTCTCTCCGTGAATAATAACCTTATTTTGGAAGTAATTTAATACTTTATTAGGATCATTATCATCCATTATTCTTAATTTAACCATCGATTTAGGAAGACATCTGAGTTGTTCACTAGTCACATCCTTCAGGTTTAAAGTATTATATTGGCAGACCAGATTTCCTCCGCAGTTAAACCCAATATTTGTATTAGGGCCACAGAAGGATCCTTGCGTCGTAGATGCTGGTGCGGGTGATGATAGTACTTGTGACAGGTGCAAACCGGAAGTGGCTGCTTGTGAGTAGGTGTTGACATCGCTTTTTGTGGCAAGTTGAGAAAATAATTGGAATGAAATTAGTATTCCAAAAAACAATAAAATTATTCCGGCTATTACAAGATGTTTCTTATAAAAGCAAATCGAGGAGTTAAACATATTTATAACCATTATTTCAAGAGTTTATTTTAATGTCAAGATGTGCTAGGTTAGAATTATATGCTTGTTGATTTGCAGCTTACAAGAAAAGAAAAGAGCGTCGTTTTTATAACCATTTTAGCTGTTATTTTTTTAGCAATCATCTATTATTCTAATTTTTACTCATTAAATCTAAGAGGTAGAGCAGCATCACTAAAATCAGATGCGGGAGGATGGGGACAATCATGTTTTATGGGGAAAGAGGGTTTTTATAAATGTAATGATCCATATCAATGCCATAGCTCTACGTCTGATACAGGCTGGATTGATTCCAAAGATAGTGCCATTTGCAGAAATTTGAGCGATGTCTGCGGTCAGGGTTCTGGCAGCCCGTGTTGTTCCGTTTTAGATCCTAGAGGTTTATGTAGAGAGGTAGAAGGAAGCATGCTGGAGTGCAATACACAGATAACGCCTTATCCAGATAGTATAAAGAAGTATCGATATTCAAATCCATGGCTATATTCTATAAATGAACCTAAAAGTCTTGGATTTTGTGAAGCGAAAAAAACTACCAGTGAGTGCGGACTGGAAGGAACACAGTGTTGTACTATAGTTGGCAAAAGGTGCGATTTTTCTAATCTAAGATGTATGGATCCACATGATAGTTTAGACCCATCTATAAAACCAGATGATTACAATCTATGTCTTAGTCTAGATAAGGCGAATATTGTGACTGTTATACATTCATCCGTAAACGTGTCAAATATAATAGTAGACAAGACGACTCAAGGCAATATTCTAATACCAATAGGTAAAGATAATACAATAATATTTTCTGGATATGATACTAGTTTGATAGGAAATTATCGTATATACGAATTTTCCTGTAATTGGACTTCTACAAATAATGGTTATATAGATAGTAATCTTATGCATCCTGTTGGTTATGGTTTACCAACGTGTGTTTATCCAGGACCAGGGCGGTATAAGTTGGGTATGAGAGGTTGGACGTTTGATTCAGAGCAGGAGTATAATAACTATTTACAGACGCCACCACATGTTGAAATGATTAAAGATATCGTGCTTTTTTATCCGACCCCTTCTCCTACACAGATAATTCGTAATCCGCTTATAAGCGGAAAAAAGTAAATTGTGATAATTAACTCTTTTTATTAAAAGCCCAAACGGAAACCACCGGCAATTTCGATATTGGCCCCGTTGATATAGTTAGATTCTTCTTTAAGCAAGAAATTAACGGCGTTAATTATATCTTCAAATTGGGCGTATTTTCCGCTCGGAGTAGGAGGTTTAGCTACGCTGGTTTCCAGAATCCCCGGAGAGATACTGTTGACAGTGATTCCGTATTTGGCAGATTCATAGGCAAGAACTTTCGTCAGCATGATAACTCCTGTTTTGGCGATATAATACGGAGTGGTTTTTTCGCGGATGGTGATTGAGTCTGCTCCGACACAGCCAAAATTAATTATTCGGCCCCATTTTTTCTTTTGCATCATTGGGAATGTTTCGTTGCAGCAAAGAAAGGTTGAGTAGAGATTACTCGCGATTACATCTCTGAATTTTTCAAACGTGGTAGTGGTTATAGGTTCAAAAATAAAATTACCGATTAGATTTATCAGAATATCAACTGACCCAAGTTTTTTGTCGATGTTTCGAAACATCGATATAACTTCTTCTTGGCGGGTGAGATCAGCCCGAACGATAATGCCGTTGGAATATTTTTTGACTTCGTTTAAAGTCTGTTTGGCCTCTTTTTCGCTGTGATGATAGTGAATGACTATTCTATAGCCTTGTTTAGCAAGATCAAGGGCAATTGCTTGTCCTAAATTCTTTGCTGAACCGGTTACTAAGGCAATTTTGTCTTTCATACGATATAATTCCTTGGTAATGATAAAGACATATAGTCAGGCCGTCAAGTTTTTGGATTTTTTCATACCTCCCCCGGAAAAGAAATACCCCGGTGAATTGGGACTGAAAAGAATGGAGAAACTTATGGAGTTACTTGGCAATCCGCAGTTAAGTTACCAAACTATACACGTGGGAGGAACATCCGGAAAAGGGTCAACTGCCACGATTATTGCTTCAATTCTGGCGCAGAAATATCGAGTTGGATTGCATACTTCACCGCATTTAGTGAGGGTAAATGAGAGGGTAAAAGTAATGTCAAATGTCAAAGTTCAAATGTCAAATGACATACCAGATGAGGAATTTGCTTTATTAGTGAATGAGATTGGACCAATAGTGAAACAGATGGAGAAATCAGCATATGGAGCACCGAGTTATTTCGAGATAGTGTCAGCAATGGCTTTTCTTTATTTTAAAAAGCAAAGAGTGGATATCGCCGTGATTGAGGTGGGTATGGGGGGGACTTGGGACGCTACGAATGTTATTAAACCGCTTGTGGCAGTTATTACTAATGTTGGTTTGGATCACACTGAAATATTGGGAAGTTCGGTTGAGAAGATAGCTGAGGATAAAGCGGGGATTATTAAACCAGGGATTAAAGTTGTTAGCGGTGTAAAGCAGAAGTCGGTTATTAAAATTATTGAAAACACTTGCAAAGATAAAGATGCATCTTTATCTCTAATTTCAAGGGCACCCCTTGCAATTTCTGCAAGGAGTGCCCTTATTAAATACAAAGTAAAAAAGATAGACGAAAAAGGGAGCATATTTGATTATTTTGGAATAAATACTTATAAAAATCTTAAACTTTCTCTATTAGGCAGACATCAGGTGGAGAATGCGGCAATTGCTGTAAGAGTTATTGAAAAGTTGTCAGTTGTCATCCGCCAGCTGGCGGATCAGTTGTCAGTTGAGGATATTAAAACGGGACTAAAGAAAGTATTTATACCCGGGAGATTAGAAATAATAAGCAAGAAGCCATTGGTGATATTGGATGGAGCGCATAATCCGGAGAAGATGAGGGCTTTAGTTTCGGCCATTAAAGAAATATTTCCAGATAAAAAAGTCAAGGCAATTATTGCCATTAAAAGCGGAAAAGATGCCCAGGGAATTCTCAAAGAGATTCTACCTATCTGTCATGAGGTTATTTTCACCAGGTTCCGGTTGATGACCGACTTGGGAGATACGTATTCTTATGAACCTGAGGAGTTAATTTCAAAGGCACGCCTCGTTTCAAGGGCACCCCTTGCATACGCAAGGAGTGCCCTTGTTGCCCTTAATGATGCGATGAAAAATACAGATAGTGATAGTTTAATATTAATTACAGGATCGTTATACTTAGTGGGTGAGGTAAAAAAAATATGCAGAAAGTAGGGGATATACTTATTAAGTTTAATCCTCTTGAGGATAAGTATATTTCCCGTGAATTCCAGTCGTATGGATATTATTTAACTGAAGAGCTAAATGATTTAAAGCACAAAGGTATTTATATGAAGCTCTCTAAAAATATGCCCAGAGCGCTTCTGGAAAAGGCCTTGTCTTTTGTCAAAGACGCCAATGTTAAGAGAAAAGGCGCACTTTTCATGTGGAAGCTAAAAGAATTAGGCGCTTGGCCGGATAAAAAAAAGTCGGCCAAAGGCCGATCGTCCTCCGGACGAAAAAAGATTGAGGATATACCGTTTTAGCGAGGCACAAATGAAAGATAAAATGATAATACATAAACATAAAAAAGTTTCTTTTCATGAGAACAGATTAAATCAATTGGGAATATTATTGCTGACGATATTTTTAATTCTTCTTATTTGGACGCAGAAAGAAGTATTTCGACATCTGACGAAACTAGGTATGTTGGGATTATTTTTTATCAATCTTCTCTCAAGCGCCTCAATTTTTTTTCCTCTTCCCGGAGTAGCGACAGTTTTTTTGGGCGGGGCTTTATGGAGCCCTGTTTTAGTTGGAGTTGTTTCCGGCTTAGGTGCGGCACTTGGAGAATTATCCGGTTATTTTGTAGGTTTTGGCGGAAGAGGCATTATCGGGACGTTGGATTATAAGAAGAATTGGTTAATAAGAATAGAAGGTTTTTTTACTCAAAATGGTTTTGTTACCACCTTGATAGTGGCTCTTTTGCCTTTGCCTTTTTTCGATTTTATCGGAATATTAGCTGGTACTATAAATTATCCGATGTGGAAGTTCTTTTTAGCCACATTTCTAGGCAGAAGTATTCGTGATTTTATTATTGCCTGGACTGGGGCGAGAATTTTACCTTTATGAAGTGTGCGCATATTTTTATTATTGGCGATGTTATCGGGGTGGGTTTTCGTGCATGGACTGTGAGAAACGCAAACGAATTGGGACTTACCGGATGGGTGAGGAATGCGGACAACAAAACTGTTGAGGCGGTTTTTGAGGCAGATGTGGAGAAGGTAAAAGAGATGATCGAGAGGTGCAGGAAGGGTCCGGAAGTGGCATGGGTGGAAAAGTTGGAGATAAAATGGGAAGTAGCAACTGGTGAGTTTGTAATTTTTCAGATTAGAAATTAACGCCTGTTTTTGCACTTGTCTTTATAATAGAGTTGTGTATAGAATGTAATTAGGATGAAACGGCAAACTTTCGCTGTCTGGTTTATTATTTTCATAGTTTGGGCGTTCTACCGGGCTTATTTTCATTTGCCTGACTGGATAGATGAATTTTTAATCAAACCCGTGGTCTTCGTTTTTCCGGTTATTTTTGTTCTGGTAGGGGAGAAGAACCCTTTAAAAGAAATGGGGTTATGGCGCTCTCTGCCTGACTTTTTTTTGGATATTTACTTAGGGGTTCTAATAGGTCTGCTGTTTGCACTAGAAGGGATGCTGGCAAATTTTATCAAGTACGGACAGTTTTCTTTCGCGCCAATTTTAGCGCTTAAAGTAAGCGGGGGAATTGTGCCACTATTGATTATAAATATAGCCACTTCTATCTGGGAAGAAATACTCGGCCGCGGTTTTCTCTACCAGCGATTTTATAAAATTTCCAATAACCAGTTTTGGGCGGCTACCAGCTCCAGCGTCTTATTTTTACTTCTTCATATCCCGATTCTTTTTACCAGTCTGCACTTGAGGGGAATTTCATTTTTAGTATATCCCATTTCGATACTGCTTCTGGGGATTACCAACAGTTATGTTTTTACTCTGCGTAAATCTCTTACTCTTCCCATTCTAATTCATGCCTTCTGGAATATGACGGTGGCGCTTTATTTGTAAAGTTCCAAGTCACCAATTCTCTCAAAGTCTTTTTTGTTCAAAGTAAAAAGTTGCGCTCCATGAAGAATCGCGGTTGCCGCAATTGCCGCATCCATAAATTCCAGTGGAGTAGAGATATCTCTCATGATTTGTCCTGCACACTTCGCAATATCGTATGAGTAGGGTAGAATTTTCAAGGGGGCGATTACGGCAATAAGATCTTCCTCTTCCTCTTCATCTCTCGTACTTTGTCCTTCATACAGTTCCTGTATAGATATAATTGAAATACAGAGAGATTCTTTGGGGTGTGATCTGATGATTTTGACTAAGGCAGATTTATTGAATGGTTGACGAAGATGGTCAATGATAACGCTGGTATCTAAGATTACCATAGCTTTTTTGCTCTTTTTGCTGCATTCAGTTCAATCCTTCTTCTTCTTTTTCTGGTTTTTGGCCAGCTATCATTAGCCCAACTACCGGCTGTTTTTTTCAGAATCTCCATATAGGAAGATTCCGCATCGAGAGTTGTAATCACATCTTTTATCGGATTTATGATTATACTATTGCCAGCCAGAATAAGCTGTAGAAAGCTATTAGGGGTAATTCCTAAAGCTTTCCTCGCATCTTTAGGAATAACAATTTGCCCTTTTTCGTTGGTTGAAACAATATTTCCAATTTTCATACTAGTAGTATTTTACTACTTTTATAGGAATTGTCAAGGTTTAATATTTTTGAATTTTTACACCTTCTGGAATATGACGGTGGCTTTGTATTTGTAAAACGACTGGTTATCACTCTTGAAGGATAGGGTGAACCTGTTGACCCGGATGATAAATCCCTCTTTCTCTGACAGTTTGGACAAGTCTAGAGACGTCAAGAGGAGAAATTTCTTCTCTGGCTATTAAATCAAGAAGAATCAGCCAATTTTCCGGCTTGTTGAGATCTAACTCAATTCCTGTGGTACCGATGATAAAAGAGGTAGATCTGTTTGTTGTTTGATTTCCATAAAATATATCAGGAGCTGGTCGGTACATAGCAACATCAGGAGGAGGTAATCCTTCCGGGGTTATTGTGGGAATAAATGGTTGATTATTACTTGTATTAGAGTTAGGTGCACCTCTGCCTTCTTCGTTATTTTGAGTCTCTGATTCTTGTGGTAAAGGAATAAGCGTAGGGGTGGGTTCAATAGTTTCCACATACGCAGACGGATTGACTGCTTTTTGCACACAACCCATATAGCAGCCTAAATCAAATACAGGACAAGATATACCACATTGAATGATAGTCGGAACTATTGCTACATTATTGCTGATAGCTGCCGCAATACTTGCGATGCTGTTGATAATTCCATCGATAATTACGTTTAAAACAAGAGCAATGATACTTCCGATGAAGCCTAAAATTCCACCGATAATATTTAGTATCCAGCTGATAAAATTAATGACTCCCTTGATCATGTTTAAGAAACCGATGATGGCATTACCTATATCATCAATAATACTATTAGTATGTACAGAAGCTTGTGTATTAACAGGATTTTGGGCATAAGCAGGTGGAATTGTAAGGGAAGAAAGAATAGACAGGGGATTACTAGCCATCAGACATAATACCAGAAGTAATATAAGACAGTTCTTTACGGATAACATGATACTAATATTATACTAGTTAATAATTCTTACTAGTGCAAGTCAAGGATAGGTAAGAACAAGATTAATTTGAGGATATAAGACTGGCTCCATAGCCAAGTTTTTTGATGATCTCACAGATTTCCTGAGGGGTGATAGTTTCTTTTTCAAAAACTACCGTGGTTTCCTGTTTTGCGTAATGAGTGCTGGCTTCTGTTATACCTGTGGTATCTTCCAGTTGCCCATCAATATTTAAGACACAAGCTGTACAGTGAATTCCTTCGATTTTAAAAATTGCTTTTTTAATCATCGTCCTAGATTACCTCAATTTCTCCTCTGTACATTCCCATTGAACACATAAATGCCAGTTTTCCAGCTTTCCTGGGAGCTGTAAATTGGATCGTGTCGGAATTGCCACGAGTTATAATTTTTTGAATTCCGAGTGAAGGAATGGTAAAGACCTGAGTACATCCTCCTGCATTTTGATTGACTAAATGAAGAGTGACCGGAGAACCGGCTTTGACCGATAAATTTTTGGGAGAATAACCATTGCTTTCAATATTAATGGTCGCAACATTCGTGATCTGAGTTTGGGCTGCAAGGACTTTGTTGTTACAAAAAGTAAAAATAGTACAATATGCTTCGGCCCAGATATTTTCAATCGTGAACCGGCTTCCTGTTAAGGCAATTGCTCCATTTAAGTTTAAGGTCGCTATCAAGATTATTGAGAAAGCGGCAATTTTCAGAAATTTTTGTTGTATGGCCATTCCCAGTTTTGTGGCAAAATATCCAAGAACGAAAAAAATTGGTGAAGTGCCAAGTGTAAAGATAAACAAAGTTATTGCACCTAGTAGGGGATTTCCGGTCGCAATGGCCAGAGCCATCATGGCTTGAGTAGTCCCGCAAGGGATTAGAACGGTAAAAGCTCCAAGGATTGCCGGGGCAAAAAAATCACTGCTTTTTTCAGCCAGAGGCTGATCGGCCTTTGGCCGAGACATTTGATTTCTTATAAGTCGAGTGAGGAATTTAGGAGGCTGGATTAAAAAATAGCGGAAAACGGGATGAACATCAAGCAAACTGAAAGCGGTTCCGATCATAAAAATTCCAACTAAGAGTTGCATGATGATCTTGGCTGTTAAAGAAAGTTCAAAAACAGATCCAAACCAGCCTAAAAGAAAGCCCAAAAGGGTATAAGCAATAATTTTAGCAACGACGAAAGAAAAAATCGGCAGGGCATTGCCGGTTCTAGTTTTCTCTTTTAGTCGTTCTTCTTCCCTTTGGGCAATAGTTGTAGCCAGTAAGCCGCCTTGAACAGCCAGACAGGTAAGTCCACCAGTAAAAAGACCAGTAATAAAAATGGTCCAAAGATTCATATTAAAAACTCCCGGATCTTTATTATATACAAATTACAGATGTTAGGGAACAATCAGTTAATTCAGAAAATTATTTCACGATAATCCATGGTGGGGGAGTAAGCGTTGGTCTAGGAATTACTCTCACCGTTTTGCTAAAAGTAATCGGCGGAGAGGTGGTGGGCATAGGAAAGTATGAAGATGTTTCCCAAAGCTGAATGGTCACGGTAAAATTGTGTCCAACATCACTATCTTTATACGGTCCACATTCGATACTGAAATTTACTCCATCATAAGGCATATCAGAAAAGCCTATTATCGGATCATTGCAAGAATATCTCACATAATAACTTCTTCTAGTTTTAGTATTATCATGGGTATATATATTAAGTTTTGTACCAGCCGTTACTACAAATATCGGATTGATCGTTTCTTGAGTAAGAGGCTGATTAAATAAATTCTTTGTTAATCTCTGTCTATCAGAAGCGCCAGCGCCTATTATAATATCTATATCTTTATCTGTAGCTTTATCTATAGGAGTCCAGTAGTAAAAGGCAGTATAGCCTACTTCTGACGGACCAAGACATTTATTATTTTGATTTTGATCTCGGCAATTTCCTGCACTACAAGATAGACATTGATCGGATGGGTTATCACAAAATCCCTGTACGGATGATCCAGGACAACACGTATTACCTGTTTCGCCACAAGTCAAACTTGAGGTTGGTGCAGGAGAAAAAGGTATACAAAGTCCATTACTTATATTAGGTATTCTGGCATCTAGTAACCTGTAATACCAAGGGTTGTAAAAAGCCTCTTTATTACTATATGGACTAGATTGGTGTTTTGCAAGAGCTGAATTGTCACAGACAAGTCCCGGTATACATTCTTTTCTTACGTCTTTTGCCGGTATGTCGCTTTTAGGACAACAGGGAGACCCAATCTCTTTACCGCAAATATTATCAAAGGTAAATTCTTTATATTTTTCCTCATATGGTCCGGTTGCTGATTTGTAATAACATATAGCCGGGTTATTAGCCCCAGCATAAATTGGAATGAACTCACTATTACTATCAGATTTATACAAGGTAATACCTCTAGAATCTGTTACAAACTTCGCTTTACTGTAACATACACTATCTTCCCTGCAAAGATAATTTATAGATCCGTTAGTGGAATTTTTGATAAGCTCTCCGCTACATGTCTCTCCCGGATTGCCTGCGCTTCTTAAAAGGAAACTATTCTGGTTTGTCGCTCTCCCTGTCAGAATCTGGGTGTTTTTAATATAAATAAGACCAATGATAAGAAGAATTAGAAGAATGAACAGAGTTGGGAAAAGATTAAATATTTTATTTTTATGAGCCGTACCTAAATTTACCTTACCGTGAGCAGGTTTCTTTTCCATAATTGACTGTTAATTTAGTATTGATTATTAACAGTCTTTTGTCAAACTTATTTATACCCCGCAGCCGCCACCGCCTTCAACTTTTGGCAGTAATCCTTCATCCTGAAGCTGTTTGGCAATTTTCCCGTAACCCGCACCGCCTGAATAGGTTGCCCCTAAGACTACTTTGGCCTCTACTTTATTCCAGGGTGTATTCTTCTTTTTACTAAAGTAAACATAAAGGTCGGCATAGGTTGAAGGGAACCAATAAGAGTTTAAGACTAAAGCCTTTTTATAAATTTCCTCCTCTGACATTCCCTGGGCCACCGCCAGTTCAATAAAACCAAGCATGGCAGCCCCATGATTGCAGTCCGGGAAGTAGGTGCTATTGCCACAACAAGGCCGGTAAATATTTTGGGCAATCTCTTTGACTTTTGTTTCCTGATCCGGTGTCAGAGGAATAATTGGTAAACTATTAAAAAGCTTGCCGCCGTCAATTTTTCCCAGAGTCCAACCGCCGGTTGAAGCAAAGTTACCAACATCCTTTTTATACTCTGTACCCATCGGGCCTTCGGAAAGAACTTTCGTTTGGTTAGCAATTCCCAGTGGCCAGAGAAGATTTAAAACCAGATTGGCATTCTGTTGGGTAACAATTATTGGCGTATCCGAAGCGGCTTCCAGTAATTGTTTTTCATCGCTTTTGAGACCTCCTCTTGCTTCGTAGAGAGCGAGGAATTTTTCCTTGTCAATTGCACCTCCTTTTACCATATTAACGATTGTCTGCCCATATGAGACACCAAGATCAAGCTTGTCAGGAAATATGGCTTTGGTAATTTCTTCCTGCTGACTCTTCGCATCCGGAGTGGGAGTGGGCTTTTGGGACAAAAAAGGTATGAATATTTTTGAAGTTTGTGATTTGGTTAAAAGTTCCGGGACAAGTTTGAGAACCAGTAAAGTTAACAGGAATCCGGTTAGGATTCCCAATAGGTATTTATTTTTATCATGAGACGAATCCACTTTTTCTGTCATTTTTTTGCCTCCTTTAGCATAATTTTAAATAATATAATAATTCCGATAAGAACCATTATATCAAGAAAAGGGTTTTGTAGTCTTGAGGAAACTTCATAGATAAAAGTTCTAAGTGTTATTCCATAACTCATATTCTGTTCCATTTTAATTCTGTCTGTTAAAGCCAGATATGCAATAATGACCGAAGAAACCATAAAGGTAAGCGCAGCCAGAATTTTAAGCGGTTTTTCGATATTTTTCTTCATTTTATATAAATACTGGTTGGTGATTTTTTCATAAAAGAGGGAAAGAAAAAAGAGTGGAAAAACAATACCTAAGACATAGAACGATGAGACTACAAAGGCAGTAAAAAGGGATGGAGTTAGAGAAGATAGAGTGATGGCAGCAAATAAAACCGGAGCACAGCATGAAGAGGTAATGCCCGAGAAAAGTCCAAGTAAAAATGTCGATATAATTGTAGTTTTTTGCGGCATAGTGTAGTGGGGTAGAGGAAGCATGAGTTTGACTTCAAAAAGGGTCATAAGTCCCACTAGAAACATAAGCAGTGATCCAAATAAATACGTAGTAGTATGAAACTGGTCAAAAAGGGAAACGATGATGCGCATTCCCAGTGCAACCGGGATCAGAACCGATCCTAAACCGAGAGCAAAAACAAGTGTCAATAAAACGACCCGGCTCCGTTCCTTAAAGATAGTTCCAAGATAGGAGGGAAAAAGGAAAGTGATACAGCAAGGTGCAAAAAGGGCCACCATGCCGCCTAGGAAAGAAGCGGTTAAAGAGACTCCAAAAAAAAGATTAGAATTCATAATTGAATTTACGGGTCCTGCCGCTTGAGTATTCCAAACTACGCTTCAAAATCGTCCGCCAGCTGGCGGACTCAAGGCCAGTGAAGCTTCATTTGGAAATCCTTCTCTCGCGTCACCCGTTATTAAGATAAAGATTATTACTCCACATCCGCTTTGACCGTAAACGTTAATTTAGGATTTTCCGGATCATTTGTTTGTACGTAAACATCGCGCGTTACTATGCCAGATACGGGCATGATTGAAGGGCGGTAGATAACCGACAGTTTGGCTTTTTTACCCGGTTCGATATTTCCCGTCCAACTGCCACTGGCGTGCATGCTGAATTCCGGGCTTTTATTACCTTCTATTTCCACTTGTCCAAACGTACAATCGCAGGAAGAACTGATTTTATAAAGCTGCAGCGTTTTATTTCCTGTATTTTCCAGTGTAAATTCTGCCGTTTTTTCATCTTTGACCTTCATTTTTCCCAGATCGTAAGATTTGTCTGATACTGTCACTTTTGGTCTGTCACTTTGGTTTTGTGTATAAGTTACAACATCGGCAGTACCCTTTGTTTGTTTTTGTTCATTAAAGGAAAATATGACTATGGCTATTACAACCAATAGTGTGATTCCTCCAATAACCAGTAAAATAGTCTTTTCGCTGTCTAATTTTTTCATAGATCCTCCTTTATATTTTATAACGTTTTAATAATAATGAATTGGAGACAACTGAGACTGAACTGGATGCCATAGCCAGGGAGGCAAAAATAGGATTTAAAAGTATGCCCCAAAAAGGGTAGAGTGAACCTGCGGCAACAGGAATTAAGACAACGTTATATGAAAATGCCCAAAAAAGATTTAATTTAATTGTTTTTATGGTTTGCTTAGAGAGTTTGATGGCCGTGATTATTGAATGAAGTTCTTTATTAATTAGGGTAATTCCTGCCGACTCAATGGCGATGTCTGTTCCAGAACCCATGGCAATTCCTACGTCTGCGGAAGCTAACGCCGGGGCGTCGTTGATGCCGTCACCGACAAATGCAACCCTCGCGTCACCCGTCTTAAGCCATCTGACTTTTTCTTCCTTTTCCTGAGGGAGGACTTCGGCAAAAACTTTATCGGAATCTATTCCGGCTTGTTGAGCAATTGCTTGTGCGGTTTGTTTGTTGTCTCCCGTAATCATATAAACATCAATTCCCATCCGTTTAAGTTCCGACACAGCCTCTTTGGCGTCGTTTTTAAGCGTATCAGCGATAGCAAATAGGGCGACGTTTTTGCCGTTTATAGCTACATAAGCCAGGGTTTTGGCTTCCTCTGACCATTTGGTTGCTTTTTTATCCAGCAGACTTTCGCCTATGACTTTTTCTTTTTCCATCAGTTTGCGGTTTCCGACCAAAACAGTTTCTCCGTTAATTACTCCCTTGATTCCGTGGCCTTCGATGGCTTCTATATCCTTTATCTTAATTAGCGGTTCCCTCGCGCCACCCGCCTCTATAAAATCAATGATGGCAGAAGCAAGAGAGTGTTCGGAATGTTTTTCCAGATTGGAGATTAAAGAAAGTATTTGTTTTTGATCCTTACTATCAGTCATGGCAAAGTCGGTAACTTTTGGTTTACCTATTGTTAATGTTCCGGTTTTATCAAATACGAGCGCTTTTATTTTATGAGCTGTTTCCAGACTCTGCGCATCCTTGATAAGAATCCCTCTCCCTGCTCCCAGTCCGGTGGCAACCATGATTGCGGTAGGAGTAGCCAATCCCATAGCGCAGGGACAGGCAATGATCAAAACCGCAATCATATTGAGCATGGCAAAAAGAAACGCCGGGTTTGGACCAAAATCAAACCAGATGATAAAGGTCAAAATTGCCAGCATAATGACAATCGGTACAAAATAAGAAGAGATAAGATCAGCAATACGTTGAATTGGAGCTTTGCTTCCCTGTGCTTGCTGAACAAGTTTGATAATTTGTGAGAGCATAGTTTCCGACCCGACTTTAGTAGCCTTAAAAGTAAAACTGCCGGTTTTATTGATCGTGGCCCCTATGACTAAATCCGCTTTAACTTTCTCTTTGGGAATACTTTCCCCAGTTACCATTGACTCATCGATCGATGAACGTCCTTCAATTATAATTCCGTCAATAGGAATTTTTTCACCCGGCCGGACACGGATAATATCTCCAACTACTACTTGTGATAAGGGAATGTCTAGTTCTTTGCCACTTCGTATTACTCGTGCTGTTTTTGCCTGCAGGCCTATTAATTTTTTAATGGCCTCAGAAGTGCCGGCTTTTGCCTTGGCTTCAAGAAATCGGCCTAAAAGTATCAAAGCGATGATGACGGTTGAGGTGTCAAAGTAAGCCACAGGATCAATTCCAAGTTGTTTTATAACGTTTGGAAAAAAAGCAACAAAAACAGAGTAGCCATAAGCAACCGTGGTGCCAAGGGCCACCAACGTATCCATGTTAGCGGTTCTGTGTTTTAGAGAAGTTATGGCAGCTTTATAAAAAGAGTAGCCTGCCCAAAATTGCACTGGAGTGGCAAATATCAGCTGGACCCAGATATCTTTGAAAAAGAGAGGAGCGGTTTCCATAAGTCCCGGGAAACTACCCCAAAGTAGAATAACGCCAACATAAATACTTATCATGGCCCGGTTTCCCAAAGCTCTTAGTTCGTTTTCTTTTTGCAGAGTTTGGGTGTCTTGATCGAGGGTGATGTCTTGGATATGAGCTTGATAGCCAACGGATTCAACCGCCGTTTGCAGTTGAGAATCTTTTACCAGAGCCTCATCAACGGTTACGGTTGCCTGTTCGGTAGCTAAATTAACGTTTGCCTCTTTTACACCCTCCAGTTTGCCAAGTGCTCTTTCGATCACACTGACACATGAAGCGCAATGCATTCCGGAAACAGGAAACGTAAGAGTTTTCATGAATTTTTCTCCCCCTCTTTTTTTCCCAGAAAATACCAATAGGTAAATATAATGGCTACAATTCCGCTTAATGTGACGATAAGTTTATCTAGGGACATAATTGATGTTATTGTCTACTTCTATCCAAAACTTTGATAACTTCCTCAATAACTTCTTTTGAACGTCCTTTTTTGATGGCCGAAACAACACAGGTATTTAAATGATTCTCAAGTATAAGAGAGTCGGTTTCCTGTAGGGCTTTTTGAACAGCCTGAGTCTGGTGGAGAACGTCAATGCAGTAATCATGACTTTCCACCATCTGGATGACTTTCTTCAAATGACCCAGAGAGATTTTTAAGCGATGCAGGATTCTTTCCTGTGTATTTTTTGGTCTGTACATAAGATCCCCCCTAGGGGGATATTATAAAATATTCCCGCAACATCTGCAATACGCAGATCTGCGGGATCCACGATGCTGTAATCCCGATTAAATCGAGAACAGCATCGGGACAAATATCAAAAATGATCGGAAAGGAAATAATTAAACGTGTTGGGGTGGCGGTGGAACAGTAACCTTTAACGTGTTTGATCCTGAAACAGTATTGATAAAGTTCTCCAGTATACCAGCTAACTCGTGTTGAATTAAGCTTCCGTAGAGTTTTGCATCAGATGTACCTGAATCAAGGCGAATTGCTTTTTCCATAAATTGTCCAGGGTCTAATGAATCTATGCCAGGTTCCTGTATAAAACAAAATTGAACTCCTGTATCTGTGATTGCCCAATAGCTCTCTTTTATCAGGAGTTTGAATTTCAGTATCAGATGGATTAGGATTAGATGCAATGACATATAACGGGGGTTTTTCACCATAACTCTGTGTCAAAATAATTTCATGTGCTCCCGCAAGTATTCCGCGTCCATCTTGAGCAAATGTCGATTCTGGAGTATCCGAAAGGAAATCGTTGTATTTTGTTCTACCGGCTTGAATGAGACCGAGCGGGATCTGTTTACCTAACTGCAAACCTTTTTCTTTCGCCAGTCTACCCCATCCGCGAAGCGCGGCAAACAATTGTTTTCCACTTTCTCTTTCTTTATTAAAATCAGCGGTTGCTTGGTCTACTGATTTACCTGGTTCTAGATATTGTTCTTTACAAGTATCAAGTATCATAATCTATGAAGTTGTCGATTCAGTATGGCATGAATACGGATTGATTGTCAAGGATGCGCAAAACTAAATATTGTATACTGATTTTATGTTATATGCTCCGCATTTTTTGACCGGGGCGGCGATATTAAAAGTCTTTCCCAATCCCGAAGTTGGATTGCCCTTGGCGTTTATTTCCCATTTTCTCCTTGATCTTACTCCGCATAATGATTTTGGTTTGCGTCCCGGGATAAGTTTAAAAGAATTTTTCAACTTTCCACCTAAAAGAAGAAATGTGATTTTAACGGTTATGGGTCTGGATTATCTGTTAACCGCAGTCAGCATTATCTGGGTATTCTTGACGTTTAATAATTATTATTATCTGGCCGGCGGGGTAGTGGGTGTACTTCCGGATGCATTCGAACAACTTTTAATGCTGTTAGGTTTAAAACTTCCCGGCTGGCAGGACAAGCTCCAGTGGCGTGTTTCTGCTAAATACGGTTTCATCTCGTATCCGATTGTGTCAATTTTAGCTCTGCTTTTGATAATAAGTTAAAATTGGATTGTTACAAAGCCAACTTCAAATCTCGAAGTTTATTATACTTTAGATTTTTAGTTCGAGAGAAAAAGCTTTGTTAGCTATACTTAGGCCGCATCCATTAATAAAATGATATCTATTTTAGATGGAGAAGCGGTACACATGAAAATCGTGATAGATTTACAGTGTAAACAAAGGGCTGTACCGTCTGGTACATCCCAAAGGGCCGTAACCATCAATACCTATCAGATTATTGATGGACGAGCCCTTAGCTATCCTTCTATCAATTTTATTTGATAGTTGACAGGTTACAAGGATCCATGTTGTAGTGATTGAAAGAGGTGTTTTGTGAGACTGTTTGCTATCGGAATAACGCTGAGCATTACATACGCAGTGGGTGTTTATGTCTTCCAGTGGTTAATATTTAGTATTGTAGGCATATTATTGAGGGGAGGAGCCTCTCTTGAAATGGCAGGCATACTAGTTACGTTAGGTTTACTCCAAGTAACTTTCGTAGTCGGTTTCGCTCTGTGTGTATTAATAAATACGAAAATTATGGGGTCCTCAAAGTATAACTTTACTATTGTTGGATTCTCAGTCACTGTTTATTTCTTCATTTACCTTTTAGATATACTTGGATACATAAAATTACCGCGGCCGTAATTTACATCCCTTAGAGAATGGAGTGAGTGGAGAGATATTCTTCCCGACTTTACCAATAAATGGGGACTCCCCTGATGTACTGTGTATAGATTAGAGCTGATAGGTTGTTTTGATGCTCCAAAACAAGGTGCAACCTCGTAGTTAATAGTATCCTTACCTACACTCCCGGAGTGACATTCCGATTCTCTAGATCTTTCTGCATTTAGTAACAGTACGGTTATTTTGAGATGAATACTTTTCGCATTCCCCAGAATAATTAGACATTCCGCCACAACTGATAATTAGGTTACTGTTTTTATCGAGAATAGCATCTCCCATATCGCAGCAATTATACACAGCAACCCCAAATTGGCCACAATTTTTGATTTCTTCGATAGAGATTTCATCTATTTCTGAAACCCTGCATGCGTAATTACTATCGTTTGGATCACTTTCGATATACACAAACGATGACATCATTAAGTCAATAGTTTTTTCAATTTTTTCCTTATCGAATGGGTTTGTATCGTTTAAAAAAGTAATAGCGCTAATTGATACTTGATTTTATCGGAAACATCAATTTCCGATAGTACTAATCTTAAAGACTCTTTATATATTTTCCAACCAACGAATTGGCCGAGAGAGACTTTTTGACATGAGTTCGAACCTTCATTACAAAAACTATTATAGAGTGACTCGATTCCTTTATTAAATCTGATCGTTATGAGATAACCATTTTGTGTAGGTCTAGTAGTAAGCCCTTTTACATTTTTTACAAAATCTGGGCTTGTAAAGCATACATTATATATTGGATTACATTTAGGTAATATATTCCACTCATAAGGATATTTGATAGAAAATCTACCATATGGATCTGAATGAATATGTGTTCCACATGGAAGTGTCAAAATAGGAAAGTGTGTTAGAATTACTTTGGGTAGAGATTGCTGATGGTTGAGTCGAGAACGTAGGAATAGTAGATAAAATATTATTAAACGAGATTGAGGTTGATTGAGATATTGGTGTAGTAGTAGTGCCTATATCTGACACAGGTTGCTTTGGGAAATAATACTTTCTTCCCAAATATGTTCCTCCTAACCCTCCGAAAACCAAGAGTATAGAACCAAAAAGTAAAAGAGAAAAACGAAAAGTAGATTTTGATGGTTTGGGAATAATCGGAGAAGATTGCTGAGAGGGAGAAACAATGACTTGTTGATTATTATCCATTATTCTTTATAGTAAATATACTTAGGGAAAAAGTAAAGAATAAATAAAGAATATCAATCTACACAAAGGCCTGAGCCGGTTTGGCCATTTCTTACGATAGAATAACAGCCGAATACATTTCTATAGGTGGCACAAACTCCTGGAGTACGTTGTTCCCGGCTCATACATAATTCGTATTCGCACTGGGAGCCGTCGGTGCAGGGTTTGCCGGCATCTTGAGAGGGAATCTGGCAGTATTCTTGAGGAATCAAACCCCATTGTTGCCATTTGCCGCCTTTTTCCAAACATTCTTTTTTAGAGGCTGCATCACCCATCGGACGCGGACCTGAACCCGTATCGGTACAGGGTTCATCCTGGAATTGATACCATTCTACCTTTTTGTCCGCGCAGGCTTGGCATTTGGTACAGTATGATTTGCCGTTTGATCCGCAGAGATAGGGAGGGGGAAGAAGGCATTCTTCGGTACAGGCTTGAGGCCGAGGCGATTTACAGTAAGTTTTTTGCTCAGATAAATTGACTTTTATACATTTACCGCCAGCATCAGGGTAGTTACCGTCTAATTTACAGGTGAATCCTTCAGGACAAGAGATACCGGCAATGCCGCCGCAGAATATTTCTGTTACGGTGGGTGTTAAAGCAGGAGGTTGTGTGGGGAATAGAGTTGGAGTGGGAGAGATGCTTTTTGAACCAAGAATTAGATTACCCGCAAACCTTACTCCCAGAATAATTAGAAAAAGACAGACAAACAACATTATTATTCTTGCGATAAGCGGGAAAGAGATTTTATTACCCATGATACAAATATGATAACACAATTAATCTTCTTGACAAAGCGTACGGTTAATGGTACGCTTAAATCATGAATCAAATGACTACCTATACAGCCAGTGAGGCCAGGAAAAATCTATATAATTTGATTGAATCTGCAAGTCGTGGATTTAAGACTTATGAGATTACGTTAAGGGGTGCGGAGGATTCTGTGGTACTTATAAACAAATCAGAGCTTGAGGCCTGGCAGGAGACTCTGGATATTCTTAGCAGTAAAGATGAGATTAAAGTAATAAGAGAAGCCAGAAAAGAAAAGAAAACAGTTTCACATCAAAATCTTCTGAAAGCCTTAGGGCTAACTAAATGAAGCTGGAATATAAACCTCAAGCAGTCAAACAGCTGAAAAAACTTCCCAAAACTGAAGTGAAAAAAATAATCAGGAAATTAGAGTTGTTAGCAAGAGATCCAACTGTTGGGAAGCAATTAAAGGGAGAGTTGGAGGATTTGCGTTCTCTTCGAGCCTGGCCGTATAGGATTATTTATGAGGTAAAAGACACTTCCGTTGTTATCTATTCCGTGGCGCACAGGCAGGGAGTGTATAGATAGTGCAAATTTTCCTGTCAAATCGGGCTGGAGGGGGAGGAAGAATAGGAATTTCTACTACTGTTATGATATTATTCATGACTAGGTATATGAAAGATCTGAAGCAAAGAGCTCTTAACTATCACGAGAAACCTCCTCCTGGAAAACTCTCGGTTAATTCCTCAAAGAATTGTGATACTCAAGAAGAATTATCCCTTGCCTATACTCCGGGAGTGGCTTTCCCAAGTCTTGAGATACAAAAAGATCCTGAAAAATCCTACGATTACACTATCCGTGGTAATACCGTAGGAGTAATTACCGACGGAACGGCTGTTTTGGGGCTGGGCAATATCGGGCCTTTGGCCAGCATTCCGGTGATGGAAGGAAAGTGTGTTCTTTTAAAAAAATTCGCAGGAATTAACGGTATTCCACTGGTTATTAATGTCAACGGGTCCTGCATTAATTTTATAAATATAGTTTCTAGCCTGGAAGACAATTTCGGCGCGATAAACCTGGAAGACATCAAAGCTCCGGAATGTTTTGAGATTGAAGAAGAGTTAAGCAAAAGATTAAGTATCCCGGTGTTTCATGATGATCAGCACGGAACAGCGGTTATTTCCCTTGCCGGAATTAAGAGTAGTATCGATGTAGTCGGTAAAAAAATTGAGGAAGTTATAATCGTCATAAACGGCGCCGGAGCGGCGGGAATTGCCTGTGCCAGGCTTTATACGGCAGGAGGTGTAAGAAAAGGAAATATAATTTTGGTTGACACAAATGGGGTAATTTATAAGGGAAGAATAAAAGGAATGAATAAATATAAAGAGGAATATGCAGCCAGAACTTCAAAAAGAACGCTGGAGGATGCTATGGCCGGAGCGGATATTTTTGTGGGCGTTTCGGCTCCAAATATATTGACCGGTAAAATGATTAAATCCATGGGTAAGAAGCCGATCATTTTTGCCCTGGCCAACCCCAATCCTGAGATTATGCCGGATCAAGCTAATAGATTTGGCGCGGCAATTGTGGCAACGGGAAGAAGCGATTTTAACAATCAGATAAATAACGTTTTGGGATTTCCCGGAATATTTAGAGGAACCCTTGACTCTCGAGCAAAAAAAATCAATCTTGAAATGAAATTGGCTGCTGTTGCTGCTTTGTATGATCTTTCAAAAGAAAGGATTCCGGATGATATAAGAAGGGTTCTTTCGAAGGCCTATCCTAAGGATGCGAAAGCGGGACTTTTCAAAAAAAATGTTCCACTGTGTGAGCAGTTTATCATTCCCAAGCCTTTTGATCCGAGAGTAGTTTCAAAAGTTGCTAAATACGTGATGAAAGCGGCAATAGAAATATGATAGAATGCTAATATATGCCAGAGATTACCGTGACAGATGCGAGTTTTGACAGTGAAGTTTTGAAATCCACGATACCGGTATTGGTGGATTTCTGGGCAGTTTGGTGCGGACCGTGTAAGATGCAAAATCCCATTTTGGAAGAAGTAGCCAAAGATTACGAAGGAAAAGTAAAAATTGCAAAATTCAACGTGGATGAGAATCCTGTTATAGCCGGAAAATACGGGGTAATGAGCATACCTACTCTTTTGCTATTTAAGGATGGGCAGGTGGTGAAACAGATGATTGGGGTGCAGAGTAGAGAGACGTTGGTTGAAGAGTTTAAGAAAATACAAGCGTAATACGAAACCCTTTGGAGACGAATTTTTCCAATATGTACGACATTATTATTTTAGGTTCAGGGCCCGCTGGTTTGACGGCAGGAATTTATTCTATACGCGCAGGCTATAAAACCCTGATTATATCCGGTACCCGTTGGGGCGGACAGTTGATGTTAACTACCCTGGTTGAAAATTACCCGGGATTTACGGAAGGTATCCAGGGACCGGATTTGATGATGAACATGCGTAAGCAGACAGAACGGTTAGGATGCGAACTTCTGAATACCGAATTTACCCAGGGTGATTTTTCCTCCAAGCCCTTCAAGATTACAGCCGGTGGCAAAGTTTATGAGACTAAATCTGTGATTATCGCAACAGGAGCAGACAGCATCTGGCTTAATGTTCCCGGTGAGTTGCAGCTTCGAGGACGTGGAGTATCCACTTGTGCCGTATGCGACGCGTTTTTCTTCCGTGGAAAAGAAACGGTTATAGTTGGAGGAGGGGATAGTGCCATGGAAGAAGCTCTGGTTTTGGCAAAAGTTGCCAAATCGGTAACAATCATACATAGAAGGGATGCTTTCCGGGCGTCCAAAGCCATGCAGGATAGGGTATTTAAGGAGCCGAAAATTAAAGTGATGTGGAATAAGTCAGTGACGAAATATTTAGGTACAGAGCATGTAACCGGTGTATTTTTGAAAGACACAAAAACAGGGGAGGAGAGCGAGTTTAAAACAGACGGGGTATTTATTGCTATCGGCCATAAACCCAATACAGAGAAATTTAAAGGGATTGAGCTAGATGAAAAAGGTTACGTGGTAAGGAAAGAAGTCCAGGATGAAGGAGGGCTTTTGAAATACCGTTCCGCAACCAGTGTTCCCGGAGTCTTCGTCGGCGGAGACGTCCACGATTACCGCTACCGCCAGGCAATCACCGCTGCCGCTTTTGGTTGCATTGCCGCCCTTGATGCAGACAAATGGCTGCAGGAGAATAAGTAGTATTAATTTCTTAGAGCTTCAAATAACCAGTTCGTAGTTTATCGATTTCAGTTCTAAAATCTTTCTCGTTATGAGTAGGTTTGCCATGTAGAAGCAGAAAAGGAAGTAGACTGGGAGCAAACATATAGTTAGTATAATGAGAAGCAGTCACCATCAGTCGTACAGCGAATGATGAGTTATAAGAATCAAGCAGACCAAACTCATTTAATAGAGCAACATACGGGTTAACCTGTGTATTTCGATCATAATATATATCCTGCTCGTCGTCCTTTCGTTGTATTTCCATCATTCTTCTGATGAATCTTTTTTGACTTGGTTCGTCCTGATAGGCGATATCAGCAAGAAGTTTGGCGTAATTACCTATTGTATTTCTTCTATAGTCTAGAGCTTCACCAACAGTGTAGGTAATTTGCCCCCTTTCTCTTGAATTATTTACTAACAGCATGCCTTTTCTTTGAGCCGTGATGATGGTTTGTAATCTTTCATCCCAATCAGATGTATTAAGACCCCATTTTTCCGCCACCATTTTTATATGTTCAAACAATTCCAAGGGTGTAACTTCAACTTGTCCGACTTTACAAATAACACCTTTGGTTAAAACCGACTCCAATAAATCATCTCTTTCTAGTTTACCCTTTCTTGCTAGAGTTTGTTCGACAATCTCATCGGTTCTGTTAAACAGCTGAGAAACAAGAAGAAAAACAACTTCTCTTTCATTAAATTGAAGATGTAAGTTCACTGGAAGTATACTGCTTAAAGAAGCCATTCCGTCTTTTATACTATATAATCCAGGTAAAAGATCTGGTGTTTTAGGATCAACGGGTAGGGCGTCTAAAAACTCATTAACTGCATCAATTTGAAGTAGATCAAGGGCGCTTCTGCAAGAGTTTACCGCAAATGTAAGTTGGTGTTCGTTATTTTGGGGAGAAAGTATTGACGCAAGTTTTAGTTGCGCAGCTGTCCTGATTGATATAGTTGTATCAAACCACTTTCTACTTTCTGGATCTTGTAATTTATTTGGGCCTAATGCCGCTTCACTCGTCATACCATGAAGGTTATTATAACATTGTATTTCCCCTTAATCTGTTTAAAATAAGTCGGCAAAACCAATTAAACTTAATGGATCTGAGGAATTCGGCGGAAGAAAAAGAATGCAAGATGGGCACTGATTGACAAGTAAAAAATGAACAGTTATACTTTATAAACTATGATATCGCATCGTTTCTCAACTAAAGACATAAACAGCAATAACGGCGGTACACCGCAAAAACCTGCGGTGTAGCCGGTTATTCACGTATCCTTCGATTAATGACCCGCTACACGGCGGGTTTTTTTATTCCGCCAAAAGCACATTAAAATGAGGAGGATGCGAAAAAGAAGAGGGGTAGCCCTCTCCTGTGAGCTTTTACTCAAAACGAAGGCTGACAGGAGGGGGCAACAAATAAAGGGAGACGATTCCATGAACACAATCAAACGCGGGATAGGGTACGTGCTTTACCTGATGTTCGACTCGGAAGTTAGCATTTTCGTACTTCCGATAGTTGCCGGGCTGCTATTTGCAGGAGCAATGTACCTGTTTGTAGCAATAGCCGATCCTGAAGCAGTCAGAAACACCCTTAAAGTGATTCTGGCTACACCAGCGCCGTAACAACTAACCATGATTGCCCCCTCCCGGAGAGGTAAATAAATGAATGTTTTATCATTTCGGCATTCGCGTCGAAATCGATAAAACAAACATTGTCTGCTTTGTGCAGCGCATCCTCCTCTCCGTCCTAATTAATTAGCGAGGTGCCACCTCGTATTTCTCGTATTTCCTTCAATTAACTGTTCAATGAGCCGCAGCCCGTTTTTCCTGTAAAAAGAATCAATCCTTACAGAATGTATAAAGTTGATACTATTTATCGGTCATCTCGACCGACCCCGCTCAGCGGGGGAAGTGGAGAGATCTTCTCTAATAGGTCTGATGGTTAATTTCAAGGCCGAAATGTATATAATCCTTAAAGTGTGGAAGATCCCTCGATCCGCCAGCTGGCGGACTCGGGATGACAATAACAATCTAAACTAAAAGTGCAGGTGGGTCAGGTAATTCGTAGTATTGACAGACAGAAAATAATTGGTAAACTAAGAGGCAATCGAATAAAAACGTTATCATGCCGGAGTTTCCCCCGGCAGAGTTGACTTCGAAAATCCCGACTAAATCGGGAAGTAAGAAGATCCGGGAGATCCCGTTATAGATTGGAAACTGAATTGGCTTTTGCATTAAGCAGTTTCAAAGCCCCGAGAGGTAACTCGAGGGGAAAGAAAAGTGGTATCACGAGGCACCTCGTCTTTTCGAAAGAGAGGTGTTTTATTATGGTAAAAATGCGACTACTTATTACAGACAAGATAGATGAAAGCGGATTGGCACCGCTGAAAAAATATTTTCAGATTGAGAAAAGAATCGGGATCAGTCCTTCTGATTTGTCTAAAATCATTAAGGGTTATGAATGCATATTAACAAGATCTTCAACGGCAATTCCCGGAGAACTTATTGAAAAGCTCGGTAAGTTAAAAATAATAGGCAGGTGCGGAATCGGAGTTGACAATATCGATATTTTTGCTGCCACTTCCCAAAAAATTGCAGTCATCAACGCTCCCCGCGGCAATGCCCGGGCAACCGCTGAACACACGATCGGCTTACTGTTTGCTCTGCTTCGTCATATTCCTGCCGCAACATATGATCTTAAAAAGGGTCTTTGGAATAAGCAAAAATACGTTGGAAATCAAATTTTTGGCAAAACCTTAGGGATTGTTGGATTTGGTAATGTCGGGAAGGAAGTGGCCAGAATTGCCATAGGAGTTGGAATGAAAGTGCTGGTTTGCGAGCCTTATGTCAGACTGCCAAAGAATGTTACTAAGGTAACTTTTGAAGAGCTGCTTAAAGAAAGCGATATAGTCACATTGCACGTCCCGTCAACTTATTTAACCAGACAAATGGTTAATATGGCTACAATTAAACTGTTTAAAGACGGCGCCTATCTTATAAACTGCAGCAGGGGAGCAGTAGTAGATGAAAAGGCGGTATACGAGGCACTTATTGCCGGAAAACTCTTGGGATTTGCGGTAGATGTTTTTACTAAAGAACCAGTTATAAAAAGCAAGTTATTGGAATTACCCAATGTGATTGCCACTCCCCATATTGCCGGTTCCACTATCGAATCTCAAAGACAGAGTGTTTTAGAAGTTGTTTCAGGCATTTGCCAGTATTTAGAAGGAAAGGTGCCTTCCAATCTACTTAATCCGCAAGTTTTTCAAAAAACAAAAAGAGTGAGGGAAACCAAGAAGTTTTCCGCCAAAGGCGGACCAGCCTCTGGCTGGGATTTTGAGGCTGTAATTTTTGATTGCGAAAGCACGCTTTCGGGTATCGAAGGAATTGATGTTTTAGCTGAAATGGTAGGAAAAAAAGAAGAGGTGTCAGCCTTAACAAAAAAAGCCATGGAAGGATTATTTCCTTTTGAGAGTATTTATGAGAAAAGATTGGAGATGGTCAGACCGACGCGGAAAAGTTTACTGTATTTGGGAGATAAATATTCTGAATCACTGGTAGAGGATGCGAAAGAGGTGATCGAGGGATTGCAATATTTGGGTAAAAAGGTCTATATTGTCTCCGGGGGAATAAGCAGCGCCC
>MFJR01000014.1:6177-25326 GCA_001780955.1 Candidatus Gottesmanbacteria bacterium RIFCSPLOWO2_01_FULL_39_12b | reverse complement strand
GTAATCATGGCAAGTTGCAGATCATCAGGCAAATTAAGGGGAAAAAGATCGTCATCGGGGATGGTATTACCGATTTGGAGACAAAAGAGTGCATAGATCTTTTTGTGGGATACGGCGGGGTAGTAAGGAGGGCAAAGGTGGAAGAGGAAAGCAAGATATTTCTTTTATGCGGAAGCCTTACTCCATTTTTGGTAATTGCAGCCGGTATTGATGGATGTAAAAAATTATTACCGACCAAGTATAGAAAACATATTGGCAAAGGCTTAGATTTGCTCTTCCATCCAAAACACGTGAAAATCAATAGAGATTTTGAGGCAAAGTTAGCAGAATTAAAAAAGTTGGCGTATTATTAAAATGTATGCCCGCCTTCGCCAAGGCTTCGGCGGGTTCAAGAATCTGTAATTCCGATTCAATCGGGAAACAGATTCTAGAAGAGGAGTAAATATGTTAGACATAAAATATATTCGGGAAAATTTAGAGATTTGTAAACAAGCGGCCAAAAACAAGAATCGGGAGGTGGATTGGGACAAGTTATTGAGATTGGATGAAAAGAGAAGGGAGTTGATAGGGAAGATTGAGGAGAGGAGAGCTAAAAGAAATGAAATTTCAAAATTTCATCCGCCAGCTGGCGGATCAAATAAAATCCAAAATCCAAATGACCAAAAAGAAGAAGGAAGGAAATTGAGAGATGAGATTAAGGAACTGGAGGAGGAATTAAAGACGGTTGAGAGGGATTATAACGAGCTGATGCTGACGGTGCCGAATGTGCCGGATCCTATTGTTCCGATCGGAAAAGACGCAAGCGGTAATAAAGAGGTTAAAAAATGGGGCGAACCGAAGTCAGTCTCTGGCTGGGATTTTGCCCCTCTTGACCATATCGAACTTATGAAACGGCTCGATCTGGTGGATTTTGATAGAGGAGTGAAAGTGGGCGGTTTCCGGACGTATTTTCTCAAAAACGAAGGCGTTCTTCTGGAAATGGCAGTTCTGACTTATACCCTGCAAAAACTGGTCAAAAAAGGATACATTCCGCTTATTGCCCCGAGCTTAGTTAAGGACTTTACTCTGGTTGGCAACGGACAGTTCCCGTGGGGCAGGGAAGAGGTGTACGCTCTTGAAAAAGACGAAGTGTATTTGGCCGGAACCGCAGAGGTTCCCGTGACCGCTTATTATGCAGACGAGATTTTATTGGAAAAAGATTTGCCTAAAAAGTTCGTCGCTTTTTCTCCCTGCTTTAGGAGAGAGGCAGGAAGCTACGGTAAAGATACCAGGGGTTTATACAGACTTCATCAATTTAATAAAATTGAACAGGTGATTATAAATCTTAATGACTACGAAAGCTCAATTGCTTGTCACGAGGAGTTATTGCAAAACAGCGAGGAAGTTTTGCAGGATCTGAAATTGCCGTATCGGGTAATGCTGATGTGTACCGGAGATATGGGTGAGCCGCAGGTGAAAAAATATGATGTGGAAACATGGATGCCGAAACGTGAGGCTTACGGAGAAACCATGTCCAACTCCTTCATGGGAGAATTTCAGGCCAGGCGCTTAAATATCCGTTATAGAGCCCGCGACGGGGTGAAGTTTGCCCACACCTTAAACAACACTGCGGTTGCGTCTCCGAGAATTCTGATTGCCATTCTGGAAAACTACCAGCAGGCAGACGGCTCGGTCCTGGTGCCGGAAGTTTTGAGAGACTTTGTGGGGAAGGAGAGGATTGAGGAGAAATAACCAACACGAATAGTATTGACAATGGATGTACATATAATATATCATATATGAAGTTTCGGATTGAATACAACGAAGAAAAGAATTTACTGCTGAAAGGGACAAGGGGAGTCGGATTTGATGAGGTAATAACGGCAATTTTGAATGATCGAATATTGGATGAATTTGAACATAGAGATAAGAAGAATTATCCAAACCAGAGAGTATTTATAATAAAGATTAAAAATTATATTTATGTGGTCCCCTATGTGAAGGATGCAGAAAGAAAAGTAATATTTTTAAAGACAGTCTATCCGAGTCGTGTGTTAACTAAAAAGTATTTAGGAAAAGGGGAATAATATGAAAAACAATAAATTAAATAAAATAAAACTTGATAAATATGAGAAAAGTTTAGAAGACGCACTCGAAAGAGGAGAATTCGTAAGGGTAGGGGATTTTGAAAAATCAAAAAAATCGCTAATAGAAGCTGCTCAAAATACAGTTGAGCTTCAAAGGACAAAAAGAATTACACTCCGAGTCAAAAACAGCGATTTACTTAAAGTAAAATTTAAAGCGCAGAAACATCAGATTCCCTATCAGAGGCTTATTAACGCTCTCATTCATCAATACGCCGAAGGTCTGACGCATATAATAATCTGAAAGTATTGCGGGATTTTGTGGGGAAGGAGAGGATGGGAATACAATAACCCAATCAGCCAATAACCCAATAACCCAATAAATACCAATGAAGAAAACCAATACACATAAAAATACACTTGCGGAAAGACAGAGACAGTCATATCTTCGAAGATTAATAAATGGAGTCCCGGTCGGGAGTCAGGAAATTAATAATCAATTATTAAGCAAGCGGCTTGATGATGACTTATATAAGGCTGAAAGAGAGGATTTAAAACAGCTTACACAAATTCAAAAGGCAATTAGACGTGTACGAGAATGACCTAGGACTAACTTTCTTCAATATTTAAGAAGTTTATAACTCGTGAGCATCCATCTTGAAAGATTTTTCGGGGAAGGAAAGAATTTGTCCTTAAGTGCGAAGCTATTCCACTCCGGGAGTGATGATGGGTGGAGTGATGATGGGTGGTGATGGTGGTGATAGCCTTGACATATTTATATATTTATGTAAATATATAGACATATGCAAAGCCAGACATTTAGGACTACGGTGGATTTTGACCCCGGTTTATACAGGTTGATTCGTGAAGCAGCTTTGAAAAACGGTAAGTCCGTCAGAGAAATTTTGCATGAAGCAACACGAGCCTACTTACGCGGTGGTAATAAAACTTCTTTTGAGAGTATCTATAAAAACATGAGGAAAGTGGCTAAAATCGGCAGGAAGATAAATTTGGTCGAATTTGTGCGGAAAGATAGAGATAGCCATATCTAGTTATGATTCAATATGATTTTGTTCTGGATACTTCGGTCGTGGTGCAGTGGTATTCTCCTGAGAAAGAGTTACATGTAGAACAGGCGATTGCGCTTCTGACGAAATACGAAAAGCTAGGCTTTGAAAAAATAATCGTCCCCGATTTATTAGTTTTGGAGCTCACAAACGCTCTGCTAGCAGGAAAAGGATTGGGATTTTCTTTAGTTGAACAAATCATCGGTGATTTCTACGGGTTGGGTCTGACTATAGTTCCTGTTGACTCACAGATAGTAGCTTTGGCTATTAGAATTGTTAAAGATTATAAGGTGACGATTTACGATGCGGTATTTCTGGCTATTGCCCGATTATATGAATGCAGACTATTAAGCGCGGACCTAAAATCCCACGGAAAGATTAAGGATAAAAAAATTCAGATGTTAAGCCATTGGCAAGATTGAGGACCGGAAGTTCTGTGGAAGTTTGCGGGGAAGGAGAGGATTTACCCCTAAGTGCAAAGCTATTCCACTCCGGGAGTGGCGGTGGGGAGTGGCGGTGGGATTAGCATGTGATGGATTTTGCGGGGAAGGAGAGGATTGGTTGATATAAAAATGATTGATAAAATTTATGGAATAGGTGTATAATCTAACAAGGATAAGGATAGAAACATGATATATGCAAGAAAATCCAACTTCACTAGGAAAACCAGTCAAAGACAAATATAGAGGTATGCCATTGGAGGAAATCCCCCCCCTCATACTTCCTAGAATACAAGCAGCGATAAAGGCGATAGAAGAAACTAGAATTCCAGAGTTTGAATTATATGTTTGGAAACCTGAAGCGGAACCAAAAGGTTGGCAAAAGCAATGGGATTCTTACGACGAGATATACCAAACAGTAATGCCTCAATCGGGAGGGCTTTCTCGAGTAACTAAAGTATTCTACAAGGTTGGAGGTGAACTATACAGTATGACAGTTAATGGAACGATTGATTCTAGGTTTGCTGATAGTGAGACCGAAGGAAGATTAAGAAATGCATTGGGAATAAGCGGTCTAGATAATTTTGATAAGGTTTATAATCCACTCGACGAAAATAACGCGATGTTTGGGAGTAAGGGCAATGTTAATGTGACTACAACTTACTATGGCAGAAATAGCAGAATGTCACAGACACCGATAGCAGAAACCCCTTAATTCGTACGTACGAATAGAGTAGTGTATAAAAGCTATTCCACTCCGGGAGTGGCGAAGGATGTTAGTAGTTTTGAGAGATTTGGTTTAATTGAAGAAATGTGTTGATAAAAATGGTGCTTTGGGGCTTCTTTATCTTCTAAAACATGGTAAACTACCCCCTATATGAGAAAAAAAACATCCAGCCGCCAACTATTACAGGATTTGCTCCAGGTGCGGAGCCAAACTCGTTAAGAACGGTAAAACCAAAGGAGGAAAACAAAGATTCATCTGTATACCCTGCGGGTATACCGTTTCTTTTGGAAAAGAACAGAAAGAAGAGATAAGATTTAAGACTTTTAAGATATGGGTAAGAAATGCGGTAACAGCAGAAACAATAAGCCGTGTTATTTACAAAAAATCACTCCGTACCTTATTCACCCATTTCCATCTATTTCTTGCCCACCCTCCGACTCCGGAGGAATATTCCCATCATCTGAATCAGATTTTTTTGGAGGATAAATTAACGTCTCGATAAGTGTTTTAAGTCTTTTTGCAGCAGGTGTTTTTCGCCAACGATAAGTATTTCCTTTACCCAGTTTTTGCATTTGTTGACGAAGCAATGTCCAGGGTGTGGCATCAAGGGCCCAAGGTGCAGTTGAGCCTATTGCTTTTGGATCCAGTTCTGCTGCGGAAAAAAATCCAATGCCCTGAAAAATATTGACAGACCCTTGTTTTTCTAGTGGTAATAAGAAGCGGTCAAGTTCTCTTACGATTATATCGTAGCCATAGCGCTGTTCACGCTCATTAAAGGGAAGAGGTACTATATTCTCTCCAAGCTTGATTACGGAATCTTTAAACAATGCCGGTACTCCGGTTTCTGCAATAAGTATGTCTTTACCGTACAGAATGCCATCTCTTTTAGTTTTTTCACTAGCAATCCACTTGAAAGGCGTAATATCTGCAAATGCCTCATGTGGCGGTTTTCCAACAAGGGGGATTCCAGCCGGGTTATTATATGAACCGGGATAATGATCAAAGCCTACGGCTTTTAAGGCTCTTGCCTCTTGAACTAACTGAGCAGTATACGCTCTCCAATCGCCGGCTATTTCTCCACAGAGGATGGTTGTCATAAGTTTTGTTTGAGGATGATCCGAAAAAACACTATCTGCTATATCAATCATCTGAACTACCAATGGTAGGGAAAATTGTGTTTGAAAGCGTGTATTTATTTCACTCATAACTTGCAGATATTGAGGGAATACTCCCGCTTCTTGGCAGATTGCTTTTGTTTCTTGAGCGATTTTCCTAAATAGTTGGTAGAATTGACCAGGATCTTTTTTTGCCTGTTTTTCCATTTTTTTACTTGGGCGATGCAGATATATAATCGGGTTAGAAAGCCCTGCCTCATTTATAGCTCGTAACGAATCCAGATATCTTTGGCGGGTTTCATGGTTTACGGAGTCATCTGAATTCATTAGATGTCCCATTTTAAATTCGACCCTTACTGTATGAATGCCAAGATCTTCTTTTAACATTCTGTAGTACCCGACTCGCTCCACGTAAGTTAGTCCCGGAATATGTTGCAAATAATCAGAAATATAAGGAAGAATTGCGCGTAATGGGCGGCGCTCCTCGACATGTTGATTTTCTGCTGGAAGTGCAGTTTCGACACACATATATTTGCCTATAATTCTACCAGTAAGCCAAGGAAACACAAATATTTTTGCTTTAACAAGAAAATATGCTATAAGATAATAGAAGCATAAAAATGAAGCAAAACGGAATCGTAAATATTTACCGGAAAGTCATCCATAACGGAGTCGAAATACAGGTTGGAAGAAAAGATTACTTTGTTACCTATCCTACCTCCATCTGGCAGGAGTTTCCCGAAGTTTACCGGCAGACATTTGCCGATACGCTAACCTATTTTTTGACCAGTCATCTGTCACTGATGAACGGTCATAAACTTGTCTATCATTTTCCTCCTCCTCCCACCGAACCGTTTTTTTTCAAGGGCATGGTTTATTCTTTACCCGAAACAGTGCTTACGGATGACAGCGGTAAACAGGTCACCATGTCAGCACTTTTGAAACATTTCTATAACAGCCAGTTTAAGACAGAATTTATAGGCCGTCCCAGATATGCCAGATTTAAAAACGTCAACCGCAACAGCTGGAGACGTACGATTATCCCTTTTTCTTTCGGTAAAGACTCTCTTTTGACATTTGCCCTTTCCCAGGAACTCGGGATAAAACCATACCCTATTTTTTTTAGAGAACCAAGGAGCCCTTACGAAAATAAGCATAAAGCAAGGCTATCAGAACGTTTCTTAGATGAATTTGAGATTGAGGTAAACGTCTTTCCGGTTTCTCCCGGGTGGCTGAGGCAAACGACAGACCTTTGGTGGGGGTGGGATCTTCTTTTAACACAATACACCATGTTTATGTTACCGTTTCTTTTTGGCAAACGTGCCCGCTATCTTTTCTGGGCACACGAGCAGAGTTGTAATGAGACTTTTATGGACCGCGAGGGATTTATTGTCAACCCTGTTTATGAACAGTCGTATCAGTGGCTGCTTTCTTCAAACGCCATCGGAAAAATGCTTGGCTGTAACGCTATTTTTGCAAGTTTAATCGAGCCGATTCATGAATTGTCCATAATGAAAATTTTACACAATCGTTATCCTGATATTGGCAGGTATCAGATGTCCTGTTTTGCCGATACGATAGCAGCCAAAAACAGGCGCTGGTGCGGGGCTTGTTCCAAGTGCGCCCGGATGTATATTTTTATGATGGCTCTAGGCATTCCTCCTAAAAGAGTAGGCTTTACCATAGACATGTTGCAGGAAGGGAAGCGTAATTTTTTCGCCGTTTTTGCTAACCGAAAAAGTAATCTTGACAGCGCCTATGATACCAGCAGTGCCGCCCGTGACGAGCAGCTATTGGCTTTTACCATGGCAGAGAGGCGGGGAGTGAAGGGAAGGCTGATGGATGAATTTACGAAACAATATATCAGGGAGGGAAGAAGCAGGGAGCATGAACTTAGGGCAAAATATTTCGGCATACATACGACCAATACCCTGACTTATGAGCTGAAGAAGCCGCTCTTGAAGATTTTTGAGGAAGAGTTAAAAGAGATGAGGTAAAGAATAGCATTGATTTTCGGTGGAGGGGATATTAGCTAGTAGTTTGAGTTAACAGAGGAATGATACCACCGACAAGTTCGCGGCCTAAAGAAGTTAGTGTTTGATCATGATTTATAAATCTCTCAGGTAGATAGGTTACTGATGCTACTGTTTGGCCAGTGGGTATTTTATTTGCCCAAGGAATTCCGCTGAAATTTGGTCCTCTACTATTCCCCGGTATATAAATATCACCCTTAAAAGCTACCTCACCTATTTCCTCTGTTTCAAACCTAATAGAAAATAAAGGCGGTATTTCTGGACTTAATCCAAATATCATCAGAGAAGTTTGCACATGAGTATCTTGGGGAACAGAATCTTTTAGGTCAAGTTTAACGATTGCATGAATAATTGCTGCTAGAGCGTGCCGTACTTGCCATCCTTCAGGAAAACTTCCACCGGGCAAACTTTGTTCAATCAGAGGGAACTTTCCTTGGGCTGGATTTTTTAAATATTGAGGTATCTCATCTTCGGTAAGAGGTCTTTTTTCTCCAGTTGGATACCCATCAGGAGTTACTGCTAGTAGTTTACATGTAATTTCAGGTGTTGTTGCCATTATTTATCTATTAGGCAGAGGAAAAATATAGCGTGGGGAGGATAATAGCATCGTAACATAGGATTGTCAAATCTACCGGTTTTTGTTACGCTTGATTCATGTATGACCTTATTATTGTCGGTTCAGGTCCTGCAGGCTTAACTGCTTCGATTTATGCCTCCTGTTATCATATGAAACACCTGGTGATTGGAGGTGTTTTGGGAGGGCAGATGCAATTGGCTCCTGATATTTTAAACTTTCCGGGATTTAACAATATTTCAGGTAAAGAGCTGACGATGAAGATGGCGGAGCAGGTGAAAACAAGGGGAGGAGAAATTGTTGTTGACTCTGTTGTGAAAATTAACCATATCGCCGCGGGTCCTGCCGCGCCTGCTGAGGTCGGCTTGACTTTTTTGCGCACCTCCCAAAATCGTCCACCAGCCGGCGGACTCAAGGCCGGTGGGAGTGCTCAAAAAGCAAGCCTCCCCGCAGGCTCTTGGTCGATTAATGGATTTGAAATAGAGACGATGGAAGGGAAAAAATACCAGACAAAAGCGATAATTCTGGCAACTGGAACGGAGAGGAGGAAGCTCAATGTGCCGGGGGAAATAGAATATACCGGGAGGGGGGTGCATTATTGTGCTACTTGTGAGAAATTTGATTATGCAGGAAAAGTATGCGCGGTTATCGGAGGAGCAAACAGCGCGGTGCAAGCAGCGGTAGAGTTGGCCCAGGCGGCCAGCAAAGTATACATTATATATCGCGGCACACAGCTTCGCGGAGATCCGATTTGGCTTGAGCAGGTCGATAAAAATCCTAATATTGAGGTGATTTATAACTCAGCGGTGACAGAAATTGTGGGAGACGGGGAAAAGATCACTGGACTTAAATTAAAATCTACTGGTGTGGGTCCTACCGAGTCTGCTGAGGTCGGCTTGACTTTTTTGCGCACCTCCCGCCCCGATTTAATTGGGACTCAAGGCGGTGGGAGTGCTCAAAAAGCAAGCCTCCCCGCAGACTCTAGTTCTTCTATCACTAATAAAAATTTATCTCTTGATAAAGTTTTCATCGAAATAGGAGGCGTGCCGGGGACGGCGCTGGTAATTCCGTTAGGAGTAAAAATGGATCAAGGAGGGTATATTGAAGTAAATGAGAGATTAGCAACAAACGTACACGGAATTTTTGCCGCCGGAGACCTGGTTAGTTACGGACTTTCCATAGAACAAATCTCATCAGCGGTCGGACTGGGTGCTCGAGCGGCAGCTTCTGCTTTTACCTTCATTAAGCAGGAAAAAGCCCCGACCGTCTGGGGCGGGAGCCAGATAAGGAGATAGTTAAACATTTACTTAACTAATAAGATGTTTCGGAGAAAAAATATGTTTTTAATACTAACATCTATTTTAATTCTTATTTCAGGAAGCATATCGCTTATTTTATGGCAAAAAAACTTTCCTTTTCAAAATAAGAATGATAATCAGTCAATAAATGAGCTAATAACATCAGTATCCACAGTTAATCAAGCAGGTACATTATTTTCATTTAGGTCTATATCAACATTAGAGCCAACTATAATTCCAAGTCAATATATTAAATCATATAAAAATGAAAAATACGATTTTGAATTTCAATATCCAGATAACGTATCTCTTAAAGAGACAAACTCAAACCATAATTATATTGAATTTATTGTAGGGATTGAGGGAAGTAAAACCAGACGATATTTTAACCTATTTATAGATGAATATCCTAGCAAAAATGACATTGAATTATACTGTTTAAACTCAGGACAAACTGATTTTAAAAACTGTAAAATACAACCCAATGTTGATTTCAAATGGTTAAATTCCACCTCTAAAGAAATAAATGATATTCTGTGGGAGATTGATGCACGTGACGTTTTCTGCAAAGGTGATGCTTGTTCTCCACCTTTTATACGAGAGAGAACGATAAGAAATAATATGCAATATGTCTTTCATGTGCCTGATAGTAAAAGTAATCCGAAAGAATTGGATCAAATAATTGACTCATTCAATTTCTTATCAATATAATGACATTGTGTATTAATGTCTCACCGTCTGGGGCGGGAGTCAGATCAAGAGGATTTGACACGTGTAATACATTTGTAATACAATATGACGAGAATAGTAATTAAAAAATTGATTTTTGATGCATATAATCTAGAACATATAAGAAAACATAATGTTAGTGAAATGGAGGTTATTGAAGCTGGGAAAAGAATTATATTCCACAAGAAAAGTTATAAAAGTAGATATCTAGCAGTAGGAAGAGTGAATAGGAGATTAATAGCTTTGGCAATAAGACGGGTGAATACAGGAGAATATTATCTAGTTACAGCAAGGGATGCTGGAAAAAACGAAAGGAGGCGTGTATATGAAAAAGAAAAAAAGCAGAATTCCTGATTTTAAAACATACGAAGAAGAAGCTAATTTTTGGGATACTCATGAATTTACCGAGTTTGAGGATGAACTTGAGGATGTAGAGATTGTTTTTGATCTTGAAAAACCAAAAGAGGAAACTCTTATAGTCCGGTTACAGAAGAATTTGAAAGAAAAGCTGGAAAAGCTGGCCAAGCGTCGCGGTGTAAGCCTCTCCACATTAGCAAGAATACTACTGACAGAAAGATTGCAGTCTGTAAGAAATTGAAGAAAAAGCCCCAACAGTCTGGGGTGGAAGCCGGATAATGAGATAATTCCCTAGGTGTCCTAGCTAAATCACCTCCCAGGTGAGCTCATACTGTTGTTTATTTGTAGATTTCACGGCGATGGCCGACGGTAAGAACAACGATAGTATCATTTTCCATATCAAAGATGATGCGATAATCACCAATACGGAAACGGTACTGACCAATCTCATGGTGTGTAAGCGGTTCCGCAAAGTCAAGAGGATTTACGGTGGAGATAAAAAATTCCAGTTTTTTGATGATTCGATCTTGGATTTGAGAATTAAGTTTGGCAAATTTTTTCTCGGCTGACGCCCGGAAAAGATATTTCATTGTTTTAGAGCCGGTACTTTTTTTTGAGTTCTTCAAGAGTTATACCGCCTTTTTCCCGACGGGATTTGGCAATGCGGTTGAGGTAAGCGGGAGATGAGAGGGCTTCGAAATCCTCCAACCAATCTTCCCACATGTTGTTGGGAATGAGTACTCCCAGCGGCTGGTCGTTTTTAAGAACACGGTAAAAAGACTTTGTCTGGCTGGCTTTTTGAAAAAGTTTTGTCAGCCCTGCTTGGGCTTTCTGGATGTTGGTGAACTTTTCGTCGTTGATTAGCTGTTGGATCATATTACAGAAATATTACAGGATTCTGTAATAGATGTCAAGACCGATTGTTAGATACTGGTCTGGGTGGGAATCGGATAAAGAGATAATTCCAATTAGCGATAATCTTTGATAGTGATGTAATTGGGTTTGTGAAAAAAGTGCCGGATGTGACCATTGATCACAAGTTTCCATAAAAGATCCACAAAAAGATAGGAAAAATCCCTGTTTTTCTGCCTTCTGTCTGAAGTTTGAACGATTAAATCTGGCAGAAAGACAATTTTGCCAAATTTACGCAGTTTTTTAACGAGGAAATATTCATCCTCTGAAGGAGCGCCTAAAACATCAATTCCTCCTGAAGCAAAGTAAACATTTTTTAATATTGCTCTGTTTGGTGCCCGCATAGTGATAGGAGAGGATAAAAACCGATTGATTGTTTTTTGACAGAATTGGTCGAACGAGGAGAAGTTGAATTTGACTGTAGTATTATCCGGATATTTCACCAGTCCCGTGACGGCTATAACTTTATCGTCTTTTTCAAATGGCGCAAGTAGACAGGAAAGCCAATTATATGGCGGTACAGAATCTGCATCGGTTGTGACAACGATATCGCCGCGGGCTTGACTAAAGCAACAGTGTTTAGCAAAAAGCGAACCCTTTTGTGATTCTTTGACAACTCTTGCGCCAAATGACTTGGCAATCCTGGCAGTATTATCCGTTGAGTTGTTGTCTATAACTAAAAGTTCAAACTTATTTTTATAACTCTGATTTCTGATGGCTGTAAGACAATCTGGTAAATACTTTTCTTCGTTGTAGGTGGGGATGGCAATTGTGATTGACTCCATTTTCAAATAAGACTTTCTTGTGAAGATTTTTTTGGTATCGGAATACGGAAATGTTGATAAGCTTTTTCGGTGGCCTGCCTTCCTCTTGGAGTTCTTTTTAAGAAACCGATTTGCATCAGGTAGGGCTCGATGACTTCTTCGAGTGTGCCGATATCCTCTGATAGAGAAGCGGCGAGTGTCTCTATTCCTACCGGACCGCCTCCGTGTTTTTCGATCAGGTTTTTCAATAGGCGGCGGTCGCTATCGTCAAGACCCATGTGGTCGATTTCAAGAAGTGAAAAAGCCTCATTGAGGATTTCTTCATTGATGTGTTCGAGTTCCTTGACTTGGGCAAAGTCGCGGGAGCGTTTGAGAAGTTTGAGGGCGATTCTGGGTGTGCCGCGAGCGCGTTCGGAAAGGGCGCGTTTGGCTTGACTAACTAAAGTAATCTTAAGTTTTTTAGCGGCATTTTCTATAATGTGTTCAAGCTCCTGGGGAGAATAAAAGTTGAGTCTTTGGACGATTCCGAAGCGGTCACGGAGGGGTGCAGACATCAGGCCGATTCGAGTTGTTGCACCAACGATAGTGAATTTGGGAAGATCCAATCTCAAGGTTCGTGCAGATGGGCCTTTGCCGATGACGATATCAAGAGCAAAGTCTTCCATGGCAGGGTAGAGGGTTTCTTCGACTACCTTATTTAATCTGTGGATTTCATCGATAAAAAGGACATCGCCGGGTTCAAGATTTGTAAGGATGGAAGCGAGGTCGCCGCTTCTTTCGATAGCCGGACCGCTGGTGACTCTGATATTGACTCCCATTTCCCGGGCAATCAAATGGGCGAGGGTGGTTTTTCCCAGTCCCGGCGGGCCATACAAGAGAACATGCTCAAGAGTCTCTTTTCTCTTTTTAGCTGCAGACAAGGCAACATGCAGGGATTGTTTGACCTTCTCTTGTCCGCGGAACTCGGACCAATGGGAGGCTCTAAGTGATACAAAGAGTTTTTCTTCTTCCGGAGTTTCTGATGATTTTACCGTTGGTTTTTCAGATTTCATAAATAAGTTACTTAAGTCGCTTAAGTTGCCTGGGTAGCTTAAGTTTTTCTACCTAAATATTTCAAAGCCTGTCTTATTTTATCAGACGTTGTGCCTTCAAGGTCTTTAATGGATTTAAGGGCATCCTTGGCTTCGTTAGTGGAAAACCCAAATGTTTTGAGAGCTTCGATTATTTCTTTGGTTTCGCCTGTTTCACCTGTGAGATCAAGAAGTCCCAGACTGCCGAGCTTAGGCCGCAGTTCGATAATAATTTTCTGGGCGTTTTTGGTGCCGAGGCGGGGGACAGATGTAAAGAAAGAGACGTCGCCTTTGACGATAGCTTCTTTAATTTTGGGAAGTTTACCGTTACTGAAGATTGAGAGAGCGGTTTTAGGACCGATACCGGAGACTCCAATTAAAAGTTCAAACATAGTCAGATCGTCTTGTGCGGGAAAGCCGTATAGATCCAGGGCGTCTTCTTTGACGTAGGTGAAGGTGTAAAGGGAAATATCCGCCTTCGCTGAAGCTTCGGCGGACAATGGGGGAGTAGAAGTGAGGATATCAGTTGGGACAAAGACTTTGTAGCCGACGGCATTATTAGTCAGGACGATTAAGTAGTTTGGGCCTTTGTGTTTGATGGTGCCGGAAAGATAGCTGATCATAAAATCCAAATATCAAAATCCAAATGACAAATAAAATCCAAAATCCAAATAACCAAATTAGGCGTTTTTGAACTTTGAGCTTTGAACTTTATTTGAACTTTGAGCTTTGAAATTTGACATTTTATTTATCTTATACGAGAAACAGTGGGTGAGTGCAATAGCGGCGGCATCGGCCACATCATCGGGGGAGAGAATCGTGGGAAGTTTGAGGATGGTTTTGACCATCTGCTGAATCTGGTTTTTGTCTGCCCGGCCGTATCCGGTAAGAGCCATTTTTACCTGTAATGGAGTGTATTCGACGATCGGGATTTTGTTTTGGGTAAGTGCCAGTTGGATTACTCCTCTGGCCTGGCCGACGATGAGAGCAGTTTTGGCGTTGGTGTTGAAAAAAAGGTTTTCGAGGGCGGCGACGTCAGGTTTATGTGATTTGATAATTTCGATAAGTGACTTATACAGTTTAAGCAGCCTAAGTGATGAAGGAAGATTTGACGGTGTCGTAATAGCGTGAGAGTGCAGAAGTTTTTGTTTGCCGTGATCTTCATGAACGACTGCAATTCCGGTGATAGCAATTCCGGGGTCAATTCCGAGGACGAGCATAATTAGAGTGATTATAACATGCAATAAAGGAGGGGATTTTTGGTGGGGGATGGGGTAGAATAGAAAAATGACTTGGCAGATACTTTTAGGACTCAATTTGATTACCGGTACGGTCCGGGAAACCTTTAATAAAAAGATAGCCAATAAGACTGATCCGTTTGTCATGCTTTTTTATCTGGTTGTTTTTGGCTTCTTATGGCTCTATCCGTATCACTTGATCGCAACCGGAACTTACCCGAGGTTTAATCTGATGGCCACTCTGCCGGGCATTATTTTCACTGTCAGTTTTGTCGCTTATCTTTCCGCCATTAGAATATCCCTTTCCCAAACAATTCTCTTTCAGTCTTATTCCATACTGGTGACCATATTTTTGACGGCAGTTTATTTGGGGGAAGGGAAATATTTTGATGTTGCCACAGTTAGCGGATTAAAAGTGATAATAGGGATAATTCTGGCGATTGTCTCTCTGTGGTTCTTACTGCATGTGGGGAGAAAGAAAGAGGAGCTTTTGGAAAGAAGATGGTTTTTATATATACTACTCGTCATTTTTTTTGGCGGAACCGGATCTTTTCTTTCCATCTGGTTTCTGACCAACAGCACTCCGCAGGAGATGATTATAAACCAGAGTTATTCGATGTTTATCCTGCTTTTTGTCCTGATAAAAATTTACCGGAAGAAACTGTTGATAGGTAATAAAGCTACCCTTCTAATTTTTGTCAGTTCTTTTTTTGCCTCAATTGCGGTGGTTTCTTTTTACGAAGTTCTAAAGCAGGTGGCTGTCTCCAAAATCCTGCCTGTGCAGCAGGTGAGTCTGGTGGTCCTGACGATGCTATCTGCCGTGATTTTTTATAAGGAAAGCAATATTTTTTCCGGCAGAAGGCTGATCGGGATGGTGATGGGGCTGGTGGGGATTATAATGCTGGTGACGAGTTGATCTTGGAGCGGTATGATAATAACTGTGACCTTAAATGTTGATGAAAAATATTACTTTGTTTCTACTTTGTTTCCTGAACCTTCAATTCCCGTGGTTCCCATAACTTGCTGATACTCAGTAACTGAAATCATTTGACAAGGACGAGAAGAATCATTACGTGCATCCTCAAGAAATCCGTCTAAGTGTTCTTGACAATACGGACCCAGATAGAGAAAACCATCTCTCACATGATATTCCATTCCTGGCGGTATTGATTCTCTGGATGTTGTACCAAGAGCTATTTTTAATGCGCCGACTGCAGGAGCTCTGCGATCTTGCATGCATAGTGGTTGGGTCATAGCAAGTTTATTATACTATACTATAACATATGACACGATGTACAGATAACCAAAGCGAGGTTTTTGACGTTGTTGATGAAAATGATAATGTGGTGGGAAAGGAAACACGGGGAGAGGTGCATAAGAATCAGAATCTGATACACAGGAGTGTGGGGGTGGTGGTGTTTGATAGCAAGGGGAGGGTTTTTCTACAGCAGAGGAGTAGTACCAAGGATACGGATCCTCTTAAATGGACAATTTCGGCATCGGGGCACGTATCTTCCGTAATTACTAGAAGGGTCAGACCTTTAGCGCTTTTAAGGTCTGACCCTGATTTTATCTATGAAGAGGCGGCGCATAGGGAATTGGTAGAGGAGTTAGGGGTGAGTTTGGAAATCGAACCGATTGCGAAGTATATATGTCGAGAACCCAACGAGACGGAAATGCAGATGATTTTTAAGGCATATTCTGACGGTCCTTTTAAGCTACACCCGGAAGAGATTAAACAGGGTAAGTTTTTTACTCTAAAAGACTTGATTGGGGCGGTAAAAAAAGGAGAAATTGTATTAAGTTATTCGGGAAAGATGGCCTTGGAGAAGGTGGGGTTTATCTTTCCCTAAGTCTGAAGGGAGTGGGCTTGAGGAGAGAAATGGTCGGGCGAAGATGATTTTTCTAACCGCCCTCATAAATGTTATAATAAGGGGACTTATTGCAACATTGCAACTAGTCACATTGAGTACCGTATTTTTGGTACTTGACTTATAAAAAAAGGGTACTAAAATGGAAGTATGATCAAAAGAAGTATCTTAAAAACAATTGAAGATCATCTGTCAGCCAAGGAAATTACCCTTCTGGTAGGTCCAAGGCAGGCAGGTAAAACTTTTCTTATGCGTCTGCTTAAAGACAGACTTGACAAAAAAAGAGAAAAGACGCTGTTTTTGAACCTGGATTTTGATGAGAATAAAGAGTTTTTTACGTCCCAAACCGCTCTTCTTCGGAAGATCCGCCTTAATATCGGTGAGGCAGAAGGATTTGTATTTATTGATGAAATACAAAGAAGGGAAGACGCGGGCCTTTTTCTCAAAGGACTTTTTGACATGAATTTACCTTATAAGTTCATAGTTTCCGGATCCGGCAGTCTGGAGCTGAAGGAAAAAATCCACGAATCACTGGCAGGCAGAAAGCGGATATTTGAGATAGATCCCCTCACATTTGAGGAATTTGTTGATTTTAAAACACATTATCAGTATGAAGGAAAACTATCTGAATTTTTTTCCATTGAGAAAGGGAAAACAGAGGATTTACTGCAAGAATATATGACGTTTGGTGGGTATCCGAAAGTTGTTCTGTCAGAAACGGTTGAGGAAAAACGGGCTACTATGGGCGAAATCTATCAAAGTTATCTGGAAAGAGACGTTAAAGGCCTTCTGAACTTGGAGAAAACTGATGCGCTGACCAAGCTTGTAAAAATTCTCGCCTCTCAAACAGGCGGATTGATAAACGTTTCAGAGCTATCCTCGACTGTCGGAATCGCAGGTAAAACAGTCCAAAAATATTTATGGTATCTGGAGAAGACGTTTATTATAAAAAAAGTCACACCGTACTTTCGAAACGTCAGGAAAGAAATTACCAAAGCGCCAATCTACTATTTTTATGACACGGGCTTGAGAAATTATATTCTTGGACTATTCGGGATACCGTCGGCAACTTTAATAAATGGGCATTTGTTCGAAAATTTCGTTTTCAACAGAATTCGCAAGCAGGTAGATTATACCTCCACGCAAATACATTTTTGGCGCACGCGCGATAATGCCGAGGTGGACTTTGTCATAAGTAGCGGTGTAGCGCTTACCCCCGTTGAGGTGAAATATACAAAAATGGGGAATGCAGTTCTTTCTAGGTCATTTCGAAGTTTTTTGGTAAGATATGAGCCTGAAAAAGCCTATATCGTGCATCTGGGTGACAGTAAAGAGTTGAAAGTTGGCGGCACAAAGGTTTTCTTTATTCCTTTCTCTACCGTCTTTGCACTTTAAGTTTTAAATTTTTTGTCAAATACGTTCAATTTTAAGTCCATTGAAAACACCCCTGATTTTCACAGATAATCACAGCGCTTGATTTCTTGTTTTTACCATAACGCCAAAGGTGTCAAGAGGAATTCACCTCTAAGGTGTATTTACAGTATGCAGTATACAGTACGTAGAGAAGAAAGAATATTGACGATAATAGGCCTAAAATTGGGTCCGACTTCGTAAAAACTCGTAAAATTCCTCGTTATGTTTTAGGAGGTAATTCTTTTGGTGGTGGCGGTATACTATCAGGACCTTGCCTGGATTGCCCTTCTTTCATAATATCTTCGAATACTCTTTGTGCTCTAAACTTAGCTCCAAACGATTCGGTTAGTTCCGCAATAGTAGGCACTGTGTACCCTTGCCTCTTAAATTCTGTTATTCTATCCGGATCTGTTTCCCAAAAAATTGTTGAGCAACTTGGTCGTTTTAAGTATGATCCAACGTCAGGACGTTCAGTAGAATTGCCTGGATTCACTGATGAAGGTTCTTCTTCAACCATTGACTTCTCCTTTTAATCCTTATTTATAAGCAATCTTAATCAGAATATTTTTACTTTGTTCGTAAGTCAATATCAAGCTATAGACAAAATGGTTTAGGAAGTTGTACACTATCATACATTGTCATAAAAAATGTCTAAGCCTAAGATTAATCCATTTGAAAATGCTCTTTCACAATTGGATAAGGCTATTAAGCACCTCGATTTAACACCTTCTCAGATAGATCGCCTTCGGAACCCCGAAAAAATCATTTCTGTAAATTTTCCGGTTAGAATGGATAACGGCGAAGATAAAATATTCCACGGATTTAGAGTACAGCATAATAGTGCCCGCGGTCCCTACAAAGGCGGCATCAGATTTCATCATCAGGTGGATATGAGTGAAGTTAAAGCTTTGGCTTTTTGGATGGTCATAAAATGCGCGGTGGCCGATATTCCCATGGGTGGAGGGAAGGGTGGAGTAGAGGTTGACCCGAAAAAATTGTCAGAGGTTGAGCTTGAGAGATTAAGCAGAGCTTACGCTAGAGCCATTGCCGCCGATATCGGGCCCGAAGTGGATGTACCGGCTCCTGACGTAAACACGACACCGCAGATTATGAAGTGGATGGTGGAGGAATTTATTAATGTCAAATGTCAATCCGCTCCGCCAGCTGGCGGATGGCGGACAAATGTCAAATGTGATGAGAAAGAAAAAAGCAGATTGATGGGGACGTTCACAGGGAAGCCGCTTGATTTTGGAGGGAGTGAAGGAAGGACGGAAGCTACGGGGAAAGGCGGATTTTATGTCTTGCAGGCATTGCTGACAAAATTAAGGGATCAGGGATCAGGGGTCAGGGGTCAACCCAATCTCACGGTCGCGGTGCAGGGATTTGGGAATGTGGGTTTTTATATTGCCAAATTTTTGTACGAGAGCAGCCTGCCTGCCGGCAGGCAGGGATTTAGGATTGTGGCTTTATCCGACTCC
>MFJR01000014.1:0-6168 GCA_001780955.1 Candidatus Gottesmanbacteria bacterium RIFCSPLOWO2_01_FULL_39_12b | reverse complement strand
ATTGTGGTAAATAACATAGGTGAGGATAGTTTAAACCCGGAATTGGTTTTGAAGTGTAAAAAAGAAAAAGGACAACTGAGTCATTGTTATTGTGTGGGTTCTGTTTGCGATATGAAAAATGGCCGCCCGATAAGTAACGAAGAGTTATTAGAATTACCGGTAGATATTCTGGTTCCTTCGGCTCTCGAAAATCAGATTACCGCCGAAAACGCAGATAGGATAAAAGCCAAAGTAATATTGGAGATGGCAAACGGCCCGACCACGCCTGAAGCAGACAATATATTGTTTAAAAAAGGAATTTACGTTGCTCCGGATGTTTTAAGCAACTGCGGAGGAGTGACCGTATCGTGTTTTGAATGGGAACAGAATTTAAAGAGTGAACACTGGAAAGAGGTAGAAGTGAATAAGAAACTGGAAAAAAAGATCACAGCTGCTTTTGAAAGTGTCTGGGATGTCTCACAAGAAAAAAAGGTAGATTTGAGGACGGCGGCTTTTATTGTTGCAGTCAAGCGTATAATTGAAAAATAAGATGGGGAATCCCTCCTCCCCCGTCACCCGTTACCGCTCTGTTAAATCCAGTTATGTTAATCCATCATAGAAGAAGAGCTGAAGAAATAAATTATTCTCCTTTTACCCCCTAGTTTTAATCTATTTGACATGGAGATAGAGCTTTTTGACAGTGTAGTTTTAGATTGTTATAATCTCCCCTTAACATGTTACCAGATCAAGGAAGGGGTGGAATTGAAGTTTCTCAATTGCCACCTATAGATATATTAAGAGAAGTTGCTAGGAGTGGAGAAAGGATAGTTCGAAGAGAACAAGTGCTTTTACAGGATATTGTTGCAGAAGGTATAATTATTGATGAACAACATGCTAATGATCTGGGTCGTGAGATGCTGGGTCCGTGGGGTCAGACGCAGCCCGTGCTTCTTCGAGCTAGAATTGGTGGACAAACAAATAATGATGTAGTATTTGATGTCTTGGATGGATTTCATCGCGTTGAAGGAATTAAATCTGTAAAACCTACCTGGAAGGAAGAGGGTACGACAGTTTATAGCACTGTTTTATATGGTTGTTCTGATGAAGAAATGTATGATCAGCGTATTTTGGCTGCAAATTCTGTTAAATCGGTTAAATATGCTCGTGTTGCCTCGTGGATGAAAGGAGCGTGGGCACAGACACCATGGCGAGAAAAATTAACAGTCACTCAAGCTTTTGGATTAACACAGAATGATTCTTCTGGAAGAAGTTTTGGTTTGAATGAAACAGAGCTAGATGAAGTAAAAGAGTGGGTCAGAAAAAAAGCCCAGACTTGGTTATCTCCTATTGGAACAATCTATCAAAATCTACGTACAGTGGACGCAGCAGCACCAGACTTGGTGTTGAGGGTCAGGATCGGTTCTTTTGGAAAAGGACAATTAGCTCTGACTCCTTCACAGCTCGAGGCGATTGTCGAAACTTTTCCTTTAGAGTATGACCTTCAAAGAAGAGTAGCGGGTTATGCCACCTCCGAATCTCTATCTACAGAAGAGATTAGATCTCTCTTGGTAAAACTTAGATCATACCCAGAAGTTACAAACGAGATTCTTGATAAAGAATTGAAACCGGGCAAATGGAATCAAGTAGTAACTTCTTCAGGGGTACTGCGAGGTGTAATATATAGTCGTGGTAAAGAAGGTCCAAGCTATAATAGAACAAGTATTCTTAGGATGATCGGTCAAACTAGAAACTATGTGGTAAATTCAGATCTACCTGAAGAGTTAAAACTAATTGTACTAGCAGAATTAGACGCGATAAAAACTCATCTAAGAAAAACTGGTCAAGCAGGTGAGAGAAAAGATATTAAAAAGAGAAAGTAACCAGTTGTTTGATATAGGCGATTTTATCATTCATTGCGGCAACTACTTTGACGCTGGACGCCAGACTGGCTACTCACAATATCAAGCATTTCAAAAATATTCCGCATTTAAAACTTTTCAAAATTCCCAAATCAAACCCATAATCGAGGAAGAGCTGGGAGTAAACAGTTTCATTTGTAGAGCGATACAGCAAGTAATTGAAGGACCGTCCCTAAGGATACTAAGGATAGATCCCTCGACTACGCTCGGGATGACAATAACAATCTAAACTGAAAGTGCAGGCGGGTCAGGCTTCGAAACATCAGGCTACAAATCCATTGACACTAGAACAAGAATCTGTTACGTTAGTCTAACTAATTAGAATAAAAGGAGAAATTCATTTATGGATAACGAGAATCGAAGACAATCTGAAAAAAAGAATTACGGAGTTTATGGTTTAGTGGGATTGTTGGTGGTTGCGGCATTTGTGATCGGCAGTTTGTATACCAAAGTTTCTGTTTTGGAAAAAGGAATTGGCAGTGGCGCCCCTAATCAGGCAGGGGGAGGTGAGGTGCAACCAACTCCAAAATACAAGACGCTAAATGAGGCATTGAAAGATTACTCCAAACAAATCGGTATTGACGGAAATAAGCTGACTGCTTGTGTAGACAGCGGGGAGAAAAAAGCAATTGTTGATGCAGAGCAAAAGGAAGGTGAGGGTTTAAGCGTACAAGGAACTCCTGCATTTTTTATCAACGGGCGTTTTGTAGGCGGAGCTTTCCCTTATGAAGCTTTCCAGGAAATTATCGATAAAGAGCTAGCCGGAAAGGGATCGAGTAATTATAAAGATTATTCAGATGATCTGCAGAAAGCATATACCGGTGGAAAAGCTTTTGATCCGGAACCTAAGAAAATCGAGGTAGGAAATGCCCCGGTCCAGGGTGAAAATAATGCTAAAGTGACGATTGTAGAGTTTTCCGACTTCCAATGTCCGTTTTGCGGCAGAAGCTACCCCACAATTAAAAAAGTTCTTTCCGATTATAAAGGTAAAGTGCGTTTTGCCTATAAGCAATTTCCTTTAAACTCGATCCACCCTAAAGCTCAAAAAGCTGCTGAAGCTTCACAGTGCGCTCGCGATCAGGGAAAATTTTGGGAGCTGCACGACAAACTGTTTGAAAATCAAACTGAATGGGCGACCTAAGAGCCTGTTTGGAAAGTCTTTTTACTGCAATTTCATCATTTTGGCTACAAATGCGTCACTCCTCCTTGATGTATCCAGTCCCGGATACACCTTCGTCGTCGTTCCTTGTTTCGCTCAAACTGCTGAAATTTCGCTACAAAACATACTTTCCAAACAGGCTCTAAACAAAACAAATCCTGTGTAGCTTTGACATTGACTTAAAAAGCATCATAATAGTCAATATGATTGACCAGACAAAAGGAATACGCCATAGTTCTGGATGAGATTTCTTCCGTAGAAAAATGGCCGCAGGCGATTAAGTGGCTGGCTGACAACGGTTTTTTAAAAGACTCAACTCTTTTTTTGACAGGCTCATCCAGTGTCAAGCTTAAAAAAAGCGGGGAGTTTATGCCGGGGCGACGTGGTTTAGGACAAGATATGATTTTTTTGCCGGTAACTTTTAAAGAATATCTTGCTCTTAACGGCGTGAATCCGGAAAAAAAAGATTAGTGTTGAAAAAAACAAAAAATATTACACCACCGACCCTTATCTCATCTGGCTTTTAAACAGTTTTGTCTACAGTTTTTCTGACTTTGCCAGGCTTGAGAAATTTTATTTTACAGTAACTGAGAAAGCCAAGATTATCGAAAACTTTATCGCTTCCGAACTTTTCAAAGCGAAGGTGGAATTTTATTATTTTCAAAATTCGCGGGAGCTCGATTTTTACCTCCCAAACTATCAGTTGGCCATAGAAGTTAAGTATAAAGATAAGATTACCCGTGAGGATATCAAACCTCTACAGCTTGAAGCTATTCCCAAAAAGGCCAAAAGAATAATCGTCACCCGCGATATACTCAAAAAAGTAGATGATATACATCTAATTCCTGCACATTTGGTAACTTTTTCTCCCCTTTTTCCATAACGGAGGTACGGTGCCGTTTTCCCAGATTAAACCCCTGATCGAGGAAGAGATGGGGAAGTGAGCAGTAACTGTTCAAGCTCACTGACAAAATCATGTCAAACCATGTCATCGCGAGCCGTCAGGCGTGGCGATCCCGAACGGAATTAGAGAGTTGCAACGGGATTGTCCCGCAGAGCGGGATCCCGCTGAGGCGGCGACTTCGTCGTTGACACTCCTCGCAATGACATAAGTTGTGTCCGTAACTCTGAACAGTATCGATAAACGGATTCAGAGTCCGTTGTTGACCACGACATGGTATAATCAAAAAATATGCAACACAAAGTTAATTTACCCCGTTATAGTGAAATTTGCGAACTTTTCCGGCAATATGGTGTGTCATATGCCGGTTTGTTTGGATCACGTGCCTATGGAGATAATTTACCAGATAGTGATTTTGATATCCTAGTGGATTTTGAACCGAATTCAAAGACGACATTCCTTGGTATGATTGATCTCAAACAGAAACTTGAGGATGTGGTTATGAATAAAGTTGATATTGTAACCAGACGGAGCCTATCTCCATATATGAGAGAGAATATTTTACAATCAGTTATACCTATTTATGGACAGAAAAGTTGATAAACCTTATATTCTTCATATTCATGATGCAATAGAACTTATAGAATCTTGGACAAGCGGAAAAAGCCTGGATGATTTTAGTCCGATCAAAAACTTCAGAGCGCCGTTATCAGACAGATTGAAATTATCGGAGAAGCAGCCAGAAAAGTCAGTTCGCAACTGAAAATGGAGTTTATAGAAATTCCATGGAGACCGATATCCGATGCAAGAAATACATTAATTCATGGGTATTTTACGGTTGATGAAGAAAAAGTCTGGGGTATGGTGACCGAGGACATCCCAAAGCTCAAAGAGCAAATCAACTATATACTTCTGATTTCGTATAATCAAAAAAACAAATAACCGTGCATAAACGAAGAGGTAGTTGACAAGGAGGAAGATTTTGGAGAAACTTGGGATAGATGTTAAATAGATCGTCCAAGCCTAAGTGCAAAGTCTGTACTATTATCAGAAGCTTCCTGCCTCTTTTATTTTTTGTCTCTATCTCATTATTGCTCATTTACCTTGCCAGAGATTATCTCACTTTTCCTCAAAACCTTCTAAGTCGCGCCGGGACGATGAAGGTGACAACCGGAGGCCTAAATCAACCATGTAACCGAAGTACAAACAGTGAGATTCCTACCTGGTGTTCGGAGAGCAATCTGGTCTGTTATAATTTAACCGTTCATCCTAACAGGGTAGCTTATTCTCCGGTAACGGGTGATATTTGTAAGAACTTTGATGACAGCGATAATGGTCTAAGAAGCGTCTGCGGACAAGGATATGGCAGTCCCTGCTGTTCCAAAGCCAGCGGCAGTCTGTGCAAAAACAGTACCGATGTCTGTTTAGAGCTGACAGATAATGATATTAAAAATAATACAGAAAGAATTAACGAGTTGCTTCCGATTCCCGATAATCTAAACGAACCAGGGATGCCTCCCATATATAGTGATCCCTCAAAAATTAATTTACCCTCCTATCTGTTTAATTATAATCCCTGGTGGAGTAAAATAATTTTATATGAGGGCAAAAGGGAACGCCTTAGTCCGGGAATTTGCATCAATAATTTTCAAAAGGCAGGAGAACCGGGGACGCCGTGTCTGGCTAACGACAAATGCGATCCGGCTTTTGGAGATTTGAAGTGTATTTTTAAAGATGAGCTGGTTTACAAAAAAGATCAGGTTTTTGAGAGTTATGTTAGTGATAAGATTTACAACAAAGTTTGTGAATACCCAAATAAAGTAAAGGTGTTAGCGCTATTTTCGAGTCCGGATAGAAGATTAACGGATGGATCTTCTTCTATTCCTTTACAATATATAAAAAGCGGCGATACCCAAGGCAATGGGATTTTGATAGCATTTATATCTAATATGGGTTATGGTGGTACTGAGACGTCTACTGAACCTATAATTATTCAAGAAGCCTGTAATTATATTGACGACAATAGTTTTTTACCCTTAATACGAGCTGATGGCATATGTTTTTATCCTGATGTAGGGAATACGCCAGCCCCCCAAAAATTTGCCTATCGATACTGGGTCTTAAATCCTTCCGAGATGACAAATCTGGAAACACTGACTCCTCCGGGCCGTCCGCCGGATAATGTGATTATCAAGGATATCAAGGTATAT
>MFJR01000013.1:34505-93300 GCA_001780955.1 Candidatus Gottesmanbacteria bacterium RIFCSPLOWO2_01_FULL_39_12b | reverse complement strand
TTCCTGGCCGAAGAGTTTTAAACACCTGTTTCTGTAGTTTACAAATCTCTGGACACCGGAAAACTGTATACTATGTGCTGACCTCCCTACAGTATTTTGTCAAATTCCTCTTGACAACCAGTCATAAATGTATTTTACTGGTATAAGACAGGTTTTAATTATATGGCGCAAAAACCCGCAAAAAAATCTGGAGGCAATTTTAGATATTTTTTTAGAAAATATTTCCTGTTTCTTTTTATCATCGCCTCCCTTCCCGTAACTGTTTACGCCCTTCTGACGCAAAATCTCGGCAACGAACCCAGGGCTGCTTCTCGATTAGGGATATGGGGCGGAAGCGCTTTGAAGCCGCTTACCCAACCACCACCAGGGTATGGTGCCGCTTGTAACAAGGATGATCCTGCGATATGCTCTTCTCATGCATGTTATACTTGTTCAAGTTGGACTGATGCAAGTGGAACATATTACAATAGACACCTATGTGATAGTGGGGCGAAATGTGTTGCGGTGTGTCCTTCTGGTTGTAGACCTTCAATACCAATAAGTTATGATAATGATGTTGGTACTAGTACACAGCAGGTTTGTCAAGGAAAATGTGTTGTTGATCCAGCAAAATTAGGATGCTTAGAGGCAGTGAATCAAACATGTACAGATCCAAGTTTAAAATGCGGAATTGACTGCCCAACGTGTTCTTGTGACAATGGATCTGATTCAGCCAATTCTGGACCGGCAAGTTGTAAATATCCGAACGGAAAACAGTATAAGATTGATAAAAGGCCAGGTTGCGCTGCTTATGATTATTCACAAACAAATGATGCTAATAATCAAGGTCAGCAGCAAAACCAAAACCAAGGTCAACAACAACAAAATGGTTCTGGAGGAAGTGCGGGTGGTAGTAGTGATCAAGGAGTTGCAGGAGGAGTGGCGCAAAATCAACCGCAAACTAATCCACCTCAACTTTGTTCAACATCATCTCCAACCTCTGCCGGTTGTCTTGGTAAGCCACCAGGCACAGTCGTAGGAATTACAGGTGGAACGTGTACTTGTAAATTTACAACAGGAAATCTATGTGCTTGTGTTCCGGGTGCGAATACGTCAAGTTTTGATAACTTAATCAACTCAGTCAAAAGTTGGTTCAGGTTTTAACTCTATACCTCCTGCGTTAGTATCCCGTAAATCGTCTTGCAAATAGGACAAGAATATGCTAATGTTGTCTTATGAATACAATATTAAGAACACTTTTATATGAATGGAAAGAGCGGAAGTTACCACTGATATTAGGGCGCGATATCCAATTGGATACTGCGCCGCATCAGGAGACTAAAATGGCTACCGTGATTACAGGTTTCAGGAGGGTAGGAAAAACATATATGCTTTACGAGGCAATAGAAAAACTGTTAAAAACCCATTCCCGGGAAGAAGTGGTTTATATTAACTTTGAAGATGAGCGGATAATTTCACCTAAAATAGAACTTCTTACCGATCTTATACCAGAGGTGCAGGCAGTTTATGGCAAAAAGCCTGCATATCTGTTTTTAGACGAACTGCAATTTATTCCTAACTGGTCAAAATGGGTACGGCGGATTCTTGACAGCGAAAACATACAGATTTATATTACCGGTTCTTCTTCGAAAATGAGTAGCAGGGAGCTTCCGACAGAACTTCGGGGAAGAGCGTGGGAAATAAAAGTTTACCCTCTCAACTTTAGAGAATTTCTGCGTTTTAAGAAAGAAAGTGTTGATTTTAAAAAACTGGCTTTGGTAAAAGATGAGACTGCCCGTTTTCATTTTCTTTTCGATGAATACTTAACATTTGGAGCATTGCCAGGAGTCGTTCTCACTCCACGGGAGAAAAAGCAGGAACTTTTACAGGCCTACTTTCAAACAGTGGTGCAAAGAGACATCGCTGAGAGGTATAGAATAGATAACAATGCAGCCCTTAGAACACTTTTGAAACTGCTTCTTAACTCAAGCTATATTACTATTTCAAAACTTCACAACAGCTTGAAAAGCATAGGTATTGCAGTTGGCAAGTCTACTATAGACAATTATCTTTCCTACATAGAGAGCTCGTATTTTATGAATGAACTTTATATTTGCAGCCCCAAAGTTTTAAACCAGCTTCAATATCCGCGCAAAGTATATTTTATAGACTGCGGATTTATGACCGCACTGTCAACTAAATTCTCAAAAAACATGGGTAGATTATTTGAAAATTTGATATATCACAAGTTGACCAAAAACCATGAAACAGTGCATTACTACAAGGATGAAAAAGGGAACGAAGTTGATTTTGCCATACTTGAGGACGGTAACACCGCTGTTTTATATCAAGTTTGTTTTGATTTGTCTGATGAAGAAACCCGAAGTCGTGAACTACGATCACTTATAAAAGCGGGTAGATCGCTTAAATGTCAAAACCTCAACCTGATAAGCCTGGAAAAATCGGATTTATTCAAACTGCCTGCAGAAGTTAAGTTTATAAACGCTTCGGAATTTTTGTAATTTACCCATGAATAATGACTTTACGATCAAAATCGTTACTTTCACGGTTAACGATGATAAATTACTGGTATATTTATCCGATAGTCATCTTCCGCAAGGGAAGATAGAAAGCGGGGAATCATTAGACGCTGCGGTGGGGAGAATATTTAAGGACACTTTAAATTTATCTGTTTATGATTATTACTTCGAACAACTTTACACTTTTTCAAAACCCGCCAAAACCACGACCAAGATTGAGGTAGTATATTATATTTTGTTACCTAAGTTTGTATTAAAGTCGTTGAACAACTGGTTTAGCCTTGCCAAGTCAGACTTGGCGAGGCTAGTGGATAGAAAAATAATAAGTTATGCAATCCAAAGGCTGCAGTGGAAAATAGAATATACCAATATTGTCTATAGTTTGCTTTCAAAGGAATTCACCTTAAGCGAGTTGCAAAAGACCTATGAAGCAATTTTAGGAAAAGAACTGGACAAGCGAAATTTCAGGAAGAAAATCCTTCTTTTAGGCATTTTGAGAAAGACAGCTAAAGTCCGTAAAGGCATAAAAGCCAGACCGGCACTGGTCTATGAATTTCGAAAAAGAACACCGGAAATGGTAAAGGTATTTTCTTAAATTTCCAGTGACAAGTTACAGGTTTTAGAAGAGTGGGTGAGGGAGCCAAGTGAGAGAATATCTACTCCGGTTTTTGCCCAATCTCTTATATTATTCTCATTGATTCCCCCGGAGGCTTCTAGGATGACAAGATTAAGATCAAATTTTTCTCTTAGACTTCTGATAGTTGATCTTGTTTGTTCGGGCGAAAAGTTATCAAACATAATTGCTAAATTATTATTCTTTAGTTTACTATATTTATAAAATGTTTCTAATACGATATGAGCCTGGTCGGGAGTCGTAACTTCTATTTCGATAAGATTGTGTTGATGAGGTCCAACCCTGCCTGGCAGGGTTGGACCTCTTAAAGAAATCTCTAGCGCATAACTCACAGCCATATCGATAGAATTTAATCCAAACTCTTTTTTAAATACAGCCAAATGGTTGTCTTTTATCAAAATCCCGTCGCCTAAATTAAGCCGATGTGTCAATCCTCCTCCGATAGTAACTGCTTTTTTGTCCAATAGCCCCCAGGGAGTTTTGCGGGTAGCGGCAATATATAGTTGTGGGTTGTGGGTTGTGGGTTGTAAGTTGATAAGAGCTATTAATTTGTTTGTTTCGGTGGCTATACCAGACATACGTTGAAGGAGATTTAGGACTGTTCTTTCCAGAGATAAAATTTCCCGTGAGAGACCGGAAATTTCTGCAATAATCTGCCCATTTTCTACCTTTTCACCGTCTCTTTTTCCTGCTTTGATGATAAGTGAGGAAAATTTTGGGATGAGATAGGATACTTCATCGATACCCGCAATAATACCTGTATCATGAGATATGATTTGAGCGGTGATTGATGTTTTAAGCTCTAATAGTTTAGTGGTCCGATCATCTTTATATTGATCAGAGTCAAGAAGCCACTTGAACAGGGAAGTGATGGTCTTTTGATAATTACTATCTTGCGTCGTTAATTGACCAGCTTTTTGAAAGTATTTAAGGATTAAAGAGGATTTATTTGTCATATTATGCTTTATGTCATTGCGAGGAGGCCGCCAGCTGGCGGACGACGTGACAATCTCTCACGATGACAAATTGCTTAATTCGATAGTTGTTGCATCCTTTCAATCGGTATTCTGGCACGATCTGCAATTTCTTTGGGTACTTTGACTTCAAATTCCAGATTTTTTAAGGAGTTTAAAAGTTTGGGTAAAGTGATCATTTTCATGAACTGGCAGACCATATCGTCACGCAGCGGTATAAAATTTTTCTTGGGATTTTCTTTCTTGAGACGGTATAGAATACCGGTTTCTGTAGCTACTACATATTCGGAAGCTGCGGAAGATTTGGCATATTTCATCATGCCTCCGGTGGAAAGGATGTGGGTTTTATCCGCCAGCTGGCGGACTGGTATATCACCTGCTGCTACATAATGCATGCAGGTTGAGACACAGCCGCATTCGGGGTGGATCAGAAATTCGGCCTTGGGGTGTTCATCCATTTTGTGGGTTATATCCTGCGGTCTGACTCTGGCATGGACGTGGCATTCGCCCGGATAAATGATCATATTTTTTCTTCCGGTCATTTTCGCCACGTAATCACCCAGGAACATATCAGGAACGAAAAGAATTTCCTGGTTGGATGGTAAAGAATTGACAATTTTAACCGCATTAGTCGAAGTGCAGCAGTAATCGCTTTCTGCTTTGACTTCTGCGCTGGTATTGACGTAAGTAACCACGACTGCTTTTGGATATTGTTTTTTCCACTTTCTAAGCTCTTGCGCAGTTATTGAGGCTGCCAGGGAGCAACCGGCTTTAAGATCAGGTATCAAAACCGTCTTTTGAGGAGAAAAGATAGCCGCTGATTCGGCCATAAAATGCACGCCGCAAAAAATGATGATTTTGGCGTCAGTTTTCGCTGCTTGTTGAGATAGTTCCAAAGAATCACCGACAAAATCAGCAATATCTTGAACTTCCGGAATTTGGTAGTTATGAGCCAGGATTACAGCTTCCCGTTTCTTTTTCCAGTATTGGATTTCTTTTATTAAATTGTTATTAGTTTTGAGTTTTGACATTTGAGCTTTGAGATTTATAATTGTATTATATCTACTAAGTGTATATTTTACAATAAGTCCCCAAAGTATGCTTCCCTTGCGTTGAGGGTTACGTCCTCACCCGCAAGGAGCGCAACTTCGGGGCAAGCATCATGAAGCACGATTTCATCGTTATCGGTTCAGGACTTGCAGGTTTGACCTCTGCCTTGGTGTTAAAAGAATATGGGGAAGTTCTTCTGATTACCAAAAAAGAACTTACAGACTCTGCAAGTATGCTCGCTCAAGGGGGAATAGCGGCAGTCGTAGATCGTAATGACACTTTTGCTTCTCATATTAAAGATACGCTTGTTGCAGGAGCATACCACAACAAAAAAAGAGCGGTTGAGACTCTAATCAAAAAATCTCCGCAGGCGATCGGGTGGCTTATTAAGCAGGGCGTTGTTTTTGACAAAAAGGATGGTGAATTCTCTTTGACTTTAGAGGGAGGTCATTCACGTAGGCGTATCCTGCACTCGACTGATTTTTCAGGCAGAAGCATTGAGCTTGCTTTAATCAATAAGGTCAAAAAAGTTAAAAATATCGAGATCTGGCAGGATACCTCTTTACTGGAATTGTTAGTGAGGAAAAACAGCTGTTCCGGCATACAGATTATAAAGCATAAAAAAGTTGCAAATTGTTACGCAAGGGCAGTAATTCTGGCTACAGGTGGGATTGGTCAGTTATACCAATGGACGACAAATCCGCAAGTTGCCACAGCAGATGGTCTGGCGGTAGGGATAAGGGCGGATCTTGGCGTCTGCGATCTGGAATTTATTCAGTTTCATCCAACGGCCCTGAAACATAATGAAGCGCCTTTGTTTTTGCTCTCCGAGGCTTTGAGAGGAGAAGGAGCATACCTAATAAAAATCAAAGATCATCCGCCAGCTGGCGGATCAAAGATCAAAAATTATGAAGTCGGAGACAGATTTATGCATAAAGTGGATCGGCGGGCAGAACTGGCGCCGAGGGATATTGTCGCGCGTGCTATTTATGAGGAGCAAAAAAAAGGCAACCAGGTTTTTTTGGATATCAGACATAAGGGAGAAACGTTTATAAAAAAGAGATTCCCCAATTTATACAGGGAAGTAAAACGCCGAGGATACGATATGACAAAGGATTGTGTTCCGGTGACTCCTGCTGCCCATTACAGTTGTGGCGGAGTAATGACTGATTTATACGGCAGAACCAAAATTAAAAATCTTTTTATTTTCGGTGAGACGGCTTATACCGGAGTTCAGGGAGCAAACAGGCTTGCCTCAAATTCGCTTTTGGAGGCGGCAGTTTTTCCTTTAAGACTTCCTGAAGTAATTCATGAAGTTAAAGCAGGAGATTATTTTGATTGTGAACTCTCAGATTATAAAGAGAATATAAAGACAGGCAATTTAAGGGAGGATATAAAAAAGCTTATGTGGAAAAGTGCCGGGATTGTTCGAAATCACAAAACGATGCAGGAGGCGTATGAAAAGCTTAGTGAGTGGAATAGTGAATTGGAGAAGACAAGAGAAATTAATTGTGATTTTTCTGAAGTAAAAAATATGGCGCTGGTCGGAAAATATATTTTAAAACTTGCCTTAAACAGGAAAAAAAGCCTCGGCGCACATTTTGTGGAGAGTTGATTTCTGAAGAGGTTTCTTTTTTATTTCATAATGTGCTATACTACCGATTAGTATAAAGGTCTATAGTTATTCCACGGTATACTCTAGGTTTTCTCCTTGGGCATCCTGGAAACATAAGGACCAGTTTGAAGGGAGGTGAAACCAGGATGCAAACATCAAATTTTCAAGATCAAACATTAGTCTGTAAAGACTGTGGTAAGCAATTTGTCTGGACAGCGGGAGAGCAGGAATTTTATCAGCAAAAAGGCTTTGATAATCCGCCATTCCGTTGTGGAGATTGTCGTCAAAAAAGAAAAGCTGACCGTATGACCGATCGTCAAATGACCAAAATTACTTGCAGTAATTGCGGTAAAGAAGATGAAGTACCTTTTGTACCCCGAAAGGGAACAGGAGTGCTTTGTCGCGAATGTTTTTCTAAGCAAAGACAAAGTCAGGGATAATTTTTAAATTTGTAACTAATTAATAAAAAGCCCCGCGTTTGACGCGGGGCTTTTTATTAAGTCACCCACATACTAAGCCCCATGACTTTATCAAAGTAGCCTACTGTTTGTTTAGAATTTTGATAACTACCGGCAGCTAGCGCATGGAAGAAAAGAGGTAGCTCTATTTCATAATGTTGAGTAAGTCCGATATCATTAAACCAGAATCCAAGAGCATCAGCAATAGTATCATCATCAACAAGGTTAGTTATCCTGGAGTTGAGAAAACCTCTTAAGCGAGACAGTGAACCCCTTTTTTGAGTGATTGGTGGATTAATTCACGTTTTGTGTAAAGGGAGAAGCGGTTCCAGTCCATTCATGAAGCATATTTACGAGAGTTCCTGTGTGTTTTCCGCCACATAAAAGAACCAAGCCACGAGTGACTTCGTCGGTATTACGTCTAGTAAATACGTCTAAAGCCTTATCGACATGGTTATAGTGCTCATGAAGTCGTTCATTTAGAAGAATTTCATCTGGGTCTATTTGTGGATTTCGTTTTAGCACTATTTCTTCTACTACTCTATATAGTCTTTTAGGTTCTTTTCCAGAATAAAAAAGTAAACTATGTGATCCTGATCCGTCAGGTAATTCAGGTGGTGGAGTAGCTTGTTTAACAATTTTACTTCTTAAATAACCGATGAATCTATGGGATTTATGCAACTGAAAACCAGAGCTATGAAGATCTTTTAGATTTAAAACATCTTTAAGTTGTGTTGGTGTAATTGGTGTTCCATCTAAGCGTGGCATAGTGTTTTGGAATTATAAGAGCAATTTGCTCTAAACGCAACAAATTAGCAATATATACTATTGCTATCGCGGCCGAGAATGTAATAGTATATATTTATGGGTAGGAAATCCAAAGTAAAAGAGATAACTTACGGAATTTTCGGTTCACTCGTTGATATTCTTATCTGGCAAGTTGCTCTTGTGGGAGTATCGGTGGGGAAATACGGCTCAAGAGGAGTTTATCAGGCTTTTACCGAAGCAGATGAATTTCTAAACAAGGTGAATCATACAACTCTTGCCGCTACTTGGCATCAACTTCTTAAGAAAGGCTTAATAACATATAAGAAAAGAAATAATCTATATAGTCCGCAAATTACAGAATTTGGGAGGAAAAGACTCACAAAAACACTACCTCACTATCAAGCTAAACGCCCTTGGGATAAAAGAATTTATCTTATCACTTACGATATTCCAGAAATAGCCCATAAGAAAAGAGATCAGTTTAGACTATTCCTTAAAAATTTAGGGTGTAAACTTTTACAGGAAAGTAATTGGTTGACTCCGTATAATCCGCGGGAATTAGTAAATGGATTTGTTCAGAAATTTAAAATTCCCGGTACAGTCATCGTATCTGATATCGGTCAAGATGGTGGCGTTGGCGAAACAACTATTCAAGACTTGTTAGTAAAACTATACTTGCTTGAGAAGATAAACGATAAGTATGAAGAATTTCTAAAAGATGCTAGGGGAGATGAAGGATCGTGGCGAGATTTGATTTTTCAATACCTTTCTATTCTTAAAGACGATCCGCAGCTTCCTTTTGCACTTTTGCCGCAATGGTGGTTAGGAGATAAAGCTTACCATGTCTATAAGAGACTTAAGGAAAGATATATTATTTCTTCGCGGCCGCGAGTTAAATAGTATATGTTTTAGGATAATTTATTTTTCTTATAAAACCTAAAACAGATGAAAGTGAGAAGAATAATTATTTCTCCTATCATAAGTATAATTTTCAATCTATTCGGTTGATAGGTGAATTCCACAGTGTGCGTGCCGGAGGTTATCGGAACAGCCAGATAAAAGGGGAATACGGCATATTTCCCCGTTACGTTTCCGTCAAGTTTGACTGTCCAGTCGGGATGATAGCTCATTTTGAACATGGCAAAGCAGTTTCGGCAGTTATTAGGAACCTCAACCGTGCCTGTATAAGTCTGGCGTTCGACTTTTTCACTAACTATCTTTCCTGAAGGAGTTGATTCGGGAAAGACAAAGGGATAATCAGAGAAAATGTTTTTAGTTGATGGGGTCAGGTCTTTAGCGCCTTTAAGGCCTGACCCCTCTGAATAACTTACTTCGTCTTTCATTTCTAAGATTTTTTGCATCCCCTGCGGAATCAAGGGTTTCTTTTCAACACTAATTAAAGGGTGCATTTTCCAGCGTCTGGGATAAGACTGGTGCCAAAGATGGACGATATTTATAAAATTTGTTTTATCTGATTTCACAAACTGAGGTGCGGTAACTACATCAAACCAGCCGGTGGTAGGAACGGTATAGAGTTCAAACGGACCGTATTTGTTATCCAGTTTTGCTTTGACAGTGAAATCATGATTTTTATCTGTGACGATGTACTTTATATTTAGAAGATCATAATCTTCAGCGACTCTTTCATCAAAATTCTGCTCGTTTTCCGATAAGGGCGACCAGGTTTCCGGTAAGAACTGACTGATATCGTATCCATAGGAACCCATCAAAAGATACAGTTGGGTAGAACCAAGACGGAAGTCTTTGCCCCAGTTACCGGGACGACCGGCATAGAGACGAGAGTAGGGAAGGCTATCAAGGCGACTCAGGAGATTTTGGAAATTATCCTCGTCATATTTATAGGCGGTGTTGGCTTCACCAATCCATCGATTGTTGAGTGAAGCGTAATCCATGGTTTGTTTAACAGTAAAGTAAGATAAAATTGATACTAAAGCTATTGATAAGATATAGAAGATTATATTTTGTCCCGATGCTGTTCCCGATTTAATCGGGATTACAGCATCGTGGATCCCCCGATGGCCATCGGGGGAATTTTTAAGATTTGAGACTATTTCGATGATATTGGTAATTTTCCCTAGAGTTTGTCTAACTAATCTAAAAATATAATCCAGCCCGCTTGGAATGAGGAATAAAGACGCAATATGGACTCCGACTATAAAACGGTGCTGGTGAAAATCTTTCATTCCCGGAATCAAGTCTATTAATCCTCCCCAGGTCGTTCGGCCAAAATAAAAAAAGACCCAGAATATGAAAAGTAAGGCAAATGGGAATAAAGAGGTGTTTAAAATGATATTAAAAAAACCAATCATCACAAGGATGGTGATAATAGGACCTCTTTTCCAGTCAAATATTTCACCCTGTAAAAACTGCCGTACCACCTCATAAACTCCGTAAGAGTTAAATTTCCAGATTGGATCCCAAAAAGAGACAATATGGTATTGATTGTTTAAAAGTATGGGGATAAGCCAGTAAGCGAGAACTAAAAACAGACAACAGATAACAAATAATAATTTTTTCGCTCTTAAAATAATATTTTTGAGATTAAGGTCTAAAAATATAAAAGGTATAGTTGAAAGTATGCCGATAATTCCGATCCCCAGATGTCCGGCAGTAGTGAGGGTTAGGAAAACTATCGCAGCCGCTGAGGTCAGCCATGACTTTTTTGCGCACTTCCCAAACTCGTCCCGACTCGGTCGGGACTCGAGGCCGTGGGCATGCTCAAAAAGCATGGCCTCCCCGCGTCTGCTTAAAGCTCTATATACAAACGCCAGTCCCAGTGGTAAAAAGAATATCCCATACAGTTGGGATGTAAGCCCATATCCCCGCCAAAGGAAACTCGGAGGGTCGATACCATAAAGTCCATCGGTTGAGAATTGTGAAGCAAAAAAAGCTCCGAGAGAGGATAATAAAGGGTTTAAACCTACAATTCTAAGGGCTAGATAAACAGGTATCGGGAACAGGGTAAAAAGGAGGTATCTGCTCCAGTTATAGTATGTGTAAAGTGTAATGGGCGAAGAAAAAAGAGAACTGAGAGGTTTAATTATGAGATTATATGAAGAAACAATCGCAATTTGAGGTATATGACTGTAATAAAATGGCAAGGGATAGCCTTCCGCCCAGTTCGGGACTAAATGATCTATTAAGTTAGGTAGGCAGGAAAGAGATAAAGGGCATCCATAATTTTGCCAGACCCAATTAGTTCGGTTAACAAGTGAAAACTGGAAGATGTTGTCATTGGGGTCAGCCAGGATTTTGGTCTCGGGAAAGTTGAGCCAGAGATTAAAGATAATATTTGCTATTAATATGAGATAGGCTACGTATTTCATTGATCGATTGTCACTTATATAGTACCGGATTCAGCCAGTCTGCATGATCGTTATTGATACCATCTCCGGCATCGGTTATCGTTAGTTCAAGATGTTTTACCCCCTTGACGTTAATTTCAGCGTGCTGGGGAAAATCAAACCGGCCCATTTTTGAACTTGTATAGAGCTCGGTATTATCGCCATAGATTTTAAAAACAACGCTGGCCAGGGTTGAACTTTCTGTATCGACTCCAAAATCGGTGGTAAACTTGTTGAATTTACGGTTGATGTCAAAAACCAGATGGGAATTGGCGTGAGAACCAAAACCTTTATTGTAATAAAAGTAATTACCGGATAACCGGCTCCATGATTTCCAGCCCTGGATTGAATTAACGGCTTTATTTATTTGAGGTGTACCATAATCCTGCTTCTCTATAACTGGTTTAAAAGCTGTCAGTGAAACTTTTCTTTTGAAAAAATATGAGGCGTTACTTAGAGTTATGCCTGAAACTATGATTAAAAACGGGATTGTTATGAACCAGTAAGACATCTCGGAGAATATATACGGCAAGAGGAGAATGAATCCCAGGATAAAAACGTAAGAGTTGAGCAGGGTAAGCTGGCTGGTGGTGATTTTTGTCAGTATACCAATGCCGTTTTGAGGATAATTGATGACTAATCCGGTGTGGATGTTGAAAAAAATAGCTAGAGAGAGAAGAAGGTAAACAAACCAGAAGTATTTTTGCACATTATTTGTTTTTCTTTCAAGAAAAGGATATAGGAATAATAAAAGTATTATTACCGGGTAGCTATACCTTTCATGGCTTTCTGTAGTGAAAAGAAAGAAGGCTAGAATTGCCATTAAGAGTACCAGTAAAAAGTTTCTTGGTGTTGGTTTGCGGTATATAAGAAGACATAATAGAAAATAAATTCCGGAAAAAATAAGCAGTCCGATCGTTTTTGCATTTGAGATTCCAAAAACGGTAATTCTATCAGTTACTTCCATGCCGGAGGCCCCAGAAACAATCCACCAGAGATTATGAGCGTTGAGTGACATCCAGGGAAAATAGTCGCTATTGACAGTCATCAGATAGAGTACCTGTTTCATTTCATTGGCTAAGACAAAAGGCAAGTTGACCATAAAAAAAGTTGCGGTTGCCACAGCCAGACTTTTAAAGACAGTTCGAAGGTCAAAATACCGGAAGATAAAAAGGAAATAAAGAGGAATATAGATAATATTTTGCAACTTCATGAGTATCCCGACAGTAAAAAAAATAGTAGCCGGAAGAGGACGGCGATTAAAGATTAAGATAATGGCAAGCAAGGTCCAAAGAATTCCAAACGATTCGACCTGACCCCAGACAGCTGAATCCAAAATTACGATCGGATTGAGGAAGAAAATAGCGGAGAAAAAAAGTCTTAATTTGTCATCCCGAGCGACCGAGCTTTGCGAGGGAGTCGAGGGATCTAGCAATCGTTGTGAGCGTGAAGATGCGGCCTGATGGCCTAGATTCCTCGACCCGCCAGCTGGCGGGCTCGGAATGACACGGGAGAAGTGCGAGAAAAACCAGTAAATAATTAACGTTACGAGTACATCTGAGATGATGGCAATGGATTTTGAGGCAAAAAGAAAGCCAAAGTTATTCTGGGACCAGTAAGAATTGTAGTCATGGGGATTACCCAAAAATGAATAAATTTTACCCATCAGATAGAGAATATAAATAAAACCGGGAGGATAATTAATGTTGGAATTATAAGTTGTCCAGACAAAACCGTGATCAAGAGCTGCAAGACTCCAGGATTTCCAGAAGGCGATATCAGCCAGAAAACCCGGATTACCGACTAATAAGAGTCTTGTTGCGAGTCCTATGAAAAGAATTAAAAATAATGAAGGCATAGTCAAGAATGTGCAGAATTCCATCTTAGACTGTCAACCATCCGGTCAAAAAGTTCCGGATCCAGGACGCCACTACCCATATGGATCAGTTTATCCGGGTTATTCGGAACTTCGAAGAAAACATCAACGTTAGGAGTCTGATTGATGGTATTAATATAGATGGCTTTATATCCCTTAAGACCATTAGTATTGGTAAACTTGTCTATTTTAGAAAGACCCTTCAGTCCGGAAAAGTAGCGATACCAATTTTTCACATATTCTATTTTAGATTGTTGCAGAGACTTGGGATCCCGTTTGTCCATGAACTCCATATTTAAGAGAATATTGATTTGTGGCGGAATATTATTCCAGGCGATAGCTACGCTATCAGTCGTATCGTCAGGAAAAACCACTAATGGCAGACTGGAAGGATAAGAAAAGGAGTATGGATAGATTTCCCCCCCAAAAGATTTCCAGCTTTCAGTTGAGAGGGCGGTAAATCGTACGGGAGTGGGAGAGGATGTTTGTGGTGGTGTCGCGTTTTTATTCTCAGAAGGCCCTAAATATGTAACTCCTCCAGGCAATATTATATTGTTTGATTGTCTTTGCGAATAGAGAAATGAAATATAGATTGTACCGGAAATTATCAGGATTCCAAAAGAAGTAAGAAAAACAATTTTTATGATATTATGATCTTCTTTATTCATTTTATGCTAAAATTTTAGCATTTAGGTAAGAAGAGTCAATATGAGAATATTAATAATACTCAGTTTCCTGTTTGTCATCTTTTCTTTTATACCTTCATTTTACGAGATTTATCAATCTGCAAAGATTCCTTCAAACCGGGTTTTTGTTTTGGAGCATAATTACATGTTCGATTATAATTTTTATCTATCCAGAATCAGGCAGGGTCAGGAGGGGAGATGGACCGTTTCCGAAAAATATTATAATCGTCCACACTCCGGTTCTTTTTTCCAGATTTTTTATCTCATGATCGGTAAAATAGGAGGCGTATTTAGGCTAGATCCCCCGATGGTTTACCACACGGCCCGTCTTTTGTTAGGCTTGATTTTCTTAATTTTAATTAGTCGATATCTGAGAGGCATATTTTCCGGCTGGTGGGCGATTCCTGCCTTTTTATTGGCAGTCACTTTGGGAAGTTGGCCAATTCCAATCTGGTTCCATAATTTTTGGCGTTTTGCGACCTATATGGGTTGGTGGTCGGCAGTTGACAGTCTACAAAGAATTACTTTTCTACCCCACGTACTTTTGGGTCAGATATTTATTCTGTTATTCATTTGGCGGTTTTCTGAAACCAGTAATTCATTAAAGTATCTTAAGTTGATAATTTGGGGAATAGCGGGGTTAATTGTCGGAATCATATTTCCGCCCACCTTAATTATAGTTTATACGGTTTTTGGAGTTTTATCTGTTTTAGAATTTAGCTTTACAAGGTCTCACCTTGCCTCGCAAGGTGAGACCTTCATAAAACAAATCATACCAAGACTATTGTTTATTTTTCTGTCTTTTCCGTCATTTCTTTATCTAAAAGTAATGTTTCAAGTCATGCCATGGAGCGCTTTGGCACTCTTTGATATTGAACACCGCATGCCTTTGCCTTATAAAGAATATGCTTTAGCGTTAGGGCCTTTATTACCTCTTGGTCTTGCTGGTTTATTGGTCGCTTTGATTAAAAAAGAGAAAAAGCTATTTGCAAGTGTCTCTTGGATACTCGCGGTAATAATATTAATCGTCGTCTTTGAAAAAGTTCCGCAGCAATCTCCTTTGCGTTGGACTGAAGCAGCGGTTCATATACCTCTAGGCATACTGGTAGCATATTTCTTCTTTCAGCTTTATAAATTTATTGGACACACATTCACGCGATCGCATGTATTAGTGTCCAAGATTGGAGTTTGGATTATAGTAGCAGGAATTATAGTTATGGGGTTAGGGATAATGGGGTCTATGGTTTTGTGGTTGACGGATCAAGCTACGTGGAAAAGAGAAGCAACCTGGACGGTGCCAATTGGTGCCCAACTGGCTTATCCTTTAAAAGACTTCATGGAAGGTGTTTATTACTTGAGAGATAACACAAAAGGAGAAGAAGTTGTTCTGGCTTATATTACAGCGGGAAATTTCATTCCTGCATACGCTGGAAATTTTGTTTACATAGGGCATGCCAATACGCCAGATGAAGATGCTAAGGAAAAAATAGCAGCCGAGTTTTATTCTGGGAAAATGAAGAGTAATGACGCAAAAGAGTTTCTTAGAAGAGAAAATATTTCTTATATCTTCTTCGGCCCGCAGGAAAGAGAGTTGGGTAGAATAGAAGATTTGACAGCATATTACTCTTTTATTTCTCCAATTTATAATAATAAGCAAGTAATAATTTACAAAGTTGACAAGTCTTCATAATTAGCGTACACTGATGTACGTTATGACACAGATTATCTCTATTACTGATCTTAGAAAAGACCTCTTTAGAATCGCTGACATGGTAGCTTTTAAGGGGATTGAGGTTGAAGTGGAAAAAGAGGGGAGAAGGATCGTGAAATTGGTCAAAATAGAAGACGATCCCAGAGAAAGGGCAAAAAAAGCACTTGAGATTCTGCCAAAGTTAGGAGGCATATGGAAAGATATACCCGATGATAAATTTAAAGAGCATAGGGAATTTTTCAGAGGAAAAAAAGAATTGGAATACATGAAAAAACTTGGTTCCTGGAGGAAGAAAAAAGATGGCAAAGGTAGTCGTTGACAGCGATATTATCATAGATTATTTGAGAACTTCAAAAGGCCGGTTGCCCGATCTTTTATCTCTACAAGAACAGGGAAAGATTGAGATTTATGTTTCTTCCATGACAGTATTTGAACTGTTTGCGGGCAGTTTCTCGAAAAAAGACGAGTCTAAAATTTCGGAGTTAGTGGCCGGTTTCAAAGTGGTTGCATTTGATGAAAATTTGGCTAAGTTTGCGGGAGAGTTAACCCGAGACTGGAAATTGTCTTTGCCTTTAGCTGACTTCGTCATAGCTTCAACAGCCGTGTTTATCGAAGCTCAAGTCGTTACCAGAAATAAAGATCACTTCAAAGGCATTCCGAAACTCAAATTCTTTACTTTAAAACGTACAAAGTGACTTCTTCCTTATCGTAGACAGGTTTTAGGATTTCTGGGTAAAGTTTGTCTTTATATATAGGCTTTTCTTCAGGGCCTTGAAAGACAAGAGTAATTTTGTTGTTCAGAAGATATTCTTTAGCCTCTTTTTCCAGCATTTTATTTTCAAAGAATTTTTGTACCGAGGTTTGTTTTTCATCAATATTATATGTATATCCGAAGTGTCCTATAAAGCTGACTGTATTAGTAGAAGCCGGTAAATAGTTACCGGTGTAAAACGTGGCGAGGGTTACGGTATGAGCAGGAAAATTTTTATTGATAAACTCAAAAGCATACTTAAGCCTGTTATCAAGATAAACGTTGCCAAAAATCGGCCAGTATTCCCTGATTTGATCTTTGAGGCTCCAGGAGAGAGTAGGGTAGGTGAAGATTATAAATAGTAACGCCAGTAACACAGTAACACAGTAACACAGTAACCTTGAAAATTTTTTCAAGAATTTTTCGATTGTTATTATGCCCATCACTGCTAAAATTGCCAATGGTAAATACGGTGTCCCTTGAATCAAACGGATGTTTGAAATATTAAGTCTTGGTGCAAAAGGAATAAAAAGAATTGGTATAAAAAGCCAGCAAAATATAAGAATCAGATCAAACCTTTTAGATAAGACCGCTTTAATTCCGCCAATAAGAGCGAAGGGGAAAAGATAGCCTAAAGCGCCAATAAGTTCTTTATCTAAAGGGAATTGCAATCTTTTTTCCCAATCGATATACTGACTCCAGGGAAAGCCGGTTTTGGTTAGGGAAACCATCAAGATAAGTAAAAAAAACCCAATTAAACAATAAACAAGTAAGCCAATTATCGGTTTCTCCACCTCGCGGGAGTCATGGCTTCTCCCGCTAAGCGGGATCAGCCTGCCACCCGCGAGGTGTTTTAAGGCTATCTGTAAACCCAACGTCGGAGGGAGAATTAAAAGTAAAATAAATAGACTAGGAGTATGGATAAAGGCAAGTATCGGAGCAATTACTATTGCATATAAAAGATATTTGTTATGCCCTGATTTAAAGAATTTAATAAGAAAAATTATTGACAGTACCAGAAGTAAACTGCCGGCCATGTGATGAGGAAGATACGCCACGCGTCTGATCGGATCTACCCCCGTCCACCAGTTCATAAAAGGTTTATCTCCGTTCATAAGGGGTGCGGCAAAGAGAAATAATAGATAGGTAAGTTTACGATGGAATGATGAGAAATTTAGAATTAAGAAGTAAGAAGCAAGAAGAAATAAAAACCCAAGAATAATTCTTAATAAATGATAAGTAACAGCATTAGAAAGTCCTAATAAACTGCTGACTTTACCTAAAGCCAGAAAATATGAAAAAATAACAGAAGGCTTATGGTTTTCAGAAGTATAGGGGTCATACGTCAGCCAGCTTCCGTTTGCCCCCTCATTCATAAGTGATTGGTAGAAATAAAAATCCTGGACGTTATTATGGATGAGGCCGAAGGTGCGACCAGGCGGTGCATGTTTAATATGAGAAATAAGAGGAAAGAGATTGAGTCCCAGTATTAAAAGTGTGGTTAATATAAAAAAAGTAGTTTTTGATGTTAATATTAGCAGCAACTTATTCATGGAAATTTTAGTCAACAAGTAATATCTTACAATAATTTTTTGTATTTGCTATATTGAGTGTTACATTATCTGGATTTATGAAAAGAGAAGGTTGGATCGATATCATGAAGGGTTTGGCTATCCTGGCAGTAGTCTTTGATCACGCTTCTTTCATTTACCCCAAATTTCAGAATATTTATCTTTGGCAACATTCTTTCTTTTCCATAACATGGTTTGTTTTCTTATCCGCTGTGACAAACACGTTTTCTTCTATGAAAAAAACAAGTCCTCCGCTTGTTTTTATTCTCCTTTTCTGGTTAAAAAGAGCTTCGGCAATAATCATTCCTTATGTTTTGGCAACTTTGGTTATCTATACTTACTACAATTATCCAAAGATTAACGCTCAACAAATACTTACGGAAATAGTTAATTTTTCCGCCCAACCGACATACTATTTTATTAATCTTCTACTCGAGCTTTATCTTTTATTCCCTTTTTTATACATCTTGGTTTCAAAAATAAAAAATAAATATTGGTTTGTTCTTCTTATACTGGTAGTTTTTTTCCTTTCTGATAAGGTATTTATGCGTCAAATACATATATGGCCGTTTTATTCGATGGCTATGATTTTCGGCGGTTATTATTTCTTTGTCTTTTGGTTGGGAATCTTGTATGCAAAGAAGATTTTTCATGAAAATGCAATCGTGATCGCGACCCTTGCTACGGTGTTTATTTACTATGAGGTAATTATCAATACAACAAGCGTATTATTGATAAGGGCAACCAACATACATCTTATTCTTTGGTCTATAGCTTTGCTTTTACTGGTTAAAAAAAGCCTTGAGTTGTTACCCCTTAAAAAGGGAATTGGCTATATTTTGTCCATATTGGGAAGATATTCAATTTTTATTTATCTTTTGCATTATTTTTTTTTAGACCAGGCAACCAAGTATCCAATAGTTTCTCCTATTCAGTTTATTGGAGTTTTTGCCTTATCAGTTTTATTTTCTTTGATGATAGGGTATATTTATACTCTTGTAAGTTATTTTTTAAACAGTTCGATCAGAAAGTTGGGTAGATAATCCGTATGAAAAAAAACAATCCGGCATTTCTGTCTTTTCCCCTTTCTCAACGACCGGGAGACTGCGGGAAGTTTTGTAGGAGTGTATGCGAGATGATCGAAAACATATTAAAAAAATTATAGTAAGAATAGGGATAACTTTTCTTGGATTTTTATTCTCACTTCTTATTGCCGAAGTGATCGTAAAATATATTAAACCTCAGTTGACTTTTGTAAATGCTAAAACATTGACTTTTGATTGCTTTACCAAAGATCCTGATCTGCCCTTCACGCTTTTAAAAAACCATAAATGCCTCATGAAATATTATCTGGGCGATTTTAATACTTACGCCACGCTAAACAGTCATGGTTATCGTGGTAGAGAGTTTAGCCTGGAGAAAGAGCCAAAGACAAAGAGGATACTGGTTCTTGGAGATTCATTTACTTTCGGTCACGGGGTTTCCGATCAAAATACTTATCCGTTTCTTTTGGAACAGGAACTTAGAAAAAAACTTCAAAATATTGAAGTGATAAACGCCGGTTACGCCGATGGATTTAGCCCTGACAGCTATTATGTATACCTTAAAAAAAGAGGGCTGATGCTTAAACCAGACTTAATCATAATGGGTTTTTTTGTCTTAAACGATATCCAGGATTTTTCTGAAACGGTTTGGGAAAAGATGGATTCCCAGGGTCTGCCACAAAAAGTAATTTCCTGTTGTAATATGGTTGACTGGAAGATTTGGCGGAATAAAAATATCGCTTTTAAATACAGATACCCGGTCTTACGCGATTCACATTTATTTATTCTATTGGCCGATTTTTTACAGAAAAAATATAATCTAATTCCTGATCCGGATTTGCAGCTTCCAAAAAGTGAGTTGAAACGGCATTGTGTGTTGGATCCTGATTGCCTACATTACTTTTATCCTGAAGAGCAGAGGGCATATAAAGTACTCACTGCCATCAATAAACTTGTCCTGGATAATCAGATTCCCCTGGTCGTAGTTTTGCTTCCTGGTGATTTACAGCTTTATACAAACGTGAGCGGGAAATACGGATTTACCTATAATCCGCCTGAGGGGAATAAAGATTTCTTACAGAAAAGACTTGGAGAGTTTTTTAAAAGTAATAATATTGCCTATCTTGATTTATATCCTGTATTTGATAAACAAAAGAGCAGGGGATATCCTTATTTTGTCAATGATGCCCATTTTAATAACCTGGGTAATAAGATTACCGCAGAAACCATAAGCGATTACCTCATAGATCAGAAATTGATTAAAGATTAACCTGGTAAAGAATAATATTTTGGTTGTTAAAAATTGGTTTGAGAAAACTAAAACTGAATTTTTCAGAGACTAACTCGTTTTCATCTAATCCAAAGTAGACATAATTAATTTTATTGGTAATAAGAAAGTTTTTGGTTTGAACCTCGTTTTGTAAGTCTTTATAAAAAGCCTCCGTTTCCAAGAGTTTTTGAGAAAAGTTTTTCGTCTGGTTTTGATGGCCTAAGAAACTAACCACTGGAGTAAAAGCGGGAATGATACTTCCCATTCTTTGATTTGCCAGGATAATAGAATTTATTGGCAGGTTTTGCGCAATATACGATATTGCAGAATATTCTTGATTAGGAATATAAATATGGTTATTTGACCTGGAAAATGATTCTTTTCTGGATTGATTAATACGGGTTGTAAGAAGTGACAGGGAAACAGGTAACGTCGTTGACAGGAAAAATATTATTAGAATCAGCCTAAAAATATTTTTCCTTTGAAAAGATATTGTAGAAAAGATAGTAGTACTTGCTAAAATAGCAAAAGGAAGGAATGGCGCTTCTTGGATAAGCCTGATTTTTGGGATTTGTAATAAATCTACAAACGGTAAAAGAAGATAAGGCAGAAGTGCCCAAATGACTATATAGTTTTTTTCAATTGTTTTGGATTTAATGAATTTAATCATTGAAGGGATTGCAAGTATCGGCAATATTCCAAAAGATAAGAAAAGATAGCTGTTAAAGTGCGGCTCGTACAAATTCCATCTGGCTATATTCCAATCAGTCCAGATATTCCAGGGAAAACCTTGCTTTTCCTGGAGCTTAACCAATAACGCAGCCAAAGCACTGGAAAGCATTGTTATAATGATTCCAGACGTTATGTTAAGCACAAACTTTCTGTTTAAAATACCTAAATAAGTATTTCTATACAGGATAATCAAAATTAGAGGCAGAGCAAAAATTAGAGGTAGAAGGCTTGAAGGTAAAATTATTCCCCCGATGAATGAAAATATGGCTGTTTGAATTATATATTCAAGCTTTGAGCTTCTAAAAAAATAAATAAGGCTAATGACTGATGCCAGTAACATGGCTTGTCCAAAAATATAATGGGGAATGTCTATGAGCCTTTCCAAAGCGTCAAAGTTTACTCCAATCGGAAAGGCGGCCGTCTTCTCAAAAAAAATTAGGGGAGCGAAAGTACCGGATAACGCCATAATACCGGCCCAAAAACCAGTTTTCGGTCCGACAATTTGTGAAGCTAAAACGTAGGTTAGTATGATAAACAGTTCTGCCGAGATAATACTTGAGAGATGGTAGGTAACAGGCGATGAAAGATTAAAGATTGACGCAATTTTGCCTGCTCCAATATAAAAGATATAAAATATCCCTGATTTTGTCGGTTCTGTAGTGTAGGGATCGTGATATAACCAGAACCCGTTTTTACCCTGAGTGATTACAGATAGATAAAGATAATAATCATGGGCCCATGTAGAAACCAAAGGGTTAAACCTGTTTGAAGGAACGCGGGCGTTTTTGACCATAAGCGGAAGGTAAGCTAAAACTAAAAAGATATTAGCGATTAGAAAATATAAAATAAAACGGTATAAGGATTTATTCATAAAAGTTTGATTTTCATCAATATCAGTTTTAAAAAAACATTTAGGTAAGACGGACCAACAAGAAAAAGTTTAAATTTGGAGACACCCATCTGTTTTGATCTTTCTTGCCATTTTACGGGCACTTCCCCAATTTTTGCTCCCAGTAAAACCGGATAATAACCAATTTCAGAGTTCACAGAAAAGTCAGAAGAGGTAAGGAAGGGATAAATTTTGTGAACCAACTCAGTCTGATAAAGTTTAAAATTATTGGTTAAATCAGTGTGTTTTATCCCGAGAAACAGACGGGTTAAAAAGTGATATGAGCGGTTAGCGATGAATTTTAGTTTAGGGTAATTAAGCAAGCTGTTTGCACTCATAAAACGGGAACCGACTACACCGTCATATTGAGGAATTTTGGCAATCATTTTAGCAATATCAGGGATGTTTATTAGAAAGTCAGAGTCCATGAATAATACATAATGACTTTTATGAGAAATGTTTTTCATACCATCCCGTAAGGCTAAACCCACACCCGGCGGGGATTTACGTTTTATTATTTTGATATATTTTGGATATCTTGTCTGTAGCAGCAAAGCTATTTCAAGAGTTTTATCGGTAGAACAGTCTTCAACGATAATAATTTCATTTATTAAACCTTTATATTTTGAGATTAAAGAAGATATTAATTTTCCTAAATTCGCTGCCTCATTTCTGGCCGGTAATATAACGGAGAACTTTGGAGTCATTGTGAATTAAAAGATATTAAATTATACTACAGAATGTGTTAAACAATATTCTTGATGCTATCTATAAGATCCGTTATTCACCACGGGATGAAAAAAAGAAAAATGAGATCTGGCAGGTCCTATGTAAAGATTTTCTCCAGCAATATGTAAAAGAAAGCGATAGTGTTCTGGATATTGCCGCAGGTCATTGCGAATTTATAAATCATATTACTTGCCGGAGAAAATATGCGGTCGATCTTAATAAAAGAGTCATACAGCATGCCAATAAAAATGTGAGAGTATATGTTTGTAATGCCTCGAAACTTCCAAATGAGCTAAGTAATATTGATGTTGTATTTATGGGTTGTTTATTAGAACATCTTCCTTCAAAAGATGATATCATCAAAGTGTTTTTAGAGGTGAAAAGAGTGCTAAAAAAGGGCGGTATGCTACTAATCCTTAATCCAAACATCCGTTTCTCGACAAGCGATTTCTGGGATTATTTCGATCATCTGACTCCCGTAAGCGATCGTAGCATAGTTGAAGTATTAACTTCTTTGGAATATCTAATTAAAATTTGCCTACCCAGATTTGTTCCCAATACAATTGCCGATCGTTTACCAAAGATACCATTGTTAGTTAAGCTATACTTGAAGATGCCGTTTCTTTTCCCAATTTTTGGAAAACAAATGTTTATTGTTGCTCAAAAAAAAGGCTAAAGATATGAAAAAAAATCCTTCAATATCAATTTTTTTTCCCTTTTTAAACGATTGGGGGACGGTAGGAAGTCTCATTGGCCTGGCAGTGGCCACAGTGGAAAAATTAACAGATGATTGGGAAGTTTTAATTATTAACGACAGGAGTAATCCGCAAGATCGAGAGGCATTAGAGATGATTATTAAGACCTCTTTGAAAGGAAGAATAAGAATAATTGACCATGCGAAAAATAGAGGGTATGGCGGGGCGCTAAGGACCGGTTTTTCGGAAGCGACTAAAGACCTCATTTTTTATACCGATTGTGACGCGCAGTATGATCCGAGAGAGCTAACCAAACTTTATGAAGCTATGAAAGATGGAACAGGAATGGTAAATGGTTATAAGATCAAAAGAAGCGATCCCTGGTTTAGAATAGTGGCCGGAAACATCTATCATCATTTTGTCAAATTCGCTTTCCAATTACCTCTAATGGATACTGATTGTGACTTTCGCCTCATAAGAAAAAGTGTTTTTGATAGAGTGATTCTGTTCGAAAATACTGGCTCAATCTGCGTAGAACTGGTTAAAAAGATTGATTATCTGGGTTATAATATTGCGGAAATACCTGTACATCATTACTTCCGAACCAGCGGTAAAAGCCAATTCTTTAACTTTAAAAGGTTATTTTACACCGGACTTAATCTTTTTAAGCTCTGGTGGAAATTAATGGTTAAAAAGGAATATGAAAAGTGAATGAAAAAGGTGTTACATATCTCGGTAGGAATCGTGGGAAGCGGGCAAATTGCCAAAGGACTTATCAAGCTTTTTTTGAAAAAGAGAATACGTCCTAAAATTTACGTGCGGAGAAAAGAGCGTATTCCAAGACTCAAAAAAGAGTTTTTAGACTATCAGAAACGAAAATTTCCCAAGCAGATTCCTCTTGATATAACCTATGTTCTGAGGTATTCAGATCTTTCTCACTGCGACGTAATTATCGAGGCGATTTCAGAGGATTTTCAAGAGAAAGTAAATGTATATCAAAAGCTAAAAAAACATATCAATAAAAAGACTATTGTCGGTACAACTACCTCATCGTTCTCTATTGGTGAACTGGCAAAGAAAGGTCATCTTGAAGAACAGCTTATTGGTCTACATTTTTTCAATCCCCCCCAAGCCATCTCTTTTTTGGAAGTAATTCCGGCAGATAAATTTCAAAAACAACTTCTTGCGAAACTTCTCCTTTTTTTAGATCAGCTCGGGTATGAGTACGAAGTTGTAAAGGATATTCCAGGTTTTGTTGCCAACACTATCCTTTTTTCGGCTCTACTATCTGCAGTTGACCTAGTTATCCGTGGGGGTATTTCTGAAGTTACTGTTGACACCATTATCAAAAAATCTCTCAAACACCCCATGGGTCCTTTTGAACTTCTCGATTTTATTGGGGTTGATACGGCAGATGTGATATTTCGGAACCTTTTTTCATCTGAGGAGAAGAAACTTTCATCCTGGGTAACCTATTACCGGCGAAAGAAAAAAACTTCTTATGTCAAATAAAAAACGTGCTGTATTTGGCCACAATTGTATTCTCGGTGAGAGTGTGAAAATAGGAAATAATTGCATTTTCAAAAACAATATTGTTGTCTATAAAGATACGATCATTGATGACGGGTGTGTGATTGAAGATGGGGCGGTGCTAGGTAAATTACCGGTTTCTTCAAAAGCGATTACCCGTAAATTGAATACAAAGTTGCCACCTCTTCACATCGGTAAAAAAACATATATAGGTACCAATGCAGTAATATTTAGAGGTACAACTATCGGAGAAAACTGTCTTATCGGGGACGGAGCTCATATTCGGGAAGAGTGTGTCATAGGTAGTAAGACTCTGATTGCCCGGCACGTAACGATTAATTATCATACACAGGTCGGGAAAAATTGTAAGATCCTTGATTTGACTCATCTGACGGGCGAGATGGTTGTAGAAGATGACGTCTTTATCAGTACTCACGTGGTAACGAGTAACGACAATTCATTCGGGAGAGCGATACATATCACTCATAAAGGACCCAGGGTAAAAAAAGGAGCACTCATTGGGGGTGGAGCCGTTCTTTTGCCGGCAGTTGTAGTAGGGAGATATGCGGTAGTGGGGGCTGGAGCCGTGGTGACCAAAGATATACCTGATCGAAAGTTAGCCTTGGGAGTTCCGGCTAGAGTAGTGATGGATACGCCGGGAAAATTCTTACCGTAAATGGACAAAATTTCCTCTCTTTCTATTATTATACCGGCATTTAATGATGAGGTTACTATTGAGAAAGTATTGGCACAGGCGGTACAAATAGGAGAAGAATATTCAAATCAGTATGAAATAGTGGTAATAGATGATGGTTCGACAGACAAAACTTATAAAAAAATTGAAAGAGAATCTCAGAAAAATAAACGGATTAAGTTCAAATATCACTTAAAAAATCTGGGCTTTGGAGTTACCATCAAAGAGTTATATTACTCAGCCAGGTATGATTATATTTTTTCTATTCCAGGAGACAGACAGATAAGAGCAGATGTCATAAAGTTATTAATTCCTCAACTGAAAACTCATGATTTTATCATTGGACTGCGAAAAAAGCGGATGGACAGTTGGCTAAGAAGGCTTCAATCCAGAAGTTATAATAGACTTATGAGAATATTATTTCAGATTAACCTTAGAGATGTTAATTCTACCAAATTATTTCCTAGATCAATCTTGGGTCAGATTTCCCTTGTGACCAGTTCTGCTTTTATCGATACAGAATTATGCATTAAAACAATCAGGAATGGATTTAAAATTAGTGAAGTAGAAATACCGCATTATCCCAGAGGTGCCTTGGGGGGGATAGGAGTAATGAATTTGAAAATAGTACTGCCGGTAATAAGAGACCTGATTATTTTTTGGGGAACTCGATTACTAATGAAGAGTATAATATTTATTTAATGGGAATGGGAAATTTTTTTAAAAACAAAGAAATACTTATCACCGGAGGCTTAGGGTTTATCGGAAGCAATCTTGCCATCCGGTTAGTTTCATACGGAGCCCGGGTGACTCTGGTTGATTCCATGATTGCCGCTTATGGAGGAAATCTTTTCAATATTGAATCAATAAAAGAGAAAGTTACGGTCGATTTTTCCGATATTAGAGATACCAAAAAAATAGAAAAACTTGTCAAAGATAAAGAGTTTATCTTCAATCTTGCCGGGACTCTTTCCCATGTTGACAGCATGGTTGATCCTATGACTGACTTGGAGATAAACTGTCGAGCTCAGTTATCACTTTTGGAATCAGTCAGAAAATTCAATCCCAAAGCACGCATTATTTTTGCCGGTACTAGAAATCAGTATGGCAAGGCAAAATATTTACCGGTTGATGAAAATCATCCCCAGGAGCCCACGGACATAAACGGAATCAATAACATTGCTTCCGAAAAATATCATTTGATGTACCATGCTGTTTATGGCATAAAAACAGTCTCTCTTCGCATGACCAATACTTACGGTCCGAGGCATCAGATGAAGCATGAGAGACAAGGAGTGCTTAACTGGTTCATCAGAAAAATTTTAGATGGAGAACAGATAGAACTTTATGGAAAAGGCGTGCAAATACGGGACGTCAATTATGTTGACGATGTTGTTGAAGCTATACTTATGGTAGCAATGGCAGAAAAAGGCTGGGGAGAGGCTTACAATCTCGGCGGAACACCGATATCGTTAATAGACTTTGTCAGGAAAACTTATGAGGTTATCAGTTCGGTCCAAAACAAGGTCCAACCTTGTAAAGAGATTGTCTTGAAGCCGTATCCTGTAGACCGCAAAAAGATTGAGGTGGGAGATTATATCGCCTCAATCGAGAAAATAAAGAAGACTTACGGGTGGGAGCCCAAAACAAATCTTGAGGAAGGGATAAAAAAAACTATCTTATTTTATAAGAAATATAGAAAATACTATTGGTAAATAGTTGTATGCGTTATGTTATAGTTTTCCTATTTATTCTCGGTTTTCTCTTCCGTCTCTGGTTTATCAAACTTGTTCCCCAGTTTTTTGTTTTTGATCAGGTACAGTATCATGACTATGCCCAGAGGATTCTACAGTATCCTTTCTTTTCTGATTCCATAAGACCGTACGGTTATTCCATGATGATTGCCCTTATATACCGTGTTTTTGGTACAGGAGAAATTTACTGGAAAGTTATCCAGGCTCTTTTTGATACCGGAACCGCTTTTTTGGTATTTCTGATTGCTAAAAAATTGATGACTTATGGACCGGCCTATATAGCCTACATTCTCTATCTTTTTAACCCCTATACCAGCGCATATGTTGGTGTATTGCTCACTGAGGTCTTGGCAATTTTTCTAACCACGCTGGTTTTTTATCTGCTTCTAAGATATCTTGAGAAAAGAAGTTTACTTCTGATATCTGTCTTGGGATTGCTTTTGGCATATTTGGTAGAGGTAAAACCGATATTTATGGCTTTTACGGTTACGATACTTGTCCTGATGATTTTTTTGATTAGAAGAATGGCCAAAACATGGCGAATTCAGATTCTTAACGCCGGTCTTCTAATCTTGTTTTACTTTCTCCCGTTTTCTTATAACATTATCGGTAATCTCAAATACTGGGGGCAACCGGCTCTATTGAATGTTGACAGTGCATTTCTGCAGAATTTTTATGTCTCCATGTTTATTGAAAGAAGTTATCCGGTGACTTCAAACAAATGGAAACCGCATGCAGTGGAAGTTAACAAGGCTTTCGAAGATTTCGCCCCGAACTACGACAGAAAACAGGCAGGGCTACGTGACCAAAAGTATTATGGATTGATAATCAAAAAAATAAGAGAGGATCCGGTTAAGATAATACGGGTAAGTGCGGCCAAAATGTGGTATATCTGGGAAAAAAATTATCTTTTTCCTTACGATATAGGCCCGACAAATTCAAGGGTAGATTTTTTGGTTTATTGGAGTAATATAGGAATATTAATCAGTGCTATTATTGGATTTGCTCTCTGGATGAAAAGTCAGAGAAGAGGACATAAAAAATATATCTTGTTTGGCTCCATGATATTATTTTTTATTATTTACCTGACTGTTTTCCATGCGGTCAGTTCAGGTGAGGAACGTTATACTCTTCCGGCATACTCTTTAATATTTATTTTTACCGGGTTTAGTATATGGATACTAATAAAAAAATTACCTTATCGAATTTTATTAAAATTCTTAAATGGATAAGCTGTCTTTTTCTTTTTGCCGGATATGGAATGAAGACAGAAAGTGAAACTGAGTGGTTTCACTTCGTTCTGTAGATAGGAAGGTACCTATATGTTCAGACAGGGATAAGGTGCTTTTATAGGGAGTTAATTTTTTGCCAAAAACGTAGTCAATTGAGTTTTGAGAAAATGAAATTGGTAAGAAAGTTTATATGAATAAGCGAATATTTCTCCTCGTTTTCCTCACCATCTTTCTTATCCACACAGGTGCTTTCATACTTATCAGAGACCATTCTCTTATGATTGATGAGAACTATCACTATCGCCAGATAGTGCGATTTTTGAGTGGTGATTTTCGTCCCGATCCTCTCCTTTCCATGATACCTGGATACCACGCAATACTCGCAGCAGGAGCAAGAATATTACATGTATCGCGCTTTCAGGATATAAGATTGATAGGATTTCTCATAAACGTGTTGACTATCCCCATTTTTTATCTTACGGCACGAGAGATAGATCGACAGAACGCATTAGTAAAAACGTTACACTATAGTTTTTTCCCGCTTATTTTTCCTTACTTTTCCCTTATATATACGGATATATTTTCTCTTCTTTTTATCCTGCTTTCCTTGTTCACTCTCTATAAAAAACACTATTTAGCTTCTGGAATTATAGCTTCGGTCAGTATCCTTGCCAGGCAAAATAACATCGTCTGGCTTATTTTTTTGTTTCTTTTTATTTACATCAAAAAATTTGGCTGGCATATATCAAGAACGAATCTTATAATCCATCTTAGCCGGACATATACATTTGTTTTAGGGCCTCTTCTTCTTTGTGAATTTTTGATACTGAATGGGGCTATGACTATTGGAGATAGGCAACTTATGTATCTTAATCTACTCAATCAAAGCAATATATTTATCATTATTTTTCTTTTTCCATTTCTTTTTTTGCCACTATTGCTTTCGTACGGACACGATATGGTGAAGCTATTGTGGAAATATAGAGTATATATAATACTATTGGTTCCGGTATTTTTTATCTACTACAAACTTTTTACCAATACTCATCTTTACAATCAGGCACCATTTTTTCTCCATAATGCCCTTATCCTCTATTTTACGGGAGATACCTTACGGAAACTTATATTTTTTTCCGTCTTGGTGATGGCAGTTTTGTTCCTTCTTGTGGTGAAATTGAAAGAAAAAGCAGGGTATCTTCTCTATCCTATTACAGCAATTTTTTTGATCCCCATCTGGTTTATGGAGTGGAGATACTATATAACTTCTTTCGTTCTTTTTTTACTTTTTCGGGAGACGAGGGGATGGAAGGTAGAATATGGTCTGTTTCTTTATTTTTTAATCTTCTCTTTTTATTTTTATAGTGGGATATTCCGTTTTATATTTTTCTTATAACCCTGTCGGTGTGATTTCAGACTTGAGAGTATAAAACGTCTCATTTTTTTGTACGAAGTTGGTATGGATAAAAATTGTATCATGGAGTGAAAGAAAATTGATCCGAGCCGGAAATCCGTTGATGTATTTTGTTTTTGTCCGGATGAGTGCTTCTTTTATAGATGGTATCGAGACAGACAAAAATCTACGAAACTCTGCATAGGGAAGACAGCACACATAATGGGGATAGCGATAATACAATGTTCTCCCATCAAGATCCAAAATATATTCTGAATAAGGAATGGAGGTATGAATGTCTCTGATATATTGTAACTGGTCGGTATTAGGCCAAGAAAACTTAGGCAGATGCACAAAGAAAAATGTTTTATAGAGAAAAATACATGCCATACAATAGAGAATGCTAAAGAGAAATCGAAATGATTTATTCCCCCTCAGATTCCATAAAAGATAAAAAAGATCGGTAATATTCCACACGATCCACACAGATGCTGGAAGAAGATACTGGGGGAATTGAATGGATGAGATAAAATACAACCCGATAGCGGTAACAGTCAAAAGTCCAATAAGAAGTTCCTGTAATTTATTCTTTGTTCGCGGTAATAATGCATAAAAAATACGCAGTATTCCGATAATTCCTCCACTGATCCAAAGAAGAGTGTTTACGATAAATCCCAGACCATATCCCCACTGCCCATAATAGATATTGTTGGGTTGGAAGTAAAAAAGAGGAGGAGGTTTATTGTTCGTATACATATGAGCATGTTCCAAAGGGAGGGTAAACAGGGAGTAGAAAACAATCTGCGGATTCCCAGATGAAAAGGTCCAATAGAGAAATGGTATTGATACGAGAAAAGCTCCTCCTATCATATATACAATCGACCATGGGAATTGGGGGCGTTTTAAATGAGTAATATCTCTGATATATGCAATAATAAGGGCAATAGCAATATACGGGAACATTTTCTGAAGTGTTAAAGAAGATAGCATATAAAAAACTCCGATACAAAAAGCATAGAAAGGTTTTGTCCCGATACTGTTTCCGAAAAATGAGGAATTACAGTATCGTCCCTCCCGCTGAGGCGGGAGTTTCTCCATCCATTTCAGTTGTATACTCAACCCCAACAAAAAGAAAAGAAGGGCAAGATTATCAGGACGTATTTCCATAAGCTTATCTGATGGCATCGGGAGAGTAAAAAAGAGAAGTCCCACTAGGATAAAAAGCCAGGACCGCCGCATCTGCCAAAAAAGGAGCATAGCTATGCCGGCAAGAAAGAATGAAATAATAAATGCTACAATTCGTCCCATAATAAGAGGATCTGTGCCATGCCAGAAAGAAAAAAGGGGAATAAGTACAAGAGGAAATAGGGGGGGCACCATCAGAAGAAAATCCAGATAGGGTCGGTATCCTATCGACATGTGATAGCTCCAGTTGGGATACATAAATTCATCGTTATCAAAATATCGTACTAGTCCAAGCTTATACCGCCAAAAAGCAAAGAAAAGAAAAAGAAGAATACTTCCAAGCAGAAGGAGATGCTGGGGGTGTATTTTTCTCAGGATACGGATCATATCTATCAATTTGTATATTTTTATTATATTCTACCCTTATGATTCCTGTTTTTGATATTACCAGACAAAATAAAATTCTCAAGAGGGAACTCTCTCTAGTTTTTTCGGATGTAATACAAAAAGGAGTATTTATCTTAGGCAAGCACGTCTCAGACTTTGAAACTGCATTTGCCAAATATATAGGGAGTTTCTATGCGGTGGGTGTAGCCTCCGGGACGGATGCTCTGTCTCTGGCTCTTTTGGCATTAGGTATCAAACCAGGAGACGAGGTGGTTGTTCCTGCCAACTCTTATCCTACCGCTTTTGCCATTACGGCAATAGGTGCAGTTGCTAAACTGGTAGATATTGGAAAAGAGACTTTCAATATTGATCCCAAGATGCTTTCCTCTGCGATTACAAAAAAGACGAAAGCGATTATTGTGGTCCATTTATACGGACAGCCGGCGGATATGCAGGCGATTATAAAGATTAGTAAGGAATTTAATATTCCTGTCGTTGAAGATTGCGCCCAGGCGCATGGGGCGGAGGTGAAAGTTCAAAAGTCACTTAAGGAGAAGACTGAATGGAAAAAGGTAGGAAGCCTTGGCGACGTTGGTTGTTTCTCTTTTTACCCGACCAAAAATCTTGGCTGTTTTGGAGACGGGGGAATGGTGGTGACAAACAATCCGGATATATATAAAAAGGTAAAACTGCTTAGAATGTATGGAGAAGAGTCTCGTTATAACAGTATTCTGATTGGTAGAAACAGCAGACTGGATGAAATTCAGGCGGCAGTTCTTCTGGTCAAATTAAAATACCTTGATAAATGGAATGAGAGGAGGAGAGAGATAGCAGAACTGTATCATTTACTGACTCCTCCACCTGGAAGGAGTCCTTCGGCCACCTTCCAGGTGTCTTTAAGGCCTACAATTATACTTCCCTACGAAGCTCCATATGTTAGACACGTTTACCATCTCTACGTTATTCGGGTAAAAAAGCGGGATGAACTGAAATCTTATTTAGATAAAATAGGGATTAAAACAGCCATTCATTATCCTGTCCCGATACATTTTGTTCCCTCGATGAAGTACTTAGTCGACCAAAAAGGAGATTTTCCGGAAAGTGAGACTGCCTGCAACGAGATTTTATCATTACCGATGTTTCCTGAACTTACTGACGATGAAGTGCAGCAAGTAGCAGAGAAAACGATTAAATTTCTAAAGTGATTCAAAAGTTAACCCATCAGGATATTGACAAGGCCGTAAAACTTTACAGGCGGGAACTTCCCGGTTTATTAGCAGAACTGGGAACCGGGTTTTTGAAAAAATTCTATAAGGTATTACTGAGTTTACCAGACTGTTGGGTATTTGTGGAAAAAGAAGATGAACAAATTTTAGGTTTAACAAGCGGAATATTAAGCGTAGGTGGTCTATATAAAACAATATTTCTTCGAGATATATTAGGTTTCACTTCCATATTTTTGGGTATTTTTATTACTCGACCGGTACTTCTTATCAAAATAATCCAAATGATGCTGTACCCCGGGTTTAAAAGCGATATCCCAGAGTTATTAACTATAGTTGTTGATCCCAGATATCGAAGAAAGGGAATGGGACGAAAATTATTTATGAAAATCGTGGCAGAATTTAAAAAAAAGGGTGTGAAAGAATTTAGAATTAGCGTCTACGACTATTTACCCTCATATGGATTTTACCAAAAAATAGGTTGTCAAAAGAAAACCAGTTTTTATATAGGTAGACAAAAGATAAACTATTACCTGTATAAAATTAAATAATTTACAATTACAAGACATGAAAAAGATTATCTATTTAATATTAGGAATATCGCTTCTGTACTTCTTGTATTTGAGGTTTCGGCTAGGTTTAGTCCGGTACTTTGACGTCGACGAGTATACCCATCTGCATTGGGGATATAGTTTTTTTCTTGGGCAGCGTCCTTATGTAAATTTCTTTTATCTGATTCCGCCATTTTTTCTCTATCCAATAGCCGGACTTTTTGCTGTTTTTGGCCGGTCGGTGGGTACGATTATCATGGCCCGGACATTTATCTCCGGTATCTATCTGGCAACTGCGGGCGTGATCATACTTTTAGGGAGAAAATTACGCAATCGGCAAACGGGTTTATTAAGCGCCCTGATATTTGTTTTAATACCACTGCCAAATGATAAAATGCTGGAAATACGTCCGGACTTACTGTCTGTATTTTTATCACTGCTTGGATTATACCTCTTGATCAAAAGTTTCGAAAAAAAGAGAGGATGGCTGTTATATATCTCAGGGTTTTTTTATAGTTTAAGCTTGGGATTTGTTCCCAAAACGCTTTTTTTCTGTATCCCCGTGGTATTGGTTTTTATTTACAGATTATTTCGAAACTTCAAAAAGGGAGTCCTAAGGGAGCTGGTACAGTTTGGGGCAGGTTTTCTGTTGCCCGTCATTACGATTCTGGTTTTGATTGTTGTCTGGGGGAAGCCAAAACTGGCTTTTTATAATATGACCAAAATGGCCTCTGACGTAACGGCTACCTTAGGAGCAAAGTTTTATATGCGGCCGGATTTATTCTTTTATCCTAATGATACTTTTTACGGATTGCCGGGATTTAGCCCACCATACGTGATGAATCTCCTCATCTATCTGATCGCCTCATTTTATGCCATTTTCCGCTTTGTATCCATATTTAAGGATAATGACGGGGAAAAATCTACCAGAGAATTTTTAATAATCTCCTCTTTTTGGATAAATCTATATGCCTTTGTTTACGTTTATCCCCTTAAGCACTCACAATATCTTATTCCTGTTGCTCCCTTTATTGCCATATTCTTTGCCGAGTTTATTTCCGTTCTTTTTTTGGAAAAACAAAAAAGCACGAAAGGATTACTTTTCCTGGTATTTATTATTTATCTGGGTTTTATAGGCGAGACTCTCTATAAAAAGAAAATGCAATGGACGAATAAAGTCAGTCTCACCAAATTAGAAAATCTGATCAAAAATATACCTAAAGATTCGCCAATTTTTGACCTGACCGGTGAGACGATTCTGTTTCCTGATGGATATTATTTTTGCTGCCTTCCATACGGTCAGTATGAAGAATCTATTCGTTTTAAATTTCCTGATTTGGAGACAGACATGAAAAAAAGGCAAACAAATTTTGTTCATGTGGGGAATGTTGAAAGATTAAACGTTCTGCCGGGTTTACAAGCTAAATATATCAGGGAAAATTTTATCCCCGCATCTGACAGTAGTTTTTTGGTGAGAAAATGAGGTAGAATTAATGAGGAAGCATTTTGCAATAATCCTTTCCGTATCGTTCATACTCTTAGTATTTTTTCTCTTGGATTATCCCCTGATTAAAAGTTATGTGAAACCACCGGCGGGTTCTAGATTTTACGGAGCTACCGGTTATTATTTTGATTACTATCAGTTCCTTTCCTGGATGAGAGATGGCTGGAACGGAAAAATACTGATCCGGTCCAAATATATACCCGAGATTGAAAAACAGGTTCTTTTTCAACCCCTGTTTCCCACCTTAGGAATGCTTAGCAGATTAGTTAATCTTCCCATCGACATCACTTATCATCTGGGCAGAAACGTATTTATTTTAACCTGGATTTTGAGTATCTGGTATTTAATAAAAACTATTCTTGATTCATCAAAATCCAGAAAGCTGGCACTCTTACTCATGCTTTTTTCCAGTTCATTTCCTTATGTTTCAAAGACATACGGAGCGATAAAATTACTGCCCATAATCGATTTTTGGCAATCATTTTACACGCTTCAAAAATTTATGATCCCTTTACATCACGGATTGGCTAATACTCTTTTTAACTGTTTATTAATTTTATTGATGAGATTGCCACTCCGCCAGCTGGCGGATCGCAATGACGGGAGGGGCGAAACTCGTATAATCGTTAAAATCGTTGTTGTCTCAATTATTATTATGCTGGTTAATCCTGCTCTTATGACATTTATGCTGGCTGTTTTGGGTATAGTTTCCGTTTGCCTACGCAAGGGGTCCCCTTATAAAGAATTTATAATAATCTTCTTAAGTGTTCTGCCCCTTATGCTTTACAATTTTTACCTCTTCAACTACGGTAATCCCTGGCAATATTATTATTACGGCGAGAAAGTAGGTCGCTATCTTGTTTCTTATATATCTTATCTTGCCTCGTTAGGACCGTTACTTCTTACCGCAGGGTTGTCTTTTGTTTACATCAGGAAATTCCGCTTTAATCATATCCTTTTAGCTTTATGGGCGTTTTTACCGGTTGCGAGTTTTCCGTTTGTGGGCAGGCAGTTACCGTATTCCATGAGCAGGTTGTTCAGTCTTAACGTTTTTATTCCCTGTTCAATTCTGACGGTATTTTTTTGGGAAAACTTTCAGCCGAAAAAGGAGACGGCAAAAATGTTTCAAGCAGTGATAGCACTTTTTTTAATTATTTCACTGTCAAGCGGTTTTATATTTTCTCTAAGTCAAACTTATGATACTCCGACTCCCTCTTATTACAATGTGCTGTTGCCTGATAAATTGATGGATGCTATTAATTTCATAAATAAAAACAGCAGACCATCGGTGACTATTCTGGCAGGTGAAAACATCTCGAATCTACTTCCGGCATTTACTGACAATCAGGTAGTTTTAGGCAGGCTAGATTCACGGCTAGACTATGGGAAAGTAAAACAGGCAGTTGACTCGATATATCTACGGCAAATCGGGGACGATAAAATTACAGAACAGTTAAAAAAGTGGGCAGTCCAGTATATAATTTTTGGTCTGGATCATATAGGATATGATCAGTTTGTAAAAAAGGGGAAGGTTAATGGAATTGAGGAAGTATTTCGGAGTGGGGATGTTGTGGTAGGGGAAGTAAAATAATTCAAAATTCAAAATGAAAAAAATAATAATTTGGGGTTTTCTGTTATTAAATTTGTTATTTGTAATCCTGCCATTGTTCAAGCCGTATATTTCGGGAACTGCCGACGGTTTGGGGCACAGGTTCAGGCTTGTTTCCTTTTATAATTCCTTAAAAGAGGGAAATATCAGGCCTCGTTGGGCAAAGGAGGCGGCGCTTGGATATGGTGCTCCCACTTTCCTTTTTAATTATCCTCTTCCTTATTATCTTGGCTCATTATTTTTATTTTTAGGATTTTCCGTCGATCAGGCAGGTCAGATTTTGTCCGCTTTGTCTTTATTTTTGTCGGGATTGTTTATGTTTCTCCTGGGGCGAAAATTGTTCGGAAATTGGGGAGGAATAGTTGCGGCAATTTTATATACTTATACGCCTTATCATCTTCAGATGACATATCTGTACGACGCGTGGGGAGAAGAATTAGCTTTCGTTTTTCCTCCATTGATACTTTACTTATTAAAAGTTAAAAAAAACGCCCTGCTTTTGACTATTTGTTGGTTCTTATTCATTCTTTCTCATAACGTTTCAGTATTAATGTTTACTCCTGTGCTTTTATTATTAGGCTTTGTGATAGGTCCAAACGATCCGCCAGCTGGCGGACAACCTCGTTTGGGATTGTTGGGACTTAACGCTTTTTTACTGGCGGTAGTATTATCTGCTTTTTTCTGGCTGCCTGCGTTAGTTTTACAAAACGAGATGAAATACCCGATGTTTTTGATGACGGAAGGAGCGATACGCGGATCGTTTTTCAAGTCGTTCAGCTTTCAGACGGAGACTGCGTTTAGAGTGATTAGAGACGGAATAACTCATTATTTAGACTTTACGGTCGGTTTGCCGATATTATTGATTGGTCTAATTGCCTGCCTGCCGGCGAGGCAGGGATTAATTCGTCTAATTCGAAATAGCAGAAAATCTTTTGATCATTGGTCCGCCAGCTGGCGGATTGGATTATTGGTATTATTATCTTTCAGTCTCTACCTTACAAACTATCTATCCAGTTGGCTTTGGAGTATCCCTCCATTTACTTATATCCTTTACCCCTTCCGCTTTCTGTTTGTGACTAGCTTTGCCGGTGCGCTGTTGGGAGGAGTAATAGCCAAACGGAGCAAGACTTTTGCAGTTGTGATAATTATTCTGACGCTCATTCAGGGCAAACCTTATTTAAATCCTTATACAGATATTTTTCCTTTCCCCAACACGTATTTTTATCAGAAGCAGACCGTGACAGCGGCACCGGGAACTAAGAAGAATATGCTGATCGCAGAGTTTTTGCCGAAATTAGCTGATATGGATTTTTTGGTAAAATCGAAGGGAGAGACGGTAAACCAGGAGAAAGTGAAGATAAATTACAGCGGCGCCGAAAGGTTAAGTTTTGATGTAAAAAATGAAAAAGAAGATGAGTTGACCATCAACAGGTTTTATTTTCCAAATTGGAAGGTTTATGTTGACGGAAGACAGGCAAAAATAAATATGGATAATGTTGGCAGAATCCTGGTTAGACTACAGCCGGGAACGCACAGTCTAAAGTTAATTTTTGCAGTTTCCAAGATTGAACAGATAGCCAACTTAATTTCTCTTGGCGCAGTAATATTTCTCTTTTTGAAACGTTTCTTATGGAAATAATAATTGTTGGTACAGTAATCTTGATATTTACCGTTTTAAATTGGTTGCCTTTTATTGCCGGTACTCTCAAAACCCCGTCGGGCAGTGTTTTTTTAGGGACCATGCACTGGCCCGGAGATTATTTCAGCTATTTATCCCAGTTTGCCCAGGGCAGTATGAACTGGTTTTATTCATATGATCTTTATACCTCCGATTTCCATCAGAAGACCCTGGTCGGCTGGGTCAACGTATTCACGGGCCGCCTTTTATATCTTTTAGGTTTTGATCATCAGTTTTCTTATCAATTCTCAATTATTATTTTTACGATTACATTTTTAGGGGTATCTTATTTATTGATTCGAAAAATATTTAACGAAAACAAGATGAAGAGGATGATCGCGTTTTTCCTTTTTGTCTCAAGCAATGCTTTCCCAAAACTTGTTTTTGAGAATGGTTATTTAAGCTTTTCGTATTATACTTACTGGTTTAATATGGGAGAACCTTTTAACAGGTTAGCAGGCGTACCGCACCATCTTCTGGGCAGAACTGTTATTTCACTCTTTCTTTTATTATCGATTATCTGGTGGGAAAGTAAGGAGAAAAATCATTACGGAATAATAAAGGGACTGATTTTTCCATTGTTGGGGTTTATTCTGGCCAGTATCGATCCGGTACATTGGGGACTTTTGGTAATGATTGTCTTTTTTGTTCCTCTGATTTATTTATTCTTTCGGAAAGAAAGAATTACCTCGCAGATCTTACTACTTTTTACCCCTTCCATATTTTTTTTCTTGGGAGGATTACCCATGGCTTTATATTTAAAAAAAATTCTCTCCGTTCTTCCTTATTCCCAGCTTGCAAACTGGGAGAAAACCCAGACCTTGTCTATAAATGTATTTGACTATATTTTAGGCAACGGGCCGGTGATGGTTTTGGCGGTAGCGGGATTGCTTTTATATCTTAAGGAGTCTCTAAAGAAAATGTCATCGCGAGTCCTCCGAATCGGAGGACGTGGCGGTCCCGTTGGGTTTCGGTACGTCCGGACGGGATTGCTTCTCCGCCAACTGGCGGATCGCAATGACAAAGTTTTGCTAAGTCCTGAACGGTTGCTGCGGATTTTAGTATTAGTCTTTCCGCTTCTAACAATCGGTTTATTTTTCTCACCCATTCCGAAAGCAGTATCGATTGTCAACGCGCGTTTTTTACCCGCTACCACAACGCTTTTTTTTGCCGTTTTGGCAACAGAAGCCATCTCGCAATTCAGGAAGGCGGCAGCTATCGTAATTATGGCAATAGTCGTCACAGTTTTTATTCCGTGCTATATTAGTCAAATTCAAAACCGGTTGACTGTAGACACACGTAATGCTTTCTACTATATCTCTAAAAATGATTACCGGACGTTAAAAGAAGCCCAAAAAATATCAGGTATCGATGACGCCTTTCTGGTGATCTGGCCTTTCAACTCATTATTTCCAGGGATATCGGGACGCCGGGTTTATGAGGGTCATTCTTTAGCCACAACCGACTATCCGAGAAAAGAATTAGAGACAAGAAACTTCTTTTGGGGGGATTGGAATAAAGACAAGATGAAGGAGTTTTTGCTAAAAAGTAAAATAGATTACGTGTTAACTTATCGCTGGACGAAAAATATCAATGAGATTGATGTATTAAGAAAAGTATATGGGGATCAGTCATTAGCCATTTATAAAGTAAATAAATAGTTGTCAAGAAGAGGTTTGAAGCTGAACAACCCGTCGGGTTTATAGATTTATAGATTTATGTATAAAATTTCGATCTTGTCTGCCGTCTATCAGAATGAAGAAAATATAATCGAGTTGGTTGAATCGCTTTATCAAAGAGTGGTGAAACCGCTAAAAAAGGAAGGAATATTAGTTGAAGTGATTATTGCAGAGGATGGCAGTACTGATAATACCAGGGCCATTTTGCAAAGACTAAAGAAGAAATACGGGATGAAACTCTTGCTTGGTAAAAAAAGATTAGGATGTATAAAAGCGGTTAAAAACCTCTATTCCAAAGCTAGCGGCGAACTGATCTTTTTTTGGGACGGGGATGGAGAAGTGCAGCCCGTAAGTTTCTGGGATTTATACTCCGTTTTTAAGAAGGGTAATTTTGATGCGGTTGTAGCTTATAAGCAGAATCGCAAACCAAGGTTCCGTTATCTAATTTCCCGGATTAATAACCTTGTGCTTAGAATTTTGTTCCACGTCAGAATCAGAGATGCCAACGCCGGATTCAGATTATATAAAGCACGAATCGGAAAGGAATTAGTGCGGGAAAGTAACTTTTTAAAATATAATTTTAATTCAGAGCAAATTATTCGGGCAACTAAATATGGGTATAAAATAGGGGATGTGGGTGTTACCCATTTTGCCCGCGAGAGTATGATGTTTAAACCGGACAGAATGGTGGAAGCGGTCCTTTTAGCTTTTTGGGAGCTGGTCAGATTTAAGATTTCACCTTATAGATCGTGACAATAGAATTATGAAAAACCGGTTTTAAAAACGGGTAGATACCGGAAAGACCTGTCTCGCCGGCAGGCAGGTTTTTATCTTCAAAAACATATTTAATTCTCCCATTTTTGATAAAGATTTCTGCCTGATTAAGATTAAATTCTCCTTTAAAAAATTTATCTACTAATATTTGCTTGTTTTCGTAATCATACGTATTGGCTTGGCCAAAATAGACGGTGTTACCAGAGTAGGCCGGAATATAATTTCCGGCAGTAATTTCTGCCAGGATAACATCATCTGACTTAGTGTTATCCCTAAGCCACCTAATTCCAGCCATCCAGTCTTTGAGCGGAAAGACGGTTTGGGGCGGGTAAGGAACGGCCGGGTAAGTTGCTGCGATTAATTGACCTATCCAACTTACCTGCCAGTCAAACGAAACTTTCATCATGAAGAGATTGCCAAAGATGTAGATAATAATGGATAGGTAACTTAAGTATCTTAAGTAACTTAAGTTACTTAAGCGCCTTAGAAAATATGCCCCAAGTATTCCCAAAGGTATAAACAATCCCGTTTGGGTGAACCTTAAAGGGCTTTGTTCTTTTACGATAGAGAAAAAGCTTGCCAGGCCAAAAGTAACGACCAGCCAGAGAATTAAGGGTCGATATTTTTCTTCTTTTTTTATAATTGAAATAATTGCTCCAAAAAATCCTAAAAAGATTATTGGGCCCGTGCCTAAGACGTATTGATCTAGCGGTATCATCATCGGATGCGTGCGGTGGAAGTTAAGGAGAGCCGACCAGGGGAGCTGTTTGGTGAGGAGGTAAATATACAAGAGAGAGGGAAGTGTAAAAATAATAAATAAAAAATATACTATAATTTGCGGGTCCTGCCGTGAAAGTTTCCCAATCTTCGCTTCAAAATCGCCCCGCTCAGCGGGGCTCAAGGCCGGTGAAGCTACGTTTGGGATCCCCTCTTTCACGTCACCCGCTATTAAAACTAAAGATTTATAAGATTTTACGAATATAAGCAATAAGATTACTCCATTCAGCGTAATCAAACTCGGGGGGAATACAAGGCCCACGAGGTTGCCTAATATAATATAAAAGATTAATACAGGGTCAGACCTTAAAGGCGTTAAAGGTCTGACCCTTATTACCAACTGATATAAAAGAAAAAACGAGACGACTTGTCCAAAAAGAATATGGGGGATGAAAGTAATTCTTTGCAGTGAATCGATATTGCTCCACCACTCCATGTAGCGGCCGATTTGGAGAGCGCCGTTCTGGTCAAACCAGAATCTGGGGAACGAACCTGAGACAATAATGATTAGAAAGGAAATGATTTGCCAAGCAATAGGGTCAGACCTTAAAGGCGCTAAAGGTCTGACCCTTACTGAAGTTGATGGGAAATAATATTTTACCAGTTTGAGTATTACTATCAGTAATAGCGGGGCAAAAATGATTCTTCCCAGTAAATATGAATAGTTGGGAACCAGTTTCAGATATCGTCCCAAAAGACCTAAAACAACATAGAATTCCTGAATCAAGGAACCCCGGTGGGATTCGCTCGTATATAATTCCTTGGCAGTTAGGTGACCCTCAAAACCCTGTCTTATCTTGGACAGATAAAGATTATAGTCCGGCCAGTAGTAGTTATGTTCCAGAATAAATTCCCTGTTTTTGTCTGTCAGATTGTTTGATTGAAAAAGCTCAAAGATAGTGGGTGAGAAGGAGAAGAGAAGGAAGAAGAGAATTAGAACAACAAAAACCCAGTTTTTATACTTGACCATACCTTAATTATAACTTAAGATGGGAAGGATTTTATGAGTCCATTTCTCTCTATCATCATTCCCACTTATAATTCTGAGAAAACAATTATTCCCTTACTCGAATCAATCAGAAAAAGTAAAAAAGTGGATTTTGGTGAGGTTGAGTTAGTTGTAGTTGATGATTGTTCGGGGGATGGGACGGTTAAGAAAGTAACCTTTAAGGGTTCAACCTTTAAAGGTAGGGGGAGGGCGATTTGTTTGAAGAAAAACGGCGGGCCAGCGCATGCGAGGAACGTGGGAGTGAAATACGCCAAAGGGAAAGTGGTTTTGTTTCTTGATTCTGATGTTGTTTTATATAAAGAATCGCTTTTTGAAGCAATAAGATCCTTTAAAAATGATCCGGATCTTTATGCAATGACTGGGGTATGGGATAAGAAGCAAAAAAGTCAGAAATTTTTCCCTAAATTTAAGGCGCTGCGGGATTGGAGTTATTGGATCAATGAGCGGGATCCGAAGAATTATTATTATCTTTTTTCAACTCGTGTGGCAGCGATTAACCGGGCACTTTTTTTAAGGTTGCGGGGATTTGATACGACCTATAAAGCCGCTCTGGTGGAGGATATTGAGCTGACTTATAGAATTGCCAGGCGGTATGCCGTGGTTTTTAATCCTAAAATAGTGGTTCATCATGAATTTGAAGATTTTTGGGTCGTGGCAAAGAAATATTTCTGGCGAAGTTTTTACTGGAGCAAAATCTATAGATCTCGAAAGAAATTTGATCCGGTGGCAACGACAAGTAAGGAAGCGATTACAACGATTTCGGCGGGAGGGGTGGTAGTGTTTTCGGCTCTTACTTTCATAAGTCACTTAAGTCACTTGAGTTACTTAAGTCACTTATTGGATATAACTCTAGTAGTAGCGACAGTTATCCACCTCTTCGGTGTGCGTAAATTCCTCTGGTTTGTGATGAGGGAGGAGGGGATTGTTTTTGCCCTAAACTCATTTTTTACAGGAATTGCCTTATATCTTTCTATCCTTGGGGGAGCATTTTTCTCACTCTTTGGGAAGAGCAGAACCGGTAGAATTCTTTAATTCGTCATCAACTTTTTTAGCATCTTCGGAGTCTGAAACGAGCAGACCCTTTGTTATCAGCAACTGCTTATAGGCATTATCGTGGTCAGAGAGTAACCGGTAGGCCTGGGCCAGATTATAATGACTGGTGGCATAATCAGATTTTAAGTTGACTGCCTGGATGAGTATATTTCTCGCCTCTTCATATTTGTTCAGTTTGAGATAAAGTCCTCCCAAGACAAGATAGCTATTGGGGTTGACCGGATCAAGGGCAATTTTTTGTTTGTAACTCTCCTGTGCCCAGTTTTCACTGCCTTGGGCAAAATTAATCAAGGCAGAATAGTTTCTGCCCAGATTATCCCAGTTGTTGACATTGATGCGGTTTAAAACAACCGCCTGACGGGCTTCATCAATCGATTGTTGAACCAGGCGGGGAATATTCTGTTTATCAGCTTCCTGAATATCTTTTTTACTGGCTAAGGCATTGGCTAATCCCAAGCTGGTTTGGGAGTAGGCTACATGGTATCGATCCACATAGGGATTCAGATTGACCGCGTTTTTTTGAAAGTTGAAAGCTTCCGTACCGCGATTATTTACCATGGCATCCAACGAACTTTTAAACATTACTTCAGCCAGGTATGCCCGTCCGCCAAAGTACAGTGTCAGGATGGTAAATATCAGTGGAGGGACAAGTAGAATGTAAGTCAGGGAACCCCAATTTTGAAAATTAATGATGAGAGACTCTTCTTTTGAAGATGAGAGAAAAAGCAAAACTATAGTCGCTAAAAAAATAGTCATGGTGGCGGGTAGAAAAATTTGGATAATCAGGATGGTAACTAAAGCACAAATAACTGGAAATAAATTATTTTTTATAGAAAAAAATAATTTCACCGACTTGATTAAAAGAATAAGAAATAAAACGGCAGAAAAAATTCCGCTTTCGGTGGCTAAATTTAAAAGAAATGAAGAGGAGGAGGTAAAAAAGACATTCCAATTCGGCGAGTAGTTTATAGCGATCGGTTTTGCCATCGTAAAGGCGGGTAAAAAGTTGGTCGGACCAATCCCCAGAAACAGAGTCCTGATATTTTTCATTACGTCCAAAAAAATTGACCAGCCGAACTGAAACGGCAGGATAAGCGGCTTTTGAGTGGTCAGAAGCTCGAAAACAGTTATTCCGGTTGAGGATAAAATGATCAGAAGAACGACAAAATAGTAGACAGTACTTTCAAGCTCCGGTTTATGACTCGAATTTTTCATGAAAATTTCTATGAAGCGGCTTATGAGATATATGGAGAGTACCCCAAGAAAGATTGAAGTGGTCAGAAGCGAACCTGCAGGGGTGAAATTACTCCCGGGCAGAATGCCTGTAAAAGCAAGTATGACAAAGACGGATAAAATAATCCCGTCTCCGATCAGAATATTGATTAATAAAGCTCTTTCTTCTTCACTTACCAGATGGATAAGGAGAAAATATAAGAGCGAGCCAAAAAAAATGGTCGTATTCGAAAGGGGAGTAATGAGAGTGATAGTGAAATTGGGTGATTGAAAGAGCGAAGAAATAAAGACAACGCAAGTTAAAAAGATTAGAATCAAACCAAACGTGCTTTTATAGAGGGTTAATTTTTTATTGATAATAACTTTTAGAGTAAATAATAAAAGCAGAATTAGAGCGGTAACTATCAGAAAGACAAATTTATTGATTTCATACGAGTCGGGGGTGAGACTGGTATAAAAAAGAGGAAACAAAAATATAAATGAGTAGATAACGAATCTAATATAAGAGTTTATCATACTAGGTCACTATGGACAGACTTCGGCAAAACCGCAATACCAACTACTACCGTCAAATCTACAGCGCTGTCGGGTGTAACAATTTTCGCTTGTTGAGATACCGCCACATTTTTTGCAGGGGGAGCATCTATCAATATAACATGAATCTGAACCAATGGTAACAGGATCGACAGGTTTGGTAGGGTAGGTACCGAGTTGCCCGCTGTCCGGCATTCCTAAATCCTTAATTTTTATATTAGAACTGGAGACATAATAATTGAATGCCCTGTTTGGTCCGCAACCATACTGGCAGCCTAAAGTGATCGGGTCTTTATCGTCTGTATTTTCCAGCCTTGTGTAAACAATAAAAAAACTGGGTTTTACCAGATCTGATTCATAATAATAATCCTGTCTGGGTGAAAGCGGGTCTTTGGGGAGAACGAAATTATATGAAGGAAAAGATTGTCCCCACTTCGCATCAGCCAGAGAGCCGTCTTTGGGGTTATGGGGATTTGGATAGAGTTGTTTATCGTTGAAATATTCTTCCAGTACCCGAGTCAGCTGACTAATATCCTGTTTCCTTTTACTATCTCTGGTTTTTTGTAAATTTTTATTAAAATTAGCAAAAAGGACGATGAAAGCCATAAGCGCAATAAAGGCTACTACTACCATAAGCTCGATCATGGTGACACCGGAATTCAGCCTGTTTTGCTTTTTCTTAAACATTTTTTTATAGAGAATAATAATATTATTGCTTAAAAAGAAGCGATTCTCAAGAAGGAAAGTTGAGTTCATATTAAAGTGATGAGATATGAGGTTCAACCTCAGTTGCGGTGGAGTTGTTCGATTTCTTTTTCAAGCTAATACACACCTTGTGCCACTGCATTCATACTCTGGTGTAGTAAACGGATCTTCCCCGGCCACGGGCAAATAGCAGTTCTAAAGAGGCAAGTTTAGTCAAGTCCCGTGAGGCGGTGATTTGCGAAATTTTAAATAATTTTTGTGCTTGGCGATTGGTGATGGTGGCATCCGGATTTCCCAGCATTTCAAGGATTTGCTTTTGCCTCTCATTTAACTTGAGCACTGAAGAAGGCATTTCCATTCTCGCTTTTTCTTTGACGATATCCGAGAGCGTCTTTTCCAGACTGTTTTGTACTGCTTTGGCAAAGTACTCAAGCCAGGCGGTTTGAGCGCCTGTTCGCGCTGTCTCTTTAAGAAGTTGTTTATAATCGGTAAAGTTTCGCCTGAAATATTCCTCCAACACCAAAAATCCCCGGCAGTCAAAACCTTCTTTGTAAAGGAACAGATAGGAAAGAAGGCGGGACAGCTTGTCGTTGTCCACGGTAAAGGGAGATAGAGAAAGAATTTGAAAATGGATGAGGCCCGCTTGAATAACCGGGTGCTCGCTGCTGCTCTGAAAATACAAAAGGCAGGATTTTAAAAACTCCTGGTTGACGCGTAGCCTTCCTGAGAATGCGGTCTGATAGAGAAGAAGGACGGTTGATGAAGAGACCGGTTCCTGTAAACCAAGCCAGTTTTGGACAATATAATCAAGCCCCTTTTTGTAGGCCAATACCTCCAGTTGTGGAGGCGTCAGCTGTCTCTTTAGATGTTCACTTAAGATTTTTGCTATTTCGTTTTTGCTAAGCTGGGTATCGGAAAAAGTCAGCAACCAGTAAATTCTTTCTATCATTGCCTGCCAGCGAAGATGTAACTCGTTTCTTGGTGTAAGTACAGCCAAAAGAATATTCCGGCGAAGATCATCTATTTTTTCCAAAGATTCCCGTAAATATGGCGATAAAGTATACGAAATTGTAAGCATCGAGATATCTTATCATAATCACATCATGATGTCAATAGGGAAATAATTAAAGCCAAAATAGGTAAATTTGATATGAATACGATATGATTATTTACGTCCAAAATACCTCTTGACAACCCGCAATAATATATGATCTAATTAAGATTAGAAAGGGGGTGACTCGTAACATGTTAAATGGCATTGGAACAACAGAAATTGTTGTCGTTGGTTTAGTACTGCTGGTAATGTTTGGAGGAAAGAAACTTCCAGAACTCGCAAGAGGAATGGGGGATTCAATAAAAGAGTTCCGAAAAGCAGTCGGCGATAATGTTTAATTACCATGAAGAAAACTGCCCAAGTTGCAATTCATGTATTATTGGCAGTACTCTTTATAAACGTTGCAGCCCTTGCGTTTTCAAAAGCCGCTTGGGCTGCATCGGGTAATACCCAAATTTGTCAACCCAGCTCCAATTGTGTTATAGGTGAATTTCTTTATGATGATTCTTATATCCCTATAACTGATGCTTCCTGTACTATTACGAGTCATGACCCGGACGGCGGAGTTCCATTTTTGGACTCGGTGGTGATGACCGTCTCGCCGGAAAATGACGGCTGGTATTCTCATACATTCTCAAACCAGACAACAGAAGGGGTATATAGAACTCAAGTTTGCTGCAGAATAATAAGCAGCGCTTTCGACACTACCGACGTGAATGCGACCAGCGACCAGATCGTCGTGGGTAAGGATATTTCGACCACGACCCCGATCAGGTTCTCATCTACCGGTACTTTGCCGGCGGGTTTGGTAGCAGGGACAAGATACTACGCGATAAAGGTTAACTCCACGACCATAAAAGTTGCGACTTCAGTCGCCAACGCCCAGGCGGGAACCGCAATCGACCTCACAAGCCAAGGCTCTGGGACTCATACGGTCGAAAGTGATGATATCATGTGTCTGGATAAAACTTTTGAAGTAAGAAACCAATCCACACTGACCCAAAATGACGTGACTTCAGCTGTGTGGAATGCTTCAAGAACTTCGTACACGGCGGCAGGATCTTTTGGACAAGCACTCCAAAACATTGTTCCCTCCGCAAGCGATATTGCTGCGGATACCTGGGGATATTCAAGCCGAAGTCTGTCGACTTTTGGTACTTTGGTTTCTGACATCTGGAGCAACTCAACCCGAACTCTAACCGGTTTTGGAACGCTCGTTTCTGACATCTGGAGCAATACTACAAGGACTCTTACAGGAGCAGGTCTTGCTGATGGTTCGCTGGCCACCAAAAGCGATGTCGAGACCAAGGTGGACGCCAAAGCTCAGGAGTTAAAAGATGAGATCAAGAAAGTATCCACCAATTCCACCCAAACAGTTACCAATGTCCAGAATATTACCACAGAGATTACCAGTCTTAAAAATACTACTCAGGAGACAAGGAATCTTTTGGAAGGAGTAATCAACAAGCCTGTAATTGAAGTGTCTATCGAAGAAGTACCCGATCTTGGAGCAAAGTTAAATGAAACCGAAGGAGTAGCTACGCAGTTGTTTACCAGCGCCCAGTACGCCAAAAGCAAGGCGGGTCTTATAAAACTTAAATGGAATAGTTTTGAAAATAGCGAAGTGCTTGACAGCGTACAAGAACTCACCAGAAAGCTTGGAGGAGAAAACGACCCTTCCTCTTCCGGTTCGGTCTTTGGTTACATAAGCTTTTTAAAGGAGTCTTGGGATTGGAGTCTTGTTGAGACCATAAGAAGCCAGGTAAAAGCAGTTAGAGAAGTTTTAGCCTCTATTCAGAGTGAGGTCGAATCTTCCGGCCGGTCAAAAGCTAGCTATAATAAAGTTACGGCTTTGGTTGGTTATCTTTCACAGCTGGAGAGCTCAATCGGGGATATATCCAACAAGTCAAGTCAAAAAACCTTATTCGGCAAGCTGAAAGAAACGAGATTATTAGCTGACTTATTGGATAAAAGAGAGGAAGATACAAAGTCGCTGCTTTCCGGTTGGGATTTATATCAGTTAGCCGATAAACAAAAAAAATTAAGCGAACTCGCAAAACAAGTCGTTACTATCAATAGAATTCCCAGCATTAACAAAACATTGCTTTCTGCCGATTCTGTCCTGGAGAAGGATCTCAAGAATAAAAGCTATTTTGTATTAGGCATAATTTCTTCCAACAAGAAACTTCTGGCAAAAAAACCCGGTTCGCCACTTACGAATACCTGGCTTGAACTGGGAAGTATAGTTTTTAAGACACTTGTTACCAACCCTTCAACCCTGATCAGTCAAAAGGCTCCTATAAAGTATTATCTTCCTCCGGAAGTGAAAGAAGAGGATATCATTGAGACAGACGCAGGATTAACCGTAAAATACGATACCGAGAAGAATCAATATTATGTCAGCGGAGAATTTCTTCTTGCTCCCTCAGAAACGAAGACTATTTCTGTCAGGACTGCGGATATTTGGGTAATTAATAAAGAAGAAATTGACAGTTTCAGAAAACAAGCCGAAGAGCTATTCCATCCTCTTGAGAAAACTTCCTTCTTTGCCCAGGGCGTAACCATCAAAAGCGATATTGATGTTTCCCTGGACAAGGTCTTAAACCTCATAAAATCCAATGGTACGCCTGAGGCAAAAATTAGAGCATTTCGGGAGGCGCAAATTGAAATGAAAGCCGTTTTGGGAAAGACTGAGAAACTAAAAGAACTTGTCACTCAAGCAGGCTCGATAGGCACATTATTTGGATTTGTGGGAGGGACGCAAACGCTGGCGGTTTGGGGTCTGATTCTAATTTTGGTCGCCGGTTTTGTTTTTATGGCTATGTATATGAAGATTTTAGTCAAGCAGGAGAAAGATGTAGTTACAAAACTATCTTCTCTCAAAGAAATAAACTCACCTCATCATAATGGAGAAAACGTACCCGTGAAGCCAATGCCGAGACTTAGACATACTCTACAGTTTTCCGTTATCCTGATGTTTTTTGGTATTGGATTAGGTTTAGGCTCAGGGATTATTTTGGGGAAAGCAAGCCTTGCTTCAGATTCCTCAAAAACAGTCGCCGAAAAAACTCAGGAACCGGATGTTTTAGGAAGTACTTCCAACCAAACAATTGTTAAGGAAAAGGTCTGTAAAAGTAAGGATGAGAAAAAAGTCGAACAATCGGTCAAAATATTTGTCCCCTCCGGAGGTTCGGTAAATGTTCGAAGCGACTCATCGTTAAACTCGTTTGTCATAACCCGGCTGGAACAAACTTCTCAGTTTGTAGAACTTGACCGGAGAGACGGATGGGTTCAAATCGCAGTTGATGTTGAAAAAGGCGAGGTAACGTATAGTAAGGGTTGGGTGAGCGAGGAATTCGCCGGAAAAGAATAAGGTTTAGAATCGCTGGACGAAAAGGTTAAAGAAATAATGAAGGAACATTGCCGCAACAACTCCTAACGGCAGAAGCTCTTTTTTCCTCATACCTGAAAGTAAAATAAGTAGAGTAGTGATCACATGAAGAGGGATCGTAAGTATTAGCCTTTCTATAAATGTCCAAATGGTTCCCACAAGCAGGATATTAAACATATACATTACACTTTCTGAAAAAGCAAAAAGAAGACCGGCCAAAATTGTTGACCTAATTCTTATTGTATTGTCCGAAGATTTAAGAATAAAGTATACCAAAAAACCCTTAACCAATTCTTCTATAATATGAGGATAAGGAAATATAAACTCAACGGGCCAAATTAATAACGGAGCCATTGAGGCAAACAAAGGAATTAACATCAGGATAGCTTAGCTTTTGTCTTTGAAAGATTTTCTAAATTCCTTTATCGCTTCACCGATTCCTCTTGCCAGTTCCGGTAGTTTCTTTCCTCCAAACAGAAGCAATAAAATTACAGCTATTATTATTATTTCTGTAGTACCGATTCCATTAAACATAATATTTATCTCCTCCTTTCTTTAAAATTTATCTGCGAGTTTTACAGAAGATGATTTTTTAAAATCATCTTATTTAATAATAAAGTAAATTCGAATAACAATGCAAGGGGCAAAAACAGCAATAATAAAGAAAGAATATCTGTTGGCGGAAGAATAGCAGCGAATATTAGGGCTGATGTATAAGCCCAAAGTCTTTGTTTGGTAAGAGTTTGGTATTTAATTATCTTAAGATGCATTAAAACAGTCAAAACAATCGGAAACTGGAAAGCCAGCCCCATCAGGACAGCGGTAATTAGTATTGAAGAGAGAAGGCGGTTAACGTCCAGAATGTTTCCTATGTCTAAATTAAGAGATTTTTCGTAGAATAAAACTATCATATATTTCATAATAATTACGCCAAAAGAAAACCCGATTATGAACAGGAAAATACTTACCGGTAACAGGAACACAACTGTCCTGTATTCCTTGGAACTAAGAGCCGGTTTTAGGAATGTCAGGATTTGAGAGATTAATAAAGGTAAAACAACGATGAAGCCGATTAATAGGCCTGAATTGACGGCTAAACTTAAAAATTGAAATGGAGAAGTAAAGACGATGTTAAGCCCTTTTAAGCTGAAGAGAGAAAGAATAAGTTTGGTTGTTTTTTCGTAAAAGAAAAACCCGAGTACTGTGGCAATAATAAATACGGAAAGCGTAAAAAAGAGCCTTCTTCGAATCTCAACAAGGAAAGGCATGTATTTAGCCATAGAGTTATCTATTTCTAACTTAGCTGAGGCAGGTTTTCGTGAAGTCTTGTATTTAGCCATAGAATCAGCCATTTCTAACTTGGCTGAGGTAGATTAGTATGAAGTATCCAATTAAAATATTTACTTTTCGTCGTCTTTAAGTCCCTTCCGGAATTCTTTTACTGCTTCTCCCAGTCCTTTAATAAACTCGGGAATTTTTTTACCCCCAAAGAAGATGATAATTAATAATCCAATTATGGCGATTTCAGTTGAGCCAAAATTACTAAACATTAGTTGCACCCCCTTTCTTTTTTGTTACCTTTTTCCCGCCATCTGGCGGACTTTCTTTTTGATCCTCATCCTCTGTTTCGTTAAAAGCATTCAGTATTTCCTTTTTAGCTTTTTTTAATTCTCTTCCTGATTCACCAATTCCCCTTGCCAATTCAGATAGTTTTTTTCCTCCAAACAACACCAAAAGCACTACGCCTATAATTACGAGTTCGGTGCTACCTATATTACTTAAAAATGGCATATTTATTTTACAATCTAATCATAAACTAATGAAAAATATAAATGCAAGAGGCAAACTATCAACCTTCCAGGTGGTGTTGCGCCGCAGTCAAACGCGGCTGGAACGTTTGACGTTCCGCCTGCGGCACACCTGGAGAAGGTGGGTCTTTACTTCAATGAAGCCAAAGTGGCTTTTGTCTTGGCGTCTTTGAGGGTTTTACCTGTTGTGCCAGCGGTCACATGTCCGGAGATAACTTCGTCCCAGACAGCGTTGGCAACTTGAGTTGCATTAAGACCGCCGGCTTGGGTTTCTACAAAGGTGTCATAGCCGGCGGGGTAGTCTGTATCTCCCAGAGTGTTTTTGCTGAATGTATGTCCGGATCTGACGTGAGTTCGGAGTGGGCCGACTGCTATTGTGATGCCGTAAGCAGAATTATTGTAGATTAGATTATTTTCGAAAATATTATCCGCTATTCCAGTGCCGGAGAGGACAACCCCGTTGATATTGTCTGATACTATACATTTTGATATGAGCGATTGCGTTACGGTGTTACCTATTTTGATACCGTCTCCGGTTAGGGATTCTCCGCACTTCTCAATAACGCAGGTATCTATTCGTGTACGGGCAGAACTCGAAATATTAATACCATTACCTTGAACTGTACTTACCCAGCAGTCTTGGACAACGTTATCGTTTCCGTTTACTACTACTGCATCCCATGCGTCACTGGCTTTGGTAGAGATGTAGAGGCCGTTAATTTCTACGTTACTCGCATTAATCGTAATGGTGTTAGCTCCGGTTGCAAGAGTGGGGGCAATCTGGAAAGTATGGCCGGGACCGCGCAGTTTAAGGTTATTTTTCTCTATGAGAAGTGTTTCGTCAACGGTAGTGATGCCGCTATCGTTAGTCGAAAGACAAAAAATCGTGTCGTTTGCTCCGCTTGTTACCAGATCATACGCCGCAGCGAATGTTTTTACGGCAGTTGATGGTTTTGTGCCATCTTGTGTGTCTAATCCGTTTGCCGGATCCCAATAGAAATACGAACCAACCGATCTGTTTCTTCCTGTCAGTGATTCCACAAGATAAAGAAGGGAAGTATCTGATTCGGGAGTAGTGATCGTAGCAGAGGTGGATTGAGCAATGGTGACTTGCACAAAGGGAGAAGCAGCAACAGGGTTTGATCCGTCTCCAGACACAAAATTACCACCGCTAATAATACAAGCAACGGTAGGACCGGGCGTCCTATCTTCAAACCTGACCTTCCAGCCGCCGAGCATAACGACAGTAATACCGACCAAACTGCCGCCACCCAAGTTTTGTTTCCCAAAAGCGTCGATAATTTTAGAAGTGACCATTCCGGGAGTTGGGGCAATTTCATCCTCGGCGTCTCTGGTTTGGTCTACAAGGTATTGAAGCGATAGGGAAGTGTCGTCTGCGGGCACCTCTATAATTTTATTATAAAAATCAAAAGTTAATGGAAGAGCCATAGGAATAATGTAGTCGAAATCTCACTTTTTTTCAACCCCAAATTAGGGAATAGGTGTCAATACCTTTTCACCTGAAGGGTGTCAGGCGGTTGCGGGATTCTTGGCCTTTGATGAGTTTTTTAAGGAGTTTTTGATTTGCCCGCTGTTTGTCAATTTCTTCCTGAAGCATCCGGACGTGTTTTTTTGAGTCCTCTATATTTTTTTTCAGAGCAGTAATATCGTAGTTTGGAGGTTGTACGTCGTGGTGGGTGATGGTTACCTTAATATCCGGTATATCCTGAGTATTCATTAGGTGACGATAGAGTCAAGTGTGCGGATAGCAGCCTGAGACATACCACTTTGGCCAACTGTTTGCGCAATTTCAAAGGGCAAAATCTTATTGGATACGCCGGAAGATCCTCTACGTACACGTACTAGGACCGGAATATCTCCGCCTGCGCCTTTAATAAGAGTATTGGCCATCGAGGCTGGGAGGGCGTCTGTTCCTTCACCGGCGCTAAAATTGGTGGCTGTTGAAGAATAATAAACGCCGGTCGCGTTTATAATAGGCGCGTATGCGGTGTCGTTGGTTACTTCATAAGCCCTGTTAGTCTCTGTGGTGATATTGTAGGTATCCGTATTGGTAAAGGTATTGTCTGTGCCGCCTGTTAATCCTGTTGTGGTAATTTGACTTGCTGAGTCTACAGTTACTACGGTTGCCACAGAGCCGTCCGTAACGTTTCTGACAATATCGCCCGGTTTAACTTTGCCAGTGACAAAATTGACTGCTGCGTCAGTGTCGGTAAGAATAGTTGTAGTGCCCGAACCCCCGGTTACCGTATAGTTTCCCGCTGTAGGGAACCGGTTAAGGGTAAAAATAGCTCCTGTCCATGAGGCATATTGGTATTGCTGTTCTGCTTTGAGGGGATCGGAGAAATCAACTACTCTGATAACTCCAGCTTGCGGTGTCTCAGCATCAATTGCGTTTACGGTAATCGTAGTAAGGCTAGCAGCTTGGGTTGTCATTACATACTTTGCTTTGTTAATGATTCCGCCTTCTTCGGTTAAGACAAATACTCCTGTTACATCGCTGACTCGAAGATTGGATATAGTTACAGAGACAGTATTTGGCGGTGTTTGGGTTGCGCCGTTGGAATCAATCAGCTGGAAGGCTTGCGCGTCGGCAGCTGCGTAATTAGTTATCCATACGCCTTGAGCGCCGAAGAATTTGCCTCCGGCGAAGGTACCAAAGGGAGATGCTTTTACCGGAGTAAAGTCGTCTACAGCCAGAGTTCCTGCCAGTAATTTAATGTACTGTTCACCGTTAATATTGGCAAAAGCAGGGGAAGCGATTGTGCCTGTACCGGTCTTAAGCTGAGGAGTAGCGACCGCGCCGCGTCTGGTAATAAACTTGACCCATTCGTACATTTGTTTTACAGTCCTACCGCCTAAATCAATGGAGCAGTCATATGGTTTTGCACCTGCGCCATTATTTAAATTTTGTGTACTGTAGGCAAAGGTAAGAATGACAGGCGTGGTAGTGCCGTAGTCGGCCACGAGATCGGTTGGAGAACCATTAATAGTTGAGTCGGGAGTAGTGGTACCGACTTTGACGATGACGTCAGAAGCTGCAAATTGAGTGAGCGATGTGCCCGAAAGATAGTAATCAATGGAGGTGGCCGGCGAGCCGGTGAAGGCGGTAACGGTGCCTTCTTTGGCGGGAGTGCCGGAGACAATAAAGCGATCGCCAACGGCAAAAGTGATATCAGCAGAGGTAAGGGCAATGGTGTATTGACCGGTGGTATTGTTAAGATCGGCCGCAGTAGCCAAAGGTACAGGGTTTCTTCCGCCGGTAATGTCGTTTGAGATAAAATGGTCGAATAGCTTGCTATATTCACGGGCGCCGATAAAAATGTCACGGATGTCTCCGCCGTTTGCGCCTACCGTTGAGCCTGCTTCCAGGACCCGGAGCAGGACGTCAATTTGTCCGGTGGGCCACCAGGCCGAAACTTTTGCGGTGTCTTGCACGACATAAATTGCGGTGTTAGTTTCAATAGTACCCAGGGTAAACATGTTGGCCCAGGTATTTTCGCCTGTTAATGCAGCGGCAGTAGAACTGCCTGCACCAGTACCGCTTCCGATTGAGTAACCAGCGCCTGCAGAGTCAAATTCGTCCCCGCCTGTTCCGGGAACATCCGGTCTTATCCACCAGCGTTGTCTGGCATTATCGGCAAAGAGTAGATTTCCTGTATCGCCGGTGCCAGCTTCTGTGACGATTAAACCAATATCGCCGGAAACAACGTTTGTGTAGGTAGGAGAGCTTCCGTCGAGAATTTGCTGAACAATCTGTCCTGTTGTCCAACCGCTTGTCTTAATAGCGCCGCCTTTTAGATATTTGATACTTACCTCATCAATAAACCAATTATTGATAAAACGGTACTCGGTAGGTGTCTGGGCATCCATTGGGACTTTGTCGTCCATATTTCCAAGTTCGTCAAATTGGTCTTGGAGGAAAGAGTAGAGGGCGTTAACCGACCAGACAGTCTTTCCGATTCCCTTGACAGGATTGGTAATAGTTGTGTAGGTAAATTCAGTAAGTCCAACACCATTGGCAACATTAGTACTTGGTCCTGCCGTGGCATTGGTAATAGTGACCGTAGCGGTTGAGACCGTTGCGACAAAATCGGTCAGATTGTCTATTGCAGTTGCCGTAGCAGAAGCAACAGCAGTATCTGCAGCGGCTGAAGCGATAGTAACCTGAACCCCTGTGCTTCCCGCCGGCGCCGGATCGGTATTGCTTCCTCCTGTGACAAAATACCAGACATGGTATTTTGTCGTGTTGCTTGCAGAATAGAGGGTGATATAATCCCCTGCACCCGCGCTTGCGATATTACCTGTTTGTCCGACACACAGCACGGTTGCAACTTCTTTATTATAGGCAAATTCGGTCAGCCCCACACCGTTGGCAACATCGGTTGTTGAACCTTTGTCAACATTGGTAATAGTAACGGTAATGGTGTCGGTGTTAACAGCAGCGGTAAAATCGGCTAGGGCATCAATTGCTGTTTGGGTAGCGGTTGCAACTTGGGCATCTGTATCGGTACCGCCTACGGTTACCAGAACCGCAGTGCTTCCCGCAGGAGCCGGATCCGTACCGGAGCCGCCAACCTTATACCAGACATGATATTTAGTAGCATCGGTTGCAGAGTAAAGAAAGAAGTAATCAGCGGCGGAAATATTTCCCGACACAGCAACACATTTTACGGTAGAGACTTCGGCGACAGAGGAGTCGGAGCCGGTAATTTCGTCCTTAAATTGGACGTGGGATACTTTTTTATCAATATAATCAACTGTCCAGTCGTCTGCAATCGGCATAATAATAAATTCCTAACTATTTATTTCTTTGTTTCTTTGGCGCGAATAATTTCGCCAAGTTTATTTACGAGAAACCTTTTCTTTTTCGGAGGGTTTTCTGGGGGATTATTGTTTTGGTCCTCTGCGGCTACTGATTTCGGCATTTCACCGGGTGCGTATATGGTTAGCTTGTCAATAGTATCTGCTTCTGATGCATCTGCTTCTACAAGTCCGTCAGCCAGCGCCCAGCTTAAAGGCATGGTGTTATTTTCCCTGTCGTGTCTCCCTAGCTTCATAAATTGAGCGTGGCTAATAGCGCCCTTTTTCAATCGTCCAACATCGGTTTTAAGATACCATCTTTGCGCCATATATATAATGTAGTATAAATTTTTCTATCTTGTCAAGATATCAATTGGAAAACCACTTTTTACCCCCAAGGCTAAAATATTAGTTATAAAGCTACACCTTCCAGGTGATACGAGGAGACACCTTGGCACCATCATCTACTACGTCAAGCAAGAGTTTCCCTGCATCCTTAAGAGATTTTGCATAATCTGCTTGATTTAAAACAAATGTTTCATAATGCGTTGGTGATTCAAAAAAGTCAAGGATGGTTTTCTTTTGACAAAATCCTTTTTCCATCCCCAAAAACTCCCGATAAGAAGAATGCGGATACGTTCGAAGATTCTTAGTAAGATATCCCACATATGGATTTAGATGAATATATCGGGAAACATGGAGGAGCTGTTCGTCATCCTCAACTCTTACCGCTTTAAAAGTTCCCTGGAAAAGCGGGCCAACCCGTTTATGGCGCACGTTAAAATATCTGGTGTAACTGTTGCTAAGCTTGCTGATAAAATTTGTTATTCCTTTTTCTTCAATTTGTCTAAGTAGCAAGTGAAAATGGTTTGGCATAAGACAGAATGAAAGAATTTCAACAAGGGGAGTATCAATCGTGACATTTTCAATAAGAGTTGATCTTTTTTTAAAAGAGAATCGTGTAGGGTTTTTTATCCTGTAATAATCCATGCTGTCTAAAAATCGTCGATAGTCTCTTTTGTCTAAGAAAGTAGTTCTCTTCTCAACGCCCCGGTTGAAGATATGGTAGATTTGCTGATTGGCAAAAATGGTTTGGTGGTAGGCCATGATTTGACGGTAGCACGAAAATTAGGAGGTGTCAATACCTTTTCACCTTCCAGGTGTCAGAGTTTTCTTGGCTGGCATCTTTGTCATGATTGATATTTCTCCTTGGGTAAGATAGGGAATAACGTCTTCGCCCATTACCCAGCCGTTGATGAGAAGGAATTCAGTTTTTGACTTAGCCAGTATGGGGATATCATCGTCCATATTATCCGGCTCATCGAACGCGTCTTGCAGGAAAGAGTAAAGTTCGTTAACCGTATAAATTTTCTTGCTCCCTTTTGGATTATGGTAAATTCGTTTTTCAACAAAATCTATTTTGAAATCTTTACTGATCATAGTTTTACATATCTTGCTTTTATCTTCTATTGTGTCCTGTACCGGAGCTTCTGTCAAGCTGAAATTTATGATCGTCGAAAGCCAAGATTTTAGAAGGTGTCGCTTCTGTTCACCTTCCAGGTGTCAGGCTGTTAGACTACGACGGAGTCTTCGGTTCTGGTGGCGGTGGCGGAAAATCCAGCACTGGTAATTTGTTTACCTTTTTGTTCAAAGGGAATGATACCTTTTTTCCTGACCCTAAGAACAACATCTCTATCCGATACGTAAATTACGCTTTTGGAAACAGAAGTGCCGGTGGCCTGTTCATCTATATATGGTACATAGACCGTATCGGTAGTATCGTAGGCATAGGATGTAGTAGTGCCGCTCAACAATGTAAATGTCGAGCCGGTCCAGGATTCATAGGTATATCTTTGCTCGTCAGTTATATTGCCGGACCCATCC
>MFJR01000013.1:19014-34467 GCA_001780955.1 Candidatus Gottesmanbacteria bacterium RIFCSPLOWO2_01_FULL_39_12b | reverse complement strand
GAATAGTTTCAGCAACTACAATAGTAGATGAGCCAACTCCTTGAGAGCCAGCAATTGTAAACATTGATTTATTTACCGCTCCGTTAGCATCAACAGCTCTAAACAAGCCGACCCTGTCTCCCGAAACCAAGCCATCTACCAGTAATGTTACAGTTGCCGGAGGAGTTTGAGTTGTGCCGTTGGCGTCTATAAGCTCGTAATTATTCGCGTCCGACACATTATCCAGCCAAACGCCTTGGGCGCCAAAGAATCTTCCTCCGGCAAAGGTACCAAAGGGGGCGGTTTTGCTGAGCAGGGTAGTATTAATACCTCCGGTTAAAATAATATCCGCATTTCCGGGAGTACCTTGGTTATCTCGAATATTTTCATCGTCCTGAAATGTGCCCCTGACATCCCTGAGAATTAAGGTGCCGGTAGTGACGTCATCATGATCAGCCACGATTACACCTGTAGCTCCGCTTGACTGGCCGGTGAGAGTGGCACCTTCAAGAAAGTTGACTGTTTGACCATCATAGGATAGGCGAGTACTGCCGGTGGTGATGTATTGCTCGCCATTGTGGCCGTTTAAAGAAGTAGTAGAGCCGCGGCGGGTGAGATACTTGGTATATTCATAAATTTTGGTGACAGTATTGTTGTTGCAATTGATGATTACGTCATAGGGTTGGGAACCGTTGCCGTTGTTTAGGTCTTTATTGGTGGCTTCAAAAGTAAAGGTAATTCCGGTCAGGGTGGCAACTCCGGCACCTGTGACAGTGCCGGCGGTGCAGGTGGCATCATTGGCAGTGCCTGTCCACTCAACCACTGCGTTGCCCGAAACAAAGTCGGTCAAATCGCCGATCAAATAATATGTAAGAGTGTAACCGCTGACTGCGGTCAAAACCCCCTTTTTAGTGGCAGCGGCCCAAGATGCGCCGACATAGATGTAGTTACCGACATTAAAAGTACCCGAGCCGCCGGTGCCGGTAAATTGCAGGTAGCCGGTGTTGGTAATATTGTTATTGTTAACGTCGCCGGAGGTAGAAAGCGGGATGGGGTTTCTGCCCCCTGAAGGAACAAGGATTTCATAGTGATCGTAAAGTTTAGTGTATTGACGGGCATAGACGGTTAATAACCCGAAGTCAATTAAGCTTCCATGGTGTTTGATCTCGATTAGAACATCGATATGGCCGGAAGGCCACCAGGCGTCGATTTTAGCCCCATTTTGAACAATATAAATTTCCGTATTGGAAGCTATGGTACCCAAGGAATAAAGATTGGCCCAGATGGTTTCTCCGGTGCTGGCGGCTCCATTTTGGACATCAACGTGAGTATTGCAAGTGATATTGCCATCAACTGAATCCCAGTTATGGGTGCTGGTACTGTTGGTAGGTCGAATGACCAGATCGCCGTTGTCATTTATGTCTAACAAAACGCCCGTATCGCCAGCGGCGTGGCTGATAGCAAGACCAATGTCACCCACAACAATATTACTGCCGGTTCTAGCTACATGGACAATACCGGTATTGCTGTCTTGGACTCGAGCATGGGAAACGGTGATTAAGGCCCCGCCGGTTAAGTGGGTAATTGTTGTATCATCAATAAACCAAGGGTCAGTATCGCCGGCGTCAATAATACCGATGGTATATTCGGTGGGGGTTTGGGCGGCCATAGGAACACCTTCGTCCATTTGAGCTGATTCATCAAATAGATCTTGGAGAGCCGAGTACAGTTGGGCTACTGTTCTGGTACCGGTAGCCGAACCGGTCCACTCGATTCTTTTTTGACTGTTGTCGCTCTGGTAATTAACCGTAAAGTCTCCGGATAAAATTGTGTCAGGCATAAGTTAAATAATTACGCATTGGAATCCACGCGTAAAGTAACGGTTGTCGAAAATCCAGAGCTGGTGATAGTTCCGGTGCTTGAAGCCGGAATATATTTGGTGGTGCCGGTTGAGGATTTCCTGATCCGGAAGTAGATATCGGTGTTGGCAAGATAGGTATAAGTTTGAGTAGCAGTGCCATTCGTAGCAGTACCTGTTGTGCCTCCGCCTGCTCCTGTGGCTGTGAAGGCTACCCCCACGGTGTTGGAGGCGGCGCCGATTAGGGTAAAGTCAGTGTCACCCACATTTACTATTGTATATTTTACTCCTACTACAAACGACCCTGTTGTCACGGTTTCGGTGTCTTCGTTCATAAGTTCCGTGTCGTCGCTGACTTTGTAAATTGCGCATTGGGCAGTTTCAACGGGTGCGTTGGAGGCGTTGACTACGGTTATGGACAAAGTGACTGAAGCAGCCGGTGTAAAAGTAGCGCCGAAGTCTGCTGTAAAATGATCAATTGTCCCGGTGCCTCGGGTGGAAAGATAAACTCCTTGGGAATTTCCGGTGAAAGTAGCGATATCATCAAAAACAAAATCTCCCACACTTGAGGTGGTACCGGCAGAGGTTACCTGAAATGAAACATAAGTATAAGCGCAGGTGGCGTCAACCGGAGTACCCGTCGTTGAGGTTGCATTGTATTTATTGAAAGTAATGTAGTTCCAGCCGGCGGTAAAAACGCTTGCGGCATATGACTTGACGTAGTAATTGCTGGAATCACTGCCAAAGCGGATGGTAACTGCAGTTGAACTATTTAGATTTGCAAGAAGTGATGAGGATATTCTGACCCAAGCGCCAAAAAAAGCAGAGGTGAAATCGCGACTGGTTGTTGTTTTGCTGGTTGAAGCGGTTGTTCCGCTGGTTCCGGTTTTGGTCAGGTCTAATGCGCCCGATCCTTCCTTGAAGCGAGTTGTGTCGAGTGCTTGAGCACTGTCTGTTCCCGCACTCCAGCCGGTGGTAGCGTCGGCGCTATCGACCGCAAGTTTGGCTATCTGGGCGTTACTGGTATAGAATCCGGTCGCTCCGGAATAAAGGAGTTGGCCTTGATTTGAGGTTCCCCAAGTATGTACGGATTCGTAAATTTGGTCAAGCCAAACCGTAGCGGCCTTGGGTTGACCGGATGGAGAGCCGGACAGGGTGGCTTTTATCCAATAGGCAGCTGTACCATTGACTGTATTTTGCCCCCACAAAGTTCCGGAAGGCATGGTGTATGTCACGTCATAAGTTCCGGGAGTAGCTGTAAAACTGCTTGTGCCATCGCTAACTCCGCTTAGGTTAGTCCAGCCGCTGGCTCCGTCCGAGTATGCCCAAGTGATGCTGGAAGTGGTAGCGGCTGTTGTCAGGTTTATAGTTATTTTTTCAAACCGGGTAGTTGAGTCGCCGAAATAAAAGATGTCACCGCTGGCAGGAGTAGTGGGCATAAGAAGAACATCATCGGTGGTTAAGTCTTTGGCGGCAGTAGAATAATCCACGAAGCCTGACGGGCTGGCGTCATACTGATAGGCAATCGGGTTTCTTCTTCCGGCCATGTGGGCGGCCAGATAGTTATAAATATTTTGGACCGATAGGGAAGCACAAGCCACTTCCCAGGTAAAAGAATCATTGGTGGTGGTCTTGTCAAGAGTGGCCACTCCGGGAGTTCCTCCGCTGCCATTAACAGTTTCGTTTTCATTGAAAGTATCGGCTTGGGTAGTGGGCCTAATGATTATTTTTCCGCTGGTTGCCGTACCGGAAACTTCAACTACTGTGCCGGTATGACCTGAGGTTGCGCCGGTAATTGTCTGGCCGGCTGTAAAAATGGTAGTGCCTCCGTCATAGGAAAAAAGTAAAAGTCTTTTGCCGGTAGTTTGAGTGACAACTGTTCCCGCTCCGGTAGTGACCGCAGTAGCTGCGCTGGCCTGGGTGACTGCTGAATCAGAGACTAAAGTAATGGTTTGGGTAATTACCGAAGTGACTGTAAGTGAAGCAATATATGGAGAGTTGCCGTAGTAATAAATTCTTTGGGCAAACTGGCCGTAAGTTGTTGTTGTTAAAGCAGATGCGGCGGCTCCAACGTATGCGTTTTTAAGAATATTGGAAGAAGCAGCGCCATTTGAATCCGTCGTCTGCTTGTTGTCCGCAGGCAGATTTTGGTTTATTTGTCCTTCATAGATATAAGTGCGGGCACCTTGAAAAACAGTACCTGCCGAGTTTTGAACGGTTAAACTAAGACTGTATTTCTCGTTGACAGTGGCGCCCGAGAGAGTGCTGCCGCCAAAGTTTAGCTGCGTCTGATTGGTAATAGTCCAGCCTGGGTTGATGACGTCCCAGGTTTCATTGGTCTCCAGGGTTATATATGGAGTAGTGGCGATGGTGAAATCATGATTTGATAAGGTAAGGGTTTGGGTTCCGCTGGCAGTAGATTGGAAGCCCGTCCCTTGCAAAATTTTCCATTGGGTTGTTGCTGTGCTGACTGCATCATAGATATCTTTAGAAGCTGTTAGATTGGAATTAAAATTAACGGCGTTTCTGATATACAAAGGACTGCTGGTTGTAACATTCCTTGTGATCTGGCGGGTATTTGAAAATATATTATCAACCAGTTCAAGTGTTGTTGCGGCCAAAGCAGTTGATGAAGATCCAAATTTAACTGTGCCGGCTTGTTTAAAAGTCGACCCATACATTTTAAGAGTTTTTATATTAGCATCAGCTGCAGCAAAATCCCAACGTTTGCTGCCGGTAAGGGTAGATGATACAGGGCCTTCGGCTGTGAGGGTTTCGCCGGTGATCAGGGTGACGGTTAAAGCTGCCACTGTTTGGACTATCACGTTTTTATTGTTGCTGGAAGTACCGGTAATTTGCAGGAACATGCCGCCCTTGAGCCCGTCAGTTTTAAATGAGCCTGACCCACGGGTAATGGTTGCCGGAGAGGCATTATTGTATGTGTATGACCCGGTAGAAGTAGCAGATCCGGTGGCAGCGATGGTGACACCCTTGGATCCTATCGTGCTTGCTTCACTTCCAATAGCAGTACCAAGCTGAAAAGCGTTTGTTGAATCGCTCGCATTCCCAAGCAAATTTACTTTATACAGTGTCGAAGAAGTTCTCTGGTCTTCAAATACCGCAGTTGAATTGCTGTCTGTAAAATTTGGATTTGTAGCACTTGCTGTGCTACCAAAGACGAGCTCGCCTTTAATAAAGTAAACACCGCTGATTTTATTGATAATGCCATACCTATTAGAACTGGTTGTTTCATCGGTCCACATATCTTCAAATCCGGCATCTGTAGTACTTGTGCCGGTAATTTGCAAGCCTGTGCCGATATGAACAGCGTCAACAAAGACAGTCAAGTTGTTACCGGTAAATTGCGAAAGGCAGTTATATATTATGCCCAGATAGGTAATGCTGCTTAAGGTGGGGGCAGTACCCGAAGTTGCATCAGGATCAGCATTCACATCAATCACAAATTTTTTCCAGCCTCCGGTATATGTATCACTGCCATCCACATACCACTCATAGTAATTGGTCGTTGCTGACGATGAACTGACTCTTATCCGGATACCCCCATTGGCAATGCTATCCAACTTCGCCGAAACAGCTGCCAAACCCCAGATATAAAAATGTTTGTCTCCGGTGGTAAAATCAACTCCTCCGGCATGGTTATACATCATGTAATTTATCCCCGTGGCTTGTTTGATTCCGAGACAGCCGGATCCGTGAATTTTGGAGGTTGTATCAAGAGTTGGAGTTGCAGTTCCCGACCAGTTGGTAGTGGAATCAGCTCCGTTAAGCAATGTCCCTAAATATGTAATTGTGGCAGCCATAAGCTATTTTTATCTTAATATAGTTGGTTTTTCGTGTCCAATAGAGATTTTAGGATCAATATAGCTGTCAAAGCCTTTCTCTTTGGCCCGTAAACAAAAGGCGGCATCTTCACCAATAAAGCCAATAGATTGTCCATGATTTTGAATACCCATGGGTTGAAACCATGGATAAGTGAGTTTCTCAAAAACACCTTTTCTCACTAGCATAAAACCCATGCCGGTAAAATCAACCTTCATTAAACTTTTCTTTCCCCTAAGATCCTTCGGAATTAAAAACTTTGACGAACCGTGTTTGTCAAAATATCCATCATTCCATTTTAAAACCGCCGTATATTCCTTTTGGTTTTCTTTAATATACACTCCGGATAAAATATAGAGTTTTGGATTTACTTCCATTTGGTCAAGCAAACTTTGAAATTGTTCCGGCGTAAAGACAGAATCTGAATCAATCCACATAATGTAATCATAGTCAATAGTACCGTGGAAAGGTTTTTGGCTTGGCCCAAACTCAGCCTCTCCCATAAGGCAAAGATTGCGGACACCGTAGACATTGCTTGATACCGCCCAGCGCATGACTGGGGAAACGTTTAGTGTCGGGCAATTGTATAAAAGATTGCTCCAACTTTCCAAAAAGTAATTGGAAAAAGTTCTGCCCGGTAGACAAAATACTACTTTTATCATTTTTATATTATAACAGTTAACTTTTCGTGTCCGACAATAGTTTCGGGATCAACATAGGTATTAATACCAGCCTTTTTGGCCTTTAAACAAAAGGCAGCATCCTCACTCGAGAAACTTTTCTGATCCGGGCCGGTGTTTAGATCCAGCGGGTTAAACCAAGGATAATCTAGCCGTTCGAAAACTCCTTTTCTGATAAGCATAAACCCCATTCCTGCATAATCGACCTTAATAGGTTGATTTTTTCCTTTAACGTCTTTTTCTAACAGGAATAGGGGGGATTGGTGTTTTTTGTAGTAAGTGGAATTCCACTGTTTTACTGCCACGAACCTCCGCTCGGATTCATGAAAATAAAGGCCAGAAAGAATATGGATTTTTTTATCACTTTCCATTTGATCAAGAAGCAACTTGAATTGTTCCGGTTCAAAGATGATGTCCGAGTCAATCCACATGATGTAATCGTAATTTATTTCTCCCTGAAACGGCTTTTGATTTTCCGGCCCGCCTAAAATACCACCCAGACAGTTATTGCGGACGATGTAGATATTGCTTGAGGCTGCGCCTCTGACATGAGTTTCGACTCCGTAGTTTCTGAAGCATGCGTGAAGAAGCTTTGTCCATGCTCTTAAGAAACGAGTGGAAAAATTACTGCCGGGAAGGCAAAAGACTATTTTAATCATCAACAGAAGTGTAGACTAATTTTTTTTATTTTTAAATAGCTTAAATTCGTCTGACCATTGTTTAGCCACATTAGCCCAGGAGTATTTATTTTTGGCCCACCTCATCATCTTTTTTCTGTGCCCGGCCTGCCATTTCGGGTCTTTTAAAACTTTAATTAAGGCTTTTTTATATTCTTCCAAAACTTTAGGTTTATTAATATCCCCTCTAATTTTTATTCCGAATTGCACTGTTTCTGACAACGCCCCAATGGTGGTAGTAACCGGTATTGTACCAAAGGCTTGGGCTTTCATTGCCGAGACACATGAGATTTCAAAAAAATGACTTGGATAAGCAAATATCCCGCATTTCTTGTACCATTTTTCAATCTCCGTTTGCGATACCTTTCCGTGATGGGTTACTCCTGGTTGCTGCATTAATTGTTCAATTTCATTCTTCCAGGCTAGGACCCGGGGTTCGTTTTTAAACCGTATATCAAAAATCTGCCAGCCATAAAATATATGCAGCTTTGCATCTGGTATCTTTTTGACAACATCAGGCCAAATGGCCAAAAGATACTCAAGTCCTCTATCATAGCTTGAAGTCCAGATGCACCAGTGCGGGTTGTTGCGGGGTTTTATACGAGGGAAATGTTCATGAAGGCCGTTAGCGGATGTCAAGAATTTCCTTTTCTCGATGTTTGGAAGCGTTTTTCTATGGGCGCGCGATAGAACTATAATTTTATCAAGCTTTGAAAGTCTTTCTTCGGAAAAAAATGATTTGAGATCGGCATCATGAGTCCAAAAATAAATTTGACTGGCGCGGCAGGAAAGATCAATCATTTGAGGATTCCGCCAATATGCGAGTATGTTAAATCTATCTTTAGGATTAAAACGATAATAATTAAGCCATCTTACTCCACGATAGATTCCCTCTTTTTTACTGGGTTCGCCATAAACGGTTATTTTCCATCCAAGTTTGGTAAGTTCTTCCGAGAGATAAACGACTGCCTCCTCGGATCCTCCCAGGAATGTTTCGACGGGTTTATTGAGCCCGTCCGGAGTCCATGGAGTGAACTGTTTTCCTAATAGAAAGGCTATGGTATTCTGATCCCAAATGCAGGAGAAAGACTTGCCTTTATAATCAAGAGTTGACTTTTGAGTAAATACTGCCAGTTGGGTTTTTGCTTGCTCAAGAAAACTCTTTTCGCCGTCCGATATATTTTTCATTTGATCTCCAAGTTTGATAATTTGTCCGAGAACTTCTTTGGCAGAAGCTATGTCGACGGTTATTTCATGTGCGGTGCTTATCAAAAAAAGACTTTTTAAAAAGTCACTCTGATTTGTAAATTTCAAGTACTTACGCATGGTTTTTATGTAATCATGGGTTCTTTTTTGCAGCATGTAGAAATTGGCCAATTCATAAATAGCGGCGGGGCTATTTAACGCGGATGCTTTCCTGTAGTTTTCTTCCGCAAGAATAAAGTCGCCTAGGCTCTGATATACCCGTCCACGGATAAGATAACAGTAAACACCTGCCGTATGTCCATACTCATTTTCTATAAGCCTCGTATACATTAGAGCTTGCTTATCAAAACCAAACATCTGGTGGAATAAAGCAAGGTCATTGAGAATTTGGTAGTCCCGCCGAAGTATTTGTGGAAGAGCTTTGTATAAGTCATTAATCATTTTAAGTTTGTAATCCTTTTGCAGGTTTTCTGATTGAAGTATATTTTTTGTTTTGGTTAAAAATTCATCAATTTTCTGCTGATTATTCCATCCGAAATATTTATGGAATTTTTTTTCGAAGATTTTGTCTCCACCTAAAGTGTCAAAGAGCATCTCTTGAGGGCCGCCGGGTGTATTTGAAGCAAGCATTACCGTTGACCCAGATTTTTCAAAATCTTGCTTAATACTGTAGAAGTCAACTGCAAAAAATATTGTTATCCCAAATTCTGACCACATAGAGAGATCCGGAGATTCCTTTGAAGTGGTACCAAAGTCGGAGAATAAAATAAAGCCCCCCGGCTCAAGTGCCGCGAGACAGTTACGCAAGCAGTGCTTTGCGGAAAAACTGTAGTTAAAAATTCGGTCGTTGATAAAGATCGAAGTCAATTTTTTTAAGTCTAATTTTTCCTCCTGACTCATATTTTTTAAGCCATCAATAGGTATTTTGCGGTATTCTTCCTTAAAGATCTTTATAAGCTGTGGAGCCAGGGAAAGCTTTATTTTTGGATTTAAGGCGGTAGGGGGATACTTTACGGTATCAACAACTTGGGCATTATCGTCAACAAAAGTTTGGACTTGAATTTCAAAGATTTGTCCGTTTATTGTTTGTATATGGCGGCAGGGTAGAGCATCGATGAGGTCGGTGAAGTATATGAGCAAAGGTTTGTATTTAAACCTGGGATTTACCGCGTTGATGATTTCGAAAACGATTCGGGATGAGTGGGCTTTGAATTTGCCTATTTTTGCTAACTCTGCAATGGTTGGACGGGAAATATCGGATATATGTAAAACAATCTGTTGATACAAAGATAAATTGCGAGATTTTAGATAGTCCAGGATTCTTAAAGCCAGGATGCCGGTTCCTGCACCAAGTTCGTAAATATGTATTTTGCCCTTCTTCTTTTTTAGTTTTCCGATGCGTTCCTCAAAAAGATTTACGATATTTTTGGCAAATCTTAATCCGGTTCTGTCGGCAAAAGGGACTTTTTCAGAAAAGAAAAGATTGATACCGGTATTGGTAAATGCTTCATTACTAAGTTGTACTCTGGGAGTTTCAAACCTGCTGGAGAAAGGTTGAATAACCATATATTTAAGGGTTCAACCCCTGAAAGCATTTTTATGCAGATATTTGACCAATCCGCGGTTAGCCCAAACCGCCTTGCTGCTTACCAAAACGTAATCAGATAGTATACTATCTATTTTTCTGCGGTCTTCTTCTCTGTGATATTCCAAAAGTACAGCTTTATACTCTCTGGGTTTTAATCCCACCAAAATCTCCACCTCGCAACCTTCGGTGTCGATCTTGAGGATGTCGCACTTCTTAGGAAGTTTGTTAGGAGAGATAATTTTAACAATTTCGTATTCTTCGGATTGGCCTCCCAGCTGGAAAAAACTAGCTTCTCCGGGGTTATATTTTCCTTTATATAATTTTTTATACTTGGGGTTACCTACAGCAACATTATACAGTTTAATATTCTTAAATTCGGCAAGATTGAACTTTAGATATTCAAACATACTAGGGGATGGTTCATAACAGTAAATTTTACATCCAGGCCAACGGTGATAGGCCCAAAGGGCAAAACTGCCAACGTTAGCCCCGATATCAAAAATCAATGGTTTTGGCATATTTAAACCAATGTTGTACTCTCCTTGCAATATCTCTTCAACAAAAGGTTTCATCTCATTAGGGAAAGTCAGTTTCATGTATAATATTTTATGCTACCTGCTGTCCATTTTAATGTATTCTTTCCATCTTTACTACTAATTATTTTGTTACTGTAATTCTCTTTGGACCCCAATAGCAGAAGCGGCTCTTAGTGAGGCTACACCTGGAAGGTGAACTACGCAGACACCTTCAAAAATAAAGAGCCATATTAAAATATTACCATTTTTAGGAAAACTTGTTCATCCCAAAATTTCAATCATATCAATTTAGCTCAAGCCCAATAATTGTTTCTGGAAATAACTATCATTTTGGAGTCAGGGTAACGGGAAACGAAAGCTTGATTAACCCGCGCTGACTTACTTTTTATCTCAAGAGCTATTGTTCTGTGGCCTGGTTTGTTTAACACCAAATCTATTTCCGAGCCACTCTTGGTTCGCCAATAGTTAAAGTTATACCCAAAATTTCCATAATAGTTGTATTTTAATAGTTCGGACACAATAAAATTTTCAAACATCTGGCCGGCATCACCCCTGCCTCGTATCGGTTCAAAGTTATTTATCAATGCGTTCCTCAGGCCTAAATCATAAAAATATACCTTGGGCATTTTAGATATTTCATCCCTTTTTCTCGATGAATATGGCTTAATAATAAAGATGATAAAACTTTGTTCAAAAAGTTCTATATATCTTTTTACTGTTCTTGCTCCAATGCCCAATTTGGATGCCAGTTCTGCATAATTTACTAAAGATCCAATTTGATATGCTAATAATTTTAGTAGTGAAAGTGCGGCTGACTTATTTTCCAAAAGCGATAGCTCAACTAAATCTTTAAACACCACGCTGTCAATTAAATTTGTTAGATATAGAGAATCCCTTGGATGCGCTTGCATCGCCGGATACAAACCATACACCAAGATATTATCTAATATTTCCTTATGGTCATATGGTCGGATAACTTCTGCCACTTTTTCACCTCTAGAGAGTTTTTCAATAGGCAAAAGAGACAAGGTTTTCTCAAGTCCGTTTTGCACCAGATATTCACTAAGTGTTAGTGGATACAGGTGATAATCAATCTTTCTTCCCGCAAGGCTTTCCGAGGCTTTATTTTTAATATTAAAAGCCGACGATCCGGTAATAATTAGTTTGAATTGTGGCAGTTGATCGAAAAATATTTTAGCCGCTCTTCCTGGATCGCTTAATCTTTGAATTTCATCTATTACTATCCATTTGCTGTCTGCGTTTAACAATTGCCTGTACACTGCGGGATCGTACCGTTCAAGGGTATTCTTTATGGGCTCGTTATCGACTATTAAATATGTTGCCTCTGGGAAAATACGCTTAATAATAGTAGTTTTGCCTACCTGACGGGCACCAAGTAAAACTAAAATCTCTTTATATTTTTCGAAATGATCCCGAAGTGTCTGATCCAAGTGTCGGGTAAACATATTAACTACATGATAGTATAGACTTTTATGTATGTCAAGTACCGATTAGTCAATACTCTGTATCTACTTTACGACTTTTTGGAGGGAAATTTCAATCTCCAAAAGTGCTTATTCATTTATCTTCTAAAATAGTAGTTATTTTCTCAAAATAATTTTCGGTAGTAATAACCAGAGAGGTATTCGAAATAGGGAAGATATCCTTTGCGCTCCCTTTTGTTGTCTTAATTTCAACAGCTGTGTACTTTTTCTTATAATCTTCAATGATAATATCCACCTCTTTCCCCCCATATTCACGGTAAAAATACATGTTCACTTTAGCGTTTTTGACTTTGCGCAACTTTTCAAGCTCAGAGATAATAAAATTCTCAAACACCCCTCCTTTATCTTGACGAAGCTCCAAATCCCGGAAATCCTGTATTAAGATGTTGCGGATACCCAAATCATAAAAGTACAGCTTACGGTTTTCAGATACTGCCTTTCTGATATTTGTCTTAAATGACGGAAGTGAGATTAAGATATAGTTTTTGATAAAAATCTCAATATAGTTTGAGACGGTTGAGGGATATGCTCCTAAAGAATCCGCTATTTCACGTATTGAAACCTCTGAACCCAACTGTAGCGCAATTTTAGTCAAGATATCCTTTGCCAGTTTTTGACTTTTTAACTCATAGATATCAACCACATCTTTGAGGACATAGGTATCCAGCACGGCCTGCAATAGGTCGATTCGATCTTTCTCGACTAAGTCATCTTTCGTATACACCTCTGGATATGCGCCAAAAATTTGCAACTTTTTTGCCAGTTGTTTCTTAAATTCTTTTTCGTCATAAGCTTTAGGTTGCGCGTTTCCTAGAATTTCAAATATTGAAAGTGGCAGGCAATAGATCTCGTTAAATCTACCGGCCATGGTATCAAATTCTTTAGAGGATTTTTGACGAAGTTCCGAGCTTCCGGTGGCAATTACCTTTTTTTTAAACTCGTCATGAAGCAATTTAAGCATCACCGTTGACTCGGGATAATTTTGTACCTCATCAATTAAGACCACTTTGTTCTCTTTAACAATCCCTTCAAGCACGTCCCTGCGGGGTGCAAATTTTTCTCTGTCTGACTGCAGATCAAAGTTATATTTTGTTACCCCAAGTTTTTTAGCTAACTTATCTATGATCGTGGTTTTCCCGGAACGTCTTGGTCCCCATACAAACAATGTTTTTATCTCCCCGCTGTTGAGGTATTTATCTATATTATCTTCAATTATCCGTTTCAATATAGCCATATTTTATCATTTTACTACCAAATTGTAGTTTGTCAATATGCATTTTAATATGATTTTGATACCATAGTCCTCTTAATTTACAACTTTTTGAAGAGTTATTTCAACGCCATCAATCTGGCTCAAACCAGCATGGTCTGACACCTGGAAGGTGATCGGAGAGGACAAGAGCCTGATGAGACTACACCTTCCGACCATATTAAATATTACTATAAATTCAAAGAGCATAAAATGGCCCTTAATGGGTTAAGAGAAGCTGTTTGAGCCTTAACGAACGGGGGTGTCAATATGTTTTCACCTTCCAGGTGTCAGGCTACAAGAGGGTTAATGGATTGCCAAATGCTGTTTGAAACTACGGAGGAATAATCCTAAGAATAGAAAGCTAAATATCAACCCGCTTACTAACACAGTAATTGGTAAAAACTCCTGGGATTTAGTTAAGCTAAATCCCTTTGTGGCTGAAATTAGAATAATCCAATTCTGGCTGTCTATGACTAGAGTTTCTTTGGTATGTAGTCCGGGTTTTCCCATGGATTCAAGAATTTTATGGATTGGGTTGCGGTCATACAATAGATTATCTTCTGATAAGTTTTCGCTGTCATATATTTCAAAATCAACGTTAGGGAAAAAGTCAGTTTTTCCATAAACTGCCTTAAATACCTCATCCCCCCTAAAAATTGCATAAACAAAACCTTTAATATTAACCATTCGTTCCTCTGTTGTGCTATTGGCATTTATTTTTGAGTTATAGACAGGGATTAAAAGACCAAATCCCGGCGCATTAGTGGTAGCTAATATTATTTTTCCTGTTGAACTTGCTTTCCCGCTATTGCGGGCTCTTTCCAAAGCTTGCAGTCGTTTATCCTCTGAGCCCAAGTCAAAACCAAGCGCTTTTTCCCTGTCTTCAAAAGGCTCAATGTATTTAACAACAAAATATTCTGCCTTGTCTGTTTCGGGGTATATATTAAAATCCGGATAACCTTTTGGATTTAGACTAGTATCTTTCCTGACACTTTCTACAAAAGCCTTTTTATTATTATTTTCCACCTTTTCGACATAATTGATAGAAGATATTCCGGGATAATCTTTTATCAATTTCACCTTCTTGATATAAGTTGACCATTCGTCACGTCTGACATCGTCACTTCCTTCCATGAGTCCGCTTAAACCCTCTGCCCCCAAAATATATAAATTAAGCTTTACCTGAACCCAATTTTGGATTTTTAATGAGTCTTGATAAAATCTGTTCCTGGATTCTTGTTGTGCTACATCAGAGGTGATTTTATAGGCAAATAAAGTGGCAGCTAAAAACACTAAGAAAATTATGGAAGCGGTATATAAGAAACGATTATGGAGGACAGATTTATTCATTAATTTTATAATTCTATACTTTCTTCCGTATCCTCTTGTGTATCATTATCATCTGGATTTAACCTCTGATGTATAGTTTTTATACCTCCCGCGATAAGGTAGAGAATTGCCGGAACAGTGAGCGCCGCACCCGTTAAGGTAAGTGAAAGCGACCATTCGAGCGGTAAAACCTGCGCGCTTGTGGCAACATCCTGCAAGGCATATAGCTGGAGCAAGCCGGAAATGAGAAATAAAGTTCCTCCTTTGGCCAGATGGCTTTTTATAAAAGAGATTGCCATAACGATACTGGTAAACAACGCTATTGCTTTGACGACAATGGATGTTGTCGTAAATGAATAAAGAATTAGGGTTTTTGGGTTGAAGTAATGATAGGGTGTGGCAAGTTTAAGGGAAAGAGGAATAGTTACGGCGTCCAGCACGTAAGAAAGAATAAATAAACCTACTATAAAAACTGAAAAATATTCTTTTTTCATGTCTTTTTTCTATCCCTGTCCATTTTTTTTGCTTTCAACTCAAGCTTGTGAATTTCTTCTTCGGTGAGAATGTTACCGGCAGGTTTAACATCCTCTTTTATATTGCGTGAAATAACATATTGGGAAAATCTATTCGGTTTCACCTCCCACCGTTTATCAATAACAATTGTGTTTTTGGTGTTTGAGAGAATGGTTCTGACCTGTCCTTCGCCTTTTCCCCGGGAAATCCAGAGAGGGAAACCGGCGTAAATATTTTTTTCCCATTTTTGTTTGCCGTCAGTGAGTGTGGTATCGGTGCTTCTGGATGCGACTCCTGTTACATCTTTTGCTTCTTCGCGTACGCCTTCGACTAAATACAGCAGATCTGGATTCCGGCTTTTAAATTCTTCGATGGGATACCATTCAGTATAGTTGCGAAATTTTGTCTGGTACTCGACTTTTATGTAACCCGGGTAATCTTTATCAGGGTAAGCAGCGGCGCATTCCCGCTTTGTACCGTTAATATCTGT
>MFJR01000013.1:11238-18895 GCA_001780955.1 Candidatus Gottesmanbacteria bacterium RIFCSPLOWO2_01_FULL_39_12b | reverse complement strand
TCTAGCATAGCGGTAGTCTCCGGCATTTTCGCCGGTTAAGGTTTCCCGCTGGATAAACCAGGCGCCGTCTTTATTGGTAAAGCCATAATACGCATAAGTGCTACTGCTTGTATCATCCACTTGGGCAATTTTATACCCGTCAGTAGGATGCTTTTCCGCAGGGTCTATTTTATTGCCGGCGGTGTCTTTAAGGGCGAGGGTGCCAGGACCCGGAACGCTGCCAAAAAAGGCGGCCTCGGCTTTTTTGGTAAAAAGAGAGAACAGAAAAAGCATTATTCCTGTCGAGCCGATGAGTTTAATAAACATTCTTCGATCCAAGTCAAAATTCCTGCCCGTCTTCTCATGCGGCATTATTATTTCTCCCTCCAGTTTTTTTATTTTCCCCTTTATGATTTTTTCCTCTTTAATTTTAGCCTTAACAATTACCGGCACCATATTATCGGGTAAAGGCAACTGATTATTCCTTTTGGGCCAGACGAGAAGCCAGAAATAGAGGGCCAGAGGTAAAAAGAGAACTGCACTCAGGAATTGGGACATTGATGATGCTCCTGCAAATCCCATAACAGTCATGATGGTAGTGAGGATGAAATCATAATAGAGCATAAGTTTACGTCCTCTTTTAACCTTGAAGATCTTTAAGCCAAAATAGACAGCGATTGGGAGAGAAAGAAGAAAGAAGAGTACATTACCCGACTGAAAACCAAAAAACGCTGCCCCCAAAGTAACAAAAAGGGAGAGAACAACAGAGTAGTAAAGTAGGACCGATTGACCGGCTTTCATTGCGATTTTAAGTAGTCGACTTCCTTAACAAATTGATTACTTATGAAACCTTCTTTTTCACCGAGCAAAATTAAATACCAGTTTGGGTCCTTTTCTATATAGGTGTAATTTTTGCCGAATTCTGCTTTTCCGATCACATTTGAATTTAAGTTTTTTTCCTGATAGATATTGACTGTTTTATTTTTTTGATCCTTGATGGTTACTGTTCCAACCTGTACAGGTGTCTCTTCCGGATTTGTTGCAGCTTCGGTCACTTTTGGCGCAGGCTTAATTTTGGCTAGCTGATCTTTTACTTCTCCAAATTCTCTGACCATCTCTTCATGGAATGCTTTATTTTGATTTTCAAGTTCAAGTTTTAGTGAACTCACTTGACCGGAAACTGAAAGCGAGGCGGATTCCGAATTAAGCAAGCGACTGTTTATGGCCGGGTAAACAAAAATGCTGAAAGCACTTATAAATGAACTTATAAAAAGAGTTATCAAGGCGATTAAGGGAAGTTTTACCTGTTTTTCCTGGGTCTGGTTTTCAGATGAGGGGGCGGAAGGCTTGAGTTTAGAAACACCCAGAACCAGAAGCCAAAAATAAATGCTCGTCGGAATAACGATTAACGTCAGGAGAAAACCTTGCGGTTTTGGAGCAAAGATTAGCGACCAGATAAATAAAACCAGAGAAGTAATTAAAGTGTAATAAGCAAGAAATAATTGATATCGTTTCATATCCTGATTTTAGTATATCATAAGGCGGTATAAGAATATTATTGCTTAAAAAGAAGCGATTCTCAAGAAGGAAAGTTTACTGACGCTTTTTAGGAGGAGAAGACGGTTTTTTCGAGGCGGGAGATTCTTTTTTCATGATTGCGATATTCCTGAGGGGTAGGGGTGTCTGCTTTCAAATCATTGATTTCTCTTTTTAGTTCCGACTCAACGCTCTCAAGTTTATTCTCAACTCGTTTAAGATCGTCTTTGGTTGCAAGAACTTCAAATCCGCGACTTACAGCATCCAATATTTGTGTTGCCGCATTTTCTATCACACTTTTGATTTCTCTTTTGAATTCACCTCTTAGAGAACCAACTGTATTCTCAAGGTCATTTTTTGTCGGAAGGTTCTTAAGAGCATCTTTCAGATCTTTTTTTGTCAGCATTGGTCTATTATGGATTGTGAAATAGGGTGTGTCAAGAGATGAATAAAAGATTGATATTATAGTCCGAAAAGAGGTTAAGACTAAAACTGGTATTGGTATTGATATACTATTTCTTCGCGGCCGCGAGTCAAATAGTATATAATTCCACGTTGAGGTTCGACCTGGTATTATTACGTTTCTTAATTATGGAGGGATTGTTTTAGTTCGTCAATTTGTTTTTGTTGCTTATCTATAAGGCTCTTTTGATTTGCAACGATAGATTTTAGCTCAGCCAGTTCATTACTGAAGTTTTTACCGTTCGGATCATACCATGTAGGATTAATTAAGACTAAAACTTCTCCAATTTTACCCTCTGCCTCATTATAATTTTCAAGAGCATAACCGACAATTTGATTAGCAGTCGTAGCCTTCATCCCGACTCCGGCGATCGTACTTACGGTGATAGGATCTCCGACATTAATCTCCCCATTTGAGGTGGTAACTTTGGTTTTGACTTGGCCTTTGATACCTACGAGAGCATTTGATTCCTGATAATTTTTATCACAATTTTGGTCTTCAATTTTACAAATAGGACCATTCCCGATAAATCCTGGATTCTCTGATACGACACCGGCAAAAACTAAAGGATTTATTCCAGCTTTACCTTTTGTCACAGCTTTATTCATAGTAGGGGCAAGGACGACAAGATCTCCTTTTACGGGATGATCATTTTTATTAGCAATTAGAAAATATTCTGCATAGTCTGCGGCAGTTGTGGTATAGGCCACAGCACTGGCTCCTCCTTGTATCTTTCCGGCTACAGTGCCGGCACCTGCAAAACCTACAAAATAATTTCCAGTTCCTCTGCTGGCATTGGCCACCCCCAGATTGATGAGTAAACCATCGGCAGTATTACTTGTATCAGAGTTTTTAATTTGGGCAATATAATTAGTTGCTTGAGAACCTACGACGTCAAGACCAAATGCCGGTCCCGTCGTCCCGATGCCGAGGTCGCCGCTGGAATTGATTCGCGCCATTTCAGATCCATCGATCTGAAATCGTATGAGAGAGTTGGCTATTTCATTATTGACATCCGCCTGAATAATCACCCCGCCATCCGTAGTATTTGCCTGAAACCGACTATCAGCACCCGTATCAGTGTCAATTAAATGGATTGTCGGAGCGTTGCCACTAAGCGTTAACAGCGCCCCCGGTCCAGTCGTCCCGATGCCGACGTTGCCAGCGGAGGTAACCAAAAGAAGATTGGTGTTAGGATTAATGGTAATAGGGCCGGTGTTGTTGGTCATTAGAGAAGATGCGCCGGCTACGTCCAGTTTGGCGGCAGGTCCCGCCGTCCCGATGCCGATGTTGCCGGTTGTATCAATTGTGACCCTTTGCGTAGTTCCATCGTCGTCAAAGAAAGTAAATGCCCCCAGCCGTGCTATTTTAAGCCTATCTGTCATCGAGGCACCAGAATTTTTGACTTGAAAATAAAGATCTTCCGCCGTAGGTTCAACGTATATATTCGCCCGTTCAGCGTTTTCATAGAAAGAAAGTTTTGGCGTATAGCCGCCATCATTGTTAATCCTAAGTTCTGTGTTTGCAGCGCCTCCATAAATATGCAACTTTGATCCAGGCCCCGCCGTCCCGATGCCGACGTTGCCGGGGAAACTGTAGATGCCTCCGCCGGTATTTGAGCCAAAGTATCCTGAAGAAAGATTGACTGCGGATAAGTTTTCGCTGGATAATTTAAAGGTGACGGAATCAAAATATCTGGTAATAGCAGCGGTATTAGGCAGGTCATGATAAAGAACAATTCTGGCTCTGGTACAGGCTACATTGTTACCGGCGCCACAGGTAGAAGTAACAGCTGGTAGATCTAGTGAATAAGTTATCCACCCTTGTGTAGTGCCGGAATCTGCGGCAACAATCTGGACAGAATCATCATATGCGTCTGCCTTTGCCGTGCCGCCTGTTCCTGTGAAATAAAATACCCTGGCATAAAAACCGTCATCCAAAGACCCAGCCCCACTATTTCTGGCTTTGAGAGAGACGGTATAGAGACCGCCTGTCGTGACATTGATAGGAAGTGAGGCTATATTGACACCATTGGTTGTAAGAGCATCGTAAAGAGCAAGAGCTGTAGTTCCTTCGGTGACGATGGCGGTGTCAGTTGTATTGCTAACCGTACCATCCGTACCCATGGTATTATCCCAATTTGGCATCCAATAATTAGGTATACCGATATTTGTACTCGGACCGGTAGAATATATGTCTTCAAAACCAGGATTACTGACCATATTTCCACCACCCGGGGTATTACCTTTTATCGTAGCCTGCAGCTGACGGTTGGTATCCATACGCATCCATTCGTTACCACTTGCACCCGGCTCTTTGATAAAGAATCCGCTTGAGTCCACTCCCCATATTAATGGTATAGAAGTGGGGGTAGGAGTGGCGGTTTGAGCCAAAGCCAGAGGTATAGTTGTGAGTTGAACGAGAGAAAAGCCAAGGAGAAATCCGCTGAAGAAAAAGAGGAGTAATTTATTTTTGGGCAGGCTCATTTAATTCATCGTAAATCATTAATAAACTTCATGTCAAGTATGATTTTAACTTTTAGCTGCTACCACGAGCACCCCTTTAGAATTGTCGTTTTCGGGAAGGCAACTTTCGCAAAAAAACTGGAAGTTACCGGCTGAGACTGCCTGAAACTCGATTTTTTTGGACTCGCCTCTATTTACCTCTTGTTTAATCCCGAGAGCAGGAAGGGTGAAGTCGGCTTTATTATCAAGGCTAGTAAGAGTAATTCGGATAATGTCGCCTTCATTAGCGAGTATCTTATTGCTGGAATAAGTATTATTGGCAATCGACAGATTAAAACCGAGGACCTTATTCTTGTTTTCCGTAGCCAATTCTTGAACCAAAACGGGAGTAGCAATATTTTTATATTTAGAAGCGTCAATGGGTTGAGGAATTGTAACATCGGCAAAAATGGTTGGTTGGGAGTATGGCTTGGTTGATTGAGTATTTGACAGTTTTGGAAATGACAGCGGGAGTCGTCCGGAAAAGTATAAGACCGAGCCAATAAAAGTAATTATGACTGCTAAGATAATCCCGCTGACAATGGATAAATTCCTGTTCATGTTAGAATTTTAAACCGTCTATTTTCACGCCTTCAAGTCTCATTCTGCAAGTTGAATCACAGATGGTGATGAAACCGATCGTTGAGGAAGCATTGCTCCAGAGATTAGTACCGGCCGGATCAACAGCATAGGCGCGGATGTAGTACACGGTGTTTGGAGAGAGGGCGGATTGGAGGGTGTAGGTGGCGGTTGTGCCGGAGGTATAAGCGGTATAGTTAGGAGGCGTCCCTTGGGTGTCTTGGCCGGACCAGCCGGTTTGCGGCGTGCCGGAGGGCTGGGTGAAGGTTTGCAGGTTTTGGGAAAAGGCAGTATCGGTAGCTATCTGGAGTTTATAGCGGATATAGTCGCTTTCAGTGTCAGTTGCCGAAAAAATAACAGCCGGGGTCAGAGATACTTGCAACGCACCGCTGGTTGGGGCGGAAATAGCGGGAGCAGCCGGGGCGAGGTTTCTATTAAAGTCAATGGTGGCAGAGGTGAGTTGGGAAGAGACCGGGGTATCCCATGAGGAAAGAATAGCACGATACTGGAAATAGCGTTGAACAGTAGAGGTAATACTGGTATTGCTGTATGTGCCAATTCCTGTTGCAGTGTCAAAACTGTCTGGAGTGTTGTCATTTATATAGTTAGTATTGCTCCTGAAATCATCCAGCCAGATATTGGAGCCTTGGGAGCCATCAGTGACACGAAGTGTCAAACGTGTCACAGCGTCTCGATGCGTTGTTAATGATCCGGTCAAATCGAAATACTCGCGCTGCCATTTGAAAACTTTGGCACTGGTACTATATCCCCCTGAGGGAAATGAGGGAGGTGAGGAAAGTGTGGCAGTACCATACGTTGAAGTTGTATTAGCGATTGCAGTGACCGTGGCCTGTGACACAGTCTCCGTCCCGTTGATATTTTCCTTAAATATCATTGTATCGCCAACGGAAAGCGTATCGGTGAGAGCGGTTGTGCCAGAGGGATTATTAATAGTTACAGAAGTACCTGATGAATAGGCTGCTTGCGGGGAACTCACAAAGTCGATGGTGATGGGGTGGGTACGTCGGCCGATTTCGTAGGTTTGGCGGATCTGGTCGGCCGTGCGGGCGGTGTTACTGACACGTACTTCGTCGATTGTGCCGGCAAAAGGATTACCTCCATTGCTACGTGCACCTACCATAAACACATCACTAATATTTGTTGTTCTAGTACCACTAGTAGCACTGTCGGTGCCTTCAAGTATGCCATCAACATAGACATAGTTTACATTGCCGGCAATAACTCCGGCAATATGATGCCATTTGTTATCGCCTGCTAAAACAGTGCTACCAATTGCTTTGAGGTATTTTGAGCCAGACGTATTGGATACTTCAAAAAAAGCTTGATTACTCCCGTTGGTTCCCAGTTCGAATTCACGATTGGTAGCGTATTTATCAACAATTCCTTGTCCGCCTGTTGCTGTAGAATAAATCCAGGTATCAATCGTAAAGTCTCCTGACATATCCAGTACATCACCAAAACTGATATCGTCAGAAGATCCATTGAAACCCCTGGCTTTTCCAATTTTTCCCTGAACATAAGTGGTGCCGGTAATGGTGGCACTACTGAAGTTGCTCGAGGATGAATCTTTTATATACGTATTGGCTATGCCTGTTTGTTCTTCCAGATGCCATAATCCCACGGTGTTGGCGTCCGTCGAGTAATTAGCGTAAGCGGACTCTCCAACCGTTGCCTCAAGGAACGTACCTGGTCTGTCACTCGCAACATAGAATGGCAATTTACTCTTGGCGGACAAATCGGTGCTCGTAATTGTCCGTTCCAATCTGTGGTTCTGTCCTGCCCGATATGCCTCGGCGATTTGATCTGCCGTGCGGGCGGTGTTGCTGATACGCACTTCATCGATTGTGCCTTCTAAATAGTTAGTATCAGAGGTTCGGCCGATGTCCAGATTGCTGGCGTTTTCGGCGGTGGCGCTGGTAACTGCTATATGCTGCCATTTGCCGGCGACGATGGTGGGACCAGCACTCTCAACTCCATTAACATAAATAGTCGGGCTGGTAAAACCTGTGGCCGTAACTGTTCCGGCGTTGGCCCAAATGCGATCGGTGGTGGAAGTAATATTGACAAAATACTCGGTGGTGGTTACGGGATTGACCCAGAATTCTACTGATTTGACCGATGTGGGTCCGGTACCAATATCTATATAATCGTTAGTCCCATTGAAGCTTCTGGTTTTACCATAAAATCCATCCACTACCGTCGTGCCTGTTGGCGTGCCGTTATATGAGGCCGGAACGTAATATAGCGTAATATCGTCAATGACCGGGGTAGTAGTACTGTCGCCTGAAAAAGAAATTTTATATATGAAACTGCTTTTGCTCGCCCAGCTGCCGCCGGTAAAAGTAATGGTATTATTCGTGCCCGTAGTGAGAGTTTCGCTTTGGCCTCCAGTTCCTGCTGCGTTGGTCCAGGTACTGCCTCCGTCGGTAGAAAATTGGATGGTAGAGGTAGTACCGCCGGGTTTACTGGAGAGGTTGTATACAAATGAATCGATAGAAGTAGCAGTACCGGACAGGAGGTTGGCTGACTGGATGGTAGCCGATGTTGATGTTGGTAAAATCCCGGAGGCTGTGCG
>MFJR01000013.1:0-11183 GCA_001780955.1 Candidatus Gottesmanbacteria bacterium RIFCSPLOWO2_01_FULL_39_12b | reverse complement strand
CTGAGCACTTCCTAGCGAATAACAAGCGCCACCAGTGCCTCCTAGTGATCCCCCCACACCTCCTCCTGTTCCTCCAGAGACGGTTGGAGTGTTACCGGAACTAGTGATACTTGATAGCCAAACCGCTCCCCCTGATCCGCCACCGCCTGCACCTCCGGCTCCACCACCACCACCACCACCCGCGCGTAAACCTGTAGTACCATTATTACCGCTTGTTCCTGATAAACTCAATGATGCCCCGGCCGACCCATTTGCTCTAATGGTGCCCGAATTGGTGATCGTATCGGCAAAAATCATGATCATGCCTCCTCCATTGCCTCCTGCGGCACCATTGCCGCCCGCTCGTCCGTTGCCGCCCTGATTGGCACCGGCGGCTAATGTCGTTCTGCAGGCGCCTCCACCTCCTCCGGCTCCTCCACCGCCTGACGCTCCGCCACTGCCCAAAAAGATAGTGGCAAATGATGCATCTCCATAGGTGGAACCAGCTGATCCTCCAGTTCCACCACCACCTCCACCACCACCTCCAGATCCACCGTTGGAACCGGCTCCTCCGTTTCCGCCACTACCCGCTGCTCCTGCCGCTGTACCGTATGAGCCTCCACCACCAGGGCCTCCAGCTCCACCACCGCCTCCACCACCGGAAGAATTGATTGCGTTATCATTTATGCCCCCTCCTCCGCCGCTGCCAGCAGCACCGCCTCCACCTCCTCCAGGCCCGGAACCTGCAGAACTTGCGCCTGGACTGTCGCCGCTTGTTGAACCATCTCCTCCGTTAGGAGGATTGTTACAAACATAACCGGCGGCGCCAGCGGCGCCAGTTCCAACAGATGTGGCACCTGGAAAGCCCAATCCATTGGCACTGATAATCCCAGTACTATTATTGGTAACAGTGCCGTTTGCCCGCCAGAAGAGAATGCCTCCTTTAGAGCCGTTCCAGGCGCTTACATTTACGGTAACGCCGTTATTGATTGTGACATTGGTATAGTTGGGGATGCGTACAACCTGCGCTCCCGATGACTGGTATGCATTTGTCAGCGGTTTGTCGAGCGTAATGCTGGTGGCGGTAACGGCATTGGTATAGTGGGTTTCGTAGTTGCCGGCGCCGGTTCCCGACATTTGGATTACGAGTATTTCATCTCCTGCAGTCAGTCCGGTGGTGGCGTCGGTTGCTACCGTCAGGCTGGTGGCTCCGGCGGAGGCGAGTGCGGTAATATTATCAGCGTAGCAGTCCGCTTTGGCGTCCGGATCGCTTGAATCTCCTGTCTGGCAGTTAAAATTACTTGCGAAAGTTACGGCGCCGTCTGAGCCGTCACCCAGGTCGAGATAGATTTTGCTTTGCCCGCCTACGACAGTATAGGTGGTCGAAGAACCGGTGTTGATTTTGGAAGTATCGGTGAAAGAGTCAGAGGCAGAAGTTTGAGATTGAACGACACTGTCTTTGATATACGCCCCTGTGCCGGAGGTTTCCTCCATGTGCCAGAGGCCGACGGTGGAGGCGTCCACCTGCGGCGCGCCGATTTGGAGTTTCATCGAGCCGGTATCGATTTTGGTCGTGGCATCATCGGATTTAGTTATGCCTCCCGAAGTAGGATTGGACGAATCCGCCGACCAATTGGCGCTATCCGTATCCATGTTGGCAACGACAGCTTCGTTGGCTACCGGCAGCCAAGCATCCCAGGTGGAGTTGTCCGCGCTGGTACGAGTCTGGAATTCGATGTTTCCGGCCTGGTAGTTGGCTAAAACCTCGGCGGAGGTGAGGGTACGGGAGTAAATTCTGGTTGCATCAACCGTCCCTTTAAAGTAGTTTAGGGTTCCTTCCCTACCCGCTCCGATTGTGAGGCCGGTCGTGCTTACATAAACCGGGAACGTGGCGGCGACGGTTTCCTCGAGAACTCCATTCAGATATATTTTGAGATTTTGACTGTCGTAGGTGGCTACCACATGGTTCCATTCGCCATGTTTAGGCGAGCCTGGTCTTGCCGCAGCAGAAGCATTGGTGGTGCAGGCCGCGTTTGAGCAGATGTTTACATAAGGCCGGTCCGAAGTGTTCGGTCCGAAGCAAATCTGGTATGACCCGCCGGTGGTTTCCGGACGGAACTTGTCAAGCGGACAGGCGTAGTCCGCCGTGGTAGTAATTCTGTTGTACCACATTTCGAGAGTAAGGTTAGTCGTAAGATCGAGAGCGTTTGAATCCGGCACGGTGACAATGTCGCTGCTTCCATCTGTCATAATGGCTCCGGCGCCCCAACGTTTATTATTAGATGTCCAACCTGAACTAGCTACAGCATCGTATGCAGTTGTATCAGCAAAACCCGTGAGGGTACCATTACAAGATGTTCCGCAGGATCCTCCGCTTACTGCGGTTGCAGTTGACGGAGTATCATTGAAGTTCCATTGGGCAACCAAATTGGTACTTGAGACTACAGTTTCTCCGTCGCCGGTGCGGATACCTTTCCCGAGCCAGGTGAGATTGTTCCAACCGGTCACGAGTCCTCCTGAGACGAGGTCAATTACCGGTGAATTATAGACGGAATAGGGAAATCTTTGGGCATCCTGTTTGATTTCCTCGGGAGAACGGGCGATGTTACTGATACGCACTTCATCGATTTGACCATTAAAGTATGCCGATGCCGTATTTTTAGATCGTCCTATTCTCAGGGCTCCTGTGGATGATTCCATGGTTCTGGTGGCGCTTGCTCTCTCGATACCATCTATGTAAATTCTTAACGTTGTCCCAGAACTTGTTACTGCCGCATGATACCATTGTCCTGCTATGGGAATTATGCTTGAGTCTAGGGCAGCGCCTCCGAGATATGATCGGATAGTATCGTTTGCCGTTGTATCAACATAAATCCAGCTGCGTCCTGTGCCGGTGCCGTCTGTTTGAGCGACGATGGGGTCGTCATCACTCGAAGTAAGGCTAGTAATGTTAAACCATGCTTCAGCGGTAAAGTCTGTTGTGCTAGGGTTGAGAGGAGATTGACTGCTTTCAATATAATCACTCGTCCCGTTAAAACTCCTCGCGTTGCCGAATTTTCCGGCTACAACGGAAGTACCTGTTACTGTTCCGGTATTTCCGTTTCCTGATGAATCAGCTACGTTTCCCGAGGCCTCATTCATGTGCCACAAACCAACGGTATCTATATCCGCTGCCAGTTCGTGGTAGGAGGAGGTAAGTAAGGGTGTACTGTCCCCGGCGCCCTCGTCTTTGACTCTGTTCATGGTGCCAGTTGCAAAGGCAGTCTGGGTATTGTGTGTTACAGTAGGATCTATTATGACCGGATAGGCGCGGGATGGGTCCGTGAGCCATTCGCGGGGTAACTTTAAGACGAGGAGGTAACGGGAACCAGTAGACTGTTCTTGGGTATGGGCTTGACCAATTAAGTTACCTAAGGGACTTAAGTCACTTAAGTTGGAGGAGGGTAATAAAGCTAAGTCAAGAGGTTTCAGTTCAAACTCCACACTCTCATATCTGGCTCCGTTGGCATCAACTATGTAGGGAGTCTCCATGTGGAAGCGGTATTCTCCTGTTTTGCTGTCTATAAATACCGGAGCCAATTTGCCGTTGAGATCATATCTTGGTACTACATTATATGTTGTCAGGTAAAAGGGTAGAGTAAAGAGCTCGTGGTCGTCAACGGCTTTTTGGGCCAAAGTCTTGTCTTTGAGGATAATGTCTTCTTTCAGACCATCGTCTTTCATCTGGTATTGGATATCTACGGAGGGGAGGACGTTTTCCCAGGTGATGAGATCTTTAAAGCCGGATGTGGGGCTAACTTTCTTAAACTCACTCTTTCCAATATTATAGATAAGAGAGAAATCTACCCAACTGTCCTTAACCTCAAACCTGGCTTCTGCTAATTTGGGATTGTCTCTTTTACCAAGCAGTACATTAAACCCATTAACCTTGTTTTCATTGAGAAGAGCAAAGCCTGATTTTGAGGGAGCGGATTTGAACGTATATTCTATCTTTGGAGCAGAGAGATTCTGCCACTTGCGGGAGATGTGGGAGATGAGGGATGTGAGGGAAGGGCGTAAAGCCAAATAGCCGAAGGTGACAGTAAGGGCGATGATGAGAGCCAAAAGGGAGTAGAGGAGAAAGAAAAGCTTTTTGTTTTTTGTTTGGGCAGGCATGAGATCGTGTCAGAACTTTATTTTTTAACTTTTTGCTACTACCATGAGTAATCCCTTGGAATTATCGTCTTCGGGAAGGCAACTTTCACAAAAAAACTGGAAATTACCGGCCGAGACTGCCTGAAATTCGATCCTTTTTGATTCTCTCCTGGCGGCTTCTCTTTTGATACCAAGCGCAGGAAGGGTGAAGTCGGCTTTATTATCAAGGCTAGTAAGAGTAATTCGGATAATGTCGCCTTCATTAGCGAGTATCTTATTGCTGGAATAAGTATTATTGGCAATCGACAGATTAAAACCGAGGACCTTATTCTTACTTTCTTGTGCCGATTCTTGAACAAAAACGGGAGTAGCGATATTTTTATATTTAGAAGCGTCAATGGGTGGAGGAGCCGAAACGGTATTGTAAGTTAGAGTCTGTGATAAGCTCTCATTTGATGATTGATTTTCTGACACCTGAGGATATACACGTTGAAGTCGGCTGGAGATATATACGACTGACACAATAAAAAAGATAATTATAAGCACTAAAAAATATCGTGACACAGAAGGTAACTTCCTGGTCATAATTTAAATATAAAACTGTTATTTCAAGTCGTCAAGATGGCAGTTTTTTATTTATTGACAAGATATGATATCATAGCTTTGTATGGTTTTTGTCGCAAATTTAGAACTGCCTTGGTTAATTGGTGTCATTTTCTAAGCAAAGAAAAATACACCTGAGTAAAATGAGGCTAACTAAATTAGATATAGCGTTCCATTTCCTGGTTCTGGTTTTTATTCTCCATTTGCTGCATTATAATTTTCAGAAGGTTAGATCGGCTCAGGCTCAAAGCCCGACCGTTAATAAAATCACAAGCATTCAGTATCAGGGCAAAGATAATAAGTCCCTCCAACTTTCCCCTCAGTCGTCTTCAATAGAAAGTAACAGTTTAATTCCCAGCCTGGTGTTTGAAAAAGACGGAAGCGGCAACGATATACCCAAAAATTGGGTTAAAGACTGGGATAATAGCAAAAGTACAGATGGTAAAATTTTAACTACCCAGGATTCACAATCAGGTGTCAATGATCCTATTCTGACGTTAGAAGTAGATGGTGCTGATAAAGGAACAAACATTGCAACTGAAGCGATCAACGTTTCGACCGGTGGGACATACACAGCCTCAGTTAACGCTAAAGGGAGTTTCCGGGCCGGTTTTAATCTTAGAGCCTATTATTTTGCCGAGACAGGCGGTTTAAACAGGGCTGACAGTGATGACTATACTGATTTAGTTAAAGCGAATTCGGGAACCACCGCTACCTGGTTAGTTTACAGCAGTGATTTTACAGTGCCTTCAAGTTGCGGTTCCTCAAATAAAGAGAATTGTACCAGAGTCAGACTGGTCCTTTATCATGATAAACCGCTGGTAGCCGGAAGACGCTATTTTAGAAACATAATGTTAATGCCGGCTTCTGCGAAAGCGGAAGTAACTCCAGAAACTATTAAAAAATATGACAGCAATGATCCTTTAATCAGGAACGCTCTGAAGAAACTTCAGGACGGAAAGAAAGAAACTAACGCTAAAACCAGTATACTTTCGACCGGAAACACCATTAGCGTAAATAGTTTCCTGCAAAGTCCGGGAAATTCAGGCGATTGTACTTTGGGTGAGGCGATACAGGCCGCCAACAACAATGCTGTAGTTGATGGTTGTCCGGCAGGAAGCAGTAGCGGAGCTGACAGAATTGAAATACCGGCCGGAACTTACATTTTAACCAACGAGGATAATCCCGAGAATGGATTACCCATAATAAGTAGCGATATCGATTTTGTCGGTGTGGGAATGGATCAAACCATTATTGAAAAAGATTCGTCCAGGTATGCATTTTTACGACTGTTTCAAATAGATTTAGGATATATAACAGTCTCCTTTTCTAATCTGACTCTTAACCGTGGCGGGGGGTACCATAATGGGACACTTTTTGGTGGGAATATTTTTGACAGAAGCCCTAATAAAATGACATTAGATAGTGTCCATGTTACTCAAGGAAAGGTTAACGGTGTCGGGGGAGGAGTTATGTCTTCTGGAGCGACGGATATTTTTAACAGTCTTTTCGATTATAACACTGCCCAAAACGCCGGCGCCTTATATGGGACTAATCTGAATATGAGAAACACCGTTTTTATCTCCAATTCTGCTCTTGGAGTGCCGGGAATTACTACTGATAGTTATGGAGGGGCGATGATTTCTTCTGTCGGGGAAGATGTTAACATGGTAATAGATAGCAGCAGCTTCATAAACAACTCGTCTGTGTCATATGGCGGAGGGTTATTTATTGGCGGAGATTATTATGCTACTTTTGGTTTAGGTACAATCACTAACTCGACTTTCAGCGGCAACAGCTCAGGATATGTGGGCGGTGGAATTTGGAATGATAGCCCACACGTCAATATCTCCTCAAGCACGATTAGTGATAATTTTGCCAGTCACGCAGGTGGAGGAATTTTGAACAGTCAGAACAATTCGACAGGTATCTTTGAACTGGTCAACAGTACTTTATCAGCTAATAGCGCTAATGACGGTGCCGGGGGCATATTTAATAATACAGGCACAGTATCTTTGACCAACACGACACTCTCGGAAAACACTTCTTTTACGGCCGGTTGGGGCGGGAGTATCTTTACCAATCCGAATTCAACTGTAAGGATAAATAACACGATAATAGATAAAGGCCATTCTGAGAATTGCGCCGGAAGCGGATTATATGTCATCAATAATCCTAATATTGGAAGTGATGCTACTTGCGGACCGATTAGTATAATCGCCGATGCCCAGCTTGGACCACTGCAGGATAACGGGGGACCGACCTATACCCGTGATTTGCTTGCCGGTAGCCCGGCTCTTGATACCGGAGACACTACTTTGACTACTGATCAGCGCGGCATGACCAGGCCCTACGGAAGCGCTCCGGATCTCGGTTCAGTTGAGAGCAGACCGACACCTACACCTACTTATACTCCTACTCCTACCAATACGCCTACACCTACCAATACTCCTACTCCAACCAATACGCCTACTCCTTCTAATACGCCTACACCAACCAGAACGCCTACACCAACCAATACCCCCACTCCTTCAAATACTCCTACACCAACCAGAACGCCTACACCCACAGTCACTCCCAGTCCGACTCCAACTCCCAAAACAGTCACTTACAACTCTAATGGTTCGTATGACGGTCTGGTTCGGGAAAGTTCTGAAACAAGCAACATCGGAGGGCGTGTAAATTCAAGTAATTCTAATTTCTTAGTTGGTGATGATAAAAATGATCAGCAGATAAAAGGGATTCTTTCCTTTGATACTTCGGGACTACCGAATACGGCTACAATCATATCAGCAACTTTAAAGGTTAAAAAAAAGGAAATAGTGGGAACTGACCCCTATACCAATCTGGGGTTATTAAATATCGGCATAAAAAAAGGTTCATTCAGTAATAATATCGCGCTCGAAAAGACAGACTTTCAATCGTTAGCCACGGTTTCTTCAGTCGGAGATATGCTTAACGTCTTAAATGGTCAGTGGAGCCCGGTAACTATTAATCAAGCTGGTCTGGCAGGAATAAATAAAACCGGAGTGACACAGTTTAGGCTGGCTTTTACTAAGGATGATGACGATGATATGAGGGTTGACCAGGTAAGTTATTATTCCGGAAATGCAGGTAGCTCTAATCGTCCTGCGCTTGTAATTAAATACTACTAATTGATGATCCACCCCCAATACTATGCTTACCCCGATTAAATCGGGGAGCGCAAGTACGGGGCTGCGGGAGGTACCAGCTGGTATCTCTCTGCGCAGCAAAAGGTAATTAGTTGATTATCCACCAATTAAATCGAACATCGTGTGGTATAGCTGTGTCTAGCGAGACGGTGAAATACCGGCCGGGTACTTTGTTGGCTACAAAAAGAGTCCGGTTTTCCGTCGGCGAGGTCGGGGTTATATATATTAATGTATTGTCGGTTATGTTGGGATTGAAGATAACTAATGAGTTATAACCGGACAGCAGGGTTGCTGTTCCTGCCGTTCCGTCTGTCTTGACAGCCGGGGCGTTGATTCCGTTTTGCAGGAAGTTGTCAGCGGCGGTAATAAGGGTCAGACCTTTAGTGTCTTCAAGGTCTGACCCTGATTTTGACAAATTGAGTTTTTCCGCTGTTAAAGTTCCGGAGAAGGTGGCATTTCCACCACTATCAATTGAGGAAACCGTCAGATCGTTTTCTCCTTTAATAAGGAGTTTGCCAAAGCCGCCTATACGGTCATTTATATATGACGATCCGGGATCGGAATAGGTATGACGATCCGGGATTGTATTTGCGTCATCATTGCTTAAATCGATTGTGATATCCCCATTTATAGATTTAATTTCATCTGTGGCTATTCCACCTTTGGCAATTAGAGTACCACCCACCGTAAGGTTCCCGGAATTATCAACGATCAGTTTTCCTCCCAGAATATCTACCGTGTCAAGAGAGGAAAGATATAGTTTATCACCTATTGATGCTATTTTATTGTTTTCGATAATGATACTGCCGTCCACCAGGAGGCTTCCAGCTATAGAAGTATCAGCAAGTGAGGTTGAATCAGTCACTTTAAGACTGGAAAGCTGAAGGTCTTTTGGCAGATCGATAGAGGTAGCAGTTTGATATGATGTATTTTGTGCAATTACTGCCGATGAGGAAGCGATAAATTCGTCTGACTTCTGCGCTAAACTCGAGGAAGAAGTTAAATACTCTTTTAATCTCGCCAGTAGTTCATTAGCTTTATCAAAGTTCCAACTGGCACTTCGGGTACTAACATCGGTCTCAGCGCTAATCGTGGGTGACGGAGTAGGTAGCGGTGTAAGCGTAGGAGTGCTAAAAGCAGGCTCCAAAGTTGGAGTAGGAGAAATGATTGTAATAGATTGGCTGGCAATTTTATCCTGTAGATTGTTTATTTTTCCCAGAAGATCGCCAAAATTGGACTTAAGAGTGTTTAGATCGGTTGATTCAATTTTATCTGCGTGAAGCGTACCGGATACTGTTGTATCACCGCTTACATTTAAGTCACCTAAGTTACCTAAGTCACTTATGACAGATGATGAAGATAGTTGGCCGGAAAAGCTGGCGTTACCCGCACTATCGATAGATGCGACTGTCTGATCTTCTTGTCCTTTGATGATCAGTTTACCGGACTCCGAGCCTTGCAAGGTCTCACCTTGCGAGGCTAGGTCGATGGTAATATCCTGATCAGAAGATAGCGGACTAAGAAGATTGGTTTTAATCTCATTTAAGCTGGCAGTACCGGTCGCCTCAATATTTTCAGCTTTGAGAGTATCTGTTTCAATAAGAGGTGAAATAAGTTTTGTCTCAACTCTTAGAATCCCGATTTGGGCAGAAGCAATTTTAGCAGTCTCACTAACTAATTGCTTAGCAGTCACAATGCTTGTCTGCAAACCCTGCTGTAAATTAGTGGTTCCTTCGACTATCAGATCTTGAGCTTTGATATAGCCGGAATTGATGTTGGCGATGGTAGCTTGTGAATACGCCGCGCTTTTGTCCAATAATTGTCCGGATTTAAGTCTCAGGTTGTAAAATGGTTGCCCGGTATTGTCTGTTATAACGTTATTCGGTTCGAGTGATTCGGAACCTGAAATAAGCATATTGCCGTCCTGGTTGAGGGAGACTTCTGGTTCAAACCAACTGTATTGCACCATCGCTAAAATTTTACCGTCCGTTCCCGTCTTACCGTTTTGCGGATCATATTCTTCCAAAGCACGGGCAATGATCGGGCCAGTTGTAACAGCTTTTACAGCCACACCGGCAATAGTAGAGGAGGTGAGAGGATCGCCTAATTTTATAGGGCCATTGAGATCTGAAATTTTTATAGGTATACGCCCCAATAGACCAACAGTTTTATTTCTGACGTCTCCATCGTTTTCTTTTTTACCGCCAATAAATGCCGCTCTGTCTGATATAACTCCAATAAGCTTTTGAGATACGGGGGTAGAACTTTTACCTACTTTAGGACGATTATCTGTAATATTACTGCCTTCCAGGACCTCCACCACGTCTCCTGCTTCAAGTACGCCATCGGTGTCAAAAACTTCAGCAAAATCGGTTCCTGCAACACCGTAGGCTCCGGCACTGGTATAAAATATGCCACTTCCTGCGGTATCCATGACAACAAAATAAGAGGTTTGCCTTACATGCGTACTGAGGGTGGAAGGATAGTATACACCACCGCCATGGGTAATATCTCCGCCGGCTACATCGAGCAGCGCTGCAGGACCTGTGGTACCTATACCAACGTTTCCTCCGGCAAGATATGAGATGCCCGCAGAAAATAATTGTATTTTTGAGTCGGTACCGGCCAAAATATTCAATTGGTAATTATTGGTACCATCTGACAACTCTACTTGACCACCAGACTGTAGGTTTAAGATGTTGTCTGCCTCCGGGTCGCCTGTTGCTTTGATACCTACCTTTGTAGTGTTGTTAGAAGAAACCACTTCAAGTCTTGGAGCGTTTGCGTTTACCATAATCGCCAATTTAGCGGCAGGACCTGTGGTACCTATACCCAAATTACCGCCAGTAACATTAAACCACGAGTTTTTATTTGCTACAGGTGTAAAGAATATTTCCGCAGAAGATGAAGCGTTGTTTAATGAAACAATTTCACCCAAAGCCAGTGCCTGTGTATTTGGATCAAGATATGGATACATGACTCCGCACCAGTTATTCGGACCGGCACAATCGTTTGCTTCCCAGAGAAGTGATACTCCATTGGGTCCAACTGGTCCAGTAGATCCTGTTGATCCGGAAGGACCCTGTGCTCCTGTGGCTCCTGTAGAACCGGTTGAACCTGTAGGACCTGCTCCACCTGTTGCTCCGGTAGTTCCGGTTGATCCTGTGGGACCTGCTCCACCAGTGGCTCCGGTAGTTCCGGTTGATCCTGTTGGCCCTCGGGAACCAGTTGCTCCAGTGGCTCCTGTGGTACCAGTAGGCCCTTGAGTACCAGTTGCTCCAGTGGCTCCTGTGG
>MFJR01000012.1:91685-93316 GCA_001780955.1 Candidatus Gottesmanbacteria bacterium RIFCSPLOWO2_01_FULL_39_12b | reverse complement strand
CCGAAGAGTTTTAAACACCTGTTTCTGTAGTTTACAAATCTCTGGACACCGGAAAACTGTATACTATGTGCTGACCTCCCTACACCATTCTTTTGACTCACCATTGAGATTTTATAAAATCTGCGGTATAATGACTAATCGTTTACGCAATTTGCATAAGCGAGTTTTGCTTATAATAAATTTAATTCGTACGAATTAAACCGTCAAAAGTGAATTTTGAGGTTTATTTTTTTATGATGCTGCAAACTCTAGACAAGAAAAAAATTATTAGTGAATTTGCGACAAATACTGGAGATACAGGAAGCCCAGAGGTGCAGATTGCACTTTTAACCCATAAAATAGAAAAACTTATAGACCATTTAAAAACTAATCCAAAAGATAATCATTCCCGACGAGGTTTACTTGGAATGATATCCAAAAGAAGACGACTGTTAACTTACCTACAAAAAAAAGCGCCAACTCGATATAAAGATATAATAAAAAAGTTAAAATTGACAAAATGATCCCGGCTTTAGTTGTATAGGTGGAAAATAGAAGAATGAAAATTATCTCTAAATCTGTTGAAATCGGCGGGCGTACTATAACCTTTGAGGTGGGGAGATTTGCCGAACAAGCGACCAGCGCGGTATTAGCACGTTATGGTGACACAATGGTAATATCAACAGTGGTAGCATCTCCTAAAGAATCCAAGTTGGACTACTTTCCACTAAGTGTAGAATATGTTGAAAGACTCTATGCAGGAGGAAGAATAAAAGGTAGCAGGTGGGTCAAACGGGAAGGACGACCTTCTGATGACGCTATTTTAAAAGGCAGAATTATTGATCGTTCGATAAGACCACTTTTTGATAAAAATTTCCATCATGATGTACAAGTTATTATCACTGTGCTATCGGTTGATGGAGAAAATGAACCTGATATTTTAGGAATTATAGCCACATCTGCAGCTTTAGCAATATCACCTCTTCCCTGGAAGGGTCCGATCGGAGCTGTACGTGTGGGTTTCATTCCTCCCAAAAACGGTAATTCCGGTTATTTTGCTAATCCAGGAATAAAAGAAGTGGCATATTCAGAGATGGATCTGGTTGTTTCAGGAACGAAAGATAAAATTATCATGTTAGAGGCAGGCGCAAATGAACTTAGTGAAGAAATTATGCTGGAAGGAATAAGCTTTGCTAAGGAGGAAATAGGCAAAATAATTAAATGCATTAATGAATTAGTACAAGAAACAGGTAAGAAAAAAATTGAAAGGGGGAAAGAAACGGTAAACGAAAAATTAATCAAATTACTTTCTAAGGAATATAAGGAAGAAATTGCCAAAAGCATCCTTTCACGTGTCTCAAAAGAACAAGAAGGTGATGATTTAGTGATCTTATCCGAAAAGATTTCGGAAAAATATGCCGAAGAATATGAAAAAAAGGATATTGAAGAGGCGCTAGAATATTTATTTAAACAACAGATACGCGAAAATATATTGAAGTTGGGTAAACGTGCTGATGGTCGTAATGCTGATATTATCCGTCCGATTGAAGTTGAAGTAGGATTATTACCGCGAACACATGGATCGGCTATGTTTAAAAGGGGTCAAACTCAAGTATTAACTGTAGCTACGCTTGGATCTCCATCACTTGAGC
>MFJR01000012.1:87181-91663 GCA_001780955.1 Candidatus Gottesmanbacteria bacterium RIFCSPLOWO2_01_FULL_39_12b | reverse complement strand
TGAAACAGCCAAACGTTATATGCATCACTATAGTATGCCTCCATATTCGGTGGGAGAAACAGGTAGGGTTGGGTTTCCTTCACGTCGTGAAGTGGGACACGGGGCTTTAGCAGAACGCGCCCTGCTTCCAGTAATTCCATCACAGGAAATATTTCCCTATACAATCAGGTTAGTTTCAGAAGTAATGTCAAGTAACGGTTCCACATCCATGGCTTCTACTTGTGGTTCCACACTAGCATTAATGGATGCGGGCGTACCTATAAAAAATCCTGTTGCGGGAATTGCAATCGGCCTAATTTCCAGTAAAGACAAATATGTGCTTCTTTCAGATATTATTGGTATTGAAGATTTCTGCGGTGATATGGATTTTAAAATTGCCGGAACGCGGGAGGGTATTACGGCTGTCCAGATGGACGTGAAAATCGACGGATTAAATGATCAAATTATTAAAGAAACTTTTCAAAGAGCAAAAGAAGGACGTCTGCTGATTTTAGAAAAAATGCTTAAAATTCTTCCGGCATCACGCACTGCTCTTTCTCAATATGCACCCAGAGTTACGATGCTCACTGTACCTCCCGAAAAAATTGGGGAAATTATAGGCCCGGGAGGAAAAGTGATTCGCCAGATCATTTCTGATACGGGTTGTGATATAAATGTCAACGATCAAGGACAGGTCACGATTACAGGTTTAGATCCACAGAAAGTCGAAAGTGCTTATAAATGGATAAGTGGCATCATCAAAGAAGTAAAACCTGAGGAAGTCTATCAGGGGTTAGTCAAACGCATTCTACCTTTCGGGGCATTTATAGAGATTTTACCGGGCAAAGAAGGTATGGTTCATGTTTCACAAATGTCAACGGGTTTTGTTTCAGATCCGAATACTATGGTAAAAATCGGACAACAGGTAACCGTCAGGGTTATAGAAATTGACCAACAGGGGAGAATTAATCTCTCTATGCTTTTCGGAGAAGATGCTAAAAAACCACAGACTCCCCGACGAGAAAAAACATATGACAGACCACGTAGAAGATTTTGAAATAAATTTTTCGTATGAGAAATAAATGCTATAATCAGTTTAGTTATGGATGCAACATCTACTCAACCCCCAGAAAATACAGAATTAAATAAGCTCAGGGAAAAATTAGATAGTATTCAGCTCCCTCCAGATCTTGCCGATAAAGCCATCAATATGATTAATCGAGCTGCGCTCAGTTTTAAATATGGTGGATATTTTTCTAACTTTGATGCTGTTGCTAGCTATATCGATGCCGTCACAAAGCTTCCCTGGAACTACCGAAGTGCGGATAATTTAGATATTAATCACGCCAAAGAAATTTTGGAAAAAAACCATTACGGACTCAAAGAAATTAAAGACAGGATTCTGGATTATCTATCGGTTATGAAATTAAACTTTGACCAGTCAAAACTTGAAAACTCTAAAAGTCACAATTTTATGCGCGCTCCAATTCTATTTTTTGTCGGACTCGTGGGTACCGGTAAAACTACCATGGCAATCTCAATAGCGGAAGCAATGGGTAGAAAATTTATACGTATCCCTTTTGGAGGAATGGGTTCAGCTTTAGATCTTCGCGGACAATCTAGAGTTCACCCTGATGCGGAAGTGGGTCTGGTTATGAAAGCGCTTAGACGTGCTGGTACTAAAAATCCAGTTATTCTACTTGATGAACTAGATCGCGTTGCTGAACATGCGAGGGCTGACATCATGGGTGTACTTGTAGAATTACTCGATCCGGAACAGAATGTTGCTTTTGTTGACCACTATATCGATTTCCCATTTGATTTATCTGAAGTGTTATTTATTGCAACTGCAAATAATACTGGTAATATCTCAACCGCAGTTATGGACAGGCTTGAACCAATCCAAATGCCATCTTATAATGATGAGGAAAAAATCACGATCGGAAAATCTTATGTCTTCCCTAAAATTTTAAAAGATTCAGGACTAACGTCGGATAAGCTTCAGATCGATGATAATGTTTGGACGACAATCATTCGTCCATTAGGCTTTGATTCTGGTCTCAGAACTCTTGAGCGTACTATAGATGGAATTTGCAGAAAAATAGCCAGACTGATTATAGAAGGTAAAGGAAATAGTTTTTATATTACAACCGAAAATGTCAAACAATTTATTCCTACATGGTAAACTCTAAATATGTTATTTTCTAACCCCGCAAAAACAGACCATATTAGAATCATTCCTCTTGGCGGCATCGGTAATGTCACTAAAAACATGTTCGTTTATGAATATCGCCGCGATAAAAATACGATTTCCGACATCATCATCGTTGACTGCGGTATCGGTTTTCCTGATGAAGCGATGTTTGGAGTGGACCTGGTGATTCCGGACATTTCTTACCTGCGCGATAAAAAAGATAAAATCAGAGCCGTAATTCTAACCCATGGACACGAAGATCACATAGGGGCATTGCCCTATATTTTACCTGAATTAAAAGTCCCGGTTTATGGCAGTCGTTTAACAGCTGCCTTGGCAGAAGTGAAACTGAAAGATTTTGGCTTAAATTCTCATATAAATACCGTCAATCTGTCTGATATGTTGCGTTTTGGCCCTTTCAGTATCGAATTCGTTAGAGTCACTCATTCAATACCGGATGCCACTAATCTCATAATTCGAACTCCTGTCGGAATTTTTTATCACGGCAGTGATTTCAAATTTGACTGGACGCCGATCGACGGACAACAAACCGATGTAGGAAAAATTGCCAGAACCGCCTCTGAAGGTATCCTGTGTCTTTTATCAGACTGTGTCAGAGTAGAATCACCCGGATATACACTTTCTGAGAAAACCATTGAAGATACTCTGGAAAAGGAATTAAGAGGATGCAACGGTAAATTTATTTTCACAACCCAGTCATCTAATATCAGTAGAATCCAACAGGCTATCAATGTTGCGATACGAAATAATCGTAAAATTGCCTTTTTGGGACGCTCGATTTTAAAGAACGTTGAGGTTACCAGGAAACTTAAATATCTGGATTTCCCCGATATTTTTGTCGTACCGGAAAAGGATATCAAACGTCATAACGCCAAAGAACTGGTACTGATCGTCACTGGCAGCCAAGCTCAACCCAATTCGGCTCTGTCCAGAATAGCTGAAGGACAGCATAAATTTGCTTCCGTAAATGAAGGCGATGTGGTGGTGTTTTCAGCTGATCCGATTCCCGGCTATGAAAATGCCGTTCATAATCTCATTGATCTTCTGACTATTAATGGCGCCAGAGTGGCTTATTCGGAAATTATCGACGAGCTGCACGTTTCCGGCCATGGTGCTGCAAACGATCTTGCTTTAATGATTGGTTTGACCAAACCTCAATACATCTTCCCCATTGGAGGAACTTACAGACAAATGAGACATTATTCTGAAATGGCACAAAATATGGGATATAAAAAAAATCAGATTATTATTCCCCCTGACGGAAGAATTATAGAGTTTAACGCCAACCGTCACGTTCAACTCACTGATAAACTTGAGTTGAAAAACGTCATGGTTGATGGTCTAGGTGTCGGGGACATCGGCAACGTCGTTTTACGCGACCGGCAAACCATGGCCAATGAAGGAATCTTGATTGTAGTTGTACCCATTGAACAAAATACAGGCCGCATCACCGCCGAACCGGATATTATTTCAAGAGGTTTCGTTTATATGAAAGAATCCAATCAACTGATTGATAGAGCAAAAAAAGTCATCACTAATTCTCTGCAACTTCGAAAAGGAAGAATCATGGACTGGCGTTACGTCAGAAAACAAATAGAAGGTAATTTAGAAGAATTCTTATACCGCGAAACCCACAGAAGGCCTCTAATTCTTTCTGTTGTAATTGAAGTTTAATATTTTCTTAATCATTAGACTTTCAATTCTAGGAAAGTGCAGTCATATCTATTATCCTCATAAGTTTTTTGCGAAATAATTGTTTTAAATCTCGAATAATCAGGAAAAAAAGTATCGGCTTCATATTTTCCTTTGACTACCGTTAGATATAGTTTATCAGCAATATTAATCGCCTGTTGGTATATCTGTCCTCCGCCAATAATAAAAATTTCTTTACCCACTATAGCCGAGCCTGACTCGGCGCCGGCGGGCATTCCCTTTGCCAATTTGATTGCATCTTCTAATGAATGAGCTACTAAACATCCTTCCATTTGATAATTTTTATCACGGGTTACCACTATATTAGTCCGTCCGTGAAGTACATGGCCAATTGATTCGAAAGTCTTCCTGCCCATGATGACTGGATGGTTGAGGGTGAGTTCTTTAAATCTTTTAAGGTCTTCCGGAATATGCCAAAGAAGTTTATTGTCTTTTCCTAATTCCCGATTACTGCCGATTGCAGCAATGATGCTAATGGTTAATTTATCCATTAAAATCCTCCAACTACGGTTATTTCTCCCTTTATAGGCGGATGAGGATCATATCCTTCCAAAGTAAAATGTTCGAAACGAAAA
>MFJR01000012.1:73903-87154 GCA_001780955.1 Candidatus Gottesmanbacteria bacterium RIFCSPLOWO2_01_FULL_39_12b | reverse complement strand
CTTTACCTGCTCAAAGTGATTTTCGTAAATATGCGCATCGCCAAACGTATGGATAAATTCGCCGGGTTTATATCCGGTAACTTGGGCTATCATCAAAGTCAAAAGCGCGTAACTGGCAATATTAAAAGGCACTCCCAGAAACATATCGGCACTGCGCTGATAAAGAAGTAGCGAAAGTTTGTCACCGGTTATGTTTATATGAAACATAGTATGACAGGGAGCAATTACCATCGAAGCGGCATGACTTCCGGACATCTCATAAATGCAGCCGGCATTCCATGCGGAAATTACGTAATGTTTTTTTTGAGGATATTTTTTTATTTTTTCAAGCGCCCAACCCAACTGATCGACTGTTCTATTGCCTGCGGGTTTACCCGCCGTAGCCCCGACGTACTTCGGGGCGTAGGCGGGCCACTTTCTCCATTGAACCCCGTAAACCGGTCCTAATTCTCCCCATTTATCCAGAAATTTCTTGTCTGTCTGGATTTTTCCCATGAATTCTTCAAAAGTCAAAGGTTTAGCACGTTTTGCTTCAACCGCCCATGCGTATTTTTTATAAGCCCACTCATCCCAGATATGGACGTTGTTTTCTACAAGATATTTAATGTTGGAGCTTCCCGACAGAAACCAGATCAATTCATGGATAATGCCGCGCAGGAAAACTTTTTTGGTGGTAAGAAGCGGAAAACCTTGCGAGAGATCAAACCTTATCTGCCTTCCAAAAACGCTTTTAAGCTTTACGCCTGTCGAATGGCTCACTTTCCATGCGCCATTTTCCATGATATCTTCCAATAAATCCAAATACTGGTATTCCGGGTGGGTAGTTACTCTTTTCATAAATATTCCTTTCTTATAATAACTCATGAGAATCTTGCAATCAAACCATTTTTTCTTACATCATTAAATACTTTGAAGAAAAGCAGAAAAGCTATTATCAAGTAAATTATATCTAACAGTGCTGCTATTGCCATATCCTGCCAAACAATCGTACCTGTCAATAATATCTCTCTCATGCCTCCAAATACATAAGACGTTGGAAATAATAACGCTATATTTTGTAAAAATTGAGGCAGAACAGAAATTGGATAAAAAACGGCTGAGATAGGCGATAATATCGCAGGAAAACTCCAAGCAAAAATTTCTACTCCAGGACCAAACCGTAAAATTAAAGTGGTAGCGAAAATGCCGATAGTGTATGAGAAAACTATTAATATTAAAAAGAATAAACCAAGATATGCTCCAAGGATCAATATATTAAATGAGTAGAATAAATAAGCAGTTATAGATATAACACCCAATGTGAGAATTATTCTAAATAACGCGATTAAAAAACTAGCGGTTAAAAACTCAATTGGTTTAAGTGGACTGCAATATAAATTTACCACGTTTCTATCCCACATATCATCTAAAAAACAAACCGCAACATCCCGAGCTACGGTGTAAACCAATGTCCATAAAATAATCGCAGACAGTAGAACTAAGATAAAATTATTCTGTATGTTTTGATTTCTGCTGATGTATACCGTTAAAAAACCCCATGTTACTATATCTATAAGCGGCCAATAGAAAGTATCTATCACCTTACCCAAGTCGTGACGGAGTAACATCGTATAACGATATATCAAAGCAATAACTCTATTGAAGTTCACCTAGATCTCCTCTGGAAATTTTTATAAAAACCTCTCTCATTGCAGGTTCTTTTGCACTTTCGTGAAGTATCTTCTTTGTTATCTCAAGAGGTGTTCCGGAAATGATTATTTTACCCTGATGCAGAAATATAATTTTATCACACATTTCTTCCACTTCGTGCATATTGTGCGAAGTATAAAGAATCGTCGTGCCGTATTCCCTCTGAACATCTTTGATCGATTTTCTTGCTTTATCAGCCATATCCGGGTCAAGAGAAGCAGTTGGCTCGTCGAGAAATAATATTTTCGGGTTATTCAAAAGTGCCTTACATAGAGCTACTTTTGACAATTCCCCGCTTGAAAGTTCACGTGTTTTTTTATTCTTTAGATGTTCAACTTCAAATTGTTTTAACAACTTTGTAATGATTTTACCGTAATCCGCTACTTCATATAATTTTGCAAAAAAAATTAGAGTCTCATAAACTGTTAATCTTCCTCCATAAGTATTATTAACGAACGTAAAATTCACCTGTTTTAATATTTCTTCCCGGTGTAAAAACAAATTCTTACCCAAAATATTAATCTGTCCTGCATCTGGAACAATAAAGGTCAACATCATTCTTATCGTAGTCGTCTTCCCGGCCCCATTCGGCCCCAAAAGACCAACAATTTCACCCTCTTTGATTGAAAAAGAAATATTGTCTACCGCAGTCAATCCGCTCCGCCAGCTGGCGGATGGCGGACCAAATCTTTTGGTTAAGTTATTCACCTTCACGATTATCTTTTCCATATAGCCTCATTTTAAAGGATAGATACTTCCATAACAAGACGATTCTTAGACTATTGACAACACCCCATAAATACTATAGGATATTTATAAAGGCTTTCGGAATGAAACTGATTACGTTATAATAAGCTACTGCCTATGACTAGATATTATAGAAGACACAGACGCCTAAAGTTTAAATTAAAAAAAAATACTGTTTATAACATCTTTGCAATTCTGCTTATAATCGTTGCCGGATTTACTGGTCTTTCATTTTTCCAAACTAGTAGTTCATTAGATATCATCAGAATATTTGCTTTAGAGAATTTTGGCTGGGGATCTTATCTTTTACCTTTCGTGCTTCTAAGCATCTCCTTCCTTTTTCTGAAAATTAAGATATTTTTTATTAAGCCAAATATCACTTTTGGAGGATTATTAACTTATATCTGTATTTTAGCTCTATCCCAAAGTGGTTATATCGGCGAACAAATCTGGAACAATTTTTCCAGTTTAATATCTGGAGCCGGGGCCTTTATCATTCTCTCGGGAATGTTATTTATTGGATTGATTGTCTTATTTAATACCTCCTTTGAAGATATATTCAAAGTATTGATTGCTTTTAATAAAAATATCCAAAAAATTTTTAAATTTTCTTTTAAAACAAAAACAAAACCTGTTTTTGTCGAAAAACTGCCAATAAAGCCTCCTTTTGGTTATAAAAGAGACATGTCGCTTAATAGTGATAAAAAGTCTGAATTGTCTTCCGAAACCAGGGTTAAAAAAATATCTTCTGATCTCTTAGGGAATTCCGTAATCTCAAATATTCCTACCACTACCGAAGTATGGGAATATCCTCCAGTTTCCTTACTTGCAAACTCTCCTGGACAAAAAGCAGATAGAGGGGATATGAAGCAAAATGCTCATATCATAGAAAAAACCTTAGAAAGTTTTGGCGTCACCGCTCGCGTCGTAGAAGTCAATTTGGGTCCGGCTGTTACCCAATATGCTCTAGAAATTGCATTAGGAACAAAAGTTTCTAAGCTTACTGCCCTATCCAATGATCTTGCTTTAGCTTTAGCTGCTCCAACCGGACAGATAAGGATTGAAGCGCCAATTCCTGGTAGAAGTTTAGTCGGTATTGAAATACCTAATAGATCTCTGGAATTTGTCAACTTAAGACACATGTTAGGGACTGAAATTATGAAAAAAAATCAAAACAAACTTCTTGTGGCGCTTGGTCTTGATGTGTCCGGTAATCCTGTCACGGCAAATATAGCTAAAATGCCTCATGTTCTTATAGCTGGTACCACAGGAAGCGGAAAATCAGTGTTGATTAACTCCTGGATATCTTCTCTTCTTTTTAAAACGACACCGACTGAGGTTCGAGTGATATTGGTTGACCCCAAGCGGGTAGAGCTAATAGGTTATAACGGTATACCCCATTTACTTACACCTGTAATCGTGGAGCCAGATAAAATTCTCTCGGCGTTGAAATGGGCAACTCAAGAAATGGACAGAAGGTATAAGTTATTTTCTGAAGTTGGGGTACGTAATATTGATGGATATAATGAACTTTCTGGTTTTCAGGCAATTCCTTATATCGTTATTTTCATTGATGAACTTGCAGATTTAATGGCCTATGCACCAGTCGAAGTTGAAGATGCAATATGCAGACTCTCACAAATGGCCAGAGCCACAGGAATTCATTTAGTCGTTGCTACACAAAGACCATCGGTTGATGTAATTACCGGACTTATAAAAGCCAATATTCCTTCTCGAATCGCCTTTAATGTCTCCTCAATGATTGATTCAAGAGTAATAATTGACATGCCCGGAGCAGAAAAATTGCTCGGTCGAGGAGATATGCTTTATATACCACCTGATCAAGCAAAACCAACTCGTATACAAGGAACATTTGTCTCAGACCAAGAAGTGGGTAAATTAGTTGATTATCTTAAAAAAAAGAATTTACCAGTTCAATACACTCAGGAAGTAACCTCATTACCGGTTACCTGGAAAAAAGCTACAACTGGAACTCAAATTACTGATGATGGTAAAGATAATCTATTCGAAGAAGCAGTAAGAGTAGTCTGTCAATATGACCGTGCTTCTGCGTCGCTGCTTCAAAGACGATTATCTATAGGATATGCAAGAGCAGCTAGAATACTTGATCAACTCGAAGCAGAAGGCGTGGTAGGAACAGGTGAAGGCTCTAAACCAAGAGATGTGCTGGTTAGAAGTCCTGAAGAATATCTTTCCAGTCGTTCTTCTTCCCAAACAACACAATCTCAATAATTGTCGTAAAATTTAACCATGCATACTGTTGGTGAAATATTAAAAAAGGCGCGAATTGAAAAAAAACTTTCTTATGAAGATATAGAAAAAACCCTGCGTATACGAAAAAAATTTCTTATTGCTTTAGAAGAAAATACATGGGATAAACTTCCATCTCTTCCCTACATTAAAGGCTTTTTGAGAAGTTATAGTGCTTTATTAGAACTTAAACCAGAAGAAGTAATCGCCATTTTCCGCAGGCAATTTCGCCAGCAAGAAAAATCTGGTTTGCTTCCTGACGGAATTACTAAACCGGTCAATGAATATTCAGTATATTTTACTCCACAATCTGCAGTAGTAATTATTACACTTTCTTTAATTACTCTTTTATTTATTTATCTGTTTTACCAATATCGAGGAGTTATCAGTCCTCCAAAATTAACCATTATTTCCCCAGCCGAAGGAGAAACAATACCTTCAGAAAAAGTTCAAATTCATGGAATGACAGATAACGACGCGGTCGTTTCAGTTAACAACCAAAAAATTGCACTGACAGATAATGGTGAATTCACGACCATTCTTACTCTTTCACCAGGAATTAACACGATAGTAGTTGAATCAACGAGTAAGTTTGGTAAAAAGAAAATTATTAACAGAACTGTTCAAATACAATCTACTCAATGATAGTAATTATAATTTAAAAATTTGCTAATTTAATCTGTTGACTATGGAATATATTATAGTTAGAATAATTAAGTAGTCTGCCTATGTTAGAACCTACCCAAGTATTACTTTTTGCCGTAGTCATCGTTTTAACCATACTAATGGTTATAGTAGGATGGCAGATATTTTTAATTCTGTCGGAAATCCGTAAAATGTTAATGAAATTTAATTCTATGGCTGAACAGGCTGTCAACGTATCCACCAGTTTAGGAAAATCCCTTCAGAATATAAGCGGCTTTTCAGAAGGACTAAAAGCGTTCTTTAGCGTACTTGGTAAATTCAAAAAAAAAGATACGCCATTAAAGAAAGAGATGTCATGAACGAAAATCAAGGTAAAGGTAATTATTTCTGGTTTGGGTTTTTTTTAGGAGGATTATTTGGAGCTTTTTTAATATTTGTTTTAGGTACTAAAGAAGGAAAGAAGCTTACCGATGAACTGACAGAAAAAGTAGAACTTTATGAAGAAGAATTAGAAGACAAGGTATCTAAACTACAAAAAAAAGGTGAAGAACTGCTTCAGCAAGCTGAAGCAGTTAAAGATAGCGTCGTCAAAGAAGTAGAAGGGCGTAATCAGATAGCTTCAGATGCTTTGATCTCAAAAATGGATCACTCACTCTCTAATATTGAAAACATCCAAAAAAAAGGTGTTGAATTAACTCAAGAACTACACCATCGTTATTTTAAGAAAAACGGCAAATCCCTAACCTCATAAATCTTCACTTTAGCTTGCATAAACTTACCGCTTCTTGCATAATACTGATTATTTCATCAACAATCCTTTCGGCTTCAACCAAAGTTAGCGCTCTGAAGTTATGAGGGAAATAATGAAAAACGAGGTTACGACCCTCTTTCCAAACTTGCCATAAGTTTTCCGCCAGATTCTTACTCCCGTAATTTTGACTAATTTTGTCGTAAATAGACCATTTTCTCAATCTTCTTTCAAGGTGAGGATTAAGAGCTTTTCCAATTCTGAAATGTTCGCCTTCATATTCTTTTTGAGAAATATAACCAAGATCTAAAAAAAGTTTTTTTAAAAATCCCTCGTAAGCCTTAGCAAATGGAAAAACAAGATATGAGTGATCAGTAATCTTCGCGTCCGGATGTTCCTTAAGATCTTTAAGTAAATAAAGACCTTCTTCTACAAGACCTTTCTGTCCATCAGAAAGGTATTGCCAAAAATAAGAATTTTGATCAATGTTAATCATCTAGAAAATCTCTAATTTCGCGGCTAATAGTTCTCGTATTGGTTTCAAAAATGGAGTTTGCATATCTACTATTATAACCTGAAAGTTTTTTCAGATGGTAATTTAGCGTTATCTCTGGATCTTTTAGAATATGTCCTGTTAAAATACCGGCTACTTGATGGTCTTTTTTAATAATTTTTTTTCCTACTAATTTTTTTATTCCGGCAACTGTTGCCGCTGAAGCCGGTTCGCATCCGATGCCAGAGGCGTCAATAACAGCTTTTGCATCCAGAATGTCCTGATCAGAAACCTGCTCTACTACTCCGTTTGTTCCTTCAATAATTTTTTTTGCTTTGATAAAGCTTACCGGATTACCAATTCTAATTGCAGAAGCAACAGTTCTGGCTCTAACCTCAAATTTCTTTTTAAATCCGGTTTTGAAACTAAGATAAAATGGGTTAGCACCCTCAGCTTGTATAATAGCAATTCTTGGCAACTTATTTATAATTCCCAATTTTTTAAGCTCAAAAAGTCCCTTCCCAATTGCCGAAGTATTCCCAAGATTCCCCCCGGGTAAAACGATCCAATCTGGAATTTGCCAGTCAAGCTGTTGAAGAAGTTCAAAAATAATTGTTTTTTGTCCTTCTATTCTGAAAGGATTAATTGAGTTCAGAAGATAGATCTTATATTCATTACATACCTTTTGCACCGTTTTCATGACAGCGTCGAAATCACCATCTAACTGAATATTTACTGCTCCATAGGCGATAGATTGGGATAACTTACTTGTCGTAATTTTGCCTTTTGGGAGAAAAACGAAACACTTCAGACCGGCGGCAGCTGCATAACTAGCCAATGAAGATGAAGTATTTCCAGTAGAGGCGCAAGCTACTGCTTTTACCCCCAGTACTTTTGCCTGGGTTATTCCAACCGTCATTCCCCTGTCTTTAAAACTTCCGGTTGGATTTTCACCCTCGTGTTTGAGATGTAGATTTTGTAAACCTACAAAACTTGTGATTTTTTGAAATCCCTTATTATTATTTAACCCGCTGTATAAATTGGTATTCCCCTCGCTCTTTGTAATAATATATTTATCAGAAACAGGTAACACTAATTCCTTATATCGCCAGACCCCGCTTTGATAAGGAAATTCCTTACTTGATAAACGGTCATCAAATATCTTTTTATTGAGGTTCTTTTTCAACTTATTCCAATCTGTTATTTTAACTTCAAGAATTTCGCCGCAATCACAACGATAGCGCACTTCGCTTGTCGAATAAGTTATATTACAAGAAACACACTTTAGATAATTCATTTCAAATCTTCTCCTCTAAACTGAAAAGAAGATTCAAAAAGTTTTCTGTAGAGAAGTCTTTTTGTCGTAGAAGGAAATAATTGAGACTTACATGGGCGTATTTTTTGTATTTCCTTGTTCGATAGTCAAGTAAAAGCGGGTAGCATCTTGCTAAAGCCTGCTCGGTTGACTCATCATCAAACTTTTTATAAACATCTCCCCAAATTACCGGTTTCGGATTTATAAGGTATGACTTATACATTTCTTGTTTTACTGATTCAGGAGTATCAAGTTCAAGAATTCTCGTTTTTCTAGCAAGATTTTGCATAACTTCCTGTCCCGTATGTATCACGCTCCCGGTAGTATCAATAACAACATTTTGTCCGTTAAGGTTGTCTATATCAGATAATATATTTCTTAAGCTAAGAATCTCTAATTCCAAATATTTTTTACTCGCCCCAGAATATTGAAAATCATAAGGCTGTCCCATCCATTTTGAAACTCCTTCGATACCGGAATAACCGGATTGAGCCAGCTCTGCTTTTAGTTTTTCCTCAATAAAATCATCACAGGAAAATCGGATAAATCCTTTTTCTTCCAGTTTTTTTGCCCAATATGTTTTCCCTACATGAGACATACCGATCAACGAAATTCTCATAAGTAACCTTTCGCTTTCAAAAGTTCTGCCAGTAATATTGCGCCACCTGCCGCTCCACGAATTGTATTGTGGGAAAGAGCAATGAATTTCCAATGATAAATCGAGTCTTTTCTCAGTCTTCCCATCGTTATTCCCATACCATTTTCGTAATCCCGGTCAAGTTTAGTTTGAGGACGATCGTCTTCTTCATAATATTTAATGAATTCTGCAGGACTTGAAGGAAGACATAGATCTTTTAGGGGATTATCATAATCTTTCAGACACTGCAGTATCTGTTCCTTGGTAGGTATTGTCTCAAAAAGTACAGAAACGCTTGCCATATGACCGTCTGTGACTGGAACCCTTATACAGGTTGCAGAAATCTGTGGGGTTTCCGTAAGCTCCACTCTACCGTTTTTTATTCTACCCCAGATTTTGAGAGGTTCCTTTTCACTCTTTTCTTCTTCGTTTTTAATAAAAGGAATAACGTTATCAATCATTTCTGGCCAACTTTCAAAAGTCTTACCTGCTCCTGATATTGCCTGAAGACTGGTAATTGTAACCTTTAACGGTTTAAATTCCTTCAAAGCCGAAAGTATGGAAACGTAAGATTGGATAGAACAGTTGGGTTTGACTGCAATAAACCCTTTAATCCACCCGCGGTTTTCCCTCTGTATGTCAATTAGTTTCAGATGGTGATAATTTACTTCGGGCATAATCATGGGGACATCTTCCGTCCACCGGTGGGCAGAATTATTGGAAACAACTGGAATTCCTCTTGCAGCATAGCTGTTTTCGATTTCCCTTATCTTCTCTTTGTCCAGATCGAGTGCAGAAAAAACGAAATCAACTTCATTTGTAATATTTTTCATATCCTCCTCAACAGACATAATTATCAAATTCTTCACATTTTTCGGTATTAAACTACTCATCTTCCATCTATCGACAACTGCCTCCTGATAAGTTTTTCCTCTAGAAAAAGGTGAAGCGGCGACTAAAACCAATTCAAACCAGGGATGGTTTTCCAGTAAAGTAATAAACCTTTGGCCTACCATTCCGGTTGCACCCAATATACCAACACGAAGTTTTTTCATAAGTATTTTTTGCTGCCGCTTACATAAGTTTTGCCGCTTCTAAAATATCGGCAAACACTCCTGCTGCAGTCACTCCAATTCCCGCTCCAGGACCTTTAATAATCAGTGGATTCGCCAGGTACCTTTCAGTCTTAAATACGATCAAGTTATCCGGACCCTTCAAACTGCCTAAGTTACTGCTTTTTTCTACTTCTTCTATTCCTACACGACATGATTCGCTATCCATAGTCACCACATATCTTAAAGTTTTTCCTTTTTTGCCCGCCGAAACTGTTCTTTTCTGAAAAACCGGGTCTAAATTTTTTAGGGACTCAAAAAAATCGTTTACCGATAATTTCTCCATTTGCTTCGGATACAAGCTCGTTAATTTTATTTCATCAAGATGGGTCTTTCGTCCCATGGTCCGAACCAAAATCAAAGCTTTTCTTGCTACATCCAAACCGGAAAGATCGTCTCTGGGATCCGGTTCCGTGTAACCTAACTCATACGCCTTTTTAACCGCTTCTGAAAAGGCAATTCCTCTTTCAATTTCAGAAAAAATATAACCTAAAGTCCCACTAAAACATCCTTGAATTTGTACAATTTTATCGCCTGTCAAAATTAGATCCATTAAGGTCCTGATTACAGGCAATCCTGCTCCAACCGTCGTTTCATAAAAAAATCTTCTCTCGCTTTTTTGGACCAAACGCTTAAAATGATTAAAATTTCCGCACAGGGGTTTTTTATTGGAAACGGCAACATAACAACTCTTTTTTAAGGCCAAATCAAGAAATCCGTAAGTTTCACTTGAAGCAGTTGTGTCAACGATAATATAATTTTCGTCCAAAAAAGAGATAACCTTATCATAATCAACGATTACCGCATTTCCCGGAAATTTTGTGACGTCTCTAATATCAATCCCGCTATCAGAAAAAATTCCTCCCTTAGAATTAAACAGGCCGCTGTAAATCAGATAAATACCGAGTGTTCTTCTAATTACTTCTTTATTTTTCAATATCTGATCAACAAGAGTCTTGCCTACTTTACCTATTCCCAGATGGATTATCTTCACTTTTTTCACTTCCTTCCCTCCCAGATTTTTGAACCGATAAACTCGGGTTGAAAAGTGTTTTTTATCCAAATTACAATTTTTTTGGAAATGACCGGCTCCATGGCTTCCGGATGCAAAATTTTTGCTCCGTTTCTGGCAAGTTCAGCCGCCATACGATAAGATAGTTCCGGAATAAACTTTGCCCCGTTTTCCCTTTTTGGGTCGGCAGAATAAATACCGTCAACTTCCTTCCATAAAATTACCTCCTGTGCATCCAGTGCATAAGCTAAAATTGTCGCGCTGTAATCAGACCCACCTCTTCCAAGTGTCGCTATACGTCCATCTTTTGTAGCTCCGTAAAAACCGGTCACAATGGGTATTACTCCTTTTATTAAAAGCGGTAAAACCACTCTGGATACTTGCTTTTCTGTTTCGGCAAGAAGGGCCTTAGCGTTACCAAAATCATTTGTAGTGACAATAAGTTTTGCACTGTCAACCAACTCAGTGTCTTGGTCTAACTTAGATAGAGCGCTATAAACTAGTAAACAACTTAATCTCTCCCCATAAGAAACAACATGGTCATAATCTTTCACGGTATATTCATCTTTAAAAGAAAGATAAGTCAAAAGCTCTCCAAATAGATTTCTCAAGTTGCTCTGTATGGTCAGGTAGCGCCCGTTTTTAAATCCTAACTCATTGAGTGCTAGTACGTGTTTCTCGTATAACTCCCCAAGAGCAATAAGTCCACTGGAGTGTTGCCTCTCTTTAAACATTTTAAAAACGGAAATAAACTTATCGGTCACTCCGCTCATTGCAGATACCACAACAACTACTCTATCCTCTTCAGAATAGTCTTTAACAATCTTGGCAACATGCAAAATTTTTTTGCCGTCTCCAACCGATGTTCCGCCAAATTTCATGATTTTCATAAAATAAAAAAACCTCCTTGTCAGGAGGTCTCGTAAATTAAGTTTGTTAAATACTACGAAACCTCCCCTTAAGGAGATCCTGTAGTAGTGACCATAATATTAATCTGTTTATTGCGTAACTTCATAAATCTGCCTTATTCTAAACTAGTAATTAACCTTTTGTCAAGACCTGCTTGCGATAAATTAATTATTGTAATAGAATAACATAAGATCATTTAAATCGTTGATGGGGACAAGTACCCCGATTTAATCGGGGGAAGCCACCCCGGAGATGCGGGAAGAAATTCCGACTGAAGTGTCGGGAAACTAAACTCCGACGGGTATGCCCGTTACAGCTGAAATAAGTATATTAAGGTGGTACCGTGAGGAAACTCACCCTGAAGATAAACGGGTGAGTTTATTGTTTTAATATGGCCCATAACGACATTCGCAATAAGTATATCGAGTTTTTCAATAAAAGAGGACACATAGAAATCCCCTCAAGTCCTCTTGTACCGGAAAATGATTCCACCTCACTCTTTACGAGTAGCGGTATGCAACCTTTAATTACTTATCTTCTTGGAGAGAAACATCCACTGGGAACTAGGCTTGTTAATAGTCAAAAATGTTTTCGTGCTCAGGATATTGAAGAAATTGGCGATAATCGTCATACCACGTTTTTTGAGATGCTTGGTAACTGGTCTCTCGGAGATTATTTCAAAAAAGAGCAGCTTCCCTGGTTTCTGGAATTTCTGACAAAAGAATTAGGTCTCCCCAAAGAAAAATTGGCGGTCACCGTTTTTGAGGGAAATAAAGATGTGCCCAAAGATGAAGAATCGGTAAAGATCTGGAAAAGTCTGGGAATCCCCGATTCCCGTATTTTTTATTACGATGTCACCAAAAACTGGTGGTCTAGAAGCGGCGTTCCAGAAAATATGCCTCCTGGTGAACCCGGAGGGCCAGACAGCGAAGTTTTTTTTGAATTTACGGATGTGAAACACGATTCTAAGTACGGAAAAGTCTGTCATCCTAATTGCGACTGCGGCCGTTTTTTGGAAATCGGCAACAGCGTCTTTATGGAATATCAGAAGCAGAAGGATGGTAGTTTCAAAAATCTTCCCCAACAGAATGTGGATTTTGGCGGGGGCTTGGAAAGATTGGTTGCAGCTCAAGAAAACAATTCTGACATCTTCACTACAGGTATCTTTACCCCGATCGTTTACGAAATCGAAAAAGTCAGCGGAAAATCTTACAAGGAGATGGAAAATAAAAGTGCCATCCGTGTCATCGCGGATCATATTAAGGCAGCAACATTTTTAATTGCAGATGGTATCGAACCATCCAATAAAACTCAAGGATACGTAGTCAGAAGATTGCTGCGCCGTGCGGCGGTTAAAATGCATAAACTTAGAGAGGGATCTCGCGTACCAAGCTATTATTCTATTTGCCGCCAGGTAATCGGTCTTTACAAAGTTATATATTTTTCCGATGAAAAAATATCCGAGAGGATAGCATCTATCATGGATATCGAAATGGGGAAATTTGCCTCGACCCTTACAAAAGGTCTTAAAATTTTGGGCAAAATGGAAAAACCTGACGGAAAGACCGCTTTTGATCTTTATCAGACGTATGGTTTTCCTCTTGAAATAACCCGGGAAATACTAATCCAGAGAGGAATTTCGATAAATGACAAAGAGTTTAAACAGGAATTTC
>MFJR01000012.1:73178-73884 GCA_001780955.1 Candidatus Gottesmanbacteria bacterium RIFCSPLOWO2_01_FULL_39_12b | reverse complement strand
ATCAAACCGTTGAAACAACCAAGCTTCATACTGCGACACATTTATTACAACAAGCGCTTCGAAATGCTCTGGGCACTCATGTCAGACAAAAAGGCAGTAATATCACCTCCGAACGACTCCGTTTTGATTTTTCTCACCAGTCCAAACTTACAACTGAAGAAATTACAAAAATAGAAACCGTCGTAAACGACAAAATAAAAGAAAATCTGCAAGTAAAAATGGAAGTAATTGGATTTGACAAGGCGATAAAAAAAGGTGCACTAACAGTTGAAGGAGTAAAATATCCCGATAAGGTAAAAGTCTATTCCATCGGAAATTTCTCCAAAGAAGTCTGCGGTGGTCCGCATGTCTCCTTTACAGGAGGTTTGGGTTCGTTTAAGATAATAAAAGAGGAGGCTGCGTCAACTAATTGTAGAAGAATCTATGCCATCCTCTCGAGGTAAGCCTCTCAGAGTCAGTACTTCAGAGTGAACTCTCGAGGTAAACCTCACCTAAATTTCCATGTCTTTACTGACCCAACTTCTACCAAAGAAAGAAATTAAAGACTATTTTCTTACCCTAAGCGTTGAAGCTCAACGAATAAGAGCTATCGTTGCTGAAATTACCGGAAATAAGATAACTATCGCTGGCACTGGCGAGAGTAGGCTCAGCCAAGATGTTAAAGAAATTGAATCTGCAGATATTGCTATCTCTGAGGCAGAGAAAA
>MFJR01000012.1:61061-73125 GCA_001780955.1 Candidatus Gottesmanbacteria bacterium RIFCSPLOWO2_01_FULL_39_12b | reverse complement strand
GTGCGCTTCTTAGAAAAAGAAGATCAAATACAACCTGAATTTCTTGAAAGATTGAAAAAAATCTCTAAAGATCTAGAGTTAAAACCGCAAGGATTTATCGCTTATCCATCTCTAATATCCTTATATCTCGAAAAACAAAATGAAGCACCTCCGACGGCCTTGCTGTTAGAAATCTCTCGGAGTCACCTGACGTTTTCACTAATAAGAGTTGGCAAAATTCAGCAAAACATCACTATTGAAAGATCTGATTCTCTCACAGCTGATTTTGAAACTACCATCAACCGATTCCAAACTGAAATATTGCCTTCACATATAATTCTTTATGATGAGTCTGAGAAGCTCGAAGAATTGAGAGAGGAATTGCTTCGTCTACCCTGGCATAAATTATCTGTTTTTCTCCACACCCCAAAAATTGAGATCTTACCCCAGACAAAAATTGACCTGGCTTTGGTAGAAGCCGTCGGAAGCAGCTTAATCCGCAAGTTTCAACCAGAATCAATCGAAGAATTTAAGCAGGATATGCAAAAAGAAAAGGTTGGAACTGCGCCTCAACCTGAAAATGATGGAATTCAAATCACCGATCAATCAGATATTTTAAAAGAGCAAAACGAAAATTTACAAAAAGAAAATCTAGAAATAACAGAGGATAACTTCGGTTTTGTAAGAGGAAAAGACTGGTCAACTCTAGACTCGTTTTCCCGTAAAAAAAAAGATACTGTTTCTGAAATACCTGAATTTGTTGCTGAAGAAGATACCAACAAAGAATCTTTCGTTTCCTTTATTAGTAATAAATTGTCTTTATTCCATTTTCCTGAAATAAGATTTTCATTACCTCTATTTCCTGAGCTCTTAAGTAATTTATTTCCGATAATAACCACATTGGTAATAAGTTTAACAGCTTTTCTCTCTCTCATCTGGTTCTATCCTAAAGCCACAGCTCAATTAATAGTATACCCACAAATAATCTCTGAGCAATTAGATATCGTTCTGACAAATGATCCAAATAAAACGGCACAAGGTAAAAAAACCGTCATTACTAAAACTATTGAGGTCGAAGTTAACGGAGAAAAAACCGCCAATACGACAGGTAAATTGAAGGTTGGTGATAAGGCAAAAGGAGAAGTAACTATATACAATAAAACCCTAAATGGTAAATCCTTCTCCAAGGGGACAGTCATACTAAATGGCGATCTCAAATTTTCTCTAGATAATGATATTAAGGTGGCCTCTGCCTCTGATACCGGAGAAGGTCTTTCTTTTGGTAAAGTAAACACTCCCTTTACCGCAAACTTTATCGGTTCTGAAGGTAATCTTGCTTCAGGAAGTATCTTCATTTTCCATGATTTACCTGAAAACTCATTTTCTGCTAAAAATGCTCAAAGTTTTACTGGTGGTACCAGTAGAGAAGTCACTAGTGTAGCAAAGACAGATCAAACGAAATTAGAAACAGATCTGACTGAAGAATTAACATCTCAAGCTAAACAGCAGCTAATACAAAAAACTTCCTCTGGTGAAAAGTTAATTGAGGTTTCAGTACAAACTTCCACAACCAACAAAAAATTTAGTAACGAAATTGACCATGAAGCAAAAGAAGTTAGTCTTAAATTAACTCTTAAAGTTAATGGGCTAACTTTTCAGGAATCGGATTTATCTAATTTAGCTAGTAAAAGTCTAACTACTGTACCTGCCGGATATACTTTAGATAATAATAAAACAGGAGTAAAAATTGAGGAAACAAAGGTTGACAAGAGCGGCAATATCATGGCTAAAGCTATTATTACAGCCTATTTTCTACCAGAGATAGATACAGAAAAGATTATAACTAAATTATTAGGAAAAACTTATTCTCAAGCAGCTGCAATTTTACGAGAAGACTCTAAACTTGGGGGGGTCAAAATAGTTGCCGAAAATTCACTTCCATTATGGAAGAATTATTTACCCTTCCGTCGACCCAATCTTTCACTTCAAGTCGTATCCTACTGACATGGCCATCTACGCCTATGCAAAAAAAACTTACTCAGTTACCAAAAAAATTGCTTCAGTTTTATCGATAATTTTCATCCTGGCCGGAATAAGCATTCTTATATGGGTCACATACCCGATTGTTACATTTGAATTATTTTATTCTCCTAAATTCGGTACTACTTTCATCCGTCCTATCCCCAATGAGTCTGTCAGAGATGAAATTAGCACTCAACTATCTCAAGTAATAGGAGGTAAAAACGTAGATTTTACCAAAGCAAGTATGTGGTTTCCAAAGGCTACTAACATAAAATTGGTAACTAACGTCACTTCTTATCAGCTTTCAATTGCCAAGCTCAAAATCGAAAATGCCAACGTAGTAGTAGGAAGTGAGGATCTTTCAAAAAGTTTAATTCACTTTACAGGTCCTCAACCGGGTAATTTTGGCACACCGGTTATTTTCGGTCATTCTACAATTCCCTGGCTATATAATCCCAAAGATTATAAAACGATTTTCTCCAAACTACCGGATCTCAATAAGGGGGATGAGATTCTTTTAACTTACGACAATATTAGTTATCGTTACCAAGTCTTCGATATGAGAATCACCAGCCCCGATGATCTATCAGTTTTAGAACAGAATTATAATTCGGCGTATCTTACTTTAGTCACCTGTGTACCTCCAGGTACCTATCTTAAACGTCTAGTCGTCAAAGCAAAATTAGTAGACTAGATTATGATAAAATCATAAATAGCTTTACAATTTATATTTATGGTAAACAAACATCAACATAAATACTCTATAACCCAATCTTCAGAGGCGCTTTCTGCTATCAAAAAGAAACTATTAGGGAAAAAATTGAACTATAGGGAAGTTTTTTCTTTGATGGATGAAGTAGCTCATGAAAAATTAGGTCCGATTCTAACTACTTACTTTGTTGCCGCTGGTTTTAAAGAGGGATTTTCCAATCAAGAGCTTTATTATTTGACCAAAGCTATGGCAGATACTGGCAGTAAACTTCACTTCAATGGAATTGTGGCTGATAAACATTCAACCGGAGGTTTAGCCGGAACAAGAACGACAATGATACTTGTACCCATAATTGCTGCCGCTGGTTTTAAAATTCCTAAAAATTCGTCCCGGGCTATCACTACTCCTGCTGGTACTGCAGACACCATGGAGGTGCTCGCTCCTGTAACCTTTTCCCCGGAAAAAATCGAAAAAATGGTAGAAAAGACGGGAGGTTGCATTGTCTGGGGAGGTCATCTAGGCTTAGCTCCTGCTGATGATATCATAATTCAGGTAGAAACACCATTAGCATTTGAATCATTTGATAAAATTATCGTTTCAATTATGGCGAAAAAAATCGCCTCTGGAGCGACGCATTTGATACTAGATCTTCCAGTCGGTCAAACATTAAAAATCAAACATTTTAAAGATGCGGAAGTGATTTCCGAAAAATTTAAATTTTTAGCTAAAAAATTTAATATTCATGTGGCAGTCGATATAAACCAAATTTTAGAACCGGCCGGACATGCGGTCGGACCATCTCTTGAAGCAAGAGACGTTTTAAAAGTTCTAGAACAACATCCAGATAGACCCTTTGTCTTAGAAGCTAAAACATTAAGGTTGGCAGGTAAACTTCTTGATCTTTGTTTTGCAGATTCTAAAAAAAAAGAGAAGGAAAGCGGTGAAGAACTTGCTCGTCAATTACTTTCATCAGGAAAAGCTTTGTCCAAAATGCGCGAAATAATAAAAACACAAGGAGGTAATAGTAATATAAGCGTTTACGACATTAAAATCGGACAATATCATTATGAAGTACTCAGTCGTAAAAAAGGAGTCGTTACCGGGTTTAATAATTACGATCTAACAATTATAGCTAAGATTCTCGGATGTCCTGTAGACAAAAAGGCGGGTGTCTGCCTGAAACAACGAGTAGATGAACGCGTAGACAAAAATGATATACTATGTATACTCTATTCAGATAATAAATGGAGATTAAAGGAGGCAGTAGATACGCTTCCTCATGTACCCATATACAGGATTGAATAATATGTTTAAAAACATCATTGCTCCTGCACAAGCTTGGCTTCTATCTCAGGGTCGCTGTGTAGGTTGTAGCACGCCACTGCGCAATGGTCTTAAAGAAAATAAAAAAGAAGCAGAAGTCAGGGTCACGTGTAAGAAATGCGGTAGAATATATATTCATAACCAGGAAACTAAACGCTTTCAACGTGCACCGCTTACGTAAACGCTCATGAAACAAAGAATAGTTATTCTTCTCCTAATCCTCCTTTTAGGAGGATCATTTATTTCCCTCTGGTGGACTCGAGCAAATAAACCTATTAAACCCGATGATAAAAAAGAAGTGGTTTTTACCATCCATAATGGAGAAAGCATAAGAAGTGTGGCTGAGCGCTTACAAAACCAAAAGCTCATTCGCTCATCGGTTGCCTTCTTTTTACTGGCGCGTTTCGGAGGAGTAGCCAACAACATTCAAGCTGGAGAATTTAGATTAAATCCCTCCATGCATATGAATACTATTGCCCAATCTCTAACTCACGGAACTACTGATGTTCAATTAACTATTCCAGAAGGATGGAGAAATAGCGAAATAGCATTTAAACTTACACAAGAACTCGCGGTTCCTGAGTCAGAATTTCTAAAAATAGCACGCGAGGGATATATGTTTCCCGATACATATCGTTTTCCCAAAAATTCAACGGCAGTAGAATTAGTAAAATTTTTTTTTGATAACTTTAACAGAAAAATAGGTCAAAAAGAAATAAGTCTAGCACAAGAAAAAAATCTATCTCTTAATCAATTAATTATTATCGCTTCTCTAGTTGAAAGAGAAGCTAAACACGACGTAGACCGTCCAATCGTTGCCAGTGTCATCTTAAATCGCTTAAAACTTGGAATGAAGCTTGATATTGATGCCACTGTACAGTATGTCCTAGGCTATCAACCGCAAGAAAAAAGCTGGTGGAAAAAGGAATTAACTCTGAAAGATTTAGAAACAGATTCACCTTATAACACCTACAAAAATGCGGGTCTTCCTCCACAGCCTATCGCTAATCCAGGACTAGAAGCAATTACCGCAGTACTTAATACTCCTAAAACAGACTATTTATATTACGTCGCCGATAATAACGGTTTTTCTCATTTTGCCTCAACAATAGAAGAACACAACCAGAATATCTCCAAGTATCTCAATAAATAAATTATACTTCTAAACTTCTCCAAAGAATTCTAGCGGCATAAGTTCTGTAAGGAAACCATTTAATACTGATTTCTTCTGCCTCTGCTTTTTTAGGTTCTTTTGGCAACTTGTATAATTTCTGCATCGCCCGTCTCAAACCTAAATCCCCGTAAGAGAATACGTCTTCCCTTCCCAATGAAAACATCAGGAACATTTCCGCCGTCCACTGTCCAATACCTTTTAATTTAGTCAGTTCGGCAACGACTTCTTCATTTTCCAGCTGTTCCAATCTCTCTAAATTGACTTCCTTAGCGTGAATCTTTTTAGCTAGCTCCTTTATAAACTTCGCTTTGTTTCCCGACGTTCCTATTTTTCTTATCTCTTCATCTTTTAGTTTTAATAATTTCTCTGCGGTTATCTTTCCTTTAGGAAAAAGTTTTTTGAAGCGGTTAAAAATTACTGTTCCCACTTTTTCCGAAAGCTGCTGGTTAATTATCGTCTCGCACAGATCGGAAAAATAATTATTGGATTTAGTCAGAGGTTTTAAGGAATCAATCTTATCCAATACGCTGTATAAGACAGGGTCAACTTTTTTGAAATGCTCAATAACTCTTTGGTGCATTAATTTCCTCTCTTACTCGCTTTTAAATATTCTGTAATCTTCCGTATCACATTTTCGTCTACTTCTATTTCTCCTCGTTTTAAATTTTCATAAAAAATACATCAGTCTTTGGATTTTTTCGGACCTAGTAAGATCTTTTCCCTTAAAATGATGATAATCTTTTAACGCCATAGATTTTGTATATTGTAGCATAGGAATTTTACCACATGGATTGACAACGAAATCTAGATGGTATATATTATAAACATATCTAAATATTTAAATACTTAAATATGAGTGCGTTAATAGTAAAAATATTCAAATCATTATCAGACCCTACACGATACGGAATAATAAAATTTCTTACAGGGAAAAAAGAATTTTCCTGCAAGGAACTGTCAAAGAAATTTTCCCTCTCCCAACCGGCCCTGTCTCATCATTTCAATAAACTGATTGAAGCAAAAATCCTAACCGCGCGTAAAGACGGTTCGGCAAATTATTACAGTATAAACCGCGAATATCTTAAAAAAATGGGGATCGATATTAAAAAATTACCTTGAAAGGAAATAACCTATGAACAAAGCATGGGACGCATTGGCTGACGATCAAACAATCAACAAGACGATTGAAGCGTTGAAACAGAACGGTATCGCTTCCCTTGTGGTGGAAAACGGGGAAAAGGCAAAGGAGAAAATTCTGGAACTTTTGCCAAAAGGAGAAGAAGTGATGAGTATGAGTTCTGTCACTCTGGACAGCATTACAATCTCTAAAGAAATAAACGAGTCCGGAAATTATGATGCGATTAAGCCGAAACTGATGAAGATGGATCGGAAGACCCAAGGAACAGAAATGCAAAAGATGGGATCAGCACCCCGATGGACAGTAGGCAGTGTGCATGCAGTTACCCAAGACGGCAAAGTGCTGATCGCGTCAAACACGGGCAGCCAGTTGAGCGCTTATAGTTACGCATCAACCCATGTGATTTGGGTGGTAGGTACGCAAAAAATCGTCGAAAATTTGGATGAGGGCATAAAAAGAATTTATGAATATGTGTTGCCTATAGAAGACGAGAAGATGAAAAAGCTATATAACGTAGGAAGCAATGTCAGTAAGTTGCTTATCGTAAATAAAGAAATAGTACCGGGAAGAGTTATGATAATCTTTGTAAAGGAAAAATTGGGGTACTAACGGGAAAAAGTTTTTATGGATCATAAAACTGTGATTATTATATCAGAAGCTTAGAAGAGGAAACGTTAATAAGATAATGGCAGGAAGCTGGTATAATGTTAGAACTTACTTTTTATATACCAAGAATTAATTTTATCCCTAGAATTCCTCCGATTATTATAAACATTAATCTGATAAACTTATTTCCTTTATATCGAGCATATTTTGACCCTATATAGCCACCGGCCGTAGATCCAATTATCGCAGGTATTGTTAAATACAAATTGAAGTATCCTTTTTGAATAAATAGAAGGGATGCAAATACCAACCAGAGAAAAATAATTGCGAAATAATATCCCAGAGCATCAATAAAATCAAATCCATGTGTTAAAAAAGTAATACTAGCTAAAAAGATTGCATTTCCTGCACCAAAAATACTTTCATAAAATCCAAGTATTAAAGCAAAAGGATAGGCAATATTCTTTCTAATAACGCCATATTTTTTCTCTTCTTCTTTCAGCCCTAATCTATTATGAAAATATGTATAGCAAACGAGGAAAATAATTATAATTCCAATACCCACTTCTAGATATCTCTGGTTTACATTAATTGTTACCAGCACTCCAAAATATACCCCAATCAAACCAATGACTGAAAATATGATTAAGAATACCCAGTCTATTTTTCTCCCTTCTAGGTAATTCTTCGCTGCTGGGACTACCCAGAAAGTAGCACTTATTTTTTGTATTGAGTTAGCTACAGGAAAGGGTATCCCGAGTGATAAAAATATTGGTAAATTAATAATTGAGGCACCTCCTCCTGACATTGTGCTTAGAACTGTTGATATGAATGTTGTAAAGAAAATTATTATGGCTTCCATGTCTACTACTATAACATTTCTCGAAAAAGTTGAGTCTAGCTTCAAAATATTTGAAATCATTAGAACATAAAGTGTGGATTATCGAGTAAAGACGTGGAGGGTATCAGATTTATATCTGTAGCACCTGGGGAGGAACCATTTATTTATGGTGAGTTTGTCGAATCCATAGTGTTAAAGCCTGTTTCGTTTTCTTAATACAGACTTATTTTTCCTATAACCAAGTATTAAATATTCAGAGTTTTTATATATACGGTCTTCCGGATATTTATTTACATATTCTCTAGTAAATTCAGGATATTCTTCCAGAACATTTTTAAATCCATATTTTTCAGCAATGGCGTTGTATTCATATGCTGTTCTTATATAAACAGGGATACGAATAGAACCATCGTTAAATAATTTTTCACCTTCTTTCGGATTCGTATCTGAATCAAAATCAGTAAATCCTCTCTTTATTTTTATTCCTTCTACAACATAGGCGGGATTAAATACGGCAAATACTAATAAATTACTTTTATAAAGTACTTTTGAAAAATTATCGATTGTATCTGCAACATTTTTGATAAATTGGAGAGTCATTATAGAAGTAATAATATCGAATTTGCCTAAACTAGTAAGAATATTAGAATTCCCTGTAATAAATTTAACCTTCTCTCCGTAATTTTTCTTCGCGATTGCGATCATCTCGCTTGATAAATCTACTCCGGTTACGTCAAATCCCAATGAAAAAAGCTTATTTGAAAATCCCCCTCCACCACACCCATAATCCAGAACCTTTATATTTTCATTCCTTGGAGCATATTTTTGTATAAAATTTAGTATCACCGGCCAAGCTATCATCATGTTATCTGCAGCACCACTTTTTATATCGTTTTTACTTGTATCGAAATAGTTACTTAAACGATCCCAATCGTTAGTTGAACTCATGACAAAATTATACACGATTTATGATCATTAATACTATTTGTATAAAACTCTGATTAGAACCTGAATTTTTTAGGATTTTTTGAAGTTACACTCCACCAATTAGCTGTACCAGGTTATTATCCAGATCATAAAAAGTGGCAACGTATTAAACTGAAGAATGCAGTTTTTCGATAAGCCACATGCGGGCAAGGGTTGAGAGATTGAGACCGCGGTTTCTGGCAATTTTTTCCAGTTTGTCTTTCAGATCCTTTTGCAAACGCACGACCAGTGTTTCATCTCTGGGTTTATCCAGATCAAAGACGATATCTACATCCTTCCATTTATCCCAATAATCCGAAAGACTATAACTGTCCCAGAATATGTTTTGTGTTTGGGAACGTACCCAAGACTTACTACATTGGAAGGTAATATCAACATCAACTACCTAGCTTTAATCAATATCAAATCTGAAAAACCTTTCTGTAGTTTTTCCACCATTCTTCTCATAAAAACTGTGTGCATTTACTAGTTCATTTCCACTATGTAATTTTATTACCTTAATATTATTTTTATGGCAATAATCTTTAATCGATTTTAATAGAAATGTTCCTACTCCTTTATTGCGCGCGGTGCTTGTGATAAAAAAATCCTCAAGATGTCCTCGTTTCCGCCCGTGGCGTATATTTGGCAAAAGGTAAAATGTGGCGATTCCTGATATTTGACCTTTTTCTTCGACAACAAATATCTTTGTATCATCTCGGTTGATTATTTCATCGAACATCGCACCTCCAACTTCTGAAGGTATATCAGTAGCATTTATCAGTGAACCAAACTCATCGAATAAATCAAGGATTTTAACTTTATCTTTTGGTGTGGCAAATCGAACATTCATAATAAGATTATACCAACAATCGTAACGTATTAAGCGGACTTTCGTCTCGCCGAAGCTTCGCCAATATGAGCTGATCTAAATCAGTTAACTGAGATCCCGTAACAGCTCGCCTTCGCTCTGTCGAGCTACGGCGAAGCGAAGGCGGAGAACCATTTATTTATGGTGAGTTTACCGAATCACAGTGTTAGAGCCTGTTTTACCCAAATGATTTTACCGCAATTTACCTTCAATTAATTACAGACTACTGTTTTACTTCTTGATATAAACCTACGATCTTTTAAACTTAAAATATATGGAGAAATTTAATCAAAGCGAGAGCAATCAACCCTCGACATTTCATAATAGCAGAAGAATTATAAGAAGCCTCAAAGCCCGGGCGGATGCAAAAAGAACTCTGTCTGAAAAAATAGCTGATTGGATGACTAGAACATTTGGCAGTATCCCCTTTCTTATTGTAAATATACTCTGGTTTTCTCTATGGATTTTAGTCAACACTAATGTCATTGGGGTAATTGTACCTTTTGACCCCTTTCCATTTGGTCTGCTTACTATGATCGTATCTTTAGAAGCAATTATTTTAGCTATTTTCGTACTTATTTCACAAAATAGAGCGTCTCAAATAGATGACTTAAGAGAGGAAATTGATTTACAGGTGGATGTTATTACAGAACAGGAATTAACAAAAGTAATGGAAATGCTAAGCGTGTTAATGGAAAAAAATGGAATTGACGTATCTAAAGATCAGATTCTTGGAGAAATGCTCCGACCTACCAGTATATCAAAAATAGAAAAAGCTCTGGAAAAGCAAGTAAGTGACAGATATTAAATCTTTATTTTTTTATTTGATTTCAGGTAGAAATATCCTACGATGAGAAATGTCATTGTTGGAGAAAACCAAAATGGAATATGGAAACCGAAACTATCCAAAACCATAACTGATCCTAAAAAGAGGATTGAATACATAGCACCGTTTTTTATATAGAGATATTTTTTAATTCTCTCAATATTGGATACGGTCACTTGACGAAGGACAAGCGCTCCAAGACCATTTCCCAGAAGGATAAGAGGCACAAAAAATGTGAATGCAAATGAACCCAATACCCCGTCTATTGAAAAAGTCATATCAATCACCTCAAGATATAGAATTTTACTTATATCTGACATACCTTTTTGTAATAGCTTCTTCTCTGCCTGCTCTGCCTGTTGTTTGAATCCGTGAGTGATGAAAAATACAGTTGATCCGACCACTGCGGAAAATGCAAGGAGTGGTTCTGTCTTTATTGCATACCAAACGGTTATAGTCAGAATGACAGAGACAATTGCATAGAACCACACCCCTTGATTGGCAATAAATCTTTCTCCGGGAAGTCCGAACTTCTTTTCTTCCAAAAATAGCCAGTGAAAAAACACAAAAACCATAAAAATTCCTCCGGCTAGAAGCAAATAAGGAGCTGATCGATCCAATGATTCAGAGACGCTTCTGTCGCTTTGAAATACGGCAGTAACTGTACCGATAATACCTGCAGTTGGGTTTAGAAGCCACACAATAAGGAATGGTAACAGACCCCGAACGATCACAACTGAGGAGAGAAGACCCCAAGTGATAAACCACCTACGGGATGCAGCCTTCATTGTGGAAAGTACCTCAGCATTGATAATGGCGTTATCGATACTATTGATAACTTCAAAGAGGCTTAAACCAAGAATGGTGATAAGTGCTGAAATAAAACCCATACGCTTAACTTATTATCATTTTACCTATATTAACCGCTTTTAATAAAGTGAGTTAAATAAGCATACCTATTTTATATTTACACTTTTAAGACAAAAAAGTAACCATTGACAGTGTTAGAACCTGTTTTGCCTCATTGCTTTTATCGCAACCTATACCCTACTCAATTTAATCCTATACTCTTATTTTACTTGCAGTCTTCTACAGAATAAAATTGTCACTTTCCTATTAACATAATTATTTTAAATATCAGACAGTGGTGAAGTATAATATTGCTCCTTATGAATAAAATAGAATCTTTCCCTTCTTATATTTCACCTGCAGTTGTTACACGCCGAAATTTGGTCCAGGCGGTATTAAGTACATTACTATGGCATCAGGTCGAACAGTCTTCCGGATTAACAAAGGCAGAAGAGTTGTTGGATCAAGGGAGAGGTCTTCTTATTTTGATAAACCACTTTGGTAAGACAGATCCTGCGCAGGTAATAAATAATGTTGTTTTTGCCAGGAAAAAAATGCGTTGTAAACCTATTACTACTCCTATCGCTTATCATCAGCAAAAACCATATATTAATATGCTAGCAGGTCTAACTTCAATTAATATGAAACCGATCGTTACACCAGATACAATTAGACTTAACCAAAATGATGGTCTCGATCAAGGTACCGGTTTAACGGACTATATCAACTCTTCTCTACAAACACTAAAACAGGGCGG
>MFJR01000012.1:0-61045 GCA_001780955.1 Candidatus Gottesmanbacteria bacterium RIFCSPLOWO2_01_FULL_39_12b | reverse complement strand
TTTGGGAATAGAAGGTATAACTGATTATAGCGAAAGAAACGCTGGTGGATTAAACATCGGTAGAACATATGAAATTAAAATAGGTCCAACCTTTACTCAAGAAGAGGCTATAATAGATGCAAAAAGACAAAATCTCGATCTGGACGCTTGGGTTTTTTCTCAATTAACTCCACTTGTTCCGGAAAGTTATCTTGGAGAAAGATAGGATAAATAATTCCTTTAATTTTTTTATTATCTTCCCCCAATTAACTGCACCAGATTGTTGTCCAGATCATAAAATGTTGCGAAGTATTTATCGAAAGTTGGAGCCTTGAACGGCTTTGCCAGGAATTTTACTCCTCTTTTCTTTAATTCCTCATAGGACTTAGTTACGGAATCCACGACAAAATTAAACATGTGTCTATGGATGTCTTTATTTTCCCCTTTCACTTTATCATGCTGCCCAATCCATAGATAAACATTTCCAACTTGGAATCCTACTCCGGTATCTTGTGGATGATTTAACTCCTCAATGGATTTTAATCCCAACATTTCTTCATACCAATCGGCAAGTCTCCGATAATTTTCCGACCAGATTAAAATTGCGGAGATGTTTTTTAACATATTTAGAACCATCCTTTCTTTCTTTTGTTTTCTTCTTCAAATTCTTCCAATAATTCTTTCTGCCGGCTGCTTAACTTTGCCGGAACAGTTACTTTTACTCTTATATACTGGTCTCCGCGTCCGTTTCCGCGGACATGAGGAACGCCCATACCCTTTAATCTGACTAGGGCGTTCGGCTGAGTACCCGGCTGGATTTTCAGCTTCAACGGCCCGTCTATAGTAGGGACGGAAATCACTTCGCCGAGTGCCGCCTGGGCAAAACTTATTTCTACCTCACTTACCAAATCATAATCTTCTCTTTTAAACCGTGAGTCGGGCTGCACGCTTATAACGATGTCGTAATCACCAAATCTTACCCTGGTACCATTATCTACTCCTGCCGGTATCTTAATATTTTGTCTTTTGCCTTCTAAACTTACTGTTTTTTCAACCCCCTTTACCGCCTCCATGAAATCCAGAGTCAGCCTGTAAACAGGATGTTGCTTTGCGCGTCTGCCGAAAGGCGAACCTCCGCCTCCGAAGAATTGTTCAAAAATTTCAAATGGATCGGAAAATCCACCGAAATCAAATCCTTCGAACCCGCTTGACTGCGAACCACCGTCTCCACCACCAGAAGTCGTATAAGTGTAAGTGAAAGGACCGTATCTTCCTGTGCTTCCTTGTGCGCCAAATCCGCTTCCTGACTGAAAAGCTGACTCGCCGTACTGATCGTAAGCCTCCTTTTTTTTCGAATCGGAGAGAATTTCATAAGCTTTATTAATTCCCTTAAACTTTTCGTTTGCCCCTTCGCTTTTATTTCTGTCCGGATGCCACTGCAAAGCCTGCTTTCTGTAAGCTTTTTTTATTTCTTCGGAAGATGCATTTTTAGAAACACCCAGAATTTCGTAAAAATCTTTTGCCATACCTTAATTATACCAATTGGGCGCGCTTTTGCGCGCCCTAACTGATAACCAACAACTAATAATTAACTAACAACCTCGCCTTCCTGAACGTCTTCTTTTTTACCCTTTTCTTTCTTTTTCTCCCCATTAGCTTCCTCTACCTTCTCCTCTTTACTTCCTGACGCCTGATCTGCCGGTTGCGACGGCTGCTTCTGATACATTGCCTGACCTATTTTTTGGAGACTATCGGAAAGATCTTTCGTTTTAGCTTCTAAATCTTCTTTTGTCCCGGTTTCAAGAATAGATTTAAGAGCTGATATTTTCTCTTCCACCTCTTTTTTAATATCATCCGTTACTTTATCTTTCGCATCTTGTAAAGATTTTTCAGCCACGTACACCATGTTATCAGCTTTATTTCTTGCTTCGATTTTTTCTTTTTTTGACGAATCTTCAGAAGCATGTGCCTCAGCTTCTTTAGTCATTTTCTCAATTTCCTCTTTTGATAAACCAGTTGAACCGGTAATTTTTATACTTTGACTCCTTCCAGTAGCTTTATCTTTGGCATGAACATTTAATATGCCACTGGCATCAATATCAAACATCACTTCAACTTGGGGAATACCACGGGGCGCTGGTGGAATACCATCGAGTATAAATCTTCCTAGGGATTTATTATCAGCAGCCATCGGTCTTTCACCCTGAAGTACATTAATCTCTACAGAAGTTTGGTTATCTGCAGCTGTAGAAAAAATTTCTGATTTAGATGTTGGAACGGTAGTATTTCTAGTAATCAGTGCCGTCATCACGCCGCCAAGAGTTTCTACTCCTAGAGTAAGAGGTGTAACATCCAGAAGAACCACATCTTTAACTTCTCCTGTAAGGACACCTGCTTGCACGGCGGCACCTACGGCTACCACCTCATCAGGATTTACTGAACGGTTTGGTTCTTTACCAAAGAAGTTTTGTACCACCTCGATAACTTTTGGCATCCGAGTCATTCCCCCAACAAGCACTATTTCATCAATCTTATCTTTAGTAATTTTGGCGTCCTTAAGACATGCTTCAACCGGTGTGATTGTCTTTTTAATTAAATCTTCAATAATACTTTCTAATTTAGCTCGAGTTAATTTCATAACTAGATGCAATGGACCTTCTTTTCCCTGAGTAATAAAAGGTAGATTAATCTCGGTTTCAAGACTACTAGAAAGTTCAATTTTTGCCTTCTCAGACGCATCTCTTAATCGTTGTAAAGCTTGAACGTCTTTTCGAAGATCAACCCCGTTTTCCTTTTTAAACTCATCCGCCAAAAAGTCTATGATTTTTTTATCAAAATCATCTCCTCCTAAATGAGTATCACCGTTAGTGGCTTTAACCTCATATACGCCTTCACCAAGCTCTAAAATAGAAATATCAAAAGTTCCGCCTCCCAAGTCATAAACGGCCACAGTATGGGCATGTTTTTTATCTAAACCGTATGCAAGCGCAGCCGCTGTAGGTTCATTCAAAATTCTTTTAACTATTAAACCAGCAATCTCTCCAGCTTGTTTAGTTGCTTGTCTCTGTGAATCGTCAAAATAGGCAGGAACCGTAATGACGGCTTCCACTACCTTTTCTCCTAAATAATTTTCAGCGTCAGATTTAATTTTTTGTAAAATTTGAGCAGAAATTTCTTGTGGAGTAAATGTTTTACCTCCTACTTCAACCGTTACCATGTTATCTCTACCTGATTTAATCGAGTATGGTAACCATTTCGCATCAATCTCAACTGATTTATCTGAAAATTTTCTCCCCATTAATCTTTTTACAGAAAATACCGTTGATTTAGGATTGATAACCATTTGTCTTTTGGCTACATCTCCCACAATTCTTTTAATAGGATCAACCACCGAAGGAATTACGTTTCTGCCTTCAGCACTATGTATTACTTTTGGACTTCCACCCTCCATCACTGCTACACATGAGTTAGTGGTACCTAAATCTATTCCAATTATTTTTGCCATAATATACTCCTTTTCTATCCCGATTTAATCGGGATTGAACCCCGCTTAGCGGGGTAATACTTTTTCTAACTTTTTCCTTCCCACTTTCACCTGAGTTGCTCTTATAACCTGACCAAACATTTTATATCCAGGTCTTATCTCCTCTGTTACCTTATCATCTTCTTGTCCCTCTACCACCTCTACACATTCCATCGTATGCGGATCATACTTATTACCCAAAACCTCTATCTTTTCGACCTGTTCTCTTTTTAATACTTCTTCTAACTTCCTAACTGCTAGGTTTAATCCTTCATTCTTAAGCAAGATCGCTGCTTTTTCTAAATCATCTATGGCGGGCAGAAGCATGACTATCAAATTTCTTGCCGCGAATTTAACATCATGCGACCTCGTCTCACTAATTCTCTTTTCCAAATTTTGGTAATCCGCAAGCGCCCTCAAATATTTATCTTTCCATTCTACATTCTCTTGAGTCGTCTGATTAACTTTTACAGCATCGTGTTTGCTTTTCATCTTATACTCTACCAGTTCTTCGCCATATCACTAATTAATTCACCCATATAGCGTACTAATGGAATAATATGAGAATAATCCAAACGAGAAGATCCAACCACTCCAATTGCTCCACGATGTGTATCAGATGAAAATCTTACGAATACTCCACCGCACTCTTTCAATACTTGTCCACCAAATTCCTCCCCCAGAAGAATTGCTAACGGATCTGGGTTATCGTAAAGATGAGAAAAAATATTCCACCAATATCCATACTCATCTAATGTGTCCAATAGGTGTCTCGTTATATCGATATCATAAAACTCAGGCATTTCAAGTATATTGCCCATTCCTGAAGTGTAAATATCACCATCTTCTGTTGCGGCCAACGACATAGTTTTCGACTGTCTGGCCAAGGCCTTTGTAGCTTCACGAAGCATTTTATCCATTTCAGTTCGATAATCCCAAATTTTTTGTCTAACAGTCACTTCTTCGGCAACAGATAATTCTTTTAGCTTCATTAATTTATCTACGTAAAGTTTTAAAGCCCCAGACGTTGGGGTACGACCAGCGGAAGTATGAGGTTGTTTCAGATAGCCTAAATGAGTCAGTTTAACCATCTCGTTGCGAATCGTAGCGGGAGATACACCCAGATTATACTTTTTATCCAGTGTTTCTGAACCAACAGGCTCTGCCGTTTCAATATAATCCTCTATTATTGCTTTCAGAATATGTAGTTGTCTTTCGGTTAATTCCGGCATAAAAACCTTTCTTTTCTATTTAGCACTAAAATATCATGACTGCTAAAGTTTGTCAAGTAAAATATAAATTGTTAGTATATAAGTAGTGAAAAAAAATATTCTTTATCTCATCTTCGCTTTATTCACTCTTCCTGTCGTAATACTGATCACTCAACAGGCACAAAGACTTATAAGTCAAGCAGCTTATCAACCGGCAAATATTATTATAGATACACTATCCGTTAAGGGTCCCGTGAATAACAACTGGGCGGCATTTTCTCAAGGTGGTGAAGAACCACCTCCCATGCTTGAAGTGGTCATTCCCAAAATGCGAGAATTAGCGCCTCGCTATATTCGGCTTGACCATATTTATGACTCATATAGTGTTGTCACAAAAGCAGATAGAGGTTTTAATTATGATTTTTCCCAACTTGATAAAACCATAGATAATATTATTTCAACTGGCGCTCTTCCATTTCTCAGCCTTTCATATATGCCTTCAGTATTTACCTCAACAGGATCGATTATAGATGTTCCCTCTGACTGGAATTATTGGAAAGACTTAGTCCGGGCCACAATCGAACATTACAGTGGTAAAAATGCTAAAAATTTGACTAATGTCTATTATGAAGTCTGGAATGAACCAGAACTCCCACAATTTGGTTCCTGGAAGTTATCCGGAGAGAAAGATTACCGCCTGCTCTATTATCATGCCATCCAAGGAGCAAATGAGGCGCAAAACGTTAATCATTTCAATATAGGCGGTCCTTCTGTAGGATCATATTATGCTAATTCTTGGGTTAATGAATTTCTATCTTATATCAATCAAAATAAATTGAGATTCGATTTTTATTCCTGGCATCGGTATCACAAACAAACTAATATCTTTTCTTCTGATGCTATCAGTATTCGTAATAATTTATCCAGCTTTCCTAGCTATAGCAATATTCCGTTAATACTCACTGAATGGGGCATAGAATCAGAAAATTCAGAGATAAATAATTCTAACGCGGCTGCAGCTTTTACAATCGCAGCTATCAACAAGTTTCAAAACGTAATTAGTCTGGCATTTAATTTTGAAGTGAAGGATGGTCCTCCACCAAATGGCGGTAAATGGGGATTATTGACGCATGAAAAAAATCCTCTGCCATTATCCCCAAAACCACGTTTTAAAGCCTTTACCTCTCTTTCACAACTCAAAGGTAATCTTCTCAATGTCTCAGGAGAAGGAACTTATATAAGTGCGCTAGCTTCAAAATCAGAACAAAACATATCCGTAATCTTAGCTAATTATGATCTGGCAGGTAAAAATACAGAAAACGTTCCCATAACTTTTTCCGGTTTAAATTCTGCATCTTATCAACTTAAATATACTTATCCTTTGGATAACACAACCGGCACATTTGAACTGGTTACTACCAACGGTGTTATTAATAAATCTTTTATTATGCCAGCTAATTCCATCCTTTTATTAGAATTAAGCAGAAATGCATCACTTGTAACTTTTATGACAGGGAAAAACAAAAGCCCTCACGATCAGGCTATCGTTCTAAATGGTGCCGATTCATCGCTTACTTTAAGAGCTCCTGAATTTAGATTAGAATCAAGCGGAACAATAAGTTTCGATATCAAACCCTATTGGGCTGATGATGATTCCTCCTTCCTGATTTTCGATGCTCCATACTCAACTGCAGCAGGAACCATCAATAAGCTATTTTTAGCCAAACAAAAAACACAAGATGGAAATATTTTAAAATTTGGTATTGCTAGCAACAAAGAAGAATTAGTTACTCAGGCGTCAATTGATAATTGGCAGAAAGATACCTGGCATCATCTTGAAACCGGTTGGAATAAAACGGGTCTTTGGCTGACTCTCGATGACCTACCACAAATTAAACAAGAATCAATCGTAAATGTTTATAATGGGGAAATATTAACTCTTTATCCGATAGAAGCTGCGTTAGATAATCTTCAAATAACACTTCCCGACCAAAAGAAGACAATTAACAGATTCTTTGACGGAAGAGTTGATAAATAGTTTAAATCTGGGTTTGGTTTGTATTAACAACTTCTTGGGTCGTATCTATTAACACTCCCTGCCGGATGCTTTTTACCCGTCTGAATAATTTGGATAATATTATTACTTGGGGAACTTCTAAAAACCAAGCTAAAAAAAGATAGACTGATAATCCCACGATGGTGGAGATACCAGTTAATATAATTAGATTTATTGTTCTGGTGGTATCAAATACCAACTGATCAAGTAATTTAATAGGAATATATAACCCTGCACCGGCAACTGCTCCAGACAATAATATCTTTAAACCCGGAACTAATAAGTGATAGCGATTAAAATGACCGATTTTTCTATCCAGAAGATAAAGAAGGGTAACAGCGTTAAATATACTTGCCACAGACGCTGATAAGGCTAGAGACCAAACATCAAAGTGATAAAATAAAATAAGTAATAATGAAAGTAAAGTATTAATCACTACGGATATTGCTCCAACAACTACCGGTGTTTTACTATCATGAAGTGCAAAAAAGCCTCGGGCAATCAGATGTACCTGGGCTTGAGCAAACAGAGATATACTAAAATAAGCTAGTGTCCTTCCAGTTAAAACAGTCGAATTCCAATCAAAGAGATTTGACGCTCCGAAGACTAATCGTACCATAGGAATTCTCAGTACTATCAAAATAATGGATAGTGGAATTACAAGAAATAAAACTTGGTGAAAAGATGATAGAAATATTTTTTTGTACTCGTCAAAATTTTTTTGCGCGTAGTAGGAAGAAAGCGTGGGTAGAGTAGCTTGTGCGATACTTGCACCAAATAAGCCGATAGGTACTTGCTGTAAATGCTGGGCAAAATTGAAAACAGTTACCGCACCTGCACCTAAAAGACTAGAAAGCACTAAATCGATGGTGGTATCTATCTGAGAAACCGCTAAACCCAGAGCTCTTGGTAACATCAGTTTTCCTATATCTCTTGCCCCGGGATGAGAAAAAGTTATATTCCAACGGTGACGATAGCCAAAAGATACTACCGCTGGTATTTGAATCAAAACGAATAATATTGCTCCTAATACCACTCCTAATACCGGAGCGTATAGACCAAGCATTGGAGTAAGAAAAATGATGGCGATTATTATCCCTAAATTATAGACAACTGGCGCAAGGGAAGGAATAAGAAAATTTCGATATGACTGAAGAATTCCTGTAAGAAAGTTTCCGATTATTAAGGGAAAGACTTGTGCAAGAATCATTATACGAGTAAAAGCCGCCATGAGCTCTATCTGGCTTTGACTGAAACCCGGCGCTAGGAGAAAAGACACCTCTTTAGTAAAAACAAGTATGGGAATGGATAATACTCCAAAAAGTATCAGGCCGATGTTTATCACTATCGCTGCCATCTTGAATGCTTCCTCTTTACCTTTAGTATCAACATAAGTTGTAAATACAGGAATGAACGCTGTGGCTAGTGCGCCCATTACCAGAAGTTCAAATATCATATTAGGCAACCTAAAAGCTGCATAATAAACACCAAGTTCATTTGGGGTAAACCTAGCAGCAAGCAACCTGTCTCTTATCAGACCTAATATTCGAGACAATGCAACCGCGGTCATGATGACTGAAGCGGCTGATAAAATATTATTTTGTTGCCTAGTAAGTATGGTAAATGTGTTTTTAAATAGCTTGACCATTGGCTCCTTCTCTAGTATACTACGGACAAATGCCAGTAACTAGAGGAGCTAAAAAAAAACTTAGACAGGATAAGAAAAGAGAGAGACAGAATCGATTGATCAAGAAATCCGTTAAAGTTGCTATCAAGCAATTTCGACTTTCTCCCAATCCAAAAGACTTGGCAAAAGTTATGAGTCTTTTGGATAAGGCAAAAAATAAAAAAGTCTACCACCCAAATAAAGTTTCGAGACTGAAATCAGGATTATCAAAATTTCATTTGAGAAAAGAATCGATAACTCTAAATAAAACAAAAATTAAACCTCTTAAAAAGACTCCCAGAAAAATTAAAAGCGGTGTATAATTATATTCACCGTGCCCACTCAGAAAAGAAAACTAAATATTAATCTCGTTATTAAAGAGGAATCTTCTGAATCTTTTTCAGGGCAAATTATTAGCTGGGCTTTTACTTATGGAAGATATATTATCATTATCACTCAAATAGTTGTTTTATCTGTTTTTTTCCTTAGATTTAAACTCGATCGTGATCATACGGATTTAAAGGAGACTGTAGTTCAAAAACAGGCACTTATAGAATCTGTTTCAAATACTGAAGCAGAAATCCGCAGTATACAGACGAAACTTTCTCATATCCGTCAACTGACCACTAATCAAGATGCTTTCCTTAAGGTCTTACGCTTCTTTCAAGAAAACACTCCAAAAGATACAGTTTTCCTTAATCTAAAAATTACCGCCGATAAAGTTAGTTTTAAAGCTACAGCTGAAAATTTAAGAAGTTTTAACTTTTTCCTGCGCAGACTTCAACAAGAAAATAAGTTTAAGGAGGTAATTTTAGATGATATTATTCGTCGACCTGATGGAAGAATTGAATTTAAAATCGATACGAGTATTATTTTAAAAGGATTTACCTAAAAAACCGAGTATGCTGCCATCAATCGTTCAACAACATTATATAAAACGCGCCTATAATCGTTTTACCCCGATTTTAAAAAATAAAAAAACTACTTCATATTTCACGATAACTTTATCCTTACTATCTTTATCCTTCTTTGGCTTATTTGCAATCAGGCCAACTCTAATAACAGCTGTATCTTTAATAAAAAGTGTAAGTGAACTTAAAAATCTTAATATTGATTATGAAAATAAAATAGGGAGCATTGTAAAAGCACAATCAGAATATGAACAAATCCGTGATAATCTGCCTTATCTCCAATCTGCTTTACCGTCTAACGCTTTATTTCATAAACTAGCCAAAGCCCTAGAAATTTTTGCGGATAGGTCAAATATCAGTCTAAACCAATTACAGATCGATAGTGTACCAGTATCTAATCTCCCTTCCTCTGATAAGGTGCAAAAATATGGTTTTAGCCTAGTTGCTAATGGTAGTTATCCTAATATTTCGTCATACTTACTACATCTGGTCAACTGGAAAAGAATTGTTACAATAGATTCATTAGATTTTACTCAAGATATATCTACATCTTCCGGTAACATACGAATTACCATAAAAGGAAATACCTATTATGAACCGTAAAGAAATAACAATACTCTCTATCATTACATTTTTAACTGTAATAGCATGGATGGCTTTCGGTATCTATCACGCCAGAACTACCTCAACCGTAACAGAGATCCAAAAAAAACAAATTGTACCTTTGACACCCACTTTTGATACTGAAATAATAAGACAACTTTCTAAAAGAGAGGAATAAATGTATCGTAAAGAGAAAAAAATACCTACTCTTGTAGCGCTGCTACTTTTAATCGTGGGAATTGGAACCGCGGTAACTTTAGATAGATCCTCACAATCTTTGACATCTTCTGCCAGTCCTACCTCCCACCCCCAAGAAATCCATTTCACCAATATTACTGATAACTCTTTTACAGTTTCCTGGCTTACCGCATCAGCAATTATTGGCTCAATCACCGTATCAAATAATTCAGAAACTTTTACCTATCTTGATGATCTAGATAGTGATAACATCCCCAGACCCAGAAATACGCACTATATTACTGTAAAAAATCTTAAAGAAGATAATTCTTATAAAGTAAAAATCATCTCTGGAAAAAATAACTGCCCTGATGAGAATAGTTGTCCGGTTTTTACTCAAAAAACTGTACCAAGATTGATTAATTCCTTGACTCTTCCTCCGGCGCACGGTTCGATCCTCACAAACGAAAATAAACCGGCGGAAGGAGCAGTTGCTTATCTATTGGTTGGGAAAAGTTCGATTCTTTCAGGTCGGGTCGATAGCTCTGGTCTGTGGGTAATTCCTTTTAACCATCTTAGAACACAGGACTTGCAAAATCGTCCTGAAATTGGAGATAATGACTTAATTCAAATTACCGTAAATTTATCCCCTACTCAGGCTACCACAGCAATTATAGATGTGAAATCAATTCGACAAAATTTGACTATTCCACCTATGACAATAGGTAACTCCTATAACTTCATAGCCCTTCTTGGTAAGAAAGATTTTCTGGCAGCTAGAAATATGCAAACAAATATTTTAGGAATAAAAACAGAAAATACGAACACTCCTTCCTATAAAAATCTAACTCCTACAATAAAACAGAGTCTGTCTCCACAAACCCAGCAGTTACAAAAGATAGATATTCTTTTCCCCAAAAACGATCAGGATACTACTCCGGACGATAGACCCAGAATTAGAGGATACGGACCTGCTGGAAGTCAATTATTAATAACCGTCAATTCGACGCCGCAAACCGGAACAGTAACGGTAGGAAAAGACGGAACATGGACGTGGAGACCAGAAAAAGCCTTGCCACCTGGAATTCATTTCTTAAATATCCAAACTAATGATGGAAAGGGTAATTTAATTACCGTAACAAGGGAATTTATTGTGTTAAAAAGCGGCGAAAGCGTTTTGGGCGAGTCTACTCCTTCTGCTTCACTGACTCCTACCTCTAAACCTTCTATAACGGCTACCCCCGCGATTACATCAAGTCTATCTCCGACAATTTCTATCTCTCCTTCTCCCAGTCTGCAGCCTACTATCATATTAACTACTCAACCAACATACCCACCTACGGATATACCCCCGCGCTCAGGCTCAACGGGTATTACATTATTAACTATTGGAATAAGTCTAATCTTTTTGATATTCGGAGCAAGGCTATTAAATACAAACGGTTGACAGATTTAGAACTGCAGCCTACCATAGAATAAAGATGTTAAACTTGCCCACATTTTCCAATATTCCGTTTCTTTATCTTATTTTATTTTTTGCGGTTTTTACCCTACTTTTAGTTGAGTCAATTTACTATATAAAAAAACAGGGAAACCAAGAGGATTCATCCGGATATAATCAACCTGCATCACCAACTCAAACATTCTCTATCAATAAAATAATAATTCCAATTTTGGGAGTTGTGATAATTGGATTTGGCGTATTTTATTTTTTTACTAAAAGAAATACTACGACAGTAATTCCTTCCTCCTCTATATCAAAAATCAATCCTTCACCAACAGATATACCAACACAGCAAAAACCATCGGAAAATCAACTACCGACAAGAGTCTCAATAACACCTACTGTCCCAGTTATTAGTCCCTTTCTAACTAGTACACTAATCCCCTCTCCTTCTAAGAAAACTACCCCTACCAAAGCGCCGACTCCTACAAAAACAATTAAACCTACTATCACTAAAACCCCAACACCAACTAGACCTACTAGTATTGGAAGCCCAAATAATTCATCAAGCTCAGCAGAAATTACTTCAAAAGACACTACAATTATCGCACCGAAATTACCAGTAGCCGGGTCCATTAAAGAAACGTTACTCTACACGACCTTCGGTACTCTAGCAGTTTTTTTGGGATTACTTCTTTAAGGTTTTATCTCGCAATTGGAATTTTGCAATTGACATGAAATATACTGGTGAATCTCTTCAAAGTCTCCTGTTCTAGGAGCTAATACCCAAATTCCGCCATATTCCCATTCGGGAGGATTTATTAAAAATCCATTTCTCTTTTTCTCTTTATCTCCGGTATCTATAACAAGTCTGCGAATTTTCTCATCTGGAAGTTGAAAAAGATATCTGAAAAACATTAATTTTTCAGATAAATTCATGTCGGTTTTTGTGGTTTCGTTGAAAGTTGAAATCAGATTTTTTAAAGTGGAAGGTTTTTTCCAAATTGAGGATTTTATAACCTTGTCCTTTAAGGCTAATATCACCTGTAGTTGTCTCTTACCCCTGGCAAAATCTGTTCCTTCTTCACCTGTTGCATTTCTGCTTCTGACGAATTTTAACGCCATTATACCATTCAGATGCTGCCAACCAGCATCAAAATGAATCTTTTCATACCGACAGGCAAAAGTTGGATCTCCACCGCAAAAATCATCTTCCCGTCCGGAAATTGGGTAAAGAGGGTCATCGAACGACCGGTCAATATTTACATCTATACCGCCAACCAAATCGATCATCTTGGTAAAACCGGCAAAATCAACAATCCAGGCATAAGATACTGTTTGTCCGGTGATCTCTGCTACAGATGATTTCACCAGAGTTATACCTCCATCATTCTTTTTTTCTTGACCATAGTGATAACTGGAATTTACCTTTGTTTTTAAACTAGGAATCCATATATCTCTGGGGATGGACAAAAGTACTACGTCATTTTTAGTAAAGTCTATACTCATGAGTATAATTGAATCCGTCAGATCAGATCCATCATGACTGGTTCCACTTATTCCTAATAGTATTATGTTGGTTCTTCCCTGATATTGTTTTAAAGTAAAATTTTTATTTAGAATTAAACTTATAAATAATTCGGGGCTTAGATTATTATCTCTTGTGAATTGATAAATCGGAAAAATTGTCCTGTACAAAATTACTAAACCCAAGAAAAAAATCCCCACAAATAATGTGGGTTTTAGAAGGCCTATATATTTTATCAGTCTTCTCTTAAACACCCGCAACATGTTTTATAAGCTCCCAAAATACCTTCGCGTCTAAACTCGCTCCTCCTGGTAATACACCATCGATATTTTTATCTTGAAGGAAACCATCAATATTGTCCGGTTTAACACTTCCGCCATAAATAACAATTTTAATATTTTTATTTCTTTTGACACTATTGGCAACGCTACCTGCATTCTCTGGAGAGTCTGTTTTTCCCGTCCCTATGGCCCAAACAGGTTCATAGGCAACTATTGTCACTCCTGAAGGTATATGGGTATTTTCGTCTTGTATGCAATATACAGGTATTAAGTTTCCCCTTAACGCCTCTTCAACTTTCTTTTGTAAAAGACTATCTTTTTCATGAAAATTGTTTCTTCTCTCCGAATGTCCGATAATTACATAATTCACCCACTCTGATAACTGGTCCGCTGCAACCTCTCCAGTCCAGGCACCCTTTCCAAACGGAGATATATCTTGTGATCCGAGTTTTAAAGGCACTTGATACTCTTTTATCAGAGTATTTGCTAAAGGTAAATAAGTAAAAGACGGAAAAATGACAATTTCAAGGTCGGGAGTTAAAAGGTTTTTTGCCTGTTTATAAAAGGACGTAAAGGTTTTAAACCATTCTCTGACTTCAACACTATCTTTGTTCGATTTCCAATTTCCAAAAATATATTTTTTTCTTTTATTCATAAATAATAGATTCTAATACTATGATAAACTATCATAACATGGAAAGTAATCTTCTTAAAACACTTAATCCTATTCAACAGCAAGCCGTAATTACTACCGAAGGTCCAATTCTGGTTTTAGCTGGAGCTGGGTCAGGAAAAACCAAGGTTTTAACCTATAAGGCCACTTACTTAATTCTGGTAAAAATGATCGAACCAGATAATATTTTGATGCTAACTTTTACCAATAAAGCGGCAAACGAAATGAAAGAACGGATTTCCAAGTTGCTCATAACCCATAACTCACAACCCACAACTAATCTCCCCTTTGCCGGCACATTCCACTGGCTATGTGCTAAAATCCTCCGTAAGGAAGGAAGTTTCATCGGTATTCCACCGAATTATATTATCTATGATCAACAGGATCAAAAAGAGGCTCTTAAACAGGTTATTACTGAATTAAATTTAGATAAAAAAAAATTTAATCCAAGTCTTGCGGCGGCTCTTATTTCAGAAGCTAAAAATGAGTTAATCACGGCACAGGAATATCCACAATACGCTCATGGCTATTTCCAACAAGAAATTGCAAAAATATTTCTCGCCTATCAAAAGGTATTAAGAGAAAATAATGCTTTAGACTTTGATGATTTAATCTTAATGACTGTAAATCTTTTTCAAAAAGTTGATGAAGTTGCCAGAATTTATCAAAATAAATTCCGTTATGTTCTGGTTGACGAATATCAAGATACCAACCGCGCACAATTTATTTTGACGAAACTCTTAGCAAAATTATGGCGCAATCTATGCGTGGTTGGGGATGCTTCACAAAGTATTTATGGGTGGCGAGGAGCAGATTATAGAAATATATTTAATTTTAATAAAGATTATTCTGACGTAAAAGTTTTTCATTTAGAACAAAATTACCGCTCTACGCAAAACATTTTAGACGCCGCGTATGCAGTAATCTCAAAAAACAATTCTCACCCAATACTTAAACTCTGGACTAATCAAACCAGTGGAGAACCCATAGTTGTTTATCAAGCCAGTAGTGAACATGATGAAGCTGAATATATTATCAATCAAATTATTGAGATAAAATACCGTTTTCCAGAATTTCAATATTCTGATTTTGCAGTTCTTTATCGTACTAACGCCCAAAGTCGAGTATTAGAAGAAACTTTGATATTAAGAGGTATTCCATATATTCTTGTAGGAGGTGTTAGGTTTTATGAAAGAAAAGAGATCAAAGATGTTTTAGCCTACCTACGACTTCTAGTAAATCCTAAGGATAAAATTTCGTATAAGCGTATAGAAAAAATTGGTAAAAAAAGATTAGAAAAATTTGTAGTTTTTGAAAGCCGATACAAGGAGAAGATAGAATCAAATAACCTTACTACCCTCGCTCTTCTAGATGAAGTGATATTGGAAACTGAATATCTTGAGCTATATGATAAAGATAACGAAGAAGACTTATCAAGGCTTGAAAATATCAAGGAACTGCGTTCTGTAGCCTCAGAATTTACCGACTTAAATCTATTTTTAGAAAACGTGGCTTTAGTCGAACAAGAGCATCTTCCTGATCATCCTTTGATCGGTAAAAAGATTAAAGCTGCGGTAACACTTATGACACTACATGCAGCAAAAGGGTTAGAATTTAAAATTGTTTTCTTGGTTGGCATGGAAGAAGGACTTTTTCCTCATAGTCGAAGTCTGCTTGAACCATTGGAACTTGAAGAAGAAAGAAGACTGTGCTACGTAGGTATCACTCGTGCCATGAAAAGACTTTACCTGACTTTTGCCCAGAGACGGTTATTTTTTGGACTAAGGAGCTCAAATGCTGTATCTCGTTTTATTACCGAAATTCCGGAAGACTTAACACAAATACACCAGACTTACAAGTTCACCACAACCTAGAAACAATCTGTCAGTTATTATTACACGAGGCCACCCTGTTGCTGCCGGCATTATAAGTATAAGACTTATCATTTACCGATAAATTAATAATATAACCGGCAGTGACAACCTGACTGTAAAATTTACCTTTTTCAGGACAGCCTAAACTGGAATCACTCCATTTATACGGTTTGGTGCTAACAACTTTAATCTGTTCTTCATCGATTTTTAATTTTGCAGAAAGATCACTTTTTGCCTTATTAATATAAGCTTCCCCTGTCTGCCCGAAAGCTTCAGGAGGTGGAAAATTCAAATCTGCTGGATGGCTAGGAGTTGGGGTAGGAATATTAAAAATCGTTTCTAAAGCTAAAAATCTACCCCTGATAGAAATCATCGCCATGATAATTATGACTACTGTGATGAGGCTAATCATTGGCCATCTTTGAAGTCTCCAGTAGTTATTTTTTTGGCTTTTTTTATTTTTCTTCACCATCGCTAATATGATAACATGTAGATGTTAAAAGTAAAAATTCAACATTAAATGATAATTAGTGAAGTCAAATCAATAAATAAAGAAGAATTTAATCGTCTGGCCTTACATCCTCTCCAGTCTTGGGAATGGGGGGAATTCAGAAAAAAGACCGGGACAGAAGTAATTCGTTTAGGTAGATACGATAAGAATAAATTAATTGAGACTGTCCAGATTACTATTCATCCTCTACCGTTCACCAACTACACAATCGGCTATCTTCCCAAAGGCGGAATCCCAAGTTCAGAAATGCTCCAAAAACTGGTTGAAGTCGGTAAACAATACAAATGTATTTTTATCAAACTCGAACCCAATGTTCAAAAAAATAGCAATTCACAATTCACAATTCACAATTCACAACTAATTTCCTCTCTTCATCCCCTCTTCACTAAATATACCTTTCAACTAGGTCTAGCCTTAAGTGAGGAAGAAATACTAAAGAATATGCATTATAAAACTCGTTATAACATTAGGCTCGCCCAAAAAAATAAGGTAACAGTTAAAGAGGATAATACAAAAGAAGCGTTTAATAAATATTTAGAATTAACTTTCGAAACTACCAAACGTCAAAAATTTTACGCTCACAGCAAAAGATACCATGAATTAATGTGGGGAACCCTGAACCAGCCCCGATTAAATCGGGACAGTTCAGGGCAAGCGCTAACTGCACACTTATTAAAAGCTACTTATCAAGAAGAAACTCTTGTAACCTGGATCGTTTTTCTATTTAATAATGTTCTTTACTATCCATATGGTGCTTCAAGCGATAAATTTAGAAATGTAATGGCGTCAAACTTAATGATGTGGGAAGCGATCCGGTTTGGTAAAAAAAACGGTGCTAAAATTTTTGACATGTGGGGCGCATTGGGTCCGAATCTAGATAAGAACGATCCCTGGTACGGATTCCATCGATTTAAAGAAGGATATGGTGGAAAGCATGTGGAATTTATAGGTAGTTATGATTTAATAATAAATCTACCTCTTTATAGGCTTTATAACACTACTTACTTCCTGCGTCAGTTGTTTTTGAAGGCTAGAAGTTACTTGCCATTTTAATTACAATTTCAATTTAGTTAATCTAAATGCTATCTTCTTCCAATTTAAAATCTATAATCAGTTCCCATTTTTTTTTGTCTTTTATTCTTTTATTTATCACATTTTTGACTTATTTTAACATTCTTCCTAATCAACTATTTTTTGATGATGAAGAGTTAATATATAAAAATACTTACGTTTCAAACATCAAATACCTCCCAAAATTTTTTACGGAAAATATGGTGGCTGGAGCAGGAAAAATCAGCAATATGTATCGTCCGGTCCTGATGGTAACTTTTGCCGCTGACCATTTTCTCTGGAATAATAGTCCAACAGGATATCATCTAACAAGCATCTTTCTCCATGCAATAAACGCTCTTCTGATTTATTTCTTAATCTATATTCTTTTCAGAAACCGATTCCTTGCATTTACAACTTCGGTCTTCTTCGTCGTTCACCCAGTACAATCTGAGGCAATAATCTATGCTTCAGGTCGTACTGACCCTTTATATACTGTCTTTGCCTTATTAACTATGATTGTTTTCTTATATTTATGTCTTAGTAAGACTAATTTATATCTTAAATGGATAGGGGTAATAATTTTTTTTGTCCTATCTTTACTTTCAAAAGAGTCAGCAATCGTAATACCGCTAATATTGATACTTTTGTATTTTGTTTTAAAAGATAAGAAAACGTTTTCATTATTTAAACTTATAATTATAATATCGCCATTAATATTAATTTCCGGAATATATATATATTTACGACTAACTGTCCTAAATTTTGCCAATACTTTAAATTTTTATCCTGTCAATAATATCTACAGTCAAAATATTTTTGTCAGATTACTTACTTTTCATAGAGTATTATTGGAATATTTAGCACTTATATCTTTCCCAAAAGATCTAACAGTTGCGAGAGATATCCCCTATATTACTTCCCTGAATAATTTCTCGGTTATTATTTCTATTGCCATATTAATCGGAACATTTTGGTTTTCTATAAGAAACTGGAGGAAAAACAGAATATATCTCTTTTGTCTTTTATGGTTTCTCATCGCGATACTTCCGGTTTCAGGAATTGTGCCTATCAACAATATTATGTCTGAACATTACCTCTATTTACCCTCCTTATCGTTTTTTTTATTAATCGCTAATTTTTTCTGTTTTCTTTTCCAGAAATTTACAAATAAATACTCAAGAATCATCGTTTTTGCTTCGGTAATTTTGATCCTGTCAGCACTTTCTCTCCGTACAATAATCCGCACTTTTGACTGGCGTGATCCAATCATCTTTTACACTAAGAGTCTTAATCAGTCTCCTTGGCATATTCCGATGCGTAATAACTTAGCCATGGCCTACGCGGAAACAGGAAAGATAGACTTGGCAATTTATGAATATAAAAAAATAATAGATATTACTGACATCTATCCCAACACTCATCATAATTTAGCTAATGCGTATAAAACTCTTGGAAAATATAAAGAAGCAGAAGATGAATATTATAAAGCGCTGAAGATTGACCCTAATTTTTACTTCAGCTACTTTGGCCTAGCCGATCTTTATCAAAAAACTGGAGAAAAAGAAAAATTTGAGAGAATCGTTAAGAAAATCAAATGATTGACATAAGACAAACAGACCAATTCGCTAATTTCATGAAAGACATCGGTTGGCAGATTGAAAAACTGGATTCTACTTATGTTTATATCCGTAAAATGCCGATTTTAGGAAACTTTGCCAAAATCCCCCGGCCGCAACCGATTTTTGATTACCAGTCAATCATCAACCTCAAAAAGAAATTGAAGGCGTATCAGTTAAAGATTGCTCCATTTATTTCTTCAACAGATAAAAACTATAAGAAAATTAGAAATACCTTTCTCAATCTTGGATTTAAAACAGAATATTTCCCTTTTAATCCTACAACCACTCTCCAAATCAATCTTACTAAGTCAGAGGAGAAATTATTTAAGAATTTAACCGAAGCCAAAAGGAGAGCGGTTCGTAAAGCGACAAAAAATGAAGTAGCTGTTGTTGAATCGAATAATATAGAGGAATTTATTAATATCAGAAAACGTCAATATTTTCCCTTAGGTTTTATGATTGTGCCTGAAATGAAAGCCTCATGGAAAAAATTTTATCCGGAAAATGCATCCCTGCTTTTGGCTTATTACCAAACAAAACCAGTGGGAGGAATACTTCTGCTTTTTTATGACAACGTTGCATACTATTGGTTCGCTTCTTCTCTGAAAATAGGAAAAAAGTTATTTGCTCCGACTCTTCTCGTTTGGGAAGCATTAAAACGGGCCAAAAAAAGAGGTTGTAAAACCTTCGATTTTGAAGGAATTTATGATGAAAGATTTCCTAAAGCTTCCGAAAACTGGCGGGGATTCACCAAGTTTAAAGAAGGCTTCGGAGGAAAGAAAATCGTCTTTATGGAAAACTTTCTAATTTAATTATATACTATTTCATTCTCGGCCGCGAAGAAATAATATATAATTCCTTATACGTCGTTTTTGAGTTCTAGCCATTCTACCGTAACTTCTGGGAAATGGGTTTTCACTTTTTCCATCAATGCTCTTATACCAAATACTTCGGTCGCATAATGACCACCGGCGATGAAATTTATTTTCGCTTCCCGAAACATCTCCCTATTCCATTCATGCGCTTCTCCGGTAATATATAAGTCGATTTTCTCATCAATTAAAAACTGCATATCTGAAGCAATTGGAGATCCCTTACCGGAAATTGCCACCACTTTTTTCACTGATTGAGGACCAAACCTGTAAGTAATTAATCGTGAGCTCATGTAGGATTTTAATTTTCCTTCGATACTGGATAATTCATTCTTATTCGGCAATTCTCCTATCCAACCCCAAGGGTTACCGCGATGGAAATAACCGGAAACCGGATTTGCTCCAACTGTTTTTAGTATCTGTACGTTATTACCGACCTCCGGATGAGCATCGAGCAGAAAATGAAAGCCAAAAAGAGATATGTCGTTTTTTACCAAGAATCCGATCCTGTTTTGAAAAATTTCATCGTATTGGTTGTACGCAGGCATGTTAAAAGAATGATGTACTATCAAAGCTTCGCATTTTGCATCCAACGCTTTCTCAAATAAAGCAACCGACGCCGAAACCCCAAAACCGATTTTCCTAACTTCTTCACGTCCCTTCACCATCAACCCGTTGGTCATATACGGATCAATCCTCGCCAAATCAAGTTTTCTATCATAAATTAGTAATTTATTTAGATATTTATTTAGTTCCTCAAGTCTTATCATAAATTTTTGATTTTTTATCTGTATTTTTGATATTTGATATTTGATTTTTGATCTTTTCTTTTAACTCTGCCATGCCGGACAAATCAGTTTATAATCGCAAAAATCACACCATGGTCCGACTTTCGGCTGAAATGCACTCTCTTCTATATTTTTGGCCGTATCCTGCAAAATTTTTTTTGCCTCCATTAACTGTTCTTGGGTTCTGGTTGAGGATATTTTCTCATGAGCGTCAAAAAAGTAAAAGGAGAGAATTACTTCTTCCGGCTTTTTATTATAAATCCCCCGGTCTGTTACGGCAAGAGTGTAAACCGTCATCTGTAAGTTTTCCTTTATCTCTTTATTCGTCGGCTTTCTCCCCGTCTTATAATCCACAATCTCGAGTTTCCCGTCTGAATGTATATCTACTCTATCGATTTTTCCGCCGATCCGAAGGAAAGGTGTAATTTTAACTTTAAATAGGTATTCCAAATTGGCAGGCACTATTTTAGGATCATAAAATTTGTCGAAAAATTCCTCCAGCATTTTCAACCCCCTTTTTCTCATCTTCTCTTCATATTGCCTAGTCCCATATCCCAACGGAATCCAAACTTCGTCCAGAATCTTCATAAGCTGATCTAAATTCAACTTCTCTCCTTTCTTTCTCCTCTCATAAAAACGCTGTAGTGATAAATGCATCGAAGTACCGAAAGAAGCAGCTGCAGTAGGTGGGACGGGAATTTTTATCTGATAGCGATATTTATACTGCAAAGGACACGTATTAAATGTGTCAATTTGGGAATAGGAAAGATAACTAATTGGTTGTCGAACAGGTTTTTCTGGAAGTTCCTCGGATTTTTTCCATTCAAGAAGCGTTAATTGTTTATCCTGATCCGCCAGCTGGCGGACGAAAGGTTTCATGGTTAAATTGTCTTCTCCCAAAGCCTCAGCTACAAAAGGGGAAATTTTTCTTTCTCTTTTTCCCTCACCGTAGTAATTGGCTGTTGTAAAATACAATAGGTCGCGGGTACGTGTCATACCTACATAAAAAAGTCTTCTTTCTTCCTGAAGATGATAATCACCTTTTGGCAATATTTCTTTAACTAGTGCATCGGGAATGGGAATTTGTTCCCCACGTTTACTGGTGGGAAATCTTTGATTCACAAGATTAACCATGAAGACTACAGAGAATTCAAGTCCTTTGCTGGAATGAACCGTCAGAATATTTACCGCGTCGTTATTAATCCAATCGAAGTCTTGTGCCAAGGGACTTTCTCCCAGCTCCAATGACATATCTATCCAATCACAAACCGCAGTCACACTTGCATCTTCCTGTTCCGCTTCATAAGTTTTTAACTTGTCAAAAAATTTTGACATATTAACTGCCGCTTTTTCTTCTTTCGCAGTTTTATAATCAACTAGTCTTGACAAAAGTCCAGAATCTTCCAAAAAGTAATAAAGAATCTGTCCGGCACTTTCCTCCCTGATAAGTTTGAGGTGTCTTTTTACCATTTTCGTAAATCTCAAGATTGTTTTTTTACTACTATGACTCAAGAGTGGTAGATACGAATGGTAATTTTTCCCTTTAGACCAGTGATTCTGGTCCTCTGTAAAAATTGCGTGCAGTGTGTCCAGTGCCTCAAATAAAGAAATCCCCATCTTTCTGGCGAAATTGTTCAGAGAGTATAAATCTTCAGTCTTCAAATTCCAGATCGACATCGACAAAACCCTAAAAAGGGCAACTGAATCTTCAAGATTATCAAGAAATTTAAGATAAGCAATGAGATCTTTTACTTCACTTTGGCGAAAGAGCATACCCGGTCCCAAAAACTGATAAGGAATTCCATATCTTTGAAAAGCCCTGATAAAGGGATCAGCGTGGTCGTTGGCCCGAACCAAAATCGCAAAATCCCGATATGAGTAAGGGTCGGCCCTTTCGCTATTAAGGTCAGACCTTAAAATCATTTTAATTTCTTTCCCAATTTTATCAGCCTCATTTTCCACCCGGTCGGTATAAATAAGTGTTATTTTTTCTCCCTTAATTTTCCTTGCTGATAACAACCGTTTATTTATCTTTTCCTTTACTTCCAGCCTGTCTGGGTTGTTGTTTTGAATCATTAAATAAGAATGGTCGAGGATTTCTTGTGTTGATCGGTAGTTTTTAGTCAAAACAACAAGTTTTGCCTTGGGAAATTTTTTGCGAAATTGAACGATGTTGGAAATAGCCGCCCCGCGCCAGCGGTAGATTGCCTGATCATCATCGCCTACAACGGTAATATTTTTCTTTACTCCAGCGAGTAATATTGCTAACTCATTTTGAGCAAAATTAGTATCCTGAAATTCATCAATCAAGATATATTTAAATAGTTTCTGATATTCATTAAGAACATTTTTGCGAAGTCGAAAAAGCTTAAGAGTATTTGAAATTAAATCGGCAAAATCCATCACGCCTTCTTTTACTTTTAACTCTTCGTATTTTTGATACCCATTGGCTAATTCCCAATATTTCTCCACTTCTAATTTTTCATCCTGATTTTGCTTGTCTAACGTTGCCTTCGCGAAGGTGGAAACCCACTCTAGATATTGAGTGGGCGATGTATCTTCATCTTTCAACCTTTTAAAGTGATTAAGCATTCCTGCGATAAATTTGTTTGGATTGCCTAAAGGCCGGAAATAATTCAGTTCAAATTTAAAAAGATTTTTGCGAAAGAAAATGATGCTTTCGGCTTCGGTCATCAACTTGAATCCAGGATCAAGTCCTATCTGTATAGCTTCACTTCTTAAGACTTTATCCCCAAAAGCATGAAAAGTAGTAATCCACATTTGGGGCAAACCCATCGGAAGAGCTTGATCTACACGCTCTTCCATTTCACGTGCGGCTTTATCGGTAAAAGTGAGAGCTAAAATTTCAGTCGGTTTAGCCAAACCCTCGGTGATAAATCGTTTTATTCTCTCCGTAATCACCATCGTTTTACCGGTACCGGCTCCTGCAATAATCAGGAGTGGCCCTTCTTTATATTTTATCGCTTCCAACTGCTCTTTATTTAATTTTTTCTCATCCTTGGTATCCGTCATTTTTCAGCCAATTATAGCAAAGATAAAAGGCTTTGTTGTAAAATACCAACAATGAACCAGTCAACTATTCCAATTACCTTTGATAAATCACATTTAACAACCATCGGTACCAGACTTTATGCGGAAAGTCTTGATCTTGTAAGAGAGCTCGCTGTCAACGCCTACGATGCAGATGCAACCAGAGTCAATATTAATCTTACCGAAACGGAATTATCCGTAGAAGACGATGGTTCCGGCATGAATCGGGAAGGACTTACCCAGTATTTTACCATCGGCTCTGATTTCAAAAAGCTCAATCCCGTAACCCCTCTTTTAAAACGCCAGCGTATCGGAGAATTCGGCATTGGCAAGTTTGCCGTACTTTCTCTCTGCAACCGTTTTTCGATCTTTACAAAGAAAAACGGTTACGCGGCAACGGTTCTGTTTGACAAAGAACAATTTGAAACCTCGTAAAAGTGGGAAGTTCCCGTAATTGAACATTAATCTAGTTACTCGTCAAACGGCACAAAAGTTACTCTCAGCGATCTCCGTTATCCTATCTCAACGGATCAACTTGAAAGAAAACTGCGTCAACAATTACCGCTAAACCAAAAAGATTTTACCGTTCTTATAAATGGTATTAAGCTGACGGCTCATACTATTCCCGGCAGAAAGTACCGCCTGCGTGAACAGACGGAATTCGGAACGATTTCAGGAGAGATAATTCTTTCATCACTTCTTCTCGCTCAGGAACAGGTAGGTGTAGCAATAAAGGTACACGGTATAACCATCACCCGAGATTCTTTCGGACTTGAAAAACTTCATCAGCTGCCAACGCGCAGGCTAACTGGAGAAATTAACGCCGATTTTTTGCCGTTGACTTCAGCGCGGGACAACTTCATCAAAAATACAAAAGAATATCAACTTTTTTCAGAGATTATGCAAAAGAAAGTTCGCAAGGTAGCAAAGGATATAAGAAAAACTTCTTTAACCCGACTGGACATCAAAACCGATCAGGCTTCTCCAATGCTTTAAATCTCGTGAAACAGGCGCTGCGTAAAAACCCCGATATTTTCCTCATGCATGATCTGCCTCTATTCAGCGGAAACATGGAATCAGACAAAAGTCTTGAACAAAACCTGGGCGCAACTACTCTGGGCAAAAAGATGGGTAAGGCCATAAAGACAAAACAACCGGAGGATATCTCCATGATGAGTAAAAAAATTACCAACAGACATCATAGAAGTCTGGTGAAAACTGTTTTGCGTGATAAAAACAGACTTGTTAAAAGAGTAAAAATAGGCGGGCTAAATCTGGTTTGCAGCCTTTCTCATCTTGGTGAAACCGAGGCGGAAAGTTTTGTCGAAGGAGGAATCGTCTTTATCAACCGGGATCATCCGCTTTTTCGTGAAATAACGGGCAACGAAGAACTGTCATCCTACCATTTAGCCCGACTCATCACTCAGGAACTAGTGAAGCTTGCCAATCCTCTAAATATCACCCAAGCTTACGAATGGCAATCAAGGCTTCTGACGGATGCTTTGGTTACAAAATGACGAAAAGCTTCAATAAAATATATCTTTTTTGGAAAAAAGCTTAAGAATTCCATTTTTATTTTCTGCGAACTTGAATAAATATATTCTATCGAAATTCTTAACCATATTAAACACGCATTGTATTTGACTGACAATATATTGTTTATCTGAAAAAGTTTGCTCAATTAATTTTATAAGCCAATACTGTTTATTTTGAATTTTTTTAATTTCAAAAATATGATCTTTCTTCAAAAAACAAATCGCCCCCAATTGGAATCGTTGACCTGTTTTTTCTATTAAATTATTTTCTTCCCTAAAAGGTGTTTGGTAAACATAAAATTGACCTTTTTCCTTTTTAATATAGACTCCATCATCAGAAAAAGGTTCCATAGTACCTGATAGTAGTCTTATAACAGTCGATTTTCCAACGCCAGAAGGCCCAAAAAATAATATCGCTTTATCATCTTTTACAGCCGAGGAAGCATGAAGTAAAAATCCTGTTTTGTTGAGTAACTGTTGCACTATACCAGATATTAAAAATACGAATTGGGGGAAATATTTAATATTGCACTCAATTCTATTTCGTTTTTGTCTCCGCTTTTTGTATTCTTTCGATAATAAGATATAAAAATCTGGTTTGTTCAGAGAGTCATCTATTATAAATCCATGATGGTATTTAAGTATTCCTTTTATGATCCGTTTTTGATCCGTATCTTTATACGCTTTAAAAGTTACTTGTATTAAGAATCCAGCGATTGATAAATTGATCTTTTGGAACTTCAAGGGGTTTGTTTAAGAATTCGGCTTTCCAGCAAATAAACTCTTTTAATAAGTTTTTCATTTAGAATTTTCAGTTCATTTACGGCTTGAATAAGGATCGCTGAAAACATCAGATAATTAACCATTTTATATTTCCTATTATTTGATAGTGTGACTAATTCAGGAAATATCTTTTCAACCTCTTGGGCAACGACTCCTATTTGTTTCTTTTGAAAAGGATTTTTACTTCTAGAAGGATCTTTCCATTCAAATTGATAGGCATGAATGTATTTAAGCTTGTCTAATACACCGGAAATAGTTTCGAAATTCTTTTTGAGTTTCTTATCAGACCCGCAACATTGAGAAATACTAGGACAGTCTAAATATCCGCAATAACAACAGGCTAACTGATCGTTAAATTCAGTATTGTTAAATTCACCGTATTGAAATAAATTAACAGTGACTTTTTTTGTTGTTATTAAAGACCTTATATATTTTTTAACTTTCGTGACCTTTTTATGTTTTTTATTTATAGACATAGATATAGTAATTTTTAAGTTCCTTTGCAAAGTTATCAATTCGTTCAGTCGGGCTTATAGAATGATCTTGAATTGCTTGGATCAATACTCGATCCTTTGATTTAAGATCTGTAACTGTACCAAAACTGCTATTTTCTCCCTTAACTATTATTATTTTTACTTTTTTAAGCATTTCTTCGCTGAAGAGATACAGCATATCTTTTTGGTCGTTATATCTTATTGCAAATGGGTAAGAAAACCCGTCTTGCTTTTTCCCGCCAGGATACACTTCTTCGATAGATGTATTTGTCTCAAACACGATATAAATTTTTTTACCTGAACTATTACGATATTCTGCAATTTCTTTTAACCTTTGAGAGTGAATAGCCAGATTAGAGGAGGCAGTATCGCCATATATTGGCATATTAGTCTCAGCTTTAGAAGTAAATGATAAGTAGAAATAATATGTTATTTCGCCAACGGTTATAAGAATTAAGATGGCAAAGATTACTTTCAGTAATCTATAAAAGTCCATATGATTAGTGTCAATATCTATCAAAAGCTTAGTATTTCTCCATAAAGATTGCAAGTATCGTATCGAAGCTAAAAAAGCAATATAAAGACAATATCAATTGGTGATTTTGGAGAGAATAGTTGCTATATGGCGTACTATTTCACCTCCAAAATCAGAAGGGCAATTGGTAAGAGAATAAAGAAGATAAGAAAAGGCAGGAAACTCAAACAAATAGAGGTAGCTGTTGATGCTGGATTAAATCCAAGTTATTACGGAAAAATTGAAAGAGGTTTAGTAAATCCTTCGCTTGAAAAGCTCTATGGAATAATTCGGGCGCTACATATAAAGTCTTCTGAAATCCTCCCTTTTTGAAAATAGCCTTCTATGATCGATTATTGACAATACCATGGTTGTGTAATAGAATTGTGTATATGTTACAAAGAACTCAACTAATGCTTGACCGCCAACTTAAACAGGACCTAATGTTTCTGTCTCAGGTCAAAAACCAGTCCATGTCAGAATTGGTAAGAAAATTTGTCTCTGAAAAAGTAAGAGAAGAAAAAAAGAAGATAAGAAAGACAAAACTTTCTGATCCTATCGAATCTCTCCTAAAAATGGCTAAAAAGGCCGAGGAAATTGATAAAAAATATGGCTACTCCGGCCCGACCGATTGGTCTATTAACCACGACCACTATCTGTACGGAACACCCAAGAAAAAAACATGAACGTTTTTATCGATGCCGGACCATTACGCGCCTTAGTAACTCCACAAGATCAATGGCGAATTAAAACCCTTGAGATATCTAAAGAATTATCCCGTCAGAATGCTCAATTCCTTACTTCAGATTATGTGCTGGATGAAGTATTCACGGGATTATTAGGTGATCCAAGTGCCGGCTATCACCGAATCAAAGAATTAAATAGTCTAATGTTCAAAAAAAGTACCGTCAGAACTGAATGGATCACTCAAGAAAGATTTTATCGGGCCAGATTATTATTCATAAAGACGGCAAAGGATAAGCAGTGGTCTTTTACCGACTGTACAAGCTTTGTCATCATAAAAGAATTAAAAATCCCAAAGGTTTTTACTTTTGACGAACATTTTAAACAGATGGGTTTTACGATCTTGAAGTAAGAGATTATATTTTCGTTTCCTGGACATTTACCACTTCCTGTGTCGTGTCAATCATGACACCTCTGCGGAAATCTTTAACCCGACTGATAATCTTCCCCAATATCGCTACCTGCGGCACGTCCAAATTCGTTCTTTATCTCTTGCTAAGTCCTGAGGTTTTCCTGATAATAAAGATATGCAACTGATTTTTGAAGATAGAAATAGACGGGTAGTCAGCGATGAAGAAAGGCTTACTTTTTCCGGTTTCTTATCACTCTATCTTTTTGTCATTAAAGTACGAGAGACAAAAAACTTTGTTATTCATATCGATGAAAAAGAAATTTTCAGTATTAAACCCGCCCGTGAGTTGCAAATCATTTATCTAGTGACCTTTCTTCAGGGGAAGGATCATACATTAAGTTTAGAGAAGAGACAAAAAAACAGTTCATTAACACTAGAAAGTTTCGAGGTGTTCGCACTACAGCCTGATACTACATTAACTCTTGAGATTAATAGTCAGGCTGAAGATGGCGATCGAAGACCATGGGTGACATGCCTTTTGAATAATCTTTCACTACGTTCTTTTACCTACACCCTTACCTATTCACGAAGAAAACGCGACAGCGATGACGTCAAAATTATTGTTGATAATAACGTGCAAGGAAGTCTTTTAAAAACAATTAAATATAGACTCTGGCGCTTGATTGGTTCATTTTTACCACTTTTCTCACCGACAAAAACAGAAAAAGAGACAATTACCCTTAACCTCATCCAACAATTTCACCTTATTGAGTTTATCGCTGACAGAATGCCAACTTTATACAGTCTCTCTCTTGATTTTGGCTCCATTCCTAGCACGTCTATGAGAGTTCCTACTGTAGATAACCCCCTGTGGACAGGAGATTTTTATGATGATAGTGAAGAAATTATTCTGGCAAGAGCTCTGTTTGGCGAGGGCAGGAATACTCTTATTCCTGACGAGGCAAGAATTGCTATTGGTTGGGTGATTAAAAACAGGGTAAAGAGTAACAGATGGCCAAACAGCTACCGGGAAGTAATAACACAACCATTTCAATTTAGTGCTTTTAATGTTGATGATGAGAATCGTCTGTATGTTGAAAACCCACTGCATACCGGTAATGCGATAGATCAAGAGGCTTGGAAACATGCCTATAAGATTGCCGGTCAAATTATCAACGGTGAACTACCTGATCCAACCCAAGGAGCAAACCACTACTACGATGACAGTATTGCAACTCCTGACTGGGCCAAGGGTGAAACACCAACGCTTTCTGTCAACTACAAGAATGCGCTTGGAACAGACAACACCATTTTCTTTTACAAACTATGATGAGAAATTATCTATTTCTGGTTTTACTCTGTTTGGTAGCGCTTATTTTTGTTGCTATTGTCAAAATATATTTGTTTGCAGCGTCTTCCCCGGTAGGTTTAACTTTGGAAAATACAATTGATATTTCCGGCCTTCGTATTACGGATTATAATTTTCTGTCAAAAGGAGAAAAAAATGAAATCTTCTTGATAAGGGATGGTTACGAAAAACGACTTTTTTCCAATCAATCACCGATCACCTCAATTGGCCTTTCTTCTTCTCAAAAACAAGCAGCCTTTTTTTACCTCCTCACTCCAAAGACATCGACAGATAACATTGCGCTTACTATTTTTAATCTACGAAATAACATGTTTAAAGAAGTCTATCGTACTAGTCACGCTTCCTGGGATATTAGAAGTGATTTACACTGGCTAGGTGATAACTACGTTTTCTTTCTAAGATATTGCGGTACTGCATGTCAGGGGATTACCCTGCTGGACCTTAACACTGGTAAAACGAAGAATGCGGTTCTATCCTATCCCTCCTTTCCAAATCAGCCAGTAAAGACACATTTTAAAGACTGGTACGGACAAGAATTTGTAATGAATGGATTAGTGAGCAACATAAGCTCAGAACAGGCTTACCTTATTTTCCAACTTGAAAATCCGGATGAACTTTCCCATGAGCAGAGATTTCTTTTTACCAAGACACAGTTGAGAGCCCTGTAAGTCACTTACCTTACGGTGAAGATAGCTCTTTGTTCGGAGTTGTTTTTCTCTTGTTAGACTTTCAGTATTGTACCTATAAGATAACCGACCAAAGCTGATACTATGCCGATAACCATCATCTCAACTCCAGATTTAACAAATTTTCTTCCTAAAGTCTTCTGCGCTTTATAATAACCTACAACAAAAAGAGTTAAAGAAGATATTGCCAAGGAAAGAACAGTTGCTGACGTGATAGGGAAAAATAGATAAGCTGATAATGGAATAATTGATCCGATAATTGCCGAAACTCCAACAATTATGGCATCTGGTATCGCCTGTTTTCTCTCTACTGGAGTCAATTTTAATTCCTGCTCCATCATGACTTTTAGCCAAAGTTTCTTATCAGCAATAATCGTCTTGACTATACCTTCTAGTACTTTTCCTTTAAACCCGTAACTTTTATATAAAGCCCTAATTTCTTCCTCTTCACCTCTAGGAATATACTCAATTTCCCATTTTTCCCTTTCATACTCTGATTGATAATAATCCGCTTCAGCAATTTTAGATGTATAGGCAACGGCGGCCATGGAAACGCTTTCGGCAAAAGTGGCCGCCAGCCCTGCAACAATAACTATTCTGCTATCGGAGGTAGCTGCAGCTACGCCCAAAATTACCCCTAAGACGTTAACCAATCCATCCTGTCCACCCAGAATAATTTCCGGCAGGTTAAAACTGGATAAATGCCCTTCTTTATGACTAATCGAGTTTTTTATTGCGGTTTTCGAATGAGCTCCAAGAGAAGCGGATATATCTTGAGTTAGGTATCCGGATCTTGCTTGATCAATCCTTCCCATATTTAAGAAATTTCAAGTTGGGTGGTTTCTTTTTTCCCTTCACCCAGATTCTGCGTAGTTGATAATTTCTGCCCCATTAGCACGAAACTCGAAGAAACGTTACTCATGCTGTTATAAGCGTTATTAATATGTTTTCCTAAAACTCCTAAGTTGTCTTCTACCTTACCATAGTCCTTTTGAATGGCGCGAAGGAGTCTGAAAACATCCTTTGATTTCTGCTCAAGTTCTTTCCCCTGAAAGCTAAGCAACAACACTTGTAGATGGGCATAAAGAGTATTTGGAGAGACGGGATACACTCGCAATTTTCTTGCGTATTCCATAAGTTCATTCAGATTAGCTATTTCGTAGTAAACCGCCTCGGATGGTATATACATCAAAGCAAAATCCATCGTGTCTTCTTCAGGCAGTATGTATTTTTTACTTATATCGTTAACGTGTTTTTTAACATCAGAGATAAACATTTTTTTAGCTTGATTTCTTTCGGATTCTGTTTCACCTTTATACATCTGGTTGAAATTTTCCATGGGGAATTTTGAATCAATACAGAGTAACCCCGCGTCGGTTTTGAGAACCGCATCTACTTTCACTCCGGATTTAAAAGAGTACTGGAGATGAAAGGAGTTTTTGGGGAAAGTCTGCCCGATCATGTCCTGTAAAACCTGCTCACCAATATTTCCTCGAAGCTTTGGCGATTGTAAAAATTCCTGAAGGCTTTTAATTCCCTTTCCTACTTCAGACATCTCTCCCAAATTTTTTTTAAGATCTCCGATTACTCTGGCGGCCGTATCAAGTCTTTCATTTAACTGCTTGGTGTTGGATTGAAGAAGCTTGGCAACGTCAGATGTGGAACCCCGCATCGCCTCATTGAGAGTTTTGTTGGTATTTTCAATTGAGATTTGCATGCTTTTAAGCCATTCCAGAAGCGTCGTGTCTTCTTTTTTCTCAGATAATTTAGCCAGTTCTTTTTTTACCAAAAATACTAAGACCGAAAAACATGAGATAATAATTATGGTAAGAATAATTGAGTCGAGACGCATATTACAACCATTTCATTCTAGCATTAAAAAACTTAAAATTAAATCATGAAGAAAAAAAAGGGGCAAAAAAAACTTTTCTATATATTATTACCCTGGTTAGTTTTAATAAGTTATATAATTATCTTCCCTCCGGGTAATACTCTTTTGTTTGTTATTTTTTATCTCTTTTTATTTATCGCCCTCTCAAATACTATCCATCAATTTCGTTCTCTAGTGAAAAGCATATTGTGGGCGGCAATTATTATCGTCTTTCTTCTTCTTCGACAGTTTAGAATTGAAAATATTATTAATCTAATTTTACTTTTATCGATTCTTGTTACTTTTGAAGTTTATTTCAGAAAAATGTAAATTTTCTGATATAATAGCCTCCATGAGTAAATTTTATCTTACTTCTGCTATTCCATACGTTAATGCCTCACCTCACATCGGTCATGCACAGGAATTTGTTTATACAGATGTTATCAAACGTTTTCAAATTTTAAAGGGGAAAAAAGTTACTTACTTATGCGGTGCAGATGAGAACGGTTTAAAAATTGTTCAGGCAGCTGAAAAAGCAAACCAATCCCCTCAGTTATTTTGTGATATTCATCAAAAAGAATTTTTAGATTTAGCCCAAAAATTAGATGTCGAATTTAATATATGGCAAAGAGGAACTGATAGAGACCGCCACTTTTTAGCTTCACAAAAGTTGTGGCAATTATGTGATCAAAATGGAGATATTTATAAAAAATCATATACAGGTCTTTACTGTATCGGATGCGAAACATTTTACACGGAAGACGAACTTGATAAAAAAGGAGAGTGTTTTGAGCATCCGGGGAAAAAGCTCGAGAAAGTATCGGAAGAAAACTATTTTTTTCGACTGTCGAAATACCAAAAATTTCTGAAAGAACTGGTAATTAATGACTGTTTAAGAATTATTCCAGAAATCAGAAAAAAAGAAGCTCTTTCTTTTATTAATAACGGGCTTAAAGACTTTTCCGTCTCCCGAAGCAAAAAACGGGCAAAGAATTGGGGAGTACCTGTGCCAAACAATCCTAATCAAATTATTTATGTTTGGTTTGATGCTCTTAATATTTATCAAAGCGGTATCGGTTTTGGCTGGAATGAAAAATTATACAAGATATGGTCACCTCAGGATGTAATGGTAATTGGTAAAGGAATACTTCGCTTTCATGCAATTTACTGGCCGGCAATTTTAAAATCTGCGGGACTTAAATTACCTAAAAATTTATTTATCCATGGCTACTTAACCGTGGACGGACAAAAGATGTCAAAAACACTAGGCAACGTAGTTGATCCGATTGAAATGATAAAAAAATACCGCGGCGCCGATCCTCTTCGCTATTATCTGTTAAGGGAAATCCCCTCCTATAGTGACGGTGATTTCTCCGAACGCAGATTTAAAGAACTTTATAATGCTGATCTTGCCAACGGATTAGGTAATCTTGTATCTAGAGTAGCTAAACTTTGTGAGACAAGTAAATTGGATTTTTCTTCAATTGATCTAAAGATTTTTAAAAGTATTAAATCCAATAGAGTTTTAAATGAAATTGAACCATTATTAGAAAATTTCAAATTTGATAATGCGCTTGAGCGTATCTGGAAATCAATTAAAGGACTTGATGCATATATCGATAGAGAGCGACCGTGGGAAAAAACAGCAAGGGAGGCAAAAAAAAGATTAGAAGTAATGGTTAAAGGGTCAAAAGCAGTCGTATCATTATTGGAAATTGGCTATGCTTTACAACCATTTTTACCCGAAACTTCCCGAAAAATTCTTGAACAATTTTCCGCTCCCAAGATTAAATTCGAAAGTCCTTTATTTCCAAGGATTAAGTAAATGTTTATCGATACCCACGCACATCTTAATTTCAAAGCTTACAATAAAAATCTGGAGGAAGTAATCGATAAAGCCAAAAAGGCGGGAATTGAAAAAATCATTATTCCGGGAGCAAAAATTGATTCCAGCCGAAAAGCAGTTGAAATTTCTCAAAAATATACTGATTGTTTTGCGACAATAGGCATACATCCCCATCATGTAGATGAATTTACAAATTTGGGGGAAAGGAATGTTGAAGAAGAATTAAATTTATTAATTAAAAAAGAAAAAACAGTAGCTATAGGTGAAATAGGTCTGGATTATCATGAATACAAAGATTATCCTCCTGTTTCAGAAGAAAACAAAAAAAACCAAAAACAGTTATTACTATTTCAGATCGAGCTTGCCCAAAAGTCTGATCTCCCAATAATATTCCACTGTCGTGATGCTCAAGATGATCAATTGGAATTAATTCAATCATGTATTCAAGCAACCCAAAAAGATATCAGAGCAGTATTTCATTGTTTTGGCGGAGAAAAAAAACATTTGAAAAAAGTAATTTCACTGGGTTTTTTTGTTGGTTTTGACGGAAATATTACCTATCCTGAAAATATTCATTTGAGAAATTTAATTTCCTACGCCCCGCTTGACAGAATTCTTCTTGAGACTGATTCTCCTTATCTTACTCCTATGCCATTTCGGGGGAAACGCAATGACCCTTCTTTAATTGCTTATGTTGCCTCCTGTATTGCCAACTTACACCATAAATCAATTGAAGAAATTGCAAAAACGACACTTCAGAATGCTATAAAGTTATTTCTTCTATAAATTTGTTTATGTTACAATTAAAACAATAATCTATGCAACGACTCTTTGAAAAATATCCCCGGCAGATTGAACTTATTTTTGAAAAGATATTACCATTAACTACTTGGTTTATTATTACTTTACCTGTCTGGCTGTCTCCTTTCCACCCTGCCATGGTTGCTTATTTTATCTTAGCTTTCGATGTTTATTTTTTTTATAAATCTCTAACTGTAACTATTTCTTCTACTCTTTCTTATATAAAAATGAGCAAACTGTCACAAATTGAATGGTTACTAAAAGCCAAAAAACTTAAACAATTCAAAATAACTTATCATGCGGTTATTATAACTAATTATCGAGAAAAATTAGACAAAGTCAGAAGAACACTTCAGTTCTTGGCAGATCAAGATTATCCTACAAAACGAATATTTATTGTTTTAGCTATGGAAAAGCGTGAAGGAAGTGAGGCTGAAACAAGGGCAAAGCAATTGATTTCCGAGTTTAAAAACAAGTTTGGTCTTATTTATGCTACTTACCACCCTGATATTGCAGGAGAAATAAAAGGGAAAGCTAGTAACTCTTCTTGGGCAGCTAAAGAAATTAGTAAAGAAATAAAAAGAGCCGGGATAAATTCTGATTTTGTCACTATCACCTCCTGTGATGCGGATTCATTACTTCCTAAAAAATATTTTTCCTATCTTACCTGGTGTTTTTTAACTGATTCAGATCGTTACTACCACTTCTACTGGGCTCCGGTTCTTCTCTATAGTAACTTCTGGGAAGTACCCCTACCAATAAGATTACAGGCAACGATTTCAAGTATTATGCGGCTTTCATCACTTAGCAGGCCCGATACCTTGATACAAATTTCTACATATTCTCTTTCTCTTCAAATGCTTGAAAAAATTGACTATTGGGATACCAATATTATTCCTGAAGATTGGCATATCTTCCTTCAGGCATTTTTTACCTTTGGAGAAAAAGTTAAGACATTACCAATTTATCTGATCGTCTCTTCAGATGCTGTCTTGAACACTAATCTGCTAACTACTTTCAAATCACGATATGAACAGGAGAAACGCTGGGCCTGGGGTGTAACTGATGTACCTTATGCTCTTCATAAATTATTTACAACAAAACATATTCCGTTTTTACCAAAAGTATATCGTGTTTTATATGTAGTCGAAACGCATCTTTTTTGGCCTACTTCATTTTTCATTCTTACTCTAGGAGCTTCAATCCCTGCAATTCTCAATCCGGTTTTTAGCCGCACTACTTTAGGACATAATCTGCCGCGTATGTCAGGACTTATTCTGACAATTACTACTTTATTTTTAGCAGTTCTTATTATTCTTGATATTAAATCACGACCTAAAAGACCTGCGTCTTATTCTATTGCTAAAACTCCACTCCTTCTTTTCCAGTGGATCATGTTACCAGTGGTTTCTTTCTTCTTCTCAGCTCTACCAGCACTTGAAGCTCACACAAGACTCCTATTAGGAAAAAGATTAGAATATAAAGTAACAGAAAAAGTCTAAAGCATATGTGGTCTAATTTTTTAGATTTTGTTTTCAAACATACCCCGGTATTTTATCTCATTCAATCAGTCTGGCGGGATGAAGCTTTTTCTTATTTCATGGCAAAACCGAATATTTTTCAGGTCATTGTAAATACCGCTCATGATTTTAATCCTCCATTGTATTATTTAGTACTACATTTCTGGATGAAATTTGTCGGACTCTCTGATGTAGGATTAAGACTAATATCTTTTTTTCCTCACCTGTTAAGCGTATATATAGCTTATTGCCTTGGTAAAAAATTAACCTCTGGTAAATTTGCTTACTTTATTGCCGGCTTCACACTACTTAACCCAATGCTTCTTTATTATTCTTTTGAAATGCGAATGTATTCTTTATTTTCCTTATTTACTATTTGTAGTCTATATTTTTTACTTATAAAAAATTGGAAATGGTATATTCTTACAACGACTTTAGGTCTCTATACCCATTCATTTTTTCCACTTATCATCGTCGTCTATTTATTATATTTCTTAAAATCACATCAAATGAGGAAAAAAAATATTTTTTGTCTATTGGCTCCGTTTATTTTTTACTTACCCTGGTTACCAATATTAGCCAATCAATTCCTACATTCTCAAAATTCCTGGATATATCCGGTGGATTTTCAGTTAATTAAATCTGTATTAGGCAATCTTTTTACTTCGTATGAAGGCACTCCAGGTAATTTGTGGCCTCATACTACCATTCTGTCAGGATTTATATTGCTCTTTCTCATCCTTGCTATCAGAAGAAAGAAGAAGGAAATAAATTTAATACTTTCCTTAATTTTTTTACCTCTTTTACTCATTCTTACCTATTCAATATTAAAAAGATCAATTTACGTCAACCGGTATTTGATCTTTATTACTGTTTATGAAATTTTAGGAATATCTTTGGGAATATATACCCTTAAAAATAAGGTACTTAGATGGAGTGTGATGTCGATATGGTTATTCTATATTGTTTATCTTAATTTATTCTTATCTCCTTACCACGCCAAAACAGACTTTAAATCTACTTTTATTGAGATAAATAAAATCGCAAGAAGTGACGACTTCGTCTATAGCGAAACTCCTATCAGTTTCCTTGAGTCAACTTACTATTATAAATTTCCAAATAAAGTTTTTATTTATAATCCAGACGATATTTCAATTCCGTACTATATAGGCATTTCTGTGGTATTCTCAGATATTTCAAAAACTACCTTGCCCCAGGCGTACTCCAAAACATTCTTTATTAAAGATAATGCGGAGTATGAGATTCGCTTTGCAATTTAACCCTAGTTGTAATTAACTTAAATGAAGCAAAAAATATATTTATTACTCAAAGAACCATTAATTAGGAAACTGCTGAAGATTTTCTTAGGAGTGATGTTAGTTTTCATTTCAGTATTAATACTTAAATGGAACAGATTCCCTCCACAAATTCCCCTTTTTTACTCACTACCTCGAAGTCAAAATCAGTTAGGCAGTCAACTACAGATTTTATTCCTACCGTTATTAACGATCATTTTTTTTGCGTTCAATTTTCTAATTGCGGTATTCATTTACAGTAGATTGAAACTAGCTGCAATGTTGTTAGTGATTACTGGTACAATACTCTCATTTCTCTTATGCATTACTTTTTTAAGAATAGTTTTTTTAATTTCTTAAATGATCATAATCATCTTATTGATACTATTTGCTACCAGCATTACCTTTTTTTTAACCCCGCTGACTATCGTACTGGCCAATAAGTTTGGTTTGGTTGATAACCCTAAAACTCGACCGCATCCGGCTCATACTCATCACAATATAATTCCTAGAGCGGGAGGATTACCGATCTTCCTGGGTATTTTTTTACCATTAATCATACTTGTACCTCTTAATAAACAATTAATTGGAATAATGATAGGAACCGCAATTCTTGTAATCGTTGGACTATGGGATGATAAAAAAGATCGATCTCCGTACATACGACTCTTAATTAATTGTCTGGCTGCTATCGTGGTAATTTCCACCGGTATCGGAATTCCTTTTCTTACAAACCCGTTAGGAGGAGGGGTAATTCTTTTAGACGGCTGGAAAATAACTTTTGATTTTTTTGGTAAACATACGTTTATCGTTTGGGCGGATCTATTTGCCTTGATATGGATTGTTTGGACAACTAATATTGTGGGCTGGTCAGGTGGAGTTGACGGTCAACTTCCAGGATTTGTATCCATCTCAGCTATTATTATTGGTTTAATATCATTACGCTTTGCCGGGCAAGGTATACAACCTCAAAATGTCGCTTTTTTATCTTTTTTAACCGCTGGAGCATTCTTGGGTTTTTTACCTTGGAATTTTTATCCTCAAAAAATAATGCCAGGGTATGGTGGGAAAACTATTGCCGGCTTTATGCTTGCCGTTACGTCCATCCTCGCATTTGGAAAATTAGGAACTGCTATCTTAGTTTTAGCGGTACCCATGACTGATGCCTTTTTTATGTTAATTAGAAGAATGATCACCGGTAAATCACCTGTTTGGGCTACCTCTGGACACCTCCACCATCATTTATTGTCTTTAGGATGGGGAAAGAGAAAAGTGGCAGTCTTCTATTGGATGATTTCTATGATTGCTGGAATCTTAGCCCTATCTTTAAACTCTGAACAGAAAGTTTTTGCAGCTTTTCTTATCTTTGTACTATTAGCTGGTTTTCTTTTAGCAATCAACTTACTTTTAAAAATCTCTACACTGAGTGATGAGATATGATCAATAAGTTTTACTGACCACTTTTTTCTGCATACCGAGCTGATACCCAGCCTTCTTTATTGTCCTCTAAAGAAATCTTATACCATCCTGATTTTTCTTCTAACATAGGATACTTACTATTTGGTTTAACCTGGGTAATTTCTTCTGCGCTGGTTGAAGGTTCTTTTCTGACGCGTAAAAAACCGGTAGGAGTATCTTTGATCATAATAAAGGTCTTGTTTTGTCCTTCATCAGATGCAGAAGGGGAAGGTGTGGCGCTTAACGTACTCTCCTCATTTACTAAGGCAAGCTGAAAATTGACAGAAAGCTTATAACCAAGAGTTGTTTGAACTCTAACCGTTCTGCTTTTAAATCCAGTCGTGGTTATTGCTACGTCATGCTCACCTGATACGGCATTGCGAATTAAAAGAGGAGTCGTTCCTTTTTCCTGCCCGTCAAATAAGACAGAGGCTGCATCTGGCTTTGAAAGCACCGCAACCTGTGCCTCACTACTGCTCGTTGATTTTTCGAGCGTCAAAATCTCACCAGATGAAGAAAGTTCGCTCATACCTAACTCTCTTTGAATAACAGTCAATAATTGTGGTTGGAGAGTTATTTTATCTTGCCACGATGTAACTTGAGTGGATGAATCATCAGGAATTAGTTTTACAATATAGCTACCTGCAGGTTGTTTATCTTCGTAAGGGGTTTTTCCAATCAATTTATCATTTAGGAAAATATTAGCCGTGGGAGTCGATGCCACTTTGAGACCCGAAACACCTACGACTCGGGATGAGAAATAAGTATAACCACCTAATGCTAATCCTGTTAATAGTAGAATAATAACTCCCAAGGCTTTTTTATTCATTAGTTAACTATATCATCACAAATATCTTTTTTCAATAAATAGACGATAGTTGTAACGTATTTTACGCTTATAATTAACGAAGATTTCCTTAAGTTACTTAACCAAAATGATAAACCTCCTGCTTCCGCTCCACTACTAAATATGTCATACTTCATCATAATCACTAAGCGAAGATGGCAAGGGCATGCCGGAGCTGGAAAACAAAATTAAGAGGGTAAGATCAATGGACTAACATTTCTTACCAATCAGGGTGGAACCGCGGGTTCTGACTCGTCCCTATTTAATTATAAAGGACGAGTTTTTATTTGGCTTATTTATTTTATGAAAAATACGGCGACACTTCTTATATCCTGTCCTGACAGGAAAGGAATAGTGGCAACTGTTGCCAACTTTTTATACCGAAACGGAGGCAACATTCTTCATGCTGACCAGCACTTGGATAGGAATTTAGGTTTATTCTTTACAAGAATTGAATGGGATATGACTGACTTCAAATTGACTAAAAAAGACATTGTGAAAAAATTCACGCCTACAGCCCGTGATTTCAAAATGGAGTGGAGACTGGAATATAGCAATTATTTACCTAAAGTTGCAATCCTCGTATCGAAGGAAGAACATTGTTTATCAGATTTACTTTCCCGATACAAAAACCGGGAAATTTCCTGTTTGATACCTTTCGTTTTTAGCAATCATTCTAATGTAAAAGATCTGGTTGAATTTTACGGAATTAAATTTCCCCATATGCCTATAAATGGAAGCAACAGAAAATCGGTCGAAGAATTTATTTTGAAACTACTCGACAAAGATTCCATAGATTTAGTAGTCTTAGCCAAATATATGCAAATTCTTTCGCCGGATTTTATTCACCGGTACAAAAACAGAATTATTAACATCCATCATTCTTTCCTTCCATCATTCATCGGAGCAAAACCTTACCATCAGGCTTATCAGCGGGGAGTAAAAATTATTGGAGCTACCAGTCATTATGTAACAGAAGAACTTGATAATGGACCAATCATTGAACAGGATATCATCCGGATTTCTCACCGGGATACGGTAGAACGACTTATCTCCAAAGGAAAGGATCTGGAAAAAATTGTCCTGTCGAGAGCTGTGCGCTGGCACCTGGAAAACAGAATATTAATTTACGGGAATAAAACAGTAGTATTTGATTAGAAATAAGTTTCTCTGCTTAGAGGTGTGCGGATATATGCTCGTAATTATTACTCGGATGTGAAAACATAAAAATCAAAAAGCCGGTGAGTGAACATGCGGGATCGAAGATAGCAGTATAATATATCTTATGTCTATCGCTGTAGAAGGACTCAAAAGATTCGTCGAAAGACGGCCGGAAACCGGCTACAGAAGTCCGGGAGTTATCGTTGTCGAATTTGGAGGGGCTGGATGCAATAAGGCAGGAGAACCGTCTTGTCGAGATTTTTGCGCTGTTCCCAAAGGCAAATCTTATAATCCACAGTTTGACCCGCCGATTGAGATGATGGAAACGCTTTTTTCTCAAATTGCCGTTCTCAGACCAGCAGTGGTAAGTATCGTTCCTAACGGTGAGGCGGTTAACACGACAAGTGAATCGAACACTCGCTGGAATTCCGTTTTCGATCTTTATAATCAAAAACTGATCTCTCAAAAGCAATTATCAATATTGACTAAATATTATACGAAAGAACACCATTTTCCTCATATGCAGGGAACTAGACCAATGACGCCAGCTGAAAAAATGGCTCTAAATATTGCTTTGGGTAATCATGCTGGATTAAACCTTTCCCTCACGACTAATGGAAGCTTCCTGACAAAAAACCTGCTTGAACTTTATGCCGGGATGGGACTTTGTACTATTAATTTATCCTATCATCCAAATCGTCCCTACGACCCGACTAAACACCATCCTGACTTAGAACATCTGATTACCCGTGCCGATGAAGCGATTGAATCAGGTATTATCCCAACAATTACCCATGTTCTGACCAGTAAAAACACCGACACTTTTGTCGCTCTGGCAGATTACGTCACAGAACATGATATTTTTTTTGCCGCCGGTCTTGCGCAGGGTCGCGGCGGATCTTTTTCCAAACAAAATTGGGATATCGAACCAATGACTATGATGGCGATGGGAGTTTTTTGGCGGCTTTTAGCTCGTAAATTGTTTGCTGACCGCCATATCCGTACCACTATCCCTTATCTTCTGCTTGCTCCGATTTTAAACAACTGGGTCTGCGACCAATCAACTGACTTTTTCCATATCAGCGTACAAACGGTTGATGGAAAACTGCAGCCGAAACTAAATGTCTGTTCCGAGGTCAGACCGGATGAAGCAACTCAGCTGGAAAATTTTCTTTCGGGAAGAAAGTTAGATATACCCAAATATTTATCCTGGAGAGAAAAAGCGATGCAAGACCCTGAACACGGCTGCCCAACCTGCACTCATCAATGCTACTTTGAGGCAGAAACCAGAAGCGGTATTGATCTAACCGATTCAGTTCAATTATGGGACTATTGGGATACGGTTGGGAAGGGATTGCGCCAACTCCATACTTTCCGTCACCCGGTCAGACCGATTGTCTCTAAAAAAGAAGATTTTCTAAATCCCTACCTTTGGGAATCTTTACTACAAGGAGTCACCCGGCTGATTGCAAAACTTGCCACCGATAAGTATTGGCAAAGTGTATTTGACAGGTCTCACGTTGACATTAAAAACATTATTTCAATTTGTATTTATCTAACCCAAAATCAAAAATTCATCAATCGTTTGATAACGGCCGAAAAGAAAGATCAGAGCACAACCGATTGGAATGATTCATCTAATTTGCAAAGCCGGGTCTTAAGATATATTTATCGCAGGACCCAAAAAAGCAGTCGGGAAGGAGGGTTACCTGTGCCGATAAAATTTAGACGAATCCTAGAGCATCAGTCATTTTATAATTTTGAAAATGGAGTTTATGAGACTCTCTATAGTAGAACTAAGAAAAGCGTTTTAATACAAAATCGTCGGGGAGGAATCTATCCTCTGGTTAAAACTGGGATCATGTCCCGTCTTTATCTTACTGCCTTAAAAATTATAAAGGCGGTAAGGGAGCAGGCGGCCCCGAAGATAAAAGTGGCGCTTGGAGAAACGGCCGTCCATAAAAATCCTCCGATGACTGATGCTAAAAGTGTGGAAAGACTGACTACCGTCTGCATCACCCCATATGCTGTGCCCGCTTCTTCTCGCCTTATATAAGAACCTACCAATGCTTTCGATACTCCGTCGGTAAGAGCTATATAAAGGCCATATATAGCAAATAACGGCCAGACAAAAAGACTGTTACCGTTTAAGGCAAAACTTATGTAAACGAATGAATAGATAAGGAGCCCCAAAGCAAATACTTTTTTTGCTCCGATTTTATCCGCAAACCTTCCGGCGGGAACCGAAAAAGCTGCGTAAAAGAAGTTGTATACAGTATAAGCCAAAATCACGAAAGTCAAACTCATACCCAAATCTTTTGCTCTCAGGATAAGGAAAGTGTCTGAACTGTTACCCAAAGAAAAAATCGCCAGGATGACAATGAACAGTTTAAGTCTTCCAGAAAGATTTTTTAGCGAAAACGAGAACTTTAACTCTGTTGTCACAACTTTTTTCTTTGCTTCTTTGATAAAGATGAAAAAGAATAAACCGATGAAGGAAGGTATTACCGCAATATAAAGAATCTGTCTGATGTCGTTGTTGAAAATATTGAGCAAGAAAAGTGCAATTAAAGGACCTATTACAGCTCCCATCGAATCCATAGATCGGTGGAGGCCAAAAATAAAACCTCTATTGCCGGTTGAGGCAGACTCAAGAAGCAAAGCGTCACGGGCTCCTGTCCTAAGTCCCTTTCCGAAACGGTCGGTCAACCTGCCTAAAAAAACCACGGGCCAGGAAGAGGCTCCCGCAATAATTATTTTTGCTATAGCTGATGATAGATAACCCGTAAATACAAAAGGTTTCCTTTTCTGAATCCTATCCGACCATACTCCGAATACTGTTTTGAGAAACGATGACGCGCCTTCCGCAATGCCTTCTATGATTCCGACTATGTAAACCGGAGCTCCCAAAATTTGGGTCAGAAAAATCGGCATGACGGGATAAAGCATTTCTGAGGCGATGTCATTGAAGAAGCTTATCAAACCTAAGAAGAGAACAGGCCGGGGTATTTTGGACATACAGTTAAATGATATATTCTTTCAACAGTTTCTTTTCCGTCTTCTGGTCAATAAATGCCCTGACGCTGATATACTTTTCTATCCCTGACCCTACAATTTTCTTCTTTAGTAGTTCATCAAGCTGAAAAATTCCTGCGGAATTGTTCATGGTGATATTAAGCTGAATCGGTTTTTCACTACCTTTTGTAATCTCCACGTTGTCGATGGCGGCAGCGGAAACGGAGTGAATATCCACCTTTCCCGATTCATATGGTATTCTTGATCTGCCTTTGCTCATATCCAAAGCATCTGCAACTCTGACAATTCCCGCCTCAATCGTAACTGGAGTCCCTCCGCTTCTGTGACTGATGATTGCATGAAGAGTTTCGGAAATGACAATCGTTTTTTCTTCAACCGGCAAAAAATCGAGAATCTGATGGAGTAAATTATTTGAAAGAATTAGACTGAATTCTTCGTGACCGTCCCGGTTGATGGACATGCCAAGATCATGGAAAAGACCGGCGAGTAAAACCACAAGTTCAGCATATTTATCTGATAAATCGTAATTTTCCGTTATGGACATTTTTAAACCGCTTTTGACCAGCATGCGGACGAACTTTACCGCAATATTTGATACGATTTGGAAATGCACCGGGCCGTGGTCGGTCATACCCAATCTTTCAATTGCATTCACGTTGATAATTTTCCATAAAGTCGCGATTTCCATATTATCGTTAACCGCTTCCAGGGCTTTTTCCATAAGCGGGTTATTTTCCGAAGGAACGTGGATTTTTATTTCACCAGGATGTTTTTTTAAGATCATATTTCGGACTTAGTATAACACAAGGTATATAAAGTATAATATCCACGATGATTTATAAAATTCGGAGGATGAGTCGGGAAGATTTGGACGTTGCCATTGAGTGGGCGGCAAAGGAGGTCTGGAACCCTGGGCTTTATGATGGAGACAGTTTCTACAAAACTGATCCTGATGGCTTTTTTATGGGTTTTTTAGACACCGAGCCTATTTCCTCAATTTCTGCCGTTGCCTACGGAGATAATTTTGGCTTTTTGGGATTTTATATAGTGAAACCTGAGTATCGGAATAAGGGATTTGGTATACAAATCTGGAATACTGCCTTAAAACAAATGGGGGACAAAAATATCGGACTGGACGGAGTAGTCGCACAACAGGAAAGCTATAAAAAATCAGGTTTCAAACTGGCTTATCGGAATATCCGCTATCAAGGAAAAGCAAGCGTAAATACTTCAGATGATTCGATTAAGACACTTCCCGCATCAAAAATTTCGTTTGATCAACTTGTGTCGTACGACAGTAAAATGTTCTCTGTCTCACGGTCAAAATTTTTACGTTTGTGGATTTCTCAACCTCAAAGTCTTGCGTTAGGAGTTTTAGGAGAAAATAATTTAAAGGGTTATGGGATGGTGCGCAAATGTCATATTGGATACAGAGTCGGGCCTTTGTTTGCTGAAAACGAAAGATACGCTGAGGCATTATTTACTAAACTTATGTCATTCGCCGGAATAAATACGCCTATTTTCTTGGACGTACCCGAACCAAACACAGCAGGATTAAAACTCACAAAGCGCTACAAAATGAAACCGGTATTCGAAACCGCCAGGATGTATACAAAAACACCACCCATGATAGACTTAAATAAAGTATTTGGCGTAACATCTTTTGAGCTTGGTTGAAAGACTGTTCTATGTTATTCAATGCTTTAACACAAATAGCAATCCCTGTTTTAACCGTTGCGACTCAAATAGCCATAGCGCTTAAATTTCCGCAATGGGGACTGGTTATTAACATGCTTGCTCAACCGTTTTGGATTTATTCTGCCTGGAAATCTTATAAAAAGGCCGGTCAAATAGGCCTTTTTATTACTACCATACTGGTTACGATTATAATTGGGCTTGGTATCATAAATTATTGGGTCAAATACTGAAAGGGTAGTCTGTTTTTTACAACTATTGAAAAATCGAAAACTTTTTGGTGATTTCTCTTAATTCTTGAGTTTCTCCAAATAAACAAATACCGTAATACTCAAGTTTTGCTTCCGGAGTTTCACGAGTTTTATTTACCTGTTCCAGTGAAGTACCAACAGTCATAGTACTGGTAAAATCCGTAAAGATGATATTTCTGGCAATTACTTCATTTCTCACATTTCTAATCTGATTGGAATTATCCGCTTTTAAGACGATAAAAGGGAAATGAGAGATATTAGGGTGTTTACCGCCATTTTTATCTTCATATTGCAAAAAGTTCATATCATTTTCTTTTCCGTAACCGCCGGCAAGACCTGCTGTCATGTGACCGAGAGCATTCATTAATTTCCCCATCTCAACTTTCTTGTTTAAAATAGCCACAAATCTTTTTGAATTTTCATCCGGCAATTCTGGATTCATAGGTTGTATTCTATCAAATTAAATCTTTATGCAAGCTATCTTTTCTTATGGTGCTTGCCCCAATGGACATGATTCCAAAGCCGTTCATGAATGATATAGAGAATCGTACTGGACAGATTGGAAAAGATAATTACACCCAGAGTGATATCGTATCTGCGGGTGATGGCAAAGATGATAAGTCCGTCGGCAATGAGAATGAGTATCCGAAATGTAATCGCTTTAATAATCGACCGCCTGATATTTTCGTAAAACTTTACCGCCATGAATATACTATATCAAATATAATATATTTAAACCCATTTCTTATCGTGCAGATGTTTTTCTACAACCTCCGCAATAATTTCATGGCCTTTGTCGTTCGGATGCAAACCGTCGGCAATCAATTTCGAAATTTCAGTTTTCGCAAACTCATCAAATATCCCGATAAAATCCAAATTCTCTTTTTTGCAAACATTTATTATCAGTGAATTATATTTTTTAATTGAGTCGTTTGTATATGAAGTTTCTGATTGGACAAGAGACGCCTTATTTACAGGCGGCAGTCCAACAAAAACAATTTTGTCTGTGTACTTTCGTGCAAGTGAAATGAGTTTTTTAAGATTGCCTGTAAACTGTTCCGGGGGCATGTGAAAGCTGTCGTTTGTGCCGATGGCGAAAATAATTCCTAAAGCATCTCCTGACAACCGAGCAGTCAGTTCATTTTCAAATCTCGCTAGTAAATTATTCGTATCGTTGCCGGAAACTCCGAGATCTATCACCTCGTCATAATTTTTAAACTTGGAAACGACTACTCTTTCGTTAACATGCTTTTTTATACGGGTAACCCATCCGCCTTCGGTATCCCAAGCTCCCCAGGCAATACTGTCTCCAAACACGAATATCTGCATAGATTTAAAACCTATTTCATTATATTCTAATATTGTCTAATGCTTTCACGAATTCGTCATTCATAGTTTTAGTATATTTTAATATTTAGGTAACGGTTGTACTAGTCTAGTAATTCTGTAACAGTTTTTGGCTTGAGTAAAATTTCGGTACCTACATTTCTTGACATGTTTATTTTCATGCAGTAAGGTAAATATGATATGCCAAATATTATAGAAAAAAATCCAAAAATTCTCGGCGGACAGCCAGTCATTAAGGGAACACGGATTCCTGTTGCACGCATTGTGGCTTTGCATATTCAGGGATATAAAATAAAAGACTTCAAAAAAGACTATCCCTATCTTAATCTCACCACACAGGATTTAAAGACAATTTACACATATTATCGTCAACAACTTGCGTAAACAGAAACCTCCCAAAAGGAAAAAATTTCGTTTTCTTCTGGACTCCGCTTTCGCTTCCTCATCATCATTTCCCGAACTTTACAAAAAATCAAATCTTGCCCACGTTGTCTTTGATTATCATCTTTCCGAACAAGCAGAAGATAAAGATATTTATGGGTTAGCGATTCAAGAGAACAGATTTGTTATCACAATAAATTTCAAAGATTTCAGAAGGCTGGTTAAAAAGAATAAACCGGGCATTATTGGAATTGAGTCTCAACTAACGAATAAGGAAATAGATCAAAAGGTAACTTTGTTTATTCGAGACAAGGATCCGAAAGACTATTTTGGAAAGGCAAAAAAGATCTGATCTATTTTTAGGAAAGCTATTCCAATGCTGAGGACTTTATACACTGTTAGAACCTATTATACTACTTTTAGTTCCTTATTATTAAGGGGTAATCTATCCTTAACATGTTTGTACAAAATATAATGACCTTTATCCGGGTAAATTTTATGTTTTTACTTGTTGGAATTAATACAACGGATTATTAAATAACAAGTAAAATCATAACAGATAAAATTTCAACTCTTGCATCTGGATGAGTCTATCTATTAGTATAAAACAGTATATGAAGCGTTTCTTAATTTTTCTCTTTTTTTTAATTTCACTACTTGTCCCTTCCTCTATACTAGCAACCGACATAAATACTACTGATAAATTGATCACAGTAGACATTTCAAAACAGATGCTTTATGCATGGGAAGGCGGGAAAATCCAATATCAGACTAAAGTCTCAACAGGAATGCGCTTAACCCCAACAGTTAAGGGGAGTTTTCGGATCTGGTCAAAAATTCCTCTGCAGGATATGCGCGGACCGTCTCTCTACAAGAATCTTTATCCAAAAGGTAAGTATCTTATCAAAAATGTTCCAAACATCATGTATTTTTACCAGGGTTATGCGATTCATGGAACATATTGGCATCACAATTTTGGGAGAGTTGCAAGTCACGGATGTGTCAATGTACCGCTTGATGCTGCTTCATGGCTCTTCAACTGGGCAAATACAGGCACGAGAGTTGAAGTGTTTTGATTGAATTATCACCTTGTTAAAATCTATCTGTCCAGTCAATTCAATAATGCTTATTTGTTATCTTCTTCGACATGACTATTCCATAGTGATATGGTTTTAAATCAAATTGTTTTGGATTGACAAAACCGGCTTGATAGGCCAATTCAATGCATTGCTCAGGTTTCGGACGAATATCCATGGAGGGTCCACGTGGTGTTGATGGATCATAGTTCCAATGGATAATCCCGATCTTTCCTTTGTTGCTTAAAATTCTATTTGCTTCATGCAATAAGATAATCGGATTATCCAAATGAAGGATGTTGAATAACATTACGTAATCTACAATTCCAGGTTTCAAACCGGTTCCGTCAGCCATAAGATCGCGCACTATCACTTTGATATTCTTTACACCCTTTACCAGAGCTTCTTTCTTTGTAGTGGCAACCATCTCAGGTTCAATATCAAAAGCGAATAAATTCCCTCTTATAACCTGAGTAGCGGGAATGGTAAATGTTCCGTAACCACATCCGAACTCCACTACGTCTTTTATGTTTTTATTGATCTGAAGAGTTTTCAATATGCTGGCAGGAGAAAAAAATCCTTCCCATATTTCTCGATCAGGCATACCGCTTTCTTTGATTTTCATACTATATAAATATCAACAACTACAACAACTACATTCTATCATTGATTAGATGCTGCTTTGAAATAAACTGGCTGAAAACCTTATATTTATCCTGAGCGTAATTGAAGGACCCTGTTAGAACCTGTTTTGTAAATTCATTACGGTTCATTACTGATTCTTCGTAATTTCTTTGTGAACTTTTCTTCGTTTTATCGACCGTTGGTGGAAGTTATTTGATAGTATACTTATATTGCCATCGACTTCTAATACCGCCATATCGACCTTTGATATGTTTTTGACACCATGCTCCCGAACCGTTGCTTCCAATTCTTCATGAGATATTTTTGCTTGTCTGAGATGATTTTCTATTGCTTTTCCGTTATAGATAAGAAGTAGAGGGTTTCCTTGGAAAAATTCGCTCATTCGTCTGGAGCGGAAAAAAAGATTTTTAAGGACGACATTCGCTATAAAATAAGAAGAATAAATACAAGATCAATTACAGACGATTGTGAGAGTTCTTTTTTGCCGAATATGCGTATGGCAAGAATGATGAAGAGGTAGACGATGACGGAGCGGCTGGCAATGGAAAATATATTATCCATAACTTAAAATATTATACTCTGTTTTATCCTAAAGATAAAAAATTGCCTCAAGGAGAGGGAAAAGTTATGCTATTGACAAATGCAACTTAGTTGCGTTAATATGTCATCATGGATCTAAACACGGCTCTTCAAGAATTAAGGTCTTCCGGACTTCGGATCACACCCATTCGAAAACAAATCGTTAGCTTGCTTAATGAGTCTGTATCTCCAATTTCAGCAATAGATATTCTTAAAAACATTAAAGCAAACAAGACAACCATTTATAGAGAAATTTCAGTTCTATTATCTAAAGGTTATCTAATAGAAATTGATTTTGGAGACAGGATCAAAAGATATGAATTTGCTAATCGTGATCACCACCATCATCTTATATGTATTATGTGTAAATCAGTGACAGATGTAGATCTTGCCGATGATTTTTCAGAAAAAGAAAAACTAATTGCTTCCAGAGAAAAATTTAAAGTAATGAGACATAATTTAGAGTTTTTTGGCACCTGTCGAAATTGTACAAACTAAACATATGAATAAAAATACTCTCCTTATTTTTATACTCGGGTTTGTGTTTATAGGGATAAGTTATTTTCTCGGAGTAGAGATATTTAAGAATAACACCCAAACAAAACCAGGGACGGAAAAGCTCCAAGTGGTCGCTTCCTTCTATCCTTTATATTATTTTGCCAGCCAGATTGCGGGTGATAAGGCTGATGTTACAAATATCACCCCGGCTGGTGCAGAACCGCATGATTATGAACCCTCAACTCAAGACATTGGCCGTATCGAAAAGTCTTCAATATTAATTATCAATGGAGGTCAACTTGAAGCGTGGGGAGATAAAATCAAAGAGGATCTTCAGAGTAAAAATATAGAGGTGGTTACAGCCACAGAAGGATTAGTTACACAAGAATTCGAAGAAGAAGAACTTATAAAAGATCCCCACGTCTGGCTTGACCCTGTGCTTGCAAAAAAAGAAGTAGAGAAGATTGCTCAAGCGTTTATTAAAGTTGATCCAGTAAATAAGACTTTCTACGAAAGTAACGAAATAAATTTAGAAAATAAATTAGGCTCACTTGATAAGTCTTTTAAGGAAGGGCTACGAGACTGTCAACAGAAAAATATAGTTACCTCCCACGCCGCTTTTAGATATATAGCTTCCCGGTATGGTCTAATACAAATTTCTATATCTGGATTGTCTCCAGATCAAGAACCGTCACCAAAACAATTAGCCGAGGTTACTCGGTTTGCAAGGACAAATAATGTTAAATATATCTTTTTTGAAACCTTAATTAGTCCCAAACTTTCAGAAACAATCGCCAAAGAGATCGGAGCCAAAACCTTAGTATTCAATCCCCTTGAAGGTCTCACGAAAGACGATGAAGCTGTTGGAAAAGATTATTTGTCCGTTCAACAAGAGAACCTTGCAAGTTTAAGGGTCGCTCTTGAATGCAAATGAAAGACGACGCGATTGTAAAAATTAGTGACGTTAGCTTTAGGTATAACGGCGAGCCTGCAATCAGCAACATCAACCTTGAGATAAAACGCGGGGAATTTTTAGGTATTATAGGGCCCAACGGTAGCGGGAAAACGACACTTCTAAAAATAATGCTCGGACTTCTAAAACCCCAAAAAGGCTACGTTCAGCTTTTTGGGCAAGATATAAATAGTTTCAAGGACTGGTCAAAAATCGGATATGTCCCTCAAAAAGCAGGCTCAGACGTAACCAATTTCCCCATAAGTGTTGAGGAGGTTGTTGGAATGGGAGGGGCGGACCATGAAACTATCACGAATTCCTTGGTGAAAGTGGAAATGGCAGAACACAGAAAACGATTGTTTAGAGAACTCTCTGGAGGACAACAACAGCGAGTTTTTATCGCTAGGGCACTTGCTCCAAAACCGGAACTATTAATTCTGGATGAGCCGACTGTAGGGGTAGACATCAACTCACAAACAAAGTTTTATCAGTTACTCAGGGATTTAAATCGCAATCTCAAACTGACCCTAGCTTTAGTGTCTCATGACATTGATGTTGTTGCGCATGAAGTCGGTGAAATAGCTTGCATTAATTGCAAATTAGTTTGTCATGGCAAACCCAAAGACATACTTAAAAGTAATTTTATGGAAAAACTTTATGGCAAAGAATTACGATTTGTGCTTCATGGACACTAACTATGCCTGAAATATTTCAATACAGTTTTATGATTCGAGCTTTCTTGGCAGGATTAATGATTGCCGTAATTGCTCCTCTCATTGGTAATTTTTTGGTTGTCCGTAGATTCTCGCTTATTGCTGACACTTTGTCTCACATAGCTTTATCAGGAGTTGCAATCGGCCTCTTATTAAAAACGCAGCCGCTTGTTGTAACCGTAATTCTCACAGTAATTGCTTCCGTAGCCATAGAAAAACTAAGGTCGAATAAAAAAATTTCAGGCGAAGCAGTCTTAGCGATGTTTCTACCAGGCGGACTAGCATTATCAATTGTTCTTATTAGCCTCGTAAATGGATTAAATGCGAATCTTTTTAGTTATTTATTTGGTAGTATTACTACAGTTGCCGAGAGTGATTTATGGTTAACGCTGGGACTGGGTATCCTTACTCTCTTTACTGTAATATTTTTCTATAAAAAACTTCTTTTCGCCTCCTTCGACGAGGAAAGCGCTAAAGTAAGTGGAATTTCAGTTGGATTCATTAATACAATATTAGTTGTCCTCACCGCAATAACAGTCTCTCTTTCAATGAGAGTTATAGGGATCCTTCTTATCGGTGCACTCATGGTTATTCCAGTTGTAACTGGTATGCAACTTGGAAGAAGCTTCTTACAGAGTATTTATTTTTCTCTCGGTTTCGCTTTAACCGCAGTCATTGTTGGCCTATTTATGGCATATTACTTAAATCTTCCTGCAGGAGGAACAATAGTCCTTCTATCTCTAGGAATATTTGGTTTAGTAGCCTTTTTCAAAAGAAGCCATTAATATAAACATATGAAAAATTTATGGGATTAGTCCTAAGTTTATTTCTGTTTTTAACATACCTTCCGTCACTCTCTTCAACAAGGACACAAACTCCCGAAGCCAATAACAATTCCATTATTCCTCAAGAAGTATTCTATAAAGCCAAGGTCGAAAAGATTCTCGACGGAAATAAAAACGGTTAGGAAATTACCATTGATTATGAAGGAATATAGCCTTCTATTACGTTGTAAAATCGAATAGACACTTTTAAGATAGATATTTAGGGCTTTCGCTTCATTTGTGTAATCAGATGGTGATTAATTTAATAGAATAAGTATTTATGGATAGAAATAAGCTAATTGACACCATGACCACGAGTCGTTCGAAGCGTGCGTCTGATCAACGCAACGACTGGAATGTCTTTTGGAATCGCATGTTGATTCAGCACGTCCTAGACTTGGTAAGATCATACGAAACGAACTATTATGCAAGAAAAATATTGAGACCGTACTTCAATAAAAATAGAAGTTTCTGTGAGTTGGGTTGTGGTAAAGCTAAATTATTACGTTCAGTAGCTCATTTTTATAAAAATATAGTAGGTTTAGACTATTCTCCAGATTCGCTCAAGATATCTAAGGATGTTCTGGACAGAGCTAAAATCAAGAATTACAAACTGATACAACAAGATATTAGAGATACATGGCGAATCAAGCCTTTATATGATGTTGTTTTTTCGAACGGTTTAATAGAACATTTTAAGCAGCCGCATATTGCAATAAACAGTCACCTTATGTTCGTAAAACCAGGTGGTGTGGTGATAATTCTCGCTCCATACAAATATTTCCTCAAGTATTTATGGTTTAAAGTAACTGATAATACTTTGTTAAAGAAATATTGGCCATGGCCTGAACAGTATTTCTTTACTCGACAATCTATAGAAGATGAATTCGAAAAAATTGATAGAAGTAAAGTTGCTTGGCACAAAGTTATGGTCCTTCATAATGTTGAAAACGTTCTCCTGATTATAAGAAAAAAACTTAAACGGAGAGGTGTGACTTAAAAAATCCTCGAAATCTCGGGTTTGTCTAACCCTATTTAATGAATCAAGAGGCTATATCTTTTCCTGATTTTTGGCGGAAAGGGAGGAATCGGTAATGTTACCGGTATTAAGGGTGTTCTTTGGCTCAATAAGAATAATATGAACTTCCTCGGGCGCTTCCGGTTTATGCTCGATGGGATGGGGTATGATGACAAATTCCCCTTCGTTCACATGGACGTCGCGGTCGCGGAAATGAATGATTAGATGACCACTAATAACCAGAAAAAGTTCGTCTTCGTTTTCATGATGGTGCCAGACAAACTCTCCTTTTAATTTCACCACCTGAACTTTGTGGTCGTTAAGCTCTCCAACTATCTTTGGATTCCAGTACTCCTTAAACAAGGATAGCTTTCCTTTAATGTTTACTACTTTTACTTCACTGCTATCTGTTTTCATTGTGAATAATTATAACAAAATCGGTCGGAACAATTTTAATTTACCTTATTAGTAGGTTTTCCGGCGAGAAAATTTTCGATGTTATCAATAAACATTTCTAACTTTGCTTCTGTGGCCTCTTTTGTAATATAGCCGATTGGCGGATACATTATGCAATTTTTATACTGTGAAAGTTTTTTTGCTTGTTCGGCTGTAAATTCGTCCGAATGATCTAAAATGAATGTAATGTTGCCTTTTTGTAGTCTATTTTCCAACGCATCAATGTCCACCAACTCCATCGGAGCCAGATTGCAAACTATAGCTCCTTTTTTAATCGATTGAATTTTCCTACCATCAAGGAAATTCTTGGTCTCGGCAGTATAGGCTAAATTAATTGAAATGAAATCACTGTTTTTGAGTAAATCGTCTACGCTATTGTAATTAATTCCTTTACGCTCACTATCTTTTTTTCTTTTTCTCGACCAGTAGGAAACGTGAGCATCAAAACCATGAGCCGCAATTTCTGCAATCCTTTTCCCAATTCGCCCTAGTCCGATAACTCCAAACATTTTATTTTTAATTTCGAACCCATGAAATCCCACCTCTGAATATTTGCCAAGACTAGCTTGAGATTTTGCTCTTTCTATTTCTCTTATGTGTTCTAAAATCAGACCAAACGCAAGTTCTGCTACTCCTTCGGTACTATATCTGGCGATATTGCAGACAGTAATGTTTTTACGCGTCGCGTATTTTGTGTCTATTCTACCGTATCCGGTCCCTAACATACCTATATATTTCAAGTCAGGGCTCACGTCGATCATTTCTTTATCTACTATTGCGCCGAGTTTTACCAGCAGACAATCCGAATTTCTTAAGTGTTGTTTTAGATGAGAATCTTCCTTTGGAAGTAATATTTTTTCGTCGCATAGTATTTCTAGTCGCTTCCAATCTTTTTCCCTCAGATTATCTTCTGTAAACCCCAGTAAAAGAATTTTTTTGAATTTCATGTTTAAATTATACATCTTATAATCATTATATGGTGACTTTGAGAGTAAGACTGCTTAAAGGCTTTTTGGATAAATCAATCGGACTTACGAGATCTGCAAAAGCATACCCTGTTTACTTTACGACAAGGTTTGGGATCCACACATTAGGCATGAAATTCCCGATTGACGTAATTGTGCTGAATAACAACAATCAGGTAATGAAAACTGCGGAAAATCTAAAACCAAACAGGTTTTTCTTCTGGCCGCCTATCTACAACAGAGTTGTAGAACTGCCTTCAAACACTATAAAAAAATTGAGGGTAAAAAAAGAAGATAAAATCAAACTGGAGATTACGAAATGTTTTTATACATAAAAATATAGTCTATATAGTTCTCCCGGTAGAAAAGTCCTTTAGGCAGTTTGCCGTATTCTTTGAATCCGAAATCGTCATACATTTTACGGGCTACTGAATTTACCGCAAAATGGGAAAGGGTAATAATGCGTAAATCCGGAAGATGTTTTTTCGCTTCCTCTATGACACATCTCATCAGCTGTCTACCAATCCCTTCCGACCTGTATTCATTCTCTACCGAAATACCAAATAGTCCTAAGTGCTTTACTACTTTATCGTACATTTCTATACCGGATATTCCAATAAGATGATCCCGATGAAAAACCAGAAGCTGTATTGTTTTTTTCTCCCTGATTTTTTTCAACGTATCTTTGACAAATTTTTCTTCTTCCTTAAGTGTTATCTCTTCCCCCTGAAACCTTACAAAAGTTTTTTCCTTTGATAACTTGTTGATGTAGCGCCACAATTCGTTCAGGTCGGATTTTTCCGGATAGCGGATTATTATTTCATTACCTTTCTTGGATTTTCCTTTGTAAACAATTTTTCCTGTCATAAGAATTAACAACTAACCGGCAGAGGAGTCGTATTCTACCGGTTCTAAAATGATTCCCTCTGGATCCAAGAAATAACAGAGTTTTTTGCCATAAAGATTATTTAGAACTTCACTTAAAAACTTTATGCCTTTCGACTTTAATCTTTTTACCATCTCTTCAATTTCTGTAACTTCTATAGCTATATGACGGTAACCGATTGTATTAGGTATGCTTATTTGTGATTCTTTCTTTCCTTTTGGTAAATGGAAAGTTAATAATTCTAGATTAGTTTCATGATTTAGAAAACCCAATACGATATATTCAGCTTTTACGTTTGATAAGTTCATTAATTTATCTAGCCACTTACCCTCAAGTTTATTTCGTTTTTTTACAATAAATCCTATCTCTTAAAAGAACTGAGATGACTTCTCGATATCTTGTACCACTAAAGCCACATGATCAATTCTCATGAATATATTATACATTTTTAAAAATATGTGCTAATTAAAAGTATATTTATTGACATGCGGCCGCATGGTCGATAATATACTTATGTGAGGCAAATTTCTCTATTAAAAGAAGTAACTTATGGCGTCTGCGGATCTTTGATTGATCTAATCATTTGGCAAATTGCTTTAGTCGGAACATCAGTCGGTAAAACCGGATCGCGAGGAGTGTACTCTGCCTTCAGAGAGGCTGATGAAATTCTTGATAAGATTAACCATCGAACTCTTATTGCTTCCTTTCATCAATTAACAAAAAAACACCTGATTACATATAAAATGAGAGATCATCTATATTCTTCAGAAATCACGAAGTTTGGTCTAAAAAGACTGCAAGAAAAGCTCCCTCAGTATCATCAAAAACGCCCTTGGATAAACGGATATATCTTATCACCTACGATATACCTGAAAAAGCAAGAGTAAAAAGAGATCAACTAAGAAACTTTCTTCTGCGAATTGATGCACGACTTCTTCAGGAAAGTACCTTTTTAACTCCTTATAACCCCAGGGAACTGATAAATGAATTTAATCAGAAATATAAAGTACCAGGTACTATAATCATTTCTGATATTGGACCTGACGGTGGAGTCGGAGAAATGAACATTCAGGATCTTTTGGTCAAATTATATTCTTTAGAAGATTTAAACGATAAGTATGAAGAATTTATCAAAAATGCAAGAAAGAAAAAAAGACCGGTCAGATCTCTTCTTTTTGAATATCTTTCTATTTTGAAAAACGATCCCCAGCTGCCTTTTTCACTTTTACCTGTTGGTTGGCTGGGAGAAAAAGCTTATTTAGCGTATGAGAAGTTGAGAAGAAAGTATATTAATTCTTATGCGGCCGCATAGTTGATAATATACTTTTAAATATCTTTTGCTTCACGCATATAGATACCGTTGGTTTCTTTTATAAAAAAAACAATCCCGTCGCTTTGAACTTTGATATAACTGCAGTTTTCTATTGCATTTTCTGACAACTGTTGATATGTGGCAAAACCTACATGGATCAGAAAATATTTAATAACATCTCCATGAGAAACCACTAATATGTTTTTTCCGGCGTATGCAATGGCTATTTCCCTAATAAATGTAATAAATCGAGAAACCGCTTCTTTATCTGTTTCGATTCCACTCTCAACTCGGAAATGCATTTTTTTCCTGTCATCGAGTCTTTCGTACTTTTGAAGGAGTTTTCTTAATGACTCATGGAAAACCTTATATGGTTTTCCTTCGTATCTTCCATAATTCTGTTCTCGTAGTGCTTGTGTGGTTTTTACCGCAAGTTTTCTCTCAAGAGTAATAATTTCGGCTGTTCTCTTCGCCCTAAATAGATCAGAAGAAAATATTTCGTCAAAATGAAGTTTACTAAGCTTTTTCCTAACCCGCTCTGCTTGATTTTCTCCTCTTTTTGTAAGTGGCGAATCAATAATATTCCCCTGCATAATCCCCTTCTTATTAAACACGGTTTCCCCATGGCGAACGATGTAAAAAGTGGTAAGTTTAGTGTTATTTGACATATTGGAAACTTATCCTGCAGAGGAGCCGTCTGGAACGGGTTTTTCGGGAATAGAAAGAACAGGAATAATCCCGTTTGAGTAGCCAATGTCAAAAACCATTCCTTCCGAAGGTTCTCCCATCATTTCCTTCGGTTCCAGATTGACTACAAACAATGCCTGTTTCCCCACTATTTCCTGCGGATTCTCGCGCTCTTTTTTCAACCCTACAAGAATGTTTCTTTTGAAATCGCCGAAATTAACCGTTAAGCGTACAAGTTTATCTGATTTTTCTTCATCTTCTACTTTCTCTATAGTTCCAACACGAACGTCAACTTTTTCCAGATCTTTATACTTGATGACCGGTTTTACAGGAATTGATTTAAATGCCATAGTATTTATTTATCTATTATACAAAGAAAAAGAAATCCTAAATAACAAAAAGCCCCGAGACTCGCTCAGGGCTTTAATTCTTAATTCTTTATTTTCAGTTTTAATAGTCTCCCATTCCACCCATTCCACCCATACCGCCTCCGGGTGGCATAGCTGGCATATCTTTCTTTTCCGGAATATCGGTAATAAGAGCCTCTGTCGTCAGAACCATGGCTCCGATTGAAACCGCGTTTTGTAAGGCGTTTCTGGTAACTTTAGCCGGATCTACAATTCCGGAAGCCAGCATTGACCCAAATTTCATGGTTAAAGCATCAAAGCCGTAATCAACTTCTTTGGCTTCTTCAACTTTTCTAACCACCCAACCTGGATCAGCCCCTGCGTTTTGGGCAATCCAGCGCACTGGTTCAGACAAGGCTTTGTATAGAATCTCAACTCCTGTTTTTTCATCAGCAAATTCCAATTCTTTCTTTACCTTCTCCAATATGTTTCTCGCTCGAAGTAAGGCTACTCCTCCTCCAGGAACTATTCCTTCTTCTATGGCTGCCTTGGTTGCGGCTACTGCGTCATTGACTCTCTCCTTTTTCTCTTTCATCTCAACTTCTGTTGCGGCGCCAACATTTATTACGGCAACACCGCCAGAGAGTTTCGCCAGTCTTTCCTGCAATTTTTCTCTATCAAACTCAGAAGTGTTTTCTTCAATTTCTCTTCTGATTTGTGCAACTCTGGCAACAATAAGCTTTTTATCACCTTTACCACCAATCAGACGGCAATTTTCCTTGTCAGCCCATACTTTATCTGCCCTTCCACAATCTTCGATTGTTACGCTGTCTAATTTCCTACCCATATCCTCTGAAATAACTTTGCCGCCGGTTAGAATAGCTATATCTTCAAGCATCGACTTTCTTCTGTCACCAAATCCAGGAGCTTTGATAGCTAAAGCATTGAAGGTACCCCGGAGTTTATTGACTACCAATGTTGCCAATGCCTCGCCCTCAATTTCATCAGCAATAATTACCAGATTTTTAGAAACTTTTACAAAATTTTCCAAAAAAGGTAAAAAGTCCTGTACCGATGAGATTTTTTTATCAGTAATTAAAATATAAGCATCATCTAACTCTGCCTCCATTTTGTCCGGATTAGTTACAAAATAAGGAGAGGCAAAACCTTTATCAAATTCCATCCCTTCTTTGTAATCGATCTCCATAGCCAAGCCTTTTCCTTCTTCTACTGTTACAACACCGTCTTTCCCAACCTTTTCCAGAGCCTCTGCAATCAAGCTACCTATAGCTGAATCTGCAGCTGAAATTGTGGCAACTTGAGTAATTTCATCTTTGCCTTTAACTTTTTTGGCCATCTTTTTTATTTCGGAAACTACAGCGTCTGTCCCTTTTTCCAAACCGTGTTTCAAAATCATAGGATTGGCACCTGCGGTAATGTTTTTCAATCCCTCGTTGATAATGGCTTGTGCAAGAAGGGTAGCTGTAGTTGTACCATCTCCAGTGTCATCATTAGTTTTACTGGAAGCCTCCTTGATAAGCTGGGCTCCCATATTCTCAAAAGGGTCAGCAAGTTCAATTTCTTTTGCAACGGTAACTCCGTCATGTACTACATTTGGTGCGCCCCACTTCCTGTCCAAAGCTACATTCCTTCCTTTGGGTCCTAAAGTTGTGACAACTGCTTTGGCAAGAGTATTAACACCAACTAGTAATTTTTGTCTGGCATCTTCAGCAAATTTTAATTGTTTAGCCATATTGACCTCCTTCGCCCCGCCGAAGTTTTATACGAAGGCGGGAAAAACCTTAATATAATTATTCAATGACTGCTAATATGTCTTTTTGTTCAACCAATAACCATTCTTCACTATTTACTTTAACCTCGTTACCACCCCATTTTTTATACATAACTTTTTGTCCTACTTTAACCAGCATAGGTGTTTTCTTCCCGTCATCAGTCACCCCACCAGGACCCGCGGCCATAACTTGACCCATTTGGGGTTTTTCTTTTGCTGTTTCGGGAAGAAGTATTCCTGAAGCTGTTTTGGATTCTGCCTCGAGCGGCTTGACTAAAACATAGTCAAAAAGCGGTTTAATTGAATTTGCTTTAATTATCATATGAACCTCCCTTCAGGTTTATTTTAAATAACTTGGCACTTTATCTAACGGACTGCTATTTTAAGAAATGAAAAACCTCTTGTCAAGAGGCAAGTTGTTTTAGCCTGTAGGGAGGTCAGCACATAGTATACAGTTTTCCGGTGTCCAGAGATTTGTAAACTACAGAAA
>MFJR01000011.1 GCA_001780955.1 Candidatus Gottesmanbacteria bacterium RIFCSPLOWO2_01_FULL_39_12b | reverse complement strand
GGAAACGGTTGGGATATTTATCGCCCAACGAATATTATCAACATTTAATCAAAGGAGATTCAAAAGTTGCACTTGACTTTAGAATGTAGGCTATTTTGGTAAACCTCTTACAGAGGAAGAGAAAATCAAGAATCGTGAAGCGTTCGAATTGATAAAATCGACATTTCAGAATACGACTCTATGAAAATGCTATGAATGACAATTTGGCTGGGAAGGAAAGAATTATTGTATGGATAGCAAATTTAGTAAATCCTCTAATTGCTGGTTTTTTATTTTATCACGCTTGGAAAAAAATTTTCCGAATAAAGCAAAGCAGGCTAATAGAATATCGTTTCTGGTTTTTGTGGTGTATCTGGTGGGATATGCGGTTTACAAAGTAGCTGGTGGTTCGCACTAAATTGCTCGGCTTCGTCGAGCAAAAATCGCGCGGGCAAAAAATAACGGCGGCGCTGCGCCCTCTCCAGAGGTGGACAGGCGCATCGCAGCGCCAAAAGCGTGAGGCGGCCGAGCTAACAACGTCGAAATTCGGTTCTAACTTTCTAGTCCTGAGTGGAATCGAAGGATTCGTAAATCTCGACTTATATTATATAATCCATATATATCACTTCTACTCATATCATGATTTTAAGGGAGTTTGGAAAATCCGATCAACCTAAGGTAAAAGAATTTATACTTGGAGTGTTAAGAGAATTTGGCTTTGATCATAACCTGGATTTAGACTTCAACCTTGAAAATCCTGACAAATATTACAAGAATGTTGGTGGCATATTTTATCTCTTAGAAAATAATGGGGAAATAATCGGCACTATTGCCGTAAAAAATATAGGTAATAAAAAAGCGGAGATAAAAAGGTTGTATATCAATAAGGACTATCGAGGTCAAGGATTAGGATTGAAACTATTTGACAGAGCTTTACAGTTCTCTAAAGATTCCGGTTTTCAATCGGCTAAGCTTGATACATGGGTAAGATTCAAAACGGCTTTTAGCCTATACAAAAAAAGAGGGTTCAAGATAACGAAAACTGTAGGAGAACAAATTTATATGGAGAGAAAACTAAGGTAATATAATGCCACATGAAAAATAATATCTATCAATTAGTCTATAATACTGTCAAAAAAATTCCGTCTGGAAAAGTGACGACTTACGGGCTGATTGCAGAAAAGTTAAGATCTGTTAATAAAAATATTAATGCCCATGTGGTCGGGTGGATTTTACATAAGAATAAAAGCACGGATGTTCCGTGCCATAGAGTGGTGGACAGAAACGGAAGGCTGGCGCCAAATTTCGCCTTTAACGGAGCAAAAGAACAAAAGATAAGATTGGAAATCGAGGGAGTAAAATTTATCGACGAAATGCATGTTGATCTGAAAAGACATCTATGGACGTAGGCAATAAAATAGTCAGAACTGTTTGTTATTTTACTAAAGATCCCTCTTCCGAAACTGTTAAAAAAGTTGACTGGATTGCTGGTGTTCTTACGGAAAATGGCTATAACATCCAAACCAAACGGATTTGTTCTCCTGATATAGATAAAATTAAAGAACTCGATCGCCAGTTTACCAACGATACATATATTTTCGGTATTGGTTCTTTACCGAAGGGAAAATTATTAAAGGAGTTGAACATCCTGACGAACTGCAAAGATATCTCTTTTAACCTTGATTTAACTAGAAATGACATAACTAATGAGGACCTTGACGTCCTATTTGAAATAATAAAGCAAAAACCAAACAAAACCTTCAATTTTGCCTACGTTTTCAACAATCCTCATTCAAGCCCGTATTTTCCTTCCGCTACATATCACGAAGAAGGCTTTACCATAGGACTCCAACCGACTGATTTATCTCAAGATTGTGCGACTATTGATGAGTGGCTTGCAAAAATGAAAATCGTCTGGTCGGAAATTTATAATCTGTTTAGCAGGAATCCTGATTTTTTGGGAATTGACTCTTCGATTGCTCCTCTTTTTACCGGAAAAAGCAGCTTGATAGGATTTATTAAAAAGTTGTTCTATGATTTTTCACGCTCTGCTACGAGTGATGTTTATTTAAGGACGACTGAATTTATAAAGAAAGAGAATCCCAAGCCAATTGGTTTATGCGGCATCATGTTTCCCTGTCTTGAGGATTTTGAGTTGAGCCAAGAATACGAAAAAGGAAATTTTTCAATTGAGCGCAACATCTATCTTTCGCTCCATTGTGGTTTAGGCATCGATACATATCCAATCGGGATAGATGAGAAAAAAGACAGAGTTATGGAAATATTGAAATTGATTCGGGGATTATCTAATAAATATAATAAGCCGCTTTCCGCCCGTTTCGTCTCTGACGGAAAAGCTAAAATAGGAAATAGAACTGATTTCCAAAACCAATACTTAAAAGATGTGGTGATCAGACCTCTTTGAAAATGGTTACCGTTTCGGGGATTGTTTTTTGGCACGGGCTTTTTGGGCAAAACCAGCCATATGACGCTGTTTTTTTCTGGAATCTCGTGTTAAAAAGCCTTTTTTCTTTAGTATCGGCCTGAATTTTTCTTTATCAACTTCTACTAAGGCGCGAGAAACTCCGTGAACAAAAGCAATTAATTGACCTGATAAACCACCACCAGAAATGAGAGCTGAAACTGCAAATCTACCCAGAGTATTAGTCGTACGGAAGGGCTCCAAATAAGATTTTTTATAAATCTCACCCGGAAAATATTGTTCTATCGCCCTGTAGTTTACAATAAAATCACCATTTTTAACTATCTTGTCTTTTATAGTGATTGTATCTCCCGTTACCACGTATAATCTTACTCTTGCTGTAGATCTCTTTCTCCTGCCAACGGCTTCATAATATTGGGCTTTATCCTCTGTCTTTTTTTCTTTTTCGATATTTTTAATTTTTATTGATTCTTGTTTGATTTTTTTTGGCATATTTTTTTAAATTTTGAGTTTTTCTTTATATGGATGGTTTTTGTCAGCGAAAATATATAATCTTTTAAGCATTAATGCTCTTAGCTTGTTTTTAGGTAACATTCCAGATACAGCGTTTTTTACCGGCCGTATTGGGTCTGTATTAATAACATCAGCAAATACTTTTTTAGTTAAACCCGCCGGGTAACCCGAATATCGCATGTAGATTTTTTGGTGCGATTTATTTCCAGTTAATATGAGGCTAGATGCATTTATAACGACTACATAATCTCCACAATCAAGATTAGGTGTATAGTAAAATTTCGCCTTCCCCATTAACAGTTGTGATATTTGGGTTGCGGTTCTACCCAAAATTTTACCTTTCATATCAATTAAATGCCAACTTCTACTTATGTCTTTAGCTTTTGTAGGTTTAATTAGTTTCATGATTTTATTTTTTTCTTTTTTCGTTGTTTAACTTCTTTAGGTTGAGTTGTTTCGTGGGGTGTAGCTATGACGCTTTTAACTAGTTTTTTATTGTCAACTTTTTCAGCTACACTCCATTCTAATAACACTTCTTCTGTGTTATCACTTTTTCTTCTACCCACTTTAACTATTCTTAAATAACCGCCAATCTTATCTTTAAATCTAGGAGCAATAACTGCAGTGAGTTTATCAGTTAATTCTTTTCTGTTTAAAAAAGAAGCAATTTGATTTACTGCGTTTGATGATCCGTCTTTTGCCCGAGTAATTAGTTTATCTGTGAGACGAGCAATTGCTTTCCCCTTTGCAAAAGTTGTTCTAATTTTACCATTAATAATCAAAGCAGAAACCAGACTTTTATACAAAGCTTTTCTTTCTTTAACATCTCTATTTAATTTTCGACCAAAGACTCTATGCCGCATAATTTATTAAACTGTTAATGCAATACCTTTATCTCTTAGAACATTTTCAATATGTTCTATTGATTTAGCCCCCAAATTTTTCACTTTATAAAGTGCCTTTTTAGGAGTTCCTAGAAGTTGTCCCACTGTTTCAATACTGCCGTTATGTAATGCGTTTACAATTCTTGTTGGTAAATCCAGTTCCTCTAAAGTCATTTTCAAAATCTCTTCAGAAATTGTCGGCGTCACAGCCACACTTTCTGAACTTTTTGCTTTTGGTTCATAAGTCTGTAAAAAATATGAAACTAAATTTTTAGCTGCTTCTTTGACAGCTTCAAATGGATTTATGGTTCCATCTGTCCATACTTCTAAAATTAATTTATCCAGATTTGTCATACGACCCACTCGAGTAGCCTCAACTTTATAATTTACCCTGACTACAGGACTAAAAAGTGCATCTATCGGGATAGCACCTAATTCTTTTTCTCTTTCCATTTCATCTGCAGTCACATATCCATATCCTGGTTCAACCGTTAACTCCATTGATAGTTTTACTTTATTTGAAGTTAATTCTCCTAAATAAAGATCTTTATTTACCACCTCTGCTTCACTTTCTTCTAGATCGCCTGCTAAAATTCTTTTCGGTCCTTTAACAGAAAGTTTTACAATAACTGGTTTATCAGAAGACAGAGTGAATCGTATTTTTTTAATATTGAGTAATAATTGAATCATGTCTTCTTTCAACCCAGTTAGAGTAGAAAAGGCATGTTTAACTCCATCTATCTTCACCCTAGTTACTGCTGCTCCCTTTAATGATGTTAAGAGTACTCGCCTGAGACTATTACCTAACGTATGCCCATAACCTTGATTAAGAGGCTCAAAGATAAACTTACCATAATCCTCTTTTTCGATTTCCTTTTTAATAACAAATCTTGGTTCTATCATATTATTTCCTCCCTTTTTTAACGTGAATAGAATTCGATAATAAGTTGCTCATTAATATCTTCATATATTTCACCTCTTGCAGGAAGACTTAATATTTTACCAACAGGTCCTTTTCTCCCTAACCAAGAGACTAATTTGGGGTCTTTGTCTTCTAATTGTTTTTTCACTAAGGGAGACTCCAACATCTTCTGCTTAAATGTGATAACCATTCCTGGTCTTACTAAAAATGACGGTATATTTACTCTCTTACCATCTACCTGTACGTGATTATGTGAAATAAATTGTCTGGCTGAAGCCCTGGTTGGAGCCAAGTTTAAACGATAAAGACAATTATCAAGTCTTCTCTCCAATAAAGTTAATAGTGCATCTCCAGTATTACCAATTTCTTTGGAGGCTTCTTCAAAATATTTTCTAAACTGTCTTTCTAAAAGCCCATACATCCTCTTTACTTTTTGTTTTTCACGTAGCTGTATACCATAGTCAGAAAATTTCCTCTTTCCCTTTTGACCATGCTGACCTGGGGGAATTTTTAGTCTCCTCAGAAGCTGCGCATAAGCCGACGTTCCAGGAATCTTCAAACCCAAATCTGTTCCTTCACGTCTGGCTAATCTATTTTTAGGTCCGGTGTATCGAGCCATATAATTTAATCTATTTACACTCTCCTTTTTTTCTTCGGCCTGACTCCGTTATGTGGCATAGGTGTAACATCGGCTATCATTGTAATTGTTAAACCAGCACTTTTTAATGCGCGTAGCGCTGCATCACGACCGCTACCTGGTCCTTTAATGAATACTTCAATACTTCGTAGTCTAGTTGCCGCAATAACTTTTTTAGCTACCTGATTCACAGCGCTCGTAGCAGCAAACGGGGTAGATTTTCTGGTTCCTTTAAACCCGACGCTTCCTGAGGTTCCCCACCCAAGGGTATTACCTTTT
>MFJR01000010.1:58821-72027 GCA_001780955.1 Candidatus Gottesmanbacteria bacterium RIFCSPLOWO2_01_FULL_39_12b | reverse complement strand
GAAACGGTTGGGATATTTATCGCCCAACGAATATTATCAACATTTAATCAAAGGAGATTCAAAAGTTGCACTTGACTTTAGAATGTAGGGTAAGAATTTATACAGTGTTATTATGATATAATTATCTCCCTTAAGATTTGTAACTGGGTTATAAATTTTCTTTCATAATTTTATAATTTTATGAAAATTAAAATCGCCGTAGTTGGTATAGGAAATTGCGCTTCGTCTCTGGTACAGGGACTGGAATATTATAGAGACCAAAAACCGGGAAAGGAAATCGTCGGACTCATGCATTCTGTTATCGGCGCGTACAAAATCAGCGATATAGAAATTGTAGCCGCTTTTGATGTAAACAGCACAAAAGTTGGGAAAGATTTATCCGAAGCAATATTTGCTTATCCAAACAACACCAGGATTTTCTCCAAAGTTAGAAAATCAGGAGTAATCGTCCAAAATTCACCGGTATTAGATGGAGTTGGTAAATATCTCAAAAAGGTTATTAAACCTAGTTTACAAAATATTCCGGATCCAAAAAAAATCTTAAAAGAAGCTGGTGCCCAAATTCTTATTAATTTCCTACCTGTTGGGAGTCAAAGAGCAACCGAGTATTGGGCAGAAGTATGTTTAGCAACGAAAGTTGCTCTTATAAATTGTATTCCCGTTTTCATTGCCAGTGATAATAAATGGGCGAAACGATTCGAGACTGCTGGCGTTGTTTTGATCGGTGACGATATAAAATCACAGGTAGGAGCAACAATTGTCCACAGATCACTGGTCAACCTTTTTCTCGATCGGGGGATGCCGATTGACAGAACTTATCAATTAAACGTAGGAGGAAATACTGACTTTCTAAACATGCTGGAACGGCAGCGGCTTGACTCTAAGAAAATTTCCAAGACTAAATCAGTGGTATCTCAAATTTCCCTTCGTAACCAATCTATCGCATCCGAAGACATTCACATCGGACCAAGTGATTATGTTTCATGGTTAAACGACAATAAAGTCGCCTACATTCGTATTGAAAGCAGACATTTCGGAGATATCCCGATGAATCTTGAAGTCAGGCTTTCAGTTGAAGACTCACCAAACTCTGCCGGAGTGGTAATCGATGCTATACGATGCTGTAAACTGGGAATTGATAATGGGGTTAGTGGTTCTCTGATTGCTCCCTCATCCTATTTCATGAAGTCACCGCCCACGCAATTCACTGATTCACAGGCTAAAAGTAAAGTTGAAGAATTTATAAATCAATATTCACTATAACCTTTTGACTCCAAAGTTATCACCAGATGCTCGGCCAGTTTCAGACTACGATGTAAAAGTAAATGTAATAAGGTAATATCTCGGATAAGAATCTGTGATAAGAATTATCAAGAGAAAGTCTATTATCCCCGCTTAGGGTAACCAATCGTAAGAGTATTATCACCAAAGCGTTTAATATATATTCGTTCGAGCATCATTGCTTCTTGAATTGTTTTTACTCCTTTCCCAGAAATGGCAGATACAGCCTTTTCTCCCCCTAAAAGAATTGGTGCATGGAAAGCATAGACTTTATCAACCAGTCTTTCATCAATAAAACTGCCTATTGTTTTGCCGCCACCTTCAACAAAAATACTGATTATCTCCCTTTCTCTTAGATCCTGTAAAAAACAAGGGAGCGGAATGGTGTCATTTTCATATAAAAGATATGGTATGTTTCTCTCTCTCAATTTTATAAGTTTCTCTTTATCACACATTGAGGTTGTGGCGATAAACACATTCGCATCACGAAAGACTTGAGACGTAAGAGAAATTTTTAGGTGTGGATCTAATATAATACGGATTGGATCTTTCATACTTTTGTTTCTTACTCCTAAATGTGGGTTATCGGTTATAACCGTATTCACTCCTACTAGTATTGCTTGGTATTCTGCTCTTAACTGCCTAGCAAAGTTACGCGCTCTTTCATTAGTTATCCATCTTGAATCACCTGTACGTGTAGCAATTTTCCCATCAAGGCTGGCAGCAAATTTGATAGCAATAAAAGGGCGCTTCTTTTCATGAAAGGTAAAAAATGCCTCGTTGAGATTTCGTGCTTCTTTTTCTAAAATACCCACAGACACTTTGATGCCCGCCTTCCGAAGTAATTCTATTCCTTTACCATGAACCTTGGGATTAGGATCAAGACTTGAACAAACTACGCGTGTTATTCCTGATTTAACAATTGCGTCAACACATGGCGGTGTTCGTCCATAATGTGAACAGGGTTCAAGATTGACATACAGCGTGACACCTCTAATACTGGTTTTAGCATCATTTAATGCTTCAATTTCCGCATGAAGAAGACCAACTTCTCTATGATATCCCTTTCCAATGATTTTGTCATCCTTAACAATAACAGTTCCTACCATTGGGTTTGGGTTTGTCCAACTCATTCCTTTTTTAGCAAGTTTTAGCGCTTCTTTGATAAAGAATATCTCATTCATTTATGTATTATTCATGAAGTTAAACCGTCGTAACCGTATGTCCTAATTTATGTTTTTTTACTTTTAAATAGTTTCTATTCATTTCATGAGAGAATCCCTCAAGAGGAATTTGTTTTGTAACATCTATACCAAACTGAGAAAGTTGTTGCACTTTTGTAGGATTATTAGTCAGAAGAGTAATGGTTGATATCCCATGGTCTTGTAAAATTTCTGCTGCTATCTTGTAATCTCGTGCATCAATCGGCAAACCAAGGGCTTCATTGGCTTCAACGGTATCCAATCCTTTATCTTGAAGTTCATATGCTTTAATTTTATTGGTTAATCCAATTCCTCGCCCTTCTTGATTTAGGTAAATAAGAATACCATCTCCTCTTTGACCGATACGTTTTAAACTCTGATGGAGTTGATCCCGACAATCGCATTTGCGGGAAAGAAATGTGTCACCGGTTATACACTGCGAATGTATTCTGGTAAGCACAGGTTTTTCTTTTATATTCCCCATGCGCAGAGCAATATGTTCTTTATGATCATAAATTGATTTATACACGCTCATGCGAAATGTCCCGTATTCTGTAGGTAGAAGAGCTGAGGCGGCTTTGGTAACGGTTTGACTGCTGAAGCTAACATGAGGTCTGCCTTTAAGATATTTGATAAGATCTCTAATCGAGACAACATTGATATTAAATCGTTTAGCAAAAGTAGTTAGTCTGGGAAGTTTGGCAACTTCTCCGTCATCTTTAAGAATCTCACAAAGAACACCACAAGGCGAGAAACCAGAAAGTCGTGCTAATTCAACTGTTGCTTCTGTATGACCCGCTCGTTCACACACTCCACTATCTCGGGCAAGCAGGGGAAAGACATGACCGGGACGAACCAAATCTGTTGGTTTTGAGGAAGAATCCGCGAGTACTTTTATGGTCATTGCACGGTCTGCTGCTGAGATACCAAAGGATTCGACACCTTGAGTATCAACAGTGACGGTGAATTGCACGCTCGTTGTTTCTGTATTATCAATCGGAGGAACCATAAGTGGTAAATCAAGCTGTCTCGCTTTTTCTTTGGTTATTGCCACACAGATCATACCCCGACAATGTTGTAGTAAAAAATTGACTTTTTGCGGTGTAACTGTTTCTGCGGGAAAGATTATATCTCCTTGATTCTCACGATCTAGACTATCGACAACAATGAGCATCTTTCCTTTTTTGAGCTCTTTTATCGCAGTTGATATAGGACAAAATGGATTCATAGTTTTCTCATAATTTCAATCATTCTTAGTGCTGTTAACGCTCCTTCAACACCTCGGTTATCTTTCTTACCTGTTGCTCTTGCTATAGCATCTTGCAAGTCATACACAGGGAGCACCTCAAAGATAACAGGAATCTCATAATCGTAGGAAACTTGCATACATCCTCTGACACATTCATTGGCTACCTGTTCAAAATGATAGGTTTTTCCTTTGAGTACGACCCCAAAGACGATAATGGCATCGTAGATCTTTTTTTGAGCCAGTTTTTTGGCAATGAGTGGAATTTCTAAAGAACCAGGAATTTTGAAAATCTCTATTTGATCCTGCCGAACGCCTTTGCTTTCCAAAGTGGAAACACAATGTTTGATAAGACTCTTTGCGATAGTAGAGTGATACATACTGGCGACAATGGCTAATTTTATTTCTTCAGTTTCCATAGATTGATTTTTTTATTAAAAGTATTGCGAAAGAATTTCAAAAAATATTTAGCAAGAATATCAACTTCTATATTTAGAGAATCATCTATTTTTGCGTACTGCAACATGGTATGTTTCCAGGTATAGGGAATAATGCCAACGGTAAAGAATGATTGTTTAGCTTCAATTATGGTGAGAGATATACCATTTACAGCTATTGATCCCTTATCGATCAGGTAGCGGGATGCTTCTGATCTTACTTTTATAGTTAGGATATGACTATTGCCTTCTGGTTGAATTTTTTTAATCATGCCTGTGCCATCCACATGTCCTTGAACAATATGACCTTCAAAGAGAGCATTTGCTGACATTGGTAATTCAAGGTTGACATAATCACCAACTTTTAATGTACCAACCATTGTTTTTTTATGCGTTTCTGGCATGACTTCAATGGAAAATGAGCGTGTTCTTGGGGTAGCGTTCACAGTTAAACAAATACCGTTTACAGCCGCACTACTTCCTTGACCAAGTTTTTGAAAAAATGACATATCAGAAGATATCGTATAGCGGGATTGAGTAATCGACTCTACCTTGCCTACATGAGTAATAATTCCTGTAAACATGATTATCCGTTCTCCTTCAAATGACAGGTGTCATTAAATAACTCCATGACAACCTGATTATCTGGGTAAATCACAACTCGTGAGAGTGATGCTGGCTTAAGATGGAACTGCCAGCGAGTGAGAGGCTTTATGCCGAAAAGATGGCACAAGAGGATATTGAGAGAACCAGCATGACCAACAATACCAACTGTTTTTCCTCTATAATTTACGCATATCTGCTGGTACATCTTCGAAATCCGGTCAAGTACAACGTCATATGTTTCTCCATCGTGAGGCGAATATTTAAAAGGATCCTGTTCACATTTGGAGAGTTGTTCAGGATATAGTGACTGTATTTCATGATACGTATGTTCTTCCCATACACCAAAATTAATCTCTGTTAATCCGGGATGGACAATGACGGGGGTATTGGTGGTAAAAAGAAATTCACAAGTTTCTTGAGAACGTTTTGCTGAACTTGTTAATACAATGTCAAAGGAAATCGTTTCAAGCCGTTGTCTAAGTTTCTCAATCTGATTTCTTCCAATGGTGCTTAAGAGAATATCAGTTTTCCCTTGATACCGGTGTTCAAGATTAAGATCAGTTGCTCCATGTCTGATTACATAGAGGGTAGTATTATTTTGTGATTTATTCAATAAAAAATCCCCTCTTCGGGGATAAAATAAATAACATCTGGTTTCAAAACCAGTTTTTCCTTCTTTCGTCCCGACTATACGGTCGGCCCTGGAATTACACCAGATCGTGTCCCGATTATCTCAGAACTCGTGGGCTTGCCCCGACCTTAACTAGGGGTTTACCACCGATCAGAACTTGCATCTAACCCCGAAGAAATATAATGTTATACTACAACACTTACCAACTTTTGGCAAGCTTATTAATTATTGTATTATAAATGAATAAATCGAAATCTCTAAGTAAACTAGGAATAAATCTTACAGTTATGCATCATCAACAAGAGATGCTGGATAAATATATAAAATATCTTAAAGAATTGAAAATAGAATGGGTCAGACTTACTTTAGATTTTAACGATCAGCCAAATCTCCAATCAATTACCTATTTGATAAAAGAGTGTCAGAAAAACGATATCAAAGTAGTCGGCTTGCTTTCAAATATTATTGCCGGAAACATCGTAAATATTATTTTTCCCCGGTTAAAAAATAAGCCCGTAATTGAACAAGCGGATGAATACCGTAGTTTTGTCATAAAATATGTTAGTGGCCTAAAAAAATACATAAAGCATTGGCAAATATTAAATGAGGTAAATACGAGGAGATTTTGGGTAAAAAGACCAAATCCGGCAGAGTACGTTATGATTCTAAAAGAAACCTCGGATATTATTAAAAAAATAGATAGTAAAGCAAAAATTATCTTCTCAGGAATATTAGAAAACGACGATCGAAGATTCAGACCATTCATAATGAAGGATTATTATATTAATTCTCTTCTTCATAATGCCATCCTTTATTTTGACATTGCCAGTTTTCATCCCTACGTAAAAGAATGTTTCATTTCTTTACAAAATAAACACTATTATTATAGTAAGGTAACTAAACTCATCGATAAAGCCAAAAACCAGATGACTGATTCTAAAAAACCGATTTGGATAACTGAGTTTGGTATCAGTCATAAATGGGTTAGAATCTCTAAAAAAGACATTGCTTGGGTGTACTGGATGATTTATAAATATTGCTGCGATAACGGCATCATGTTTTTCTTATGGCAGCTTTTTGACATTCGTCAACCAGGCCATGAACCACTTTCCCCGGAAAAATATTTTGGCCTTCTTGATACCAATCTCAAACCGAAAGAAACATACCATGAGTTCCTAAAACTTATAAGGGGATAACGTGAAATATTCATCGATTCTTACTAGTCTTTTTTTTGCTGTCCTGATATTTACTCTCTTTTTTTTCCGGATAATGACCTCAAATCGAATGCCTGTCTCTTATAACTACGACGCGGATTTTGGCAGAGATTTATTGACCATGCTAAGAATCAATAAGGGGAAATTGACTTTGATTGGACCGCAGTTAAGCCTGGCAGGTCTGCATACAGCTCCTTACTATTTCTATTTTTTCGCGCCCTTTTTGCGTATTACCAACTATAATCACAACGGTGTTGTATATGCAAATGCAGCCATGTATCTTTTGGGATTTCTCTTTTTATTACTTTATGTTAAAAAAACTCATGAGACTTGGACCAGTCTGCTATTACTGCTTTGGCTCGTTACCACGCCCTATGTCATATTAGCCGCCCGCACGCCGGGTAATGCTTTCTCTTACGTGATTATATTATTTTGGTATATCGCGATCCTTTTCCGAACAGTTGAAATGACACCTTTGAAATCTATTTTATTCGGGATAACAGCTGGAATAGTGGCAAATTTTCATCCCATCAGTCTGATTCCTTTAATGGTTTCTTTTTTTCTTACCGTCTTCACTTTAAAAAAACTAGAGCTAAAGACAAAATTGTTTATTTTTTCGTTGTATATTTTTACTTTTATCATCACTTTTTTACCGGTTTTGATATTTGAATTCAGGCATAACTTTGTGATCTGGCAAAATCTAAAAAATCCAATAAGGATAAGAGAGTTTTTCGGTAATAACGGTTACCTTTCAACATTTTCTGTCAGTAATATATTTACAATAGACAGTTCATCTGTCCAATGGCTTCCGCTTGGTTTAATTAGTAGTCTTTTCATACTAATTTTGTTGGCTTGTTACGGTAAAAATAAAGATAAATTCATATGGATAATTACGACTATATTCTCTATAAGCTTTTTTCTGTTAAATAAAGGCTCACCTCATTATTATTTTCCCGTTCTCGTATTAATTCAGTGTGTAATCGCTGGTTTAATTATGAAAATTACCTATGCCAGATTGATTTTAATATTTTTCATTATTCTTAATATTTACTTCTTCCCGAAATCAATTTATCAACCCGGAAGAAATTTAATAGATGTTGAAAATAAATTCAACCAATATCTTAAATTACAAAACCTCCCTAAAATTAACTTGAACGTAATCCTCATAAATGATACACACCTATCAATAGTTGGTTATGAATATAGATTTTTACTGGAAAAATATAATTATCCGTTGCAAGATGAATATTCATATAATAAATCTGATTACTTACTGCTCATCTCAGAAAAAGGTGAAATCGATTGGCAACACCTGACAAGTTGGGAACTCAACGAATTCGGCCAAAAAGTACTGTTAAATAAGTATGTGGGGGATAAAAATGTCTATTATCTGTTCGGAAAGATTTAATTTATCTACTTTGTAATAGTTTTAAGATTTTCTTGGTAAATCAAGACGATTTCTTTGTTTCTCCTAAGTTGATCTAATTTATCATCGGAAATAACAGGATCATCACGCGTGTTTCCGGAAGCCGTATCTGTTTTTAAATAATGTATCTTAACAACTTGATTAGGATAAATTAATCTCAGAGAATCCTCCATACCGTTTCTAAAAACATAAGCTTTCCAGATTGAATCAACACTACTGTCTGGCAGATTTACAAAATATATATTATTTTTAGGAAGTGCGGGATAAAGTGTTTTAATATCGAAAAGAACCTGCTTGGTAATATTACTGCTGATTACCCAATAATTTTTTTGCTGACTCAGAAACAACATGCCGGAAGTTAGTATTAATAATAAATATATGTAAAACAATATCTTAAATATTTCGTTTTGCTTTTGGAGGGTTATGGATGATAAAAATATTATTGAAGGGATAGAGGATAAATATATATATCTGGCCTGTACCGCGCTTGTGAAAGAAAAAATTACCTCTGTCACTAACATCCATAAAAATAAAAACAGGCGGACTCCGTTTCTTCTTAATTGATAAATAAGTATTAAATCGATCAATAACGACAGGAACAAGATAAGCGCTTTGGGTAACTGATCTATTAATAAAGGAAAGGGAAGAAATAAATATAAATTTGATTTTAGAAAAGAGGCGAAAAATCTAGGCATAGTAGGAACATGAACAAACAAAGACATATCCGCTGATACCCACCTTAATAAACTGAAAGACATTACAAAAAATGTAAGAACGATTAAAATAAGAAGGGCTAAACGCTTATTTCTTTTTAAGCCCGGAATTAACCAAGATGATAAAAATCCAACTGGTAACAAACTTATGGCATATTCGTGACTGAAGTAGGCGAGCAAAAAAAAGATGGTAAATAATACTAATAAAAATTTATGTTTTTCTAATCCGTAAATTAAAGAAATTAAACCGCAAAGATAAAATAAGACCATGATCGAAGTTGATATACCTGTAATCCAATAAACCACCTCGTATTGAGAAAAAAACAGGCTAAAAATTAATGCAGAAATCATACCGGTTTTAAAACTTCGCGTCAGTTTTTGAGTAACCCAACAAACCAAAACAGAATTAACCATATGAAGTAACAAAGCAATAAGGTGATAAGGGAAGGGGTTTAGACCAAATATTTTTTTTAATCCAAAAATTATCAACCAGAAAACCGGGTTATAATGATAAAATCCCGGGTAAAACTTTACTGTGTCTTTAAGACTGTTGAAACTGAGGTAAAAGAAGTCATCGCTGATAAAATAATAACTTAAAATATCTTTATAATAGTAAAAAATTAAGATGAATAGGCATAATACGAAAAAAGATCTTTTCATCTAAACTATTATACTTGAGGATTAAAACTGCAGATTATGTTATTAGTGTTTGGCTTTTTTCTCAGGATTTTCCTTTACTTCTTTTTCTTTTTCACCTTCCAACTCTTCATCAGCCGTAATGAGAATTGAAAAAAGAATGAATCCGGCAAAGATTGGCATTATCAGAGTAAAACGGGTTACCTCATCAGGGACTTTCCATAAGATCCCTAGAGAAAGCACTATACCTACTACAGCTGCCCAAATCATGGCTTTGTTTCCTTTATAAAATTTCGTCCACCACTTATGCATACTATCACTATCCTAAGATAGGAGTGTATAATTGTCAAGATCTTATGAAATCAGGATTTGTAGCAATTATCGGTAGGCCTAACAGTGGTAAATCAACTCTCCTTAATAATATTTTAGGACATAAGGTGTCTATCACTTCACCCAAACCTCAAACGACGCGTTTTCCGGTCAAAGCGATTTATGAAGACGCGCGAGGACAGATTATTTTTATTGACACACCGGGTATTTTTGCCAAAGTAAAAGATCCCGTATCACAAGTAATTAACCCACAGGCCGAAAAAACTCTCAAAGAAGAAATAGATGTAATTATCTATTTAGTTGATCACACGAGAGACAGGAATATCGAAGAGAATAAAATTTTAGGGGTTGTGAGGAAGCATAATAAACCAAAAATATTAGCCTATAACAAAATAGATATAAAAAGTCCTTCTTTCCTTCCGCACTATAAATTTATGGAAGAGGAATTTGATAAAACTTTATCTATATCAGGCCTTTTCAAAAGTAATCTCAATTACTTACTCGATGCAGTGTTTGAATATCTTCCTAAGAGAGGGAAAATCATAGATAACTCGAATCGGCCAACTCCTTTAATCAATATGGATAGTAAAAAATTTATTTCTGAAATTATTCGCGAAAAAGCCTATATTTTTCTAAGAAAAGAACTTCCTTACTCGCTCACCGTAATTGTTGATGAAATTTCACAGCGCGAAAATAATCTCATGTATATCCAGGCGAGAATCATTACCGGTGCCCAGAGGTATAAAAAAATGATCATTGGTGAAAAAGGCCGGATGATCAAAGAAATCGGAATGGCAGCTAGAAAAGAATTAGAAACGGCAACTAACAATAAAATATTTTTAGAACTGACTGTCGAGGTTAATCCTCACTGGTATCAGGAGTTTATGTAGTTAAAAATATTTTTAATTTAGATAAAGATCGGAACCGATGACTGACTTTATTTTTTTCTTCAAAGGAAGCTTCCGCGTTAGTTTTTCCTAAATCAAAATTAAAAAATACCGGGTCATATCCGAATCCATTAATGCCTTTTGGGTCATCAGTAATATAACCCTCACTTACCCCTTCAAATGTATGAATTTTCTTTGAATTCGGATCGTATAGAGCGACAATTGTTCTAAATCTGGCTGTCCTTTTTTCTTTTGGTACTGAGTCAAGTTCCTTAAGTAACTTATTAATTCTGTCCGAATCGCTACCCTCCGTATATCGCGCCGAATAAATCCCGGGTCTACCATCAAGTGCATCTACCTCCAATCCGGAATCTTCCGCTAATGTCAGTAAACCGGTTTCTTCTCCTGCCGTTTTCGCTTTCAATTCGGCATTTTCTGCAAAACTTTTTCCTGCTTCGAAAATGTCACTAACTATCCCAAAATCATTCAAAGTTTTGAGTTGTAGTGGAATATCCTTCAGGATTGCTTTAATCTCCTGAATTTTCCCGAGGTTCCTTGTAGCAATTAGCAGTCGTCTCTCTGTCATTCTGACGTAAAATATCTTAAACGTTTCAGTACTTCATCTTTTCCGAGTATTTCCATCGATTCATTGAGTGGAGGAGAAATCTTTTTACCCGTCATTGCAATTCTTAGAAACATAAAAAACTCGCTGTTTTTTATCTTTAACATTGTTGCTAAATTTTGCATCGTTTCTCCAATATCGTCTTCTTTAAAATTCTGTAATTTTTCTAACTCTTCAATTATTTGCTTGATTAAGCCTTTTTTATCCGATAGATCCAACTCATATTTTTGTGGCTGCTGAAAAAAGAACTCGCAAAGCGGTAAATAATCGGATAACTTCTTTATCCGCTCCTGTATAAGAGGTATAGTTTTATCTATTATCTCTTCTGGGTATTTCTTTTCTAAATATTCATAGATTTGAGATTTGAGTTTTGTCCGCCAGCTGGCGGATTGATTTTTTCTGATGTATTCCCCGTTCATCCATTCAAGTTTTCTGACGTCAAATGCAGGACCTATTGCTTTTAAATCTTTTAGGATGAAATATTTCATCATTTCATTAAGACTGAATATTTCCTTTCCATCGGGCATCGACCAGCCCATAAGCGCCAAATAATTTAGAATTGCCTCCGGAATAAATCCTTGCTGTTTATACCACGATACCCAAACCGGATTCTTTCTTTTGGATAACTTACTTTTATCAGGATTTCTAAGTATAGGACCGTGCGCAAAAATTGGCTGGTGCCAACCCAGGTAATTATAAATTAAGATATGTTTTGGAGTAGACGAAATCCATTCCTCTGCCCGGATACAATGGCTAATTTTCATCAAATGATCATCAACCACAACTGCAAGATGATATGTGGGGAAACCGTCGGATTTGATAAGCACTTGATCATCAATCAATCTATTTTCAAATGAGATCTTTCCTCTGATTACGTCTTCAAATTCTGTTTTCCCCTCCTCAGGAATATTTAATCTAATGACATATTTCTCGTTTTTGTTTTTTGGTTTCTGATTGTGCTCTCTTTTGCATTTTCCATCATAAATAGTTGGAAATCCCCGGCTCTGTTGCTGTTTTCTCATTTCATCAAGTCTTTCCGGACTACAATTACAATAAAAAGCATTGTCTTCTTTTACCAATTTTTCAGCGTATTGACGATATAAATCTAAACGCTCAGATTGCCGGTAAGGTCCGTATGGACCCCCTACGTCTGGTCCTTCATCGTAATTTAATCCCAACCATTTTATTGAAGACAGGATTCTCTGTTCACTTCCCGGGACTAATCTTGCCCTATCGGTATCTTCGATACGGATAATAAATTTCCCGTTTCTCTGTCTCGCAAATACATAATTTATCAGAGCCGTATAAACATTACCAATATGAAGATCTTCTCCCGTAGGAGATGGTGCGATTCGTACTCTTACGTCTTTCATAGATTGATTCTAACATGCTATTTACCTTATACTCAATTAAGACAGTTAAACCTTCACAAGTATGGGTAATCTAACAGAAATTTCTATTATATTCAGAAAACTGATTATATGGCTGAGTTTGGGCATTATTGTTTTCATCTTTCTAAGATTACTTTTTATAATTGCCATAAATAGTTGGAAAGCAAGTCATCCTATTCGAATTCCTCCTCCAAAAATGGAATTCGGTAAGCTTCCAAATCCCAAATTTTCACAAGTCGCCACCTCTTCCTCTGGTTTGAGATTTACTTTAGAGAATATTGAAGGGGTACCTGTCGTAGATAAACCGCAGGAGGGAACTGCGTCTTCTAAAGTTTACTCTATGCCCAAAAAATCACCAACTTTCCTTTCTTCAGATCGCTCAAATAAGTTTGCGGTGAAATTAGGTTTCACGAATGAACCTCAAGTTTCAAATTCAACTATTTATAATTACACAGATCCTCTCGAACCCTTAAGAACCTTATCTGTTGATAGTATTAATTTGAACTTTATTCTAAAATACAGATGGGAAAATAATCCAATTGTAGTCTCAAACGGGCGCTTGGACTCAAAAGATCAGGCTTTAA
>MFJR01000010.1:37320-58795 GCA_001780955.1 Candidatus Gottesmanbacteria bacterium RIFCSPLOWO2_01_FULL_39_12b | reverse complement strand
TTCATTTTTACCATCAACTAGCGTATCTACGGCAAATGTTATAAAAGTTAACTACTTTAGAAATGATCTTGATGGATTAAAAATATTACCACCAGCATTTAATCACAGTTACAACTACGTAATTTATACCCGATCGACTAATACTAATTCACAGGTTCTTGAGGTATCATATAAATTCTGGCCAATAGATTTTGATAACTTTGGTACTTATCCCATAAAATCTGCTATTTCTGCCTGGCAGGATTTAATCGATGGTTACGCAACTGTTGTTAATCTGGGAAATAACTCTCCTCAAAATATAGTTATTCGCCATATTTATCTTGCTTATTATGACAGTGAAGATCCACAACCATATCTGCAACCAATATATGTCTTTGAAGGGGATAATGATTTTGTGGCTTTTTTACCAGCTGTAATCAGCGAATGGTTGGAGTAATGTCTCTGATGTTTTTCCAAACAAAATTACTAAATACCCAATCAATCAGTTTAATTGTTTCTCCAAACCGGTCACTACTTTTTAAAATAACAATTAAGATAGATTCGCTATTTTTGTTTATCTCAGAAACTAAAATTTCTCCACCTTCTTGAGTTAAACCCGTCTTTACTCCAGAAACTCCAGGTACTTTCCCTAGCAGCTCGTTTACATTTTTCAAATCGTGAAAATAGGTATAACTTACATCTGAAACTGTAATTGCGCGTGTCCCGACAATTTTGGAAAAAGTTTTATTACTCAGTCCCACAAGCGCCAGTTTAGCAAGATCAGAAGCAGTTGTATAATTATTTTGGTCGTCAAAACCTGCAGGATTGGCAAAATGTGTATCGAAAAGATTCAACTTCTGAGCTTTTTCATTCATGGCTACCACGAACTTCTCTATTCCTCCAGGATAATTTTCAGCTATGGCAAAAGCAGCGTCATTAGCTGAGTGAACTAAAGTACCGTATAAAAGTGATTCAAAAGCTAACTTCTCTCCTCTTTGTAAACCCATAGTTTTACCTTCATTAAGAACTGATTTAACGGTCATAATATCGTCTAACTTAAATGTGTCAAGCGCGACTAAAGCAGTAATAATTTTCGTAGTTGATGCAGGAGAAAATTTCGTTTTTTCGTTTTTGACATAGATGGTTGCTCCTGAAGGAATATCTTTAATTATTACTCCTAACGCAGAAACTTGCGGTGCTTCATCACCCTTCTGATTAATTGGGTATGAAGGAGGAGGTGATAAATCAATACTTTTTGGTAAGATTATTGAGGCAGTTTTAGAAACTGTCCTCGTATACGTATTAGGAGCGGGAAAAAGAGATATAAGAAGAATAAAAGAAATCCAACAGAAATAGCGACTGCCATTTTTTTTTAGATTGTGGAAAGTTATAGTTTTGTTAGGTTTCATTTACGAGTCGTATTCCTAATTCTTGCAATTGATCCTCAGCAACCTCACTTGGAGCATCCATTACAGAAGTTTTTCCTCCTGAAGTCTGCGGAAACGCGACCACTTCGCGGAGATATTTTTCCCGCGCTATAATCATCATCAACCTTTCTACTCCAAAAGCACAACCGCCATGTGGAGGCGCACCGTAGGTAAATGCTTTCAGCATATGACCGAATTTTTTGATAATCTCACTTTTTCCATAACTCATAATTTCAAAGACGGATTGTAAAACTTTAGGATCATGCGAGCGTATACTACCACCACCAACCTCAAAACCGTTACAAATCAAGTCGTATTGGCTCGTGAGAATCTTGTCAATATTTCTTTTTGCCAAAAGATCACTGGTAAATTCTTTTTTAGGGTTAGAGAAAGGATTATGAGTAAAAGTCCACTTATCAATCTTGTCTTTTTCGAAAAAGGGGAAATCTACTACCCAAGCAAAAGCTTTGACATTACCCTTTTTTTCTTCCTCACTTCTTAAATCAAACTTATCAGAACCAAACCGCTGTATTGCTTCTTGATAGGTTAGCACCGGGAAAGGCTTCTGTTTGATTTTTTCTCCCATCGCTTCAAATACTTCTATCATCATCTCTTCCAAAATCCTCATGACGTCTTCACGTTCGACAAAACTCATCTCAATATCAATCTGGGTATGTTCAAAACCGCGATCAGATCGCAGATCCTCATCGCGAAAACATTTGGCTATCTGAAAATACCGCTCAAATCCCGCTACCATCAAAAGTTGTTTGTACTGTTGTGGAGATTGCGGCAGAGCATAGAATTTGCCCGCTTGCAGACGGGACGGTACCAAGAAATCTCTTGATCCTTCAGGAGTAGATTGGGAGAGATGCGGCGTCTCTATTTCGATAAAATTATTGCGAAACAGAAAGCTTCTTATTAATTGTACGAATTTTGAGCGCAATCTGATATTGTTGTTAAGTCTTGCTCTCCGTAGATCCAAATACCGGTATTTCAGCCTAATCTCCTCATCCAAATCATAACCGTCAGTATCGATAGGAAAAGGCAGTTCTTTTGCCTTCGATAGTATCGTTAGTTTTTTTACTTCTACCTCAACCGTCCCGGTCTCCAGTTTGGGATTGACCATAGAAGCTGGTCGCTCTTTGATCAGTCCAACGACTTCAATGACATCCTCGGCAGATGGGGTCAGGCCTTCAGGCCTCTCAAGGCCTGACCCCGACACCACGAGTTGCACAATCCCACTTCGATCACGGAGATCCAAAAACATAATCTTCCCATGATCACGACGGGTATTGATCCACCCTTGAAGAAGTACTTCTTCGCCGACTTTTTGAATAGTTTCGCCTGCTAAACAACGGAACATAGTAATTAATTGTTATCTCCTATTATATTTCTTCAGTGCTAATCCCAATAGTTCGATCGCTCTTTCCAACTTTTTTTCTTCCAACACATAGGCTATTCTTATTTCGTCACGCCCTAAACCTGGTGTTATATAAAATCCTGTAGCTGGTGCTACCATCACAGTCTCCTTACGATCCGAAAAACTGTTAAGTAAGTAGGCAGCAAAATCGTCACTATCGCTAATTGGAAGCTTAGGAATTATATAAAAAGCTCCCTCAGGGGCAACAGCTGTCACTTGAGGTATATTTTTCAAAGATTCGACAACCGTATTACGACGACTCTGGTAAATCTTTTTTATTTTATCGGTATATTCTTTATAGTGCGTCAGCATAGGTACCAATGCCAACTGGTCAACTGTTGCTACTGATAATCTGGACTGGGCAAAGCGTAAAACCGCCTGCATCACTTCCCGATTCTGACTGACTACGCAACCGATGCGTGCTCCGCAACTGTTAAACCTTTTTGATACACTGTCAACTATAATCAACTGGTTTCTTAAATCTTTAAATGAAACAAATGGCAAAACCTTTTTCCCGTCAAAGACTATTTCCTGATAAGTCTCATCAGAAATTATGAACAGATTATGTTTTAGAGCAAGAAGAGCCAGCATCCTAACCTCTTCATCTCTATATAAAGTGCCCGTTGGATTATTAGGATTACAAACAACTATTCCGCGTGTCTTTTTATTAATTGCCTTTTCTATGGCTTTTTTATCAGGTAAATGAAATCCGTTTTCAACACGGGTCCTGACCGGACGAAGCGTAATATTACCCATTGCAGCAATAATCGCATAGCTGGTGTAAAACGGCTCGAAGACTATTAACTCTGTTCCTGGATCGGCAACGGTCAGAAATGCAAATATTAAACCTTCCGAACCTCCACTTGTAACGATGATGTCACCTATATCAAAATTATTTCCTTTATCATGATAAAATTTTTGCCAGGCGGTAACCGTGGGTAACATTCCGGTCGAAGGCGCGTATTCAAGCGTCGGCTCACCAAAGTTTTTAATACGCTCCATAATATTCTTAGGTGTGGGTAAATCCGGCTGACCTATATTTAGATGATAAACTTTTAACCCTTTCTTCTTTGCCGAATCTGCCAAAGGAACCAGCTTACGGATAGCTGACTCTGGTGTATTCTTAGCACGACTGGAAATAGAAATATTTTTCATGAATTACCTCCTTAAATATAAATAAATAATTTTATCCTAGACTTTTTCGTAAAACTCCTCCATAGGTGATTAACTGGGAAATGTCTTTTTTGTCTTTATGTCTTTGGTATATTTTTTCGGCTAATTTAAAATGTTCTAAATGATTGGAATCTCTCGGCCCTAATTCTATACCTAACTCTCTTTCTATAATTTTAACATCTTCAACTAAATCACGAAACTCGGAAACATCTTTTTCCAAACGTATGATATTTTCTTTATTTAAAAAATAACCTGCTCGTATAAAATCATCTTTTAGATTAACATAACAAGGTAAAACAGACTTCCATAAACCTTTTTTTAACGCAGTTCGTATTCCTCTGCCTGCACCAATCAATTCTGGTGGTATTCCCAATGAATATAAAGAGGCTGTAAAAGGTATAGCTCTAGGTAGTTTCACCTGTCCGACACCTCTTGAGTATCCGAAAAGTCCAATATGTAACATTCTTTCACGACGTCTTGCCACTTGAAGACTAATCGAGTTGATAAGCGGTGCTAATGCTTCAATTGTTTGACGATATGGTTTTTCAAAATATGGTATTGTCTTTTTAATGGAATTTTCTTGCTCTAAACTTAGTCTTCTGGCTTTTTTAAGGGGTAATTTTTCGCGGAGTTTAGAGATGGCTTTTTTTACCAGAGAAAATTTATAATCATAACGAAAGGCACTTTGTATAATAATAGTTGATACTCCTGCATATTCCTCGATTGCCTCCTCTATTCTGTCCGGAGCCACCCCACCGCGGAAAGGTAAGGTACCTGTACCTAGCATTGGATAAAGTTTTACTCCTGTTTCTTTTTCTAAATCAAGATAGCTTGATAAAGCTATCTTGAGGGCTAGCATGGTAGGAATTAAACCAGAATTAAGAGCCGGATCGCTTCTGGCACAATACGGCCTAAGATATTCGGGGGGCTTGCCAAATGATTTTTGATAAAGTTTAATATATCTTTTTAAAATTTCATTTGATTTGATAATTTTACTTACCTGTTCAAAAAGGGGTATGATCTCAATCTGTTTTATTGAGTCTTCCATTTTTAGCAGTTTATGCTCGATACCTACTAACTCTCTGAAGGCTCTTTGAATTTCTATAATTTCGTTAGCAGTTTCAGTCAGGGGTAGAATCGTTTCAAATATCGGTGGGCTGTCAAATCCCAAACTTTGTGCTAATTGACTGGTTGTTATAACTACCATAAACGCCCGGGCTAAACGGAATTGTTTTTCTACTCTTGGATTAGGAATACGAAAAGTTAGAAATTTACTTTTCCCTAAAGGATTTTTTTGAAAATAAGTAAAATATTTGTGAAGTAATCTATCAACAACAGCTTCATCAACAAATTTTCCTTCCCAATCCCAATTATATTCATCAATCCCTAAATCAGAGTAACAGTAAAAACATTCCTTTATCTCTTCAGCTGTAGAAACAAACGCCCGGGAATTCCAGTATGGTTTACCGGCGTTGTCCGGATGTTGTGTTGCCATGGATGTTGGTATATTTCTCATCTTTCGGGGAATTTAACATCTTTTAGCTTCAATTGCAAGGAATTGCTATTCCAGCTGTCTATATTAATAGTATAAACTATGTCTAAAACAGTGTTTGGAATTATTTTCTGATAAAATTCTCCTAAGCCAAAACCAATTGCCTTTATAAGAGGGGTTGCCTTTAAACTAAACTTCAGATGCTGTTTTTTTTTGCCTACAAGAGAGGCATTTGACACTGTTACATTTCGACTGAGAAAAATAGGCTCAGGATTTCCGATACCAAACGGAGCTAATCTTTGGATGCTATAAAATAACTTAAAAGTTATATCTGTAATATCTATCTCCAAATCAATTTTGATAACTTTTTGTAAATCGTCATCTATAATCTTTTCAGAGGCAATATTCATCATTCTTTTTTTTAATTTAGTAATATTCTCTGTAAGAATTGTAAATCCAGCTGCCATAGGGTGTCCTCCTACATCTAAAAGTAAATCTCGTGCCTGTCTTATCGATTCCACTATATTAAAACCATTTATTGAACGGGCGGATGCCTTAGAAAATTTTTCGCCCATCGACAAGACAATTGAGGGTAGGTTAAATTCTTCGACTAATTTACCGGCGATCAAACCGATAATACCTTCTTGAAAACTCTCATGACTTATAAAGATTAATTTCTGGCCCCTCTTGCTCTTTTGACCTAAAAATAAAGATTCTTTCTTTACTATCTCAATGGCTTTTAATAACGAGCTTTCTGTCAGTTTCTGTCTCTCCAGATTAGTTGTCGTCAAGATATTAACTATTTTCCGGGCTTTATCGCTATCTCTGGTACAGAGAAGTCGTAAAGCATCAAGGGCATGTGATAATCTCCCTAAAGCATTAATTCTGGGTGCTAAAATATAACCTATCTCAAATACGCCTAATTTCCCTTTATTTAAACCGGATCCTTTGATCAATTCATTTAAACCTATCCTCTTAGTCTGATTTAGTTCTCTAAGCCCAAAAAAGACAAAAATTCTATTGGTATTTTTAAGTGGTACTAAATCGGCAATTGTTGCTAAGGCTACCAAATCAAGATTGCGATGTTTTAAGCTTTCTAACTCAGAAATACTAAATTTTTTTTGAGTTAGATGAGTATTTATGTAGTTACTAAAAAACCAAGCCACACCCGTGGCGCATATCCTTGTAGTATGAATAAGAGCGATCGCTTTTGGGGTTTTACCGGGCTTTAAATGATGATCAATAATAATTACATCTATACCTAATTTTTTCGCGTAATCAATTTTTTCTACCGCGGTTATACCATGATCTACGGTGATAATCAGTGTCGCACCCTGCTTTTCGGAAATATTGCTAATGCCTTTTTTCGACAGGCCATAACCCTCATTAACTCTATGAGGTACATATGGTAATACTTTTACCCCAAGAGAGTACAAGGACTCCCACACAATAGCTCCTGCACAAATACCGTCGGCGTCATAATCAGTGTAGACTGAAACTGATTCATTATTCTTGATTGCTTTCTTTATTCTTTCTAAAGCTTTTCTTAACTCTTTTTGACTTATACCTGCATTTATAAGAGTTAGATTACCTAAATCGGGGTATAAAAATGCTTCAATCTCCTTTTTCTTGTTTAATCCCCGATTTTTTAAGAGTATTTTGATTATTTCTTCCTCTTTATCCGCGCTTAATTTAGTTGAATTTAGATTCTGCTCTAAAATCTGCCATTTATACATTAAGTTAATCATAATATATAATATCCATGACGTGACTCTGAAATTTATTTTACCAGAAGAAGTAACAGAAATTTTGTCCAAACTTACCGGATCAGGCTTTCAAGCCTTTCTGGTTGGTGGATGTGTCCGGGATCTGATTTTAAATAGACCTATAGACGATTGGGATTTTACTACTAACGCCGAACCAGAACAGATAAGCAGACTTTTTCCGGATAGTTATTATGATAATAAATTTGGAACAGTCGGCATCCCTATAAAAAAAATTGTTGGTGAGAAAGAACAGATTTCGGTCTATGAAATAACTACTTTTAGGCATGAATCCGGTTATAGTGATCACAGACATCCCGATAAAATTATTTGGGGAAAGACTCTGGCTGAAGATCTGGAACGTAGAGATTTCACCATAAATTCAATCGCCTATGACGGAAAGAAAATTATCGATTTATTTGAAGGTCAGAAAGATCTAAAAAATAAAATCATAAGAGCTGTCGGTAACCCTTTACTACGATTCCAAGAAGATGCGTTGCGCATGATTCGGGCAATACGCATCTCTAGTCAGTTACAGTTTACTATTGATAATGATACCTTTAATGCTATAAAACAAAATGCTCATTTGCTTTCCAAGATATCAGTAGAACGTATTAGAGATGAGTTGCTTAATATATTAGCTGTTCCATATCCTGCTGATGGAATATTATTGCTTAGAAACGCGGGTTTATTACCCTATATTCTCCCTGAACTTGGAGATTGTTTTGGCGTAGAGCAAAAAAGTCCAAAAAGACACCACAAATATGACGTTGGGACTCATTTAATTTTTTCTCTGAAGAACTGCCCGTCAACTGACCCGATCGTTCGCCTGGCAACTCTACTTCACGATGCAGGGAAGCCAGCCACTTTTCATATTACGCCTGAGGGTGTCATCACTTTCTATAACCATGAAATAATTGGCGCCTCAATAATACGCCATTTTGCCAACAGACTTCATTTTTCCAAAAAAGATAGCGAGAGGTTATTAAAACTTGTCCGATTTCATCAATTCACGGTTGATGAAAGACAAACCGACTCTGCTATCAGAAGATTTATCAAAAATGTAGGAAAAGAAAATTTAACAGATATTTTATCTCTTCGAATCGGTGACAGATTAGGAGGTGGAGCAACAGAATCTTCCTGGAGGCTAGAATTATTCAAAAAAAGGTTAGCTGAAGTCCAGAAACAGCCGTTTACGGTGGCTGATTTGAAAGCCGATGGATATGATGTGATGAAAATCTATAACATCGGTCCCGGGAGATTGGTCGGAGCGGTTCTTAACATGCTATTTAATGATGTTGTTGAAGGAAAATTGAAAAACGAAAGAGAAGTTCTTCTTAAAAGAATCGAGAAACTTAAAAAAGAAAGTAAGATTAAATGAGAGATTTTTTCCCTAGATTCAGCTCTTCCCAAACCACAAGTAGTGGAGCGGCGTTAAATATCGAGGAATAAGTACCAGATAGAACACCTATTAGAAGTGCTACAATAAACCACCTTATAGTTTCTCCCCCAAAAAGAAAGAGTGAAAATAGTGTAAAAAGCACTGTCAAAGAGGTAGAAAGCGACCTTGCCAGAGTTTGATTCATTGATTCGTTAACTACTTCGGCAAATGATACGCCCACTGATTTTCGAAGATTTTCGCGGATGCGGTCAAAAACCACAATAGTATCATGAACAGAAAAACCCATGACTGTCAGAAGGGCGGTTATGAATAAGCTGTCTATTTCCACTTTGAAGAAATGCCCGAAAATAGAAAATAAACCCACCACCACTAAAACATCATGTATCAAGGCTAAGACGGCACAAACACCAAATCTGATAGATGAATATGGCTTAGGTATCTGCCGAAAAGCCCAACCGATATAAAGAATTATGGCAAGTGAAGAAATCAAGACTGCCTTATAAGCATTTTGGGTTGTTTCGGAACCTAAAGACGGACCAACTGTTTCATACCGTATTTCGCTAGTATCATCGTATTTCTTCTTTAATTCTTCTAATAATTTATCGTGTTGTTCTTTTTCAAGATGTTTAAGTCTTAATAAAAACGCCATATCTGCCGACTTTGTCATTGAGCTTAATTCTATTTTGTTATCCGTTAATATCTTTTTAATATCGTCACCTGAATTTTGATCTTTTGTCCGCCAGCTGGCGGATTGAACTTCCATCAGGGTTCCTCCGGTAAAATCTATTGAGGGTTTGAGACCCCAGAAGATTAAAGAAAATGTTCCAGGTATAATTAATAAACCTGATAGTAAAAAAAAGATCCTTTTTTTCCCGATAATATCAAACATTTTTTAGCGATAAATTAATTTCAATAATGTCTTCGTAATTGTAATTGCACTGAAAAGCGACACAATAATACCAATCGCTAGAGTAATGGCAAACCCGCGAATAATTCCCGTGCCAAACCAATAGAGTATTATGCAGGTAATTAGCGAGGAGACGTTAGAATCACGGATAGAAGGAAAAGCACGATCAAAACCTAAAAGAATTGACGTTGTTCTGTCTTTACCCCATCTCAGTTCTTCCTTCATACGCTCAAAAATTAATATATTAGCGTCTACCGCCATTCCAATTGATAAAATAAAGCCGGCGATTCCAGCCAGAGTCAGTGTTACCGGTATGAGTTTAAATAAGGCAAAAACCAAAAGCGAATAAATTATGAGTGCACAGTCAGCGACAATCCCAAACAAGCCATAATTTACAATCATAAATAAAGCCACAATAAAAAGCCCAATGCTGCCCGCTATTATACTTTTACTTATAGATTCTTGGCCGAGGGTTGCGCCAATATTGCGTTGCTCTATTACCTTCAAAGGCACCGGCAGCGCTCCGGCATTGAGAGCTATAGCCAATCTTTTGGCCTCATCGAGAGTAAAAACACCTTGAATAACTGCTTTTCCACCACTAATTTCCTCATTTACCTTCGGGCCGGATAGAAGTTGATTGTCAAGAAGAATGGCGACAGTTTTACCCACATTTCGACGTGTAATTTCCCCGAATAATTTAGATCCCTCGTCGTTAAATTCCAAGGCTACCTGTGGTTTGCCGGTTTTGGAGTCAAAAGATACTTCAGAACGATTTAAGTGTTTTCCGGTAAGACCTGTTGATTTGGGCCAAATTTGGGCCAGACTTGACGGAGTCGCTACTTTAGCAGTATCGGAAGCTTCTTCAAAGAATGAAAGTTGAGCTGTCCTGCCAATCAGATCTATAGCTTGATCCGCATTGGTAACACCTGGAATTTCCACAATAATTCTATAAGAATCACCTACTTTTGCCGGTTGCACAACTGGTTCTGTCAATCCGTACAGGTTTATTCTTCGTTCTACAATATCTTTGGCAGAAGAATAGGCTTTTTCCCGGTCGGATGAAGATATAGTTTTCATATCTGCTTCAAGGACTAGATGAGTTCCACCAGAAAGGTCTAATCCATACCTGGTAGAAAAATCTTTTTTCAGCGTGATTGGCCCAAGAGTAAAATTGATAGCTGGAGCTGAAATTTCACGATCTATTGTTATTGGTCCAAACGAAAACCGCAAGCGGTAATTTTTTGGTAAATCAACGATTGCAGAGAGTATGATCAATACAAAAATTAACCAGAGAGCAGTTCGCTTATTTCCCATCTTTACTTTTTTTAGTAACTAACAAAGGTAACTGTTGTGCGCCAGAAAAATGTAAAGAGACATTTCCTTTGTCAATCTGGGTTTGAACTTCAACGTATGAACTTGCCTTGATCCCCAACGCATGTATAAAATCAGCTGGAATGATTACGGCGAGACTATGTTTTCCAGCTCTAATAACTTTTTGTTTCATATCAATGTACTAACTCTTCTTCATCACCAATAACCATGATTCGAGCACCTTTAAGAATCTCTAAAACAAATGGATCCCGTCTTCTTTTTCGAAACTCAAACTCTTCCTCACTCATGACAGTATAATTTATCTCTCTCTCTTGTTTAACTTCTTCCTGACGTACAATCTGGCTTATTTCTGGAAGAACTACTCTACCGATTAATAAAAGATCTACATTATTACCAGTTCTGGGAATATTCCGTGCGTATTTACCAGACACCATTGCAAATTTTATCTTACCTAACTTGGCTTTATTTTTAATAATATTTCCGCCTAAACCAGCGGTTTTCACAATTAATTCAAGTAAATCAAAATATAAGGGGTAATCATGACGTAATGCGTAAAACAATCTATTCGCGCGTCGTTCCTTGGACATTATACCAACTTTTTCCAAATGTGCTAATTCTCGTCTTACAGCGTTAATCTCTTCGTTAATACGACGTACAATTTCGCGAACGTGAATAATTTTCCCAGGGGAAAGATAGAATAGCTGTAATATCTTTACCCGGACGCGAGAAATAATTAGGTCTGTCAGCATTTTATATTCCTCCTTTCTCTTTGAGATATTCCGGGCAGTACCTCAAATAGCAGCAAGTCTCGATTTTCAATATGTTACTTGTTGTTCAGTTGCTACAATCTCAATCCAAATAGGTCCTCTCGTGAATTCTATTTCATTTCCATTGGAACCAAAATACTGGGTTCTTCCTGTTCTGCTTTTTTTTGACCAGGTCCCAACAAGTGCCTTTCCATCCTGGAAAATAATAGCTTTACCGCTAGCAATCGTTCCGTAGAGGAAGTGTCCATTTTGATCAACCGGTCCAGTAAGCTTTGTAAGCTGTATTACCACGTTTTTAGCGCTTAATTGCTCATTTTCCTCCATGTCAAAATGTGGTACGCCGCCGTTTTTACGCTTATAAATGTTATTCACGTTATCATATTCCCACAACACATCATATTTATCGTAACCTTGGGCAAAAACGATTTTGACCGAATTAACATTTCCTTTTCCACCCTCTACCGGTTCATCTTTAAACGTCCATTTTTTAAAATTCTTATCCCAGGGAATTCCTTTTTGGTCAACGTTTGTCCATTCTCTTTTTTCTGCAATTCTATAAAGATTATCAGAAAAACATACCATTGTGTGCTCTGTGGCTACTGGATGGGTTAATCTATCAGGGTTACGATAACAATCAGGATAACTTATACCAAATTGATCTAAATCCTTGATGCCGTATTCATCTATTTGACCCAAAGCATTGGCTCTTGGGTCTGTTAAATTCGCGTTCTCTCCGATTCTATTTGACCCTCCTACATGGTTATATAATGCGTCATATTCAGAAACCCAATCAAGAAAATATGTTCTAGCTGATCTTACTGGTGCGATTGTAATATTTTCGAAAGCAGTATTACAGTAGAATACAGCCATAAATCTGGTTATCCAGCCTTCGGCAAGTGTTTCATAAACTATGTCTGCCCTTGATATTCCAGAATGCGGCCGCGCATCTTCACTATTCTCTATCATTACCGCCAATGGTCTTCGAGTGTCCAAGACTTTTTTCTCTTGTTCTGTAAATTTGACACCGTTTAAGGGACAAGTTTGGTTTTTAGGAAGTGAGGGGTCAACTTTAAACTTTGCTTTACCGGATGGAGAAACTTTTGCCACCGGAGAGACTATAGCGCTGTTACTACTCGGTAATTGTTGGTTAAAAACGGCGTAGGAAATACCTGTAGTAATTAGATATAAACCTACTCCAGCTAAAATAAGTGTAGGATTTCGTTTCATTGAAATATTTTTTATTTTACCTTTATTAATCTTTCTTGTATATAGATAATTACAGTTTAAACTTGTAACTCCTTTTTGTTTTTAATCAGTATTGTTTTCTTGATTGCAAGTTTCTCTTCTTCAGAAAGTTCATGGTCAACTCCAACCCCCTGTTTTACCTTTTTTGCGTACCAACGGGTTATACCCCTACTATGTAACGAGGTTAAAACTATTCCGGTATCCTGACTATCTAATATCGTTAAAATAAAACTTTGATCACCGCCAGTATCAGAAAATGGGTTAAACCGCAGTAATCCTACTTTTTGTATATAAAAAACACTTTCCTGCGATAAATTCTTTATCTTTTTTTCTAATTCTTCAATATTCTGATTATTTTTCTTAAGATCATCAATGATTTTATCCAAAACTTCACTCAAACTCTGTCTGTTGGAACCTTGTACTAATCTTTGATAATGTTGTGAGCTTCGATAATAATAATATGATAAAACAATTAACCAGACTAAAAAACCTAATAAAATATAGATAACCGGCTGATCCATTAATTTAAATTTTACTCAAAATCAAACTGAGTAAACTATGTATTCGATATTGTAATCACTTTACAAGATAGTGTCAATATGTTAAGCTGGCCGCAAAAGTATGCCTAAAAAGACTAAAAAAGAAAAAATGTTAGCAGAACTTCATAGAAGATTAGAAAGTACGAATTTACAGGGGGAGGAAATTGTCAAGAGCCAAATTAAGACTCACCAAAATACCCTCTCTCAAGTTCAACCTGCCACATATTCATTCAGCAATATAGGCTATACAAAGCCCAAAAATCATATAGTGACACATGATTATACTTATCTCAAACACGATCTCTTAAAAATCACCGGTTTTACGATTCTTGCGCTATTATTCCAAGGTATGTTATATTTCTTCGTACGTACAAGATAAAGCTACTTCGAAGCGACGAAGGGAGGTGATTGAAATATGGCAGAAATGTATTGTGTTAAATGCCGAGCAAAAAGAGAAGATCCTAATGCAACCAAGGTGACAATGAAAAATGGTAAACCCGCGATGAAAGGCAAGTGTCCAGTCTGCGGTACTGGAATGTATAAAATTGGTGGATAATTTCCAAAATTTTGAAAATTTTTCAATTAACTATAAACCCCTCTTATATTAAGAGGGGTTTTGGTAGAAGTTCTACTATTGTGCATTTATTCTTCTAATTCGCTTTTAATCCAGTTTGATACTTCTGGAGTTGATATATCTATTTTCCAACCAATAATTTCAGGTAAATTATATGAATGAAGTTTAGTAATCTGATCAATTACGTTTTTAACTTTCGTATTACTGGTTTTTACGATTAATAAAGCTTCTTTTGATTCTTCAATATTTTCTTTCCATTTATAGATTGAATAAATTGATCTAATACAATTTACGCAAACAGCCAGTTTTTTCTGTACTAAATATCTGCCAATTTTCCGGGCTTCGTTTAAATTTTTACAGGGAATATAAACTATATACATTTACTTGATGGCAATAATTTTGTTGACGAGATTGAATGGGCCAAAATCTTCTCTTGTGACCTTAAATCCATAATCTTCAAAATAGGCTTTATTATTTCTTTCTAACCGAAGAGTAGTATGTGACTCAACAATTTTAAAGATAAAACGGGCAATAAGATTCCGGTCTTGAGGCATACCACCAGCAATTATAATCACCTTCCCGCCTGGTTTAAGAACCCTCTTTAACTCTATAATTGCCTTCTCCAGATGAACAATTTCTGACAGTATGAAGGTCAAAACAATGCAATCAAAAACCTCATCTTTAAAGGGAAGATGATAAATTGATTGATTTAAAATATCAATGTCAAAACCCGCCTCTTTTACTCTTCGTCTTGCTTCATAAGCCATACCCCGTCTTAACTCGATTCCCGTTACCCGATATCCTTTCTTGGCTATACGCAAAAGTAATTTACCCGGACCTACTCCTACTTCCAGAATATTTTTTCCGTTAATATCTTCAAATACTCTGTCTTGCCATTTTTCCCATTGTCCTATGGATATAAGCTGGGTCACACCGTTATAAACATGAGGCCACGCGTGGTAAGCGCGGTAAAAGAGATCAAAAAATTTTATCTTTGTTAGTCGCATAAAGCGGCTCTATTTTAGTATATCATCAGTTGCAAAAAATGCAATAATAGTATATAGTAATATTAACAATGAAAAATCTGTTTCTCTTAAACCTTTTTCTTCTCCTTCCAGGAGAATTTTAATGTGGTTTGAGAGAGGATAAAATTAGAAAATATACAAATAAAAAGCAAGGTAAACTCTCTCAAGAAGAGAGTTTTTTCATTATGAAGCAAAAAATTTACATTTTCGATACGACACTACGAGATGGTGAGCAGTCACCTGGAGCAAAACTAAATACGGATCAGAAGGTTGAGTTGGCAACACAATTAGAAAAACTTGGAGTTGATATCATTGAAGCCGGCTTTCCGATCTCATCTCCAGGTGATTTCCAATCTGTAGTTCAACTTTCAAAAACAATCAAAAATTGTGTCATCTGTGGCTTGACCAGAGCCAGAAAAGAAGATATTGATATTGCGGTGAAGGCTCTTGAATCAGCCAAAAGACCTAGAATTCATACAGGAATAGGAGCTTCCGATGTTCATATAAAATATAAATTTAAATCGACTCATGAAAAAGTTCTCTCACAGGGAGTTGAGGCTGTAACTTACGCTAAAAAATTTATTGAAGAGGTAGAATTTTATGCCGAAGATGCAGGAAGAGCCGATAGTAAATTTTTGGCGAAAATGGTTTATGAGGTAATCAAAGCTGGAGCAACTGTTGTCAATATTCCTGATACCACCGGTTACTGTTTTCCTGAGGAATTTGGTGCAAAAATAAAATTTATTTTTGAAAACGTCCCAAACATCCATAAAGCTGTAATTTCGGTTCATTGTCATAATGATCTGGGAATGGCTGTAGCCAACACTTTATCCGGTGTATTTAACGGTGCCAGACAGGTTGAAGTTACGGTTAACGGCATTGGTGAGAGAGCGGGCAATACATCTTTGGAAGAAATAGTAATGGCTATTTATACCAGACGGGACAACCTGCTTTATTATACCGATATCAAAACTGCCGAAATAGCAAAAACTAGTAAACTGGTTTCACAGATTATGGGAATTCCAGTACAACCAAACAAGGCCATCGTTGGCGCTAATGCTTTTGCCCATTCATCTGGAATTCATCAAGACGGCGTATTAAAAAGGCGCGAAAACTACGAAATTATTGACCCAAAACTAGTTGGGGTGGAGGCTTCAAAAATAATCTTGACAGCAAGATCAGGAAGGGCTGCTCTAAGGCATAGATTAGAATCTCTAGGTTTTAATTTATCCCAGTCAGAGATAAATCTGGTATATCAAAATTTTCTTCAACTTGCAGATATGAAAAAAGAAATCTACGACGATGACCTTTTGTATCTGATGGGTCAAAAAAAGACAGGTAAAAATCAAAAAGTAAAACTGGACTTAATCCAAGTAATCTGTGGAAACAAAAACATTCCAACCGCAACTGTTAAAATCTCGGTAAGCGGGAAAATCAAAGAGGCAGTGGCAACAGGAGATGGTCCAATAGACGCCGGTTTCAACGCAATAGATAAATGCATCGGCAAAAAATACAAACTGATTCAATTTCTCATTCAGGCAGCAACGATAGGCTCTGATGCTGTGGCAAAAGTCAACATATCAATCGAGCATAACAGAAAAACGTTTATAGGAGTTGGGACAAATACAGATACGATCGTAGCCGCTGCCCTCTCCTACATTGACGCTATAAATAAATTTGTGTGAATATTATGAAACCCAAAACACTTTTTAAAAAAATATGGGATAATCATCTTGTCGTAACAGGAAAAAACTCCCCCTCGATAATTTATATAGACACCCACTATATTCACGAAGTTACCTCTCCCCAAGCCTTTGAAAATCTCAGGAAAAAAGGTCTTAAAGTCAGACGGCCGGATTTAACTTATGCAACATGTGATCACAATGTTTCGACAACCGATCAAAAAACGATTCGGGATCTGCTTTCAAAAAAACAGGTAGAGCAGCTCGTAAAAAATTGTCAGGATTATAAAATCAAATTTTATGGTCTGGATAGTCCATATCAGGGTATAGTTCATGTCATAGGACCGGAATTGGGCATTACCCAACCAGGAAAAACGATAGTTTGTGGTGATTCGCATACATCGACACACGGCGCTTTTGGCTGTTTAGCCTTTGGTATCGGCACCACGGAAGTCGAACAGGTACTCGCTTCCCAATGTTTAATACAAAACCCTATGAAAACTATGGAAATAAAGATTGACGGAAAATTGGGCCTTGGAGTCACAGCAAAAGATATTATATTAGCTACACTTGCCAATATCGGAAAGAGCGGTGGTACTGGACACTGTATAGAATACACGGGCGAAGTAATAAGAAACATCGACATGGAATCGCGCATGACTATCTGTAATATGAGTATTGAAGGAGGTGCACGGGCAGGAATGATTGCACCCGATCAAACAACTTTTGACTATCTCTCTGAAAGAAAATTTGTGTCAAAAGGACGTAATTTCGAAAAATTAACTCGTGAATGGATTAATCTTACGTCAGACAAAGGTGCTCATTTTGATAAAATCGTTAAAATAGATGGAAATAAGATAGAACCGTTGATTACCTGGGGAACAGATCCCGCTTCAGGAATTAGGGTGAACGATAAAATTCCAGATCCAAAAAAAGTTGCGACAGGAAGTGCCAGACAAACAATGGAAAAGGCAATTGCCTACATGAATTTGAAACCTGGTATGAAACTGGAAGGATTTCCTATTACTCATGTTTTTATCGGAAGTTGCACTAACGCCCGTATTTCTGATCTTAGAGCGGCTGCCAAAATTGTCAACGGAAAGAAAGTAAAAAACAATGTTACTGCCTGGGTTGTTCCGGGATCACGACAGGTGAAATTGCAGGCTGAGAAAGAAAACTTAGATAAAATATTTACCTCGGCTGGATTTGAATGGCGCTGGTCAGGATGCTCAGCATGTATAGCCATGAACGATGATAAAATTCCTTCCGGCAAATATTGTGTCTCTACAAGTAACCGCAATTATGAGGGCAGACAGGGACCAGGATCAAGAACTTTTATAGCAAGTCCGATTATGGCAGCTGCCGCGGCACTTGAAGGAAAAATTACGGACGTAAGGAAATACTTATGAGAAAATTTATTAAACTAGCTAGTACCTGTCTTTCTATGCCAACAGAAAATATAGATACAGATCAGATTATTCCGGCAAGATTTCTGAAAACTACGGAAAGAAAAGGGCTGGGAAAATATCTTTTTTACAACTGGCGCGGTAAACACTTCGATGAATCGATTCATCGAGGTAAAAAAATATTGATAGCAGGAAATAATTTCGGCTGCGGATCGTCCAGAGAACATGCCGTCTGGGCTCTAATGGATTTCGGATTTGAAGCCGTAATTTCTTCATCGTATGGCGATATTTTTTACAACAATTCTCTGAAAAATGGATTTTTGCCTGTAATTTTAAAAGCCGGGGAAATTCAAAAAATCTTCAATTTGATTGAACAAAATCCCAAGGTAAACCTAACAATCGATTTACAAAAACAAACCGTGGTCGCTTATCCTCTCTTATTTTCTTTCCCTATAGATTCTTTCCGAAAGAATTGTCTTTTGAAAGGAGTTGACGAGTTAGGTTATATCTTGTCTTATGAAAAAGAAATAACAAGATATGAATTATCTCCTCAAAGCTTAAATATATTATGATCAAAAAAACCATAGCAGTATTACCAGGTGACGGCGTCGGGCCTGAAGTAATAGAAGAAGCTATCAAAATATTAAAAAATATAGCGAAAGTTTTTGGCCATGAATTTATGTTCGAATATGGTTTAATTGGGGCTTGTGCAATAGAAAAGAATGGAAATCCGCTCCCAGATGAAACATTAGTATCGTGTAAAAAATCTGATGCCGTGCTTTTTGGTGCGATTGGTCACCCTAAATATGATCTTGATCCAAAAGCAATAATCAGGCCAGAACAGGGACTTTTACAACTCAGGAAAAAACTAGGACTTTATGCTAATTTAAGACCGTTAAAAATATTTCCAGAACTGGTTAATTCGTCTCCTTTAAAAAGGGAAAAAGTCTTTTGCGTTGATTTAATTGTGGTCAGAGAGTTAACCGGTGGAATTTATTTCGGCACACCGCAAAAAAGAATTAATAAAGGAAACACCGCAATCGATACCTGTATCTATAGCAGAAAAGAAATTATTAGGATAGCAAAAGTGGCTTTTGAGTTAGCTATAAAAAGAAGGAAAAAAGTTACTTCTGTTGATAAAGCTAATGTTTTAGAAACTTCCAGATTATGGCGAGAAACTGTTTCTGACGTTTCTAATCAATATCCCACCATAGAACTTCATCACATGTTTGTCGATAATGCTGCTATGCAGCTGATTAAAAATCCGTCGCAGTTCGACGTTATATTAACTGAAAATATGTTCGGAGATATACTCACCGATGAATCTTCCGTTTTGGCGGGATCGATCGGACTTCTTCCATCTGCTTCAATTGGCGAAAAAAACGCATTATATGAGCCTATCCACGGGTCATATCATAAAAACGCTGGAAAAAATATTGCCAATCCTATCGCCACAATTTTGTCTGCTGCCATGATGCTTAGATTTTCGTTTAAAATGGAAATAGAAGCCAGGACAATCGGAAATGCGGTTCAACAGGTAATTAAAAGAGGATTTAGAACTGCTGATATTGCCGATCAAAACACTCAAAAAGAAAAGATTTTAGGAACGAAAGAAATGGGAGAGAGAATTACCGGCTTAATTAAACCTTTGTAAGCCAGCCTGAATATTTTTTCTCACGTCCACGGACAATATCGAAAAAGAGTTTTTGGATTTTCTCTGTTATTGGTCCGATCTTTCGGTTACCGATAATCCGTCCATCTACCTCTGCTATCCAGGCAACTTGAGCGCCGGTACCGGTTAAAAACGCTTCATCAGCAATATATACTTCTGTCCTGTCTATTAACCTCTCTTCAGCCGGAATCTCTAAATCTTCTGCAAGCTGAATAATCGTCCTTCTGGTTATACCCTCCAAAACATCGGCGTATCTAGATGAGGTAATTAATTTTCCGTCCCTGACCATAAAGAAATTAGCGGCACTGCCCTCTGCTAAATGACCATCTATGGTTATCATCAAGGCATCATCGTAACCCAGTTTTACCGCATCGGCTTTGGCAAGTGATGAATTAATATAACCTCCGGTAACTTTTGCCCTGGCCGGAATCATATTATCGTTAATCCTCACCCAGTTTGAGATTCCAAGCTTTAATCCTTTACTTACAGGCAAATATTCCCCCAAAGGTATCATATAAATTGCGAATTCGAAATCCAGCATGCTTAAATCAGGAGAGATTTCGAAGTTGGATGCGTAGGCTATCGGACGTATATAGCAATCAGTATCAGGTTTATTTTTTTTGGCCAAATCTATTGTAATACTAACCAGTTCGTTATGACTGTAGTTTATAGTTTTATTTATAATTTTAAGAGAACTTATGAAACGATAGTAATGATCTTTTAGACGGAATATATTTACGCTTTTTTTACTCTCTGAGACATATCCTCTTATACCTCCAAATATACCGTTTCCGTATTGAAGGGCATTTGTCATAATACTGACTTTTGCCAGCTCTGTCATTACTACTTTCCCTTCAAAAAATGCAAACGGAAAATATTGAATCTTTGTCATCTTAACAACAGTTGCAGCTTCCTTCACCGCAACAGCCTTTTTCATCAATAAAAGCGATGCAATCAATTTCAATCAATGCATCTTGAGGTAACCGTGCTACTTCAACTGTTGCACGAGTCGGATATGGTTTTTGAAAATAAGAGGCGTATATTTCATTCATTTTAGGAAAATCTACGATGTTTTTTAAATAGACATTGGTCTTCACAACATTTGAAAAATCAGCTCCAACTTCTGCAAGAACTGCCTTCAAATTTTCTAAAACTTGCTTTGTTTGCTTATCCACCCCGCCTTCAACGAACGCATTTGTTTTAGGATCTTTCCCTACTTGTCCAGAACAAAATATTAAATTATTTATCTTAATAGCTTGAGAATAAGGACCGATTGCTCGTGGAGAATTTTTTGATTCAATTGCTTTTTTCATAATATTATTCTCCTCCCTTTTTACTTCTTTGATAAGCTAATTCATTATAACCTTTTTCAAAAGCCTCGATAGAGGCAACTATGATATCAGGAGAGGTTCCTTTCTCTACGACTTGTGTTCCGTATTCATCTTGTAATACCATAGTTGCTTCCACAGTTGCATCGCTTCCTGTGGTCGGAATTTCTACATTGAATTCTGTCAGTTTAAAATCTACCTTATCTTCTTTCTTAATTGCTGTAGTAATAGCTTTTATCGCTGCGTCAACAGGACCAACGCCTTCGTGTTGAACATCATACTCATGCCCATTCAAAAGCACGTTTATAATAGCAAAAGGTTTTTTCTTTTTAAAGGTTTCGA
>MFJR01000010.1:6594-37302 GCA_001780955.1 Candidatus Gottesmanbacteria bacterium RIFCSPLOWO2_01_FULL_39_12b | reverse complement strand
TTCCCTTTTATTTTAATAAATTTAGAAATTACATTTTTTATTATCAGTACAGTTTCCTGATCCAAATCAAGCCGGAATTCCCTTTTAATGGTTTTTTTAACTTGATCCATATCCGGAACTTTTGTAAATAATACTTTTTCTTTCTCGCCCACACTTCCTGCTCTTAATGACAGCAATCCGCTTTTGATAATCCGTTCCACTTCGCTAAGGACAGGTTCTATAGTTGGCGGTTCAGCCAAAACCTTCAGCGTTGTAGCCGGATCTTTAAGACCGGCTCCAGTTGCAACACAAACAACAACGTCTTCCTTTTTCAGAAGATTACGCCTGATCAACTTGGTAAGAACGGCTATCGTTGTAGCCGATGAAGGTTCGACGTATAACGCTTCCAATTTGGCAAGATTCTGTTGGGCGGAAAGTGTATCGTCATCCGATACCGCAATTGCGGTACCACCTGATTCTTTCAGTGCTTTAAAAACTTTCGGATAGTCAATCGGAATCCCACAGGCTATCGCTGAACAGACTGTCCTCGGTTTGTCAATCGGTTTTATTTTACTATTGTTTTCAAAAGCAGAAACAATCGCAGAAGCACCCTCGGCTTGAACAGCTACAATTCTAGGCAACTTCTTAATCAAGCCAAACTCATAATATTCCTTAAAACCCTTCCAGATATAAGACAAATTGGTGCCCATACCGACCGGAACGATCACCCAATCAATATCGCCAAACCAAAGCTGTTCGCAAACTTCAAAGGCAAGTGATTTTTGTCCTTCACCCCTGAAAGCATAATCACCAGCCAGATAAAACTTATATTTCTCGGCGACTTTCATGGTTAGCGAATAGGCGTCCGAATATGTCCCGCGGACTTGGATTACATGAGATCCATATGAAATCGCCTGGGCCAGTTTTCCGCGGGGAGTATTTTCAGGTACGAAAACATAACAAGCTAAACCTATCTGTGCAGAATAGGCAGCTACACTAGCTGCCATATTACCGGTTGAAGCAACGCAAACTGATTTATATCCCAACTCTTTGGCTTTATTTATCTCGACAAAACTGCCTCTGTCTTTAAAGGCTCCGGTGGGATTTAAGCCTTCGTTTTTGATATATAATCTATCCAAACCCAATCTTTTACCCAAGTTTTTCGCTTCATGAAGAGGCGTTCCTCCTTCTCCCAGGGAATATAATTGATGGCGCTCGTTTAAGGGAAAGAAATCAAGATATTTAATCACTTTTGGCGGTGTATTACGCATAACATATGAATTCACCTGATTGCGTATATGGTCATAATCGTACTTAACATCAAGAGGCCCACCGCAGAATCTACAAACCGTACATTCCCTGTCACTGGATTTTTTGTGACAGAGGAAACATTCAAGGTGATAATAATGGCCGTTAGAAAGTTTAGTTTCCATTTTTTTTCGAAGTTTCCGGACGCAGTGATCTGACAGTTGCTCCGGCACGCCATAATTCTGAATTTTTGATTTCATCAAGTTCTTTTTGAAGCATCTTCTTATAATTTGGTTTAGAGTTTACCTTCAATACCCTTTTTGTCTCGACTCCCTTTTTTACCCGATCGTAAAGATCGTTAAAAACCGGCTCAACAGCCTTTCTGAATTTTCCTTTCCAGTCTAAAGCACCCCGCTGAGCTGTAGTAGAACAATTAGCATACATCCAATCCATACCATTCTCACCGATCAAAGGAATCAAACTTTGGGTGGCTTCCTCAACCGTCTCATTAAATGCTTCACTTGGCGTATGACCTCTTCTTCTCAATTCATAATATTGAGCCTCTATAATTCCGGCAATGGCACCCATCAATACTCCTCTTTCCCCTGTTAAATCACTATAAACCTCATTTTTGAAAGTAGTTTCGAAAAGAAATCCTGAACCGATCCCAATCCCCATAGCTAATACCCTATCAAGTGCTTTTCCTGTCGCATTCTGAAAGATGGCGAAACTGCTGTTAATCCCCCTTCCTTCCAAATAATTTTTTCTTACGCTTCTTCCGGCTCCTTTGGGAGCGACTAAAATCACGTCTACGTCTTTCGGTGGAACGACTTTCGTCTGATCTTTATAGGTGATTGAAAACCCGTGGGAAAAATATAGAGCTTTGCCAGCCTTCAAGTATTTTTTAATAGTAGGCCACAGAACTACCTGTCCGGCATCTGATAACAAATAGGCAATAATTGTTCCCTTTGATGCCGCCTCTTCAATAGAAAATAAATTTTTTCCCTCTTTCCATCCGTCAATCACTGCCTTATCCCAAGATTTAGACGGCTGTCGCTGACCGATGATTACGTTTATACCATTATCCCTCAAATTAAGTGCTTGAGCCGGTCCTTGAACGCCATAACCGATAATAGCAACAGCTTCATTTTTTAAGACTTGTTTTGCTCGATTCAACGGAAATTCTTGTCTTGTTACTACCGTCTCTAAAACATCCCCAAATTTCATTTTTGTCATAATTTACTCCCTTTCTATCCCGATTAAATCGGGATTGAACCCGCCGAAGCGCTCCTCGCTTGCGTGGACGTAGACCTCGAAGCGAGGTAAGCGGAGGCGGGCAAAACCTTTCATTTAAATAATGCCGTCCTTCCGGTACGGACAAATTCAATAATGCCAAATTTTCTCGTGTTTTCATAAAAAGCATCAATTTTTTCCTCGTTACCTGTGACTTCTAATATCATATATTCTGGATTTACATTTACTACTCTTGCTCGAAAATGATTGGCGATATTAGTAATCTCGACTCGGCTGCCATCCTTTTTTATTGATACCTTTATCAGAGCCAGCTCTTTTGCCACTATTTCAACATCTTTCGGATCGCTAACTTTTAGAACTTCAACTATGCGATATAATTGCTTGCTCATTTTTTCAACAGTTTCTTTGTCCCCACGCACTAGAATAGTAAAACGAGATAATTGCGGATTCTCTGTGTGTGAAACAGTCAAACTTTCTATATTAAATCGACGTCGCCTGATAAGACCGGCTATTCGGAAGAGTACGCCCGGACGGTTTTGTACAGAAACTATTAAAGTTGATAAATTATTTTTAATATTCATAATTCTATTCTAGTCTTATTTCGTCTACTGCCGCTCCCGCTGGCATCATAGGGAAAACATTTGCTTCTGTCTCTACCACAAATTCGATTAAATACGGACCTTTATGCTTTCTGGCTCTTTTAATTGCCGGCAAAATATTATTTCTTTTATCGACTTTCTCTGCAGGAATACCAAATCCTTCAGAAAGCTTGATAAAGTTTGGGTTCCTCAGAAACACTTCTGAATATTTTTTATCAAAGAATAAATGTTGCCATTGTCTTACCATCCCTAAATAATTATTATTCAAAATTGCTATTTTCAAGTTAATGTTCTCCTGAAATATGGTGGCCATTTCCTGTATTTTCATTTGAAATCCACCGTCACCAGTAATTACCCAAACTTCCTGATTTGGTCTTCCAATTTTTGCACCAGCTCCAGCTGGAAGAGCAAAACCCATTGTTCCTAAGCCCCCGCTTGTTATAAAACTGTCTGCTACTTTGAAGTCATAATATCGAGCAGCAAACATCTGATTTTGTCCAACATCAGCTACAACAATCGCTTGTCCTTTGGTTTCTTCTGATAAACGCCTGATAACTTCTCCCATTTTAATTTGTCCGGTCTTTGGATACACTTCATTTTTTATCACTTTCTCAAACTCCAGTTTGTCATATTCTTTAAATCTGACAAACCAGTCTTTATGATCTGCTTTACTTATTAGAGGATTAAGCTGTTGCAGAACATGTTTCACGTCGCCCACGATAGGCACCTCTGCCGGGACATTTTTATTTAACTCTGCCGGATCAATATCTATATGGATAACTTTTGCCCTTCTCGCATAGCCGGAAATTTTACCGGTCACCCGATCATCAAACCTCATTCCCAAAGCGATAATCACATCAGCCTCATTGGTGCATTTATTCGGACTTAAATTCCCGTGCATACCCAACATTCCAACATAACACCGGTGATCTCTCGGGATAGAACTTATACCGTGCAAAGTGGTCGCCACCGGAATATGCGATTTTTCCGCTAAAGCCGCCAGTTCTTTTTCGGCATGAGATATCAAAATTCCATGTCCGGCTAATATAAACGGCTTTAGGGATTTATTAATTATTTCGGCGGCTCTTTTCACCTGTTTGGGATTTCCGGTAATTGTCGGTCTATAACCTGGTAAGGTTATCTCTTTAGAATAACTAAAGCTAGTTATTCCCTGTTGGGCATCTTTGGCTATATCAATCATGACGGGACCAGGTCTTCCGGTTCTTGCCAGATGAAATGCTTCTTTAATCGTTTCTGCAATTTCCTCAGGTTTTATCACTAAATAATTATGTTTAGTTACCATAGCAGTGACTCCGACTACATCGGTCTCCTGAAATGCGTCATTGCCAATAAGGCTTGAAATAACCTGTCCGCTGATACAGACAATCGGTACCGAATCCATCATGGCGTCGGCCAGGCCGGTAACCAAATTTGTTGCACCGGGTCCTGAGGTCACCAGGCAAACTCCGGGTTTCCCCGTAACTCTTGCGAAACCCTCCGCGGCATGGGCGGCACCCTGCTCGTGGCGAACCAGAATATGATGCAGTTGGGGATATTTTAACAAGGCATCATAAACCGGCATGATCGCCCCGCCCGGGTACCCAAAAATAATATCTGTTCCTTCGCGAAGTAAAGCTTCACAGACTATTTCTGCACCTGTTGCTTTCTGACCTTCTTTTAATCTTTTTTTCATATACTTAGACCCTTTTTGCTCATCAGGATGTTACTGCACCCATTGAAGCGCTATTTACTAATTTAGCGTATTTTGCTAAAACTCCTCTTTCATACTTTGTTTTAGGCGGTTTCCAGTTTTTTCGCCTTTTTTCTAACTCTTTATTTTCAAGTAATACGTCCAAACGTCTTGATTTTATATCTATAGATATCACGTCTCCCTCATTTAAAAGACCGATAACTCCGCCGTCTTGGGCCTCTGGTGAAATATGACCGACCATAATTCCGTGTGTTCCCCCAGAAAATCGTCCGTCTGTAATAAGAGCAACATCATTTCCTATACCTGCCCCCATTAAAGCGCTTGATGGAGATAACATTTCGCGCATTCCCGGACCACCCTTAGGACCTTCGTAACGGATAACGATGACATCACCTTTTCTTATTAATCCTCCCAAAATTGCATCCAAAGCATCTTCTTCCTTATCAAACACTCTGGCTAAACCTTTATGTTTTTCTATTTCTTTTCCGCTTAATTTAACTACCGCACCCTCTTTGGCTAGATTTCCATAAAGAATGAGAATGTGATGTTCTGGAGGAGCTAAAGGACTATCCAAACTATAAATGATGTTTTGATTTTTCGGCCTGTTGGGTGCATTTTCCAAGTTGTCTTTTATTCTTTTACCGGTTACAGTCATGCAGTCACCATGAATAAGACCGGCTTGAAACAACATCTTCATAACCATAGGCACTCCACCAATCCTGTGAAGATCTTCCATCACGTAGTCTCCGAACGGTTTAAAATTTCCGATTAAGGGTACTTTTTTTGCTATTCGACTGAAATCATCAAGCTTCAAATCGACATCTGCCTCATGAGCAAGAGAAAGTAAGTGTAATACAGCGTTAGTTGATCCTCCCAATGCCAGTACTATAGTAATCGCGTTTTCAAACGCTTTCATTGTCATTATGTCTCGAGCTTTTATTCCAGATCGAAGTAAATTAAATAACGCTTCAACCGTTTTGAGACAATCATTTTTTTTATCAACGGATATTTTATTTTTCCTGTCCACAGCCAGATTGGAAGATGAACCCGGCAGACTCATTCCCAACGCCTCTATTGCTGAAGACATGGTGTTTGCAGTAAACATCCCCCCGCATGCTCCGGATCCCGGACAGGAATGACATTCGATTTGATGCAATTCACGTTCGTTTATCTTACCGGCAGAATACGCCCCAATTGCCTCAAAGGAGCTGACTATGGTTAAATCTCTACCTTTATATCTTCCTGGTAAAATACTTCCGCCGTAAAGAGTCAGACCAATACTATTATTGCGAGCCAGTGGCATGAGTGCACCAGGAATAGTCTTATCACAACCGCTTAAAGTGATAATCCCGTCTGCGGCGTAAGATTCATGCATTGTTTCAATACAGTCGGCTATTAACTCACGAGACACCAATGAATACTTCATACCCTCCATACCCATAGATTCACCATCACTAACTACAGGTGTACCAAAAATAAACGGTTTTCCTCCTTTTTTTTCGATTTCGGCAAAGATGATTTCTCCCAACTTTTGTATATGATTATTACAAGGAGTAGCGTTTGTATAAGGACAAGCAACAGTTACAATAGGTTTTGTAAAATCTGAGTCTTTGAAACTAACCGCTCTTAACATTGCTCTTGCTGCAGCCCGCTTATCCCAACCCTTTCTTTCAGGATAACCTGTTAACTTCGTACTTCTAGTTTTTAATGATTTAGCCATAGATATAAAAAAACCTCTCTTCTTGAGAGGCTTTTAATTTTGTAATTTTTAATTTTTACTTATTAATTTCCTGTGCCTCCCAAGTAAATCCTTGCCCTATAACAAGGACAATAATCGAGAGGACGATAATTGATAAAATTAAACTGTTTATCACAATGGTCTTATTTATAACAGATATAGTAAACCGTTGTCAATAGTTTTAACTCTTTTAACTCTTACTACAATTCCTCTTTCGGCCTATATTGTAATGCTTCAGCCACATTAGAAAGCGAAATATTTTCTCTTTCTTGCGCGTGTCCTTAATCAGATACTGAATCAGATATTCTCTATACTTAAGTATATTTTTATGATTTAATAGTTTTAATGGATAATCAAATTATAAATCAAGTTTTTCCATCAATCCCTATTAATCCACCAACTAATGAATCAGTTAAAAAATCTGCAGAAAATCTTAGATATGCTGGTTTTTTGACACGTTATGTTGCACTTGCTTTTGACTGGCAGCTTCTTATTTTTATCACTTTATTGATCGGATACGGCTTTCCATCGTTTGCTAAAAATTATCAACATATAATAAGTTTGAGTTTAAGTTTATTATTTATTTCTTATAAAACACTCACTGTTAAAATCTATGGTAAATCGATTGGAAAAAGTATTTTTGGGTTAAAGGTAGTTGGGATAAATAGTGAAAAAATTAGCTGGTTGCAGGCAATAATAAGAGAGTTAGTAAGTTTTTTCATATCACTACCTTTTCTTGTAGGAGAGTTCTTTTATTTTTTTAGCAGTAAAAAACAAACACTTCATGATAAGCTTGCCTCTGTTGTTGTAATTCAAGAATATTCTCTAACTGTTTTTAAGAAAATATGTGCATTCACTGTTGTATTTATCGTACCTATTATCTATGCACTAATTACTTTATATATGGCGACCAAACAAATTGCTGATACTAATAAAAAAAACGATTTAATCGAATCAATTACACAAAAAACTCAACTAATGGTTCAGGTTAAAGAATTATGCCAATCTTTTCCGAGTTTTCAGACACCTCAAATTATATGTGTTATGAATAATGATAGTAATTGTCGCCTGAATAAAATGAGCCTTGATTTACTTGAAGATTTAAATAAGCAAGAGGAAAAGGCTATAACAGATTGTGTGAATTATCAAAATGAGTTAGAAAGACAGTAGAAAAATTAATATAGAAATAAGGAGAATATTAATTTTTTTACACTAGAGTTCTTTTGTTATATATCCTAGATTTTCTTTAACTATCGGATGGGTATAACGGGCGTAACCTAAATTCGCCTCCTGTTCATTAAACTCTTGTTGGGTAGCTTGACGCATACCAGCCTCTTCCCATCGGACAGTATTATTATTTATCCAATCAATATTATATTTATTATGAGCGTAAGGCATACCTATATATACAAAATTATCCGTACGTGTGTCTTGAGCATACAGAAGTCGATCATTTTCACATTGATAACATCCTATGAAAACCCATAAAAGCATAAATCTTCCATCGGGAGACCATTCGATCGAAGAGTCTTCATCCCAGAGGGGATAGTAAACCTCTTGGTTGGACTTTCGTGTAGGAATATTCGGATCAGACCCATCATTTATTGGAATTGATTTTTGATCAATCACTAGAGTGAGTGTATTTGCCTTATTGTTTACTCTGAATACTTTTGGTTCAGAATAAATTCTGTTCCCTTCAGATCTTTGGTCAGTAAGCGCAACGAATATATTATTTTTAACTTTAATTCTTCCAGTCCATCTGAAAGAATACTACTTTTTTGTTTACCATCGGAAGCGGTATATTTTCTGCATATATGGTATTTTCCATTTATTAGTATTGCTGGGAATGCTTTATCTGGAGTTTCCGCGATTATGTCCTCGTCCGAACAATTCTTATTACCTTAAAGTAATCCTAAATATATCTCTGCTTTTCGACGCAGATCATCTGATTGTTCATATGTTTCACGGAAAGTGTTGTATGCCTTTTTAAAACTATCAGCTTCCTGTTGAACGCTATTTAGTTTATTAAATAAACTTTTGTTTGTTTCTTTTAGATAAAGTGAAACAGTAATTAAAAAGAGAATAAGTATCAATGATGCAAATCAACTGAGTTTCCATGAAAGAATTCTTCTCTTTTTCATATCTTTAGTTTTTATAATTTTGAAATTTTCAGTAATTAGATTTATAGGTTAATTAGTTTCTGCTAGGCAAATATTGAATTTACCCCATCCGTAATAGGTAACAGATGTTCCACCCAAAAGATTACATAAGTACTTATTCCAACCGAATGGATATATTTTAACCTCATATTGTTCGGCCGGAACAGGACAATAATCACTACAGGCGAAATGGTCAACTTTAATAAGTTTACCAATAATAAAATAAAGCAGAGATAATGCAAAAATAATAAGAATTAATATAATACAACTCTTTTTCATGCGTAAGGTTTATTAAGTGGTTTTCATTCTATAGGGTCAAAACCACGTTTTGCAGATAAAATAGGTACGCTAACTGTAGAAAAGTACGGTTTTCCTTGCACAGCGAGACACTCCCAATTAAACCTCTTTTTTTAATTTCGTAATCTAAGGAAAAAATTGGCTATATTCAATCCCACTATTAGTCCCATGATTGATACTAACAACAATCCCAGATATGATATAGCTAAATTTTTTAGTTCTAAGTATTGTTTATAAAACCATTTATCTAATAAAAATGTCGTACCGGAAACCCCAATAAACTGAAAGATATATTCTCGCGTACTATTAGATTTAAGTTCCAAAAATAACCAAAAAATTGGAATTGTTATTAGCCAAAATGCCACAACTGTTACAAACTCCAATACCATGTTTTCACTATTTATCTCTCCTTTTCTTCTTCTTAATTTGTTTATAAACAGCTTGACTACCGGCAGTAAAAAGGGCAAGCGAAGTAAAACAGTCTCTATATTCATAGATTATTAGTGCAATTCAACTAATGGAAGTAGTATTACGCTTCTTGATTTCATATCTAAGACTACTATATCATAGGGAATGATCTACTAAGAAAGTTACTGCTACTGCAAAGCCCATTGGCTTTCTATATAATAGTTTAGAGATATGGATGTAAATAGAGAAGTTAATATTCCAATTCAAAATCCTGCGATAAGTAATTTTTCCACTCTTCCTCAAACAGTTCAGCAACCGAGTCCAAATCAAAAGAATAAAAGATCAACGTCTCAATTAATATTCAGAATTTTAGGAATTATTATAGCGATAGGAGCTATTGTACTTAGTTTACTAAATCTCTTATATATTTTTATACAATCAAAAGATATTTTTGGAATTTTAAATCAACTTATTTACCATACTCAATACGTCGGTGTAGAAGGAAATATATATTTATTTCAATATTTTTCCTCAAAAATACTTGGAACTATTTCTTTCCTGCTTTTTATTTTTTTAGGCTTTTTGATCATTACTAATAAATCTTATAGAAAAAGAATTTTTTTCGTAGCGATTTTTCTTTTATTCGTTCAAATTATGTTGAGTCTAATCCTGCAAATCTTTTCTGATCGTGAACTCAAGAAGTCAAAAGAACAGCATAAGGAATGGGTAGATAGTATTCAAAACGTTGACAGGACTACCGTGACAGATCTGAGCACTATATGGGCATTAAAAGAACCTCGGCTATGTAAAAATATAACAACATATGACCGTCGGAAAAATTGTATAGAAGGTTTTAAAGACAAAAGTTTATTTACTACCGAATATTGCATAGATATAGCAAATGAGGACGATAAAAATCGTTGTACGGTAGACGTAGCTAAGGCTCAGAAAGATAAAAATTTGTGCTATACGATTCCCGATGAAGTTAGAAAAAATTTATGCCTTGTTGGAGTTGCTGGAGCATTAAAAGATGAAACTTTATGTAACGAAGTAAGTGAAATATCTAATTTAAATAATACCTGTATTCTTAATGTTGGAATAGAACTTCGTGACCCGTCCTACTGTGAAAGAGGCGATAATCAAGACAGTAAAGACAACTGTTATGACAACATTGCGACGCTTACCCAAAATCGTTTACTCTGCGAAAAAATAAAGGATCCACAATATCAACAATCGTGTATCAAGAAAGTTGAAGCACAAATCAAATAACATCTGGAATAAATATCTGTTCATCCTGATTGATAAAATACGTTCTGACCCCCCCATTTCATTAAGGTAGGAAGATCGTAAAAATATATTTCTTTGTAATCTATTATCTACTTCTTTAGTTTATTAATTCCAAGAATAACAACAGATGATATTAAAAAGCTTATGAAAATCCAATAAGGGATTGTAATTATTATTACAAGTATTAGATTGATTGGGATAGTTGGAGCTCCACCGCCAGCTCCTATAGAGTAACTATTCTTATAGCTAAATATTGGAGTAAATGGTTATAAGATAAAATTCAAATCATACTTACATCCATCTATACATCTGTTTATTGTATTTCCAAATATATCAGTTTCTGGACATCCACATTCTAAATATATCCCTTGAGTGAATGCTAAAAACCCCACTAAAGGAGTTGAAATGGAAGTTAAGATAATTTTAAGTAACGAAATTTTCAACACAAACTCATCGTATGAGGATTAAAAGCAGATGTTAACTGTTATTCGAACTTATATATAGTAAGAATAATCCCTCCATTAATACTATTATTTATCTCTTTAGAATAAGAATTACAACTCCTCTTTCGGTCTATATTGTAATGCTTCAGCCACATTAGAAAGCGAAATATTTTCTTCTCCTTCAAGATCTGCTATCGTTCTGGCTACCTTAATAGACCGGTAATAAGTTCTGGCTGACAGGTGCATGGTAGAAACTGCTTGGCGAAGCAATTTTGTACTGTCACTTGAAAGCGGAATCAACTCTTTAACATTTTTGGAATTTAGATCGCTATTACAAACTAATTTAATTTTTTTGTAACGCAGGGTCTGCATATTTCTCGCTTTTTGCACTCTTTTTTTCACTCTTTGAGATGTTTCACATTTTAAGTCACTTGTTAGTCTGTCTACTTTCACCGGGGGAAGATCGATATGTAAATCAATTCTGTCAATAATCGGACCAGAAATTCTCTTCTTGTATTGGGCAATTTGTCCGGGCATACATCTGCAACGTTTAACCGGGTCTCCCCAAAAACCGCACGGACAGGGATTTGAAGCTGCCACTAAAACAAATTTTGCTGGGTAAGTAACTGTTCCGGCAGCTCTAGATATTGTCACAATCCCATCTTCAATAGGTTGACGTAGAGCTTCTAATACGTGTCTTGGAAACTCCGGAAACTCGTCCAAAAAAAGAACTCCTCTATGGGCAAGGGAAATTTCTCCAGGAGTACGATGACTGCTTCCTCCTATTAGACCAATTCTAGATGTGGTATGATGTGGCGCCCTAAAAGGTCTAACTTTAATAATTGAAGCTCCCTCTGGAATGTTCCCTGTAATCGAATAAATTTTTGTCACCTCTAATGCTTCTGTTTCTGTAAGATCCGGTAAAATTCCGGGTAAAGCTCTGGCCAACATTGTTTTTCCAGCTCCAGGAACTCCCTTTAGGTGGAGGTTGTGTCCACCGGCAGCAGAAATCTCCAGGGCTCGTTTAGCTTGCTCTTGGCCTTTTATATCAGAAAGGTCAAAATCGACAATAACTTCTTCTTGCAAACGAGAAAATGAAATGTGAGGGTGATTTTTGATTATTTGCGTACCGTTAAAATGGTGAAATAAGCTAATTAACGAAGTCACTGGGAATATTTTGACACCATCAACTATTGCTGCTTCTTTAGCATTAATCTCAGGTATAAATAAGCCCTTATATTTTCTCTCTTTTGTAAGAAGCGCTATTGGTAAAATACCATGGGTATGTCTTAAAGTCCCGTCCAAAGATAATTCGCCAAAAAAAAGATGCTTTTTTATTTCGACGGTTAACTGACCTGAGGCTATCAATATTCCCAAAGCAATTGGCAGGTCATATGCTGGCCCTTCTTTTGGAATATCGGCTGGAGCCAAATTTACAGTAATTCTATGCGGTGGAAAATCTGCTCCCGAATTTTTTATAGCGGCTCTTACTCTCTCCTTTGACTCTTCAACAGATTTTGAAGGTAAACCCACTATCGTAAAAGAAGGAAGACTTTTGTTATTTATGTCTACTTCAACAGTTATTGGAATAGATTCTAATCCCTGCGTCGCACCGGATATAACTTTTGCCAACATGAATCAAGTGTAGTCTTTATCAGGATTATACGTCAATGGAAAAAAATATTGAGTGATATTCATATTACTGAAAAAAATTTATAATATTATTTATGATCAAAACAAGATGGTTATTTATAGTCATATTTGGATTAGCTCTAATTTTCCGTCTCGGTATTGCCTATTTTTTAGTAACGCCAAAATCAGTAGATACCGATTCCGTATATAAGATTGCTACGGAAATAGAACAAGGAAGCATGGTTTATAACGGGGCGTGGAAGTATTATAACAATCCACCCGTTTGGATGTGGATAATACGTTTATTATTGATATTTATTTCTGTCAACAACAGTTCCTTAGCATTCGCAAGTAAACTACCTTTTATTTTCTCTGATCTAGGAATCGGATTATTAATCTATTATATTGCTAGAAAGAACAAGCTAAAAACATCAATTTCCTGTTTTTTCGCCGCACTATATCTTTTTAATCCACTGTCTCTCTTAATAAGTAGTTATCAGGGACAACAAGAAAGCCTGTCATTGCTGTTTATTTTGGCTTCGGTATATATATTTATGAATGAAAAGTCTTACTGGAAAATTTCTTATTTCGTTTTTTCAGCGCTTCTATTAGGAATCTCTGCTACCATAAAATTAATACCATTATCTTTAATTCCTGCATTTATTATAGCCTTATGGAAACGACATTTCCCCGATAATATATTAACCTTATTCAGATCAAGTATTATATTTGTCATCCTTACTCTCTTACCCCTGGTATTAGTTTTTATCCCCTATATTCCCATCTGGAATTCGGTGGTAGAAAGAGTATTTAATTATATTCCGCTTTCTGGTGTCTGGGGATTATCCTCTATTGACATACCCACAAATATTGGTTTCTCAATCCCTAAGTGGATTCTAATCAAAGATTACTATCTCAATGTCAGAATAGTCTTATTACTTTCTTATGGAATTATTCTATTTAAGAGATTTAATCTTCTTGAAAGCGTTATCGTCGTTTTCCTAACGCCATTGGTTTTTTCATCATTTCTAGCCGCACAACATTTGTTATGGTTTATTCCTTTTTTAATAATTTGGTTAATTTATAATTGGAAAAAACATACTATGTTTATATTTATTCTATTCTCTGTAGTATCTGGTGGAATGTGTGTGCTAGCCTATGCAGGTTTTTTGTATTGGGATAAACCTTTCACTCTGATTATACGAAAGTTTTATTTCTGGTTTATGTTTCTTTCCTTTATACTTTCAATTTTACTTTGGTGCGAATTTATTTTACAAAATAAATGGAAGAAAATATTTATGAGGTAATAAATTCTTAAGATAAAATATCGCTCAGTTATCAATCAGTATTCTCAAACTCGCTAATCTATATAGCACGACTTGACCATTTATTAAGATAGATGTCTAGAATTGTGGTATCATTTTCATATGTGTTTTTCGATTCCTCTTAAGGTATTAAAAGCAGTCAATAATTATGTCTTGATAGAAGGAGGTCAAACTGTTAGACTGGGTAATGAAATTAAAGTAAAGAAAGGGGACTTTCTTCAAGTAGCCGGTAATATGGCAGTTGGAAAATTATCAAAATCACAAGGACTTAAAATAAGAAAGTTAATAAAAAAATTGAATAACTGATATGCCTGGTATTTTAAAAAAGGGAATAATTTTTTCATTAATCACTGCTATAATCTCGGGGTTTGCCATTTTTTACAATAAACTGATTATCGTTAAAGGGATAGATCCTTTAATATTTAATATTATCAAAAATGGTGGGGTAGCGATAATTTTATCTTCTCTATTTTTATCAATCTCAAATCGAAACAAGTTACTCTCTCTTACTTTTTCTCAATGGAAGAAACTGATATCCATAGGTTTTATTGGCGGCTTCATCCCGTTTGTTTTATATTTTGAGGGTTTGAAAACTGTTGCCGCTACCAACGCTAATTTAATTCATAAAACTCTATTTATCTGGGTTGCGATTATGGCTCTTCCAATACTTAAAGAAAGACTTAACTTTTGGCAAATTGTTGGGTTTGTAATTATTGCTTGGAGTAATTTATTTATTGGGGGTTTCACCGGTTTTTCCGGAAACAAAGGCGAAATTATGATTCTTTCAGCAACTATCCTTTGGTCAATTGAAAACGTTATAGCTAAAATCACTTTAAAAAATATTGACAGTGAAATTGTTTCTTGGGGGAGAATGTTTATTGGAACAGTTTTTCTTGTATTACTAGCTGTTGCTGAGAACAAACTGATATTTCTTACTAAATTAAATTCATCACAAATACTGCCAATTGCAGGAAGTATTCTTTTGCTTACCGGTTATGTCTACTTCTGGTTTAAAGCGCTCAAATTTGCTCCAGCAACTATTGTCACTTCAGTATTAATTTTGTCAACACCAATTACCAATGTTTTAAGTGCTATTTTTATCACTCATAATCTTCCTCAAGTTCATTTATTCAATGCGATTTTTACGATTATTGGGTTAGTATTTATTACTTTGATATTACCCCGCTTGTCTCAAAAAGAAGCTGCTACAATATAGTTATACAATAATGAGTTTAGATGGTTTAGCTTTATGCAGTCGATTTTCTTATCCTCCGAATTCTTTATCCCTGTGTGGTCCGGATAAAAAAAACGATCTCAACTGGTACGCCACAACTGGAAATACAGATAAAGGCACGCTGGAAATTCTTTCCCAATTTTCTACTCTTTATCCCTATTTAATTCTTATTGCATCAGAGAATAAAATAAAAGATCCATTTGATCAAAAAGTTGTTGAGGCTTATTGGATAGGCAATAAACTTCTTCACCAAATTCCTGTCACTCCTTTTATTGCTCATTCAAGGGATAAAATCCGGCTTAAGGAAAAAATAAAAAAGCAAGATTTGTATCGAATATTTGACAAAATTTCAGACGGAGCCTTCCCCCATCACTCTTTTCATGTCTTAAATATTTATAAAAGAACTGGACATTTAAATATTTTACATAGCGTCGAAACTATGGATGCGTGTCTGATAAATTACGGAAAAATAATTAAAATACTTCCTACTACTATTACAGTTGAAACAAAACCTCTAAGATTAAAAAATAATAGACTGGTTTTTGACAAAAACATGAACAGAATGATTATGAGTCAGGGAGAAAAAGACATTCTTTTCAAACAATTGAAAATTGGCGACTTAATATCTTATCACTGGGGCTATTTCTGCCAGAAATTAACCAATATTCAATTGCATCACCTTATTTACTATAACAATCTTTCAGTTAATCTTGCTAATAGGCCATAATTAGAACTGAATAGTATATATATTTATGAAAAGAATAGTTTATGTTTTGGGAAATCCGCTAGTTGACATTGATAGTCTACCAATCAAACTTTTGCCAAAACTTCGTCGACTTTGTCCGGTGTTTAATTTTGAAAAACTTGATCCTACAGAGGAACTATCATTATTAGAGAATAACCAAGATTTACTCCTTATAGATAGTGTAATAGGTATAGATAAAGTAACTATATTTCATGATTTGGATTTTTTTGCATATTCCCCCCGCGTAACTGTTCATGATTACGATCTACCAATAAACCTGAAATTGATGCAAAAATTAGGCAAAGTTAAAAATTTTACTATTATCGGAGTGCCGGTAAAGGGTGATCAGAATAAGATATTAAATGAAATAATCAACTTACTTTATACCCACTTGAACTTCAAAAAATGAGAAGCGCAGCTCATACAGGGATCATAAGCACGAACGATTCTTTCTACATATTGCTCTATTTCTTCTTTACTATCAACTCTATCAAGATTTTCCGTTAAATACTGTCTGATGCTTCCCTCTATCCCGATTTGATTTTGCCCTGTTGGAACTACGATTTGTCCTTTTCTAACTTTCCCGCTATTATCTATTTCCAGTTTGTAATAAAGCGCTCCACGTGGCGCTTCTATCACACCGATTCCAATTCCTTCTTTTCTTACCGGTGAAATTGGCTTTTCATTTTTAATCTCTATTTTTTCGATTATCTCAATTGCCGAGTCTATTGCGTGTAATATTTCGATGGCTTGGGCAAGATTGTTGTGGAAAATATTTTTCGAGGGAAATAATTCCAGATATTTTGCTGCTGTCTTTATTGTTTTATTATGCAGTTTATCTTTTGCCAAATTCAACCGTGCCAGAGCACCTACCATATAAACATTCCCTCCAAATTTGTAGCCTGAAGCATGAGAATAAGGAACGGTTACGTGCTCTAAAAAATCTCCGTAATGATCAGCCGGTACACGGCTACCGTCAGTCCTAATCAAATCTCCGTACAGAAAAGAATATTCCGAGTCAGAAAGCGCGGCAAAATCTAAATCTTTCCGAATAAGCGTTTCGTCTTCTTCCGTAAAAATTTCTATTAAGTCTAACACTTTGGGTCTTATTGCTTCTAAATCTAGAATACAATTAAATAAATCTTGATGGGAAGGAATTTTGATAAAACCTCCTACGGTCAAAAAAGGGGCATGGACGCTTCTACCACCAACTACCTTACCCAATTTATTTCCGGCGGCTTTAACGGCAAAAGTGTCATCAAGCAGTTTATGTTCGGAAGGATTTTTTTCATCAAAATCCAAAATCGAATCGCGGTTATACAGATCTGGCAGAACAAAAACATAAAGGTGTAGAGCGTGGTCACGAATAATCAGTCCGTAATTGAGGAGTTTACGAAGTAGAACAGTTTGTGGTGATGGAACTAAACCGATGGCGTTTTCTACCGCTTTTAAGGCACACAATAGATGCGCATTGGAACAGGTACCGCAGATTCTTGCTGTAAGTTGTGGAAGGGCGACAATATCTTTCCCACGAATAGCTTGAGTATAGTATCTCTTGTATTCGGCAATAGTGAACTTTACTTTCTCTACCTTTCCATCTTTTGCTTTTATTTTACAAGAGGCTTTGCCTTCGATTTTGGAAATATCCGCAATAGTTAAATCAAGATTATGCATAATTAACTTATATTAAACTCATTTAAATACTTATTTATTATTTGTAAAAAGGCATTCTCATCCATGGGACAGCCGGGTACCTGATCATCGACGGTAACGACCTCCGACAGTTTTTTAACCTTTTCAGCGTATTTAAACCTGATAAGAATATTTTCAATTTCTTTTTTAGTTGCTTCATCAAAAAGATTTCTCTGAGTTGAAGGCATTCCTACACAAGCACAAGCACCAATCGCCACTAACTTTTTACTTTCAGCTCTTATGTTTAATAACTGTTTTTCCTGCTTTTCAGAGGTAATTGCCCCCTCTACAAAAGCAACATCCAGATCTTTGATTTTGCTTCGTTTCTGTAAAACCCCTACGGAAACAAACTCGACTTTTTCTTTCCATATCCGATAATAATCATTTAAAATCTCTGTAAATATAATGGTAGAATCTTCACAGCAGGAAAATGAAAACCAGCCTACCTTAAGTTTTTTCATAAAGATATACTATCATGGTATAATATAAGCTGTCTACGGAGGCCGGATGACTACCCGTCAAAGTTTTTGCTTCGCAAAAATTTAGTCGGGAGGAAAGTCCAGACCGCAGAAGACAGGGGATGGGGCGTAAGCTCCAATATCCCGATCTAATCGGGAGACTGGTGATCCTGAAGCGAAAGCTGAAGGAAACGATTCCTGAAACAACAGGATGAGAGAGCCACAGAGACGAGTCTTTTCCTAAATCCGTAAGGACATGGAAAAGAAGTGAAACGACAGGCAATCCCACCTGCGGCAATCTCCGAATGGGCTGAATAAGCCCCGCTTAGCGGGGTAAAACGGATGTCTTCCCGGAAGCCCGAAGTTTGAGAGCATCCCGTAAAATCGGGAGGGTAGGATGATTTAATCATCAACTCAGAGAAATGGTCATCTAAAAACAGAATCTGGCTTACGAGCCTCCGTAGACCAAACATATTAATGATATTTTTATTGTCTAACGAGAGCCTTTTTTCCCAAGATATTCACTAATCACGGTTTCTATTGTTACCACAATAGGCACGGCAAGTATTGCCCCAACGACTCCAGCCAATTTCGCTCCAATCATTAATGAAATAATAGTGACCAAAGGTGGTAAACCAACCGCTCTTTTCATAACAAAAGGAATAACCAAATGGGCTTCAACTTGTTGTACAGTGAAATAAAGTAATGCTGTAGCCAAAGCAAGTAATGGAGAAACAGTCACGGCTACGAGTATGGCAGGTATTGCTGAGATGATTGGTCCGATTACCGGAATGATTTCCAATAATCCTGATAATATAGAAAGAGGCAAAGAAAAAGGTATACCAAGAATTATCAGGCCTAAATATGTAGTTAAACCGATGAATAACATCAAAGTTAACTCACCTCTCACCCAAGCGCCTAATCTCTCTTCAACTTTTTTAAGGATGGTTGTAATTCTTTCTGATCCTGAAGCACCCATAAAAGTAATCAAAAAGGGCTCGAACTGTTTGCGTTCGATTAATAAATAAAAAGATATGACAAATACAGAAAACACCGCAACGATATTACTAAAAACTCCAACGGTGACTTTTAATAGATTTTCCCCCATCGGGGTAACCTGTTGAGTAATAAACTGAGAGTCTATCTGTAAAAATGGCAGTACTCTACTTGTATAATCCGGCAAACTTTGCACTAGGTGAATAGTCTGAGTAATAAAGGGAGGTAAAATAGTGCTTCCAACAAAAGCTATTATAGCTATTATCAATACATAAACCAGAAGAATTGATAATACTCGTGGTAAGCGTAAGTTTTCCAACTTTTCTACCAAAGGTTTAAAGGCTGACATTAATATGAACGAAATATAAACCAAAAAAATGGAGTCTTTTATCTGCACCAATAGCCAAAGCGAAATAAGAAAAATTATCGTAAAAACTATGGTTTTATAAGAAATTTCTATTTTGGAAGGCATGCGTACCCGAAGTATACCATTCTCTAACCTTATCTTCTATTTTATTTATATATCTCTTTTCTGAAATATCGAACCAGCGGATTCTTTCATCTTTTCTAAACCAAGTCATCTGACGTCTTGCATATTCGTGTTCCTGAAATTTCCAAGATTTTACCGCATCCGCCAAACTTTCTCTTCCCTGTATAAACTCGCTCAACGGTTTAAAACCTGTTGAACTTAACGCAGGTAAAAAACGAGAGTAATTTTTACCCAACAACTCTTTCACCTCTTTAACGGCTCCTTTTTTTATTCTGTTTTCTACTCTCTCATCAATTTTTTTAAATAAAAATTGCAATGGATTTGTCAAGCCTATCATAAGTTTTGAATCTATTGGTAACGGATTCAAGAGTCGAGTTAGATTATTCTTATTATTTTGATAGTATAAAGCTATCTCAACGGCCCTGATTAATCTTCTGGGATTCTCCCGATCGGATACGTTCATTTTTTTCCACCTCTGATAATCCGTCTTGATTAACTCTTGCTGTAATTTCTCTTTAGTATATTTCTCAATATCTCTCCTTAATAACTTATTTGGCGGGATTATTACTGTTTCTATCTTATCCGTGATTGATTTAATATAAAATCCAGTTCCTCCAACTATTACCGGCAATTTTTTCCGTGACCAAATATTGTTTATAATTTTATGAGCCAAAACTGCATATTCACCCACATTGAATGGGTAATCCGGTGTAACAATATCCACCAACCAAATTGGTATATCACTTTTGGGCAAATCCTTGCCCGTAATAATATCTAAACCTTTATATACATGTCTGCTGTCAGCCGAAACGATTTCCCCGTCAAATTTTTTGGCAAGATATATCCCTAAATCAGTTTTTCCTGTAGCGGTAGGTCCACAAACTATCAGAAGCTTATTCATTTATTATGACTTGGTTTGTTGATAAGATCTTCCAGAATACTCCAGCGTCTTTTCTTGACAGAGTGAGGGATATCATCTTTAAAAACTTTATGTGCGGCGGTCATCGGACGATCGGAATACATCGCTAAATAAGCTTTATAGAATCCGGCTTTTTTGACTAAATCAACTGTTTCAGCGAATTCTTTTTCTGTTTCACTGCAAAAACCAACGATAATATCAGTAGAAAATTGTATTCCGGGTATTTGTTTTCTCATTTTTACCAAAAGTTCCAAATATTCTCCTGCCGTGTACCAGCGATTCATTCGTTTCAGAACTGTATTACTTCCGGATTGCAAGGCAAAATGGATTTTCCTGGTAATTTTGGGGTTACGACTTATCACTTCTATCAACTCATCCGAAAAATCCCAGGGATTACTGGACATAAAATCAATCTCATTTATCTCTTTAATTTTACACACATCTTCTAACAGATATGGAAAAAGAGTAGGAATTCTCAATCGATTAAGATGTGTAACTAATATCGGTTTAACCATTTGACCATTTGGCAATCTGTAACCTTTCATTGCTTGCCCTGAGCGTTTATCCTGAGCGGAGTCGAAGGGAAATCGAAGGGTTTCATTGTTAAAATAAGTTTTATCAATATCTCTCAATACTTGTATATTCTCCGGCCCGACTATCAAATCCGCTCCGTAAGAATTTACGTTCATGCCTAAAAGGGTAATTTTCTTATATCCATCTCCGGCTAAAGAGTAACATTCATGAAGTATCTCTTTATACGGCCGGCTTATTTCTCTTCCCCGGGTGAAAGGCACCACACAAAAGGTGCAAAAGTTATTGCAGCCGTTAGAAATTGGCACCCATGCGTTTGTTTGATTGGTTCGCAGTGGGGCATGATCAAAACCCACTTCCTCTATAGGTAAAAATTCATCCACGTGGGGTAATTTTTTCCTTATAAGCTTCATAAAGCTGCCTGTTTTGTCACGAACTGCCATACCCACCATACATCCGGTCACAATAATTTTTTCCGGTTTGCCGATTTTCAATTTATTCTTCACCAGATTGTTCACTGTTCCATAGACACGGTTTTCCGCCATCTCCCTCACCATGCAGGTATTAATGACTACCTGATTAGCAGAATCAATATCTGGGGCCAATTCCATACCGCGCGCTTGGTAATAACTAGCAATTCTCTCGGAATCAGCCTCATTCTGCGCACAACCGAAGGTTTTGATGAAATAGGTCCGTCTCATAACCCCGATATTGTATCAGATGAAATCTGATCATGCACATGATAAGATAGGTCGCCTAAAATTTTATGAAATGGATAATTTTTGCAATATCAATTGGTATAATTCTTATATATCAATTTTCACTTCAAAAAGGAGAGCATCAAAAAAGTATAAACCCCGTACAAAACAGTATTTCTAATCCCGTTTCGCCAAGTCCGTTTGAATACATCGTTATCACTACTACCCCGATTCCCACAAATACACCAAAGCCAACTCGTACTGGGACACCAACTCCTACACCTACTGTGCACGTTATTACCTCTGACCAAATCAATGATTTATTTACAAAATACAGTAATTTGTATAGCGTAAGCCGTGATTTACTTTGGAAGATTGCAGTATGCGAATCACATGTAAATCCTTTTGCTTTAAATGGTATATATGGTGGAATGTTTCAGTTTTCGGCAAGCTCATGGATTGCTATGAGAAAAATGATGAATATACCTGATAATCCTGCTCTCCGATTTGATCCTGAAGAAGCCATCAAGACTGCGGCGTTTAAACTGTCAGTCGGAGGTATCGGTGCCTGGTCGAACTGCATAAAACAGTGACAATAATTTCCTTTTTTTATTTCGTGTTATCATGTTTTTAAACACGATAACATAACTGATATAATCTATGATCCTCACCGGAATGCAACACGAAAATCACTTCTTTTATTTTCAGTTTCTCAACATATTTTAGAACGGTATTAATTGCAATTCGCGCTGCCCGTTCTTTTGGAAAACCATAGACACCCGTAGAAATGGTAGGAAATGCAATTGTTTTGACGCCATACTTTTGAGCAAGTTTCAACGAATTGATATAACAGTTTCTTAAAACCTCATCCTCATTTTCGTTTCCTCCATGCCAAACAGGTCCAACGGTATGAATAATATTTTTCGCCGGTAAATTATAACCGCGGGTCAATTTTGCCTCTCCCCTATTACATCCAGATAATGTACGACATTCTTTTAGGAGCTCTTTTCCCGCAACTCTATGAATAGCTCCATCCACACCTCCCCCACCAAGAAGTGTCGGGTTAGCAGCATTGACGATTACGTCGACCCTCACTGTAGTGATATCGCCTTTTATAATTTGAATCTTTACCATGCCTTGATTTAAAAGAGAAAAACCTAAATCATCCAGACTCAATGAATAATTATCGTCTTTCGCGATTACTCAGTTCTTCCGGTAATATAATCCCATCACTATCCCAAGTAAGCATATTTGCGCAAGTCCATCGAGCATATCGAAAAAGATGTTTAAAATCTTCAAGTGTATTGACATGGTCTACTTCTAAGGATATTCTTACTCCATCTCGAGTATCATCAACACCAGAACGCCACTCTTCCCCTTCGTCTAACGACATAACATTGGCTATCAATAATCTATTAGAAGATGATGAGCGTAATCTTGTCACAAATACACCTGATACATATGGGTCAAATGAAAATTCTAACGTTAAATCTCTTTCTGTATCATTTTTAACCATTTTGTTTCCATTCTCAGCATTTTCGTGTGTATCGAATAAATGGGAAAAGTACACTAAAATAGCATCACGTATCTGTTCATGAGTATATCCGCCAACACCATTGAAAGAAGATAAATCATTAATCTGTGTTTCGTCGAAATTCGCGACTGCTTCTAAAATAGTTCTTGCTTCGTTAACTCCCAATTCTAATATAGGAGAACCAACCCTAGTTTCTCTGTTTACCATTCCTAAATTAGCCAGGTCTCTTACTGCGTTATCCAATTCTAAAGGTTTATTAATTGAACGCAAATTTACGTTAAAACCCATTTCCCTAATCATTTTGGTTAAGATATCTGAACCTATTTCCCAAATATCTGTCACTCCAAGATTATTTACTAGATACATAATCATTCGCTGAAATCTCACAGGCTCATTTAATGAGGTTAATTCTTTTATAATTACTGCAGCATCGTAAGACGCAACCGGATCTATCTGTTCTTGATGAGTATGATCACTAACGAAAATAGTTCCTCCCTGATTTAAGCTTTGTAATGATCCGTGTAGCAGCATGTCGTTAAGAAATGATTCGAATTTCCTCACAGCAGATTCAACAAGTGGTGAATGCGCTCCTAATGCGATTGGAAGCTTTATAACTCTTTTAATATTCGAAGTAAATCTATCTTTAAGCACTTTTTCTATATCAATCCCTTGCCTGACGGTTAAAACTACCTGAGCTTCCTGATCAGTTTCTAAATTGAAACATGCCACCCATATTTCTTGATGAGTAGTTTTCACCCAATCTCTAAGCGATGTAAATCCGTCTCTTCCTTTCCATAACACGGCATACATTTCTCCTGGTTCTCTTGATTGAGCTTCGGTAAGTAAGCTACCACGTTGTACCATTACTCTACCTAATCCCTGTACTCCATCCGAATAAAAATTGCTAAATGCCAGACTTGCGGGTAACCCAACACTGTGTCCAGAGATTGTCACTAGATTATGATTGATTCAAATGTGGCCTTAGTTGATTTGAGGTACAACCTACTACTGCGGAAAGTAAAATATGTGCATTCAACGCTGAAACTAATCTTTGCTCAGCGGGTGTCATTAATAGTTTTTGCACATCTGGACCGTCGGGGAGTGCAAGTTGTATATTATTGCATACATCTTTCATACCCGATGCGTCTGCCCAATCAGGAAGTATAGCGGTACCTTGACCGGGAGATAGAATTGCAAGTCGTCCTATTTGAGACATACATATTTATATTGCTTGTTTTTCCATGGAATTATGATAAAAACTATGATAAATGTATACAGCGTTAATGCTGCTTCCACTATTATAGTCTATGCCATCAAAACAAGAAGCTTTGAATGTTATAGATCAATTTAGATTCACAAGTGGTATGCCTTATTTTGACCCAGAGGTTGTAACTTCTATCGGTAGAAGTATATTAAAAGTTCGCTACGGATTATTCATCGATCGATTTTTACCTTATGAAATAAAAATAAGCCCAAAATTTAAAACAGAACGCGACTGGTCGATAGGCTATTTTCGCGACAAAGCTGAATCCTTTGGTCTTAATCTACCTGACCCGTTTATACTGTATATTGACCATACTAAAGCTGCAGCTGCAGATGGGTCTATACTCGCGTTGGAAAATAAAAGAATATCAATACCTTCTGCTGTACAGGTTGGGCCGCTTATTATTATAGCGGTACGACCGAAAGAACTTAACTTATCATTAGCCGCTAAGACTCATCATGAGATTGGACATTACTTCTCTTTGACCCACTACCATGTACTCAATCTCCCCTCACCGATTAATCGCATTCGAAGCGGAGCTACAGTCGAAACGCATGAGGGGGTAACGAGAGGTACTCTTTTCGAAGAAGGATACGTACGTAGCGAAACTGAAGATTACATTAATACGAGAGGAAAACAGAAGCTTCCGCTTGATTATCTTTTTCTCAATGCATCTCTTCCTCAAGCAGTGGAACAAGGAGAGGCTGCTCGGTATTTAAGTACATTTACCTGTTACAATATCAGTCTGTTTCGCCGGTCATTTGATTTCGATGTATATCATACAGATGATTTTATAGATATACATCGTGAGCTCACCGCACGTATTCCAAATTTTATTGATATTCTTGAACAAGCACGTGCAACTGGTAAATGGAACGGTTTAGGAAGGTTGATTGATAACTATTATGGTCCTGGAGTATTCAGACTGCTTATGTCGATTAATATGGAAAATCTAGGACTGTCGATACTGAAGAAATCTCTCCAGTTAGTAAAAAAAGAAGTTCCTGGGGAAGAACTACGAGGACTAATTATAGGTGAACGATCATTATAATTCTCAGGATTAAATAAGTCGGTTGGTTTTAAAATTAATATTATCTAAGTTTATTCGGTTGTTCTATCTTTGAAATTGTTTCCTCTCTTTTGACGAAGATATGATCGATTATATTTTGGGCTATTTCTTTTTTGGGAGATTTTTCCACTTTTGCTAGTAAACCTGAAGGCGAAATAATATAGACTTCATTATCATCTACTGAAAATCCTATACCTTCGCGTCCGATATCGTTTACGATAATATAGTCAGAGTTGCTTTGTTTTAATTTTTCCCTGCCAATCCTAATTAAATCTTTTTCCGACTCTTTATAGACTGCTTTAAAACCGACCAGTTTGACTTTTGGATTCCATTTTTTAATCTGTGAGAGAATTTTTACGGTTGACTCTAAATGAAGCGAGTAAGGATCTCCACTATCCAGTTTTTTCTCGATTTTCTCCACCGGTTTATAATCGGAAACTGCGGCGCAGTGGAACAGGACATTGTAGTTTTTTAAATGCATTTTTATCAGATCTGAAAGTTCTTTACCTGTTTCGAAAATTTCTTCCTTAATCGGACACCTCGCTACTACTGATGTTTTAGCACGAAACAGTAAAACATCCGCTCCCCGCCGGTAACATTCTTCGGCAATTGCAACGCCCATTTTACCGGAACTCCTGTTGGTGATAACACGAACTGCGTCAATCGGTTCAGAAGTTCCTCCTGCAGTAACTATGATTTTTTTTCCTTTTAATTGATTTCTTTGATTAATGATATATAAAACCTCCTCTGAAATTTTTTCAATAGAAACCAGTCTTCCTATTCCGGTATAACCACAAGCTAACGTACCGCTTTCCGGATGCAGAAAATAATATCCTAATTTCTCTAATTTAATAATATTCTCTTGAACCAAAGGGTTATACCACATGTGAGTATTCATCGAAGGACAGATTAAGACTGGTGCGGTTGTTGCCAAAAGTGTCGTTGTTAATAAATCATCTGCAATACCGCAAGCAATTTTCGCAATCGTATTGGCCGTTGCCGGAGCAACAATGAATATGTCTGTAGAATCAGCAAGAGTAATATGTTCCACTTCCCTTTTTTCCAAAACCTTTTTGTAATCGAAACTTTTTGGAAAAAGGCTTGTATAAACTTTATGGCCGGAAACTTTTTCAAACTCGGAAGGATTAATCATTTTTATTGCGTTTACGGTCATAATGACAAATATGTTATATCCACTTTTTTTCAGCAATTTAATAAGGTCTAAAACCTTATATGCGGCTACTCCTGATGAAACGCCGATAACTATTTTTTGCATATTTAACTTGAAGCAGACGTGTATCTTTTTAGTGAATAACGCCAAAGTAATATACTAAAGATAAAGGTAAAAAATCCAATCAGAAACGAAGCAATTACTGTAGAAATATTTAAAACTCCGAGTAATGCTTTTGTAGGAACGCTCATTAAAATTCCAACTGGTATTACAAAAGTTATAATAGACCGTAACGGCTCAGTATAAATATCGATGGGATATTTACCCATACTGGTAACATCGCGATAAATCATGATTAGATGGTCAATTTCTGTGGTTAGTATTCCGAATGCTAAAACAATAACATGAAATGACATGGCAAGTACCAAGCTGTTAATTACGAGCAGAACGTACATCAAAGCGGACCCAAAATTAAAGGACGATGTTTTTACAGCTACATATATAATCATTATGATTAAAGGTATTATGTTTAGGGAGTCTAATAAATCGGTCCAACCAAAAAGCGAACGGAATAATACATTTACCGGTTTAACAAGTATTAAGTCAAAACTCCCACTTATAATCTGTTGTCGAAATCTGTAAACTTCCCGAAACAGCATCTGCGTCGTAGTATCAATAAGATTAAACGTTAAATAAAAAAGTATTGCTTCCCAGATATTATAGCCGGATAAGACTTTTGTTCTTGATATTAACAGAACTAAAAATCCTAAAAAGAAGACAAATCTGAGAATTTTCCCGAGCAAAAATAGAACGGAACCAACTCTGGAAACAAAAAAAGATTGAAAAGAAGAGGAGCACAAGATAAGCCATACCTTTAAATATTTAAGCATAAGTATTATCTACCCTCCGAAGTGTAAATCTTTAGACCCTTTAACCAAAAGTAATGAAGAAAATACCCAAGAATTAATATCCAAAATAATATAATTATTAACCCTTTTATTATAAATGCATTTTGAGCCCCACCTAAGTATATTTTCAAAGGAAAAAAAATTATGTAAGTAAAAGGTAAATACTGCAAAATGTTATAAATCGGATTTGGAAAAATATCTAACGGAAAATAAGTACCTGCTAAAAAGGTCACTAAAATAGAAAAGATAAATCTTGGTGCCCAAGTTTCTTTTGACCAGAACCCGATAAAAGAAAGTAATATATTTATCTCAAAATATAAAAAGGCGGCTAAGAAAGCGGTGAAAATAAAAAGAGTTAGCCAGAATAAATTCGTCTGAACGATAACAGGTGGTTTTAGCACTACATAGAGAAAAAATAATTCTATAAAAGAAAAAATAGTATTAATAATTTTGTCTGATAAATCTCTTGCAATATTAAATCCAAAAAAATTAATTGGTTTAATAAGTATGTTACTTAAATCCCCACTATTTATTTCAAATGCTATTTTATGAGTTTGAGTCGATAAAACTAATCCTTGTAAAAAAGTTATTAAAAGAATATACGTGAGCATACCTGTTTTACTATATCCAAAAACATTATTTTGATTCTGAAAGACTGCTTGCCATAAAAAATAAGTAATCAAAATCCCGATAACGACTCTTAATCGCCAAAGGAAAAAATTTAATCTATAGGCAAAGTACTCGGAAATTGAGTTGATTAAAGAAATCCAATACTTACTCATGTATACCTTTACTAAAAATAGTTCTGACTATTTCTTCTATCTCCGGATCTTCTATATTCAGATCTTCAATTTCATATTTTTTCAATAATTTTGAAACCAATGTTACTGCCTCTTCTTTTTTTACATTAAATACAGCTTTTGGGAATTGGTAACTCCTTAATTGACCCAGATGATTTAATTCTTTCTCAGAGATATTTTTACATAAATCTACAGTTATTAATTTTGTTTGGGCGAATCTATCAACTAAATCTGAAAGGTTTCCATCGTAAATTATCTTACCCTTGTTAAGGATAATGACTCTTTTACAAAGTTGTTTCACGTCTACCATATAATGACTTGTCAATAATATTGTAGAGTTGTATATACGATTGTATTGGACGATAAATTCTCTCATTTTTTTCTGCATCACCACATCTAAACCAATTGTTGGTTCGTCTAAAAATAAAACTTTAGGTTTGTGAATGAGGGCTGCGATTAACTCCATTTTCATTCTTTGCCCTAAAGAAAGCTGTCTTACGGGCGTATTTATCAAGTCTTCAACCTCTAGAAGTTTTGCTAATTGATCAAGGTGAGAATTGAATTCCGTATCTGGTAATTCATATATCTCCTTATTTAATCTAAAAGTATCAATTGATGGCAAATCCCACCAAAGTTGATTTTTTTGACCCATGACCAGGCTGATCTCTTTCAGAAATTCTGACTTTCTTTCAAATGGATTAAAACCAAGCACTTCAACGCGACCCGACGAGGGATATAAAAGACCCGAAAGACATTTAAGTGTGGTTGTCTTACCCGCACCGTTGGGACCGATAAAACCTATAAGTTCTCCTTGTTCAATATTAAAAGAAATATCATCTACGGCCTTAACTTCGGTAACAGGCCGGCTGAAAATAGATCCTAGCGCGGGTAATAATCCACTTTTTCTTTTATATACCTTAAAATATCTTTTTAGATTTTTAACTGAAACTGAATACATGCGGGTTATAGTATAACAAAGAAATCAGAAGAACTCTCAATTAACTTTGAGAGTTCTTCTAATGCTTAATATCCTCAAATATTACCTAACAGATTTTTTGAGGGCTTTACCAGCGGTAAATCCTGGAGTTTTTCTAGCAGGAATATTAATAGGCGCACCGGTTTGAGGATTTCTCCCTTTTCGAGCGGCTCGTGATCTAACCATGAATGTACCAAAACCTGTTACGACTACTTTGTCACCTTTTTTTAAAGTTTCTGTTACCGCACCAAAAACTGCATTGACTGCTTCTTTAGCTGCTTTGGCGGTTAAACTCGCTTTCTTTGCAACATATGCCACTACATCAGCTTTTGTCATGAATTATTTTTCACCTCCTTTATTGACCCAAAACGGTTTGTCAGGGCGGGCAGGAGATTTATTAGATTGTTAGGATAATCCGAAAAATAATGTAGTTTATTTTTTATCTGTTGTCAAGCCCCAAATTATCGTTTGACAACTTACGACTGACAACCAACTTAGTGGACCGTCTCGATTACACGTAGTTCTCGAATTACTGTAATTTTAATTTGTCCAGGAAAAGTAGGAAATTTTTTGGCTATTTCTTCCGCAATTTTTTTGGTTGTAATTGTCACACTCGCATCATCAAGTTTTCCTGGATCTACAATCACACGAAGTTCTCTTCCGGCCTGTAGGGCATAAGATTTTTCTACTCCTGGAAATGATGTAGCAATTTCTTCTAAAGTTTTTAGTCTTTTAACATATTCATCTATATCTTCATACCGGGCTCCAGGCCTTGCTCCAGAAATTGCATCAGCTATATAGACTATTACTGCTTCAATAGACGGAAAGGGTATATCTTCATGATGAGCCGCAACACAATCAATCACTGATTGAGGCATACCGTTTTTCCTTAGCAAGTCTATACCTAATTGAACGTGTGAACCTTCTTTATCTGTTATGACTTTTCCAATATCATGTAATAAACATCCAAGTCTTACAATGTTTATATCCGCCCCTAATTCGCGAGCTAGTGCTATTCCTATTTTTGTTTCTTCTAATGTGTGGGCAATCATATTCTGTCCATATGAAAATCGGTACTTAAATCTTCCTAATAACGCTATTTTATCAGCAGGCATACTATAAACTCCTACCGCATGACACAGT
>MFJR01000010.1:0-6574 GCA_001780955.1 Candidatus Gottesmanbacteria bacterium RIFCSPLOWO2_01_FULL_39_12b | reverse complement strand
TATTTTTTCTACTTCTTTCTCGGTTTGCTTTACCAATTCTTCAATCTTAACTGGTTGTATTCGACCATCACGAATTAATTTTTCTAAAGTGGCACGGGCAATTTCACGTCTTACTGAGTCAAAAGATGAAAGACGGATCACTCCTTCTTCGTCAAGATCTACATCTACTCCGGTTGCCATTTCAAATGCCCGAATATTTCTCCCTTCTTTACCTATTATCCGACCTTTAAAATCCTCATCACTTATCTTGATGGTTGAAACTGTATACTCTGGAACATAATCAGTGGCTGCATGTCGCATGGCGTCAATTAGAATCTCACGGGCTTTTGCCTGAGATTCCTGTTGAGCGTGTGTCTCTGCCTCTCTTAAGCGTTTAGCGATATCTTCTTTAATTTTCTCTTCAACTGCTGATAATATTAAGTTTTTTGCTTCGTCACGAGTCAGATTGGCAACTTTTTCCAGCTTGGTGATTAAGTCCGTTCTTATTTTTTCGATCTCTGATAGCCTCTTTTGTTGCTCCTCTTCTCTTACTTTTAATTGATTGTCTCTATCCTCTAAATGATGCATTCTCTTATCAATATTTTCCTCTTTGACGATTAATCTTTGCTCTATAACTAATATCTCTGAACGAACTTTCCTTGCCTCTTCTTCTGCATCCTTTTTAATCTTGAAAGCTTCGTCTTTAGCTTCTACGATTATTATTTTTGCCTCTTGGTGGTAATTTCCAATCTCTTTCTCAGTCTGTTGTATTGGCTTTACCGCTTCAGGTAATACCTTTGCTTCAATAACTTCCTGAGAATTTAGTTGTTTTTCTATTGTCTCCAGTCTGGTAAGAATTGTCTTTAGAATCGATAACATAGAATACCTCCTTTTGGGATGAATTATTGAGGAATAAGAAAGAGCACGAAATTAATTTCGTGTGTGAGAAAATAAAGGTAAATTACCTATCAATCTCATATATTAGTTTAACTTTAATCCTAAATTAATTCATCCTGTCTTTACTATTGTATGATTTTTTTAAAAAAGTGTCAATCACTTGATATATTATATCCCAGGAAAATCCGCGGCGGGCAAGTAAGTTACTGATTTTAATTCTTTTATCTCTTGTTGACAGCTTCATCCGGACATTAATTTTTTTTTCAATTAATTTTAAGGCTAAGTCATATTCACTCTTCGGGTTTTCTTTATAAGCGGATAATTCTTTCTCAATTACTTCTCTTTCTACCCCTTTATTTAATAACTCCTTTTTTATTACACTTATACCTTTCGGACGAAAAGAATGTCTCTGATCTATCCACCACTTGGTAAAATCTTCGTCATTTATAAAACTTTTTTCAATTAAATAATTAATCACCTGATCCGCTATTTTCAAAGAGATATTTTTTTTGTTACAGTATTGACGAAGTCTTTCACTGATTTCTTTTTTAGTGCGGGGTCTAAATGAAAGGAGTTTCAAGGCATATTTTTTTAGTTTCTGATACTCCTCTTCTTCCATTTTTTATTCACTTTCTTCTTTTCCAACGATTTTTTCTTTCATCGGTTCCAATTTGTATGCTTTCCAAATCGCTTCTAATATGTCTTTAGCTAATTTCTGATTTTCGGACAAAAATATTCTAACCGCTTCTCTTCCCTGACCTAGCATTTTATCTCCCATTTTGATGAAAGACCCGCTTTTGGTTAAAACTCCCATTTCTAACCCAACATCAATAATGCCTCCCTCACGGGAAATTCCGGACTCCAAAATATCAAATTCAGCAATACGAAACGGTGGAGCTACCTTATTTTTTACAATGCGCACGCGATGTCTGCTTCCTATCGCTTTATCACCGTCTTTCAGAGTTTCAATTTTTCTGATATCCATTCGGATTGATGAATAAAATTTTAAGGCTAACCCTCCAGGAGTTGTTTCCGGATTGCCAAACATAATTCCTATTTTCTGACGCAGTTGATTTGTAAATATCGCAACAGTCTTTGATTTAGATATCGCTCCTGTCAATTTCCGGAGGGCCTGAGACATAAGCCTCGCCTGTAATCCCATCATTGAATCACCCATCTCACCTTCTATCTCAGCCCTTGGTACCAAAGCTGCTACAGAATCGATTACCACCACATCTATACCTCCTGATCTTATTAAGGTTTCAGCTATCTCTAGCGCTTGTTCTCCTGTATCTGGTTGGGAAACTAATAAATCGTCCAGTTTGACTCCAATTTTTTCTGCCCAAATCGGATCCAAAGCGTGCTCAGCGTCAATAAAGGCTGCCACTCCTCCGCTTTTTTGAGCCTCGCTGATGATTGACAAAACTACGCTGGTTTTGCCTGATGCTTCGGGTCCAAAAATTTCAACAATTCTTCCTTTTGGAACACCTCCAATTCCTAAAGCCATATCCAAAGCCATAGCCCCCGTTGAAATCACCTCAATATCAAACTTTCCTGCCGGTTGATCACCCAATTTCATAATCGAACCTCGACCGTACTGTTTTTCTATCTGATCCATAGCAAGCCTTATTGCTTGTAATTTATGATTTACTGGCATATTTTTGTCTCCTTTCATACGTAAAATTCTTTCTCATTTTGCCACAAGCTATGATAGAATACAAGAACTACAATAACGGGGCGCAGCTCAGTTGGTAATCCCGAGTACTCGGGAGGGGGTCGGGGGCACAAATCATAAAATGTATTCCGTTTATATATTAAGATCTTTACACGCTGATAAATTATATATTGGATTTACGAGCATTCTTGAAAATAGACTAGAGTATCACAACAGTAATCATTCAAGATCGACAAAATATGGAAGATCTTGGGAAATTGTCTAATACTGAATCCGTTCTAACAAAAAAAGAAGCCATAAAAAGGGAAAGATTTTTGAAGAAACAAAGAAATCGAGATTTTTATCATCGGTTAATAAACGGGGCGTAGCTCAGTTGGTAGAGCACACGGCTGGGGGTCGTGTGGTCGCACGTTCAAATCGTGTCGCCCCGACCAAAAGAGAGAAAGTCCGGAAAGATGGAATCACACCTCCCGATAATGCTACACTTCTTCAGAAGTGGTGCATATGGAAAATCAAATAGATGTTGGTGATCAAAATACCCAGCAAGTTGGGCAAAGTCCTGTTGCTCAAACGGTCCAAATCTCAGAAAAATTAAAGGCAAATTACTGGGTGATTTTTACTATTCTATTTTTACTTGTAATATTGGCTACTACAATATTTCTCTTATTTAAAAATAGAGCAACAGAAAATACTTTCGTAAATACGTCAGATGGCAAAAATAATAGATATTGGCAAAAACAGGCAATTGAGTTAAAAAATCCCACTCTGTGTGAAAACTCTGAGGCTTTTGTAGACATAGACATTCTCATATCTAAAGAGTATGCGATCAAATATTGCAAGATGGAATATGCTATAGCTACAGGAGAAATAAAATATTGTTATGAATCCAATAATAAAACTGACAGCCTTACGTGTTTAGAAAAAATAGCAGAGACATTCAATATGCCGAACACACTTAACGAAGAAATATGTACAAATAATTTTTTAGATGATAATAAGCTTTTTTCTGAATGTATAAAACGCTCTGCGAGAATCCATAATGATGACCATATTTGTTCTATTCTTACGCAGAAAAAACTCTTGGTGGGCGAACAGACCTGCCTTCGATACGCAGCTATGAATGAAAAAAGAATAGATGAATTCACTGTCGAGACAACGTTTGGTAATCTTCCAGTTCTTTTAGAAACTTGCTCTCAATATAAGATGAAAGCTAATCAAATGGCATGTTACGGATCTTTGGCAAGAAAAATTGATCAAACTGAGGGGTGGATACCCAACACTGGAGTTAAAAAAATCCAAGATTATTGTCAAGACACACAAGAGAAAAGGCTGTTGAAAATCTGTCTATATGATCAATATAATACACCCGTCATCGCAAATACGACCTTTTTCCAAAAACAAGCAATAAAATTAGCCACAAAAGACTTTATGTGGCAACAGGAAATGTGTGAAGCCTTAAAATGGATGACATTTGGCTCTACAACAGTTTTAGGAGATATTAGAGTATTTGCTGATGAAACTTGTGGATTAAAAATGTACCTTAAAGACCCATTTTCCTTTGATTTTTGAAATAATTTCACTATAACCTAGCAAAATAGTACAAAGAAATAACAGAAACGTAGCGATTTGGGACGACGAGCTAACCATTGCGAAATTCGGTTCTAACTTTTTCGTATAACAATTATGATGCAAATTGAAGACCATCCCCTATATTGGAAAAAACTACCACTTAGGCGGTAACTCACTACCTTCACCTGTTAAAAAAGCGCTGTTTTTTAGATCGGGACAACCTGGAATATTTGCATCGTAGTAATCGTCGTGGTTGTAGTCCAAAACCGCCTTAGTCGGATCTTCCCACCAAGTAGTATAGTCTGTACTCATAAGATCAGATGGATCATCAGTTGCGTGCTGAAAATCTTTACCATAATCTTTGGTCTTATGCGGTGAGCAACTCGGCAAGAAACCTAACGTATGTATAATCTCATGCATAAGTACTGCATCAAAAGACTTCGGTTGGGTATAATCAGTTGCAAAACGGTAACGCTTACAAGGTATATTATATGGACTATGGCCATGCATGTAGATAAACGCAGCATGATTTCGTCCGCTACCCTGACCACACGCATAGGTACTTAAACCATCATAGTAAACCACATACAGTTTGTTTGGCTTGTTAAACCCCAATGCTTTTAGCTTAAGTCCTATTGCATCCGCTATAAACTCATTTTTAGGAACGGATCCTGTGTAAAATGTAGAGGGCAGATCCAGACCCCTGGCAAGGGCGTTTTCGCCACCAGGTAGCCAGACAAACGTTATATCAAGCGCACCTTTGTATGTATCTAGGCGCAATGTTTTGCCTTTTGTCTGATTACACAGCCAGTTTTCCCAGGCAGAAACCGAGGTAGCAATTGTGCCATTGGTATCTAAATCTCGATCTGTTCTGTCACTTGGCAGAACATACATGACATGTATTTGATAATCTGAATTATCATCGGGCTGGTCAGTGGTTTGGCGGACAGCTGAAGCTTTTACTTCCTTAAAACATTTGGGTAAAGCAGCTTCAACACTTGGTTCAGGTAAAGAAGGTACGGCAAAGGAAGGTACGGCATCCGGCTCAGATTTGGTAGTTTGGCCAGGCATTGGGATAAATACTGCCGTCAAAAAGATAATAATAGTCGACAACCCATAGACAAGAGCTGCTTTTTTTCTTGTCTTTTCCCCTTTGGTAAAAAGTGGCACCCAGCGCGGATTAAAGAGCCCTACGATAAACAATAGAAGTGTGACGTAAAATAATATCAAAAATAGATTATACATATAGGCTACCACTTTGGTGGTAACTGACTTACTCCACCTACCAAAAAGGCGTTTACACTCAAATCAGGGCAATCTAAATAACCCAAACCTGAATCGTAGTAATCATCGCGGTAAAAGTCTAAAACCAATCCCTCTGTTAGCATAGGTTCGTCGTTCCCATGATACATAATATCAGTGTTACTATCTGTTACAGAATGGGCTGATTTGCTGACATGCGGCGCGCAGTCTGGTACAAAACCCAACGAATGGATGATCTGATGCACCATCTCATAATCGTAAAATCCCGGCTTGGTGTAATCAGTTGTAAAATCAGCCGTATCACACTTTTTTCCAGTTGATAAAATACCATGCAGGTAGACAGCTGCCGTGTGCAAAGAACCGTCTACAACTGCCTGACCACAAGCCTTGATATTGGTTGTACCATCGTAATACACAGCGTAGAGTTTATGAGGATCGTTGAAACCCAATTTTTTGAGGCGGAAGTCTATGCCATTTACTACATATTCATATTGACTGTCAGAAGTGGTATCAAATGGCAAATCTTTCCCGGTTTTGATATCCTCATCACTGGCATCTAGCCTCACAAAGGTGACGTCCAGTAAACGCTTGTTTGTATCAAGCCTAAAATATTTATCATTAGTTTGATTGCACAGCCAGTTTTGCCAGGCAGAGACAGAAGTGGCAACTGTACCATTGGTATCTAACTGACGGTCTACACCATCACTTGGAATAGCATAGATAACATGTACTTGATAGTCTGAGTTATCATCGGGCTGGTCAGTGGTTTGACGGACAGTTGAAGCTTTTAATTCTTTAAAACACTTGGGCAAGGCTGCTTTGATGTTTGGTTCAGATAAGGAAGGTACGGTATCTGATTCAGATTTGGTAGTTTGGCTTGGAATAATACCTACTAAGGTTAAAAATATAATAGTAGAGAGTCCATAAACAACAGCCGCTCTCTTTCTTGTCTTTTCGCCTTTGGTAAAAAGAGGCACCCAGCGCGGATTAACCAACCCTGCAACAAACAGGGCAATGGAAATGAAAAATAATATTGCAGCAAGTCCCAATAAAATATCCATTGTTTGGTATTTCACTCATTATAACTAAATTATAAGTATTGTATATACTTGGTGTATTCTAAAACGAAGTGCAACCGTTAGAATGGTTGCATATGAATTACAAACACCTAACGGCTGCAATCCGTGGAGC
>MFJR01000009.1:63204-67316 GCA_001780955.1 Candidatus Gottesmanbacteria bacterium RIFCSPLOWO2_01_FULL_39_12b | reverse complement strand
AGTCTCCCGTCTAATCTTAATTTAACGTTTAGCTCTGTTTCTTTTTCAGGATAAAGATAGATGGCCGGTTTGCACCAGGGGGTGGCCCAGGTCCACATACTATTCATTCTCATGCCGACATTTTTTAGCTTTAAGCTTTTGCTTTGCAAGACAAAAGGATCGGCATTAATAGTGCCGGGGCCTTCTATGGGTGAAAATGTAGATTTTTCCTGACAATTTTTTACGGCTTGGCAGAAAAAATCATCGGTCTGTTTGAGCGGATGTTCGGTAGGTAGCGGTTCTCCACAACTTTCCACTTCATCCCAGATGTCTTTAGCCATATAAACGTCAAAATAGTGAGAACAGGCATTTTCGTTGGTGCTCCCCTGATCCCACAATGGATCGCATTCCTGATTATTGAATGGATATTGACCTGATTCAGGAAAGGCATCACGGGCTGTTCGCACGTAAACAAAATCACGAAGATTGAAATTGGATCTTTGGTCAGACGGTCCAGGCCCACAGTTTATCCCGTCGTCTTTACCGCCCTCAATATCTTCAGGTTTATAACAATTTACATTGTGGGATAAAGGGACCCAAAAAACTTCAAGATTTTGGCCGTCTTTTTCCACGTCGGCAACTTTCCTAAGGTCGGCATAACCAACCACCTCACACTTTCCCCTCAGATCAGGAGCCGCCCATTGCTCTGCTGGATCTTCTATCCGGGAACAAGGCTTACCGGAACCAGCCAATTCATCGGTCTTGCAACTGGAAATTCTTACTCCTTGTCTCACTCTGATGTAGGTCTTTTCTTCCTTATCACGTAAGACCATTGTTTTACACAATGGATCGTCATTAAAAATATCAGCTTGGTTGTCTCGGGTTTTGTCTTTGAAATATTTAGGATTATCCTGCGGCCGGGGATCGGTGACATTTTGAAAATTAGCTGTCCAGTTTAAAGTAAGGGTAACTTCCTGTTCGGGGTTATAACAAGATACGGTCATATTATCAGTCGTGTTAGTGGTACTAAAACGAGGATTCTGATTTGACCCGCCACCTATTATTCCTATAATAAGCGATCCGATAATCGAGATGATGTCTTGCATCCTTTATCAATTTAAACACACTAAATAGGTACAGTCAATTTATATTCTTCTTCCCCACTCCTTAATCGCCTTCTCGTAAGCTTGCGGTGTCCCGATATCTACCCAACGCCCCTCAAAAAGAAATCCTGACAGCTGATGGTTTTCAGCCAGTTTAGGAAAAATATCCTCCAGACGTGAAACCTGTTTCGGGGGCAGATACTGAAAAATATCTTTATTAAAAAGATATAACCCACAGCTGATTAACTGTGATTTTTGCTTCCCTTTCTGTGGTTTCTCCGTAAACTGAGTTATATCAGTTCCGTGTAATACCACTCCTCCGTAACTTGAAGGGTCGACAACAGATGTCAAGGCAATGGTAGCAAGAGTTGCCTGCTCTTTATGAAAAGAAATAAAATCAGAAAGATTAATATCAATTAAAATATCACCGTGAATTACTAAAAATGTATCAGAAGTGATATGTCGTTGTGCTAACCTTAAAGCACCTCCTGTACCTGCCTCTTTTTCTTCAGCCACATAAGTTATCCGTACATCCCATTTCTTACCACTACCAAAATGCTCTTTGATTTTTTCTCCCAAGTGTCCTATTGAGAAAATAATATCTCTTACTTCGAATTTGCGCAGCATCTCAACTATATGTTCTAGAATTGGCTTACCGCCTACAGGAAAAAGTCCTTTTGGCATCTCGAAGGTAAATGGGCGCATATTAATCCCTTTACCGCCTACCAAAATAACAGCTTGACTGACTTTGGTTGTTAAACTTTGGGTAATCAAAGACTCAATTGCATGGGAACGGTTGCGGATCTTTGTCCCATCGATTAATTTATCTACTTTTGCAAGTATTGATTTATGTAAAGTAATAGTCAAACGTTCGCGATCCATATAAATATTTTAGCAAATATCATTTACCAAATCGTCTCTGTCTATTAAAATACTCATTTACTGCTATCTTAAATTCCTCCGGTGTAAAATCAGGCCAAAATACGTCGGTAAAATAAAGTTCGGTATACTCCAGCTGCCAGAGTAAGAAACCAGACAGTCGCCTTTCACCTCCGGTTCTTATCAAAAGATCCGGATCCGGCTGCCCAGCCGTATCCAAATATTTTATAAATTCCTCCTGGGTTAATTTTGTCCCGATTAAATCGGGATTGAATTTTGAATTTGCGCGCAATTTTTCGATTGCGCGTATAATCTCGTCTCGACCACCGTAACTAAGAGCCAGATTGACAGTTATCCGGGTATTATTTTCCGTTTTTCCTATCCATCGTTGAGTTCTTTCCTGAATATCCTGAGGAAAAAGCTTTAAGTTTCCGATAACCTTAATTTTGACGTTTTTTTGATGAAATCTGTCTATCTTCTTATCTAAGACTTTTCGGAACAAATTAAGAAGAAATGTGACTTCGGCTTGAGACCGATGCCAGTTTTCGGTAGAAAAAGCCCAAAAAGTAAGATATTTAATTCCCATCTCAATAGCACTATCAATAATCGGTTCCATCCTTTCTTCGCCCAGTTTATGTCCTTGAAAAATCTTCAGTTTTTTTTCTCTTGCCCATCTCCGATTACCGTCCATAATGATGGCCACATGATTTAAGTTTTGCGGTTTATTTTCAGCCATACTTTTTTAAAACAGATGATCCTGAGAAATTTTTACTCCGTCTGCCGGAGTATTTATTATAATGTTTTTTATATCCTTAATCGTCTTCAGTTTCCGAATCAGATCAGTTACTGTCTTTTTCTCACAGATAAGATGAATGTCCTGACCGGTATTTAAGGTAAAATAGACAGGAAGTTTATCTTTTAACCGGTAACTTTGTACCAACCTCATGAGGTTCAATGTCTGCGGTAACCAATAGATCAGAGAAGGTTTTGAAGTAAGCATAATGGCGTGCAATTCCAAAGCTTCTGCCTCAATAAGTTCACCAAATTCTAAGAAATTTTTATCTCGGATATAGTCTTTTATCTTTTGTATCTTTTTCCCGATGTTATCAAGTCTGGTTGGGAAAAACTGACTAGTTGTTGCCAATTTTTGACCCTGGGAAGTGCTGATATGTTTCCTAAGAGAACTGACAACAACTACGATATCTATAATCTCCCACCAGGATGCCGGAAAAATGGTTTTAGCGTAAGAATTTTCACTTGAGTTACCGGCCACCCATTCCACATACCCATCGGGAATTGACCGGCAAGCAGAACCTGAACCAAGTCTTGCTAAAATTGATAATTCTTTTTCTGTAAGTTTTAAACCTAAGGCAGAACAGGTGGCAAGAGTCAAAGCGGCAAAACCTGAGGCAGAAGAAGATAAACCGGTGCTGGTGGGAAAACTATTTAGAGAAACTACTTTTGCCTTGTAACTTAATCCGGCGATTTTTCTAATTCTGTCTAAATGCTTTATTACCCGATTTTTTCCCTCATGATTAACATTATTATCAATAAAGATCATATCTTGCCTGAGTTTTGAAGAAAACTCAACTGTAGTCTTAGTCGACAAATTACTTAAATTCATCGAGATACTACTGTTAACGGGGATGCGCAGTTCTTCGTCTTTCCTTCCCCAATACTTGATAAAGGCTATATTTGCCGGAGCAACAGCTGTAACTTTCATAACTGTCTCACTCCCTCTCCACTCGTTATTAAATCTATTACCTGACCACCAGCTTTTCCAATCGCCTCCAAGACCCGACTTTTTTTAGCTTCTGATACAAGAGCAATCATACAGTCTCCACCGCCTGCGCCAGAAATTTTTGCTCCATAAGCTCCGGCTTTAAAACTCACTTCTGTCATTTTAGCCAGTTTCGGGCTAACAACTCCCAGTTTGTCTAAAAGACTTTGATTTTTAAGCATCACTTCTCCAAGTCTTATCCAATTTTTATTCTTAATAATTTTCTTAGCTTTTTTCACGAGATTACCTATTTGCGAAAATATCAACGCGGCAATTCTTGGTTTTTCCGCCTTTAACATGGCCACTTGATTTATCATTTTGGAAGTATCAGCTTTGATACCACTAAAACCGATCACAAGGGGTAAGGAAGA
>MFJR01000009.1:17369-63192 GCA_001780955.1 Candidatus Gottesmanbacteria bacterium RIFCSPLOWO2_01_FULL_39_12b | reverse complement strand
TACCGCTTTAGTCTTTCCGTCAAAATAGATTGTCCCGCCATAAATAGAGGCTGCCACATCAAAACCTGACGCTTTCCCCTGCACGGATAAAACTGTCTCATAAGCTAATTGAAATAATTCTTTGTTATTAATTTTGATAGAAAATAAATCTAGCAAACCTTTTAAGGTTGCTACCGTAACGGCAGAGGATGATCCCAATCCGTATTGACCTAAGTCGCTTTGGATCTTTATCCTTACGTTTTCACTAATGGTAAACTTTCTTTTTAAAACGGCAATCGCCATATCAACAAATCTGGTATCCGAAACTCCTGAAGATATAACGCGGTCTTTTTTTTCCGGTGTTTTTTCTATTTCAACAGTGATACGTTTATCGATCGCGGTTACAATACAGGGAAACCCATAAACTACTGCGTGTTCGCCAAAGAGCATCAATTTACCGGGTGCTGAAACTTTTATTTTTGACACTGTTCGATTCTCACTCCTTCCTCTCCTAGTTTAATTTTTTCCATCCTTAGCCCGAGTTTTTTTTCTAAGATGGTCAGTCTTGCTAAATCTTCATGATAGCATAAAAGGTAACCGCTACCTTTCTTTTTACCGCCCCCACCGCTCACCTTGGCTGCACCACCTATTTTTTCTATTTCACTAATAATTTTTTTGGCTTTTATACCTATAACCTTCAGTTTTTCCAGATTCCTTTCTCCATTTACTATCGATTGCTTTATCGCTTTATTGTCTCCCCCCTTTAGTGCCAAAAGTAAACTTTTGGTTTCTTTCTCTTGAGAGGTTAATATTTTCTCAAAATATGCTTGATTGTTAATTCCAATTTTCCGTACCGAGTCTACCATCTGTCCCGTTGACTCTTGCGGTTTACCGCTATCAATAAGAACAAAGGGGGGAATTTTGTAATTTATGATCGGCAGACTCCAGATTGACTTTAAAAAATCAAATTCACGCCTATACCAGATTAACCCTCCGAAAGTAACCACCGTATTATCCCCTCCGGAAGGATTTCTATGCTGTAACTTTTCTACTTCAAAAGCCAATTCATTTATTTTTGTCGGATTCCAGATATTTAAAACCGCCTTCATTAAAACTCCGATAACGGAAACTGCGATAGCGGCAGAAGAGCCCAATCCGCTCCCTACGGGAATTTGGGAATTAATTGTAATTTCCAAACCGGGTAAATCTTTAATTTTGAAGGCGTTTTTAAAGACGATAATAGCCTGTTTCACCAAGCGAGTATCACTATTTGTTTTTATACTGATCTTTCCGTTTTTGATCTTTGATTTTTGTCCGCCAGCTGGCGGATTGATTTTTACATTCGTATACAGTCTTCTATTTATCGCAGCAATCAATGCTGGTTTACCGTAAACCACAACGTGTTCTCCTAAAAGGTGAATTTTCCCCGGAGCCGAAACTGTAGTATTAAAGAGGTTTGAATTTGACTCCATAGGGGATTACTCCTTCTTCTCCTGGTTCTCGGGTGCGTCTCAAAACAGCTCTAACACGTTGACCTATTCTCAGATGCTCTTCCTCCCAATCTACGAATTGAGCCGTGTAATTCTTCCCGGACTCAAGACTGACTATGACCACTACGTAAGGAGCTTGATTTTCAAATCCGGCAGGCGGTACGTGAATTTTGGACCAGGAAATTATCTTACCCTTGCAACCCAATAACGTTTTAATTTTTTTCTGGTTTCGCCAAATTTTAACCGGACTTATCATAAGCACTTAAGTATATGAATAACGGCTGTGGCTCCACTTCCTCCTACATTATGTGTTAAACCTATTCGGGCATCCTTAACTTGTTTTTTACCCCCCCGACCGGTCAACTGCTGGTAAATTTCTACCACTTGCTTTACACCGGTTGCCCCGACCGGGTGTCCAGAGGCTTTTAAACCTCCTGATGTATTGACTACCGGGTACCCGCCTAACTTGGTAACCCCTTCTTTTATAGCAAAACTTGCTTTACCTTTGGGAAAGAAACCCAAATCCTCCATCGCGATAATTTCCGCAATTGTAAAGCAATCATGTACCTCAACTACGTCAATATCTTTGGGAGAGATTCCCGACTGATGATAAGCATTTTTTGCGGCAATTACCGAAGCTTTTAAACTGGATAAATCTTCTCTCTCGGCCAATCCCAAGGTATCGGTGGCCACAACAGAGGCAATAATACTAACCGTTTTGTTTCTTATGGCTGCTTTCTTGTTTCTGGTTAAGATAATGGCTGCAGCTCCATCGGTAATAGGAGAACAATCCAGAAGTTTAAGCGGAGAAGCAATGACTGGGCTTTTTAACACCTGCTCCAGGGTCACCTGATAAGGAAACTGGGCATGAGAGTTTAATGAAGCATGAAAATGATTTTTGACTGATACATAAGCTAAATCTTTTTCAGTCGTACTCCACTTTTTCATATGAACGCGCGTCATCAGAGCATAAAGTGCTGGAAAAGTCAGACCTGCTTCTCTTTCCGCCTCCGAACCTGCACCCATTAAAACACTGGCTACGGTTTCTGGTTTATAATCAGTCATTTTTTCGACTCCTACGACTAATACGGTGTCGTAAAGCCCGGACATAATCGCTAGGCACCCAGTATGAACGGCCAACCCCCCCGAAGCACAGGCTCCTTCTACTTTTACAGCTGGTATTGATAATCCTAATTCTTCAGCAAAAAATGCCCCTAGATGATCCTGACCCCCTAAGGAACTGGACAACATGTTGCCGATAAAAATTGCCTGAAGTTTTGAGCGTGAAATCATTGCTTGATCGATAACATCTTCAACCACCTGTCTAACCATATCTCTAGGTGAAACATGCCATAATTCACCAAATTTTGTGGTGGAACCGGCAATGATGTTTACATCCATATCAAATTTTTCTCCCGTATTTTAAATAATCAATATAGGAAATGTTTTTTTTATGGGAAGCTAACCTCGAAAAAGGCTGATTACTTTTACGTTTTTTATCTAACGCTTCAAGTGTTTTAAAAACAAAACTATCAGATCCGGCTCCGGAACCGTAAGACACCATGAAAATTAATTGCCCTGGTTTTGCTATATCCAATACGGCGCAGAGACCTAAAAGTGAAGAGGCAGAATAAGGATTACCTACCTCCTCAAAAATTAAAGAGGGGGCTAATTGCTGACTGGTAAATCCCAGTCTTTTGGCAACTTCTTTCGGAAATTTACCATTCGGCATATGAAAAACACAATAAGAAAAATCAGAGGGCTGCAGTTTAGTCTTTTCTAATAAGTTTTTTGCCGCTCCCATGACGTGTGCAAAATAAGCTGGTTCTCCGGTAAATCTTCCACCGTGACTTGGAAAACGCACTCCATCCCGTCGCCAAAAATCTGGAGTATCTGAGGAAAAAGAGGCAAAATCGACTATTTGCATAATACTCTCGTTAAGATTATTACCTAAAACATAAGAAGCGGCCGCTGAAGAAGAAGTATACTCTAAAATATCATGCGTTTTGGCTTGTGCCTTATCGCTTCCAATTACTAAACCGATATTTATTTTCCCGCAGGCAATCAATCCAAAAGTGGCAATTATTCCAGAAGTTGCGGCTTTACAGGCAAATTGTAAATCAGAGGCTAAATAATTTTGACCCACGCCTAAAAATTCAGCGACAATAGTTGAGGTAGGATTAACCGCATAAGGGTGACTTTCTGATCCAACTAAACACACCTCTAGTTCAGAAGCGGATACGTTGGCGTGTTTCAAACTTATACTGGCTGCTTCAAATGCTTGAGTGACTGCATCTTCATCAAATGAAGAGACTGATTTCTCCTTAAGCCCTAGTAACTTTTCAATCTCAGCGCTATTTTTTCCCCAGACTGAAGCGATATCGGAAACTTTTACACGATATTTAGGCAGATAAACTCCATAACCCAATATTCCAACCTTCATAAAGTTAATCTCGACGGGCTAATTTCTGGTGGGATTTTGCCAAACTACCCTCGCTAAGCGAGGCTAAAAGTGAAATTTCTCCCGCCAAAACTGCCACGCCCATAATTTCAGCCAGTCTGTCAGTATTTTGACCGCTACCATTACTATTTAACCCTAAAAGATTAAGAGCTTCTTTTTGTGACGGTAATCCGGTTCCACCACCAACAGTGCCTACCTGCAAATTGGGAAGATAGACTGAGATTTTTAGATTTCTATCAATTAATTGAGTCGCAGTAATACCCACACTTCCTTCAACAACATGTGCTAAATCCTGACCACAAGCCAAATAAAAGGCGGCGATAATATTGGCAAAATGCGCATTAAATCCCATCGAGCCGGAAACAGCAGAACCTAAGTAACATTTATTAATGGCCACTTCATGCAGTTTTTGTGGCGTGGTTTTCAAGACTTGTCTCACCACCTCATTTGTCAAGTTAACTTCGGCCCAGACTCTCCTTCCCCGACCGAGCAATATATTGAGCCAGGCTGGCTTTTTATCGATGTCAAAATTACCCGCTAAAGAAAGACACTTAACTTGTGTGTTAATTTCGATATAATCAACTATTTTTTGGGTGGCTAAAGTCACCATATTCATACCCATCGCTTCTTGAGTGTCAAAGTAAAACCGTACAAATATATAGTCGCCAACCATTAAGTCATTAACTTGGGTCAACTTCAAATGGGGAGAAGAAAACTTGGCAATTTGGGCCAGTTTATTAAAGTTTCGTTTAAGCCAGGATTTAACCCTTGTTCCTTCAATAATCCCTCCGGTTCTAAATACCGGCCCCCGGGTCATACCAATATTTTCCACCACTACTTTTGCCCCGTCTGAAAGACAAATTGCTTTACAACCCCGATTGACTGAAGCAACCAAGGCCGCTTCGGTGGTTGCCAACGGTAGATAGTAGAACTCTTTAGTTTTTCCTTTTCGAAGAAGAACCGGACCGGCCACCCCAAGAGGTATCTGAATTACTCCAATCATATTCTCACAGTTTCTATTTTGCGCTTCTTTTAAATCCTGCGGAAAAATACTGACGGCTGAAAAGTTTATTTTTAACTTTTTCTCTAAAAACTTTCTTCTGTCTTCAATATTTTTAAAAGATCTTAAATCCATAAGTTAAATTTAAATAAAGGGAATCCGAAAAATTCCTAAAGAGTACATCACAACCGAATACATAACGATATAGGGAATCACGACAAAAGTAACAATGGTAATTTTCTGCAAATCAATTCGAAAAGCAAAACGGAGCGTCAAATAATAAAGGATTAATTTCCAAAATAATAAGGATAAGGAAAAGGAAATAAAAACAAGGCTATAAATTTTACCCCAAATACTTAAAGTTCGAGGTGGAGGAAAAATAATAAATAAGAAAGAAGTTAAAAAAAACCAAGTAAGGGTAGGCAAAAGTGACCAAGTCCAGAGGATAAAAACCGATCGAAATGTTCCACGAGAACTAACCAGTTTTCCCAAGAAATAGAGAAGTATAATAATTCCCCAAAAACCAACAATCCACCCTAAAAGTAATTTATTAAATTGCATAGTTAAAAGGTATGGATTACGAAACGGAACACGAATCCAGCTGACAAAAATAAAATAGGCGACCACAAAAAAGAAAATAAATCCGGTTTGCTTTACTCCAGTTTTTTCTTCGGTCAGCTTCCTAAAAGTTACGTACGGACTATTGACGCAATTAACCACATTTCTAGCAAAAAGAAGGCTTAAGCGTAAAAAATTAATCATACCTAATTTTAAAATCCAAACTGAAGCAGTGAAGCAATTTTCACCAGAGTTGAACCAAGAACCAGATAGAGGGAAATTGTTGACGCTAGAGAAATAATCAAGGCACTTTTCCAGGGATAGTATTTGAACCGGGGAACAATCTTTTTATACAAAGGTGTAAAGGACCCGATAGTTTGAGGAGGTACCAAAGCAATTTCCTGCATTTTACTGACTAGCAACTTATAGATTTTATCTTCCTTCATAATGGTAAACGGCGGCAAAGGCTTTTCTTGCACGAAAGAGCTGACTTTCCGCACTTTTAAAAGAAATGCTCAATTTACGGGCTATTTCTTCTACCGAATAGCCGTATATATATTTCAACCTCAGAATAACACGATAATTGGGAGTAAGGTTTTTAAAAGTAGCTTTGATTTTTTGCCGAAGTAATTCGGCGTCGTATGAGTCTTCCGGCCCAATCAGATTAGAGAGAAGAGTTTCTATATCTCCTAATTTAGAAAAAACAATGTTTTTTATTTTTTTCCTGCGATAAAAATCTATAATTTTATGATTAGCTATACTACAGATAAAGGTAAAAAGAGAAGACCGGAAGGCAAAATCCCTCAATCCTTCAATGGTGGCCAGAAGAGTGTCTTGAAGTATTTCTTCAACATCTTCTTTATTATCTATTCTTTTTTTGATATAAGAAGTCAACGAGCGTTGATAGTAATGATAAAAAAATCTTAAAGCTCTTTCATTACCACGTAAAATTTCCGCGACAATAGTCTTTTCATCGATAAAAGTTGGCCCTGTCATGGATATGGTTTTAGTCGTAATTTTGTTATGTTTCATGCTCAAAGATTGATGAATCTGTTTATTATAGTCTGAAGTATTTGATTTGACAAACAAGATCACTTACCTCTAGACTAAAATTATGAAATTGTTTCCTCCGGTTTATGCACTGGATATCGCCGACGTCTGGTCGCCTGCACAAAATACAAATTTTAGCTCGCTAGGTGGCCTTATATCCTTTTTTCTGCCAAAAATTCTTCTTTTGGGTGCGATTATCTTTTTTATCCTTATAATTATCGCCGGGTTTGGCGTCGTAATCAACGCGGGTAACGATGATGCCGCCGCCAAAGAAAAGGCGCGCAGTTTTTTGACATATGCCGTAGTTGGACTTATTATAATGTTTGGGGCATTTTGGATTCTACAAATTATCAACTTTCTAACAAATGGCACACTGGGAGGTATTTTATAAATAACTAACCAATCATGGCCTTACCAACAACTGACCCCATTGGCAAAATTATCGCTCCTTCAAGTATTCCTCCTATCGGAATCGATCCGGTTACAGGCAGATTGGTAGGAATAATAGTTTTCCTCAACCTGATCCTCAAGCTTATCTTTATTGCGGCGGGACTTTGGGGGTTTTTAAATTTAATTATAGCCGGATTTGGATTTATGACGGCAGGAGGAGACCCAAAAGCGGTTGAAAAGGCCTGGACGAGAATCTGGCAAACACTATTGGGCCTTTTTATTATTGTCTCATCATTTTTAATTGCAGCGGTAATAGGTGTCGTCCTTTTCAAAGATCCATCGGCAATACTCAATCCTAAACTATGACGAAAATAAAAAAAATCTTAATTTTTATTGGGCTTTATTTATTATTTATACCCAAAGAGGTTTTGGCGGCTACGTCTGACCAAGGAATAGGCTGCGGCGGAGGTCTGGGACCAGTTGCAGAAGCCCTTTGTAATCTAACGAAGAGCGATACTGATAAAGTTGGAAGCCAGTTCAATAAAGTAATCAGCGGATTCATCGGATTTATGACGATCGTGGCTGCTCTCTGGTTTGGGGTACAAATAATCATGGCCGGCTACGACTGGATTGGATCAGGAGGAGACAAGGCAAAGATGGAAACGGCTAAAAATAAAATTACTTACGCATTAATCGGTCTTGTGGTTGTGGTTGCCGCCTGGGTTATAATGGGTATCATAGGTAAGATTCTGGGCCTGGATATCTTAAATCCCGGAGCAATTCTACCAACACTCTTATGATGATGTTTGCCGTAGATCCGATAACCAACCCGGTGATCACTGGTTTTGCCAAGCAAAAACCAGAGGATACGCCGGCTATTTTTGCTAAATTCTTCTCGGCTCTAATCGGAGCGCTTCTGATAGGGGCTTCTCTCTGGACATTTATCCAGCTTCTCTGGGGTGGAATGGACTGGATATCTTCAGGGGGAGATAAAAGTAAACTGGAAATGGCCCAGCATCGTATCACGACCGCTCTCCTGGGCCTTTTTGTAGTGGTTTCCTCCTGGGCATTATACTTAATAGTTTTGCAATTTTTAGGAATATCACCGGTGGGAAGCAGTAATTTTGAATTTAAAATACCAACTCTATTTTAAAAAAAACTCGAAACCTCAAGCATACTTGACAAACTTTAAAAAATTGACATAATTAATTTAGACTAAGTAATATGAAAAAAATTATCAGCCTAACTACAAGCGTCTTTCTTTTCCTTCTTACCTTTACAACTGTCCATGCTCAGGATATCTCGATCTCTGTCCAAAGACCCAGCAATCTAAAAATTGGGGATTTTGGTAAACTTTTAAGCGGAACAATCGGTGTCGTTTTAATCATCGCCGCTCTTTCGGCTTTTATCTATCTTCTTTGGGGAGGACTACAGTGGATTACTTCAGGGGGAGACAAAGCGGCGGTGGAAACCGCCCAACACAGAATCCAGGCCGCTCTCTTAGGTCTTTTTATCGTTTTTGCCGCTTACGCAATTATGCTGGTTGTTGGTCAATTCTTCGGTTTTGATTTTGCAAATCTCAAATTCCCGACACCCTTTTAAAACCCAAAAAAAGACTACATGAGAGATTGGGCAAGTTGTCTACAAAATGTAAACGGCATTGAGGTGCCGACTCTAAAATGTCTTGAGGTAGTCTTTGCCAATATCCTGACAGTTGCGGTCAGTCTGGCGGTTCTAGCTCTGTTTGTCATGCTGATTATTGGCGGATTTAAGTACCTTACTTCAGGAGGTGATCCAAAAGCGGCCACCAGCGCTCAACAAACCATGACCTCGGCTTTCATAGGTATCGTTCTTTTAATGATCGCCTTTCTAGTTTTCCGAATTATTGAAGCTTATACCGGAGTCAAGGTTACCCGCTTCGAAATTCCACAATAGAACTTGACACTTCTTACTGAAAGAAGAATAATGAGATAAAATGTTGACTGCCCAACAAAGGAAAAAATTTAGCGTTTTATTTGTCCTGTTTTTTATTGCTTACTTTTTCCTCGCTCCTCTGGGAGAAATCTATTCAGCGCCTCCGAGTGATATTTTTTACAATTATAACATCGACAAAAGGAATCAAAACGAGAAAAATGCCCGATTAGAAGAGTCAAAAGACGGACAAACGCGACTCTTCGCTGACAGACAGATCAACTACCAATCTACCGCAGGTTTATTTGCCTGGGGTTGCGCAATTATTGGTTGCGATCAGGAGATCGATAAAACTACAGCTCTCGGCACAATTACTCTGGCGATGGATACCTTGTATGCTCATCCTCCTGCTTCGGGCGTGATGTATGCTTACGATCTCTTGCAAAACGCAGGACTGGCCAAACCTGCCTATGCCCAGGGGATAGGATTTGCAGGGCTGACGCCATTTCTTTCTTTCTGGAAAACTTCCAGAAACATCGCTTATGCGGTTCTTATCATCATTATGGTAGCCATCGGTTTTATGATCATTTTCCGGATGAAAATAGATCCGAAAACGGTCATCTCGGTCCAGGCAGCCATACCAAAAATCGTCCTGACTGTTATCATCATTACCCTTTCTTATCCGATTGTGGGCTTTTTTATCGATATTATGTATTTAGCTATGGCCATTCTTATCAATCTCCTTGTCAACGCCATGGGAGGAGCAGCGGGAGTGGCCGGAAGTGCCACTGATCTGCAAACTTTTTACATGACCGCTGACATGGGTGATCTTTTCAAAGCGGTATTTGAAACCGGAGGCAGAGCCTTGGATAATTTTTATGGGAATCCTTTAACTGGTGGTGGCGCTGGGCTGGTTGGGGGAATGATTGGTTTTTTCCTTAAGCAAGCTTTAAAAAATGTATTTGCAGGAGTAGGAATCGCTGAGGGAATATTTTTGCTCATCATCGCTTTGGGCCTGCTTTTTACTTTTATAAGGCTGCTCCTGCTTCTTCTTAACTCCTATATCCAGCTTATCATCGGTCTGATTTTAGGACCTATTTTACTACTTGCTGAAGCCATCCCGGGCAAATCTGCTTTCTCTGAATGGCTTTTTAACATCATGGCCAACTTAGTCGTTTATCCTACTACCGTTGGTCTGCTTATCTTTGCCACCTACCTGATGCGAGTAACTAATGCCGGGCCAACCTGGATGCCGCCATTTATCGGTTTTCAGCCAAGAGAATTTTTCAGCGCCTTGCTGGGACTGGGTGTCATTTTACTTGCTCCCAGTCTGGTGGCCCAAGTCAAAAAAGCTTTCCATCCTAAACCGGTGCTACCGATAAGTGCCGGAACAGCCTTCTCGCCTCTGACCGGAGCCGCCCAAACCGGCATGGGAGCCATGAGCCAGTTCTATTACATGCAACAACTATTCGCCGGGCATGGTGACCAACCTGGGCTGTTAGGCAGAGCGGCGCAAGCGTTGGGATTTAGTAAAAAATAAATAATAAAAAAGTCTGCTGTTCTATTACCCTCCACCGCCGCCTCCACCCCCTTCTTCTTCTTCAGATTTGGCGGTAAAGGCCCGGTAGAGAGTGATTGCAATGGATATAAGAACTCCTAAGGTAATCAACTCGTACAAAACGTTTTCGGTGGTGGCTCCCAAACGCTCTTCCAAAAGTTCTCCGTGCCAATTAGAAGTAAAATATTTTTTGCCGGTAAAGGGGCTTTTAAGATGGTGAGGTACGATTCCTTCCGTCACTACTTCGTCTACAAACTGCTTCATTTCATTTGGTCCCCAGGCTGCTCCGTGAACCCTGCCTTTAATCATCTGCATAATTGAGGCTTCTTTAAAAAGGGCGGCGGCCTGACCAAGCCCTGGAATTTTCCAGGCCCAGTCGGCCTTGCGGTACATTTGTCCTGTGGTATAGGCCACTCTGCCACAGGCGTCTGTAGCTACGTCGCCAAAATCTCCGGCCATGGCTATCCACATTTTCTTAAGCTGGGCTACCAGATCCTCTACTTTTGGTTTCCCTTTCATCACTTCATTTAGATATTGCTCAAACAATTGATTAAACTGTACGTGTGAAGCTAGATCTCCAGCACGCCTGACCTGGTTTCTTTCTCCCAAAACCCCCATATTGAGATACTCCCAACCCATGTCTTCGGTTGAAAAAAGATAGCGGTAAAGTTTATCAACCGTGTTGGCCGTCATCAGCTCGCTCACGAAACCTTCCGGATTTTTAAAGATATCGCCTCTAATATCATCCAGGGCTTCCTTATCCATACCTATATTATCGGTACGAAACTGTTCAATTCTCTGCCAGTCAATTTTGTAAAAACGTAAGCCCCTGGCCTCCGGATTATTAGAGTCCATAAAACCGAATTTCCTGGCGTCCGGATCCATAATGCCGATTTTCCGATACCAGGCTTGTGCACGATTAATATCCTCGCTTCCCAACATAGCTTGTCTTACCATTCTCCAATATCTTTTGCTATAATCTTTAAGCTGAGTATCACTTATCAAATCAAAATCACTTTCCCGAAGATCCCGATTTTCCCTGATAGAAATCTGGGACACGGCTGCCACGGCTCCCTCCAAATCCATAATTCTTTCCAGCTGCTCCCGTTCTATTTTTTGCGGAGTCCGCTCTACCGCCAGCTCATCCAGATCAATACCCAAAAGGTCATAGATGATTTTTTTTCTCAAGGCTCCTTGTCGTTCAAAACCGCTTGTTTTATATTTCAACTGCAATTCTCTAGCCACAATCAAAGGCGAACGCATGACGGCCTGTATCCAGATCCTGGCTTTAAACGCCCTTTCCAGCTTCATCTGTTTTTCTTTCCATTCGCCTTTTTCCGAGTTTCCGACTTCCGGATGCAGTTTTTGGACACCTTTTAAATGTTCTTCTAATAGTTTTTTATAGGTTTTTTCCTCCGATACCTTCTGTTCAAGACCCGTCTTGCGCCATTTTTTTTCAAATTCGGCCTCGTCTGCCGCCACCCTGATCAAATCCCAATCCCCGCTTGCTCTTAATCTCTCCCTGTAGGAATTCCTAAGCTTGGTATAATATTGTAAGGCAGTTAATTTGTCTTTCCCCTGCCAACGGTTATCTTCCTCCAAATAATACTTTTCGGTTTTTTTCTCATCGGTCATACCGTGGATTTCCCAACCTCCCTTCGGCCGGATCAGCTCGTCGCCGATTATAGAGAGCTTATTGGCGGTTGAAAGTCTGTTAACTTCCCAGTCATCCATATCCCGGGTAGCATCCCCGGTCCGCCATTTGGTAAAAGTACCCCACATGCCGGAAAAACTAAGAGGGTTTTCCATCGCGTTTAACCGGGTGTCAATTTCGTCTCCAAACTCCTTAACCATAGTTTTCCGATCACCATCTAAATGCAACTGAATGAGTCTTTTCATTTTTTCCGGATTCCAATCATGTCTATCTGTCACCAGCATATTAAAAAATGGGGCGTATAATTCAGCTCCTACCTGGTAACGGGTAAAGTAATGGATGATTGGCTCAATATGGCGGACTATTCCCTCATACGGCACGCTGTTAAATCCGGCACCCTGGCCCCAAATCGTCCTATCCATATCATTCCCTGTTCCTTTTGACCGGCCGATAATCTCCAAAAGCCGCATGTCAACCAATGCCAAACCTTTGGCCTGTTTGAGGGCGGCTGCAATTTTCAAATCTCCTAACTGTCTCCTCCAGCTTTCGCTTACCTCGGGCTCATTACCATAAAGATCTTCAAGAGAAACTATTTTATTGGGGTCAAGCTGAAGCCTGTCCCAGGTAGATAAATCCGGGGCTCCGGTCACCGGATCGGTTTTAACTCCATAAAGTTGTTTTGCGGCAATTGCCTGTTTGAGCAATCTCTCTACCATCGCATCCAGAAAAATATTACCTCTTCCCGTATGCCAGTTAAGATATTCTCTGGGAATAAAACCGTTGTTTGATTCTCTTATTGTCAAAAGGGCCATTTCATAAAGCCTTTTGGCAAGAGAAACCATCGGATCCTGATGCGCGGTATCGACATAAGAATTAAGGAAAAAAGAGGTTGAACCGATAAATTCTTTCATGTCTTGTGAGGGATGAGCCGCATAAAGATCCATATCATGAGACTGAAAAATGGTATTTTTCAGGATGGTATATCGCTGGGCAATTTTTATTCCGATTGGGTTTCCCTGTGAATCTTTCATCTTTCTCACCATCTCAATAAAAATATCCATATCTCCCATTTTGTACAGATTCATCAGTTCTCTTGATGACTCTGCCCTCTGGTTATAAAGAATATTTTCAATAACCTGATAAAACCAGTAGTCCCGGTAGTCAGCGTCCTCGTGTATGGCTTTTTCGAAAATCTCGCGTCCACCCCGACGCTGTACTTCTCTGATCAAATCACTTCCTTCGGAAGTTGTCTCGACAAAGAATCTGCCTAATTTTTCACCGGCTTCACGCTGTTGATTGTAGAGATGACTTTTTTGCGCAATAGTCGCTTCATCAAGATTACCGGCTTTCATGCTTGCAACGGTATGTTTCATTGTTTCTTCGATTACCTGTCTCAAGGCATCAATTGTAGGGAAACCTTTATTATTAGTCTTTAATTCAGTAACGGCTGCATCTAATTTAACCTTAAGAGCGTCTGGAAGATCAGGATCGCTCTTGAATCTGTCGATCGCATCTTTCCAGTCAGCCGGCGGTTTGGCATCAGCAATCATTTTCGATACCTCCCGGGGATCTTGAGGAACAACCTCGCCTTTGGCGGTTCTCACCCTTGCTTCTGTCTCGGCTATTCTTTGGTCGTTAATCTCGCTTCTGATGGCGAGTTGAATTTTTTTTTCAAAAGCGCCTTCAATTGCTTCAAGCCTGACTAAGTCATCCGGGTTACTTTGAAGTGACTGGTTAAATGCGTGCAACTGCTCGATCTTTTCCACCAGCCATCTGGGATCGTGATAGCTGCTTGAATTTGTGACGCGAATAATATTTAAAAGCAGATTCCCAAGTTCCGGATTCCGGGCTAAAACGTCCGGAGTAAAATCAAGCCTGGGTAAAAGTTCACGCGCCGGATGATTTGCGGTCACTCTCTTTAACTCATTTATAATATCCAGTGGCCTGGCTCTGGCTCTTGCTTTCCTTTCCTGTCTTTCCTGCTCGCTGATTTGAGAACCTTCCGGAGGAAGCTGTTCTACTGGATGCTCTGGACGGATAAAAAGCTTTTTGAAAGCCTTCAATATAAAATTACCATCACTATGTGTTTCGGAAGCCATATAGATACATCATACACTTTTAGAGAATTTGTCGTCAAAAGGAAAATGGGTCTAATAGGTACTTTTTGCCAAAATGGCAATTCCGCGCCTGCTGCTTCCAAAAAGTCTGGCAAAAGAAGGAATTATTTCCGGCAATATCATATTGATATAGAGGTTAACCAGAGAAGGATAATTCTTGGCTTTCCAAAAAACCCCGCCTTCCATAACAATAGGAACAATTCCCCGGGTTTTACTAATTTTGAATAATATCCCGCATAATTCTATAGCGACGATTTGGGCGCTGCGGTGAAAAATTCTCTCGGTAAAAAGATAGGCTTTATCTTTTATCGCTTTGTCAATATTGGTCGGATAATTATAAGCTCTTGTAAGAATATCGTTCAATTGATCAGTTGAGGAAAGATCGGGAAAATTTTTACTCAATATTTCTTCTTTTCCCGCGTTAAAAATCTGGTATAAATAAGCACCGGCGGTTTCTTTTTCAGCTAAAGACCTTCCCGGGTCATCGCTTTTTTGGTCTATTACTTTTCGTAGCTTTGTTCCCTCAACCTGATCAAAATCACCAGATTCGATATTGACAGCCACCTCACCCTGACCAAAACCGGACAGCTCTCCAAGTTTTAATGGGGCAATCGCAAATCGTTTCTGCCAATAAGCAAAATTAAGGCCAGTCCCTACAATCCCCACCACCTCTGTTCCATCCCCGCCCAAAAGCAAACAAATGGCGTCATTGGCCACCACTACCGTGGTATCAACTCCGTATTCTTTAATCAAGAACTTATGGAACTCCTGCCCGACTTTTTTCCCCACCAGTCCTTCAATTTGCCTTCCCTTAGTCACTGATAAAAGCTCTCCGTCAAGTATATTATTGATTAGCATGGGTTTTAGCGGATAAGCAAGGCCAATACCAATTGGAAAATCTTTTTTTTTATTTTTTGTAACCTGGAATATGTTTTCCGCTATAAGGCGAAAAAGTTTCTCTTTACTGGTATAAACCGGCAAGGCAAAAATTTTTCTATTTAAGAATTTTATTTTTTTCCCCTTGTAAATTCTAAAGGCGGAAACGTAACCATTGGTTCCACCAATTGCCACCGTCACGCCAAATCCGTTACTTGGAGTAATTTTGGCAATAGGGTTTAAAATCATCGGAAGTGAAGACTTTTGGTTGGTAAGGGCCATAACCTGTTCCCGGCAAAACAGCTTAGCCAGTCTGCCTAAATCTTTTTCTGGTATAAGAGGATAAATTTGATCTAAGGTATTAATATTAGACGCTCCTAAAGTAATCAACTGTTTTTTTTATGCCTTCGGCTAAAAATACTTTCGGACTCCAACTTAATTTTTCTAAGGCTAACTTATTGTCTAAAGAACTTCTTTTTTGTTCACCCGTCTTCTCCGGTCCATAATTTGCATTAATATCACTTCCGACACATCTTTTGATTTCCTCAAAAATTTCTACCACATTGGTTTCTATTCCTGTGCCGATATTAAATGCTCCGATATTGGCAGTTTCAAGCGCTTTGATATTGGCCTCAACCACGTCTCCTACATATATATAGTCACGCGTCTGAAATCCATCTCCATTGATTGTCGGTATTTCTCCCCGTAATAGTTTGAGAGAGAATATAGCCACCACCCCGGCTTCACCATGGGGATTTTGGCGGGGGCCATAGACGTTGGCATATCTCAAAGCAACGTAAGGCAGATTATAGGTTTTGTCATAAAAATTCAGATAGTGTTCGCTGACCAACTTCGTTACACCGTAGGGAGAAAGGGGCTGAAGCGGAGTATATGATTCCGGTGTCGGTAATTTACTTGCCTCTCCATAGACAACTCCTCCGGATGAGGCAAAAATGACTTTTCTGACTCCTGTTTTTCTCCCCGCCTCCAGTAAATTCAAAAGACCGATTATATTTACCTCAGCGTCAAATTGTGGATTATCAACAGAATTACGCACGCTTATCTGAGCGGCGTGATGGTTTAAAACCTCTGGTTTCTCTTTTTTAAATATCTTCTCAATCTTTTCGTTATCTCTGATATCAACCTGGTAAAATCTGGCTTTTTGACTGACAAACTCTTTTTTCCCGGTGGAAAGGTCATCTACCACCACGACGTTATGCCCCTGGGAAATATAAGCATCTACGATGTGGGAGGCAATAAACCCCGCCCCGCCTGTAACCACAATTTTCATAAGAGTTATTGTAACATAAGCAATTATCCAATTAATAAAGGGGGTTAAAGTAATTTTGTCCGAAGATAATCTTTTACGTAGACAAAAAGACTCCCCAACTTTTCTCTTTGATTTACCGGTACAAATGGTCTTAAGTCAAGTATAAAATCATTTTGAGAAAATTCCGATATTCTTTCAATGATTTTTTTATTATCTATATTTTTCAACCCGTAATATTTTATTTTTTCGCGCGCCATAGCATCATTTGCTTTAACTCCCTGGGTCGTAAGATACCAAAGGTCATATAAATCCCTTCCTTTTTTCCGTGTCATCACTGCCCTTATCTTTTCCGCAAACACCTCTTCTTTTGATAAATGATATAAAAAAGAAGTAAAAAGGACAGGATAATCTGTTTCAATGATGGATTTATTCGGCTCAATAATTTTCTCCCGGAAAGAGAAATCCAAATTGATAAAAGTTTTATATGGGAAAATAACTGGCTTTGCTGTCAATAAAAATCTTTTCCCGGAGATAGTTTTCCTCTCTTTAAATTCCAATTCATACTCTTTTGTAAGTCGATTGAATATCTGAAAGATAAAACTTAAAAAATCTTTCTCTTTAGAATTAACGGTAAAATCAAGATCTTCAGAAAATCTTGGAGCTTTATATATCAAATGTATCGCCGTTCCCCCTTTAAAAAAGATATCCTTGCTCTTGGGAAAAGAATAAAGCACAGATAAAAAAAGAATCTGCAGATACTCCCGAAATACCACAGTCTCATTAATCTTGTATTTCTTTGAAAGAAAAGTAATTTGATCTCTTGTAATCACATGTCTTTCGTCTTTATCAATTCCCCAGTAAGCGCTTTAAACTGTTCCGTTTGAGGGAACTTGATAAGAAAATTTTTAAGCCTGTCTTTATTTATCAACGAAAAATCATGCTCGCCCAATTGAAAGTTCTTTAAACCTTTTGAGACGAGATATAACTCATCAAGCAGGGCCTTTTCAGGCAAAGCAATAAGAAAATTATCTTTTTTTTCATAACCCCAGAATAATTCTTTTTTCAGGTGGATATATGAATATGTCTTCTCATCAATAATTTTTTGCAGTGTTTTTTTTGAAGTTGCGCTTGTCACTTCATAAGGAAATTGGGATAAAATTCCGTAAAAGTTCAAAGCGCTCTCAAATGAAATATAAGAAGGCGTATAAATAAGATTTGCCAGTAAAAAATCATTTAGCTTTGTGTTTTCCAGTAAATATTTATTTTTTTCGATTTTTTTCAATACTTCATTCTCTAAAAGTCTTCTAATCACGCTATAAAGACTTCTGTCTTTTTTTATCTCCAGTATATCTCTTAATGTTTTTAATGAGAAAAAATTCAGCCGTGAATCGTATATCTTCTTGGTTACCAATGCCAGATTATATGTTTCCATATTATGCATATTTTATACAGTTCAAGGAAACATGTCAAGGTCTTGAAGAATCAGAGGATATAATCCGTCAGTATGTACAAATTTGACAAAATATATAAATTGTAATATATTAAGGTTGTATGAAGATAGTAAGTATTACCCAGGCGAGAAATGACTTTGCTGACTTAATTAACCAGGTTTCCTATACCTCACAACAGATCATCATCCAGAAAATGGGTAAACCTGTTGCTGCTCTTGTGAATATAAAAGAACTCAATATGCCAGTTAAAAATGCTCAATCAACACAACCTCCCTCTGCAACTGCAGGTACGATTTCCATATCGCACAAAATAAACATGGAAAAAGTGTTTCGTGTGATAAAAGAGCCGTATGACAGACAAAGTTTACTTGGACGCTAACATTCTTATCGCTCATCAAGTATCAAACCATCAATATCATACACGTGCGATGGACATTATTGATCGGATATGGAAAAAGAGACACAGCTTTGTCATTTCAAGTCTGACGTGGGATGAATTTTTCTATGGACTGATTTTTATACTTCAAAGTGTTGCGAAAGATAAAACAAAAACCTCTTTCGATCTGCACACACAAGTGATATCAGAGGCCACCGAAAAAGTATTCTCTTGGGAAAGATTAGAACTTGTTGAATTCCGTCATAATCCAACCGAGGTAAAGATTGTTCTTAAAAACATGCAGCGATACAATTTGCGCCCCCGGGACGCATTTCATTTATGCATTATGCAGCAACAAAATATACGGCAAATCGCTACTTTTGATCACGACTTTAACCGTATAAAGGAAAAGGGGGGACTTATTATTTTAGGATAATGGGTTAAAGGGGTCAGGCCTTTAACGCCTTTAAGGCCTGACCCCGTCTTTCCAGGGAGGTGATGTATCAAAACTATCATTGGGAAACTCTGAATAATTACGGGAACTGAACTTGACATTTCATCTATTTATTCTAAAATAATAGACATACTGTTACATTTAGTCTACAAAATGAATATAAAAGAACTAATATATCTCTTTAACCCTTGGTACCGTGACCAAAAATATATACCTCCTGAACAGGTGCTCCCGAAACGGAATTTATTTTCTTCTTTCTATAAAGAAATAACTGAAATAAAGCAGATTTCGAGCCTAACGGGACTACGCAGAACGGGAAAAAGCACCCTTCTAAAACAAAGCGTTGCTACACTTTTAAATAGTCATCTTAACCCTTCTTATATTCTTTATTTCTCCTTCGATCAACCTGCCATAAAGGAAAACCCGGAATTACTTGAAGAAATTATGACCATTTTTTTCTCAAACATCATACACGCAACTCCAAATACTATTAAGAATAAAACATATTTCTTTTTTGATGAAATTCAATTGATCCCTTTTTGGCAGGACATTATTAAACGATATTACGATGTAAACCAAAACCTGAAATTTATAGTTTCGGGATCGTCCTCCCTTTTTATTTCAGAAAAATCGAAGGAAAGCTTGGCTGGGAGAATATTCAATACAAATTTACCCCCACTTACCTATTCCGAATATAAACTGCTTTCAAAAAAAACTGATTTTATTGATTTTCTGGATTTTGGCCAATTTCCTGAGATGCTTGAGCTCAGAGACAACGCAAAAAAAGTAGAGTATCTTAAGGAAGGAGTCATCGGAAAAGTGCTTGAAATTGATATAGTAAAGGCATATGGTATACGAAAAACAGTTGATTTTGAGAGGCTTTTTTGGTCACTCCTTCCAAATACTGGACAAATTATTGCCTCATATAAGCTTATGTCTGATCTTTCTTTGAAAAAAGCAACGCTGTTTAAATACTTATCTATTTTAGAACAATCGCTATTGATACAAAAAGTATTGAATCTCAGCGGAAGCTTTCGCAGGGAAAAACGTCTTCTTCGCAAGCTTTACCCTGCCTCCTCAAATTTCCTTTCTCTTATCCCCGAACAGATCAACACCGGCTTTAAAGCAGAAACCTATATAAATACTCTATTGCATTCCTTCACCAAAAATGTCTATCTTTATCATCATCGGAATAAGGAAATTGATTTCATCCTGCCGGAAAAACAGCTTGCAGTAGAAGTAAAATATCAGGAGCATATCGCTCCTTATGACTATCGTTTCATTGAATCGTATATAAAAGATAAAGGATATAAAGGAATGATGATAACAAATAACTATTCACACACCATTCCTGGAAAAAATCTCTCTTTTGTACCGCTTGAAGAAGTTGAGTACCACTTATCTGCTATGTAACCCCGAATTTGAAAAATAACAAATAGTATGATAAAGTATGAAAAATCCAATGACTAACTGGATTATTTTTTAGTGTTGTAACAATGTTGAAACGATACTATAAAATTAGCTGTTTAGGAGGATGCACGGTAGATGATTATGTGTCTCTTAAGAAAAAAAAGCCTGGTGGAGGAGGTTTAAACGCTTCTGTTCACTTCAAAAAAATTCTTCCCACTGCAAAAATCTCTGTTTTAGGAGCTATAGGTAAAGACAAAAACTCTTCAGTAATACTTAAGGCATGCAAAAACTACGCAATACTGACTAGTAATTTACAATTATTAAACGGTAAAACGTCAATTCAGCATATCAAGAACGATTCTTCTGGTGAAAAAGTATTTTTCAATTTCGTTGCCGGAGTAATAGATGTAGCCAAACCAACTCCAGATGATTTGTCTTTTCTTGCCACACAAGACCTTCTTTTAGGTGTTTTGTTTACCCAAATTGAACCATTTCTCAAATCTGTTATAAAGAGAAAATGGCCGGGAAAAGTAGCCATCGACTTTATGAGTCTGGCTGATTATAACTATTCAACAGAAATAGTTAAAAACTATATCAATAATTTTGATATTGGTTTTTTGGGATTAAGCAATGTAAAACCAGATCTTATTTATCAAGTTACAGATTTAGCTAAAAAATATAAAAAGCTTTTAGTTGTTACTTTAGCTGAAAAAGGAAGTTTGGCTTTTATAGGAAATAAAAAATACCAGCAAAACGCGATGCCTGTTAAAAAAATTGTAGATACCACAGGGGCAGGGGATGCGTTTATATCTGCCTTCTTATCCGAACATCTCCAATCAAGAAATGTCGCAAAAAGCCTCTATCAGGGAAGTGTGTATGCTTCAAAGATTATTCAAAAATACGGAGCTATATAAATATGTCAGCTGATACCCTTAAACCAGTTCCGCAGACAATCGCAAACGAATTAGCAGGTGAAAGAATTGATGAACTAGGTCACCAGTTAGCACCATGGTTTACTGAAAATTTAGTTAGAGAGGCCTTAAGCCATGTCGAAGTAAATCGTGGGGAAATTACTTTACAAGGACCAAATGGGAATATCTACGATCGTAAGATAGTAGAAAAAGCAGTTGAGGCTGAATACTATCAATTAGTTTCTGGTTATGCTCCTTTGATTGCCGGTTGGGCATCTTTTGTCATGGATGTAAAAACCTCTATCCCAGGAAGTCAAGTCGACGGGTTACCAAGAGACGGTTACCCCCCGGCAGCAGCATATCAAGTATTAAAAAGAGCGAGAGGAATGAAACCACAAGTCTGGGAGTTTCATGCCAGTAGAGTTAGTCTGGGTATTAAAGATGAAGTTGCCGGAACCAATGGCACAGTTGTTGAAAAAGATCCGGCAAGACACTTCGCAATGGTTACCAGATACTTCGCAGAAGCTGTTGCAGAAGGAGCAAGAGGTGGAAAAGTCGCTATTTTTATGGATTCGTTACCTTATGGATATATGATCGAGGCTTTAACAAGAGGTGAAGATTCTTTTATCGTTAAAGCCGGTAACGTCGGACAAGCATGGAAAACCAAGGCAATTACAAAAGAGATGGCTATAGGTCTTGCTAAAGCTTTTAATGTATCTATCCTTCCTATCAGCTTCTACTCACATACCTGGGGAAGAGAGCATAAAGGAAATAGACTTCGGTCTGTACCTGGATTCTTAAATATAATGGTAGAGGAATATTTCCCTAAACTAGACATACCTATACCTCCTGATTGTCTAGAAATCCTGGAAGCAATAGCGGATGGCGTAGAAAGCTTATTTGATGAACATCAAACTGTCTCAAGATACAAGGAACAAGACGGAAAAATTCACCCCGTAATTACTCCTGTCCAGAGTGAACTAGCCGCAAAACTAGCACGAATTGCCAACAAAGCAGTTAGTGATTGGGCTGAAAGTGCAATAGTAAATCCTAAATATAGCTTAACTGAAAAAACAGGTTTGGCCAGTGAAGAATTTTATCTGGATATAGCAAGACATCTAGCCAAAGTAATGAAATATGTAAAAGAAGCGTCTTCAGGGAGCTGGAGTCATGGCATGCTAATGCAACCTACACCAGCTCTCTCAAAAAGAGAAGGATTTTTAAATTTCTCCAATGAAGTAGGTGATAAGATGTTTCCTGCCGTTCATCAGGCAAGAAGTATACTGACTCTAAAGAGATAATTAATGTATTTTTATATCTATGAAGTTTTATAAGTTATTTTCCAAGAAAAAGCCGATTATCGGAGTTGTCCATCTTCCTCCTCTCCTCCCTTACACCGAATCTCCAGGTATTGTAAAAACAATGGAATATATGATTAATTTCATATTTCTTCTTAAAATATAAACCTGCCCCATTGATCATTTTCGTTATCCAGTTATAAGTTTTTTAGCAACCTGATATGATACTAGAAACAAAGAGGCCATCACTATCAAATCTGGAAACTAGACTAAATCAAGTCAAATATTGGATGACTGATTTGGATCAAACTTCATGGGACAGAAGTGGAACATTTTCCTCTGTCAATCCTACCTTACCTTGGCTATTTCTAGATTTGTCATTAAGACAGGATGTAGCTCTTGGTGTATGCACTTCGCGTAGCCCTAAAAGTGTCGCGAAAATTGAACAGGACATGATTACCATTGGAATAGGGGGATTTACCAGAGATCAGCATCCTATTTTCAGTGGTCCATCTATTTACAGTGATGGGCACCAAATCGGTGTTCCCAACGGTTCAGGCGTAAGTTTTGAAATTCTAACCAGTCCAGAAGCCCTGAAAGAGATGGGAAGACTAAAAGATGATATCAAATCACGGTGGCAAATAGCTGGAGATAGTAAATTAAGAGCAGGTAAATATGGTTTTATTGAGGGTCTATCCGCGCCTATTCAAGTAGCTGATGAGGACATAAAGGAAACTGGTGTCTTTAAAATTATGGTCAAAGGTCCACTGGCTAATATAGATTACCCTGACTATCAAACTACTCTAACACATATGATAAAAATCGCTGAAGAAACGGGGATTAGGCATATAGGTTTTATGTTAACAGCTAATGGCGATATCATTGCGGTGGAAAAATTCGCAGATGGTCATTTACGTTCAAAGAGAGATGGTCTTCTGGTGTTAGAAAAAAGAGGTTTAATTAATCTTTCGAAAATAGGATATTTTGGTGATGCTGAAAACGACTTAGAAATCGCATTAGAGATTAAATCTAATGGGGGCTTGATTTTCACAGTAGCTAACGGTATTCCTGAATTAAAAGAAATAGCAGATTATGTCACGCCACAACCAGAAAGCACTGGAGTAGCTCATATTTTACGCTGGGCATGATAAAAAGACTATATTTTATAAAAAATAACCTGATATAATGAAACATTATAAAATATAAGAAGTTCAAAAAATAGCAGAATTAATTAAATGAAAAATATTATGAAAGCAATAGAAAAAACTGTTGAAGTTACACCAGTAGGAGAACAACATCCGGCACTACTTATCCACGTTCGACCTCTAACCCCTGATGGTTTTTCATCATTCGGCTCTATCAATCAGAACCCAAACGCAGCCATAATAGATGGGAAACTCATTACAAGACCAGATACTAAGGCTAATCGTTCTGGTCCAGGTTGGCAATGCTGGTCTCCGATTGCAGAATCTATATTAGTAACTGGAGGTATTGTTGGTCTTGTTGAAACGGAGTCAGTGTCAGGATACATAACAATTCCTGGAATGGAAAGAGAAAGAAGCCCTGAGATACAACAACCTCTTGATGGAGAAATAGTCCTTGTGGTAGCGCCGGGAAAAAATCCAAACAATTCAGAAGAGTTACCGGACGCTTCGCTCGCCGAAACATTTTTGATTCCGCAGAATACTCAAGTTACCTTAAATCCTGGTATTTGGCATTACGCAAGTCTAGCAGTTAATAAACCCTTTGGAGAAAAAACTACCTATGTTTTTCATGTGGATCCCCGTGGAGAAGCAACTGAGTCTCCTAGACCTGGATGGATACCGTTTAGCAAGGAACAAAGCCTTGAGCTTTTTATTAAAAAATTACCAGAAGGTACAGAAGGATGGATAACTCAAGAACGACCAGGTCACCTGGGAAGAAGAAGGGATGAAAAATTTTCTGAATGGAATGGGAGATATGATTCAGGTAATTGGCGATTAGTAAACGTTGATCAAAACGATAGACTGTGGACGATCGAAGAAATTGTTTTTAATGTTTACGCAGAATCTTACGCTGCTTATTTTCAAGACCACCCCAAAGAAGCTGACTGGATCGTAAATAACTTTAGCCATGCATATGAATTAGATGAGTATCCGGTGCCGGTTGAGAGAGCGACGGATTTATACCGAACATATAATCAACCTGGCATTCCTAACCAATTTCATGCGGTAGCTCTAAATTATGCTCTAATGTATTTACTCAATAAACCTTTTAAGGGAAATAAACCTTTACGGGTATACCCTGCAGATGAAGGAAAACCGCCACCTGAAGGAGAAAAATGGCACCCGGGTAGAATTCCCTGTCTTCCTAAATACTTGGAACTAATAAATAACCTACCGGATGTATCCAGATGGTATTCGGATACCACTACTATAGAGCACTTCTATCAAGCAACTAAGGCTTTACAAGTTAAAAAGTAATCTCTTTCTCGCCAACAACCATCCCCGAGAACCCGGTTGGGAAGATGTGACCTGGATACCCTTTATGGAGGGTAAAAGTAGAAACCAACTCTAGTTGACATATTGATGATTTGATGATAAGATGAAAATATGTTAAACACAAAATATACTAGAACTACTATCACTCTTCCTGAAGAACTTCTTTTTGAAATAAAAAAGAGGGCTCTGATAGAAAAAAAGACAATTAAAGATATCGTAAATGAAGGTTTAAACAGTTACGTCGGAAAAAAAACTGAAATAACCCCTCCAATTACGATAAGTTCTTTTATTGGTGCTTGGGGCAAAGGAGAATCCGGTTCCAAATTCTTAAAGAGAATCAGGTACGGTAAAGAGGAGAAAGCAAGAGAAAAATATCTTGCAAAACTATGGAAAAAATCCTTTTAGACGCCGACTTTGTGATTGATCTTCTTAGGGGGTATACAAAAAGAATAAATCATTTTATCACTAAAATTGAAAAGGGAGAGATCAAAGCATGCATTTCACTAATTAGTGTAATAGAATTATATACCGGTGAAGATAGTGCGGAAAAGGAAATGGTAATAACTGAATTTCTTTCACTCCTTGATATCATTCCTTTGGATTTCGCGTTGAGTAAATTAACAGGAAATATTAAAAGGAAATACCACTTGAGTTTAGCAGACGCTATCATCGCTGCTACCTCTGTTTATTACAAAACCAAACTTTTTACTTTCAATGTCAAACATTTTAAGAGCGTGCCAAACATCGTTCTCTATTCCCCCGCCGATACCAATAATTAAAAACTTATCTATGCTTAAACTCGTTGGCTTTTAGTCTTTTAACTACTTTTTCGACCTGTTCTAACTTAATTCCCTTATTTACAATTTCCTCTACATTCTTTTTTTGGTCTAGGTACAAAAGCAGTATCTGATCCGCTTCACCGTAAGAAAACCCAAATTCTCTTTCATCGGTTTGCCCCTGCCACAGACCAGCCGTTGGTGTCTTTTTGATGATTTTTTCCGGTATTTTCAAATATTTGGCCAGTTTCCTGACTTGGGTTTTGTATAAGTGGCGGATGGGCTCAATGTCCGAAGCGCTATCGCCAAAACGGGTAAAATATCCAAGAAGATGTTCTGTCTTGTTCTCGGTTCCCAAAACAAGAGCTTTATATTTTTTCGCCAGGTCGAATAGCAAAATCATCCGCATACGTGACATAATATTACCTTTTCGTAAATCATCCATTCCAGGATCGATTTTTGCAATTTGATCAAGAAGGGGTTTAATATCGATAAGATGAACGCTTGATGAGGGAATTTTCAAGAAATCAATCAATAATTTGGCATGCCCGATCCCCTCTTTATCCAAATCACCGTATGGAAGAAGGGCAACATAAACATTTTCTTTTTCTAAGGCAGAAACGGCCAGACTACACGAGACAGCCGAGTCTATCCCGCCAGAAAGACCAACGATAACTTTGGAAAACCCGGCCCCGGTAACGGTCTGTCTTATAAATTTAACAATGTCGTCGGAGATTTTTGACGGGTTAATGGAAAGATCTACTATCATTTATACAGATTCCTTCTTCTTATCAACTCCTCAACCTCCGGAAAAACCAACCCCGTAATCGTCGTTCCTTTACTGACCCGCTGCCGAATCAAAGTTGAGGAAACATTACTTAACATAAGATTTCCTTCAACTTTACAGAATCCGGCCGGCAGGCTATTGATAGGATAGTCTTTACGAGGAATCACTAAAAACTCAATTAACTTAGCTAACTTCTGATAATCGCGCCACCTCGTAAACTCTCTCACCACGTCCGATCCGACCACCCAAAAATAACGGTTATTTATGTCTTTAACTAACTCCCGGACGATAGAAATAGTATAAGTGACGGTTTCCCGTACCACGGCAATGGTTGAAAGCTTAATTCTGCCAGTCTCCAGATAATGCAGCATCTCTACCCTGTCGCTTGGGGCGGCAATGATAGGTTTAAAAGCGTTTGAATAGTCAGGCAGTAACCAAACCTGATCCATGTCTTTCACATTTTCCAGTATTTGTTGCGCTGTCCAGAAATGCCAAATATGGGGCGGGTCAAATCGCCCGCCTAAAATAGCGATATTCATTTTTTAAATCTTTCCAGTACCCGGCCAAACCATTCTGTCACCACCACTACAATGGGAAAAGAGATGGCTCCTTCTGTTCCCACCCAGGCCCAAAAGCTTTCGCAAGTAGGACAGGTTTTTAAAGCCGCGTATAAAATAAGGTCCAAAAACAAGGTAAGGGGTAAGACGAAAATAAACAGCAGAATATTTTTCAACCTTTTCATAATATGACTGGCTTCTCATTGTCAGTTTACCTCATTTTTTGGCAAAAAGGCAAGAGAAATAAAGACGGTTAGAAGTATTTGCCCTTGTTGAAGAGTCAGAAGATAATGATCAAATAATCCTAATAAAAAAACAAGTATTAAAGCAAACGTTGTCGCAAAACTACTTTTCAGACTCTTTTGAAAACTTATGTGCAAAAATGTCAGAAAAATTAAAAGTCCCGTAATTCCCGTTTCTCCAAAAACCAGTAAATAGATATTATGCACGGGTTGAAAGATATATAAACTAGATAAATGAGGAACAAAATATCGAATCTGAATAATTAAATTGTTCAACCCTGTACCGAAGATAAAATTACTTTTTACAAGCAGGAGTGTTGCTTTTATCAAATCAGCTCTTTCTATGAAACTTTGCCCGCCTAGAAAATTAGCACCTGGAGAAGAAAGCGGTATAACCACCGATAGAAATATTAAACCGTAAAAAATAATCAAAACTGTCTTTTTTTTACTATCTAACCAGTTAATTATTATTTGTTTATCCCAAAAAATAACCATCAAAAACCCTACTAAAGAAATTCCCCAGGCGGCCCGGCTAAAAGAAAGAAATAAAGCCGCTAGACCCAGGATAAAGCTTAAAAACAACCAGCCGTAAAGCAATTTTGGGGTTTTTTGAAAAGAGGACAACAAAACTAACAACATCAAGGGTAATACAGTCGCCAGAAATCCCCCTAACACGTTGGGGTGGGGAAATGTTGCGTACGGCCTGAGAATTAATCTTCCTCCCCAAGAAAAAGCAGCAATGCCTGGGGTTCCCGCATTAAAACTTCTCTCCCCTATCCACCATAAAGCTCCACTGATTGATTTTTGAGAGAGAAACTGCCAAATCGCAATTGAAGATGAATAAAAAATAGGTACTGAGAGTAATTTGATGACCGTCATTGTTTTTGGTTTAAGATTAACAATGGCGCAACCCAACAAAATCATCTCTAAAATCTTTACTGATTTATAAAAAGCGACTCCCTGGTTGTGAGCGATTAAAAACGAATTAAATAATAGATATATGACAATAAAGGAGATAAGCCAAAATTTATTTTTTGCTTTAATTTTGAATTTTGAATTCTTGATTCTTGTCACAAGATTGGTAATAATTATTAACGAGATTAAGATATCAGTCAGATAGATCGTCGGGGCCAGATAATCACTGCGTATTCCGGAAATCAGGGAAAAATCAAAAAAAAAGTGCCTTGCCAGTTGAAGTGGTAATAAAATTATTAAAAAATAAAAAAGAATAAGACTTAAATTCACCGTGGTTTGATAGTTATCAGCCGATCTTTGCCTTCCCCTATCGATTCTGAAGTGACTTTTGGGTGATCGGTAAGCATGAGGTGAACGATTCTTCTTTCAAGTGGGGTCAGATAAGGAAGCGCTACCGGACGCAAGGTTGTCTCAACTTCGGCTACAATTCTATTAACCATTTCCTTTATGGTTTCCTCCCGTGTTTTCCGGTAGTCTCCCACGTCTAAAACCACATGTACCCAATTACCTAACTTTTTATAGAGAACGACACCCAAAAAAAGCTGCAGGCCATTGATAATCTCACCATGTCTTCCGATCAGAAGCCCTGTTTCTTGGGTTTTGATGTTAACTTTATAATGATCGTCCGTCTCTTTCACTATCTCAACTTCGGTCTCAACCTTCAGTTTTTCCAAAATCTCTTTGATGGTTTCTTCGATTTCTTTTTCAACCTTTTTGGGTTTGGTTGTTTTGGTCATCTTTTTTTTCATAAAAAACTTTATTTAATTGATATTGCTGGATTATACCAAAAATCGTAAAAGCGTTCCAATAGAGTGATAAACCCAGAGAAAAAGAGTAGGAAAAATAACCGATCATCAGGGGCATCATTATCCCCATCTGCTTTTGCATCGCGGTCGCCATATCGTCATCTTTTGGCTCAGAAGCCTTCGGTTGAGGCACAATTTTGGCTTTCGGCATCATTATTTTTGTTTGCCAATATTGCAATAAACCGGTAACAAGGGGGATTAATAAAATCCACCAGCCCAGAGTTTGCCATTGGGACGGTTTAAAAGCTAAATTAACTCCTAAAAAAGAAAGGTCGAGATGGGAAATGTTTAAAAAGGGAAAATACAAAACTTTATTTATCCCCTCCACCACCCCATCGCTAACCCCTTGTCCCACTAAATTGAAAAACATGTTGTATAAGGCAAACATGATTGGTAGTTGCAAAAGCGTGGGTAAACAACCCGCAGCTGGATTTATGCCTTCCTGTTTATAAAGTTTTAACTGCTCCTGTTGCTGACGAAGTTTATCGTTTTTATATTTAGCCGTAATCTTTTCTATCTCCGGTTTCAGTTTATTTAACTGATAAGTGCTTTTTAGCTGGGTAACGGTTAAGGGGTGTAAAACCAGTTTAATTAAACCAGTTAAAATGATTAAAGAAAAACCTAAAGCCCCGGGAATTCTTAGGACTAAAAAAAGCTTATAAAAACCGATCAATACATTAAGAATCGGTATCACAAAAATAACCTCGAAAATATTATTTGTGTTAAACATAAAAAGAAAATCTTCTGGGTGGTGTCTCTTATCTTACAGGATCCAGACCCCAATTTCCAAATGGTTGACAACGCATGATTCTCTTAAATCCTAAAACTAATCCTTTCAAAACGCCGTATTGTTTAATCGCCGACTGAGTATAATCAGAACAGGTCGGGTAAAAACGGCATCTATTGGATAATCCCAACGACTTTAAACCCGGGCGGATTAAAATTTGGTATAAGCGGATTATTTTAAAAACCGTTGGTTTTATAATCATATTAAATTGAGCTGTTTAAATAGTTTTAAAAGTTGTACCTCTACTTCTGTCTTTTCTTTTCGGTTTAAAATCTTTTTTGCTTGCAGCCAAATCTCATATTTTAAGGTCATCTTTGGAATAATCGAATTGAGAATTTCAGTTATGATTCTTTTTGTCTGATTCCGGTATGTTGATCTTTTGTCCAAACGTTTGGGAATAATAATTACAAATCGAACAGTCTTAGATTTGGATATTTTTATCAACAGCCCAAATAAAGAAGAAGAGGCCCGCGTGACCGGATTAGGGTTTTTACGAAATTGGGCAACTGTAAGATGGTAAATACGAGCCAGCATTAATCTATAAAGACACCCGTGCTCTATTTTTCAACCTTCTTCTTTTAAATAGTGCTCGACCACTTCTGGTCCGGTTTCTACTTCGAAATCCGTGGGTTAATCTTCTCTTATTTTTTTTAGGTTGATAGGTTCTTTTCGTCATGCGATAAATATCATAACATATATAACCCATTAGGTAAATCATAAAGCTATAGAAAGTATTAGATAATCCACGTTGACAATTGTGGATAAGTTTCATAGGATGTGGATATCTTTTAAAATGGACATGCAAACTCTTTGGCAAACCGTTCTTAATGATTTGGAACTTCAAGTCAGTAAGGCTGTTTTTCAAACATTTATCTCTCAAATGTCGCTTCTGTCAATAAATGATTCGATTGCGACAATCGGCTGTAATCAGCCTATGCTCATAAATTTTGTGGAGAAACGTTATTACCAGATGATAAAAAAAACCCTCGACTCTTATACCCAAAGTGATTTAAAGCTGGTTTTTAACGCTAAAAAAACTGATGGAAAAAAACAAATAGATGGTCCGTTATTCACTTTAAAAATAGACAGCCATACCGGTACACCTGTTATTGATGTAAAACTTAACCCTAATTATACATTTGAAAATTTTGCTGTTTCTACCTCAAATCATATGGCCTATGCAGCGGCAACGGCGGTAGCCAGCGCTCCTGGTACTTCTTATAATCCTTTATTTCTATATGGTGGTGTAGGTGTTGGTAAAACTCACCTGATGCAGGCAATCGGGCATTTTTCTTTTCAAAAGAAATCTAAACTTAAGCTGATTTACTGTACCGGCGAAGAGTTCACCAATGAAATAATTGAGGCTATTGGCAACAAAACCACCTCTTTGTTTAAAAAAAAGTATCGGCAGCTTGATTTACTGCTTATAGATGACGTTCAGTTTATCGCTGGAAAATACTTTATCCAGGAAGAATTTTTCCACACGTTTAACGCTATTCAACAAGTCAAAGGACAAATCGTCATGACCTCAGATCGTCCGCCTGAAGAAATCAACAAACTGGAACTGCGGCTCAAGTCCAGATTTGAAGGCGGACTCACCATAGACATCGGACAGCCGGACTTCGAACTTAGAACCGCCATTCTGCTTATAAAAGCCAAACAAAGAAAAATAGATTTACCTATTGAGCTGGCTAAGCTACTGGCAAGCAACGTGGAAAACATTCGAAAACTTGAGGGGGTTTTTATCCGGGTGTTAACCGAAGCTCAAATTCGGAATGTAGCTATAGACAACGAACTTATAAAAAGTGTTTTAGGTAAAACGGTAAAAGAAATTCCGGCTAAAAATAATATAAATCCGGCCAAGGTTATTGATATTGTAGCTTCTTATTTCAACCTTAAATTATCTCAATTAAAAAGTAACAAGAGGGATAGAATTTTTGCTTTACCTAGGCAGATTCTTTATTATCTTTTAAGGGTAGAAGTTGGTGTGCCTTTGATGGATATAGGTGAGCTTTTGGGGGGGCGGGACCATACTACAATCTTGTATGGAGTGCGTAAAATCAGTAATCTTTTATCAACAGACGAAAAAATTCAAGAGGATATTATGGGGATAAAAAACAAACTTTATTGATAAGTTTATAAGGTTATCAACTTATCAACATACGTCTGGTTTTTATCCACATTTTTATCAACAAAACATGACGGTGTTATCCACTTTTACTTTTAGACGTATTATCTCGTCCTTGACTGTTAGAAATAAATTATTTACACTTATCAACACTTCCTATTACTAGTATTACTATTTAATATATAAACATGCAGTTAATAATATTAAAGGAAAATTTAAGTAAAGCTCTAACAATTGTAAACAGAAGCATATCCAATAAACCGCAAATCCCTGTATTGTCCAGTATTCTATTAAAAACCGATAAAAATTTTCTAATCGTCTCCTCTACCAATTTAGAGATTGGAATTATAATCAAAACCAACGCCAAAATAGAAAAGGAAGGTGAAGCCATAATCCCCGGTAAACTTTTAACCGAATTTGTTAATTCTTTAAACGCGGAAAAAATTGAGATAATTTTAGAAGGAAACAAACTATTCGTAAAAACCAATAAAACCCACGCCTCTTTTGCCACTGGAAATCCAAGCGAATTTCCTCCCTTTCCAGATCTTCCAGAAGTTACGAAAACTTTTAGTTTAAATAAAATAAAAGAGGCGATTGTCAGGACGGTTTTTGCCGCATCTGTCGATGAAGCAAGGCCAGTTTTAACCGGTGTAAAAACAATAATTTCTCAAGGTGTTGTCTCTTTAACTGCAACAGATGGCTATAGACTATCTATAGAACAGGTTGAAATTCCAGACAAGAAAGAAGAACTGCGGGTTATTCTCCCCGCCCAATCATTACTTGAAATGGTAAGAATAGCTGTTGAGGTAAAAGCTGAAGAAGTGGGATTTTCCATCATTGAAAACAAAAACCAGGTAGTTTTTATTCTTCCTAATATTTTGATCTATACTAGGTTAATTGACGGTGAATTTCCTAATACTGATAAAATTATTCCCCAGAGTTTTAAAACTAAAATTATCGTTGAAAAAGAACAATTGACATCAGCTGTTAAAACTACTTCTTTATTTGCCCGGGGTGCGGCCAACATCATTAAAATTAAAATCGAAAAAGACGGTTTGAGGCTTTCGGCTAACACTCCTCAAGTTGGGGAAGACGAAGTTTTTGTAGACGCGAAAGTAGAAGGCGAAGAATCAGAGATCGCTTTTAACTTCCGCTTTCTTTTAGATTTACTGGCTAATTTTCCTGAAGAAAATATTATTTTAGAAACCTCAGGATCTCTTAACCCGGGTGTTTTTAAACCAGCCTCCACTAAATTATCATATCTGCATTTAGTTATGCCCGTACGAGTCCAGGGATAGGGTTTTTTGAAAAGAGAGGTTTTCTTTTTCAAACCAATCCCAATTACTAGCAACTTTCAAATTATTATCAACAAACTCCAGCCAACTGGTATTATTATCCCCTGCCGAGGTAACCATTAAAGGATTAGCACTAGTATTAGGTTGGATACTAGAAGAAAACCAGAAATACACTAAAACTCCTACTGCTACCGGAGCAAGAGTTAACAAGGCAATTAAAGCCAGCGTCAATTTTTTGGCCCACTCAATAATTGTTCCTTCAATATCAACCCCGGTTATATTTTTAATACCTTCATTTAAACCACCAATAATTCTTCCTGCTCCGGGAAGAAAGCCATCAATTGCGGCATTAATCGCTTCTTTACCGGCAAGTTTGATAGGATCAAGCTTGTCAGAAAGAAAAGATTTACCTTTATTAAAGAGAGAACCTAAACCAGAAGGAAGAGAGATCTTGGGAAAACGAAAAGAGATTTTAGGTAACGATATTTGCGGAAGCTTAAAATTAAAAACAAAACTCGGGATTTTTAAAGGTTTTGTTGTAATAGTTGTAACTATTGGTTGTTTTATAGTTGTGCCAGTCGTAGGTGCCATGGTAGACGCATTAGATTGCGGGCCTAGCGGAGATTGTTGAGGTGGCAGTTCTAATTCTATTCCTAAGGCTTTAGCTGCTTCGATTTTACCGTTATAAGAGAATATACCACAGGCCTGTTGTTCAGATAGATGAGTTGTATGGGTAGCGGTATTAAATTGGGCATCTTGAGTTGCTAATCTTGTTTTGGCTATCCCCTCTTTTGCACGAGAGTCAACCTTGTCTTTTTTCATCTGCTGGTTAATTTTTTCCCTGGCGTAAAATCTTGCCTCTTGTCTACAGGCTTCCTGTAAAGAGAGGTTGGGGTTTTTCGCAATCCTATCGAGGGTCTTTTCTATTATTTTCCCCGCCTCCTTATCATCAAATCCATAAGCCGTTTTAAGAGCGGGAGAGTAATATTTGGAATAATTAGTTTTTGTCTTTACCTGTTGATCATAAGCAAAATCAGCTTTATTTAACGCTGTAGAGGTCCTTTGTACCGTGTCTTTACACTTGCTTTTTCCCGTTTCAGGATTCAGTCGATCTCCCTCGTGTCTTTTAACCAACTGGATACATCTTGCCACCTCCCGTTTATAAACAGGATCGTCAATAAGTTTTTGCGGATCAATTTTTTCCTTTTTTAAAAAGCTATAAGCATGAATTACTTCTGTAGAATACGAGACACCCATGGCTGAGAAAACCAGAAAAAACTGTTTAGCTGCTTCATTTTGGGAAGAAAAATCGATATATGCCTGTTTATCATCCCAGGTTTGTGGTTCTTGGCTTTCTTCTTTAGTTTGAGAAGAATCTGGTTTAGTTGTCATAAAAAGTAGTTATATTTTTATTATAACCCACCAAGTGAAGGGTTTGTAGGTGGAGGGGTGGGAACGGGAGCTTGATTCAATATGCCCTCATCTTGCGTTTCTTTTGGTTTGGTATTGGCCAGTTGATACTCTTCGTTTGAAGCAATGATATGGATCGCCGCATGGGAGGCTCCGGCAAAAAACAAACCTTCACCGACGTTTGCGGAAAGTAAAAAATGTTTTTCCCCGCTTGAAAGATAAAATACTTGAGCCAGCTTATCGATGGCTGCCGGTGACTGTTTAAGCAGGATTTGTAAACTCGAGTTGGTAATAATCGCCTTTCCATGGTCTGTGGAAAGAAAATCTTCGACATCTTGAGTAATGGTTGTGACTCCCAAATAGTATTTTCTGGCTCTTTTTGCCATGCCATAAAGAAAAGTTGCCGAATCCGGGTGTTTCATCAGATACCACGCTTCATCAACGATCAACAAGCGCTTACTGACGGTTTTTTTAATTTTAGTCCAAATATTATCAAGGATAATATACATGGCAATTGGTCTCAGTTCTGCTTCTAATTCTTTGATGTTAAAAACCGTTAAAGGACTTTTAAGATTAAGATTTGATTGCTGATTAAATATTCCCGCTAGCGACCCCTTGACAAATTTTTCCAGGCGGTCTGCAAGTTTTATAGCGCTCTGCTCTTCCATACCCATGAGCACTTTGTATAAATCCTCGATTAATGGGGGTTCATTTTTTTGACTTGAGGGGTCAGGGGTAATCCCTTTTTGCTTGTAAGTCATGACCAAAGCCCTGTCTAATATCGCATCCTCAGCTGGTGAAAGTTCACCCATAATTACCCGCATCAGTCCGTGCAGAGATAAAATTTTAAGCCCCAATTCATTTTCTCCTTCTTCCAAAATACCGGATAAATCAAAGGGATTTATTTTGACGGGAGAGTTAAAAGAAAACTTAATCAATTCTCCACCCAAGGCTTTGGTTACGTCAGTGTACTCACCTTCAGGATCAATCACAAAAACTTCGGTTCCAAACAAAAGGGAACGCATTACCTCAAGTTTTACCATAAAACTTTTTCCACCTCCGGATTTGCCAAAAACTACCGAGTTCGCATTCTCTAAACTAAAGCGGTCGAAAATAACCAGACTTCCGTCATGTTCATTAATTCCATAGAGAATACCTTCATTGGCGGTTAAGGAAGCGGTTGTAAAGGGAAAAGTGGTCGCTAGCGAAGTCGTATCCATGTTTCTGGGTATGTCCAGCTTATCCAAGCCCATTGGAAGGGAGGACTTAAATCCATCTTCTTGAGATAGCGTGGCGTGTTTTGGGACGAGTAAGATCGATCCCAAAGTTGATTCTACTTCTTTACTAAGCCGGTTGAGTTCTTCAAGAGAGTTTGAAGGAATTGTGACATAAAGAGAAAACTGATAGAAGCGTTCCGCTCCTTTGGCCAGTTGAGCTTGTAGAGACAAAGCATCGTCTAAAGCTACCTGAACACTTGGGTCTACTGCTCTACCACGTTTCATGTCAACCTGCATTGTTGCTTCCATTTCCGCAATTTTTCTTTTAAGATCCTCCAGAATTACTTTTGACTCGGCCGGATAAATATACATGGATATAAACAGAGAATGATCGAAAGAGAGTACCGGATGAAGCCAGTTGGCAGAGACAAACCGGGGATATCCAGCCACGAACAGGGTGCGATAGTAAGTGTTGTTTACACGAATGTTGTCAAAATCAACCTCTACTAGGGAAGGAGCAATCAGATCTCGTATACTGACGGTCCCCTTAGTTAATTTGCGGACGCTTTGAGAAAGTATGGCCGGTGGTCCTTGGTATCTGGGAGCAATTTTACCAACGGTTATTGCCGGTTGTAAGGCTATTTTTGCCAGTGGAACAGAATTAGGTCGGGTAACAGGATGAGCTCCTGGTGGTTGGACGGGCTTTGGCTGCTGTTTTGTAAAAAAAGGTAAACCCATAATAATTACTTGTCGGTTAAATTTTATATTTTCCCTAAACCTTCGACCAAGGGCTTTGAATAACCCGCTATTTCCCCTAAGCGTTCACCAGTGATGGTCGGGTTGTAAATATTATAGAATAACTCGACTAGTTCTTGAGTGTTTAACTGTCTGCCTTTAAGCCCGATTCGGCCAAGCTGGCGCATCAAGTGATCCCTTTTGGGGAAAAGAGCGGTTTTAGCCCGGGATAAAATATAATCTTTTGAAAAGGGCAGTTTTTTATTGCCGCCAGAAACATTAAATGAGCTTTTTATGCCAAGTTCTAAAGTCGAAAACGGAATAACCAGATAGAATTTTTTTTCCAATACTTTATTTTCCTTTATGATCGAGAGGATAAATTCCCGATAGTTTTTTAAACGATCTTTAATTAGTTGATTAGGTTGTTTTTCCTCTGTTTGAGTGACCAGCTCGATATAAGAGGAAATATCCATACTCTTGGATAAAATTACTACCTGAAGAGGAAAAGACAAGGAATTCAGTAACGATGCGTAAGCATAAATCAGCGAATCCTGTTCTTCTTCTGAAAGCAGACCAAAATTGACTGCAGATGTTTCGATGACAAGAGCAGCCGCACCGCTTCTAAGAAGTACGACATCTTCTAAAACATCTTCGATTTCTAAAAATTCCTGGGTCGTTGCCCGGATGGGTGTCGAGGTGGGTTGAGCCATAACTATATATTAGCACCTCCAAATAATTCTTTTGCTAGTTTTTCTCTCATTATTTCTTTTTCACCTTTGGCGATAATTTCTATGGGAGAAAAAACCTTGCCGTTAACCGTAATCTGAATAAGATCAAAAGAATAACGTTTCAGCGGGTCTTCAATCTCTAGTAAATAAGTTCCATTGGGTAGGGGGGTTGCGGTTATAAATTGACCCAGTTTATTGGTTTTGATCGCCCTAAGCGGAACACCTTGAGGATCTTTTATCGTGATAATGATATTTGGCAACAATCTTTTTTGGCCGTCTTTAATAACCCCAATAACGATATTTGGTGTTTGAGGAATATTCATCAGACCTATCTCTTCGACCAGGTTTTTTGGTGAAACTGTTTTTACCGTCATCTCTTTTTCCGTATCGTGAGATTGAGAAGGGGTGACTACTTTTTGAGTTGTAGTTTTCAATTCTTGTCTCAAACTGGCCAGTTGGCGGGCTAAGTCTTCTTTTTGAGAAGAAAGTTCGGCCAGTTGCGCTTGAAGTTTAAGGTGGTCAGGTGTTGGGGCTACTGGCTGTTCTTGGTGGGCTGTTTGGGGAGGAGTAACCGGAGGAGGAGAGGTTGTTTTTGGTGTGTTCTGATTAACGGGCGTGGGGGTAAATTTAGTCTCTAGGATAGGCGTGGTTAAGTTGGTATTTATTGAAGAATTTACTGAAACTACCGATGTGTTAAAAAGCAACAACGTTTTATCTATATAAGTTTTTTCTTGCTGATTAAGTATTTGGTTTGGTTGGGTGGGTAAACTGGCAAGATAAGTACGCAACTTTTCTCTGGCGTCATTATGATTTGCCTGATGAGCTTGGGGTATGATTTTTGTATAAACGTTTGACGGTCTGGTTAATACTTCTGGGACAATCCCCTCTTTTAACCAAAGGTATTGAGTTGGCGAAAAAACAGATTTTATAAAGGCCACAATCCAACGATCCAGCGGTCTTTCCTGTATTGGTAAGAAAGCAAAAGCAAAGCCGGATAGGCCGACTAAACCCATGAGCGGATATTTAATGATGGCGGGCAATGGCGCCACTTTAAAAATTAAGAAAGCCGAAATTGCCGCAGTGGCGATATAACCAAACTGGCGAAGAGTCATATCGCCAATCAGATGAAACTGGAAACCACTGATATTACGCGGGACAGAATGTTGTTCCATAAAAAATTAGTCTAACTTGAGGATAAAATGTGAAAAACATCCATGCAACTAGTGCAATGATATACAAATTACTACTAAACCAGATAGTTTTCCGTGAAAATAACAGAATTTTTTATGTAAGGAGAATCTTGACAATGAATTCCAGAAAATGGTTTACTAGAGTTAATGCCTGGACAGATTTTTAATTTTTCCCGTTATTTTAAAAAGAGTTCATCAGTTTCACCACCAGCATCATCAGTTGACGGTACTCTTGACAATAGACTGGTTGACCTGCCAACGACTCAATCCGATTCTGTTAATCCTTCAGAGCCTGTTACAAATATAATACCTGGATCTTCTACTGTTTCTCAAGGTGTCGGTCAACCTCAACAGGTGGTTAATTCACCCGTTGGTACCGCCATAGACATGAATAAACGAGTCGGAATGGATGTTTTATCCCGGCTTACTCAAAGAGCCAATCAATCTTTGATGCTGTCGGTAAGTAAGGCCCGGGAATTAAAACAGCAGTATGTAGATACAGAATACGTCTTATGGGCGCTTCTTCATGATAACGCAATTTATCAGCTGGTTTCAGAGTGTAAGGTTACTCCAATAGAGCTACAGACAACGCTTGAAAAGGGATTTAAAATGGGTAATTTTGACTCCCAGCCCCATTTTTCACCCAGAGTGAAACGAGTTTTAGAAATTTCCCTGTCGGTTGCCCGGGTTTTAGGTTTTGAGTTTATATCTCCGGAGCACGTGCTGCTGGCACTCTCTAAAGAAGGCGAAGGATTAGCCGCTCAGACTCTGGTTAAATTTAATCTAAAAACAGAGATACTGAATCAGAAGATAACCGGTAAAAAAGAAGATATAGAAGAAACCAAGAAAAAAACCTCAACTTTAGAAGAATATACAGAGGATTTGACCGCTAAAGCCGCACGCAGCGAACTTGATCCGGTGGTAGGCAGAAGTTGGGAAATCGAGCGGATCATTCACATTCTCTCGCGCCGGACTAAAAATAACCCCGTCTTAATTGGAGAAGCAGGAGTGGGGAAAACGGCCATTGTTGAAGGATTGGCAGAGCGTATTGCTCATGGTGATGTGCCAGAAACTCTTCTTCATAAAAAGATTTTATCGCTTGATTTGATGTCTTTAATTGCCGGGGCTAAACACAGGGGTGAGTTTGAAGAAAGGTTAAAAAATCTTATTCGGGAAGTAAAAGCTGCCAGTGGAGCTATAATTCTCTTTATTGATGAACTTCATAATATGGTAGGAGCAGGAGGCACTGGAGAAGGATCGATGGACGCTTCAAATATCTTGAAGCCTTCTCTGGCTCGAGGAGAGCTGCAGGCAATTGGAACTACTACCATAACTGAATACCGTAAACATATCGAGAAAGATCCAGCTCTTGAACGCAGATTTCAGCCGGTTCTGGTATTAGAGCCTACGATTGAGGTGGCAATTGAAATGTTGACCGCAATTCGGGATAAATACGAAGCTTTTCACCGGGTAAAAATTACGGATAGCGCTATTGAAGAAGCGGTAAAACTTTCTCAAAGATACGTCGGAGACCGTTTTTTACCTGATAAAGCGGTTGATCTAATTGATGAAGCCGCCGCCTCTGTCAGGCTTCCAGCCATATCGCTTCCGGAGGAAATTAAAAGCGGTGAAGAGAGATTGAAAAAATTAACCAATGAAAAGTTGGAAGCCGAAAAAAGCAACGATAAAGTCAGGGCAGAAGTTCTATCCAAAGAGATAGAAGACTTACAACACTCTTTGACCGAACTGAAAGAACAATATCAGGTGAAAAAATCAACCACTACCAACGCTGTTACTCCTGCAATAATCGCCGAAGTAATTTCCCGCTGGACAAATATTCCTATTAGTAGGCTGACCGAAAGCGAGTCAACCAAACTTCTTGATCTGGAAAATATAATTCATAAGCGTTTAATTGATCAGGAAGAGGCGGTTTCAGCAGTTTCTGAAGCGGTCAGACGAGGCAGAGCCGGTCTGAAATCGAACAAGAGGCCAATTGGCAGTTTTATCTTTATGGGACCAACCGGGGTCGGGAAGACCGAACTGGCAAAAGCACTGGCCGAAATTTTATTTGGTGCCGAAGAAATGATCGTCAGGCTTGATATGACTGAGTATATGGAAAAGCACGAAGTGGCTAAACTGATCGGTGCTCCACCCGGATACGTCGGTTATGAAGAAGGAGGGCAATTAACTGAGGCAGTGCGAAGAAGGCCATATGCAGTTGTACTTTTTGACGAAATTGAAAAGGCGCATCCGGATGTTTTTAATATTCTAATCCAGCTTCTTGATGACGGCAGGTTGACCGATAATAAAGGCCATACAGTTTCTTTTAAAAATACGATTGTGATCTGTACTTCAAATTTAGGCAGTGGCATTATTCAGGAAGAGATGATCAAACATCAGAAGACAAATGATACAACTGGTGACGTTATACAGACTAGCCCTGATAAATTAGTTGAGAAGAAAGAAAAAGTTAAGCAGATTACATCAGTTCCATTAGTACCTGTAAACGACAGCTTACCCCCAAAAAAAGATTCCGAAGAGGAATTATTTGTGCGTTTGGCAAAAAGACTCATGGAGGAGCTGCGCAAGTTTTTCAAAGCCGAGCTTCTTAACCGTTTTGATGAGGTGGTCGTGTTTCGTCCTTTAAGCCGGGAGCATATGGGGAAAATTGTCGATTTACAGGCAAAAATTTTGTCCAAGCTATTAATCGAACAAAATATTGCTATAGAATTTTCTGAGAAAGCTAAAATATATTTAGCCGAGCAAGGTTTTGATCCTTTGTTTGGGGCAAGACCACTGCGCCGAACCATTCAAAGGATGGTCGAAAACCCGATTTCTTCCATGCTCATAAAAGGAGAACTGGTAACCGGAGGAACCATAGTCATAGATTATGACGGAAATCAGTTGACTTTTGTGGTTAAAAAGATAGAGGCTAAAAAAGAGACAGAAAAGCCGGTTAATCAGGAAATTTCGGTAGCGCCGTTACCAGAACAGGAGCCGCCAAAAGTTGTAAGTACGTCAACTTCAATCCCTAATCCGCCGGCTGTGGCGGACAAACTTCAACCGAAAAATCCTCTTGAGCAATATCTGACTCCTCAAAAACCAACCGAGGATAATTTAGTGACGACACACACCTAAAAAGACTGTATTTTCCTTTTGAGAATTTTTTGCCAGAAGATAAGCTTTAAATGCAGCAAAGTAAAAATTATGAGGTTAACTCCGCTTGCAAATCCCAAATAAAAGTTAAGGTTACCAAACACTAAACCAATTTTTTCACTTAAGGCTTCAGAAAAAAAGACGCGAACACCTAAAAAATAGAAAGCTATAAAAATGAGTAACGTAATCGGACCGGCGATAATCAGGCTCTCCAGATCTTTTTTGCTGGAGAACATGGTGGTTGTAACCACAAATAACAAATAACCGGTAATAAATAACAACAAAGGATTAATTGAAGCCCAAGAAAAATTATTAGGCAGAAGGTAATGACCGACGAGATAAATAATTATTAGACCAGAAATCAAAGGTGAGATTCCGACCAAGGTTCTGCGGAAAGGGTCAACATTTCCTATTTCCAGTTTACCGGCTTTGACCTCACCGCTTTTTTCCACCTTTGGCAGGACTGATAATTCTCCGGTAGGAACTTTTAATAAAGTAGCCAGGATAAAATGGGAGACTTCATGGATAATGGTACCGGGCAGAAAAAGAAAACTTAAAGAGTAAAGGGCCACTTTTTCGCTTTTGCTAATCAGAAAAACCAGAGCGTAAATATTGGATGAGATTTTTTTAGAGATCGCAAAAAGAAGAATTAAAAGGAAAAAGAAAAGGATAAGATGAATAAACATCGTTTGTATTTTTTATACTACTTTGCCGGTTTTTTTGATTTCGTAAGCAAGAGCGTCAAAGGGATCATTCAGATCTTTAGGATTATAAGGGTGAGGTTCGATCATTGATTCAATATCTGAAGCAAGGGTTTTGAGCATCACCATTTCGTCATAGTAATCTTTGCCAAATGTTTTTGAAACTACACAAAGATCCAAATCACTCCAAGATTTTGCATTGCCTTTGGCATATGAGCCAAAGAGAATCATTTTTTCCACAGGGATACCGCTTTTTTTCAGCACCTTTTTATATTCTTTGATTAAGATTTCCGGTTCTGCTTTTAAAATTGATTTTTGAGCCATAGGTATATGTCCTTCGCTTTTGAAAACCAGCGATGGGTGAATTCCTTGTTTGCTTTTTTGTAAAATTCGAATTTATATGAGTCGTATCTGGCGCGAATGTTCCAGGTAGTGATTTCATCCAGTTCTTTCTCCTGTATTTTGACAATATCCAAACTAGCTTGCAGCGCAAGTTTTTTCAGATCATGGATAGGATCTGCGTGGTTTTGGGTATTTTTGTACACCAATCCCTTAAGCAGTTTTTCTAATGCTAAATGACAGAAAAAAAGTCCATGGTGATATTTTTTTACCTGAATAAGCTTCTCAGCTGTATCGAAATCATCTGCGGCGGCTTTAAGCCAATATTGTAAGAAATCTTTGGCGTTCATATACTGTCTAAATTATACCACGAAAGAGAGATCGAGATTTTGCGGGTAAGAAGATAAAGAATAAAAAGGAGAAGAAATAGAAAAATAAACTGGGTGATCATGAAGTTTATTAACCAGGTTCTCCGGTGTTTTTCTCTTTTGCGTCAGTGTCCAGAAGCCCTTGTATATTTGGCGCAAACATAATATAGCCCAGAATACCTATACCAATTACTTTGGGGAGCTTTCTTTGTTCTGCTATTTCTACAAAAATATCCTCATCCAGCTCTCGTGATGTAACCGCGATATACGCGCCCTTTTGACGTTTGGGCATTTCGGGATCGATAGTATTAACCGCTTTACCAGCATAAGCCTTTACCGCGTTTTTATTTTTCATCGCTTTAATATCAAAGCCAAATACGTTTGTAAAAAAGCGACTGGCAACTTTGCTTTTCGCCAATGCAATGATATTATTTCTTCTATTATCTCCAGCTTCGGCGCCCCAACTAGCGAATACATATTGTGCTTGTTCGGGTAAGCCATAAGTACCTCGTTGAGCATCAAGTGTTACAAGATTATCTTCGCAAAAAAGCGATAGAAGCATGTCATCAACGATGTTTGCGTTTGATAATCCGGATTTAACCGGATCTATGCCGTATGGTTCAAGCCATTCAGTTATAATTTTATTTCTCAGGTCAGTTAATCTTGACTTAAAAGAAGGATCACCTTTCCTAATTTCGGAAATTCTTGCTCTCAGTGCCCCGTCGGTGATTTGTGTCGGTTTTAAATTACCTAGTTCTGAATAAATAAGGGTGGCAAGATTATGTTGCTGGTCTGTGGGTGCAGAACCTGCCGGATGAGTTCGTTGTATATCATCGTAGGTTCCTATAAGGATAGCTAATCTTCCCAGAGGTGTATGACGGTCTTGACGAGCTTTCAATTTTTTCCCGTCAACCCCTGTTATATTATCAGCTGCATCTTTTTTATATATACCATCTGCTCCTGCCGTACCTAGTAAATCTGCAAATACTCTTACCCCGTCACGAACCATGTCAGCAGTTTCGCTATTTCTTATGGCTTCAGCTGCGCCTGGTTCGGAGGCGTCAGGAGAAGGACTTTTGGTTTCTGCGGCATAGACAAGTTTATATTGAGCACTACTGTCCAAACCAGCTTCGGCACGAACTTTATATGCTTCTCTAACTAAAGGTGAAACTTTTGTACTGTCATTATATACAGTTTCTGCTCCAGCGGGGTTATCGGCTTTCCATAGTTCCAAAGCTTTTTTATCGATTTGTTCTTGCCAAACTTGTAACGAAATTTCTTTTTCAACTCCACCTTCATGCGTAATCACGCGGACATTACTGCTTATATTTGCCAAAACTTCTTTAGCTTTTTTATTTAACTCTTGTTGTTGAGGGTCACCTTCAGTTTCCGCAACAACCCTTCTGAGTCCCCGGATTTCTCCGGTGTGAGCTATTATTACATTGCCTTCTGCTAATGGTTTTTCGGTAGCAACTAAAGTCGAATTTACTACAAAATCACCAGTATAAGTACCATCGGCAGCTTTCGAAGCGGTACCATCAGCTACTGCTTTTTCGAAATTCGCCTGTGTTTTAATCGCCTGGGCAATTTCGCTACTTTCACCGGCAAGAGCTTCCGCAAGTGCTTTTTTCTTGGTCGGATCAGTAACAGAAGCAAGTCGATCGTCTTTCTCGTATAAATCTGGGTCACGCCTTAAAATACCGGTTTTTTCTGCTTGAGGAAGTACCTGATCAACCATGAGATCAAACGGCCCCTGCAGTTCGGGTAAGGATTTTACGGGTGGTTTTCCCGGTCCGGTTTCTACCGGTCTTGGAGCTGCAACTACGGGTGGTCTTTCAGGCATTGTAGCGTCTGGCATCTTATGAATATTCTAGACAAAAAATAATTTAATTACTAGTCCCTATTGAATTGAATGATTTTTTTATGCTAGAGTGAAATAAGAGAAAAGTATGGCTATACTCGTTGCTGCACCAATACAAGCACCAGTACCAGTAGAAGCAAAAGAAGCTGGTGGATTGCCTATTAGTCCTCCTGTTGAAACAGGCGGTAATGGAGCAAAAGCAAACGGTTCTGGTGATGATGGAGGAGGAAGAAAATGGACTACCTCGGTGGAACTAACTCCCCATCGCGATAATTTACGTCAAGAAGTGCTTATTGGCAAAGTGGGAGAATATGATTTAGGTAGAGAATTGGATCGGAAACTTTTCGATATGGTGGAAGAAGTCAGAGCAACCCTAGAAAAAATGAAAAAAGAAGGACACCAACTTTCTGATATACAAAAACTTTTAGAACATATTTTCCCTGATCTCGAAGCAAGAGCCGAAGGTATTAGAGGGTTGAGTAAACAAGAAACACGAGGAGGCGAGCGTATTTTCCATAGCTCAGAAGAACTTGTTGTTGCATTAGGAGTGATAGAACGAGACGAAATGCTGAAAGCCGCCGGATTTGCCCATAGCGTTACAAATGGTGGCTTAGATAAGGCCGTAATAGATTTACTACCTCGAGCTGAGATAGAAGGGATGATAGAACGAGGGTTTCAAGGCTTAATACTAAGTGCCGGTGGAGCGGTTGTGAAAGGAGTTGCGGGTCTTATTGGAGTTACCCATTATGGATGGCAAAGGTTGGTAACAGGCAGGCAATCTAAAGGGATTGAGGTCGAATTCCATGGTGTTGCTGATCGTGTTATGACAGATTATTGGCGAATTACCTTGGCGCAGATGGGCGGAGGTGACCGAATAGCCGCCGTACGACATTTGACCGAACGGGAAGCGATGCGCTACGCAGTTTATGGCGCCGTAGGGCTCGATCTTAGAAGTGAGGCGCATCTGGCTGCTATAGATCTACTGCATGATCCGGATATCAGTTCTGCAACTCAAGGCGGAGGGGTAAGCGAGATGATAAACGCTCGTCAGAGAGCATTGGTAAGAGAACT
>MFJR01000009.1:0-17355 GCA_001780955.1 Candidatus Gottesmanbacteria bacterium RIFCSPLOWO2_01_FULL_39_12b | reverse complement strand
TAGGGGATTTAAGAAGCGATGAAAGACTTGCCGTACAGCTTAAAGCAGTGGATGATTTTGGAGCTACAGTCTGTCATGAGTTAACGTTAGAAGTAGAAGAAGCAGAGCTTGACGCCACAAAGAAAGAAAGGTTGACCAAGTCAGGACAAATTGAAGCTATAGCCGTGCGTGTTGAGACAGGATTGGAAAAGCTGCAAAATATTTCCCGTGAAGATGTAGAAGCAGCAACACAAGCTAAAGAAGTAGCGGCAAAAACAGCTGCTGATACAAAAACTGCTTATGACAGAATAGAAGAGTTAGATGGTAAAGTAGCTCCTTCTTCTGAAACTGATCCTATTAAAAGCATCTGGGTAGCTACTCAAGCTGTAGAAAAAGCTGATCTTGCTTATCAAGCTAAACAACAACGGTATGATCCAAGCGTCTCCGATAATGAGTGGGCAAGAGCAAATAGCGAACTTGTAAAACTAGACAAAGATGAAGCAACAGCGGGTTCAATAGCGTATTATATTAAACAAGCCAGAGACCTTGAGCTAAAAACTTCAACCGTAGGTACAGGATTAAAGGGTAAAGCGGTTTCAGATGCTTTGGCTGCTCATCAGAAAGCGATAGCTACCAATAAAGATACACTGGAAGCAAATCAGAAGAGAAGAGCAAGATTAACTGATGAAATACTGCCTAAATATGCCGATGAATTAGCTCAAGCAAAATTAAAATTCGATGAAGCGGTCAAATTTAGGGAATCTTTAGAGAAAGAAAGAATGGCGTTAATCGACGGTTATTTTGGCGGTAGGATATCTGACGTTGCAACAAGAACCAAAACCAGATCTGAAAAAGATGCAGCCTTGAGAAAAGCAGAAGCCGAAGAAACAAGACTGAGAGAAATGCTTGAAGAAAGAAAGGTTAAACCGGATGAGGCGGATAAAAGAAAAGCAAAAATACTTAGAAGGATTGGTCAGATTTATTCCGCAGAACAGCTTAACCAAATTCTCAGCCAAATCACCGAAGAATCTATCAGGCAAGCTTTGACTGATCCGCAAACCAGCTATGACTATCTTTTAAATCTTATCTTTAACTCTACCGCCACTCCCGAACAGATGATTGATGATCCGGGTATGAGACAAGATACGTTAACCCGGGCCGAGATAGTTATGGAAGCGGTAAAATTATATGGTTTAAACATTGATCAGTTGGGTATTGAACTCCCAGATACAACAATTTTAGACGCCAGATTTGGGACTACAGACCCTCATCCTGTAAGTTTATCAGACTACACGATAAGGAGCGTAGGAAAAATTCGCGGGATAGAAAGAGAGATAGCAACCTTAAGAAGAAAAGGACCTGAAGATAGGAAAGATCCAGTAAAAGTTAAAACTTGGGAAGAAGGTATAAAAGCGTTAGATGATCAAATTCACCAGATGAGAATAGAAGATGAACTGCTGCTTGAATCTGCCTACGACAGGATTCTACCCTATATGAGAGTTAACAGACACAAAACCAGAGATCTGGTTATGAAACTAGTAGATAAATTAGCTGATAAAGCCCTGACCAAAGATCCGTTTAGACCCAGTTATGAACTGACCCAACCAAATAGCGGTTACCTCGTCGAAAAAGCAGTACACACTGATTTTGACCCGGTCGAGTATAAAGGTCCAAAATTGTTAAAACATCATGGTCAGGTTAATTATCGAACGACAGACGCACAAGGTATCAAGCACGTGACCTCGGTAGAGATTAAAAAACCAGACAGTCCAGCTGCAGCAGGAGAAGTGGTCTTTCATTGGCAAGTGGTCATGGATCAGGCTCTGTGGAATTACTTACAGCTAAATATCCCAGATAGAGTAAGGGCAACTACTGCTTTATTACCGCAATCTTTGATAGATCGTTTATATCAAGCCGATGCAGCAGGAGGTAATTTATTGCCGGCAGACTCTCGTATCTTAGACGGAAGACCGTTTGCTTTAACTGCAAATCCAAAAGGTGACAGTGTCAGAAGTTTTGCAGAAGTCGATGCTACTTTAAGCGCGAGATGGTATGAAGTAGATAACGCATTAAGCGCTAATTATTTAGCCGCGGTGGGTAAAAGCATCATTGTGGGAGATATACCTTTGGAGCAACAAAAACAGGCACTTAAGTATTTTGCCGGCGTCGATCTGGCTTCTTTTGGCGGAAGGTATATGATAATTAGAGAAGCAGATGGTGAGTTAAGTGTGACTGGAGAAATTCCGCCAACAGCAGGCGGACCAGCTAGCGTTGCAGTCAATAGAGAACCGATTGGTGTTTTTATAGATAAATATCGTGACAGATGGAAAGCTAAAAATAAGCCAGCTACTGATTTAGACGCAGGAGACATTGCAACAATTGAAGCAGATTTAAATGATATTTTAAATAATGTTGGTCGGGAAGCATTGAGAGCAACGCAGAGTTATCCTTAATTCTAAAATTAATATGGCTATAAATTTAAAAACACTTATCCATGTTTCACCATTTTCCGATATCGATCGGGAAAAGATGTTGTCTAAAATTGATTCTTTAAACGAGGATCAAAAAATTCATATTTCTGAGGTTTGCTGGAAACTGTTATCGTTTAAATATTATACACAGTTGCAATTTATGATTGATGAGTACTTAGACGAGGTGCAGACAGGTCAAAAAAAATATAATTTAAATGACGTCACCGAAATTGAAGCCCGTTGCATTCACGACTATGCCCAAAAACTCCAAGTCGCCGAAACCGAAGGATCTATCGAGGAAGTCAGGACACAACTGGAAAAATTCAAAACCCATTCCCTTCCTCAGGACAAAACAGTTTCCACTTCCCTAACTCCAAAACCTTAACCCCGATTTAATCGGGGCAACCCCCTTCCCTCATAGATTGTACAATTTGGGTGATTTTGTAATACTTAAAGCCATGATACAATAGTCTTATATGCAAACAAGCCTTCCTTATCTTTACGGACAAATAGAATATTTAGAAAAGAATTTAAGTCTTTTAAAAAAGACCGTTGTAAGTATGGCTAGAAAAAAGAAAGTCATAAAATCACTATACGGCAGTCTGCCAAAAGTCAATCTTTCTTTCACCGAATTTAATAAAATACGCAAGATAATATCCTCTACATGGGAGAATGAATGGAAGTAGTAATAGACACCCATGCTTTAATCTGGTATCTCACGGCAGATAAAAAGCTTAGTAAAAAGGCAAAACATATTATTGAAGAGGCGATTAAAGATAAAAGACGATTGATAGTATCGGTGATGGTCTTGCTGGAGGTACTCGTATTGGTAGAGAAGAAAAAACTTAAATTCACCTGGGAAGAATTTAATCATCAGATTTCCGAATTTCCAAATCTGATTATCTATCCGATAGGGCTGGATGTTTTAGAGGTAATGAAAAACGTAGGAGAAATTCTTGAGTTGCATGACAGGATTTTAGTTGCTACTGCCATAATACATAAGGCAGTAATTATTTCTAGAGATCCAGAAATATCCTCAGTTAGAGAAGTTGAAACAATTTGGTAATTTTATCTGGCTCCCAAAAACTCCAGGCAGCCGAAACTCAGGAATCCCAAACCCATTCCCTTCCTCAGGACAAAACAGTTTCCACTCCCCCGCCCCCAAAATCCTCCATCTTTAGGGTGGTTTTGCAATTTGTTTTTCGGATTCAGTTCTACTACAATAAACATATATGCGGGATATTCAGGAAGAAGCAAAATTATTAGCAGCAAAAATCGTTAACTATTGCAGACCTCAGAAGATAATTCTGTTTGGTTCTGTTGCCCGGAATGAGAAAGACAACGATAGCGATATTGATTTTTTGATCGTTAAAGAAAGCGAGAAAAAAAGGCCATTTAGAATTAAAGAGGTTTTTGAAGCCCTTCGAGGTGTTGAAAGGAATTATCCCCTTGATGTTATTGTCTATACACCTTCTGAATTGGAAAAAAGATTGTTTTTGGGAGATTACTTTATCAAAAGAATTCTTACTGAAGGGAAAGTTATTTATGGACAAGAATAATCAGATTCTTGCTAAAGAATGGTTTGATTCCGCAATAAGCGATTATCAATATGCGCAAGTAGGTTTAAAAGAGGAAATGGTTTTTCCTCAAGTGGCTTTTCTTTCCCAACAAATAGCAGAAAAATTTCTGAAGGGGTTTCTTATACTTAATCAAGTTGAACCGCCGAGAATGCACGAGTTACCCAAATTGCTGGATGAGTGTATAAAGGTAGATCTGTCTCTTGAAAAGATTCGAGACGCATGTGAAATTTTGACTGGTTTCTATATCGAGACAAGGTATCCTCCGGATATTCCTGATTACACTAAAGAAGAAATACTGGATGCCTTTGAAAAAGCTAAAGTTGTGAAAGAGGCAATTGAGAAAATTATCTCCCTCAGTTCCCCTACCCTATAAAATTGAATCAGCCTGAAAAATTCAAAACCCATTCCCTTCCCCAGGATAAAACCGTTTCTACTCCCCTACCTCCAAAATCCTAGAACCCCATTTCTTATGCAAGTAGACATTGCGAGATTGCTGTGGGATAATTTATTTATCATGAATAAATTAAATAATCAGAATTCTACCGAGAAGTCAAAAGAAATCTACTTTCATTTAAAAGGGAAACTAATGAAAAAATACCCTGCTGAAAGTTATATATGCATTGAGCCTGAAACGGGTGATTATTTTGTAGGTAAATCTGCGGTTGAGGTGATGCATAAATCTGAAAAAAAATATCCTCGTAAACAGTTTTTTATCGCACAATTAGGACGGATGTCAGGACTTCTTAAATGATTTATTTATCTGCCTCTCATCATCCTCATGCCAAAGTGCATGTTAAATTCAATAATACTTGGTCTACGGTTGATTGTTTGATTGATACAGGTTTCTCTTCCGGTATTGCATTGCCTGTTAAGTATCTTTCTTTAATCAATGAACGAGCCAAATGGCGACAGTCTTTTGAGCTGGCGGATGGAAGTTTAGTTGAGTTGGATGTGTATAAATTATCGATACGTTATGCTGATAAAACCAAAATTGTTTCAGCAATATTTTCCCAAGGCAAAGATGCCCTTTTAGGAGTTGAGTTTCTTGATGGTTATAGTTTATTTCTTGACTTGAAAAACTATAAGGTTTCTCTTTCTTAACCCCCTCCCCTAGTTCTTATGTTAGAATAATTGTAGATGTCCCAATGTTATGTTCGGTACAACATGAATGGGATTTATTACTGCTCTAATCAGATTTTCGGATGTTTTTGTCGATAAATTTCAATTACGAGGATGATTTAGTATGCACAAGCTTATTATTTTTACCGATGGTGGGGCTAGAAACAATCCTGGTCCGGCTGGAATTGGGGTGGTAATAAAAACCGAAGAGGGCAAGATTTTAAATAAAATCAGCCGAAAGATTGGTCAAACCACCAATAATGTGGCCGAGTACACAGCGGTAATAGAAGCACTGGAATGGTTGAAAAAAAGTAGTCAGTTGTCATCCGCCAGCTGGCGGATCAGTTGTCATTTTTATTCAGACTCAACATTAGTCGTAAATCAATTAAACGGAAAGTTCAAAGTCAAAGATTCTAAATTGCGGGAGTTACTTTTGAAAGTAAGGATCTTAGAACAGGAGATTAAAGTTAATATTTACTATAACGTAATTCCTCGAAGCCAAAATTCTCAAGCAGATTTATTGGTAAACCAAGCACTGGATAGTTAAACCATGCCCAAAAGAAAATTAGTTGAAATTGTTGAAGAGGTAGATTTACCTAAAGTTCTCATTATTGGGAGCGGAAGTTTAGCTTTAAATCTTGTAGATAGACTAAGTCATCAGGGTTGTTTGACCACGTTAGCCGAAAACTATCCTCAAACAAAATCAGAATTAGATCAGTATGACTATATTTTCCAGTGGGAAAACTTAAACGAGTGGGCGAAAGTTTTTAAAACCTTTTTAAAACCCCAGGGTAAAATGCTCCTTATTGAAACCAGTAACCAAGCCATATCGGTCACTCCGGTAAATACGCGATTGAGAATACTGCGAACAGGAGACGTAAATCTTTGGAATACCACCGAACTGGTCGAAAAAATTCTTAAAGTCATGTTTTCCAGTCAGTCAACGCTGACATATGATCTGAAAAAGAAAGCGGCTATTCCTAAAAAAAGTTTCCTTCGTCCGCCAGCTGGCGGATCAGGACAAGCCTCTACTTCCCCGTCTCCAAGAATAAAATCAGAGTTTAAAAAAATTAGTTCACCTCCCAAAGTAGCGGCTCTAAAACAGGGTACTCCCCTCTTGCCTAAGATAATTTTGACCAGCATGATAATTTTATTTTTGACCATTCTCGTCTTTGGCGGGGTCAGCTATTATTTTTACTCTTCCATAAGAGAGACGGCTTCTGATTTGCAAGCCTCTTTGAGACAGTCAAACTGGAATCAGGTTAGAAGTGATCTGGTCCGGATAAGAAGTCAGTTTCATCTTTTTGGTCGTCTGTTTGACGCGGTCGACTTTATTTTATTTCCTTTACGTGAGAATCCTCTGATGAAAGATACCGCTTTAGTTTTATCCCTGTCCAATAACTTGCTTCAAACATCTGATGAAACGATCACGGTTTTACAAAAACTGGAATTTAGTAACTTTGAAGAAGATTTTTTTAGCCAAACCCAAAATCAGTTTGAGCAGTTTAGAAGATCGGTCTCAGAGGCTAAAAATGGCCTGGAAAAGACGGCCCTTCCATTTTTCCCCAAAGAAAAATACTTGCAGCTTCTTTCTAGCTTTGAGAGCCGTTTAACAGTTGTCAATCAAGTCTTGCCCTTAGCCCAAAAAATATTTGCGCCTCAAACAGCCAAAACTTATCTCCTTCTTTTTCAAAACAACATGGAACTGCGGCCAACGGGAGGATTCATTGGCTCTTTTGCTTTACTGACCATAAATTCCGGTAAAATTATCGAGTTTAAAATTTTAGACGTCTATGATGCCGATGGCCAGCTGAAAGGACACGTAGATCCACCTTACCCGATCAGAAAAATCCTTAACCAGCCTAACTGGTTTTTACGTGACAGTAACTTCGATCCTGATTTTGCCAAGTCAGCCGTACAGGCAGCCTGGTTTCTCCAAAAAGAGCTCGGTAAAAGCGTGGATGGGGTGATTGCGGTCAACGCCTTTTTTTTACAAAACCTGCTTAAAGTTACCGGACCCTTAGACCTGCCGGATTTTAACAATGAAGTGGTGAGTGCTGATAATTTCTTTTCTAAATCAGAAGTTTATATCCAAAAAGATTTTTTCCCGGGATCGGCCCAAAAAAAAGATTTTTTGACCGCGGTAAGTAGTGCCATGCAGCTGAAACTGATTTCAGATAAGAACTTATCTTGGATGGAGTTGATGATAGCGGTCAAGAACGCCCTGGACGAAAAAAATATTCTTTTATGGGGAGTAGATAATCAGTTACAACAATTAGTGGAAAAAAACGGTTGGGGTGGGAGAATGGTTACCGTCCGCTGTACGAGTGAGGAGAAACAGGAGGATTGTCTGCCTGATTATCTGGCGATTGTCGATGCTAACTTAGGCGTGAACAAGGCTAACTATTTTATCTCAAAACAGGTGATAATCGGGAAAAAAGTGACCACTGAGGGCGATCTGGAAACCACGGTCACCGTTCTTTATGAAAACAGCAACAACCCTGCCTTTTCCCCCGCGGTTACCTATACTAACTACCTGAGAATTTTTACTCCTCTTAACAGTAAGCTGATCAATTTTTCTTTGAACAACGTGCCAGTTTCTCTCAAAGAGGTTGATCGTGAAGACTACGCTGAAGATAAAAGTTCTTATGGGTATTTGATAAAATTAGCCCCTCAGAACAAGGCCGTAATTAAAGCGATCTATTCTCTTTCTCAGGCCATCTCTTCTCAGACCAAATCCATCCAATTCTTTTACCAGAAGCAAGGCGGGGATAAAATTGCGCCCTTAGTTTTATCATATGTTTTCCCTTCTCAATATATATTTATTCCCCTAAATTTCACCACTAACTCCTATGAAGAAGGAAAGATAGATTACACTACCGACTCTTCCTTTGACCGGGTATTTGCCTTACAGAAAAAATCTACTCCTTAATCGTTTCTAGAAGTTTTTCAGCCATTTTTTTATACTCTCCTCTTTCGGTTGCTTCCATTTCCGTAATATAATCAAGAATCTGGGGGCGCAGACTGGTTTTGTCGCTAGTTGAAAAGACGATCAATCTTAAAAAATTATAATGGAGATCATCTCGAGTCTTCTCATCTTCAACCTGCAGCCATAATTTCTGGGTAAAAGGGGTTTGCAGAAGTTGACTCGCTTCAAAAAGTTTATTATTGGTAATCAGTTTTTCCGCTTGCTTTAGGCGGTTAATGAGATATGACTTTATCTCGTTTTGGAACTTCAAATACTCTTCATCTTTTAGGTTTGAGTTGCCGGGTTGTTTGTTCGTGTCTGGAAAGTGAATGTCTGCCAGTCTGATCGGCGGTGAGGGTTTGGTTACTAATATGATCTGCCCCGGATTTTTGTCAAACTGGCTTTTGGCCAGCCTTTCAAGCAGCCTTTCTGCCTGATCAAACTCCAGGTTGGTTTCAACCAGCCGGTAAAGGAGAAATTTAAAAGGTGGGGGGAAAGAATTTACCGTTGGTAAATATTTACTGATCATGTCTTTTATAAAGACAGCTTGATTATGGCTTCTTTGATAATCGCCAATGGCAAAATTCCTGTTACGTAAAAATTGCAAGGTATCGATGCTTGGTAAATTAAGAATTCTAAAAATACCAAGAGCTTGAGAGAAACCGACTTTGACAATATAGTCCGGTTGAGTTCCGGTAATTTTGGCAATTTGAGAAACGGCAAATTCAATACTGACAGTATGGCAAGAGTTGCCCAGAATGGCATTTCCTGGGGTAGGGCCTGGAATTTTAACCGCGGTACCGCGGGGGATGGTCGTAATTAGCATCTGATGATCAGGTTCAAGGGTTAATAAATGAATCGCATCGCATCTAGGATTTTTGTCTCCACGACGGCCGTCAAGACCGAGTAGTAAAATATGGACGGGTTTTTCCGGGGCGTTATACTCTGGTTCAGATTTAAGACCGGCAGATAATACTTGGGGGGAGTTTCTGGCTAGGGGACTGAGCAAAGATATATTTTGAGAACCTTTTTGAAAAAGATAAAAAAAGGCAAAAATAATTATTAGGAGAATTATCAATAAAAATCGAAGGAAAAGTTTTAACAGTTTCTGCATATTCCTATTATAAACAAGTATACAGGAATTGTCGGTTGACCCCGCTGAGCGGGGTTGACTTTAGGAACGATTGTCTTTAAAATACATGGTTATCTTATGCAAAAATCCAAACTTTTGGTAACGTCAAGAACAGTCTTGGGAAGAAAAGTTAAATCTTTACGCCGGCAGGGACAATTACCGGCTAATATTTACGGGAAGAAAGTAGTCTCTAATGCCGTACAGGTAGCCACGAAAGATTTTACCACAATTGTTTCTAAATCAGGAGAGGCAGGCTTATTGGAGCTTACTCTAAATGACCAAAAAATTCCGGCTCTGATTCATAATATTCAGTACCATCCGGTTACAGGATTACCGCTGCACGTTGATTTTTTCCAGGTAGATCTTAAGGAGAAGGTGACTTCAAGAATCCCTCTAGTTTTAATAGGGGAGTCACGAGCCGTCAAGGATAAAATCGGTGTCCTTTTGAGTATTTTGACCGAAGTTGAGGTTTCGGCCTTACCTGCCGATCTACCTGAAAAGATAGAGGTTGATATTTCGAACCTCACTGCCGTTGACCAAGTAATTAAAGTTCTTGAGTTAAAGGTGAACTCCGGGGTAAAGATTTTAACAGATAAAGATCTTGACGTAGTTAAACTGGCTCCACTGGTTTCCAAAGAAGCAGAAAAAATGGCTAAAGAAGAAGCCGAAGCCAAGGCTGCAGCTGTCGTAGCAGCCGCTCCAGTTCCAGAGGAAGGGGCTGTACCTACCGATCAATCGGCCAAAGAAACCACCGCGACTCCTTCTAAAACTACTTCTGAAAATACAACACCCGAGAAAAAAACATAGAGCCGTATCTCCAGCTTCTTATTACAGTTCCCCTTTTAGGCCGATGGCGAGACTATTAGTGGGGTCATTTTCAAGCAGATGGTTTAAATATTTCCTTGATAAATCTAATTGCCCGCTTTGAAAATAGAGAGTGGCCAGTTTTAGAAAGGCATAATTATAGTCGGGGAGAGTCTCTTTGAGAGAATCCCAGTATTCAATTTCAGCGCTTAACTTTTCTTGAGACGTGAGAATGTTTTGCCAGGTAGTCCAGGGAGAAGAAACATCCCCTAAAGTATTATTTTTATTTTGCGGAGAAGGGGAGTAGTATTCTTCTGCCAGACGATATTCTTTTCCTGCTTCTGTCGTATTGAGTTCTAAGTAATACTGAGCGAGTTGCTCATGAGCCTTACTGTTAAATGGTTTTTTAATAATGTTACTCCGTAATTTTTGACCACGATCCATCTTTATAAAGGTTGAACTCATGAGATTGAGGATAACTAAGGTGATTAGGAATATCGGTGCGGCAATATTGCGGATAATATGCGGGAATTCTCTAAAGGAAGAAATTATCTTAAGTACGTATTTTGGCAGCATATCTTAATTATAGGAGAGAGAAATACACCTGACAAGGACAAAATTAGATCTCTTGACTTGCGTCTAATTTTCCGGTAAAAATAAGATATATCTGCCCATGAAAAAATTAACCCTTCTTATTATCGTTTTACTGTTCTTCGTTTTTTTACCCTTTCCTTTACAGGCACAAAATAATGAACTGCCTTCGTCTGTTCCAAGTCCTAAAGCCAACAAAGGAGAGTTGCAACTTTTCAAAAAAAGTGCTTCGGTAACTGCAGAAATGATTTCACCTACGATTGTAAAAATGACAAATACAGGAGTTAATATCGAGATGATAATTAAAGTCATGGACGCCGCCATTACCAGAATCGAAAAAATTTCCGGAAAAATTTCCAGCCGGCTTCAAAAGTTAAACCTAACTGGAGTTAAGACTGTTGAGCTGGATAAAAAAAATTCCCAGATTATTAAAAAAATAGATTCGGTAAAAGTTGAGATGGAGAAATCAAATACGAAAATCCAGGTTCAGAAATTTAAAACCCAGATACAGCAAACTTTTGCGGAAATGGAAAAAATCATTGATGACCAAAGAAGTTTAGTTTTAGAATTAAAACAAGTGGCGACGATGCCGGCAATTCCAACTGGTAGATTAACACCTACCAAAATAAAATTATGATAGATGATACTAGCTTAAATAATAATCAGCCAGTCGATAATAGCTCTGAAGGAGTTACTCCTGCGGTAACTGATCCCCAGACACCTCAACCGGTGGCCGATTTTCCTGTTCAACCTGTTCCTTCGGCTGTGCCAGTTCCACCTGTTATTACAGCATCAACCTCTTTTGATAATTCCCCGTTGCCACCTGAAAATAACAGTCCGACGGTGGCGGTATCTGATCAGGCAGGCAATGTACCGAAGTGGTTTTATTTGATCTTTGGGGTAACGCTCATTATTTTCTTTGTTGTGACTGGTCTTTTAATAATGTCTTTTGTGCAACAACCTAATAAAGAGACAGGTAAAGTGATCCCAAATATAATTCCAACAGAAACTACAGGTAATATAACTCTGGTTCCGACTCTTACACCTACGCCAACTCCTCTTAGTAGTGAAAGCGCGGTTTTGAAGCTTTTACAACTGAAACCCACAGACGAAATAGGGGACATCGAAGACGATTTAAAAAACACTGACCTTTCTTTAGTTTCGGAAAATATAAATTTATTAGAAACAGCCGCGAGTATAACTCCTACTTTGAAGAAGTAGTAAACTTTCTCAAACTTAAACCTGCGATTAAGCATCCCCCCAAAGTAAGCCAGAGTAGATCGGCCGGGCCTGTGGCGGGAATTTGATTTGCCGGTGTGCCGGTTATCTTGAAGTAGAAAGTCGGTGTCGGTGTTCCCGTTTCCTCAAAAGGAGTTGGTGTGGGTGTAGTTTCGGCAGATTGTCTTATAGTAGGAATAAAACTGCCAAAGCGTTGTCTGAGGCTTCCGGCAATTCGACTGCTGGAAAGGATGACAATAATCAAAAAAATAATGCCGAGAAATATTAAAATCAATCTACTTGATAGCATATATTAAGTCTCCACTTTTAGTGAAATATCGGCCTATAATATACCCAGAGAGGCAGATTGTCAAGTTTTTAGAAGATCTTTCTAAGAAATATTCCGAGACTGATTAAAACTACCGCCAGTAACAAGATAATAATTCGATAATCAATTGTGGGATTTGTCAAGTTGAGAGATGTCGAAGGAGAGAACGGGGAGAGATTTTCACCCGGGGGAAAAACAGTTTTAAAAAGGACTGATTCTTTGATTGGCAGAATAAAGGAAGCGTGGTCAGCCTGGACGACTTCCAATGACAGAACATGAGACCCTTCTCTTATTTCTGTGAGTACCTGATCAAAATGGGTCGTAATCTCAGAGGCGGTTGAAGCAGCTTGCACCGGATTATCCAGCCAGAGATGTAAATGAATGTCGTTGAAATTAGCCTTACCCACAATAAAAGACAAAGTGACTTTATCGCCCAAAATAGTCTGATTATTTTGAGGTGCGTAAATCTTCAGTTGGGGAAGGTTCTCGGGTTTAAATATATTTTTTTCCATGATTTACCATTATATGTTAAAATTACCTTTTATGGTCAATAACCATTATTTCAGTCCCAGTTACGGGACACTAACCCTTGATGAGGTTAGAAGCAAAACCCTAAAATTTATTCAGGAGTTTCCAGAGTATAAATATCAAATGGTGATCGGTACTGATTCGAAGCCCGCCAATGGCAAAGGAATTGACTTTGTGACCGCTATTGTCATTCATCGGCAAGGGGTAGGGGGTATTTATTTTTGGAAACGACTGGTTGAGTCAAAGAGTCTGGTACTGAGAAACAGGATTTACCAGGAAGCGGTACTCTCATTAAACTGTGCTCAGGAAGTATTGGAGGCCTTTAAAAACGACGGCTTTAATAAATTTAACGTAGAGATACACGTAGACGTAGGCAAGTTTGGCGACACCAGGACGATGCTTACCGAGGTAGTGGGCATGATCAGAGGTTCTGGTTTCCTGGTCAAAACCAAACCGGAGGCTTATGCCGCCTCCAATGTGGCTGACAGACATACCTAAAAATTTCAAATTAGTGGAGGGAGGTGAGAAAAAGATGGGTTCAAAAACATATCTGATTATCGGTGGGGTAATTATAGCCTTGATACTAGGCTACGTTACGTTTAAAGGAAATTTATCACCGACAAATTCCGTCCCAGTTCCCACGACAGTTGAAAATACACCTGTCGTTTCTAATCCAACAGAAGAAAAGGTTGAATATAATGACACCGGTTTTACACCCGAGAGTATCACCGTGAAAAAGGGAACCTCGGTAACCTGGATAAATAAATCCCAAAAACCGATGTGGGTCGCTTCAGCAATACATCCGACGCACCGAGAATTGCCGGGATTTGACCAGCTGGAAAGCGTTGGCAACGATAGTGAATATTCCTATACTTTTGACAAAATTGGCAACTGGAAATACCATAACCACGTAAGTCCCAGTGATTTTGGGTCTGTAGTTGTAGAGTAACCAAAATAATATTATGGCGTAGGAGTAGGGGAAAGAGGGATTAAAGTAGGGCAGCCGCCTTTGGGCTCGCTGCCTTTAATAAAGTATTCCCTTTTACCGTAGCAAGGTATACTGTTGACGTCTTCGGTTTGAAGAAAAGGCTGGTCTGGTTTATTTTGCAAGAGATTTGTCATGACTTCATGCCAGATTGGAGCCGCCCCGGTTATTCCTGAAGTAAGTTGGGGATTCATAGGAGAATTGTCGTTATTGCCAACCCAAACCGTGACCACAAATTGAGGTGTGTAGCCGATCGTCCAATTGTCTCTTTTGTTATCACTGGTTCCTGTTTTAACGGCCACTGTTTTACCCGGGATGACTAATGAGGAATTACTCCCAAAGGCCGGAGTACGGGCAGGATTATCAGATAAAATGCTTGAGAGAATAAAAGAGACTCCAGAAGAGACGGCTTGAACTGGGTTTTTATTGTCAGGGAGGGGTAAAGTGTCCCCTTTATAATCCGTAATTTTTAGAAATGGGTTCAGTTCGCGTTTTATACCACCTGCGGCTATTACGCCATAGACTTTAGACATATCAAGCATGGTTACTTCTCCTCCTCCAAGTGTTAGAGAAAGACCAAATCGGTTGGTATCATTCCAGGTAGTAATACCCATGAGCCTACCCTTTTCTATCATCTGGTTTACCCCTATGCTAGCCAAAACCTTCACGGCGGGTACATTATAAGATGAAGCCAGGGCCGTTCTTAGGGTAACCCTGCCATGGAAACGTCCGTCATAGTTGACGGGCGCGTAAGAGGGGAGGCCGGCAACTTTATAGACAATCGGTGAATCATCCAAAATACTGGCAGCCGTAAATCCTTTTTCCAATGCGGCCGCATAGTTGACGACTTTGATTGACGAACCCGGTTGTTGCAGGGAAGTGGTGATATTTACATTCCCATCGTTTTCCTGATCAAAATAGTCTTTTGAACCAACCATGGCCAGAATTTGCCCATTTTGGGGATTAGTAATTAGGGCAGACCCATTACCCACGTTTAGCGCTTTTAAACCAGAGATTTGATTTCTGACTACTTTTTGGGCCATTTCCTGCAGGCTAAGATCCAGAGTGGTGGTCACTCTTAGCCCTCCGTGTTCGACTAAGCCAGGGCCATATTCAGTTTCCAACAGTTCTTTAACGTACATGACAAAGTGGGGGGCAAAAATGGCGGTGGTTGGATTCTTAAAATTTAGCGGTCTTGATCTGGCAAAATCCGCATCTTGATTGGTGACAAAACCCTGTTCAGTCATCCGTTTTAGAACCTCCGCTTGACGTGCTTTTGCCAGATCCGGATGGGCTCCAAACGGGGAAAAGCGTGAGGGAGCGGCCGGCAGCCCGGCCAGAAGGGCGGATTCGCTCAGGGTCAGACTGGTAGCGTTTTTTCCAAAATAGGTTTGAGCCGCCGCTTCAATTCCCCAGGCTGTTCCTCCGTAAGGAACTTGATTGAGGTACATTTCCAGTATCTGGTCTTTGGTAAAGACCTGCTCGGCCCAAATGGACAAAAAAATTTCTTTCAGTTTCCTGGCAAAAGTTTTCTCAGGACTTAGAAAGGCACTTCTTACCAATTGCTGGGTGATGGTTGAGCCGCCTTCGATCGAATCAGAGGTCAGGTTATGATAAACCGCTCTTATAATGCCTCGTAAAGAATAACCCTGATGGTTATAGAACTCTTTATCTTCGATGGCGATAGTGGCCTGTTTAACAATCTCTGGTGTTGAAGACAGACTGATGGGAGTCCTGTTTTTGTCGGCATAAATTTCATAAAGCAACTTCCCGTTTCGATCATAGATTTTGGTCGTGGTGGCTATTTCCCGGGAATTTAAAATTAAGGGGTTGGGGAGCGAAATGACGAAATTATGGATCTGGTAAATTAATACCAGCAAACTTATGACTACGACTCCCAATAAAAAGAATTTTATTTTAATGAGTAAGATTCGGATTGTGTAAGGCAGTTTTATTTTTTTAGGGACCAGAGATTTAATTTTAGATTTTTGTTTTTTTATCCACTCGGATATTCTATTTCCCCTTCGGAAAATTACCTGGCTCTTCTTACTCACTTTTACTTTTTGTTTTTTGGGAAAGGCGAGTAGCAGTTTAAAGGTGGAAATAATTTGCCTATAGGTTACAAGTTCCAGATCTAATGTAGTTTTGCCGAAAAATAAAACCAGATCGCCGATTTTTTTCAGTATTATTATTGGGGTGATAAGAAAAGGTATCAGTAATCGGGTGGAAAATTTATTTTGTTTTTTGAGGTTGTGTTTCCCCTTCATGGTCAGGAACTATATCATAAATTATAGGCTGGTGTAAAGAGGTCTTTTTATGTTTTTTGCGTTTATCAAGAAATATAATCCAAGTAATTTTTAGGAGTGACTACCAAAAACGATGCTTCTGGATATGTTATTTTCCACTCTTTGGGGGCAATATTTTTTCGTTTTTCAGACCACTTACATTCATAACCAAACAGCTTCCCCCCGTGTTCTTCTACAATATCAATTTCCTGTTGGCTATACGTGCGCCAAAAGTAAGTATTGGCATAAAGAGATGAAAACTGTCTGTGTTTGAGACGTTCAATAAATATGAAATTCTCCCATAAGTTTCCTATATCATTCCTTGAGTCAAGATCTTGATACTGTTGGATGATTCCATTGCGGATACCGGTATCCAGAAAATAATACTTTGCCTTGCTTGTGACTTCACTTCTGAGATTTCGACTATATCCGGTTACACTAATAATAACGAAAGCTTTTTCCAACAGGTCAAGGTATCTCTTCACCGTTCTTATGTTAACCCCAAGGGTACTGGAGAGTTCGTTAAACGATACTTGTTGCCCCACCTGAAATGCAAGAAGCTTTAATATCGACAAAAGAGTTTTTGAGGCTTTTACTGTTTCAAGTGTAAAGATATCTTTTAGTAAATAAGAATTGACAATATCTTCAAGAATTTCCATCTTTTTCCTGTGAGAATCTGTTGTAAGCGTCTCCGGATAGGAACCAAATATAAGATAGTCGGAGAGATGCTGTTTTAACTCAAAGCGATTATGTATTCCCAAGAGTAACTCCTGCTGTGCGATGGGGTAAAGAGTAATGGTGCGCTTTCTACCCGTAAGTGGTTCTCCGACCTGACCGGCCAGTTCAAAAGAGGAGGAACCTGTTGCGATTATTCGAAGGTGCGGTTTCTGGTCGACCAATATTTTGAGGGCCATTCCGATATTGGGGATATTTTGTGCTTCGTCAATCACAATCAGATCGTAGTCTAGAGCGTAAGGGAGAATTTGAGAAAAATCTTGAGAACTGAGAGTATGTTGCGTGCGAATATTATCTCCAGAATCAAGTTTATATCGCCATTTAGTTGTTTTAAGGTACTCCGTAACCAGAGTCGTTTTTCCGGTTCTTCGAGGACCATAAATAAGTAAAACCTTTCCCGGTTGAATATATTTCTCAAGATCAGCGTAGAAACGCGGGTAAATCATAAATTTATGATACTACCTATACATAAATTTGTCAAACTTTATGTATCATTGATATAAGTATTTAGCACTAGGGGTATAAATTATAGGCTGGTGTAAAGAGGTTTATTTTGTTTATTTGGCATTTAGTCTTTTCAAAAGTTCCTAACAGGATTAAAGTATTGGTTTAATTGAAGAAATGTGTTGATA
>MFJR01000008.1 GCA_001780955.1 Candidatus Gottesmanbacteria bacterium RIFCSPLOWO2_01_FULL_39_12b | reverse complement strand
AAATATTTTGATCTGTTTGGATAAAAAACTTAACTCCTTCATTTTCAGAGCCGAATTTTCCCTATCCTGCCAGAATCCGGGATTACCTGATTCTTCTTCAATTTGTCTGATTTTCTGCTTTTTTTCCTCAATTCTAAGTTTCCGGGTTAAATCATCAAATCTTTGCTGTAATAGATCCATAGGCAACTATTTTCTCATATTTGAGTCAATTTTGTAAAATATTTTTTCGCACTTGAAATTCTGGGAAATACGGGAGTAGACTGATAGTATCAAATAATGTTTAAATTTATCCGCTTACTTAGATATAAATTTAGCCGTCTGGGTCCGGGATTTATCACCGGAGCAGCCGATGATGATCCTTCCGGTATTGCTACTTATTCCATAGTCGGCGCACGTTTTGGCTATCAGCTAAACTTTTTATCATTATTTACGATACCGATGATGACGGCTATTCAAGAAATGTGCGGCCGTATCGGAATGGTATCGGGAATGGGTCTTTCCGGAGTAATTAAAAAATATTATTCCAAAAAACTTCTAATTTCCGCCACCCTTCTTCTGTTAATAGCCAATACCATAAATATCGGTGCGGATTTGGGTATTATGGCAGCCTCTATTCAAATGATTCTGGGTTTACCTTTCCTGTTTTGGCTTTTTTTTGTAACAATTTTTACCGTAGGCATGGAAATATTTGTTCCCTACGATAAGTATTCGCGTTATCTCAAATGGATGGGCTTATCACTTTTGGTCTACGGACTGACCGCCTTTTTAACTAAACAGAACTGGCTGGAAGTAGGCATATATACCCTGATCCCCCATATCCATTTTGATTTAACATATCTTATGACTCTGGTCGGGTTTATGGGTACTACTATTTCCCCTTATCTTTTTTTCTGGCAAACTTCCGAAGAGGTTGAAGAAGCAATAAAGGACGGTAAAATAGCTGAGTTTGACGAATCTCCCAAAGTAATTGAGGCGGAAATTCACCACATGCAAAAAGATACTTTCGCAGGCATGTTTTTCTCTCAACTTATCGCTTTTTTTATTATCCTGACTACTACGGCTACTCTTCATCAAAACGGTATTACTGATATCGAAACTCCTCAACAGGTAGCTCTTGCCCTTCAGCCTTTAGCTGGTGATTTTGCTTACCTGCTTTTTATGTTCGGCATCATTGGTATCGGGCTCCAATCGGTTCCGATACTGGCAGGATCGGTCGCTTATGCAATTGCAGAGAGTTTTGGTTTTAAAGAAGGTTTAGCCAAAAAATTGACCGAGGCTAAAGCTTTTTATGCAATCATAGGACTATCTACTTTAGTAGGCGCCCTGATGAATTTAGTCGGTATCAATCCTATAAAAGCCTTGTTTTATACGGCTATTATCAATGGAATTGTTGCGGTACCTTTAATTGCCGTCATTATAAAACTGGCAGATGATGAAAGAATAGTTGGTCATTTTAAAACAAAACCTCTCTATAAAAAAATTGCCTGGGTAACTTTCTTTTTTATGGGTATCTCAGCGCTTTTTATGATTTTTGCGATATTAAGAGGTCTATAAAAGCAAATCTTTAACCCATTGCTTTAAAACTGCCGGTCTTTCCAAAACTTCCATTTTACTTTCAATTCTTCCAAATTCAGAATCGTAGATTTGACCTTCCTCGTGAAACTTTTTCATATAGATAAACTCATCGCGATGTAATTTTTCAGGATAATACTTCTTGTTATGAAGAACGGGTTTCTGATCCTTTGTTATTCCAAATACTCCAAAATCGTTTTTTTGCAGTATATCCGGCAATCTGAACCGATTCCGCAAAATCAGCTGTGATCCGCAAATACTAATATCGGTGATATAATTTGGGGAAATTCTTCTGCCTAAAAAAGTTGCCAGATGATATCCAAGTAACGGGACTACTGACTGATCTATCTCAAGTCTTGTCCAAAATTGAGTTGAGGCGGTAAGCCGGGCATTATTTTCCGATAAGTATACCTTTTCAGTGGCTTCATTAATCTGAAAATCCAGTCCAAAATAGCCCCTGTACCCGCAATTTTTCATCAATTCTCCTACTCTCCTTGTTATCTCATGGATTTTATTCTTTTGATTTTTACTTAATTTTTTTGCCGGCCATTGTCTCCCACAGGTAACTGTTTCTTTTTTACATAATTTTTCTACTCCGCTGATTTGGTAAGCTTCGGAACTTATTAAAACTTTATCTTCATAAATACAAGCATTGTTTAAGACCGTATAGCCTCTTATAAATTTATTCACCTTAACCACCATATGAGTATATTGCTCTTTAAGACGATTAAAATCCTTTTCTTCTTTAATAAGATAAGTAGTTTTTCCTGCCCAGCCCCTGGCAAACTGTATAATAAATGGAACCGAGTATTTTTTTACCAGACCACTAAATGTTAATTTGTCTATTCCTCCGATTTCACCTGGAATAGAGTAGGCGGGGAAATTTTGTTTGACCAATTCGAAAAATTTAAATTTATTTTCAAACTCCTCATTTAAGCTATAACTATTCCCAATTCTGCCGAAACCAAGATCTCTGATCACCGTCTCTAATTTGAGAGATGGCTTGAAAAACATTATTTGGGGCCTACTCTTAGCTTGGGATCTTATATACGAAACGACCTGTGGATGTTCTAAAAGTTTCCCGGAGTTATTGAACCGATAAGCCTCGTCATAAATTTTTTCTTCGAGGCAAAAGATCTTTGCTCCATTTTTACGTAATATCGCAATTACAGGATCATCATAAGTACATATCAAATGGTAGTTGGGTAACACCTCAACAAGACCGATACCCCTTTTTACATCTGGAGATACGAAAAAAATCTCGTCTTTAGAGAACTTATTCCACCAATTTTCATTCATAATATTTTCCTGTCAAAATACAAACTGGTGTTTTGTATCGGTATCCATTTTTAATCGCTTTTTGATATGCAGATAGACTCATTGCTCCTTCGTAAGAACAGGTCAATTTAAATTTCGCTAATTCTTCCCAAGCTCCACTGATTTCTTTATCACTTACTACCCAACCGTATCCTCCTGATTGTTTTATTATTTTTACGGCTTCATCTGCTCTTGAAGTTATTCTAGCTACGATAGCATCGGCAATACTTTCTTTTCTTGAAGTAAAACTTTTATCAAACTGTGAGGCAACAGGATGAATTGCTTCCGTCTGAACTGCATGAAAAGCAGGTTTTTTTTTACCCTTTTGAAATCCTCTATACACTCCTACAAAAGTAGTGCAGCTACTGGCAGGAATAAAAACCGCGTCTATTTCCTGATTCTGCCTGATAAGCTCTAACCCTAAAGCTTCATAACCTGCCACCGCATTCTCATCTTTTGATTGACGTAAGTTATACGCTCCGGTTTTTTGAGCGCAGCGGAATGCGCTACTGATTGGTTTTGGGCTAACGATAAGAGTACAATCTAATTTCTCCAACACTGATTTTTTAGATGCTTTGAGTTTTGGCGATATAAAAACAGTCAGTTTGATATTGGCTTCCCTACAATATTTTGCCGCTGATATGGCCGCATTACCTGAAGAAGAAATAACCGCGCTTCTTACTCCCATCTCTAATAATTTTGATATCTGAACCGAAATACCCCTGTCTTTCACTGATCCGGTCGGATTCTCAAATTCGCACTTGAAATAGATACCTTTATGTTCTACCAGTCTGGTATTACCTACTCCATACGTGTAAAATTGTTGTCTTATCATAAAAAATATGGTTTAATTATATTCCTGATATGGACACGATGCAAAAAAATGGAGAAGAACATGATGTTTCAGAATTCACTGTAATCTGTCCAGAATGTGATACGGCACAGCCTGTTACAAATCCTGCTTTTGAAGGAAAAATAATTGAGTGTAAAGCCTGTGCTACAGAATTTGAAATTATATCCCTTAATCCTCTCAAACTTGCTTCTTTAGAGGAAGAGAAGTAAGTATTTTTTTTATCGATCTTTTTCCTTTGATAAAGTCTGTGTAAAAAAACCCAGCCGCCGGAGAAACTATTACATTATCACCTTGTTTTGCGATATCGTAAGCATATTTTATTGCTTGTTCTAAATTAACAGCTTCAAACCATTTATCTTGAGGTAATAAGTTTTTTAGGATTGTACTTAACTGACTTTTTAAGAATATAGCTTTCTTTACAATTGTATTTACATACTTAGCTAATTCATTATAAGCGATATTTTTATTTTTCCCTCCGCATATTAATATTACAGATTTATTTGAAAACTTATTTAAAGCGGCTATTGTTGACCAAGGTGTAGTACTTTTTATATCATTATAAAAAGAAATTCCAGAAATTTTACTGACAAATTCCAAGCGGGCCCCTAAAGGAACAAGAGTTGGAATTAGATTTTTTATAATCTCTGTATTTAATCCAAAAATAAAAGCAGTAGAACATGCCGCCAATAAATTTTCTTGATAATGATAACTTTTAGTGTTCATAACGAAATTAAATATTTTTTGTACACTTTTTGTATTCATAGAGATATCTTTTTTGCTAAAAAAGGTCACATTTTGTTTTAAAGATGAGGCTATATTTCTTAACTGAGGTATATCATAGTTCAATACACAATAATCAGACTTATTTTGGGCTTTAAGTAAATCAAGTTTTAATCTTTGATATTCCTCCCAACTCACTTCATCAAGATGATTTGGGTAAATATTGGTTACGACAACTATGCCAGGAGCCCGGCTATAACCGTCCTGGAGTTGTCGATGAGATATTTCCAAAACCAGAACATCTTTTTTATTCATCTGGTCAAGTTTATCTGCACTCTGCTCCATCCAGGTTTCATTTCCGGCAAAATAAACGCGTCTTGAGGCGTGTTTTAGTAACTGTACGAGTAAATTAGCGACACTCCCCTTTCCTACGGTTCCCGTTACTCCTATAATTTGAGCATCAGCGTAGTCTAAATAAATTCTGGTTAAAGAATAAAAAGGTATTCCTTTTTCTTTTGCCTTCCATAAAGACTGATTTTGTTTCTTATAAAGCCGCCAGGATTGAGGAACAAAAATTATTTCGGCAGAGTGTATGTCTTTTAAGTAATCACTACCCAAACGACGATCGGTCTTTGCTAAATCTAAAGAAAATATCTTAAACATCTGTTTTCTCTCTTGGGTTTTCTTCCCTTTATGCCATAATTTAAAACTTTTTTCTATCGAATTCTTGTTTACAAAATCATGGGTAATAATTCCTGTAATATTATTCTTGATCAAAAAACGCAAAATATTACTTCCCTCTGCCCCGGTTACACCTACGATATGTATCTTTTTACCCTTCAGTTGCTTTAATAATTTATTCATATTAAGTAAATATTTTGAGTCTAAAAATACCATCTCCTTCTTTAGTATTTAAATATTTTTGGCCGTAATTATCTCCACTGCTTGCTTTCTCTGGCCAAACTTGTTTATCAATTGAATCATTGACGTTTTTAATTATGATCTTGCTTAAATGGGCTCCTTTTATTTTTGTTGATTGTTGCGAAGCGTGACAATAAATTATTTCCTTTTTTTTAACCTCTAGAATTAGAGCAATATGTCTTCCTTTTTGCAGTCGTATCATATCTCCTAATCGTATCTGCGCAACCTTCTTGATGGGAACGCTAAATTCGTAACTCGTCAGTCTGTCAGCATTTGTTCTGGTAACTCCGCCTGTAAATAAATCCTCAAGACTGTTGAGATTAGTCCCCTGATATTTTAATCTGACTAATTCCTCTAAGACCCGATACACAAAGCCGGAACAGTCAATACCAATCCGTTTACTTTTAGATAATTTCCTTATTAATAATTGGGGGGGGGTAACTTTATTAGTCTGTACTAGCAGTTTGGCAATCTCGTTTTTAATATCCTCGGCCTTCCCTTTACCATCTTGAAAACCTCTTATGATTTTTCTCTCCGCCGTAATCTTATTCATCCAATAAGGACAATGCACTTTTTTACCATTAATCTCCATTTGAGTATATTGTTTTACAAAAGCATAAATCTGCTTAGTGATTAAAATAGTCTTTAAATCTTTTTTCATAATAATCCAATGGATAAACTGGCAATACTTATTCCTAAAATTGATCCGCCTATTACGTCAGACATCCAATGCTCACCTAAATAAATTCTGCTTATGAAAGTCATAATAAAATATAAAAATAACAGAATTAGAAAAAAAGGTTTTTTGTTTTCGTTTTTATTCTTCCAGATAAAAAATACAAGCAAGACAATTAAAAAAGTAGTTCTGGCCATGTGACCGGAAGGGTACGAATAATCTGTATGAACGAAAAAACTGCTTGGAAAATGAAACCCTAGATTATAACGATGAAAATAATTTGGGGGCGAAGGTTGATAGATATAGAGTTTTCCGGCTATTTCAAATATATAGATATATATAAAGAGAAATAATCCCCAAAATACCCGGCGACGCTTAAATAACTGCCAACAAAATAAGATGGCTAATATTAAAATTGTGACCTCTGTGGAACCTAACAGCGTCAAATATGAAAACGGCAAGTCAAGTTTACGACTTATAAGACTTTGTAGACTTACCATACTGGATAAGTCAAAACCTCGAATATAATTTTGTTTAACCACGATGCCTAGTATAAGAAAAAGCAAACCACAGACTAAACTGATGAATATATACTTGAATCGATTTTTCTGTCCCATATCTTCTATATTATTTTCCATTTATCTTCTTCGAATAGAACCTTTATCCAGTATCCGGTTTTCAAATAGTTGTCTCTTTTGTATTCCCAGGTGAATTTTCTCTTCAGGATTGCGGACTGAAGAATCAAAATCGGATCACCATGGGAAACTACTATTAATGTTTCGCCCGTATATTTCTTTTTTATCATTTTACAAAACCTCATCATACGGTCTGCGATGCGTTCTACACTTTCCTGTCCTTTTTTCAGATACTCCTCATCATACAGTTTTGACTGTATTTTGGAGTGATATTCTGATATTGGAATCCCGCCAAAAATCAACTTTACTTCGTTTAAAAGATGATTTACTTTAGGTCGCAACTTGAGTTTACTTCCGATTATTTGAGCCGTCTGGCGTGCTCTAAGCATCGGACTTGTATAGATCTGATTTACTCCCTTATTAATAAAATAATCAGCGACTTCATTTATCCTTTCTCTACCCTTAGTGGATAAAGGAAAGTTAGGTAACCTTCCATAAAGTATTGCCTTTGGATTATGAACCTCTCCGTGCCGGATAAAATATATACTCGTGGGCTTCATATAAGTTTATTATAAACTTTAACGATCTTTAACGCTTGTTTAGCCCAGCAAAATTTTTGACTCGATTTTTCAGCCATCCTTCCCAGACTCTCTCTTTGTTTCTTGTCATTCAACAGTTCCCATAAAATCGTACTCAAACTCATGACATTATTGCTTTTAAATAATCTTCCGTTAAAGTTATCTTTAACCAAATATGCCAATCCTCCTACCTTTGAAGCCACAATCGCACTGCCGCAAGCCATGGATTCCAGCACCACCAAACCGAATGATTCATAAACCGAAGGCATAACCATTACGTTAGCGGCCGAATAATAATAGGGAAGCAGATAATGAGGCCGGCTACCGATAAACTTCACACAACACTCTAATTTTTTGTCTAAAATAAGTTGTGAGATTTTTCTTACTTCCCTATCAAGCCAAAATTTACGGCTGTTAATATCTCCACCGATCAGCAAGACATAAAAATTATTCTCAAAAGAAGGGTATTTTTTTGAAAGTATGGAAACAGCTTCTATCAACAAATTTATCCCTTTTATCGGATCTATCCTTCCGACAAAAAGTATGATTTTTTTATTTAACGGTAAATGGAGCTTAGTGCGGGATGTCTTTATGTTAAGTTTTTTAAAAACACGATGATCTACGCCTGGGCTTATTTCAAAGATTTTATCTTTTTTGGCACTGTAATGTTTTAGCAGATCCTTTACCTCCAGAGCAGTTGCAGCAATTATTCCATCTGCTTTTTTGATAATCTCTTTCTCTGCCTTTATCCGTTTTTCATCGATTACCTTTCCATATAGTTTCTTCATAATTCCCAGCGTATGAAAAGTTTGTACCATAGGGATACGTAAACTTTTCTTTAGTTTTATCCCGACTAACCCTGAAAAAAAATAATGGGCATGAATTACCTGGTAAGATAGAGAATTCTTCTCTATAAACTCCAGCATTCGATTAAAGAAAGATTGGGCAGCCAAATAATGATCATCATTATTTAAAGATGGTAAATGAATTACTCTGACATCTTTATGTACGGAAATGCTTATTTCGTCTTTTTGCTTATGAGTGCGGGTGAAAATATCAACTTTATGCCCTGACTTATCCAGACTGTTAGCCAAATTTAACTCATAAACATTCATTCCTCCCGCGGTTAGTACTCCTAAAGGCGTCAACGGACAGGACCAATAAGATATAAAGGCTATATTCATTTATGAGCAATATATTAGCATAATAGTGTAAATTATGATATAAAATTTTTATGAAATTATTCTGTCTGATTCCCTCATATAACGAGAGCGGGAATCTCAAGGAATTATGCCTGCGGTTGAACTCGGTTTTGAAAAGGAAAAAAATTGATTACAAAATTCTTTTTATTCTTCAGGGAGATGTTAAGAGTATTGAAATACTTAAAATAATTCAAAAAAGTTATCCGCAAATAGGTTTCCAATATTTCCCTAATGCTCTGGGAATAGGAAAAGCTTATAGAACCGGGTTCTTAAAGGTTCCAAAAAAATGGACACATGTCTTAACTCTCGACGCCGACCTCAATCATCAGCCGGAGGAATTGGAGAAATTTTTCCATGCGCTTCAAAAAACCAATGCCGATATCGTCATAGGGTCCCGATTTATCAAGGGAGGTAATTTCTATGATAAAAGATGGTGGAAAAGAATAGGAAGTCAATTCGTAAACCAAGTTATCAATATATTATTAGGCATAACAATTAAAGATAAAACGTCTGGATACAGGTTAATTAAAAAAGAAGTAATAGCTAATATTGGACTAAAAGTGAAAGAGAAAGGTTATCCGTTTTATATGGAATTTATTCTTCTGGCTCAAAAATCTCGCTATTCAATTGTTGAAGTTCCTATCAATTATGTCCCCAGAAAATGGGGTAAAAGCAAGATGGGGAAAATAAAAACTTTAATTGATTACCTTGCGTTTTTTTGTAAGTTATTGATTAATTCTTGAAAACCCATACTAGCGGAACACTATCAATTTTTTTGGTATATACATTCTTTTTTTCTTTAATTCTCAAGTTGAGATATTCACTGACGGGATAAAGATTAAAAAAGGATTGCTTATTCAAAAGTACCACATAATCACTAGTCCAGATATCTTTTGTGTTGAGGTTATTAAGAAGATCGCTCCTTGCATATACGGCCGCTGAACTCTGAGCCATGACTACATTTACAAACGAATTTTGCGGCGCATTTTTATTTAACCAAATCATGGCTTCTTTTTGCGGTGTGCCCCAGAAATCAATATCAAATTTACCCTGTGCTCCAGAAATTCCTCCGATTAACGGACTAAAATAGCTGGTCTGATAGGGGTGAAAAATTACGATATTTTTTATTAAACCTATTATCACAATGACATGTAAAATTACGATCGCTGTTTTTGCCAGTCTGTTACGCAACCATCTAATCATTGCCACCCACCCGATTGCTCCGATGGCTGACATTGGATAGACTGCTTCCATAAAATGCCGCACGCCGTCAATCGCTCCTGCTTTGGGGCTTAAATACCTGAATAATGGGACAAAAAACCAGATCAATAAAAGAAGATAATAATTTGTCTTATTCATTTCGTTACTTTTATGATAGAAATTAATTACGTAAAAAACACTGATCATCAAGCCAACTAAAAATGACAAAAAGATTATCGGTGGTGTAGTTATAGCTAAATACACAATCGGATAAAACCACGGAGTATTGACTCCTGAATGAAAGATTCTCCCCATAAAAAGAACTGGCATATTAAGGGTGTTATGCGAATAAAAATAAGGCAGTTCTAAAAGTTTTGCCAGAGGATTCCGCCAAAACGGCCACCATAAAAGAATGGCGGCAAGAGGACTCAAAATAAAATATAAAATAATATATGAGAGACTAAACCTCTTAACAATAAATCTCTTGAGATATATTAGAATAATCCAAATTAAACAAACTACCGGAATCATGACCGAATTAATCTTGACATTAAAGGCAAAAGCAAATGCAGACACCGCCAAAAAAAGATCGGTTAATTTTTTGCTTTTAACCAATCTCCAAAATAAATATATCGCTAGAGTAAAGGCAAAAGCGTTGGCAATATCTTTCATGTCATTGTGAAGGTAGCCAATATAATTCGGAAGCAATGCTAAAAATAACGATCCAATCATTGCCTCATAAAGGCCGAACATTTGGAAAAGAAAGAAATATATAACTCCGACACCCAATGAGCCAAAAAAAACCATCGGCAGGTTATAGGCGGTGTCTTGCGGAAGTAAGTGCCATTTTTGATATAAGAAAACATGTGAAAGGGTGGGGATAATTTGGGTAAATGGGCCAAAGGGGTCCTCTGTTGTAAGTCTGGGATCAGGGGGCGTAAAGGGCACCGGAGCTTTATCAAAAATTTTCGGAACCGGTAGTCCTAGATGATACAAGCCGGCATAGTGGTGATAATGGAAATCCCACGTTAGTCCGAAATCGTTGATGATCAATAAATTTATGACTAAATAGGCAAAAGTAATCAAAATACCAATAATGATCACTAATTTATTCTTCATTTTTTCGGAAATATATTCCAAGTATTAGAGAGGTAATAAGAGTAATACCACCTCCAAGATAATAAATTAAGGGGAAATAATAAAATTCTACTTTATGCTTTCCCTTGGGTACATAAATTGAACGAAAAGCAGTATTACTCAAATATATATCTGAAGCTTGCCCGTCCAATCTAACCTTCCAACCCGGATAAAAAACTTCACTTGAAGACAAGAAGCTGTTACATGTAGTATTTACTTCCAAATCAATTTTATTGGCTGCGTAGTCAACTATTTTCACTTGACCTAAATCGTTTTGAGGACAGGCAGAATCGGGCGGTGAAAAGTTATTCAAATCATTTTCATTGAATAGAATAACCTTGGAAGGGTCTGCATTCTGAAATAAAATCTGGTCCTCCACTTCTTTAGCTGATTTATATACTTGAACATCGTTCACCAGAAAAAACCTGCTGGTTACCTGCATATTCTCATATAACTTATATTTCTCTCTTGCGGTTACTATCTTATATTTACCGGATGGATATTCCTCTAAATTACCACGATTATCGGTAAGCACATATCTTATGTTTAAAAAATCCAGAAGTGGTGACATGGGATTAATAAGCGGAATTTCTACATTCAGGAAAGGTATCGAGGAAATAGAAGATTTATTTACCAGATCAATGAAGTGATAGTAGTTATAGAGAATAAGTGGATTATAACCGCTGGTCGTTGGTATCCGGTAATATGAAGCTGACTCAAAATCAAACGCAGACCGAAGAGCTGCAGTTACATTAAAATGCGGTAAGACTCTCACATTTTTATCTGTTGTCTTTAAAAAATCAGTTAATGTTTTGTCAGTACTTGCTATCGGTAGATTAGCCAGCTTAATAAATTTTTTATCATAACCAAATAATTCAACAATAATCAAGATTAGTATCATCACTTTCACAAGAATTAGCTTTATCTTGGAAGCAATAATCCCGGAAACCAGAGCCAAAAGGAAAACTTCTATTATTAAGTGTTGGGAAGGAAAACGAAATAACCGATAGGCAGGTATCAAATCGAATAATATTTTATGCAAGGGGAAATTATTACCCGATGCCATAAAGGCAAAAAAAAGTAAAGCTGCAAGGGAAAAAAAATACGTTTTTTCGATTTTTTTTCTGCGGAACAAATACGTCAATTGGCTTATTAAGTAAAAGCCAAATAATAATATCGGTACCCGGCCGGTAAAATAAGCCAATTCTAGATAATTTGGTCCAGGACCTTTATAGGAATAATTATCCCAAAAAGGAGATCCGTAAGCAAAAGGGAAGAAAAATAATTTAAATGTATCTAAATTATAAGATCCCCATGAAGCTGCATCGTACGGCAATCCCTGGAAACGGATCGATCTTCCGACAAATTCCATAGTAGGTAAAATTTGGATGGCAGATAAACAATAAGAGGTAATTATTATGGCGATATATATAGCGGCCTTTTTCATGGAATAAATAATTTTCTGCTCTTTTTTATACTGAAAAAAAATATGCAAGATAAGAAAAAGACCGGTTAGTTCCCAGGTAAAAATTACGATAGCTTGATAACCGGCTAATATCTGTAAAGCGGTAAAAAAAACGGCTATTAGAAATCTCTGTTTATTAAAATTTTCGATTGTATGAGTTACAGAACCGAAAACCCACGGTATCCAAACTGCTGTTGAAATAATGTCAATATGTCCGGCATAAATTCTCACCGCAAAGAATCCAGACAAAGAAAACACCAAGGAAGCTATTAACGAAGATAGTTCATCCGACTTCTTCCTCATATACCAATACATACCAACACCTGCTAAAACCAGATGGGAGTAAAGAAAGACGGAAAACGCAAAAGATAAAGGTAACAGTAAAAATACAAGATTGAATGGATAAAAGGCAGCCGTTGAAGGATGTGCCAAAAAAGGCGTCCCGGAAAAACTGTATGGATTCCAAAAAGGGACAATGCCGTTTTTTAAACTTCCGATAAAATAAGATTTCCAGAAATAGAATTGGTCGCTTAAATCGCTACCGTAGATAATAGTATTTGCTTTGGGAAGAAGGGTATTGCCAAATAATAGCATGATAACGATACCGATAAAGAATACCGGTAAGATATTATTTTTCATTTTATTGTCCATAATACTAGACATCTTTCCGTACCTGAAAGATAGTAAACCCGTCATTTTCATATAAGGGAACAAGCAATTGCGGATACAATATTTTCTTACCGAAAGTATATTTTTCAAAATAGATATAGTTAACTTTTCTAGTTTGCACATACTCTTTTACTTCATTTTCTGAAGCCGTACCCGCTAAAATACTGTCGATCCTCTGTTTTTCATATTCAAAATCAGTAAATTTTTCGTAAGAATCGGAAAGACCAATAATTGTATTAATGCTGGCAAAAGAGGGCAAATAGCTGGAAACATTACCACTTGCAAGAACAACAGCACCAGAACCTGTATTCTCACGCAAATATTTAAGAGCAGAAAGCTCCACCGGACGGAAATAGACATTGGTCCAATAACCCCATAAGGATAAAGTATAATTTCTGACTGTGAGAATAGTAAAAATAATAAAATTAATCACAACCAAAGAAATAATCATTACTTGTAATATACAAGTAACTTTAGAATTAAAATACTTAACTGAATACTTTGATATTGTTAGGAAACCCCAGGAAGCTAAAATGGAAATAGGTACTATTTGGGCTCCTTCACTGAAACGAAACTTGCCAACTTGTAACAGATTTGCAAAAGGAAACAGTAAAAATGCCGAAATTGCCCAATAAAATAAGAAGTAAATCTTCCAATCACGAATTTTCCTGTCAAATAATTTTATAATGGAAAAAGGAACTAATAATATCAGCAATCCGAGCATTTCAAGATAATCTCTTTCAAAATGCATAGTGGAAGCATTCCATCCTAACTCAACTTTATTCCACATATTCCAAGGATACCCTTTGGCTAATTCCATTTTTAGAATTATCAGGGGTAAAAGGCAACCGAGAATAAATAATATAAATCCTATAACTGATTTTGTTGCAAGATTTTTCCAATTGGATATCCTTATAGATATTAAATAAGTAATCATTGTGAGAGAAACGCTAAGAAGAAGTATAAATACTGGCGGCGGATAGATTATTCCTCCTAAAACCGCTGACGCAAACATCAAGGTGAGAAACAATAACCTTTTATTATTCAGATAAATAATATAAAAAGAGATGGAAAAAATAGCCAAACCCCGTCCAATAGTATAGTGGGGAGGCATAATACTTATCCTTCTTGCAGCCTCATCAAAAAACCAGATCCATCTGCCGAAATCCTGATTGAATAACTTATTTATACTTGTAAAAGAAAAAGGTTGTGCAAATAAAAAAAACAGAAAAGCCAATCTTGCCTGTTTCTTTTCCAGTATCAGTTTCATAAACAGGATAACTGAAACTGCATATATCATCCCCCCAATCACTCTGGAGATAGCGAATATTTCAGCTGGTCCGGCTCTTATCACTAAAGCAAACTTTCCCAGCCAGACAAATATTATCTGGATAAGAGAAGCTTGATGATCAGCAATCACATAGGGTATTTTCACTAACCAATCAGATCCCATGCCAAAACGGATAAGTGCATGATAATAATAATCCCCTACTGCAGCGACGGTATCCAGATAGGGATAGTAATAACCTTTGGGAGTATGGAAAATGTGCAAAATAACCGGAATTTGTCCAACAAGAATGGTAATAAGTGTTAACGCACAATAATAAAACCAGTCACTTAAAACTATGACTTTAATCTTTTTTCGCATAAATATACCGCTTTATAAACTTGTAGATCATGAAAGAGATAAGAATGACGCCTAAGGGTTTAAAAATGTATGTGTATCGCGGCAGTGGCGCCTCGACAGAGATGAATAATAGTACACAGGTTAGATAAGCAAAACTGCAGAATTTGATAAAAGTATTTTTTTGTAACGCGGCAAATAAAATGCTTGGGAAAAGGAGAAAAAAATTCACATAACGCCAAAGATAGAGGTAGTAATTATCTGTTAATTCAACTAGATTATCCCAGATTTTGTTCGAAAAATTTGTCTGAATAATTGGTCTGCAGAACTCTATACTACCAAGAGTGCGGCAATCTTTAAGCATGTCATCTTTGACCAGGAATAAATTGTTATGAAACATATCATTTGTATTATGCGCAAAAATAAAAAATCTGGGAATGTTGATAAGATATTGCCAGGGATTCCGTTTGAATGCGGACAGTGCCACTTCCTGCATAAGTTGACTGCTTTTCGTTTCACTACCCAATTTTGCCATTAACTGCGGTTCATAAAACCACCACGGTTTAAAATAGTCGATATTTTCACCCACAATCTTTTTAAACTTTATAAAGCCCGGGTTACCGGCATCAGGCTGTAATCTGTCAAAATGGAGAATTCGGTTATAAAGATGCTTACCTTCCGAATTTGATAAACCCCATGCTCCGTTTAAACTATAATTTATTACTACCCAGGTAAACAGAATGCTTATACTGGCAAATAAATATAAATAATCAGTAAGCTTACGCTTATATTTTGTAAAAAGAAATATAAAAAGGGCAAAAACAAAAAGGGGCAGGAAATTATACCGCTGTAGGGTCATAACTGCCGAAACTACCAGTAATAATTTAATCACATAAGTCTTCTCTTTGTTCATGATCAGATGTGCAAGGAAAAGATAAAGGGATAAATAAAATATGGCAATGGTTTCTGCTACTATATGGGATACATAAATAAAATGAGCCGGTATAAGAAGGAAAAGCGAACTGATGAAAATTGCGACTTTTTCCTTAACATAATACTTCATTATTTTAAAAATGAAAAAAGCGGACAAAAGAATGGAGCTTATTTGGGTAAGATGAACAACAATGTCAGCTCTCTTTATAAAACCTGCCAGATATAAAAAGACGCTATAAAGAGGCGGCTCCATGGTGGAAGGCACTGTATAATAATACGGGGCCGGTGCAAAATACTTTCCCGTTCTGATAAAATTGGCAAAAGCCCAATAAAAATAGGAATCTGTTCCCTCAAAAATCCAGAAAAAAAGAAAATGGAAGAGGTAAAAGCCTATGGCCAGGAGTAGGAGAAACTTAGAAAGCTTCATCAGCATATACTATCAAGTATAATAATTACTAACGTATGAAATCTTTCATGAAGTATATTCCCATAATTATCATATTTACCCTCACCTGTCTATTTTTCGGTAAGACGTTAGTTCCGAAAAATAATCAGATCTTATCAAGTGGAGATATAAAACAGATTCATTATCCTTACCGGGAATTTTTAAGGAATGCTTTGTTTTCCGGCCAAATACCATTCTGGAATCCTTATGTTTTCTCCGGACTACCATTTTTGGCCCATCCCTATACGGCGTTTGCGTATCCCACCACCCTATCTTCAATATTTCTTCCTTCGAATATTTATTTCTCAATTGTCTCAGCCCTTCATTTATTCATCGCCGGCGTATCGATGTACTATCTGCTTAAAAAATTTACAGATAGTTATTCGGCTTTAACCGGAGCAATCATTTTCGCCTTTAACGGCTATTTTGCTGCCAGAATCTATGCCGGACACATAGATTATATCACTTCAACAGCACTTATTCCCTTCATTTTTTTAGCCGCTTACGAGTATATTTTTGAAAATAGAAAGCGATCTCTTTTCTGGGGAAGTATAGTTTTGTGTTTTCAGATATTTACCGGTCTTATCAATATGGTTTTTTATACTTTTCTTATTATTTCTATTTTCAATCTTTTTTTAACTAAACCGGCACGAAAGAATCTCGTCAATAATCTTACCAAAATATTTGTCTTTTTTTTCTTCGGATTTGGTTTATCAGCTATCTATCTATTACCCAGCTTTCAATTTATTTCGCAAACTATAAGAGGCACCAGACTTGATTATGGTTTGACCAGCTTGGGATCAGCTACTTTCCAAACTCTGGCACTTTTTTTAAATCCTCAATTTTTAGGGTCTGATTTTACACCTGCCAATCCTTTCCACGGGCCGCCGCCAAATTATCATGAATATATATATTTTGCGGGCGTTACTCCTTTAATAATCATCTTTTTGGGAATAGTTTATCATTTGTATAAAAAAGCATTTGATAAAAAAATATTGGCTTTACTTATCATCATAACACTGGCTATCCTTATCAGTCTTGGACCAAACTCACCTTTTAACCTGCACCTTATCCTGTGGTTTTTTTTGAATATCTATCAAACTACCCGCTTTCCTGTCCGACATCTAATTATGGTTGTCTTTGCACTTTCTTTCCTGACCAGCCTGATATTGACGCGTTTAAAATCAATACCGGTAAAAATTATTCTCTTTATAGCAATAACGGCAGAATTATTTGCTTTCGGTAAAAAATTTATCTACCTTTCCCCAAAACCACAACTTTTACCCGAATATGACAGGATAGTAAATGAAATAGTTAATAAGAAAGAACTGGTAAGAATCCTGCCTGATTTTACCCTGAATTCGCCAGTACGCGGAGAAATAAGTTTTGCCTCTCCCCTTACCTTTAAATATTTCAGTACCAGCGGTTATACACCGGCTATTTTGTCTACCTACTATAATTTTGTGGATCTGATTAACGGAAACGTGGTATCCAGTCTGGACCGCTTCAATAGTGAAATTACCCCTTCGGTCCCTTACCTTGCCGGTATCTCTTTTTTAAATGCTAAATATATCATTGTAGATAATACAGTCGATCTGCTTTCCGAAAGAAAAGATACTTACATACTTCTTTTAGAAACACCATTGTACCGTATCTACCAAGCAAAAAATTATTTACCTAGATTCTTTTTTGTCAAGGAAGCCAAAATATACAAAGATCGTAGTGAAGTAGAAAATAATTTAAATCGGGATCAGCAGGATTTTAAAAACAAGATTTTCATCACTACCTCTACCTCAAAAAATATCACTTACCAACCAGATTGTTCAAATCATGAAGATGTAAAGATCGATGTAGTAAAGTATGAAATAAATAAAATAATCTTAAAAGGAAATTTTCCCTGCAATGGTTTCTTGTCAAGCAGCGAGTCCTATTTTCAGGGCTGGGAGGCAAAGATAGATGAGAAAAATACTCCTGTTATGGTATCAAACTTAAGCTTCCGCGCTCTCAACATTCCAAAAGGAAACCATACGATCACTTTTTATTATCAACCGACAATATATTTTATAGGAGGATTAATTAGTTTAATTTTTTTTGTTGTATTAATACTGATTACTAGATCTACTAAGCTGTTACCAGCATTTAGAACAAAAAAATAATAATTCTACTTGAGCAAAGATATTAATCTATCCGCCTCCTGAGCCAACTCACTATCCTCTTCAATAAGCTTCTTTTCTTGCTCACTTAACCAGAGATTGGCTTTCATTTTAGTTAGAATCTTTTTGGCATTTTCTCTTCTTTTATCAAAAAGCACCAGTAAATTATTCAAAACGTCAATATTGACTCCTTGGGCATTTTTGGTTTGTTCCCATGATGGATAGACTTCGTTGATGTTATCAATAAGTTTTTGCCAACTCTCTATTTCTTTGTTAGAATAGTTTGGAGGAACGTAACCACCCAGATGTGCCACCACTACCTGTACCGGACAACTATTTATTTCTCCAAACACTCCAGACACACCAATATCCTGATACGTCGTTGTCATAAGAATCTTTTGGGTTTGGGGAAATTCTAAAAAGTTCTCGAGAAGTTCATCGGCTTCATAAGATCCGCGGGTGGATACTTCAGCAAAAATAATATTACTGTAACCTGACTGTTTAAGGGCGGTTGTTAAATTTATTCCGCTTCTGGTAGCCTCACTTGAGAAGTCATTGAACTTAATCATCGCCTCACCCCTAATCCGTCCTGAGGTGGAAAGTAAGGGATTATATTTCAGGGGTTTGAGGTTTTTTTCCTGTCTTTTTAAATTTAGCAGTTTCACAAACTCCATGGCTTCCAGTGTGACTGTTTTACCTAAACGTAAATCGTCTTTGGTATCCCGCCAGTTTTTTTTGTAATCTTCCTGATTCTGCCAGGGCAAAACGTATTTGACATCGGCTAAATCTACCAGTCTTAAATCAAATCTGGAATCAAAACTGGCTTTGCGGTTATCTCCCATCACAAACACCTTTCCTTCGGGGATTTTAAACGGTTGGCAATCGGCTAAAAAATCTCCTCCGAAAGTCGATCTGGGTTTTGCCGTCCAGGGTTCATCCAGAACCTGATTATTTAATTTCACATATCCATCGCGAAGTTCCAGAGAGTCTCCCGATAGGGCTACCACTCTTTTTACGAATCCGCCTTCGTCATTATATTTTTCTCTGGAAATTGCCTTCGTCCTTTCATTTTCAAACTCCACAATATCTCCATGGGTAAGACTATATCCAAATAAATTAAATTTCCAAATCTTGATCCCGGCCGGAAATTTTCTCATACTTGGCCAGGCGACTATTTCGGAAGCTCTCATAATATCTGTTGTACCTTCTCCTTTGGGAAAAGTGGGATACATTGAACCGGTTCCGGCAATATTAATCTGTTCCTCAATCGTGCCGGAAGCCAGGAACAGTTGACGCAGGTACGGAACAGATCTCTGACTGGCAGCGGCAATAAGTACAAGAATAAAGAGAAGGAAAATAATTCTTTTTGACATTTAAGATTTTGAGGTAAGTATATGAGAAAAAAGATAAAAAGTGAACTGACTAATAGTTGCGGGTTATAAGTTGCTTGTCCTGAGCGCTTATCCTGAGTTTGATTGAAGGGAAGCCGAAGGATGGGTTGTGGGTTTTATTTTTATGGAAAAATACAACTATTAATAATCCTGCTATTAATAAAACAAGGCTTAAATATGTTACACCGGGAGAATTACACAGTTTTCATCACAAGCATCACAATATTACGCTATTGCACGAAATTGTGATTGAATCTATAATCATTGAATAGATGAGAAATAAAGAAATATCTCCAAAGGTGAAAACTGTTTTGGAACTACTCGGTAAAGGGGCCTTATTAAGTTCTCTATTTATTTTCCCGGGAGCAGGACTTGGGATAAAAGCAATCTATGACGTATACGAGGAACTAAAGCGTGAAAAAGAATTCAAAGAATGGCAAAAATTTAACCTACCTAGACTCCGTTATATCCTAAAGCGCCTGCAACGACAGAAACTGATAGAAATAACAGAAGAAAAAAACCACTCGGTTGTTCGACTCACCGAAAGAGGTAAATTAAGAATTTTGAAATATAATCTCGGAGAAATAACCATTGAAAAACCTCCGCACTGGGACAAAAAATGGCGACTGGTTCTATATGACATAAGAAAATTTAAACGACGGGAGCAGGAAACATTTCGACGTATACTAAACAGACTAAAATTTCTGCAACTTCAAAAAAGTGTTTACCTTACGCCTTACCCTTGTGAAAATGAAATATCATTTCTCAGAGAGTATTTTGGTGTTAACGAAGAAGTCTTATATATCAGAGCCGATAAAATAGAAAACGAAAAAACATACAGAGAATATTTTGGATTATAAAATAACTCAAGTTGTACATATATTTTGTATAGTTATCACAGCATCACGCATTTGCACGAAATTGTGATTGTATGCATTAAAACTGGCCGTTTTTATTAAATTGGTATATTCTGATATCTTTTGTCTTCTTTACAATAAAATTTTCTTTTGTTAAAGTAATTACTATGAGTACAAATTATATTTCGAAAGAAATATATTCGTTAGCAAATCCATAGAATAAAAATAAGTTTTATTTCGAGGTTTAAACCTCCTTGCTGACAAGGAGGTTTTTTGTAACTTAAAAATATAATTCGGGTGGGAGGTTGAGCTGAGTCCTCCGTAAACGCTAGTAATGGATAACCCACGATTAATCGGGGGAGGTTGAGAAAGCGCTGGGTATTTGTCCCTAAACAACCGGCCCGTCACAATTTTAAGTCAAAACAAATTATTTTGCTGAATATTAAAAAATCGTTGGTGGCTGAATATCTCGTTACTCAGGAGAAAAGCACGGTGAAACGTAAACCGTACAATGGCGGTTTGTTGTTACGTTAGCTGGTTGGTGTGTCAAAAACTTGGAGTGGCCCGAAAACCACTACTGAGGATGGCGCAGAACTTGAGAAGTAAGTCCAAATGAAAGGTTGAAGAATCGAGTAAAGAGGACGACCTTCTCCCAACACAAATTCACGCTATTGCACGTTATTGTGATTTTGCTGATTTGAAGATCTACCGATCTTAAAGATAAATAAGGGAGTAATAATAAGCAACCCAAACCCTATATACTCCAGATACTGCGGTAAATAAACAATTACAATTTTCATCTCTTTGTTATTTGTTATTTGTTCTTTGTTATCTGATAGTTTCCATCCATTCTCCCAATTATTAATAAGAATATGATCCTTAATCTCTGGCTGAAAAAAAGGTATCAGTAGTTTCATGTACCAACTGTCTATAAACCAATCATTCTTGATCTGAAATGCTTTCCACCCCTCATCATAACTTTGGGAAAGAACAAGATTGCCTGAAGACACCTCGGGGGTGGCAGGCTGAGCTTGCGAATCCATGACTCCCCCGATGGTGAAGATATCAGAAGGAAGAATCTTAACTTCGTAAAAACTTGGGTTAGGATGCTCCACTAGTATGCTTTGCAAGGGCAGCCCTTGCGTACGCAAGGGCTGCCCTTGCGTGATCTTAAGCCCTGTCAGAAATCTGTAAGGTATCGGATTAACCGTTATCCTTCCCAAATCATTAACTGTTTTAACTCGTCCAATTGAGATATTATCCAAATGAAGCGTATACCCTACCCCGAATTCCTCCATCGGAGGTTGAATAAAGTAAGATTTCACCACTAAGTCAGGGTCAGACCTTGAAGTCCCTAAAGGTCTGACCCTATCTGAAACCTTTGGTAAGTACGTCTCCAGATCACTTCTTTGCGAATTCTTATTAATCACGGCAAACAAAAGACTCTTTCCTTCTATATTCCTGTTTTCCGCAGTCACTAAATACCCAAGCTTTTGCGACAAATTCGGCAGGTCAAAATCCAGACAATTGCTGGAGCCAAGACTGGTTAAACGAAGAATAGGGTCTACCTCATTTACTTGTTCTAGCTGAGCAATTCCCTGATTAAACTGATCGCAACTTTTAGGTTGTAAGTTGCTGGTTGCAGGTTGCAGGTTAGCACTATAGTAACCATAAATTTTTGGTACTCTGATTTCCAAATTGCCTTCTAGTATATAAGGAAGCGTCATCACCACCTCCGAGGTATTTTCTACCTCGGGGGTGGCAGGCTGAGCTTGCGAAGCCATGACTCCCGCGAGGTGTTGTTGTATCATCTCCCCATCCAAGTATATTTGTGGAGTCTTTATATTTGCCCTTGCCAGATCCACTTCACCAACTTCTTTTATCTCGTCTTCCTCCAATTTGGGAATAACTAATTTGGCTCCCTCCATTTCTTTTGGAATTACTGTCTTAAAAGAAAAATAATCTCCTCGGTCTTCCACCCCAAACTCCAGCTCCTCCTGTTTTCTTACTGTAAAAAGTGATCTAAACGGATAGTAGATTACAGGTTGTGAGTTGTGGGTTGTGAGTTGTGGGTCAGATACACTATCTGCCGCAAAAACTTGATTGACTACTTTAACGTTTTCCTGATATGCTGAATTTTGAGTGGGCCTGGCGTAGTGCGGACTCTGCCTCTCAAGCAAGAGTTCAGGGGTGCAATTCCCCTCAGGTCCACTCCATTGACACTTGACAGAATTAGAACTTTGTGTTAATCTTAAAGCTGCTTGAGAGGCAGATGTTCCGGACACGTTGAATTCTCCATAATCCGCGAAAGCGGATTTTTTGGTGGTATACGTACCATACTCTTCATACGCTTTATCATAGTTATTCCATTTATAAGTATTCACCGCCGGCAAATCCTTGGCCAAAAACACAAAATCTTTCGGCTTAGTTTCCAGATTGACTTTATAAATTTTTATTTTTCCAAAACTTGCCTCAAGACTGAGTTTATCGGTTATTCTTAATAAATCCTTCAGTTGATCCAGATAAAGTGCTTTGGAAGAAGCGTACGTCAGAACATTTTCATCGACAAGCAACCAGTTAATCTGATATTTTTCCAGAATCTTATGAAATAAGACTACATTTTTAGAGTAAAGCGCATAAGAAATTTCATGATAATAATTTTCATCATAAGAACTATAACCATCAAAAGCACGGTCAAGAACGGGTTGAGCAATACCATACCAAATGAATCCGGAGCCTCTGTAACCCCAAAGATAATGATTCCAACCCCAATAAGTATATTGAGGAAAATTAGCTATCCTGGTATTTTTATCCTCCTTAGCAAAAAACTGCATCGTCTGAATATATTCATAGGGTATCTTAAGCTTCACAGAATCATAGTAAAGGTAACCTTGAAAAACTGGCAACAGATATATTATAAGTAAAAATAAAATAAACGAGGAAAGAATATATAAGCCTGATTTAATAATCCTTTCGAGTATAGAACCTAAATAAATTAATCCAAAAGCAAAAAATATACTGTAAGATAAGGCTGAAAGAACTGCAAATTTAGTAAATGGTACTCTAAAAACCTGTCCAAAAAGAGGTAGATTTCGTCTTAAATAATCAGTAAAAAATGAAAATGGCCAGGTATCGTTCAAAAGCATAATAAATGGTAGTAGAAATAATAATATTAAAGATAATGAGAATTTCGACTTATTTTTCAGTTGATAAAATAATCCTATTAATATAATCGCAAACATTGAGTATCCTATCGTAAGAATAAAAGAAGATGATAAGTGATCACGCCAGACGGAAATCATGTAAAATAAATCTTTATTTGCATTTAGATCCACGAACTTAAACCAAAATCCTTTAAGAAGAGCTACGTCCGATAGTGTCCCAAATTCTTTATTTCTCAAAAAAACATCATCAGTTGCCATATAATTTTCTTGGGCTTGGGCCACTACCCCAGAAGAAGTAAAGGTAAAATATAGAAACGGCAGTAACCAAAATGCGTTTGTAATAAAAGTACTCAAAGATAAAACGGTAATTTTCTTTACGGTTTCCCAAGTTCTGACTTTTATAATATACCCGATAAAAATAAGAAGCATTGAAAGGCTATAAACTACAAAAAGAGTCGGGACATATGCTTGGGTAGCGCTAATTATGCTTAAAAATATAAATACTAATAACTTTCTTCTGGTTGGTTCATGCAGGTAAGAAAAGAGAAAGTTCAAAAGCCAGGGAAGAAATCCGTAATGGGTTACAAAAGCCTCAAATGGGACGTAAAAAATTTGAACCGTAGCCAGATTTAGAAGGTAAAATAATCCGCCTAAAACGGCAATGATTTTTCTTTTATTGTCCTTTAAGTTTGCAGGAAGAATAGTTGTTAATAATTTATAAACACCAAGAGGACCAATGACAAACATCAAAGATATCCACAAATATCGCAAAAAGTTTAATTTTATTAAAGGAGAAAGAATCAGAAGAATTATCTGCCTCGGCAAATCGGAAGCATGTCCCATTCCACCCAGAAGTCCCAAACCCTGATACTCCTGCCATACCGCAAAAATGGAACGCTTAATATTGAGAAAAAAATCAAACTCCGGGTGTAAATTATCCCAACCGGAAAGCCAGGTATCAGGTCTATAGTTAATTACGGATATAGCTAACGCAAAAAGGGTCAGGAAAATAGCGGGAAGAAAATTTTTCAATTTCATAAAGACACTCTGTTTCCATTTTAGAACAAATAATTGGTAATGTGTTGCAAAAGCGGAAAGTATCCGTATTTTGGCATACGAAAAGACCGCAACCCTCTCCATAAATAATAAAGCGGATAAACCATAGATGAAGGCAATAATTTAACCAAAATATATTGCGCTATCATCAAAAACATAGTCGCATCACTTACTTGAAAAGAATAATACCTGAGTGCTTTTTTCCGTATTTTATAAGCATGAAAAAATATTTTCTTGGCTGAAGCTACCTGGGTTATACTTTTTCCATGTTGTCTGTAATACAGCACTACTTCCGGCAGATTTGCTCCCCTGCCGTATTTAAAGGCTCGGAAGAAGAAATCTAAATCCTCTGATGTTTTGAGTTTCTCTTTATACCAGATAAAATCCTTAGGTAATAACTTTTTATTTACCATCATTGCTCCTTGTTGTAGCGGCATGGCGGTAAAGGCGAAGTTTATAATCTGGCTGTGGGTTTCCGGAAAATGCTTAACTACGATTGGCAATCCATCTTCAGTGATTAATTCTACCTGACCACCAACTACCACAATATCCGAATTTTCCATCAAAAACTTTACCTGTTTTTCTATTCTATCAAGGGGAATAAGATCATCAGCATCCAATCTTGCAATATAATTTCCTTTGGCTTTTTTTAAGGCTTTATTGGCAGACTGACCCACTCCCAGATTTTTAACGTTGCCTAAGACTTTTAATCTTGAATCGCGCTTGGCATATTCTTTAAGAATTTTCAGAGAATTATCAGTAGAACCATCATCTATGGCGATTACTTCTATATTCTGATAAGTTTGATCAAAAACAGAATTAAGAGTTTGCCGCAAAAACTCTCCGGCGTTATAAACCGGCATAATCACTGATACCAGTGGCTTTCTGTTTTTCATAGCTCTTTCTTTTTTCATAGTTATTTTCTTCTAAAAACAGCTATCAGTATTCGGTTATCAGTATTCGGTTATCAGTAAAACCTTATGATACGAAATTTAAATAACTATTTTATTTCCCTGTTTCATCACTCAATACTTTTGAAAGATAAAACAGAAAAACGAATTCAGTTATTAAATTTCAGCGTTCACGTTGACAGAGAGTGTAACCTATTTTATGATTTTCTTAATGAAGCCGCTTTATGAATAATATTGATCTTTATACATTTATGACAAACGCACAAATTTCCTTCGGCATAGCTTTAATTGCTTTTCTCCTTGCTCTCCATGTATTGGGAGTTTTCAAAAAGGATAATAAAAAGCGATAGACCCCATCTTCATTTTTTAAAGAACCATTTCTCTAACTAAATATATATTCCTCTGACCGCAAAAAATAGCCTACAACTCACCACTCATAATTTTTTTATTTCCCTGTTTCATCACTCAAAACTTAAGCGATAAAACAGAAAAACAATAAAACTGTGGTGGTAATGTATGGTGGTGGATTAAAACTATTTTTTTCCTAGACCTTCATCATGAGGACCGATTGAGAGAATCCACAGGGTTTTTTCTTCCACTATAAATGTGAAACGATAATGATAATCTACTCTTGCCTCGAATATATTTTCACCTTGCTTTTTCTTCACTCGGAGAGATGGATATTTAGGAATATCTATTAATCTCTTAAACTGTCTCTTTGCCTTTTTCTTTACGTGTAATGGAAGTTTAGTATATGATTTTTCAGCTCTTTCGGTAAGCCGAACTTCTATAATCACTTTAATGAGTCGAGATGTTTTGTAAGTTCTTTTACAGATTTGAAAGTCTTATATCTTCCGGCTTTTATATCTTCCATTGCTTGCTTGTCAGACCAGTCCCACCATTCCTCCGATCCATAAGAAGGGGCTTCTTCCAATTTTGCCTTTACTTGGGATACTTCTCTTTTAAGTTCTTCCAAGCTGGAAAGGATTTTATCCAGTTTGTATTCATTTGCAGGTGATGCGTTTACCATACACACGCATTATACCATAAATTCAACTCTATTCACTTTTCAATGTGCTTATATCCCTCTGACCTCAAATTACTTTGAGAGCAAAGGGACAACGAGAAGGTAGAGCAGGAAACTGCAAGAGAGTAGCGAAAAGCTACAATTCTAAGCGCAATGCTTAGTGTCTCTTTTCCAACTCTATTCGTTGTCCTTTGTAGTTGCACTCTCTATTGTGCGTTTTTCAATCCTTCGATTGAAAAGTTGAACTACGGCCAACTTTTTTGTTCCCAGCCCATCGGGCGGGATCCACCATATCCTTTCGGATAGTTGACGGCGGATCCCGTCCGAATGAGCCTGTTCTGCTCATTGCTTCACCACCTCCTTTTGGCGGTGATTATTACAGAGCAGTAAGGGGGTTACGGCCGGCCGCGCGGGTCGCTGGGCGCCAAGTTGGCATCTTGCCAAAGCACCGAATAGGCACCCTCGTGGGCGCAGCCCCCGCGGGGTTCGTCTTCCAAGACGGAAACCCACCAGCGTACGAGCATCTGGACATCTGCGGCGGTCAAGTTGCCGCTGAATTGCCACGTCCGGTGGGCACCCTGAAAGACCAAATTGCTCTGGCCTTCATTGGTGATCACGTAGATTGTACAGCCGTCTGTGGGAGCATTCGGCCCCGGCCCTGCCCAGAACCAGGCAATGGTAACCATGTTGCTGTTGCCGTGGCTCACAACGTCGGAGATCAAGATGTCACCCGCGGGCTTGAACATTTCGGGAATCTCTGTCCATCCGACTGGTTCACCACCTGCTTGCTGGGCGCTCGGAGCGTTGACGATAGTCTGCCAACTGACGGTATACGCCCCACTGCGCGAGCAAGCTCCACCCGGCTCGGATTCGAGGACGCTAACCCACCAGGTCAACAGCGTTTCGATATCCGTCTTACCAGGGGTCCCAGACTCCCAGCGGAACCGGCGCCAGCCGCCTTGCGTGGCCACTTTTTCCCCTTCGGGGTCAACAGTGACACGCAGCGCGCATTGTCCGAGGTTTTCGACGACGTTTCCGTTCACGTCTAATGTTTCCACGAAATACCATGTCAGGAAAACGTCGGACGTTCTCCCATCCATGTCGTGGTTATAGACGCGCCTCAAACCGCCAGCGAAGTCGTGCTCGACTTCAGTCCAACCGGGGGGCGGGTTACCGACGGGGCCAGGCGGGGCCGCGGGCGCGTCATACACGCATTTACCCTGCGACTTGCTGGCCGGTTCGTTCAGATTGCCTCCCGAGGCATCGCTCGCGGAACACACACT
>MFJR01000007.1:551974-557546 GCA_001780955.1 Candidatus Gottesmanbacteria bacterium RIFCSPLOWO2_01_FULL_39_12b | reverse complement strand
ATTCATTCAGTATGAGGCTTAGAAAGCGGACATTTCTATATTGGTTAATTAGGACATTATCATATTGGTGCTACAATATTTTAGAGCGTGTTGACATGTTAGATCAATGTATGGTAAAAAGGGATAAGGAAAAGTTGTTTATGAAGAAAATCTTATACTTTATTCATCGAATTATCCTTCCTGTTGTCATATGGAGATAGCGGGAGGTTGAGGTAAAGGAAAGATCAAGATTTAAAAAACAGCCTCCCGGAAGAGAAAACGGGAGGATTTTTATTATGAGTCCTGCACGAGGTGAGTTACCACCTATACCAATACTAATAGAACATGTCGCCCTACGATTTCCTGACCTAGCGGGCAATTTTATGCTCAGGAGGTTTGCTTTTCCAACAGCTGGAATATTACGAGCAGTACTAATTTCGGATCAGCGTAAAGTATCTCTTACAACAATGTTAGAAAGCGCAACTGGAATGCTAGAAAGGCCTCCCGTAAGAGTAAAGATGCTGGAACGCGTTATGGAAGTCAGTAGCGATGTTCTCGAAGTTGCTGTTTTTGATCTTTACGGTCGTCTGGTACTTCCAAGGACTGGGATACATGTGGTCGATTTATGCGACCCCTTCTCGTGGGATATGGCGAGAGCAAGTCAACGTTTAGCTATGATAGGAGATATTGCTCGCTTGACAGATAATGAAGGTTATGATGCTTGTAGAGCCTTTAATCGGTACCTTGTTGCTCAAGAGGGCTATATTACAGAAGTTACGGGTCAATTTGAAGCCGAATACATGAAATTGGATACCCGTGGTAGAGGCAATGTAATGTGAATTAAACTTGTTGTGCAAAGTTCAAGGGCGGGTTTTTATGTGGGTTTTGGAGAAGCTGTAATTGATAAATCAGGTATAATTTGAGCAATAAGGTACGGAAGGCAGAATTGCGTGATTATTTTGGTGGCGGCCCGGGTGTCGAAATCAGTCCCGGTAAAGCGTTCTCTAAGTTTTATCCCAATTTCCATTCTCAGAGTTTGTTTCCGCAAAGCAAGCTTAATAATATCTGGTAAGGTAATATTTGTTCCTTGAAAAACATCCGGTAGCTCATTTTGTATCGCTGATTGAATACCCGAATAAAATCTTGTTTCGTCTGAAGGAGAGTAAATTCCATTAAATGCGAGCCAATATAAAAACCGTCGTACGTCTTCAGTCTTTGTTAAGCCTGTTTTTTTATCCAGTTCTTCTGCTGCTAAAAGTAATTCTTTAGCTTCGCTCATCCGGTCAGGATCTTCTTCTGTAGGTTTACCTCGTTTATTATTCTTACGCTCCTCTGGTTCAATTGTTTCGTATTGATCATCTAAGCCGGCAAAAAGCTTTTGCCAAATCAGAGAGGCCGGTTGGACGATTTTATCCGGCGGTACGCCTCTTACTTCTCTGCTATCCATGGCGGCTATAAAGGTCTTAGTCAGAATCGGTAAGTTGTCTGTTCCGGCTAACTCTTCTAACCACGGCGTAGTACTTAACCTCTCATTTATGATTTGTTGTTGGCTGCTGCGGCTTTGGTCTTTATCTTCTAATGCGCGAGCTTCTTTTATTAATCCGACTGTTTTATTATCTCCAATAGCAAACTTCATTATTTGATATAAAACATCGGCAAGCTCTTCGACAAAGTTAAAAAGATGATCAGTTTCCCGTCTCCAGCCGGTAGATTCGATGTTTGTTAATCCTTGCATAAAACTTTCGGGAATAAACTCGTCAGGAATGGTACGATCTCTCTGGAGTCCAACAAGAACATCTTCGATAAAACGGGAAGCATGCGATTTGCTCTCTGGCGCGTAATATAATTTGCTTCCCGGCGCCACTTGGTAAGCCCATGGTTCTGCCATTATTTCCAGATTTGGAGTTTGATTGTATGGACACTCTACGAACATATTCCGGTATTATACAGCCATCGCGGTAAAATCCGAAACCTGAGCTGTTTTTTGAGTTCTACGATTAGCTGCTGTTTTCTCCGAGAAGAAACGGGAGATAAGTGTCCTTATTGATACAGGAATAGGAAGAAGCGGGGTATGTTAAATTCCAGGAGGCAGGAGGTTTAGAGGTTTTTATTCCGTATTTGAACTCAAACCCCTGCAGTTGGTTTCCTGATTCTTCCACGTAATCGAGTTCGGCTCCGGTATGGGTGCGCCAGAAATACCTTGAGGCGGTTTGTTTCGAATAAGAGAGATACTTCATCCGCTCCACAATGATAAAATTCTCCCAAAGTTGCCCAACATCATTTCTGTCTTTGAGTAGATTGAGGTTGTCGATCAGCATATTTCTTATTCCAAGGTCGTAAAAGTAGATTTTGCCCATTTTGACGATCTCTTTCCTTAGATTTCGGCTAAATCCCCGCATGCGGAAGATGACAAAAGATTTTTCGAGTAAATCTATATACCGGTCAACGGTATCTTTTCCCATGCCAAGACTGCTTCCCAGCTCGCTCAGAGATACCAGAGAGCCGACTTGAAAAGCGATAAGTTTAAGCAGGTCACGGATTTTTGAGGAATTTCGTAAGTCCCCAAGCTCAAGAAGGTCTTTATAGAGGTATGCATCCGTTAAATTCTGAAGGTATTCCTTTTTTTGGGCATAACCTGCAATCGTGAAAACTTCCGGATAAGAGCCGTATATTAAACGATCCTCAATGTTTGTATCAAGTTCGGCATGATTCCAGATCTGTGACAATTCCATATACGATATTGGATAAAGCCTATAAGTCCAAACTCTGCCTGTAAGCGGCTCACTTATTTTACTGGCTAGATCAAGAGAGGAGGAGCCGGTAGCGATGACTTTAACTTCCTTGATACTGTCGAGGATGATTTTGAGATTAATCCCGATTTCCGGAATACGTTGCGCCTCATCGATGAATAAAAGATCATATCCGGCGGTAAGCCCTTTTAATTTTTCAGCGTTCCGGCTTGAAAGAATATCGATGAATCTGTTTTGGTCTCCGTTTATTGTTAGTGTACGTAATTTCAGATCTTCAATGATTGAGTTGATCAAAGTTGTTTTGCCCGATTGGCGGGGGCCGTAAAGAACTATACCTTTATTTGAGGTGTGCAACTTCTCCGTTATAACTGTAGTAAGCGTTCTGGGTAGAAGCATAATAGATTAACTTAAAGTCTAGCATAGTTAAAACTGCTTGTCAAGCGAAAATGGCACAAATTCAGCTTATATATCTTCTGAAATAGCGTATTTACGGAAGAATCCGAAACCTGAGGTTTTTTGAGCTTTATCTTTAATTTTTAACCAGTTTGTCCATGAATTTTTGGATTTGGGAGACGAATTCTTCGATATCTCCGAGGTCAGTTTTAATGGTTTTATAGACTTTCTCTCTTTCAACCTCGGTATATTCATGAACAAGTATATTTCTCATACCGGCCATATCTCTTAGTTTTGGAGCTAAACTTTGGGAAATGATCTTGTTTTTTCCTAAGATTGGGAAAACCTCCTTTTTGTCTTCTTTGGGAAGTTCCAGACCGAATACAGAAATCAGATGGTCAGCTATATCAAGACAGGCTTGAGTAATGATCTGCAAATTATGCGCGGCAAGATCGGCCACGTCTTCATCCACGAGAAAATCAACTTCGCTCTTCTCTTTGAGAAGTTTTCTTAGTCTGTTAAGACGTTTTTCGATTTCAGTAAATCGTTTGATAACCCTGGTTTTATCTATTTTAAAGAGATCCTTGTAAATATTCATAAGTTCTACCCAGAAGTTTATTTCTGGCTCTTTCTTCAAGGTGTGTATCAAATTCGTCAAAAAGGGGTTTTAGGTCAAAATACTGGCGTAAAACGCGTTCTTCGTAGCGGACTTTGTAGATTTGGTCTTTCGCGTAAAGAAGTTTTCCTTCGCTGATGACACGGTATGCAAAGACTATATCTATCACATTTAGATTTTGTACCTCAATTTTTTTATTTAGTAAGTCTTCCAGCAGTGATGCGGATTCTATTTGTATTTTTAAGGAGTCACCCTTAGAGTCGTCAAATAAAACCGCAAGATCAATATCCGAGTTTTCCTTGGCATCATTTCTTGCTTGGGAGCCATAGAGATAAACCAGCTTAACAGCCTTAATTTTTGAGAAATATTTTCCGATTTTTTCCGAAATCACCTTTTTCATATTAATAAAGTCTATATCAAATCGGATGTGAATACAATCTTTACGGAAGAATCCGAAACCTGAGTTGTTTCTTGAGTTCTACAGCGGCGAAGGGGATCAGTGATGCCACTCCCACCCACATCCAGTCGCCTGGATCCAATCTTATCGTTTTAAAAATTGAGTTACCCCAGACAGATTGGGTAATCATGGTCTGAAGAAAGATGGAAAAGACGGCGGCGACGATAAGATATTTATTACCGAAAATACCGATCTTAAAAAGAGATTTTCTGGTGCTGCGGTTATTGAAGGCATGAGTCAGCTGTGAAAAAGCCAGGGTGGCAAAAGCCATGGTTTGGGCATGGCCGTAATTCAAATTAGTCAGGGCAAATGAATAAAGAAATAAGGTAGTCATCCCCATAATGCTGCCTTCGACAAACATATAAAACCAGCGTTTTTTATGGAGAATTCCCTCTGAGAGATTTCTGGGAGGTTTACTCATCACATCAAACTCAGGCGGGTCAACACCCAGAGCAAGGGCCGGAAAGCCGTCAGTAATGAGGTTTATCCAGAGGATTTGTATTGGAAGAAGGGCAACCGGCATTCCCATGAGGACACTGCCAGCTACTACAATCACTTCTGATAAATTGCAGGAAATAAGATATCGGATAAACTTGACCAGATTAGCATAAATTATTCGTCCTTCCCGAATGGCGACAACAATGGTAGCGTAATTATCATCGGTGATGACCATATCCGCCACCTCACGGGTGATGTCCGTTCCGGTCTGCCCCATGGCGATTCCTATATGACTGGCCTTTAAGGCCGGAGCGTCGTTGACACCGTCGCCGGTAACCGCCACATAAGTATTGGGAATACTTTTTACGGACTCAATTATTTTTAGTTTACCCATGGGAGAGATTCTGGCAAAGACGTTTACCCCTTTTTTAATCACACCGGCAAGTTCGTGTTTGGTCATTTTTGAAACGTCATCATCTGTAAGGACCAAATCTATATTTTTATCGCTTGCTATAATTCCGGCTTCACGAGCGATAGCAATAGCTGTCTGTTTGTGGTCTCCCGTGACCATGATGGTTCTGATTCCGGCAAGCCTTGCCTGACTGATCGCCTCTTTTACCTCCATCCTTATTGGATCGGCCAAAGCCATAAGGCCCATAAATTCGAAATTATTTTCCTCCAAAATTTCTTTTTCCAAAGCGTCTTTGACTTCTTTTTCATTTAACCGTTTTTTAGCAAAAGCCAGACTGCGATATCCTTTGGTGGCAAGTTTGGAGATTTGGGCCAAGATCTCTTTTTTCTCTATGGTGTTAAGATGACATTTCTCTAAAATCACTTCCGGAGCTCCTTTGCAAAAAAGGAGATGCATACTGGTATTTTCGACTTTGACCACCACGCTCATCATCTTGCGCTCTGAAGTAAACGGTACTTCAAAAACAC
>MFJR01000007.1:539431-551951 GCA_001780955.1 Candidatus Gottesmanbacteria bacterium RIFCSPLOWO2_01_FULL_39_12b | reverse complement strand
GTATCGCCGAGTATTTTACCTTCGTTTTTCCGGTAAGAGGCGTTACTGGCAAGAATTCCGGCTTTCAGAATCTGTTCAAGTTCAGAAATTTTTAAAGGGTCAATAGTTTTTTCTCCGCTGAGAAAAGTGCCGACCGGTTCATACCCGCTTCCTTCAATCTGGTAAGTATTGTTTCCGGTGATGATGTTAACGACATTCATTTTGTTTTGGGTGAGCGTTCCCGTTTTGTCGGTGGCGATAATTCTTACCGCACCAAGCGTTTCCACCGCGGGCAGCTTTTTGACGATCGTTTTATTGCTAGCGAGCCGTTTGACTCCGAGAGATAAGACAATAGTGACAATGGCAGGAAGGCCTTCCGGTATGGCCGCTACAGCCAGGGATATTGAGATCAGCAGGCTTTCGACCAGATTTTGCTCCAGCCTGATATTGAGCATAAAAACCAGGGCGGCGATAATAATGATGACTACGGTCAGGACGTGGCCGACTTTTTCAAGTTCGTAAGTTAAGGGAGTTTTTTCCGAGGTGCTACTTTCAAGATAGGTGGCAATTTTGCCGATCTCGGTATTTTTCCCTGTGGCCAAAACGACGGCTTTTCCACGTCCGGCCACGATTTGCGTGTCCTTAAAGATTAAATTTTTCTGGTCGGCAAGAGAAACCTTTCCAGATATCGGCTTTGAATTTTTGGACGCAGGTAACGACTCTCCGGTTAAAATACTCTCATCGACTCTTAGTGAAAATGACTCAATGATTCTGGCATCCGTGGGCACCTTTTCTCCTTCTTCAAGAACGAGAATATCTCCCGGGACTAAATTTTCAAAAGGGATTTTAGCAGTTTGACTGTCACGGATCACCAGAGCGTATAGAATATCCTGTTTTTTCAAAGAGTCCAGGGTTTTCTCCGCCGAAAGTTCCTGCATGAAACCAATTGTGGCGTTAAGGAGGACGATCATAAAAATGGCCAGAGTATCCAGCAGATCACCCACTATTAAAGAGATGACAGAGGCACCTAGCAGAATAATGACCAGTATATTTTTAAACTGTTGGAAAAATTTGAAGATCAACGGGGTTTTTGGTTTTACCGGAAGCAAATTATATCCGTATTGGGCTAATCTATGGTTTACTTCCCGGGTGGTCAGACCGCGTGCCGGATCGGTATTTAATTCCTGGATGATAGTAGCGGCAGATTTTTGATAGAACATGGGAGATAAAGTTTTATAGCTAAATTACTCCTCCGATTTTTGCCGGTAGAAGCAGAGAAATTATAAATCTGACGATGGGAGAAATAATAGTAGTTATTGCGGAAGAACCCATGAAAGGAAAGATCAGCATGATCAGGAAAATCATTCCATATCTTTCCAGCTCCAGCCAGTCAGAATAATATTTATGAGGAAGTATTCCTGCCACAACTTTAAAGCCATCTAGAGGGTGGACCGGGATCAGGTTGAAAATCGCCAATAAAACATTAAAGTAAATAAACATTGAAAGAATATCCGAAATAAAAACACTGAGAGTTAGCGAAGGAAGAATGGTTGTAAACCTGAGGATAATGGCCGATGTGATTGCCATAATCAAATTGGAAAGCGGTCCGACAAAAGAAATAAGAGCGGCGTCTCTTCTGGGTTCTCTTAAGTTAAACGGGTCAAAGGGAACCGGTTTGCCCCAGCCAAAACCAAAGAGAAAAAGGAGAACTGTTCCCAGAGGATCCAGATGAGCCTTAGGATTAAGAGTTAACCTTCCGGCGATTCTGGGAGTAGGATCTCCGAGGTGATCGGCCGCAAGCGCGTGAGAAAATTCGTGGATCGATATGGCGGCGACCAGAAGGGCGGCGATAATGATAAACTCGATAGGGTTTTTGGCAAGGATATCAAGCATCTTGTGAATCAGATATTATTTTGATATAGTATAACACATGTCTTTAATATGCGAACATTGTCATAAAGGAGTAGGTTACGGTCATGCGGTTTCGCATGCCAAAAACCGTACGAGAAGGCTTTTTAAACCGAATTTACAAAAAATAAAAGGGCTAAAAAGCGGTGTTTATCAAAGAGTCAAACTTTGTACCAGCTGTATAAAAAGATTGAAGAAAGACGGCAGGTTGGGAGTTTTCTCTTTGAAAAAAGTTGAAGTGAAGGTAAAACTAAAATTACCTGAAAGTAAAGTTCCGGAAGCCCCCAAAAAGGTAGACCGCGCCGCCGAAACCCTCAAAATCGAAGAGATTGTCGGGAAGAAGAGCTAAATGTTTCTCAAATCTCCTAAGTTTTTGATATTCCTCGTTGTTTTTATCAATTTCCTCGGCTACGGGATTGTGTTTCCTCTTTTACCTTTATTGCCGCTTCCATATTAACCATACTTAGTATTATTTTAACTCAATTTTTTCTCCCCGAGTCATTAAGCAAGAGAGAATTTAAGTATGAGAAAAAACATTTTCATTTTGCTAACTTCCTGAAAGACCTGGCCAAATCGGACCTGATAAGTCTTTACTCGATCAATCTATTTTTATTTTGGGCCCAATCCGGAGTGTTTACCATTATGTCACTTTTCGGGCGTGATATTTTAAGTTTGGATTTGGTAGGGATAAGTTTGCTTTTTACTTTCGGAGGAGTAATGTCTGCAGTCATACAGGGATTTGGAGTGGGTCGCGCAGTTAAGGTTATTTCCGAGGAAAAGTTGTTTATTTTAAGTTCAATTGTGACTATTTTGGGATTTGGGGTGATGTCAGTTGCTTCTACTGTAGTTTTGTTTTTTATCGGGGTAACCGTTTTTTCCATCGGCAACAGTTTTCTAGCCCCGGTGGTTCAGGCACTTGTTTCAGAAAAGTCATCTGAACATGACCAGGGAGGGAGCATGGGAATTTTGCAGAGTTTCGGCTCCGTGGGTCGAATTTTCGGTCCGATTGTGGCCGGACTTATATATCAGACAATCGGTCCATTCAGTCCGGCCGGAATGGGAGCAATATTAATGGTAGTTATTCTGGTTTTGGGATTTAGAAGTTTGAGGTCTTCTTAGGAGACAGAGTAAATTCCCCATTATCAAAATCACCTTTCCACTTTGGATCAGGAATGGCGCAAGTCACTTCCAATATACTTAGGTCTATATCAATTCCTGGATTACACAAAACGCTTCCGTGGATCTTTTTTAAGATATACTATAATCAATTTATATGTTATGACAAACCAAAATATTACCTATTTAGTATGGAGTGTATTTAGTGGAATCAGATTCATTTTATCGGCTAAAAAACACCTTAATTTCAAAGATATAGTATCAGGAATTGGATTTGCATACTATACTTTTTTATTAATAGTAATAACAAATAAATATATTTTTGGAATTATACCTGCCTTATATTCATATGAGCCTTTTATACAAATATCATTAGATATAAGAATTACCAAATTTATATTTCCAATTTTGACTGATATTGTTACTGAGCTAACTTTAAAAAAATTATTGATACTAAAAAGTAAAAATAACAATATTGAAATGATATTTTATAGGCTAATTACCTTCCCAATGATAGCGTTTCTAATAGAAATATTGTTTATAACTTATCTGATTATCACAATATGGATTAAAAACAAAGTTTAAACCTTATATAAAAGACTTGTATAAAAGTATAGTGTGTCCCGCAAATTTACTTCAAGGGTTTGATCGTTTCGAATCTACATAAATTGGGGTAAATTGTAAATTGGTGTAAATTGGGGTCAGACCTTGATTTTGGCTAAGGTCTGACCCCTTTGAGCATTCTAGTCAATTTTTGAGAAAATTTAGAACTACCAAGTACTCCTCTTATTTGTTTCTTGATGGGATTAAATTCTTCTTTTAGACCTGCCAGAGTAAATTCATGAAGAAGTTGTTTCTGTCTTGCTGGATCTGGAGAAAACATCTCTAAGATTCCTTTAGTATCTAAGGATGGTAGTCCATCAATTGAAGTGAAATAACTTGTATAACTGGACCATGGATAATCCTGTAGACTATTCACTAATCCTGCCTTCAGAGGATTGAGGTGTATGTAACGATGTACTTGAAGTAGATAGCTTTCTTTCTCTACGATTATACTTTGGAAACGTCCTTGAAATATATGACCAACTCGGTCATATTTTTTATTTATATACATCGTATAAGCAGTCATAAGGATCTGCATGATTTTTGAGAGATTTACTGTGTCGACCTTTAGCAAGATGTGAAAGTGATTTGGTAGAAGACAGTAAGCGTAAAGTGTATATTTTAATGACAACCGGTAGCGTTCTAAATTCGCCAGAAATCTTTGGTAATTGCTATCGTCATAGAATATTGTATCACGATTATTTCCTCTGGCAAAGACATGGTAAAACAGATTAGGCGCATTGAGTCTAGGGGAGCGTGGCACGTTGATATCAGTCTAGCATTCCAAAGTAATATAATCAAGGTCTGACCCCGATCTGGGTTTTACAAAGCAGTGTTTGCAAACCTGTGTATTGCTTTCTGATCTGTTTTCAATATAATCCATCAGTATAAATAAAGCATATGGGAGAAAGACTTTTACAACCATCCAAACCAGCTGCGGTTAGATTACGGGAAAACGTTAGGACCACGGCTGAATCATTGGCAGACGGATTTGCTCAACAAAAAAGATCAGTTGGCGTGAGAGTAGGGCATACTATATTTGCCTCAGCTTTATCGTTAACAGATGCTTATGTCCATATTAGACCAAATTTAGATCAGTTTAACTATTTTCCTAATAGACATAGACTTCCCGATATGATTTCATCTCATGCGGGCAACGGAATTCTTTCCATTTTTCCTATCGCAATTTCTGGTGCTGTAGCTGCAGCTCTTGAACCGAAAGACAAAAAAATGAAAAATAGTAGTCAAGCAAGACTGATTCGCGCCATACCGTATATTATTACTACCGCGGTCTTGGTGACAAACACCATAAGCGAATGGGATTATTTTAAAAGCTGGGGACAGGATCTTGAAACCAGAGGAGACTTAATTACGGGGCTATTGGCAATTGTATCGGCTACGATAATTTGCGAGATGAGTTACCGGGTAACAAAACAATTACTTAATAGGCCTTCAAAGCAGATTTTTCCTCAGGCACCCGATGGGGGTAGCTAGTGGGTATAGATTCGGTGTTTGTTTTAGGAATGTATTTTCACCCGTCGTGTAGAATTTGCTTTTTTATATTACCCCTTTTTTTCTAGCTGCGCTTATATCTCTATTAATCGCTCTCTGCTCAAGAATTAAAGCGTCTAAGCAAAGATGGCATGTTTGTAAGTGTTCAGCAAATTCTGGACTTGCAGGTCCAATATTTTTAATCAGTGATAGTCCAATAGCACAATATCCATGTGAGTTTTCATCGCGTTTCAAAGCTGCTTCACTTTCTATTACCATCAATTCAATATAGCAAACTTATTTTAAAAAAGAAAAATCCGGATATCCTTCTATAAACTGTTTCCAGCTGACGGGTTTTTTGCCTTCGAGTTGTACTTCATCTAGTACCAGTCTGTTATTTTCAATATGTGACTTAAGTAATTTCAGGCGCTTCGGTTGAGGGATATTAATGATAGTCCATACCCCCGGCCAGGGTGAAAGAGCGCGAAACATTCTTTCCATTTTTATTGCTCCCTTACCTTTTATTGCCTTATCTAACGCTTGATGTGAAATAAAGCCGTCTTGCCGGGTGAAGGATTTGGTGTAGGTGGCGGCGGAATTAAGTTGCCTAAGAGGCTTAAGTTTATTATTAGTATAATCGTGAATTACTTGGGAAAGTTCCATAGCTGCAATTTTAAATAGTTTTCTGTAGAGAGACTCAGTCGTTTCGTTGTCAATTGTTAATTGTTGAGTGTTAATTGATGATACTTCTTTCTGAAAAACAATATCTCCGGTATCCATGCCTTCGTCCATTAGGATAATCGTGATCCAGGCGGATTTTTCACCATTTAATATAGTATATTGCACTGGAGAAGGGCCGCGAAACTTGGGTAGTTTAGAAAAATGAATATTGAGTGTCTGATGGCGGGGGATGGTAAAAATTTCTTTGGGAATTATCAGTCCGTAGTCGGAAACAATTGCCAAATCCGGTTTAAGGTTATTCAAATCTTTACCCGTAAACAAAAGCTCTTTTTTATCATTCGGAGTAAAGCAGGAAAGATTATATTTCAGCGCATATTTCTCGATAAGGCTCTCCTTTTTAGTTACGATGCCAACTAACTCAAAATTCTTGTGGATAACTTCCAGAATCGGCTGACAATAGAAAGATGTACCGAAAAAAATTATTTTCATAGTTTTATCTCTACCAGTTTTTCCTTCCCTTCTTCATCCACCTCAATCTCATACAGTTTTTCTTTTTGTTCCAATACTCTTTGAGTAAAAAGTATACCGTTAAGGTGGTCTGTTTCGTGCTGGACAATGGTAGCCATAAATCCTTTAAATTCTTTTTCCTGTGAGTTTCCTTGCCCGTCAAGATATTTCAGTCTGACGGCGTTTGCCCTTTTCAGATGTCCCCAGACATTGGGAATTGAGAGGCAACCCTCGAGCTTTTTATCGTTTTTTAAAGATTTCTTATCCTCCTTTTCCGCTCTTTCTATTTCGACCAGAGTTTCTGATTTCCAGACTATTTCCGGATTGAGGAAGACTTCAATTTTACTGGAGGAGGTAGGATGAGTTATAAAGATGCGATAGGACAAGCCTATTTGAGGTGCGGCCAGTCCAACCCCTTTGGGATTATCCTGATTTAAGAGAGCCTTCATCATCCTGGTAATGACACTATTGATCTTTCGGTCGATCTTTTTGACCTTTTTGGCCGGTGTAGTTAAAACCGGGTTGGGGACGGTAACGATCATTTAATTTCCTCCAGTCTCTTTTTCGCATCCTCATCGTTTGGGTTCAACCTGTTGAGGATAAATTTTAACATTTCCCGGGCCCGGTCTTTTTTCTTATCTCTTTCATAAAAAAGAGCCGCCGTGAAATAAGCATCACGATAATCCGGTTTCAGGACCCTTGTCTCTTCCAGCAGTTTCATACTTTCCTCTTTCTCTCCCTTTTTGTCATAGAGTAGAGCCAAATTATAACTGACTTTTGGATCAGTCGGGGCTAAACTGTGGGCTTTAACCAGAGCCTCAAGCGATTTTTCCAGATAGGTATTTATTTCTGAAAGTTGAGACAGTGTGTAAAAAACCCGGGTTCTGGTTTTCCAGAAATTGACGTTATTCGGTGAGATTGACACCGCCTGGTCACTGGAAAGTATGGCTTCTTTTTCCAGCTGGGCCGAAGTGGAACTGTCCCCGCTCTCTTTCAAAGCCACGGCTATTTGTGAAGCCGGAAGTGAGAATTCGTCGTAGTAAAGAGGTTCATCGGGATTTGCCAAAATTGCATTTCTCAGTGACTGGTAGGCGCTGGTGTACTGCGAGGATCTGGACTCGTGATAGCCAGAGGCGAATAAGACATCGGCGCTCCAGAGTACTGATAGCCTATAGATTCCATAAAGCATAGTTAGCAGACAGATTAAAATTAATCCATACTGGAAGTTGTTTACGGGTTGTTTGTCGGAAGCCAAATCGAAAGATCGGTTGCTTGTTACCGGTGGTGAGGCAAAAGTTAAATCTTTGGAAAGCAGAAAAGAAATGGCCGGAATGAGAAAGAAGAAGAGTTGGATTATGACGACCGAGAAACCAAAGAAGTTAGTGATGAGGATGGAAAGCCAAGCGACAAAAAGACCAAATGACAAAATCCAAAGATTCAAATCAAATCCAAAATCCAAATTATTTTGAGCTTTGAGCTTGTTTATGTTCCACCAGATAAAACTTCCGATAAAAAGCAGATATGTACCAAGACCAATAAATCCTGTCGTAGCCGCGTAATTAAGGTATTCATTGTGGGCTTTGTTGTAGAGAAAATCCCATTCGCTGGTCATGTTATGCTCCACAGGACGGTACTTATAGTAGGCATAGGCAAAAGTTTCAACTCCGGAACCGAAAAGGGGATAGTTTTTAACAATTTGAAGAGCACCTTTCCAGACTATATTTCTGATTGTGCCTGATTCAGTGATACCGATTTCTATTACAGATGATCCGGGGGAAGCGACAGCCTTCCGATTTCCGATTTCCGGTTTCTGGCTGAGAATTTCAGGTAGAGTGAGGCGATTGAGATTTTGAAAAGGAGTCCCAAAAAAAAATGATATCAAAATGAACGAGAAAATATATATTCCTATAAGTTTAATATATTTAACACAAATAGATGCTGTCGCGTGTATGTGTGTTATTTTTTGAGGTTGAAGTTTGTGAAAGAGATAGGGAATGAGGAAAATTGACCATAAGACTATGAGACTTGACCAAAGACCGATAAAGCCGGAACGGGACTTGGTGAAAACGAGCGTTAAATAAAAAACGTTCGAAATAAATAACAATAATCCAATTATCCAATTATCCAATAAACCGGTATTTTTGAATTTTGCATTATAATTTTGACTTTTGACTTTTGAATTTTGAATTTTCCCGTTTAGATCAGAAAATTGATTTGTAAAGTATTGCAAAGCTATTCCAATCGTGAGCGGTATAAGAACAGCCAAATATGCTGCCAGCCAGTTGGGTTGGCCAAGAGTTGAAAAAACACGGTTTTGCACATCCTGCACCCAGAGGTCTTTGTCTATTCCGAAACGTTCCAATATTCCGTAAGCGGCAACGATTAATCCTGATAATAGTATTACTTTTAACAGTCTGGAAATCTTTTCTTTGGGGAAATTAGAAACAAAAGCATAAAATAAGACAAGATAAGAAATGATGGAAATAAGTCCCCCATTAAAACGGCTGTAATAACCCCAGATGGAGACGTGGCTGTCGATTGAGAAGAGAGTGGAAATTATTTGACTTACGAGAAACAGGAAAAGTGGAATATCAAAAGGTGTGCGTATGAGATTTAGACGCCCTTTAAGAATCATTTTTGAGACCCAGGCACAGAGGATGATCATGGTTAGTCCGTAAACGGCCATCATTTTGTTATATTCGAAAAGTTCGTAGTTAAAGGGAGTTAATATTAGAGGCACGAGGAAAAAGAGAAGGTAGAAGGAGTATTGAATTATTTTATCCGTAATTTTTACCGGAATTGGTACCATTAACGGTTATTCTACCCTAAACATATACAAATTTCCAAAGGCAGTTGTTTGTTTAAGATTTTCTCTTTGTCTGATACAATAATGCCACCTGACGTTTCAGGAGCTTTTATGTTGGATTTTCTTTTTGGTTTGTTTTCACATGATTTAGCCATAGATTTAGGTACAGCCAATACTTTGGTTTTTATCAGGGGTAAAGGTATAGCCATCCGTGAACCATCGGTGGTAGCCAGGCACAAAAAAACCAAGAAAATTTTAGCAATAGGCAGTGAAGCAAAAAAAATGATCGGGAAAACTCCAACTCAAATAGAGGCTTTCAGACCCCTTAAAGACGGAGTAATCGCCGATTTTGACGCCACGGAGGCCATGTTGCATCATTATATTGGTATGACCCATGAAGGAGGTAGTTCATTTATCCCGAAAATACCCAGGCCACGGGTAGTTTTGGGTATACCTTCAGGTGTGACCGAGGTGGAAAGAAGAGCGGTGCAGGAGGCCGCGCTCAGCGCGGGAGCCAGAGTGGCATATCTTATCGAAGAACCAATGGCAGCGGCAATCGGAGCAAAACTTCCCATAGAATCGCCTTGCGGTAATATGATTGTCGATATCGGAGGAGGGACTACCGAAATCGCCGTCATTTCTCTCGGCGGGATCGTGATCAACAGATCCTTACGAATTGCTGGAGATGAATTAGATGAAGCAATAGTTTCGTATGTCAGACTGAAACACTCGCTTCTTTTAGGTATACCTTCAGCTGAAATGGCAAAAATTACAATTGGCTCGGTGCATCATTCCGTTACCGAAAAACACTATGTTGTGCGCGGCCGCGATCTGGAAAATGGACTGCCCAAGTCAGTAAAACTAAGTTCCTCCGAATTACGTGAGGCGATGGCACCGGTTATTAATCAAATTATTGAAGCTATAGATGAAACCGTTGAAGAAATTCCCCCGGAACTGGTTGGAGACGTTTTAGAGCAGGGAATTGCCTTAGCAGGAGGCGGTTCGTTGATGCCCGGTATTGACCGGGTAATTGCCGAAGCAGCGCGAATGCCGGTCTGGGTGGCAGAAGACCCCCTCACTTGTGTGGTAAGGGGGGCCGCCAGACTTCTGGATGACAAAAAGTTATTGGACAGAGTGAGAGTTACAGGCGGTTTGAGATAATTTTTATAATTTAATGATAAAAAAAAATCTTATCTACTACCTCATCGCTTTATCATTTATTCTGCTGCTACTGGATTCATTCAAATTATTAAATTCTTTTAAATCTCAAACTGACCGGATAATTATTTCCGTTAAAAAGCCTGTCTATACAGGTAAGCTTGGATTTAGCACTTTTAGAGAAGTACTGCGGCAATACCCGAACCTAAAAACTCTACTTGAGATGCAAGCTAATTTAAAAAGAGTCAACGAGGAATTAATTCTTAAAACCCGGGTTTTGACCGATGAAAATGTAACATTTCGAAAACAGTTAGAAATACCTCTTCCCTCATCTTATAAATTAATCCCCGCCCAAATTTTAGGAACTTCCCGCTTTTTGGAAGTTGATGCGGGTGAGAAGGAAGGAATAAAGCCAGGTATGCCGGCCGTCCTGGGAAATGTATACCTCGGTAAAGTTGCCGCCGTTACGGAGAGCAGAAGCAGTATCATGTTTTTATATGACCGTGAGATGCAGATACAGGTAAAAACTTCCCGGGGAACGTTTGGAGAGACTTCGGGTCAAGGAGAGAAATCGATAGCGTTAGAAAAAGTGTTGCAGAAAGACCCGTTATTTATTGATGATCAGATTGTAACCACAGGATTAGATGGTTTACCGGCTAATCTCCTGATAGGTAAAATAGTCTATATTAATTCTGACGATTCAACTCCTTATAAACAGGCTAAAATAGAATCTTTTATAAATTTAGATAGCGAGAAGATGATCTTTATAATTACTGCCATATGATTGTAATTTTATTTTTATTATTTTTTTCCGGTATCATTATTGAGTCTACCCTGATTAATTTCCCCCTGACTTTAATACTGGTGACCATACTTACAAGTATCAGGGGAGAAAAAATCGTACCGCTGGTATTTATCATTGGATTAGTTTTAGATCTTTTTACTCTAAATCTACTTGGGAGCAACAGCCTGTTTTTTTTGTTAACGACCTGGGTGGCGGTAAGATATCAAAAAAAGATGTCTTCCGGTAATTTATTTTATCCCCTGTCATTTATCACCGTCCTTATGACTCTTTATAATCTGATTTTTTATAAAAAATTTGACTACTTATCACTTTTAGCCGGCATTACGGTTACTGCTATATTTTTCCTATTTTTAACGAAATTATTTCCACATATTTTCGGTGACCGTGCTAAATTAAAAATCTAAAAATTAAGTTTATGTCTACCGGATTTGGCAGCGTTTTTGCAGAAAGTATTTTCAAGGTCAAAAAGACAAAGGGATACCCGAAAGAGTCTGGTAAGGAGATACAGGTCTATGATAATAACCGCCTGTATCTCTTTCTGTTTATCCTGATATTTGGTTTGGGGTTTCTCCTGACCCGTCTTTTCTCTCTTAGTTTTTTTGAAGGGCAGCGATATCGACGGCTTTCGACTGAAAACCGGATTAGAGAAGCTAAAGTTATCGCTCCGCGTGGAATCATCTATGACCGCAAAGGTATTCCTCTGGTTCGCAATATACCGGTCTTTCAAACTAAATCCGGTTTGCGTTATTTTGATCAAAAAGAGGTTACAGAATCAGGAGAGGTGACTGAGGGAGTGGCCAGACAATATATATATGGACCGCTGTTAAGTCACGTTTTGGGCTATACGGGAGAAGTGAATGAGGAGGAAATTAGGAGTTTAACAAAGCAAAACAACTATAAATCAGGAGACATCATCGGGAAAATGGGGATAGAGAAGACCTATGACAGTTTATTGCGCGGCAGGAACGGAAAAGTTTTGACAGAGGTAGATGCTCTGGGTTCGACGGTGAGGCAATTGGGGAAAGTTGAACCTAAGTCGGGTGAAAATCTCTCTCTGACTCTTGATCTGGATTTACAAAAAATCGGTGAAAGTGATTTCAAGGGCAAAAAAGGAGCCATCGTAATTACTGAGCCCAAAACTGGTGCGGTTTTAGGCTTATATTCATCGCCGTCATATGATCCGAATAACTTTATCACCGGAGTGAATATTGATAATTTATTAAATGATTCAGATCATCCTTTGTTTAACCGTGCCATATCCGGCAACTATCCGCCCGGATCGACTTTTAAAATCATTACAAGTACGGCGGCTTTGGAAACAGGAGCCATCACCCGCGAGACAAAATTTGAGGATACCGGAGTTTTACAAGTTGGCCAGTTTACTTTTGGCAACTGGTATTTTAACCAATATGGCCGGAAAGAGGGTATCCTGGATATCGTTGGTGCATTAAAGCGAAGTAACGACA
>MFJR01000007.1:500319-539412 GCA_001780955.1 Candidatus Gottesmanbacteria bacterium RIFCSPLOWO2_01_FULL_39_12b | reverse complement strand
AGAAGCCACCGGAATTGAAAATATTGCCCTTTGGGCAAAAAAGATGGGAGTTGAAAATATACTCAGGATAGATCTTGAAGGGGAGGAAAAAGGAGTCATGCCGGATCCTTCCTGGCAAAAGAAAGTGCGGGGGCAAGACTGGTATCTGGGTAATACCTATCATGTGGCCATCGGGCAGGGCGATATACTGACCACCCCACTGCAGGTAAACGCCTGGACGAATGTGATTGCCAACGGGGGGAAGCTGTGCCGGCCGCATTTAACCAAAGAACAAAATGAAAATTGTAAAGACGTAGGCATAAAAAAAGAGAATCTGGAGCTTATCCGGCAGGGTATGAAGGAGGCGTGCAGTTCCGGGGGGACGGGGTGGCCATTATTTAAGTTCAAAGTTCAAAGTTCAAAGTTCAAAGCTGATAATTTGGATTTTTTACAGACATATGAGGCTACTGTTTCGGGTAAGCCGATGGTAGAGATTCCGGTGGCCTGTAAGACCGGGACGTCGGAATTTGGCGATCCCAAAAACCGGACGCATGCCTGGTTTACCGTCTTTGCCCCGGTCTATAATCCTCAAATTTCAATTACAGTTTTAGTGGAGGGCGGTGGAGAAGGGTCGAATGTGGCTGCCCCCATTGCCAAAAAGATTCTGGAAGAGTGGTTCGGGAGGTAATTATTTTTTCGAATTCACCCTCTCTTATTTGTAATACTTTTCCAAATGCGGCTTCCTGTTTAAAAATATCTGCGGCAATTGGATGAGCGCTTCTCTGTGTGGTTAAGATAACATAACCCCATTTTTTTGCCATGCGAGAAAGAAAAAGAGCTACACGATTGACTTCTTCAGGATTAAGTTTAGCGAATGGATCGTCAAAAAAATGTACTGGAGCACGGTGCGCTACCATAAATGCCTCTGCAATTTTTAAGCGAGTTCGAAGCGAGGCACTCATCGGAGTGAGATTCTCAACGTCTTGATTTCTAAATCCATAATTATAATGGTCATAAAATATGGCGATTTCACTGGGCGTAAACATTTTGGACTGCTCCAAATTAGCTATTTCCGGAACTCCATTAAAAAAGGGAATGTAGCTGTCTTCTATATTACCGCATTGGTGCAGTGCGACGGCAGGAAGACCTACCTCATGAACTTCATGGTCTCCGTCGGTAAGCCTGATAAATGATAGACCTTTTTGGTGGTTTAATTCATCAGATAGAGCACGCAGAGACGCTGACCGTCCGCTCCTATCCGTACCGATTAGCTGGTGGACTTGGCCTCCTTCAAGAAGCAGACTGGCGTTATCAAGAAAAACTCTGTTGCCGAGGCGAAAGGAATAGTCATGGAAATAGGCAAAATTTCCCGGTGGGATATTATCACCATGCTCAGCTTGTATTGCTTTATCGACCAGATTATATCGCCAAACAATATTTGATTTTGTAGGATCATAATCGGTATGTCCTGAAAATGAAGCTGGATCGCGTGTTGATAATATTCTATTATGATGTGCTCCTTGTAACTCTGGTGAAGCCAGGGATAAGCCCAAATTCTTTAAAACTTCTCGCATTTCCGCAAGGGCTTCCCGACCACCAGAAAATTCATCAACATGTTCAGGCAGGATAGCTAAATGGCTACAACCAAGAGTGACAACTATCGTATTTAGATGTGCTTCTGATAATTGATTATTGGTTAGTGAAGCAAGCACAGGACCGTATTTTGCCAAAGATGCTATAAGGTGAGAGACTTTTCTGTATAGCTTGCCTAAAATAGGGCTGTCTGTCTTTTTCAAGGCTAAGTGTAAAGGAAAAGAAGATGCTACGTTAAATGCCAGAAAGATAAGCGTGGGTAATATCTGTTCTTGAGCGAGCAGTCCTGTGCTGATACTGATGGCAGGAGGTATCATTTCCAGTGAAAGGGGAGAAAACTGTTCGGCATCCGCTACTCTGCTAGCCACATTGTCTGCCCAATAACTCAGGTCACCCAAACTTAATAATTTTGCATCAGCTGTGTATTTTTTTGCTATGTCTCTTAAAACCTGGGTTAATAAATCGCCTACCTCTTCTTTGACGTCGCTGCTTATTAATTGACGAGCAAAATCATTGGCAAACATGCCTAAGATTGCTAATTTATCTACTATATGAATTAATGGATGAGGAGAACCACCGAGTCTGGCCGCGGAAGTATAGGCAACAGCTCCTTCTGATACTGATCCAAGAAGATTATTAACGATAAGGTTACCCAACCGGTGTAAAACTATAGTATGTTCCAACGCTTCTATTAGATCGCCATCGCCATATCTTCTAAGTTGATTAAGGTCACCCAAAGTCAACCTGTGAGAATCACCCGGGTTTGAACGTTCAACTCCAAAAACAAGAGACCGTGCTTGTTCATAAGCCCATCTTTGAGTCGCGCGGAATGCTTCCTGGTGGGGAGGCATTCCCAAGGGAATATTACCCCCCCAATTTTGTATTTCGTGTTGGGCTCCCGCCATAAGGCGATATTATAACCTATAGTAGAAGGCGGATCAAATTGAGTTGATTAACGTTTCGGCAAGGGCAGATATTGATTTTTTTCCCAGAAAGGGAAAATTTTCATAATCATGTAAAAAACATTGTCGGGGACGGGGATGGCGGTTGGTTTGGGAGTAACAGCGATTGTTGGTCTTCTTGTCGGACTCAGGGAGTTGCTGATTGAGGGAGTACCGTTATTTCCGGCTTCGTATCCGCAGTCAAGCGATTTTCCTGAAATGTAGCTGACGTACCAGTTACAGATAGGTTCAATGTTAAAAGTCGGCCAGCTTACTTCATCTCCCATCTGGTAGATAGTTCCACCCAGGACAAAAGTATCTTTTTGCATTTCACTGTCAAATCCTTTTAACCACTCTTGATATTTCTCAGGAGTTCCATTTACTTGCCATCCGACTATGCCTACTTCAGTAAGAACCATCGGGATATTTGACAGATCGGGATTGTTTTTTTGGAGATACTCGTGAAAGCGGCGGTATTTAAAGAGCGAAAATTCATCGTCTTTTGGAGAAGTTGTATAGGTGGTATAAGCATGATAACTCCAGGCCCCATTTGCTTTTTGTATCGCTGTTAAAGCCGGTACCAGGTATTGTAAATTATTTACCTCAAGATTGCCTACGGAAATATCGCCGATAAGCGGAGTAAAACCATAACCCCGGATGAGCGGGGCAAGAGTTTCCCAGAATTTTCCCACCCAGATGACGTTTGCCACGGAGTCCTGGATATTGGGAATGTTATCTGATTCGTTGGGTCCGGTGACGAAATTAATGAGATTTTTTTTATCGGCGGGAATTTTATCAAGTCCGGGTTTGATGACTTTTACGAAGTAATCGGAAGCAGCAGAGGCCGCATCAGGCCAAGAGCGATAGTCAATACCTTGGGTTTTTTCCATAATACGGAGAATAACAATACCATTGGGGTATTTTGATTTATATTCAGTTATTATTGCAAACCTGTCAGAGAAAAGTTGAGCATCAAGCACGTTGATTATTTTAGGTCCGCTGGCAACAACTTTTTTCCAATCAACCATTTTAGGTACCCCCAAAAAAAATACCCCCAGTTTGCTGTTGGATAAAGTTGTGGGTATTGCATTACTTACTCCCAGGGAAAAAAGATTATTGGCTTTCAGGCTGGCAAGAACTACGATAGGGAGTATCAAAAGAAGCAAAAGAAAAGGAAATAATTTATTCTGACTTTGTTTTTTAATTACGCGTTTTTTTCTCCTCTTTGCCATATCAACCTCCAAGCTCCAGTTTAAAAAAGAAAGATGGTTTTGTCAATTTTATGATTCACCTGTATGATTCACCTGGGAGGTGGTTTATATAGGCCACCTAGGGAATATTACTCAATAAGTAGATGCTCTATTTTCTTTAAGTCTCTTTGATAATCTGCCCGGCCAAAAACAAACTTCTCATATTCATTGATATTTCGAAAAAAGCTTAACACTAAATTAGTTTCAACAAAATCACTAGTTTTATTTAGATAGGTTTGGAAAGATGACCATTCATACCTCTTAAGTTCAAATAATGACTTTACTGTATATCCTGTGTGTGGATTTAGATGAACATAACGAGATAAATGAAGAAGTTGCTCGTCTGTTTCTACTCTCACTGCTTTAAATTGATCCATAAACAATGAACCATCTCTTTTATGTCTGGTGTTGAAATAACGTGTATAACTATTTTGAAAATTACTTAAAAATTTGGAAATACCGTGATGTGCTTTTTGCTTCAATATAAGATGAAAATGATTGGGCATAAAGCAATAACAAGCAATTTCTACTAACTTTTTACTCTTCTGTAGCAAATAAATAACTTCACTCTGTCTTTTTTCTTCTAAGCGTAAGAATTTAGATAAGCGGATCGATGGGTTACTAACCCTATAAAATTTTATAGATTCCCGGGCTCTTTTATACTCAAGTCTGTTTGTAAAAGTCGGACGTCTATCTATTCCTCTATTAAAAATATGATAAATCTGATCTGTAATAAGAGGTAAAATTCTCCCAGGCATATTTCGATAATAAACTATAAATCCCTAGGTGTCAACGTAACTCACCTCCCAGGTGAATATTCCTATTTATCAAAAAATTACAGAAGTGATTGGACTAATTTGAACAATTAGTAGAGAATAATATATATGATTGACGAAGAGAAAAAATATTGGTTAGGATTTAGCGCTTTCCCCGGGATCGGGCCGCTAAGATTTAAGTTATTACATCAATACTTTGGCGATGCCCAAAAGGCCTGGGAGGCATCAGAGAAAGAACTGGTGAAGATCGGTTTGGGAGAGATGTTGACCGGGAAATTTGTGGCTTTTCGTCAAGATTTTTCTTTTGAGAAGTATCAAAAAAGGCTTTTGGAGAAAGAGATTGCTGTCATTACACTTTTGGATAAAGAATATCCGGATATTCTAAAAGAAATTCCGGCCGCCCCGTTTCTTCTTTACACCAGGGGTAATTTGGACACCTTCAAAGGTTCAACCTTTAAAAGGGTGGCGGTGGTGGGGACAAGAAGGATTACTAATTACGGAAGGGAGATAACCAGAAAGATTACGGAAGGACTGGTTGACTTCGGAATTACCGTCGTTTCGGGTATGGCTTACGGAGTGGATACGGTCGCTCACGAAACCGCAGTTGAATTAGGTGGCAAAACGATTGCGGTTTTGGGTTGCGGGGTAGACATCATTCATCCGATCAGCAATTCCAAACTTTATTGGCAGATTATTAAAAAGGCCGGCCTGGTAATTTCTGAGTATCCTCTAGGTCAGTACGCCACCCGCGGACTTTTTCCGGCCAGAAACAGGATCATCAGCGGTCTTTCGCAAGGAGTGGTGGTGACGGAAGGAGCCAGCGACAGTGGAGCATTGATTACCGCCTCCTACGCGGCCGAGCAGGGTCGGGAGGTTTTTGCCGTACCTGGTCCGATCACCTCGGAGATGTCCGGGGCGACCAATAAATTACTTAAAAGCGGGGCCAAACTGGTGACCGAGGCAAAAGACATTTTGGAAGAATTGAAAATTAAAAATATACCAATAAATAAGTATCCAAGTACCCAAATGAATGAGAAAATGCAAAAATTATCAAATGAGGAAAGGAAAATAATCGAGCTGTTGCAAAAGGAAAATCTGCATTTTGATGAGATAGCCAGACAGACTAAGATGGAGACAGGGAAGCTGGGCAGTCTTTTGACGATGATGGAGATGAAAAAATATATCAAAAATCTTGGCGGTGGGAATTATGGGATAGCCTAAAAGTAGTATTTTCCTGGAATGTTAAAACAATAACGATCCGGAGTCGGAAACACTTTAATCAGCGGATAAAAATCCCTAGGTGTCCTATATTATTCACCTCCCAGGTGAACTTCTAGTACATGGTCTTGACACTTTTCTGGTAAAATGTATCGTTATTAATCATATGCTTAATTTAGTTATCGTTGAATCTCCTACAAAAGCGCGAACTTTGAGTAAATTTTTGGGTAAAGATTACCGGATTGAGGCCACTTACGGTCATATCCGGGATTTACCGAAGAACAAGTTGGGAGTAGAGATTAAAATTCAGAAAGATGTATATGATTTTATTCCGAAATATCAGATTATCCCCGACAGGAAAAAGAGAGTGGTTGAACTGAAGAAGCTAGTTGAAACTGCGCAAACTATTGTATTGGCTACAGACCCGGACCGTGAGGGAGAAGCGATTGCCTGGCACATTTTAAACATATTAAAACCCGAAAAACAAAACTCACAGAAAGCAACTTTTAGCCGGATAGTTTTTCATGAAATTACCGAGTCCGCTATTCACGAGGCGTTAAAAAATCCTAAAAGTTTAGACCTGCATTTAGTGGATGCCCAGCAGGCCAGACGGGTTCTGGACCGGCTGGTGGGGTACAAATTGTCACCCCTTCTTTGGAATAAACTTCGGAAGCGCTGGTTATCCGCCGGACGGGTACAGTCTGTGACCGTACGGCTGATCGTTGAGCGGGAAAGGGAGATTGAGAAATTCAAAAAAGAGGAATTTTGGAGGGTATTTGGGGAATTTAAGGCATTGGAAGCAGAACTAATAAAAAAAGGTGACAAAAAATATGAAGAAGTCGTCAGTTTTGACCTGTTTGACGGAAAATATACAGTCACCAAAACCAGCATATCGACGGAAAGAGAAGCGCAAGAGACCATTGCCGATATTAAATCTCCCTTTGTAGTTTCAGCGGTGGATAAAAAAGAAGTTAAAAGGCTGCCTCCACCTCCATATACCACAAGCAAGCTCCAGCAAGAGGCAGGTCGCTTTTTGGGATTTTCCTCAAAAAGAACCATGATGCTTGCCCAAAAACTTTATGAGGAAGGGTATATCACTTATCACCGAACGGATTCGGTAAACCTTTCCGAAAAATTTTTAGCTTCGGCCAAAGATTATATCGGGAAAGAATACGGGAAAAATTATCACGCGGGTTATTTCCGGCGTTATACCACTAAGTCAAAAGTCGCCCAGGAAGCGCATGAGGCCATCAGGCCAACCAATCTTGAAGACGCAAAGACGCATAAGTTAAAAGACCAAACAGAGTTAAATAAAGATCACGTAAGATTATACGATCTGATTTGGAAAAGGGCACTCTCATCACAGGCGGCAGAAGCCGTTTTTGACTCGACTACAATAACAATCACCAGCTCAAACTCATATTTTTTTGAAGCCAAAGGATCGGTCATAAAATTTGACGGATTTTTGAAGATCTCGGGAAGGAACAGCGAAGATAAAATATTGCCAAATGTTTCGGCGGGGGATAAATTTGAAGGAGGAGAATTTAAAAAAGAACAGTGTTTTACGATGCCTCCGCCCAGATATACAGAAGGCAGTCTGATAAAAACTCTGGAAGAAAAAGATATAGGCCGGCCTTCGACTTACGCACCGATTATTTCCACCATCCAGGATCGTCAATATATCGAAAAGATGACCGATGAGAGCGGGAGGAGGACGGGTAAATTCCATCCGACTGAGCTTGGATATCTGGTGACGGACTTTCTGGTAAAATATTTTTCCGAAATCGTCAAACTGCCTTTTACGGCCATGATGGAGGAAGAACTGGATGATATCGCCAACGGTAAAAGGCAGTGGCAGGGAGTTTTATCTGAGTTTTTTGGTCCTTTTAAGACGACTTTGGATAAAGTTTATAAAGATGTCGAAAGGGTCGAGCAAGTCGTGACCGAAGTTGGAGAGAGTTGTCCGCAGTGTAGTAAACCACTTGTTTATCGGACGGGAAAATTCGGGAAATTTATCGCCTGCTCAAACTTTCCGCAGTGTAAATATACCAGAAACATTGTAGAGAAAATCGATATTCCCTGTCCCAAGTGCAAAGGGGATATAATAGTGAAAAGAACTAAAAGAGGTAAACAGTTTTACGGATGCGGAAATTACCCCAAATGCACCTTTGCCGCCTGGAAGAAGGAAGAGATAAAATAATTTTAATAACACTCCTTGACAGGCCCCTGATTACATACTAATCTTAAATTAATAACCATATGCCTGCATCTCAAGTTTGTATTTCAAAAAGAACATTTTATATCTTTTCTTTTGCTGTCATCGCCATAGCCGTTACCCTTCTTCTTTCTTCACTTATTATCTCAAACCAGAATTTAACCTTATCAAAAGCAGCAAATGTTAAGGCACCCCTAATGATTCCTGTTGGCGGGTGGGGTAATCCTTGCGAAGAAGTAGGAGAAAACTCTGATCCAAACTACAATCTTGTCTGTAATAAAGATGTAGGTCTTTTTTGCAAAGCAACGCTTGATTTCTGAATGAAAGTTCCGGCAGATAGACATAGCTTAACTGAAACCAGTTGCATTCAACATGCAGATGTACCCGTGGGTAGCCTGGGAAATCGGTGTCGCGACCTACTGGATGATCCCACCAAAAGTCAGTATCGCTGCGATCCGGGGCTTATCTGCGCTCCTATTTTTAAAGACGCAACCAACTTAATTCTTTCATCAACTTATAAGAATTATCTTCGTAGTATATATCCTCCTAATGAAAGTCAAAATTGGGAAGATATATACGTAGATAGACCTAATGCAATTTCAGCAACAAAAAAAGCCACTTTCTTTGATGACGATAAATTCACAGTCACCCCCAAAGGCGTATGTATTCCTCTGGTCCAAACTCAAACCAATGACTGTGGCAGTCAGGGTCAACCTCCGTGTAAAGAATCAGGTAAGGATATCTGTTTTAATCCCGGTAATGATCCTGCCATTCAGTTAATAAACAATATATGCCAACACTGCGGACTCCTGAATGAACCGCCGTGCACATCAGCCTCAGGAGTCAAAACCTGTACCGACCCGACTCATATAGTTAGATATAAAGGGTGTCAGCCTTGCGGAGGACCTGGTCAAATAGGATGTCCGGCACACGCAGATGGACCTGACAGCAAATGCACTGATCCCAATATGTTTGTCTGGACTGATGCAAATAAGCCGGAATTTTATAGAGATATTAATGATAATTGCAAACCTCTTCCATCCCGTGAAGAACTTTTCCAATATGACCGGACAGGATTTGAGGCATCTGGTAAAAAATCTGTAGGACTAGATGTTTACGCAGTTAATGGAAATATGTTTAATATTCCGGATGTTGATGTGGATTCTGTGAAAGACCGTTTGTATACCATACCCGTTTATAGCAATCAACCAAAGGAAACAGTTGCGGGAACTCTCTTTACCCAATCTGTAAGATCAATGTCTTCATTGTTTGATCTGTTTTCTATCAAAATAGATGAACTTTCTGAAAATATTGACTTTTTGACTAGATTTGCTATCTACACTAATAAAAATTCCACCCTTGATGCAACCTGTAACGGTATTGATATAAAATTTCCCGTTTATGTTGTAGATAATGCATATAGCGTATATCCTTCATTTGCCAGTTTTGGGATTGGTTATGATAGGTATTTATCGCTTCCTGCCCGCCAACAAATGGGAGTCGATGCCTGGAATAAATGCCAGTTTAAATTTGACAAGGATAATCTGATTAAATTGAATCAGCTTCATCTGGTTTTTAATAACGGCGGAGCAGATATTATCTATGATTACAATCTGTCAAATGTTGCCAATAACTTTGTCAAGATAAAATTTGTTTATAATAAGCGCTAATTTCACTTGCGCCTATCCCCCTGTACCGTTTGCGATTTCGAGGGTAAGAGGTATACTATTTCTAATGTCCCTGCTAAAAAAAAACTTAAGTCGGATAATACTCCTGATAATTATCTGTTTAATGTTCATTAGCCCGGGAGTTTTGTTTAGACCGATATACGCCCAGACGGTTACGACCGGCAACACTACCGCAAGCTTTCTGACTCCCACCCCAAATCCCAAGTGTCAAGGGGTTAGCGCGCCTTCCAATCTGCTTGACTTTATTAAAGGCTTATTTAATAAAGGGAGCGAGTTGAAAGAAATAAACACCGCCGGACTTCCGCCAAAAACGCTGGTAACCGATAATAATGCCAGCGATCCGGATTGCCAACCAAGTCAGGATGAAAGTGCGGTGGCAGGCACTTCTTACCAATATAACGCGGCCGCGGCCGCTCAACAGACGTTTACAGAATCGTCAGAGGTGGGCAGTAATTTTTTCAGCAAATTCACTGATTTTTTCGGATTTTTTAATAAAGGTAATGAGAGAGCCATTGATTACGCCAGCAGCCAGTTGCCTTCATCAAGTGACATTGTCAAAAAAGAACTCAGCCGGGATTTTAATACCCCTGCGCAGTCAAATTTACTTAGTCAGGCAGATTCTAATCAGGTCCTGGGCCTGTCAACGGGACTGGAAAAAGCGATGCAAAAAGCCTTGGATATCGTCAAATGCGCCAACCGGCCGCCGGAACTTTGCGATAAAAATAGCGCTGGAAGCGGTTCAAATACCTTACCTGCACCAGGTGCGGGTTATCCGGTTATTTCGCCTCCTCCCGCGGGTGGAGGCGGATATAGTAGAATGGGGAAATGTGAATTGGGGTACGGGTATTGCTCGGTGGAGTATCTTAAACCATTTTTTGACAATGATCAGATTAAGGCCGAGAAAGCGTCTCAGATTTGTTGGGCAGAAAGTCGTGGGGATAGGGAGGCCTTAAACAGGGGTTGTTTTAAAGATAATATTGCCTGTAGATATAGAGAGACAAGTGCAGGATTATTTCAAATAAATCTCTGGTTTGATACTCGTTGTCCCGGTGCTTTACAAAATACTGTTTGGGGTAACAGAGAAGACTGCATTGTTAATGGAGAACATCTTCCAGTTAGTCAATGTCCCAGTTGTAAAAATTTGATCTGGAATCCACCAATTTCGTGTGAGGAAGGACCAAATTATTCTTCTTGTATAGCTAGTTTTTCCAATCCTGAAACGAATATTAATTTTGCGGTGGGACTATCAAAAGACAGTTGTGGTGAAATAGGAACTGACTGGCATGATTGGTCGACTGCTAGTGCAGATAATTGTGATATATCACAAGGAGGAAATTGCCGGAGGTAGTATAATATGAATTTTTATAAACTGAGAAATATTATTATTATAGCGACAGTTATTTTTTTACTATTTTTTCTTTGGCTTCTTTTTAGTTTATTTTCTAAAAAGACCGAAGAACCTAGTGAGTTAACTCCGACTCTAATACCATATCCTACTTTATACAAAAGAGCTATACCTAGTGTATTTACTCCCGATACTTCCGGAAATAAAATAAAAATTTCTGATACTTGGGTAAATAATTTTTACGAGACAGGACGGAAGATTGAAGATGGTAATGATGTTGTAATAAAAGAAAATAGTAATTATAAGCTTATATATCAAAATCCTTTTAAGCTGTTTATTGTAAATGTTTTATCATCACCATTTGAAAAAGTACGGGCGGAAGCGGAAGAGGAATTTATTAAAAGTCTGGGAATAACACGTGTGGAATCTTGTAGATTAAACGTGAGAGTGGGAACGCCATTTTTTGCCAATCCTGAATATGCAAAAAAGAGTTATCCTTTGAGTTTTTGTGAAGTTGGGGTGAAGTCGGGGTCAGGCCTTTAACGCCTTTAAGGCCTGACCCCGGATTATGATATAATAAAGATAATTTATGGACCAAGCATTTTTGACGGATAGAACTAATCATAAGCCCTGGTGGATTTTACTTTTAATCGTCATCTTATTGATCCTTGGCGGCGGAGGGTACCTTTGGTTTAAAAGTAGAGCCAAGATTATTTCACCTGTTCCGCCCAATGCCAACTTTGAAGTAATTTTTTATACACCTACCCCCGGGGAAACTACGCCAACCTCAACTCCGTCAGCCACTCCAAAAATAAAGAAATCGCCTACACTTGCGCCCACCTCAGTCAAAGTTGCCTCACCTTCCCCAAGTATTAAAGTATCGGTAACCCCGACAAAAGAGGTTACTCCGACCAATAAGGTTTCTCCCACAATTTCGCCAACACCGGCAAAACCCAGTTCTACCCCAACTCCTACTCCGAAATAGACCGTAATGATTTTAAGTGTATAATGATTTTGTGATGCAATCATTAATAAATTTAGATCAATCACTTTTTTTGCTCATTAATCATCTCCCGCATAATTTTTTTCTGGATAGTTTTTTTGGTTTTATGACCGCGATCGGTTTTATGGGTTTAATTTGGCTAATGATCGCCCTTGTTTTAAATTTATATTACAGAAAGGGAATGAAAAATTTATTTAAGGAGTTGATACTGGCCGAGATCTTCTACTTTTTTCTGGTTGAACTCTTGCTTAAGAATCTTAGCGCTAGATTACGCCCTCAATTTATTTTGCCCCGGACCATTTTACCCTTCGACTTGCTTCAGGGTAAACCCTTTGATCTTTCCCAATCTTTTTCTTTTCCTTCAGGACACGCCACTATAGCTTTTGCCGGAGCTTATATTTTAGGAAAAACCCACAGAAAATTTGCCTTTTTTTACTATCTCCTTGCCCTACTAATTTCCTTTTCCAGAATTTATCTGGGTAAACATTATCCCGGCGATGTTGTGGCAGGAGCTATTTTAGGTTTGTTAATAGGTTACCTAAGTAGCTTAGGTCACTTAAGTAGATATGAAAAATCTTAATGCCAGGCAGTTGAGAACGCAGGAGCCGGATCCGAAAGTTATTGAAAGAATAAAGAAAAATCCAATTTATATCGTTTTAGATAACGTGTTGGATACCTATAATATTGGTTCTATTTTCCGGTTAGCGGATGCCGTAGCGGCTAAAAAAATTTTCCTTTGCGGGGAGACCGAGACGCCGCCAAATCCAAGAATTAAGAAAGCCTCGATTAATACCTGGAACTGGGTGGAGTGGGAGTACGCAGAAACTGCTAAAAAAGCCATTGAAAAGATTTCAAAAGAGCAAGGGCAAGGGCAGCCCTTGCAAGGCAAGGGCAGCCCTTGCAAAATAGTTGCAGTGGAACAGCATGAAAAAAGCATACCACTGTCAGAATTAAAAGTGGAGTTACCGGTGGTTGTGGTAGTGGGAAACGAAACTTATGGGGTTTCAAAAGACGTTCTGGAAATAGCAGACAGGATCGTTGAACTGCCGATGTTTGGGATAAACAAGTCTCTAAATGTGATGGTATCGTGCGGAATCGTGCTCTACAAACTGACGGAATTTATTACTTTTAAGGGTTGAACCCTGCAAGGTATAATACAACTAATGAAAAAATGGTTTGTCTTTATTGTTTTTATCATAATCGTGAATACGTCCTTAATCGTAAAAATCTCTGTTTTTGCCCAAGGCAACGATTATCCGGCCATTAAATTCCGCTCCTTTACGCCATACCCTACTGCAACTTATCCTCCTATTCCTTCTAATATGATAACGAATAACACTACTGTTAATTATCCTACCACTACTCCAGTTAATCTGTATCCTATTATTACTTCAACAACTAACCAGTCGTGTGAGGCAAAAGGATTTGGATATTTCACACCTCAGCCTTCAAAACTGCAAACATTTCTTTGCAGCGACGGTTCTATTGAGCCAAAGTACGGACCGCAGTTCCTGCCTAACAATTTAGTCAACGTCCATAATGCCTTGGGCGGTTTATACTGGGTAAGAGATAGAACTACCTTGATTAATCGAGATATGGTGTCTAATTTGAAAAGTTTTCTTGATTTTATAAAAACTCAAGGTTGTGTTCCCATGCTCGCTTACGGATATAGAAGTTACGAGTACCAGAAACTTCTTTGGGAGTCGAGAAATTGTGCAATAAACCCGGGTTGCGGCGTCGGTTTACCCGGATATAGTACCCATCAGTCGGGAGTAGCGGTCGATCTGTTTTGTGCCACAGCCGACAGTTCCGGGAATATCAGTATAGACCGCGTTTCCGATCAAATTATAAATAATGCCGTTTCCAATAAGTTTATCCATCCCATCGATTGGGATACGCCGCATTTTATAAGCTTATGAATAGAAAAAGACTTCTGATCTGGTTATCCGGTTTCCTCGCGGGTTTGATTATTATTACGGTTTTTTATTTTCTTTTCTTTAACAATAATTTTAATAAAGAAACGGGGCGTGAAAATCAAAAAGAGTTGCCGGTTGAAAGTATATCTTCTCCTCCTAATCAAGAAACAGTTGAACACGATGAAAGTTTTATGGAAGAATTTAATCAAACTCAGGGAAAAACCAAATATTCATTTATCTTGTCTGATGGAAGAGAAGTAAGCATTTATTTACCCGGTGGCATCAATCCGCCTCCTTTGAATGTGGTAGAAGAACTGCAGAAACAGTTAAAGGATGCCAAAAGTAAACGGGGTTATTGACAGCAAACACATCAATCGATTAATCTGTAATTACCATGCATCTCTTTTCTGCCCGAAGATGGAGTTTAATTTGTGTTTTATTGTTTACCATCATTTTAGTTAACTTATTATTTGAGCCTGCCCATGTTTTTGCCCAGTCAACTCCCACTCCAATCCCAACAGGAAGTATTGCTCCAACCCCAACGGGGCAAGTTACAGGATCAACCGCTTCCTGGGCATTTGATACCGAGGTCACTGAGGTAGGCAAAAATGCGGATCGGGCAAGACAGCTTCTCTGGTGGGTATTTTCGCATCCGGGGATATCGACGGCTCCGGTGATTTTACAGATTTGGAGTATTTCGAGAAACATCGTCTACATATTCGTAATCATGGTGATTGTCGCTTTTGGCTTCTCATTTATCTTACTCAGAAAACGTGCTTCCGCGGTCAATATACCCCCTATTTTGCTTAAAATCGGGCTGATTCTAATATATGTGACTTTTTCATATCTTTTAATACTCGCTTTGATTCAGATTTCAGAAATTATCATGCGTTTCTTTATCGAAAACGTCGGAGGCAAAGACCTTTTCAACGTGATCTTTGCAGGAAGCGGGAATTCAGAGTCAAACTACAGTACTTTTTTAGGTTTCCGTGACACCAATCCGGCTAATCAGGAAATGGTTCATACCTCATTATTTCTTATCAGAATGACCTCTTTTACCTACTTCATTATGTCAATTTTGATACTTTTAAGAATAATTATCCTCTGGTTTCTGATGGTAATTTCTCCATTTTTAGCCATACTTTTACCTTTTATTTTCATTAGAAATATCGGATTAATCTGGATAGGAGTTTTTCTTCAATGGCTTTTCTATGGACCCCTGATGGCCTTGTTTTTAGCCACCGTTACCAAGATCTGGATATCCGGTATTCCTTTCTCTTTTGATTTTACGAGAACCGGTCAGCCTTCGGGACAGGTATATCGGACTGCGGTCAATATTCTATACGGAGGACCGGCTCAGACACTCAGCGCCGGAAACAGTGCCAATTATGTTGACACCTATGCTGAGTACGTAATTACTTTAGTAATGCTTTGGGTGGCCATAATTTTACCCTGGTTATTACTTCGTATTTTCCGTGATTATTGCTGTTCGGCAATTGCTGCCAGTAATGCCACTCTATCCGGTATTTTCGATCGTATCAGGCAGTATCCGCCACCGGCACCTTCAATTTCTCCCGTAGCTCCGACCGTATCAGCGGGAATTGCCGTCGCTTTACCATTCAGGCAAAGTGTTTCGGAAAAGATAAGTGAAATACAGAGAACGAGCATCATGGATATAAAAGAAATCTCCAGAGTCAACACCACTGAAATTGCCAAAGCCATGGATTTATCCGTCAATTCGCTTACTGACATCTCGCATCTGGAGATGAATCAGCTTAAGAAGAGTCAGTTAAATCAGGAGCTAAGTAAAATTTCCTCTCCTGAAAGAATTACCTCAGTACAAGAACGCGAGCAGTACGCGAAAGTGAAAAGCGAGTTGCAAACAAGAGCCGCCGGAGGGGATCGAATGGCCCAAGCCCTGCTTACGGCCAGTTCAGGAAACAGTCAGGTTATCGCGAGTCAAGTTTCTGTTATGGTCGGTGATCGTCCGGCCATGGCAGTTTCTGCCAAATCACACGGTATTTTTGCCCCGAGCGCACCTTTACCGGCTAGGAAAAAACCATTAGCAGGAGTTCCCACTGTTCCGGTTTCGGTGGGAGGCAAAACGGTTCAAGCGCAGGTATCGGTAGAAGATTATGAGGAAGTGAAAAAAATGTGGTTAACGCATTATCGTGAAGCACCGATACCCGAGACGGAAACCATTAAAAACAGACAGACTTGGCTTGAGGAAGAAGAGAAAAAGCTCACCAACATCTTTAATTTACTGGCCAGTTTTGATCTGAAACAAAAACAAAAGGGTTTAGATCAGGTTGCTGAGATTTTACCTTTTATGTTACTTGGCGGTTTTTCAGAGGCAGAAATTTCCGCCTATATTAAAGCCAAACTTGAAGCCACAAAACAAATACAGACAGAGCTCGAAATGGCGGAAAAAATTAAAGCCCAAACGAAGGCCGAAGTGAAGGAAGAAGAGGAAACTTTACTTGAAGTCGGAAGTCAAAAGAAAGAAGAGAAGAAACAGGCAGTAATAACCAAGGAAGAAAAGATGGATATTCCAAAAGAGACACCAAAAGAGGGAGCGGCTTGACATTAGTCCAATAATTCTTTCATAATGGAGATATGAGACGATTTGCGAAATTCCCCTTATATATGGGGTTTAGTGTTTTAGTAGTAGCGGTTTTATATGTCTCAACCCAGATCGGGCAACAGAATGCTATTAATAAACCAAGCAAGGCCAGTAATACCGGAGCAAATCTTTCTTTACTGTTTACCCCGCCTGATTTAATTACGGTTTCCATGACCTCTGATAAAGAGGTAGTAGGTATTGATGTTGTAGTCAGGTATGAAAAAGAAAAAGTTACGATTTTACCATCGACTTTAAACGGCATTACCCCTTTTATCGCTTCAGGGGGGGTGGTTGACGAAAATTCCGAAACTTTTTCTTTTTCAGCTTACAATCCGAATAATTCGGGTGTGAAATCCGGTATGATTTCAAAATTTAACGTACGACCAAATAATCCTGACCAGGATTTAACTTCTGACTTGCAGTTTGAAGTTGGAGAAGGTCAAACTGCAGCAATAGAGCCAACTGGAAAAATTAATATCTTAAATCAGTCGACCGGAGTCAACATTAACATTCCACATCAATGAAAATAATTGTTTTTATACTAGTTCTAGTTTCCGCCTTAATATTTTCTAGTAGTTCTGTTTTCGCAACAGAAGCCTCTTTAAAATGCACGCCATCTACGGCTACCTATAAAGTTGGTGATACTTTTACGGTGGATTATAACTTGGACACCCGGACTTTTCCGGTATTTGGTGCCAATGTTGTGGCAACATATGACCCCAGTATTTTGCAAGTAGTGGGTACAAGCTCTACTCCTGTTACTACCAGTACACAGTGGGGTACCCCTGTAACCAACACGATAGATTCTACTTTAGGCAAGATTACACTTGATTACAGTAATACTCAACCGTCTTGGACAGGAAGCAGTTCTATAGGTCAGGTGACATTCAAGACAAAGACAACCGGGCAGGCACAATTTAATTTTGTTTTTTTTCAACAATATGATGATACGACCCCAGGGGTAGCAAAAGTCTGGAGTAAAAAAGACGGGACTAATCTTTCTAACATCTTAACCGATGTCAATAATTGTCTGTACGTTATATCCGGTGTTACTCCTTCACCTACAAACGCCCCGCCAGGACCTACTGCTACATCCCAGCCGACCGTGCCACCCGTGACAGAATTACCAAGATCAGGAAATACTGAAACTACGGTTTCACTTTTGGGTTTAGCCGGTTTATTTTTAATAATCGGTTCTGTCATGCCGGCCATAGTTTTGAAATCTGATTATTGACAGTAAACTGTTCTTTTGGTATAGTCGGATTCAGGCAAACAATGAGAAACTAATTTTAGTCAGGAAGGGATCTTCTACACCGCTTTCTGGCGGTGTTTTTGTCTTTAAATAGCTCTTTGACAATTAAATAATAATTTGACAACCAGAATGTGGTAGGAAATATTTTTGAGAGTTTGATCCTGGCTCAGGATAAACGCTGGCGGCGTGCCTTAGGCATGCAAGTCGAATGGTGCTTTGGTCGCAAGGCTGAAGTGCAATGGCGGACGGGTGAGTAATAGTAAGGAATCTACCCCGAAGTGAAGGATAGCTCGCCGAAAGGCGGGGTAATCCTGCATGTGCCGAGCTCAGCTCGGCAAAGAGCGTAACTGCTCGCTTTGGGAGGAGCCTTATTCCTATCAGCTAGTTGGTGGGGTAATGGCCTACCAAGGCTATGACGGGTAGCTGGTGTGAGAGCATGTACAGCCACAATGGCACTGAGATACGGGCCATACACCTACGGGTGGCAGCAACCGGGAATCGTCGGCAATGGACGAAAGTCTGACCGCGCGACGCCGCGTGAGGGATGAAGCCTTTCGGGGTGTAAACCTCTTTTGCCCCGACACATGTCGGGGAGAATAAGCGCCTACTAACTACGTGCCAGCAGTCGCGGTAATACGTAGGGCGCAAGCGTTATCCGAATTTACTGGGCGTAAAAGGTCGCGTAGGCGGCTTACAACATCTTATCTTAAATGTCTCCGCTTAACGGGGTCACGGGTAAGAGATGTGTAAACTAGAGTATCGGTGGAGTTTCTGGAACTTCCGGTGTAGCAGTGAAATGCGTTGATATCGGAAGGAACACCAAGAGCGAAGGCAGGAAACTAATCGATTACCCCGATTTAATCGGGGTTACTGACGCTGAGGCACGATAGCTAGGGGAGCGAAGCAGATTAGAGACCTGCGTAGTCCTAGCCGTAAACGCATGGGTGCTAGTTGCCCGTCGCAAGATGGGTGACGTAAGCTAACGCGTTAAGCACCCCGCCTGGGGAGTACGACCGCAAGGTTAAAACTCAAAGGAATTGGCGGGGACCCGCACAACCGGTGGAGCATGTGGTTTAATTCGAGACGAAGCGAAAGACCTCACCACGGTTAGACATGCTACCGTACAGTCCTGATGAAAATCGGGACAATTCGCAAGAATGGTAGCAAAGCTGCTGCATGGCTGTCGTCAGCTCGTACCGTGAGGTGTTCCCTTAAGTGGGGTAACGAGCGCAACCCTTGCCGTTTGTTAAATTTTCAAACGGGACGGTCCCGATGTATATCGGGAAGGAAGGTGGGGACGACGTCAAGTCAGCACGGCGCTTATGCCGTGGGCCACACACATCCTACAATGGCGAATAACAACGAGCCGCGAGAGGGTGACCTTAAGCAAATCTCTGAAATTTCGCCTCAGTTGGGATTGAAGTCTGCAACTCGACTTCATGAACTAGGAATCGGTAGTAATCGCGGATCAGCAGGTCGCGGTGAATACGTTCTCGGGTCTTGCACACACCGCCCGTCAAGCCAACAAAGTTGATGGTGGCCGATGTCCGCCAACTGGCGGATGAAGCCAAACTCAGCGATGGGGACTAAGTCGTAACAAGGTATCCCTACTGGAAGGTGGGGATGGATCACCTCCTTTCTATTTTTTTATTTTTAACCAGTTTTAAACTCTTCCTACCACGTTTTGATTGTCAAAAAAACCAGATCAAAGCTATTAATCCCCAGATTCAAGAGGTATCCCCAAGAAAGAACTTCCAGATACATCGAGATAGTTTCATATACCATCTATATGTTGAATCGGAGATACTATTTCGTCACCGTTATCGATATTTTATTGCACTGTTTTCGTTCTTGATATATCCTAGAAAGAGATGAAGCAACTGACTCAACTATTTATCTTTATAGTCGTAATGAAGTTTTCCGCCTCGGGAAACAACACGCCTGTTTTGGCCCAATCTTCTAATCCGAGTCCCAAGATAGAGTCCTGTTTTCAGTATTATGATTACGGGAAAGCCCGTGCACAACTTGCGTTTGAGAAACCAGCGTACCGAAATCAGGACAATGCAACAATTATCGGAACATTACTCAACGAGAATACATTTCCTCTGGCTAATGTTACACTATACGCCCAGCTCAAACGCCGCAATACACCGCAGGGACTTCTTTCAGACGGACATTTTATTACTGACACATTTCGCTTGCTTACAAATCTGTCGATGCTACCGGATGAACGAAGATTTGTTTCGGTCAAAGTTCCGCTTTCTCCTCTTTACCCAAGCGGCGAGTATGAACTGCAATACTACCTGTTATCCGAATCCGGTTTTCACTATGGAGGCAGACCCTTTCTTGAAGAAGACACCGCGGGTGTATCAACGATGCGTATTGAAGGCGACACAAAACCCGTCGTGCATCTGGATCCATCGCGATTTACGGTAAACAATGATCCGCACAGGACACGAGAACCTATCCATGAATACGCTCCCGGTCCTCTCAGCTTTGCCATCCCTATCCATGACGAGCGAAAAGAGAAAAAACCAGTTCAGGTTGAGATCCGATATTACCAATTCGAAGACACATTTAATGAAAATAGTATCGGAGATTTATCGGTAAGTATTCCTCCGAATGACCCAGTGGTTCGCGCCACATTTATTCCTCCGGGCCCCGGTGCATATGTCCTTGTTGCTCGGATCAATGATCCGATGAAATCAGTATTCCGCTACCGCTTTGCAGTAGCCGGTAGTCAAGCCCCGTCTCTTCGATTAGGAGACCTTGGGGTGACAAACTATCCGCCTACAAAGACGGATAAAGCGTATGTCTGCTTTCAGGCACCGGCACCGCAGGAGACCACCGACACGACCATTGACCTCATAGTCCTAAACGCGGGTAAAAAAGTCGTTGCACAGGAGTCAGTACACGGATCATTCGACGGAAAAGTCCAAGCGTTTGGCCTGCCGCTTGAAAAACTTGATACGCCAAAGGATTTTTGGGTCCAGGCGATAGTTACCGATACCCAGAGCAAAAAAGAAATCACAAAAGCCCTCACGCACTACTCCTGTGATATGTTTTCGCGTTCTCTCTCAGAGCTAGCATTGGCACAGGACCAGGACAACAAAGGTATATTTCATGTCACGGTTACAGATATCTGCGGGAAGAACATGAACTCGCAGGCAACGCTTAGCCAGCTAAAAGTAATGCGTGGGGAAAAACTCATAATGGAACTTTACAACGTCCGGCCTATTGCCGACAGCTACACACTGCCCGACACGCTCCCCGGCCAGTACCGCATACAGGCACGCGCAGGAAATAAAGAGAAAAATCTTGAGTTTACTCTTTCAGAAAAACAGAGCGCTCCAGAACAAAAGGCCCCATTATCAAGAGTTATCGATTACATCCTGGCACACCGATTGCAGCTTGCGCTTGCCGCCGGAAGCGTTCTTACTGGGCTTGGGCTTATATTACTAATTGTCTGGAGATACAAAGCACTCCATCGCCAGCATCCTCCCGTATAACATGAAACACATAACGATAAAAGCAGCCTGCCTACTCTTGTTTATTTTCTTTTCCCTGCTCTCTCCGGCTCATGTGCTTGCTGCTGCATCAGTATCGTCTGACTGGTCGCCGGTACTGCCGGGCACCCATTCGGTCGGTGCGAATTGGAATATTGGCAATCCTTCTGCAGATAACTGGATAGGGTTGTACCAAACAGACAGTCCGGATAGCGCCTTTCTGGTATCCTCTCAAACAGACGGAACGGATAACGGCACGGTGCTTCTCCCGCCATATGATTTTCAATTGGGGACCACATACGAGCTTCGGCTGTTTCGCAGACCGGATAGTACGTCATGGATTGCCGAATCGATTGCCGTTTCTGACCCGATTACCGTATCAGCGGATATTCCGACACTCAGCGTAAACCCGTCGGAGGTAAACTCAAATGTAGTTACTTCTTTTGAAGTAACATGGAATAAAACAGATGTATCATATGTTAAAAGTACCGATAGGATGGGACTGTATAAAATCCAATCAAGACGTATGGGGGGCTCTATTGCTGATTCCGATGATGGGGATACTCCATATCCTGGTCCTGTGTACATTAATAATTTTAATCCCGGGGCTATTTTAGAGGATGAAGCGTACGAAATCCGGTTTTATAGAGACCAGAAAATATTAACACGTTTTCAACTCGCTATCGGAAACAACCGATACAGAACTATGTCATCGTGGTATGATCTGGATTACGGAGAACAGGCCTGCTTTTATATATCACTTAATGAAAATGTTGTCACCAGTTTGAACGGATCGACCGGTCCGGGATGTTCATATACAATTGACGCGAGAGCTACCGGAGAATGGGATGTAGCTCATGGTTACTGGGATAGCCCTCCTTATGCATGGGGCGGGCAAGACGCATTCTTTCAGGTGGATTTAGGTGGTGGTGGCGGTGGAGCACCGCCTCTTCACAACCTATCGTTGACCTGCAATAATCTGAATTATCAGGATATTGATATTACAAATTTGCCCAGCTTTGTGACGTTGACTGGGTCTGATATACTGCCCAGCTCGGATCCGACGGTGGCAGAGGGAAAGCGGTACACATTCACGGTATCTCCGGATGCTCCCGCAGGGTCATCGTATGATATAAACTTCGGATTTAGAAGTCATTGTGACATGAAAGAGCAGAAGTGTGATTTCCTAGATCACCCTCCGAGACTCGATTGCCCCGTATATGACCCCCCCCAATATAACCACCTTAGTAATGCAATGGCTCCCGAAGGATGGTGCGACCACCCAGCTGACATCAACCCGAGAAAAGCATCCTTCACCCGGACAGTTACCGTTGGGGCTTCGTGCGTGATTACTCCTTCCCCCACTCCAACAACTACTTTGACTCCTACTCCAACCTTGACTCCGACTGCTACTCCTACTCCAACAAATACCCCAACTCTAACTCCAACAATTACGCCAACCGTTACATTGACTCCATCTCCAACTCCTCCTCCGGCTCCGGGGACTCCGGTAGGATCATGCGGTACTTATGATCCGGGCACAAATACGACTCCGGTTACCTGGGCCTGGTCAACCGGAGAAATCGGTCTGCAAACCTGGGATAGTATCGGAGACTGGTGGTTTAACTGCGCAGCAGTTTCTCCACAGGATGTCTACAAAGACAATTGTAATACAGGTATTATACCCGGAATACCTCCGGGAAGAATTGTCTACGGACGTGTTACCAATGATTGGGCATCTTTTTCACCCGAAGGACAAATAGTCTGTCCTACGCCCACTCTTACTCCAACCCTAACTCCAACAATTACTCCAACCGTTACATTGACTCCAACAATTACTCCAACCGAGACTCCTACCCCAACTCCGACCATTACCCTAACCCCCACCCCACCCGATTGGATACAGGTATTAGGCGGAGATATTTACCAGTCAGTCATCAATTATGAAATACCTTCGGGACAGAATCTTTTACAACCGATAACAAATCCAGACATGCCGCAAAGTGTTGGCGTAATCTGGTCAGTCAGCGGAAGTTTCAATTATGGTCAAGGAAATCCGTCACAAACAGGATGGCAGGCAAAAGGAACGATATCCAATCCATATAATTATTTATATTATGAAACCTCTCTTAAAAGCCAAAGTAAATCAATCAATGATCCAACCGGAACTATCGGACAAAGTGTTGATCTGGAAACAGGAAAAAATATTTATTCCTATCCGGCTTATGCATTTGGAGATTATATTCCCGATGATGCATTCATAGCAAACCTGGATAGTAAAAATATTAATCCGGCTATATTTTTAATAGATGGTGATTTAACTCTGGATAAGGAGTTCAGCACGACTAAAAGTATTATTTTCATAGTTAGCGGTAATATCAGTATCGCGGGTAACATAGATCAAGACTTTAACAATATTGATCGTATCTCAGGCATGTATGTGGCCAATAATTCATTTATCATCGAAAATGGGAATAACCGATTTATACTTGATGGAATGTTGTATGCAAACGTCCTTGATTTTCGAAGAGAATTTAGAAATATTTCAATTCCTACCTATCAGTTTATCTATCAGCCGCAATATATGATCGCTCTCTTACCTTATTTAGGAAGATCTCAGATTAATTGGCAGGAACTCATACAATGAAACTAAAATGTAGAAACTTAATTAGAAAAACAGAAGGACAAATAGTGCTGATCCTGGTATTAATTACAATAGTAGGACTAACAGTAGGATTATCACTTATTTCCCGAACTGTTACCGATGTCAGAATTTCATCACAAATTGAACAATCAAATAGAGCTTTTTCCGCAGCCGAAGCTGGTGTTGAGATAGCTCTAAAATCAGCCGTAGTAAACGGTCCAACGGTAACTTTTAATCTTTCTCAGGTGGCAGTAACATATAAAGTTTCTACGGTAGGAGATTCGAATGTTTATACGTTTCCAAATGCTCAGACAGGTAAAACACAAGTACTTTGGTTAGCCGATCATGATTCTGATGGTAACATTGTTGAATCTTCTACCTACCCGGTTGGATCACCTTTAGATGTATGTTGGGGATCAACTGTAAATAATAATGCGGCGGTTGTGATGTCGCTACTCTATAAGACAATCGATAATAATTATAAAATTGCAAAAAGCGCTTATGATCCTGATCCTGCAGCGCCAGGACACGACATTTATAACTTTCTAACTTTACTACCAGAAGATATGATCGGCGGATATTGTAACGGTAATTACCGTTTTAAGAAGACAATTAATGATGTGTTACAGTTCTGGGAAGGTTTAACTTTAACTCCTGATACAAAACTAATATCACTTTGGCTACAACCAGTAGATCAGGATACGTCATTTGCCATAAATACTCGAACAGGTACCAACTTATATAAACAAGGCATACAAATAAACTCTCAAGGATTAACTTCGACTGGAATATTACGGAGAATAAAAGTAATCAAAAGTTTTCAATTAATCCCTCAAGTTTTCAACTATACTCTATTTTCAGAATAAAACATCTAGATGAACTTACCCCAATTTAGCTTCAAAAGAGATTGACAAAGCGAAACCCAAAAAAATGGCTGAAGTGAAAAGTCAAAGTGAAAAATCTTGTTGACAAAAATTTAACTTAAATGGTAAGCTTACTCCATTGTCTATTTTAAACAATGATTTTTTGTTTGAGTAATGAGAAAACGATTAATTGATAATCTGAGGGTACCGGGACCGACACCTCTTCCTCCAAAAGTTCTCAAAACTATTTCTCAACAGATGATCAATCACAGGGGCAAAAGTTACGAGAAAGTTCAATCCAGAGTCACCGAAAATCTAAAATATTTTTTTCAGACAAAAAACGATATTTTCCTTTTGACTTCCTCTGGTATGGGAGGTTTGGAAGCGGCCATTGTCAACTTCTTTTCTCCAGGGGACAGAATAATATCTTTTACTGTTGGAGATTTCGGTAACCGTTTTGCAGATGTGGCCAGATGTTTTGGCGCTAAGGTAATACAGGTAAAATTCCCCCCCGGTCAAGCCGTATCGGTTAATGAAGTGAGGAAGGTCCTGAGTTTTGAAAAGGAAATTGCCGGCGTTCTTTTTACCCACAACGAAACAGCTACAGGAGTCTTGAATCCGATCAAAGATTTATCTCCTCTTGTAAAAAGTCATCAAAGTAAACCGTTGTTTCTGGTTGATAGTATCAGTGCTCTTGGAGCGGTTGAGTTACCGATGGATAAATTAGGAATTGATGTCTTAGTGACGGCTTCCCAAAAAGCCTGGATGGCTCCTCCCGGCATTGCCATGATCGCCGTTTCGAAACTAGCCTGGAAAAAACACCAAACCGCCAAAATGCCAAGATACTATTTTGACCTTTCCATGTATAAAAATTTCTCAGCCAAAAATCAGACACCGGCAACTTGCGCCGTTTCGACTATTTTAGGTTTAGACACAGGACTTCTGATGATGAAAAAAGAAGGACGGGAAAAAATTTATAGGCGTCATCTGGATTTGACGAAGAGTTTACGAAAGGGAGTGCGAAACTTAGGTTTAGAACTTTTTGTATCCGATATTAATGCCTCGCCGACAGTGACTTCTATCAAGGTTCCAGAGGGTATTGATTCTCATAATTGGTTAGAGATAATTGCCCAAAAATATCAGGTTATTTTAGCAGGAGGTATGGGTGAGACCAAGGGTAAAATAATCAGAGTGGCCCATATGGGATGGGTAAATCAGAAGGATCTGGATCTGGTTTTAAAGGCTTTGCAAAATTCTCTTAATGATTTAAGTCATAAAACATAAGCAAAGACAAAGTTCAATGAAAATTCTAATTTCAGACAAGATCGACGAAAACGCTTTATCTTATCTAAAAGAACAGAAAATTGATGTTGATTATCTGCCTGAAATTACCCCGGAAGAGCTTCTAAAATCTATTTCTACATACGACGCTCTAATTCTTCGCAGTCGAACCCGCGTCACCAAAGAAGTTATTGAATCAGGAATTAATCTTAAAGTGATTGCCCGGGCTGGTACAGGTCTGGATAATATAGACATTAAAGCCGCAGAACAAAAAAATATTAAGGTAATAAACACACCGAGTGCCAATGTTACGGCGGTTGCCGAACTCACCTTGGGACTGATGATCTCCCTTTTTCGAAAGCTGGGTCTGGCCTACACTTCTATGAAAGAAGGGCTTTGGTTGAAAAAAGATCTCAAGGGGAGTGAATTAAACGGTAAAACGATCGGAATTATTGGATTTGGAAGAATTGGAAAAAAAGTGTCCGAACTTTTATCAGTATTTGGGGTTGAGATTTTGATTTATGACCTTCAAAATAGTACCTGTAGCTTGGAAGAACTTTTTACCAGGTCGGACTTGATTACCATCCATGTGGCTTTAACTCCAGTAACCCGCGGATTTATAAATAAAAAATTATTGTCGCTGATGAAGCCGAGTGCATTTTTGATCAATATTTCCCGCGGTGAGGTAGTGGATGAAGAAAACTTATACGAGGCTTTAGTCAATAAACGAATCGCCGGATGCGCTTTGGATGTTTTTTGGCAGGAACCTCTTTCGGCTGATTCAAGATTTAGAAAGTTAGATAATGTTATCCTGACTCCGCATATCGGGGCAGCAACCCATGAGGCGCTGAAAAAGGCAAGTCAATCAGTAGCAGAAGATGTTGTCAGAGCGCTAAAAGGAGAGTGATATTGTGATATTGGGGACGGTTCTCAAGTAGCTACGAGATTGATAAATTTTTTGGAATATTAAAAATATGGCTGACACAAAAGAAGAAAAAAATAAAAAAAAGCAGGCCAGAAAATCTCTTCTGGCATTACTTGCGCTCCTGCGGCAACAGTGCGGAAGTTTTCAAAGTCTTAGTCAGTGGTACGATTTTCTCAAGCAGAATTTAGATCCGGTACTTTCCGAATATAGTAGCGTACTTCCGGACTCATTTAAAGGAGAAGTCAAGAAAGTTAAAAATCTTACCGATACCTCAAAAGAGGGAATAAATTCAGCCTGTCACCTTTTGCAGGGAAGTATTGATAAACTCATAAAATATTTACCTCATCCGGGTTCAAGCTTAACACTTGTGATTGGGGCGATACTGACCATTGTTTTGGGTACCGGAGCCTTAGTTGCTTATCTTAATACTTTATCGGTTAAAATAATTCTTAAGAATCGCGGGTGTGATACGATCCAAACTTTTGCTTACATACCGCCTCTTTCTTTACCGATTATAGACATGCCCCACGAGCCTATCCCATCCGGAGGGCAGGGGATTTTCAAACTCCCGCCTCTCACTTTTACAGTTGACGGCACGATTTCCAACTCGCTGACCCTTTCCAGTTTTGGCGCCAAATTCGCTTTTGATCTTAAAAGTTCCAATATAAATATAGAATTCGACGGTAAATCTCTTTTAGGTCAAAAAACCACCCTTGATCTTGCCAGTCGCCCCACTCATGATTTAGACATTATTTGTAAATAAAAAGAGGTGGAAATTTAATTACTTGGCGTGACCACAGAGAAAGATGGGGGCGTGGAAGTTGGCATTGGTAATGAGGTTGGAGCAGGAGAAGCAGGTTTGACCGCGTAAAGTTCCGTATTCACCGTAAATCTTCTGGTAATCGTAGAAGAGAGATTTCCTGCTCCGTCTTTTGCCTGTACGGAAAAAGTATGAGGACCATTAGCGACTTTCTGATAGCATGGGGCTACATTTGTCGTCCACCCGCCCCACTCAGATGAATCAAAGCTGAAATGCACTTGTAATTCTGGTAATTTCGAAACATTGTCGTTAATTTTCATCGGAAAACAGAAAGAGTTAAAATCCACCGTCAAACCGTCACTGGGACCGGTCATCCATTCAAAGACCGGTGCCGTTGTATCTGCTACTGCCGAGGTAGGTATGGGGGTATTAGTTACTAAAGGGAAATAAACAGGTTTTCCCGTCGTAGTGACTAAGACTTTAGTAACGGATGTAATAAACTTTGTCGGTTGAATATTTGTCGGATTTGACTTTGGTAACGGAACATTTGTAATTTTTTTGGCAACAGTTGGCGTGATGGAAATATACTGTGGGGGTGTTGGAACATTTTGTCTAAACGGCAACACGAGATAATTTCTGAAAAAGATAATTGATGGTAATAAGATTAATCCGATAACGATAGGAATCATTATTTATTTCAATTGTGGGCGGCTTTAGATTGTCTGTAAAGGATATACTAGCAATTATTACGGCAAAAAGCAAGTTTTTAGGGATTCCGGAGTATTTTTGCGGCAAACACTTTTTTGAAATCAGTGTCAAAAGTAGCGAAAAAATCAATAGTATTTTTAAGCATAATTTGCAGGTGGTAAGCATCTCTAGAGTGAAGTGAGAATTTCTCCATTAATTCCACGATTTTTAATTGATCATTATAATCCGCCGGTATATTAATGATAGTTAATAAAGGAATATGAAGTATATCATCTAAAGTACTTTTTAACGTCGGAAAAATATTGGTATGTTTATAATATCTCATCTCTCTTTGGAATGAGTGGAGATATTCATCAATTGTTAGAGGAGATATAAAGATAGATGTTTCTTTTTTAACTAACGTAGAAATGATAGTAGCTGATTTGACATGGTGAGGAGAAGACTCGTTTTTTAGGTAAACAAGTAAATTACTATCGAGGTAACATTTCTTCATATCGTTTGTCGAGTAACTTATTCAACTGTTTTGGAGTCATACCAATTCCCAGTTTAATACCACCAATCAGCGGTTTAAGCCTGGTTAATCTTTCTTTTACTGTTTCTTTGTGTTCAATCGTCACCAGGGCTGATAATTTCGCCACAGGCTTTCCGTCTTTTGTCACCAAATAACTTCCAACCTCCGGAAGTTTAGCTAATACTTCTCCAGCCTTTCTTCGAAGAACCGTCAAAGGTAAAAGTCTCTTGGTGAGTTCGTCAATGTTTGAAGATGTATCCATAACATATTAAGTATGTAACAAATTACACATTTTGTCAAGCAATTAAGTGCGAGATGTGTTACTTGTCTGTGGGCTGCCTAGGAGTCGGACCTAGCACCTCTTTCTTATCAGGAAAGCGTTCTACCGCTGAACCAGCAGCCCAAATTATTTTCTTCGTGAATAAATAACCTCTTTTATTTTGTCAAAATTTATAATTCTGGTTAGAAATCCGATGATTCCAACAATAACCGCCGCTTTAAATACGGTATCAAAAATTTCTCCCACCATACTCTTTTTTTCGATCTGAGTCATAGTTTTATCCCGCACTTTTCTTTATGAGGCGCGTGCCGGAATCGAACCGGCGCGTAAGTGTTTTGCAGACACCCGCGTTTCCACTTCGCCAACGCGCCGCGTCAAACGCGGCTGGCACGTATGACGTGCCGCCATACTATTTTATCAGAATTTAGCTTAAATCTCTATTTCTATCATTTCTCCCTTTTTCACGTTTCCTTCCAATAATCTTTTCGCAACCTGATCCTCGATTCTTTCCGAAATCACCCTTTTTATGGCCCGGGCCCCCCACTGGGGATCAAAACCGATATTGGCCAGTTTCTTTATTAGTTCAGTAGTTACCGCCACCTGTATCTCCTGCTTTTTGAGTTTATTGTCCAGTTGAGCCAGCATAATTTTGGCCACCTCCCTTAAATGTCCTTCGGAGAGGGGAGTAAAAACTACAACACCGTCAAACCGGTTGAGTAGCTCAGGAGAAAAAATGCGCTCGGTTTGCACGTATTCAATAAGTTCCTTTTGCAACTGCTCATCCGCAACACCTTGATTAATTTTTTCCCGTAAAAATTCAGCTCCGGCATTAGAGGTGGCGATAAAAATGGCGTTTTTTCCGTCGGCTTTTTTACCAAAGGCGTCACTGATATATCCCTCATCAAAAAGGGTGAGAAAAAGATTATATATTTCCGGGTCAGCCTTCTCAAATTCATCAAGAAGAACTAGAGAAAATGGTTGTTGACGAATCTTTGACGTCAACTCTCCGGGGATTCCTAATTTGATTGAACCGATAAGCCTGGTAATTCCTTCTTCGTGCTGGTATTGGCTCATATCAAATCTTAGCATCAGGTCTTCAGAACCATAGTAAATTTCAGCCAGGGCTTTGGCCGTCTCTGTTTTTCCTACCCCCGTAGGACCTAAAAAAAGGAAGCTGCCGATAGGTTTTTTACTGGAAGTTATATCGAGCCTTGACCGCCTCATAGACGAAGCAAGAATTCTGATTGCCGGTTCCTGATTGATGACGCGTTTGTGTAACAGATCTTCTAAATGGATCAACTTTTCCTTTTCTTCCCCTTTCAATTTTCCGATCGGAATATGCAGTTTATTAGTTAAAAATTCCTCAACAAACTCAGGGGTGATTAAATTGGATTTCTTTTCAGAAGCGGTAAATACTGCCACCCCATCCAGCAATTCGATCGCTTTTCCGGGGAAGGGAGTCGTCGATATAAAACGCTGCGCATCTTCAACGGCTTTATAAATTGCCGGGAGTCCAAAAAGAACCTTATATTTTCTTTCCAGTACCGGAACAATTGATAATTCCAGTTCAAGGAGGAGCACTTCCTGGCTGGGCGGAGAAAGATTTATATTAGTAAAAAGTTTGGCAAGATTGCTATTTTGCTCGATAAATTTGTGATAAAGATCAGGTTCGGTAATGGCAATAAATCCAATGGAGCTTTGCGCAAATTTCAAAAGAACATCAGACAGATCCAGCCGTCCAACACCTGTAGAAACATACTTATCTATTTCGTCGATGACGATAATCACGTTTCCGGCATTTTCTGCTTCTTCAAAGATAGCTGAAGCCAGTCCTTTAATCTCCAAAACGCTCGGTTTCTCGCTTGCCAGTGCGTGCATATTGAGCATTATTATTCTTTTATGAGAAAGTGAGTGAGGAGCATATCCCACCGCGATTCTATGGGCCAGAGTCTCCAGCAAAATATGCCTGCCGACTCCGGGATCACCGATCAAAAGTACGTTATTGGCTTCAGTCTTTACCAGTACCCGTTCGATCCCGGTAATTTCTTTCTCCCTCCCTACCAGAAAGGGGAAAGGGGAAGGCTTTTTGGTTAACTCTGAGGCAAACCTATCCATCTGAACTGTATAACCATAACTCCAGTCGATGCCTATTCCGGGAAGAGCCCTGATTTTAGAAAAAGAAAAAAGTACAGGCGGATCCTGTTTTTCCTGTAACTTTTCGAACCATAACGCTGTCTGGTAGATATCGTCACATTTGATATTGTTTTTTTCAAAGATGTCTTTAATCACGGGATAGGTAGATGTAGAAGTGATAAAAAGGTCAGATAGATTCAGCGTTTTTTCACCCAGTTTAATTTTATCTTCAAAAAGAGAATACCGGCTGCTTTCTTTGATGTCCTTAACCTGTTTAGTTATTTTTTTGAGATCAAACCCAAGTCGTTGCGAGATAAATTTTCCTTCGTCATCATTTAAAAAAGCCATCAGTAAAACTCTCATATCCCCTCCCTGTTTTCTTACTTTTTGCAAAAGTTTTAAGGCTTTCTCATGATTAGTTTGTATTCTCGACCGAAAAAACGGGAAAGTAAAAAGAGGCAGTAGTCCCCAGGAAATGGCCAGGAAGAAACCGAGAATAAAACCGACTGGTACAAATAAAAGTCCGTACAAAATAGTGATCAGTTTGATGATGATGCTTAAAGACCGCGAAATCAGATTGAAACCTAAGACGTTGAGGACATCACCGATATTAAACCCGGGCTTCATGGCAATCCTTTGCCTTTTCCAGGGAGCGAAAAGCGTTTTAAGATGGAGGGGAATGGAAAAGTAAAAAACGGGGAAAAGGGTGAGGTTACCCCAAAGTATAAAAAGCTTGGGCCAGATTGAAAGATAATGCCAGTCGAGATAATCTATTATCATTTTTTTCTTTTAAGCGACCTTAAGTAACTTAAGCTACTTAGATGACTTATCTATATTTAAGACTAGCAAAAAACGGCGACTTATTCCACTCCCGGAGTGGCGGTTAGAGTGGCGGTTACCGGGGGTGACCAGTTACCGAAATGCAGCTTTTGTTGTATCAATGCTACAGGATCGATCAACAAGAAAGTTATTTGTATATTTTGCATCAATTTCAAGATATATATCCGATGGCAATTTTTCCTGTTTCCCAAACACCTTATGAAGAATTTGAGATGGACACTCCTTTGCCACATCATCTATACCTATTATTGGATTATTCCAAATTTCTGCTCTAACATTAAATGACAAATCCATGACTCTTCCTGGGTTTACGACAAATGTTTCAGGGGTTTGACAACTTCCCGTAGCGGTTGGATAGGATCTAAGTTCATGTAAGTCAATTCCTCCTGGAAATCTGTTATTAGGTCGTTCTGGTATACAATTATAGGTTTTGCCATCATATTTCAGGTTGTATACATAAGCGATCATATAGTCGACGTTGCCTGGAAAATTACCAGCCCAGCCAACAGGATCTGGATTTGCCTTAAGGCTTATTTTTATAGGTCTATTTGTTTCTATAACTGGGGGCGTAATACCAGTCGTTCCTCCTCCGGGTGTTGCAGCGGAAAGATCGGTCCAATTTGTTGGAGGTCCCGTATTAATAATTAGTTCTCTTATCGATATACCTTGGCTGGTACAAAGTTGCTTAATATCATCTCCTGCAAGGCTTGCATCGGAACTGATACATGGTTCAACACTGATACCAGATTGATTTGGTTGATCATATGAATTTAATGGATTAATTATTATGTCTCTACTATTTACACGGATTGATTTGATTTCTGGTACTAGTATTAGTAGTTTATCCGGAAGCCAAGAAGAATTCGTTTTAAAAATAAGAGTATTAATTAAACTAATGGGACCAGAAAAAGTAAAGTTAGAAGGTGAAGTACCCAAGTAGCTTACGTAATTACTAGGTATAGGATTGTTGCCACTTGTAGGGCTTGTTTGAGCATAAAAGAATCCATTCAAATTATTATTATTACTTGGGATATAAGAATACGTTGGATTTGTATATCCAGAACCATCGTTAATATTAACTGTAAAAGTATAATACCCATAAACTTTTTCTGTTGTTGGCGTGGTGGTTTCGGAGGTTGGTTTGTTTATAAGATCATTGTCGTAATCTATATCTCCCGTATAAGCTAAGCCGTTATTGATGCAATATTCTTCTATAGTTTTATTATCAGGTTGCGTTGGTATAGGTGTAATATCAGTGTAGGGTAAGAAACAAATAGGTATGTTATAAATACTATGGGTGGCTTTTGAAGGATCTGCATCCGTTATTGCCGCGAAGGCAAAATCTGCTTGGAATAGCTGTTGATTTATCTTGCCATCAAAACCAATTATTATTGCTCTGTCCATTTCATAATAATAGTTGGGAAGTATTTTATTAGTTATAACTGGTATTGAGGCTTTTTCTTGATTACGAATAAGAAAGGTGCTAAAAGACTGACCAGATACATCTTTTAGATCAATTAATTTGATTTTCTGTACTGCCTGAAACTCTTCGCCATATTTTTTAACACTACCTTTTATTACGATAAAACCATTATTGTGAGGTGTCGTGTCAACCACCGGTTCGGCGGTGGGTTTTCTTTCGCCCGAGTTATAATTTCCTCCCGGTAGGCCTCCTATCGGTGGAATGAATTGTCCTGGGGGAAAGCCGTTTGAGTTGGCCGGGACTCTGTTAATGGAGTTTGAATTTGGATCATCGCCGTTTGGATATTCCGGATGGGCGCTATTTAGTTTGCAATCCAGCCGGCAGGTTTCCCAGTTTTCATTTGGGCTCTGGCAGTTGCCGTCCCCGCAGACGGATCCCGAGGCGCATTGTTTATCAGCGCTTGTTCCTTTTTGGTGTATACCGGCACAGTAAGATACCGCGCCTTGGCTATCGCTATCGCACCATGGATCAGGCAGTTGATGGACCGCGCCGTCTTTTTTGAAACATCTTATTCCGGTACTCTGACAAAATCCTCCGTCACCGGGAATAGTTTCAGTTTTACATACCCCGGTCGGGCTATCGGTAAAATCTCCGGCCAGAGTACGGATTAAACCCGTCGCTTTTGCCCTTTCCCCGATGATCGCTTTTCCCGTCAGTATTCCGGCCAACAACAATCCTCCGGAAAGGAGTGTTAGTACGAGAGCGATTTCACCCTTTTGTCTATTCATTTAAGGTATTAATTTTTGAAAAATTAGGGTTCCGGCTACTCCCAGCAGAAATGAAGCCAGCAAAATCCCGGCAATGATGATTTTTTCTTTTTTGCCGATTTTGTTTAGCTCTTTACGGTAAAGCTGGATTTTTTTCTTGAAAAATTTCATGAGATAGACCTTAATTTACAATAATACGTTTCCGGCTTAAGTGTCAAGTGTGGTAAAATACATTATGATTCTTTCCGACCGCGATATCAAAAAATACCTAAAAAGCGGGAAAATTAAGATTGTTCCAAAGCCCAATCTTTCCGAAGCTCTCGGTTCCTGCTCTATCGATTTACGTTTAGGTTCGTCTTTCCGCATCTTCGAGCACAGCCGATTTCCATATTTTGATCCTTATAACAAAAAATATTCCATGGACGTGACGCGGGAAATCATTGTGGAAAAGGACGAACCGTTTATCCTGCAGCCGGGAGATTTTGTTCTGGCTACCACCATCGAAAGCTTCGAACTTCCCGATGATTTACTCTCCAGACTTGAAGGCCGGTCGTCTTTGGGCAGGTTAGGAATTGTCGTCCATTCCACCGCTTCCATTTTTGAGCCGGGTTGGCAGGGGAAAGTGGTCATGGAGATGGGAAATTTAGGCAGAATTCCGGTTGCTCTTTACCCGGGTATGCGCGTTTGCGCTTTAACCTTTGAACAGTTGACCTCACCGGTAGATGTCCCGTACAACAAGAAAAAATCAGCCAAATACGCAGCCCAGAAATCCGCCATCCCTTCCAAAATCGCGCATGACCTGCTAAGGTCCAACCTTCGTTAAAGATTGTCAATTAGCTCCGAAATAGTCTAGGAATAAAACTATTGACAACTAACTTTTTTAAATATATGCTAAGATTAGTTGACCGTGAAAAAAATTAAAAAAACTGCTAGGCAATCTTCAATCAGTAGGATCCGTAGAAGATCCCATCCGTTTCTAACCCCCAAAATTTTCTACCTGATACTTCTTATAGGAGCTGTAATTGTGGGAGTATTCTTTATCCGCAACCCAAAAATTTTAAAAGGAGAAGCCTCCACTCTTAGAACTTGCGGTGTAGATCTGGGATTTAGAGGCCAGGAATGTTGTCCCGATGAGTTTACTGGAGGATACTGTGTAGACAAAGATAAAGACGTTAAATGCTACAGTTGGGATGACAACTCACCTCGGTTTTGTCGATCGTCGGCGGATGTTACTCCCAAAGGTGGAGAAGGGCAGTTCTGTTATAAAGGCCTAACGCCTAATCTTTATTGGTGTAATTCAGATAATACCAATTATCCTTTGGGCCCGCTCACTTGTTTTCAGAACCAAAATACTACAGTTCCAATGGAAAAGACCTATCGTAATCCATGGAATTTAGGAATTTGTATCAGGAAATATGGACCTACCCCTACACCAATTGAATTATCTGTATCTCCGATCCCTAAACCCTGTGGTAATTTATACGAGGAGTGTTGTAATGATGAATTCAGGACAAAAAGTTGTAACGTTTCCAAAAATTTGCATTGCGTATATTTGACATCAACTTATGGTCAAAAACTTTCATGTAGTAATCAACCTATAATAGACGTGTCTCTTACGATGGAAGGTAATTTACCAAGGATCAATACACCGGTAAAAGTTGTAGTGAAAACCAATCTTGCTGCCGATAATTATTTTTACAGTGTTAAATGCAGCGCATTTGCCGACTACACTCCAAACCGCGAATTTTCAAGATTAACAAGTTTTGAATACTCCTGTCCCGGATCAAATTACTCAAGGCCGGGTTCATATACTATTCAAGCTAAAGTGGAAGTACCAGAATTCGGTAGACCAGGGCTATATCCCTTATACGCTGTCAGTAATTTTACTGTACCGTCGCCCATTCCTACATCAACCCCTGTACCTGCAATGAGATAACTGGATCTGCTAAGGTCCAACCTTCGTTAAAGATTGTCTTCAAGCCTCAAATCTCCAAGAATGTCTGCCTGATCTTCGGAGTACTTTTCTACAAAGCTTTGATAAGAGAGTATCTCTTGAGGATTTAGATTGTTGATAGATTTAAAATTATCTAATATCAAAGAAGGCTTTAACCAACTGGCATTTTTTTCTCCTAAATAATAGGGGTAACTGGAGAAATTCCTCCAATCAATTGAAGTTTTATTTTTGTTTTTGAGCGGGTTTAGATGAATATATCTTGAAAGATGTATCAGGTATTCATCTGATTGTACCAGGATTGCTTTGTAATTACTTTGGAATAACGTTCCAATCCGTTTGTACTTTCTATTAAAGTACGATGCGTAACTTGTAGATAATCTGCGCATAAATTTTATTATTCCGTTTCTTGAACCCTGTTTTATGAGAATATGGATATGGTTAGGCATTAGGGCAAAAGCCAACAAATCGACCTCATCGAATAAGTTTAGCGGAATAAACCTGTTGATTCTTTTTCTTGGTATAGCCTTATTTAGCTCAACGAGATCTTCGACTGGGGATAAGTACATTTTAAGATAATAGAGAAAAACTTTACAGTCTTGAAGGTCCAGAAAAATAGTTCTTTTTTCTACCCCTCGATTGTAGATATGGTAGAAGCCGTTATCAACGTAGCATTTTATAATATTTCTAGCAGGCATAATATCGCGTTAAGGTCCAACCTTAACATTGCAAATTGGTTTACCCCGCGCCGCCTCCTCCACCTCCGCCGCCGCCTCCACCTCCGCCGGAAAATCCTCCTCCCCCTCCACTGGAGTAGTGGGCCGCAGAGGTAGAGGCTGTTCTGAGTTCTGAAGTGACGGTATTTAGAGAATTTACCATAGTAGAGAAAGTATCTGTTGTCGATTGGAAATTGGTTACACTACCGTTATCGTAAGTTGAGACATACCACAGAGCGGGAACAGTTGCCGGGTTGGCAAAGACAATCGGTAACATTTTGATTATTTTGGAAGCATTGCCAAAAAGAATGCCGAAGACCAAATAACGTTCCCATAATTTATAGCTCTCCGGCGGCAGTGTTTTGAAAGAGTCAAAATCATCCAAGAATCTTTTGAACGCTTCCCATAATTTTGCTTGTCCGGCCCATTTTTTATCCCAGCGCTTAAGATAACGGATCAAAAATGCGGTTGCAACTCCGATGTAATAGTTTACTGTGATGATTGCAAGAACGATTGATAAAACAATAAATACTTTGTAAGCTTTAAGACTTACCGGATCTAAAATATTCTGTGACTTAAACTCCTTTTTGACCGATTTTGACCAGTCCTTAAACCACCTTTCAAAAATAAGACCATTTTCAGATTTTTTCAGCCAACTTTTAATTTCTTCAAGAGTGATTGCCCGAAATGTCTCCTTCTCCGCTTCAGGAATGTTGAGAATGTAGTCTTTCATGAATTCCGGCGCGTCATGGGCCATCTTTCCAAAAAGAAGAAGCAATAAATCATTCTCGTATTTTTTTAATTCAAATGAAGTTGCTTTTTTTGACTCGGGGGTATAGATGAGAAAAGTTTTTATTTCCTGTTTGGGACGGAAAAAACCGCTTTTAAGCCTGACCTCATCTCTTATTTGAATGTATCCTTTTTGGGCCAGATCAAAAATCGTCGCCGTAAAGGCATTAGTATTTGGATCTGTATCTTGTCCCATCAGAATCGAAACCTCAGCCGGAGGAAGTAGAGAAGGTAGATCAAAAACGTGTTTTGGTAAATTACCGACATCATATTCCTTACCGTACTTTTTCCAGGTAAAAAACCAGGCAACTGCCCAGATAATAAAGGTAAGGATTTGGATGACAAGCCAATATTTAGTTACGAGCATGATAATTTGCTCTTTTCCGGCAGCAAAAATAGTTTCTCTGACAAAGTTTTCCTCCTCTTTTTTAATTTCCTGGACTGTTTTATTGCCATCTATTTCTCCAAAAATAAAAGAGGCCGGAAAAATTGTTCTTATCTCCATAAATTGACCTGCAGAAACACTTGAGGCTTTAAATCTGACTGTTTGCAAATCAACAATTTCTGAAATTCCGTTAAGCGGTCCGTGTCCGTAAACCAACAGATCTTCAGGGGCGGCTGCGCTTTCTGGCAGTCTGACTAAGATTTCCACGTCCTGATGAGGAATTTTCCATTCATTACCTATTATCTGCCAATAAAACTCAGCTATTTCAGGATATTTTTTGATCGCATTTTCAATTTTATAGCGGATTAAAAAAGTTCTTTTTTCGTTATAAGCGGTGTAACTCCATTTGGCATAAAAGCGGTTATTCTCTGTTTTGGTTTGGTCTAGGTAAACTGGCTTTTGGTTTATCGATTGAACATTAAAATCAGTTATCTTAGCATCTGTCATATAACCTTGTCTTGTCACTTTTGTGGGTATCCACATCTCCGCCCAACTGAAACTGCCGTCAAAATTATATGTCAGATATTCGACTACATCCGCGGATTTATCAGGGTTAATATTAATCACATACTTGTCGCTAACTATAGAGTAAGACTTGGCAAAAGAGGGGACGGGGAAGCTAAGAAATAGAAAAAAAAGCAATAAGGGGAATATAAGTGTTGAATAAATTTTTCTCATACCATAATAATACTACATACTGTATACTAAATACTGTTTTGCTTCATCATGAATCCCATTTTTAAAATCATTCA
>MFJR01000007.1:494805-500265 GCA_001780955.1 Candidatus Gottesmanbacteria bacterium RIFCSPLOWO2_01_FULL_39_12b | reverse complement strand
CCGGCTTCTTTTTTTTGCGATACTGATTTTTGCCACCGATATTTTTATCACTGTTTTGACGGCGTTCGGCCAGTGGATTGGCGATATCCTGACGGTGAGATTGCAAACCTATCTTTCGAAACACTTTTATGAACATCTGCTTTCCCTTGACATCGGCTTTTACGACAATGAGATTACCGGAAAAATAGTCAATAAGATGTACCGGGGGATAACCAGTATTACCGATTTTATCCAGAGTATGCTCAATAATTTCCTGCCTTTTTTCCTGACGGCTCTGGTGACAATTCTACTTTTAGCCCGCTATTCATGGGTGATCGCCCTGCTTCTGGCGATTTTATTTCCCCTTTATATTTTAATTTCCCACGGTTCATCTCTGGCCTGGCGAAAATTCGAGGAGGAAAAAAATAGTCTCAATGATGCTTCACAGGGAAGGGTTTTTGAAAGCCTGGTCGGGATCAGAGTAGTCAAAACTTTTGTTGCCGAAATTCATGAGCTCAGTCAGTATTTGTCCTCACGAGGCAAAATAGAGAAATTAGGCATCAGACAAACCAGACAATGGCACTTTTATGATTTTTTGCGCCGGTTTTCGCTAAATCTAATTCTTTTTGCCATTTTTTTCTACATCATTTATCATACCTTTAACCGCCGGTTTACCATCGGTGAAATGACACTTCTTCTTCAGCTTGTCAACCAGGCCCGTTTTCCTCTCTTTGCCATGTCTTTTATTCTGGGACAGATCCAGCAAGCCATCTCCGGATCAAAAGATTACTTTGCTATTCTTGAGACTCCAACCCGAATTGCCGATAAAAGCAATGCCCCAAAATTAGTCATAACCAGTGAAACGGGTTCCAGCGTATCTTTAATCAAATTTGAGGATGTTACCTTTACTTATGATCATGATGCAAAAGTTTTGGACAGGATTAGTTTTGAAATTAGAAAAGGTGAAAAACTGGCTTTAGTGGGCGAAAGTGGAGAAGGGAAGTCAACCATTGTCAATTTATTATTGCGATTTTATGAAGCTCAAAAGGGAAAAATATTTATCAATAACTATGATATTTCTCAAGTTTCCCAAACCTCGCTACATCAAAATATTGCCGTTGTTTTTCAGGAATCTTTGCTATTTTCAGGTACCATCGAAGAAAACATTTCTTACGGTAAACTTGGAGCTTCAAAAGACGAAATAATAAAAGCAGCAAAAGCTGCCAATGCCTATGAGTTTATCGAAAAATTGCCGCAAAAATTTGAAAGCCTGATCGGGGAGCGGGGAGTGAAACTTTCCGGCGGACAAAAGCAAAGAATTGCCATTGCCCGGGCCATACTAAAAGACGCGCCCGTAATCATTTTGGATGAAGCGACTTCTTCTCTTGACAGCAAATCAGAGATGATGGTGCAGCAGGGTTTGGACCGACTGTTAAATAATCGCACCTCGATCATTATTGCCCACCGGCTTTCTACCATTTCAACTGCCGATCACATTCTGGTTTTACAGGGGGGTAAAATCGCCCAGTACGGAAGTGCGAAAGATCTGATGATAGATAAGCACGGTCTTTATTACAAAATGGTTTCTCTTCAAAGAGAGCTTCTTAAAACACCAAGCGAGGAAAGAAAGAGGCAGCTTGAGAAGTTTGATCTGGTGGGATAAACGGCTTATCAGTAGTATAATGTCCATATTATGTTTCTAAAAGATCGATGCCGGGATTGTTTTGAAGTTTTAGCGGTTCCCGCGCGTTTTAAAATCTTTACCCATTTATTACGTCGTACTGACCGTTTTGTCGTTTCCGACCTGGTAAAACTGACCCATCTTCGCCAGTCTACCGTTTCTTTTCATCTGGATCGGCTGGAAAAAGCAGGTCTTGTCAAAAGAGAAAAAGCAGGCAAACTGGTCTACTGTAATATAAACCGTAAATGTCCCGGCTGTCCTCTCTTTGACTAATTTTCCTGATTGACTTTTTCATCAATAGATGAGAATCTATATGAAATTATTGACCCTCCTTCTCCGCCAGCTGGCGGATTCGGCGGGCGAAGGGAGGTGATTATTAATGCTGAATTTAAATTCTATACTCGTTTTTTCAGAAAATCCCGGCACACTTTTGGAATTTTACAAAAAGGTCTTACAAAGTGAACCGGAGTGGAGTGGAGGCAACTTCCACGGTTTCAAAGCGGGAGTTGGCTATCTCATTATCGGTCCGCACGATAAGGTAAAAGGAGTAAATACTCATCCCGAAAGGATTATTTTCAACTTTGAGACAAATGACGTCGAAGGTGAGTTTAAAAGAATCAAGGGAGTGGGTGGAAAAGTCGTTAAAGAACCTTACCATCCGACAGAAGATGAAAAGATGCTTCTGGCAACACTATCAGATCCGGACGGAAACTTTTTCCAACTGACTTCACCGATGGAATAGTACTTTAGATTTAGAAACGGGTGGCACGAGAGAGGGATCCCAGGAGAATCTTCAAAAACATGATGTGGAGGGACTTGAAGATCTCGTTCAGTTTGAAGATTTCTCCTGGGAAACTTGAGTGGCAGGACCCGTGAATTATATTTACGTTCTTCCTTGACAGGCCCCTGATTACATACTAATCTTAAATTAATAACCATATGCCTGCATCTCAAGTTTGTATTTCAAAAAGAACATTTTATATCTTTTCTTTTGCTGTCATCGCCATAGCCGTTACCCTTCTTCTTTCTTCACTAATTATCTCAAACCAGAATTTAACCTTATCAAAAGCAGCAACTCCCCAAAAACCTGCCTTAGGTCCCGTAGGGAATCCTGGACAAAAATGTTTCGGGAATTGGGTCCAAGGGTCTCATGCAGCCAACCAATTGTATTATCCATGTAATAGTGGCGCAGTCTGCTATGCAAAACCATATTTTAGTCCTAAAGATATGAGTTATATCGCACAAATGAATAATACAAAGGGAAAAGTGGATTTTCTCTGTTATTGGGAGGATCCAAGTCTTACAGGGAGTAATACGTTCAGCAGTATTTGTGGAAAAGGAATGGGATCACCGTGTTGTCCTGATCCTTTGGGTAAAGGCATATGCGATCCAGGATTAGAATGTAAAGGAGAATCTAATCCAGAAGTCCAAGGTGCACTGCATCATTTTTTATCATTTAATCCCTGGTATTTCAAAGCGACTAAAGACGGTACAAGTATCAGTCCGGGTTTATGCATGCCAATGCCGACTCTTCCCCCGTCTCAAATGACCAGCGGCGGATTGGGAGAGGTTTGTTATACAGACACAACCTGTGATCCACCTTATCAGTGTGTGTGGTTAGGAAGTTTCGACAACAAACCCCAAACTAAATGTGTTGACCAAAGCGGGGTAAAATATGGAGTAAGCTTTTGGCCAGAATCTGCGATGGTTCCAGAACCAGAAGACCAAGACATATCAGATTCTTTTGATCCTATGGAGAGTATTAAAGATCTAAAGATCTATCAAAATGAAAAATTAGACATAAATTTAGGTTACAACACGGAAAATGTCAGAACATTTTTGGTTTCTTACTCCTGTAATTATAACCTTCTTCAACCAACCATGTCACCTCCTGTTCCATACAACCCAGACTTTCCGTTAATCTGCGGACCTTATACCGAGCTTAAAGATTACACCATTGCTATAAAAGTAATCGAGATCTCTCCTTTTCAGTTTGAGACTCCCTTTATCTACAAAAAAATAAAAGTCATTCCACTACCTTCAGTCACACCAGCTCCTCCACTTCCTACACTACCGCGGAGATAGTACCGATTCCACTCTACCTATTCCACCCCCTATTCCACTCCGGGAGTGGAATAGCTTCACACCGAGGGATTTGGGCCTAATTAAAATTTAGTGTTGGTTTTTCCGACTCTTAAGTTTTTCCTCTGGGATAGTATTTTTCGGTTGTAAAAATAGATTAACCAGGAAAGAAATGGTTTTACTCTTTCTCTTTTTAGTCCTTTATGAAGATTGTGTTTCCTAGATAGTACAGAAATTGATCCTTCCAGCTCATTGGTAGTTTTAGGCATCAAAGGATGATCTGGGAACTTAAAGCTGGTATCAGAAAGTCCACCTGCGAGTCCACCTGGGAGGTGATTTATATAGGACACCTAGGGATTCCATTACTTTTTTCCTACTAAATATTGATTAAGTGTTATAATTTCCCCGTATGAATCTTGCTTACCGTCTCCGCCCCAAGAAACTTTCTGATTTCGTCGGGCAAAGTCATCTGGTGGGGACGGGAAAGATTATAAGGAGAATGATCGAGCAGGACTTGCTTTTCTCCATGCTTTTTTGGGGTCCTCCGGGAAGCGGGAAAACCACGCTGGCCTTTATCATCTCCCAGGAAACCCAATCTGAGTTTCACGTACTTTCAGGAGTGGCCAGCGGCAAAGAAGCCCTGAATCAGATTATCAGTCTATCTAAAAGTAATCAGTTAATGGAGAAAAAGACCATCCTTTTTATTGATGAAATCCACCGCTGGAATAAGCTGCAGCAGGATGCTCTCCTTCCCCATGTTGAATGCGGTTTAATCACGCTTATCGGAGCCACAACCGAAAACCCTTCGTTTGAAGTGATCAGTCCTCTTCTTTCCCGCTGTCGGGTTTTTGTCCTGAAAAGTTTGGAAACTTCCGACCTTGAAAAACTGATAAAAAAAGCTCTCACCGACACCGAAACAGGATTAGGTAAATATCAGAAAAGCATTTCCGCTTCCGCCTTGGAGCTTATCATCAGACTCTCAGGAGGTGACGCTCGAATCATGCTTAATGCTTTGGAGATGGCCGTCGTTTCCTATAAGGATAAAAATATCAGTGATGCAATTATTCAGGAAATTTTTCAGACCAAGTCAGCCGGTCTATATGATAAAAAAGCAGACGAGCATTACAATATCATCTCGGCATTTATTAAATCTGTCAGAGGTTCAGATCCTGACGCTTCACTTTACTTCCTTTGTCGGATGCTGGAAAACGGTGAGGATCCCAAGTTTATCGCAAGGAGAATGATTATCCTTGCTTCCGAAGACATTGGTTTGGCAGATCGTGGAGCTTTGATACAGGCCAATGAAGCATTTGAAGCAGTTGCCAAAGTCGGCATGCCCGAAGCCCAGCTGATTTTGGCCCATATCACCATTTATTTAGCCAAAGCCTCCAAATCCCGGGCTGTACCAAATGCTTTGATGCGGGCTAAACAAGCGGTTTATGAATTTCCTAACGAACCGGTTCCAATGCATCTTCGGAATGCTCCTACTAAGCTTATGAAAAATCTGGGTTATGCAGAAGGATACACCTGGTCGGAAAAAAAGGTGGGCCCCACTAAAGATCAGTCCTTCTTGCCGGAGAAACTGAAAAACAGGAAGTTTGTTGAGGATTAAATTCAGGGTGGTGGAGAAAAGAAAGATGAGATTAATTCTGAGAAACTACTTCCAGTATTCCGTCAGGATAATATGCGTAAGGAAGTTTAAATGATTTATAAGTACG
>MFJR01000007.1:449481-494776 GCA_001780955.1 Candidatus Gottesmanbacteria bacterium RIFCSPLOWO2_01_FULL_39_12b | reverse complement strand
ATGATAAATCGTATATTTTTTAGCAGGATCGGTATTGATGGCTGTTAATAATTTATCTTCCTGTATCATGATTTTTCTTCCATCGGGCAGATAACCCGCCAGTTGAGTATAGGAATCATCTTGATAGACTAATGGGATTCTCTCATAATAGGAACCGTATCTTGGATGCGTAATATAAATATCGTTTCCTACATTAGCGTAAAAAATATATTCTATTCCATTGATTGTTGCAGTTATTTTTACCCGTCTAAAAAATGGTTCATTATTTTCTGGATCCGTATACAATTTGCCATCATCCAATAACTCAATAGTGGTAAATCCTAAGCGATTATAATTTTGTATCGGTGGCGGTTTGTTGTTAATCGTATTAAACGCGTTTAAACCCTCGTTAGACCACGAATAAAAGGTCAAAGAGAATAGTCCAGTTTCTGGTGAGCCTACTATTATTCCGTAAGAAGTATCACCCCCGTAACTTTTTTCTATATAAGTTAAAGGTGTTTGGGCGACGTGGGGAACTTTAACAAGATTATATTTATTCGTCAAAGTTGGTGTTGAGTTGTTGACGGTAGACGTTAGAGTTGGAGAAATAACAGGTCTTTTACATAAACCGGTTATATTATTACAACCGTAAGGACATTTTTCAGGATAACCTGTTATACCGCAATGGATGGAGTTATATGTAATATCACCATTAGGCCATTTTACACCGTGGCAGATAGATTTATTATTCTCTATTTGATAACTGGTGCATTGTATTTCTTCAGTTGCCCGTCCGATCAGATTAAATTTATCTCGAATTGCTCCAAGCGTAAGGATAATTAAAACAATCAAAATAATGATCAGATATTTATTTCCGTAAGTATAAGGGGAGGCAGCTTTTTTAAGCATTAGATCTAATATAAATATAGAACTTAAAAAGTTATCAGTCAAGAATATGCTTGCCTTTCCCTCCCAAATCTACTAATAATATATTAATGCCAAAAAGAATTGCCAAAAGAAAAAGAATAAATGGTTACAGGAATGAAGTAAAATCTAAATTTAAGTTTACATTCATATCTTCTATCTTTATTATTATTTTATTTACATCTTTGTTTGGAATCATCTTTAACCTAAAAAACAAACAAACTATTATTCCATACGCTGCCTCAACTAAATATTTAAATCTTTTAAAAGATGGAGATTTTGAAAGTACAAATATTTCAAGCACTATTAAATCTCTAGTTTTTTCTCAAACTATAAGTTCAGGTTGGACCCGGATAAAAAGGACTCCAACTAGCCAAATCTCATTTTCATATGACTCGCAGGATAAAATCTCTGGTACACAAAGTCAGAAAATTAGTAGCGCAGACGCAGGTGAAGGTATTTCTCAAACTGTCATCCCTCCTCGAGGCGTACCTTTTGTTTACTCTGCTTATGTTAAGGTGCTACAGGGTTCGGTATCTGTGGGAATTGGTTCGCACAAGAGAACATTAACAAATACCCAATGGCAGAAAGTAAATATGCTTTCTTCAGGGAGTTCAGTTAGTGACAAACTGGAAGTAAGCATCACTTCAGGTACATCATATTCTACCTTCCTCGTTGATCAAGTGGAGTTGAGAGAATTGGATATGAGTATAAATGCAGGAAAGATGCTTGAAGAGCATTTTGATTCAAACAGTACCCCGCGAGCTTTATCTACAAGTTCAGATATCTCCTTAAATTCAATAAAAATACAGCCGGAATCTGTTTCTTCTGGTGTCAGTCAGACGATTCCGGTAACTATCGGCATTTCTTGGCAAGTTATAGCAAACCATTGCGATGAGAGTACTTCTGATACCGTAATAAATCCTCTAACGAATAGGTGTAAGTTAGTTGAAGATTTGGCAATAAGAGATCTAAATATAATGAGGCAGAAATTTGAGGGGACTCTAAAAACGTTTACCTTTTCAGGATTTGATGAACCTTGGGACCAGACGATTGAACAGGGATGTGGTCGTGCAACTGGAGGACAGACATTATCAAAAATGGAATGTAATCATAATAAAGATACCATATATATCTCTGCATTATATGTTAAGGATGTAGATAGTTCAGGAGGCGAAGCAGCTTTTTGGATAACATCTATCAGATACGTAGCTCCTTCAAGGTTTAATAATGGTAACTTGGATTCTTGGAAAAATCCAAGATCCGAGTGGATACCGCAGAAAACAGTAACCCATGAAATTGGTCATTTATTTGGTCAAGAACACACGCCGTGGGTTCCTGACGATCAAAATTCTGTTTTACCTGGAATTGGATATCCCTGGCATGGTGACATGTATTATGATATGGATTTTAATTTAGAAGATAAAAATTCTTCTAGCAGACAGTGGGCTATGAAAATTACTCAAAATGCTAAAATTCCACTCTCTGACGATATGTATCCATGGGGTAGAATTCCCAAAAAAATACTGATCGATGTGTTAGACACTAATAATGAGTATAAACTTAATTCTGTTTCTAAAGTAAAAATGTATTACAGTACAGATAAAATGGGAAGTAATTCTCCTATTTATGGAGAGCAAAATATTTATAGTGAAAGTATTCAAGATATTAATGTAAACTCTTCTGGCCAAATAGAAATCGAGGGAAATCTTTTTTCAAAACACTCCATTTATTTGTTTTTAATAGAAGCGCAAAATAAAAATTGCTTTTTTTGGTTAGATATAACACAAGTTAACATAGCTTACTTTAATGGAGATACAGATTTAGCACTGTTTAGTAAATCATGTATTTCACTTCCATCTCCTCCGTCTCCTACATCAATATTTTCTGTTAAAAAATAATTATCTTCTTCCACTCCGGGAGTGGAATAGCTCTGAGCCTTGACATCAGGTTTTGGTTCCTGTTACTCTAAAAATGTACTCAGTAATTTTTTCTCTTACGATTAAATGAAAAAATCATACACCCACAAACCTAAACATAATTGGTTTTTAACCCCCAATATAATTATTCTCATGTTCCTTATTATCGTTATAGGTTTAACAATTATAAATCTCTCTAAACCAATGATCTGGAGAGGAGAGGCTGCAACGGATACATTGCGGTTAAATAATATGCAAGTGCAAGCGGGTTATGAGGTAATCAATGAGAGTTCTTGTAACGGCTTCTGCACTCCCTGGGATGATCGGAGGGTTGCTCAATGCAACGGTAATGTAGCAGTATCAAGAAATGGTTGTGGACAGTTGGGAGCAGGTTGTATATGGAGGGGGGGCGCTGATCAGTGTTTTCGTGATGGTCTTGGTCTTAAAGTCAATTATTGCGGCCAACTTTGTCCTAAGACAGTTCCTACAAATGTTCCATCTTCACCGGTAGTGAAAGTTTATTGTGATGGAAATACTATTACTCAGCTTAGGGAAAATGGAAATGTAAGTAAAATGATAGGCTGCGGGCAAGATGTTTGTGTCTCAAGCGAAACAGCGCCAGACGAAAAACTTTTTAATGATATAACCGATGATAAAGGTCAAACTTGGGCGGGATGTAGAGAAAGTTGCGCAAATTATAAAAGTTTTTGTTCTTGGGCGGGGCAGGGAACTAATAATAATCTGATAAGTGGTACTTGTGAAATAGATAAGCAATTCTGTTTTTATATGACAGGGAGTGATAACTCAGGGTTTGTGAAGCAAATCACTTGCAGCAGCAAAGGTGATAAGCCTCATGTGGCGTTGGTCTTGGAGAAAGATTGCCGGCCTAACTCCTGTAATGGTACGCTTACAGATTGTGGTAGCAGTCCTAATCCTCCCTTTAATAGGATAAATCCGGATGTGTCACCGACTTCCGTCCCTTCCGATCCGTGTTACGGTAAACTGCGTGGTCCGCAAATAATAAATGACACTTGTTATATCTGTTATGGTTCCTGGGATGGGAGGTGGGGTAGCGTCATACCAACAACATATTATAAAAATTATAGCCAGTGTCAACAGTCAACCCCAGCTCCAGTGATAGACAGCCAAGTTGGAAGAGCGATTAGTGGAACTATTACGGTCAAATCCCCTAATCAAGCTCTACTCTATGACGTTTATGTTTACTTATATCACGATAAGAGTGTTAATAACTCTAATTCCTGGGTTGGGGATCAAAGTCTTTCATTGGGCAAACATGAAGCAACTTATAATCGACCATTTAGTTTCACCGGATTGAATCCCGGTTACAGATATGGTGTCTCGGTGCAAATTATAAAAGATCAAAGACCCATCGGAACGGTGGTAACAGCCTGTTTCGGAGGGACTAAACTGGAAAATACTTGTGTTTTCAGTCCCAAGGATTCCGGTAGCGCAGATTTTATTGTGGAAATTCCTGGATCCAACAACTAATTTTCCATTTTCTTAATTTTTCCTGTAAAATATATTATTGATATTTTTATGAAGAACCCTCTTTTTATTTCTTTTGAAGGATTGGAAGGAAGCGGCAAGTCCACCCAGGTGGGACTATTGGCAAGTCGCCTTCGGGAAGAAAAAAAGGAAATTGTTGTAGTTCGGGAACCGGGAGGAACCAGGATTGGGGAGCTAATTCGTGATATTACAAACGGCCGGCAAAACGTGGATTTGACAGCCGTTTCCGAAAGCTATCTTATGGCTGCCTCCCGGGCCCAACTGGTTCGGGAAATTATCAAGCCGGCTCTTAAAAACGGCAAAATAGTGATTGCCGATCGCTTCATAGATTCCTCGCTGGCCTACCAGGGTTACGGCCGGGATTTGGGGGAAGAAACGATTTGGAAATTAAATAATTTAGCCATTGATAAAGTTATCCCCAGCGTAACTTTTTTTCTGGATGTAACTCCGAAGATTGGTTTTGCCAGAAGGAACGAAACTGTCAAAATAGATAGGCTGGATCTGCAACAGCAGGATTTTTATGAAAGAGTTTATAACGGTTATAAAATATTACCAGAGAAATATAAAGAGAGAATCATCGTCATCGACAGCTCAAAATCAATCGAAGAAGTATCGCAAAAAATTTGGAGTATTATAAAAGAAAAATTCTGATATCCTGATCCAAAACGACTTCGTTATAGTACCTAAAGCATTTATTAACACGCGCTTCGTGGTAGGCAGTAGTTAAAACTTCCCTTTGGGAATTTTTCCTGTAGTCTCTTCAAAAATCAATCATCAAAAATCCTGACCCGCCTGCACTTTGCGATTTAGCTAATACGAGGCTAAAATAAAAAAACATATGAGTCAGGGTTGCAACCATCAAGTGGATCCGGTGACGCTGGAAGGTTTTTCTTTCAGAGATGATTTAAAGAGTCAGCTGTAAATTGTTGCCAAAATACCGCATTTTCGTTATTTTGTCAATGCTTGTACCAGAAGGTCGTTTCTTTTTGAAAGTGCGATTATGTAAACTAAATCGCTGATATTTCAACAGTGGTTTGTCAAAGAATTTATCTCCGTCTTATTCTAAAGGTTGTAATTAATTCTGTACATAATACTTGACATAATTCATATATGTGTTATACTACGTTTATGTTGCAGATTAATCCCAAAAACATCATTCCCATTACGGAAGCCCGCGCCAAGCTTGACAATCTGGTTTCAGACGCAGAAGGGAATAACTTCTTCGTCATTTCACGTCAGGGTAAGGCAAAAGCTGCTATTATTGACGTTGAGTATCTTATGGATTTGCAGAGAAAATTGGATTTTGCGGAAATGAGAGAATTACACAAGCAACTTCAGCAGGGTTTCAGAGAATACCTTATTAAGAAGGGTTACAATCCGGATAAAATGACCGATGAAGAAGCAGAAAAAATCTTGCAGAGTATTGCAAATCAATGAGTCGTTTAGTAGTCATAGATACCAACGTCTGGATTTCTGGATTGTATTGGGGAGGATTAACCTCTAAAGTAATTGACTGGCTGGAAAAAGAAGAAATCACTGCATGTTTTTCTCCTGATACTTTAAAAGAATGGGATGATAAAGTTAAGTTATACGGACAGAAGTTTGTGAGGATAGAGGTATATTTCAAATATAAAAAACATATTCAAAAATACGGGCGGTTTATTTACCCTACTGAAAAGGTAACAATCTGTCGAGATGAAGATGATAATAGATTTTTAGAGGTTGCGGTGGCGTCTCAAGCAGAGTTTCTGATAACCGGAGACCGCGATCTTTTGACCATCAAAAAATACGAAAATATTAAAATCGTCTCTCCAAAAGAATTTCTCCAAAAATTAATTAAAGAAAAAAAGAAATAATTCCCCCAGTAAAAAACAGCATCGGTAATTATCATCCGTCGGGTATTAACGCTCTAAATTTGCACAATAGTTGTATAATTTCTTATATGGTCATGATCGAACGATTAGCTGAAGGTTCAAAAAATCTGGGTTTTAATCGAGCCTTAGGTGCAATGCAAGAAATGTTTCCTACAACAAACATTCCTGGAATTATTGATGGTGTAAGACAAATAACAGCATCATTAGGAAGTAACATAAAAATAGCAGCAGTTGATGCTTTACATAGAGCAAGTAATAGTGGTGATCAATCAGGGGTATGGTTGGGTTTATGTATTGGTGTTCTGGTAGGCGGTGCTGGTGGCGCTGTGGCAGGTATAATTGATGGAGTTAGACGTAGAGAAAATGCGTGGGAATGTATAGCTCATGGTTTCATTTATGGCACTTTTGGAGCAAGTGTTGGTGCAGCAGCAGGTCCGGGTTTGGCCCGATTAGTTAATGTGGTTTTCCCATAGAATGTTATTTATGGATAAGTTTGATTTGCCCAGTTATACAGTCTTACAGAATTATTTTGTAAATGAGTTAAGAAAAAGGAGTTTTTCTGAAAAAGATATATTGGAATTGTCAACCACTTTTTTCCTTTCTTGGCAAAAATCTTTAAAAAATGAAAAAGAGTTAACCAGCAGTAACTACGAAAAAGCCATACAAGAATTCTTAGAGAAACTTGATAAAAGAGACTCTCAATAACACCTCTTCACTCAGTTCTAACAGCCTATAACTTGCATATTAGAGTTAAAAGTAGTATATTTCTCTCCTGTATGGCAAATATTATCGAGGTTGCCCAGAGGTTTTTTGGCGGTGTTGCACCTGCTGGATATTTGGCAGGTAGAGCTTTTGAAGACCCCCAAAAAATAATAGATCCTTATTGTAATAATCCAGGGATAGGTCAAAAAGTTGACGCTGCTAGTGATTATTATTCTCGGATGGTTCCAGCTTTTTCTCCGAATTTCACTCCTGATCAATTAGCAGCTTATAGAGAGGCAATTCATGAAGCATCAATGCAAGCTCTTCGGCATGTAAACAGCGTTTGTGAACAGGTTAAAAATATTCATCATACTGTCGACGCTCTTGCTGGAGCAGCAATACTAGGATTATTGCTAGTTGACTCCATGTCGGAGCAAGATAATGTACGTGAGAGTCCAAATATTGCCGGAGGATTCTGGCAGGGAGTAAGCGCTTTTGCGGCTGTAGTTACCCCTGCAATATTAGACAATTTTATAGAGGCCTATAAGGCAGGTGTTTTTCAAACAGAACTTTTACCGATTGACTATATAACTTATGGAGCAATGATTGGTATAGGATTTATTGGGATGCGTCAAATCATTGATGGTGGTTTAAGGGTAGGAGGTAAGATCATAAACGTTTTGAACGAACGCAATGAAAAGAAAAAGTTAGAAAAAAAAGAAAGAAGACAGAAAATTGTATTTACTGCAAATAGAGTATTAAGTGAAAATAGACGAGTATCAGAATTTACCGATGATAAAGGAATACAAGGACCAGCAAAAAGACTCGTAAATCAAGCAAGGAGAGGACTTATTCCAGTCGATCCGGGTAGAGATGAGGTTGCTCGTTCACAATATGGAGATGTAGAAGTTAATTTAAGAAATCCACCAGATGAATTACGTCTGCCAGACGATGATGAGATTTCTGCTGTGGCTGCAATTGCGGTGGAAAATACACCCGATTCGGGTGGTTGGCTTAGAAAAAGAATGAAATTATTCAATCGAGCAAAAATAAAAGTAACTTACCCTATTCGTATTTTTCGTCGTCGTCGTTAATTTTCTCAAAAAACTTTCTTTTATTTGATTCTTGCAACTACGAGTTATCTTTGCTAAGATACATTTAATCACACACATCTGAATAAATCTCCTGATCAAAAATATATTCAGATGGCGGGTTCCGCCTTCGCATAAAGCTACGGCGGACGAAGAAGGAGATAGTTTTCTTAAGCAGAGAATTGTCTCTGCTATTTGTTTATTATGTCATCCGAGATTCCTCGGCAAGCCCGGAATGACAAGATGTAATCTATGAAAGACATTTCTTTAAAAGAACTGCTTGAAGCAGGTTGCCACTTCGGCCATCGGGTCGAGCGCTGGCATCCGAAAGCGGCCAGTTTTATTTATCAACCCCGTGAAGGCATTCACATCATAGATCTTGTCAAAACCCGTGACGGACTCAAAAAGGCTTCTGAATATATTAAAGACCTTGCCCTAAACAATAAATCGCTTCTTTTTGTAGGAACCAAAAGACAGGCAAAGGGTGTAGTTTCCGAGGCAGCCAAAAGAGGAGGAATTTTTTATCTGACCAACCGCTGGATAGGCGGATTTTTTACCAACTGGGAAGAAGTGAAAAAGAATATCGAAAAGATTAAAAAACTCCGTCAGGAAAGTCTAGACGGAACCTGGAAAAAGTTCCCCAAACACGAACAGGTGAAGTTAGGCAAACACCTGAAGAAACTTGAAGTAGTTTATGCCGGGGTCGTCAATCTGACAAACGTTCCCGATGCGGTATTTATTGTTGATATTAAAAAAGAGGAAAGTTGTTTCAAAGAAGCCATCCGTCGAAATGTAAAAACGGTGGCCATTGTTGATACCAATACGGATTCAAGTAAAATAGATTATCCCATCCCTGCCAACGACGACGCTGTTGGAAGTATCCAGATCATTGTAAATCATCTGGTCGAAAGCTTTCTGGAGGGAAAAAAGGTGGTTGAGAAAAAGGAAGGAAAACTGGCTAAAAGGCAAGAAAAAGCAATCTTGGCAGAACAAAAAGAAGAAAAAGTTAAGGAAGTGAAAGTTGAAGAGAAGAGCAAAGAAGAAAAGAAACGAGGCCGTCCTAAGAAAAAATGATTTCCATAGATCAACTTAAAAAACTTAGACAAAAGACCGGTGCCGGTGTCATGGATTGCCGTAAAGCATTGGAAGAAACTAAGGGAGACGAGAAAAAAGCAGAAGATCTGCTCCAAAAATGGGGAATTGAAAAGTCAGAAAAAAAGGCTGACCGGCAAACCAAAGCAGGAATAATTGATTCCTATATACACGGAGGGAAAGTAGGGGTGATGCTGGAACTTCTTTGTGAGACAGACTTCGTTGCCAAGACCGATGACTTCAAGAATCTTTCCCATGAACTTTGTTTGCAGATAGCCTCAATGAATCCCAAAGATGTCAAAACACTTGAATCTCAGGAATACATCCGCGACCCGAAGATTATTATCAGAGATTTGATTAAGCAGACCATCGGTAAACTCGGAGAAAACATCACTGTTTCCCGCTTCACCAGATATCAGCTTGGTGGCTGACCGCTTGACATTCCCCTAATTTTGTTATAACATTGTAAGTACAATGCAAACGCAAACAATATTTCAGGCCGGTAACAGTGAAGTCGTGGCCATACCCAAATATTTAGCTAAAGAATTAAATCTGAAAAAAGGCCAGAAAGTTATTGTAGAAAAAGCTCCGGATGGTGAAGCGATTGTTATAAAAAAAGTTAATAAAACTCGTACAAAAACCAAAGCCAAAGTATCCTCAAGTACAGAATTTAAAAAATGGCTTTCTAACGTTATAAAAGAAGATTCTGAAATACTAGATGAACTGGCTGTACGTTGATATAGAAGAAGTCTGCCTTATTCATCAGGCGATTGTTAAATACGCCGGAACTAAGGCAGCTGTTCGTGATTTCGCTTTACTTCATTCCGCAGTAGAAAGACCAAAAGCTACTTTTTCTGGAGTAGACTTATACCCGACTGTTTTTCTTAAAGCCGCAAGCTTACTTCAATCAATATGTCTGAATCATCCTTTCACCGACGCCAATAAAAGAACGTCATGGTTAACAGCTAAACGGTTTCTTCATTTGAATGGTTACCACCTGAAAGCAGAGAGAAAAGAAGCGGCTGATTTTATGGTTTATGTGGATAATTCGAAGCCGTCGATAGTCAAAATTTCCTCCTGGCTGCGAAAACACAGCAGGGGAATTACCTGACTTTCTTTGTATACCTCTCCCTCGACACTTTTATCACCTTCTCCTTATTTTAATTTATGGATTTGGGAAGAGTGCTGTACTTTTCCCATGCCAGGTATGTGTTGGCTAGACATGTCTGGTTTCCCAGGTTCTACTTATGCTACTCAAAGATGAGATGTTTGATTTCCTCAAGTTCTCTTTGGTAATCTGCTTGATCGAGAGTAAATATTTTGAATTTTTCTACGGTTGAAAAGTGCTGAAGAATGATTTCTCTGGTTGTTATCGATGAGTGAGTAAGGTATTCAGAAAGAGATGTCCAAGGGTAGATGAGCAGTTCTTCTTTTGTTTTTACTATGAATGAAGTATAGGGATTGAGATGGATATAGCGGCTTACATGAAGGAGTTGATCGTCTGTCTCAATTCTGACTGCTCTGAACATTGATTGGAAAAGACTTCCTGTACGTTCACGTTTTATGTTGTAGTATTTTGCATAGCTCTCTTGAATATTTTTCATGAAGGTAGCAATTCCTTTGGGTGTGCATTCTCTGAGTAAAAAATGGATATGATTAGGCATGATACAGTAGGCAAATATATCTACTTGTTTGACACCCTTTTGCTTGAGGTTGTTTTCATACGCGGTACGCAGTTCAAAGGGTAGTCTGCTAAAATGAGAAAATCGGAGTGATGGTTTTTGAAATCGATAATAATCTATTACATTGAGAAATCGTTCATAGTCACGAGAGTTGAGAAAGCAAGGTTGTCTTGCGATAGAACGGTTAAAGACGTGATAGATCTGGTTGGGAACAATAAGCGTATGGCGGTACGGCATATTTAAAGCCTAACAAAGAAATCCTTATATGTTAATTCATCCCATGCCCGGCATGGGAGTATTATAGTAAATATCTTATAACTAGAAGGATTTTTTGTTTCTTATATTCAACTACTCTTAAGAGTCTTTAAGACAAGCTAGCTGAAGAAAACGAAATGCTCCTGCTTTCTGAACTAGATTTGAATTAGTTAGAGTTATTATAATTGTATCTGCATCAATCGGTAGTTGAAAAATCTGATGCTCCTTTTGTCCATAAATAAATGAAAGTACAATTCCCGCGTTTGTTCTTGTTGACTTAAAATAAAATTCAATACCATCAACAGTAGGAATTTCAATTGTCTCACCGATATAAACTTTTGGTCCATAGCCTTCTTGGCAGGGATTATTATATCTTTTTGGGGAACTCTCTGCAGAAAAGAATCCATAATACTTTTTGACATTACCCAGATAGAAATCGAAATGAGCATCACCGTTATAGTTACTAATATATACAGCTTCCGGAGGGACGTCTAATCTCATTAGGATAGAAGTGGGTGACGGAATTGGAGTAGGTGTAATTGTGGGTAAAGGAGGATTCCAGTATGGTTGTTTTGAACAATACCGGTCAACAGGATCAGATGTCGATACAAATCTGCCATCTTTTGATACAGTATTTTGGTAATAATCTCCATCTTTTCTTACATTTTTCAAATAAGTTCGACAAGTGGTATCAGTTGATAACTTACAGTTAATGAGACATTTCAAAATATCTGTATTAACTGGTTGTTTATCGCATGGAATACAATTTGGAGGTTCAAAAGGATAAATTGGTTTGGGTGATATTACCGTAGCCTGTCCTCTCATGATTTGAGGAGTTTTTGATGATAAAATAGTGATTATGAGTGCCCCGATAAGAAAAAGAACAAGGACAAATGCTGCAAAAGAGAGCGACCCTTTATTTTTAACTGATTTATATAGTGAATTTCTTTGAAATCTTCCTAAACTTCTCCTGGGCATGTTTTAAATGTATATTATTTAATAAATATAGGTTGTAAAGTTGAACTTTGAACTTTTCGCTTTAAACTTTGACCTTTTTGGTATACCTCTCCCTTGATACCGTGATTACTTTTTCCCGATTAAGATTCTTTGACTTGGGCAAGGGTAAAGTCAATGCGTGAAAGGGAAGTGAAGTCAGATTGTCTATAGCCAGTTTAATGACGATTTGGTAGCTTCCCAGATTGACCAGATCCTCCTCCTTATACCACTGGCCAAACTCGCGGGAAAGGTGGTGAGCGTCTTGGGCGCCGATGACAAATGAAATTAAAGAGCCTGCATTGCCAAAAATCGCTTTTTGTACGTCTTCTTCCACTTGAGCGACGTATTGATTCGCGAGGATAAGATCAAGCCGGTATTTCCTCGCCTCAGAGAGTATTTTTATGAAGGAAGTGGTGGCAAAGTTCTGAAACTCGTCAACATACAGATAAAAATCGCGTCTCGTTTCTTCCGGTATATTAACCCTGTTCATGGCTGCAAGCTGCATCTTGGTGATAAACATGGCTCCGAGGAGTGCCGCATTATCCTCGCCCAATTTTCCCTGGGAAAGGTTGAGTATTAAAATTTTCCCGTTATTCATGATTTCTTCCAGATCAATTGTTGAAGTAGGATGACCGATGATTTCGCGGATGGTGGGGGAAGCGACAAACTGGCCGACTTTGTTTTGTATTGGAGCAATTGCCTCACTTTTGAGTCTGGGATGCATTTTATCGTATTCATTATGCCAAAAATTCTGCAGTATTTTGTCTTTGACTTTGGTTAAAACGTCCTGCCGGAAATTCTGGTCAGCTAGTAAATCCGGTACCATAGTCAGTGTTGCGTTGGGATATTCCAAGAGCGTCAGGATTACGTTACGCAAAATATATTCCAGTCTCGGCCCCCAGGAGTGCGAATAGAGTTTGGAAAATATGGCCACAATTCCGGATGATACCAGCTCCTTGTGTACCGGATTTTTTACTTCCAAAACGTTAAGCCAGAAAGGATAATCAAGATTAAAAGGCTCAAGGTAGACAACGTCGTTAATTCGGTATGATGGCACATAATTCAAAAGTATTTCAGACAAATCTCCGTGCGGGTCGATTACCGCCACTCCTTCCCGGTTTCTCATATCGTTTATGGCCATGTTAGCAATCAGGGTGGTTTTTCCGGTTCCGGTTTTACCGATGATATACATATGTTTTCTACGGTCTTCTTTTTTGATCCCAAAAGTAGTCAGTGAATTCTTAAATTCTGCCTTGGCAAAGAAGTTGATATGGGATTTTTCTTCGTCGGTTAATTCCTGGGCGATGGGTAGATTTTGAGGCGGTTCACCGACCAGGCTTCTTCCCCAGGAAATATTTTTGATACCGGAAAGAAGTTGAGTCGGAGGATGCCAGAGCGTTGCCAGTTCCATGGTATTTAAAATCTGATGGCGGGGGAAATGATTTTTCTCGCGTTTGATGATTTTATCCAAAGTGATCTTTTTAAAAATAAATCTTGGCCGTTTGAGAATCAGCCTGTTACCTTCACCTTGAGCAAAGGCCCCAAATGCTCCAGCCAGATTAAACATCAGAGATAGCGCCTGTTTGTTATCATTAGCTCCGATTAAAAGCCGCACGTAGGCCCGAAATCCGGTTTGATTTATTTTTTCCTCAATCATCCTTGCGTGGGGAAATTGTTTAGTCCTATCAGGGGCGCGCGGTGTGGGGTCCGGCATGCCCCGGGTAACCATTCTTTCCACCATTCCCTGCCAGTTGAAATGGGGCGGTTCGATCACGATCTGGATAAGTCCGGTTTCGTTAACGCTAAATTTAGACAAGACACCGAGGATAGAAGAAAGCGGATCAATTTCTTTAAATTCCTTGTAAGATTTAATCGGGTAATAAAACGCATTGGCCAGTTGTAAATTACCGATGGCCAGATAAGGTTTTTTGGTGATATTAGAAAGATATTCAGGGATTTGGGAAATCAAAATTTTAGGGTACTGGCTGGTCAGCTGGCTTTCCATAAATGTTTTGAAGGAAGACGGTACCACCGTATAGAAATGGACCGTCTGGTTGTAGTTGGCGATTTCAAAAGAAAGCGTTCTTACCTTGATCCACAGTCTTTTCCAGTGGGGGATGTGGCCTCCGGAAAAAAGGGCGGCAAATACCTGCGCCATACTCTCGGGCGTTTCCTCAGCCGTCTTTGGCGTCCTGACTTCAAGTATTACTTTTTCTTCACTTGCCATAATAAAAGTATAAATGATCCACCCCAATTTGTCATTCGATGCCGCTCTTTAACACTATAGGCTTGACGTAGCTTAATTAAACTAAATGTGCTATACTATAAGATAAATAAATGACCACTCGCTGGGCCATTTTTTTTATTCATAAAAAATATGTTATTATCTTTACCAATTGAGCGTAGAGCGGGTGCGCGTAATAATAAATCCCCTTTTATCGGACAGACGGCTAATTTAGAATTTGCCGATAAAGAGGGAGTCGGTGTATTCAGACGATCTGCTGTATTTTTTACAGCTGAAAAAAGAAGCGCGGCTATGATTGCTGGAGCAGCAATACTTTTAGTTGCTCTTTTAGCTTCCGCCTGCGGTCCTAATAGTAGTAACTGCGTTTCATATGAAGATCGAGGTAGATTACACGTAAGTTTAGCAACAATTGAAGCTACCTCTCCTTCTATGGCCGGGACAATTGAAGCCCAAGTTACAGAGGTTGCGAAATCGAGACCAGATTGTAATTTGTTAGAAGAAGTTAAGACCGCTTTAGCTCCAAAGCCAGATTATAATGCTACACAAGCCGCATGGAGTATAGATGCAACACAAGATGCTGTTTTATCTGGTATTATGGCAGGTACTGAAACAGCACAGGCTGGATTAACCTCGACGCTATCACCTCCAGTAGGTGGAACCCCCGCTCCATAAAATTTTCTTGTTTACTTTTTTATACTTTTTTTCCCAACCTACCAGCCATTGACATATTTTTTTTCATGAATTAGTATAGGGCTAGATATGGATCAGGAGATTTTAGGATTACTCAAACAGAAGATGCAGAAGACCTTGCAGGTCGTGCGCGATGATCTGGCTACCATCAGAACCGGCAGGGCAAGTCCGGCTTTGGTAGAAAACGTGGTTGTGACCGCCTATGAAGGAACCCAACACCTCAAAATTAGAGAGATGGCCACCATTACTACCGATGGCCCGCGCATGATTATTATCGCTCCCTTTGATCCCTCTGTTATCGGGGATTTAGAAAAAGGGATCAACAGCGCCAATTTAGGATTTTCCGCAAGCACAGACGGGAATATTATCAGGATCAGCATCCCGGCTTTGACCGCCGAAAGAAGGGATGAGTTTGTTAAACTGGCCCATAGCAAGCTGGAAGGTGGAAGAGTGATGCTAAGACAGGTGCGGCATGAAGTAATGAACGATCTTAAACACAGATTTGAAAAGAAAGAGATTTCCGAGGATGACAAAGAAAGATTAGAGAAAGAAATCCAGACTATCACAGACGAGATGATGACGGAAATCGAAGTACTTCGCGAGCATAAAGAACAAGAACTCAATAACATCTGACATTTTCCCTCATTGAATTGTATTTTCCGGTCATTTATACTGAATTTGTTATGTTTATAACACTCGTCGTTTTTTTCCTCATCCTTTCAGTACTGGTTCTTATTCATGAATTTGGACATTTTATCGCCGCTAAAAAATTTGGCATCAGGGTGGAAGAATTCGGTTTTGGTTTGCCTCCCAGGGTATGGGGCAAAAAAATCGGGGAAACCATATATTCAATTAACTGGTTACCCATTGGTGGTTTTGTCAGATTGTTCGGTGAGGAAAGTGAAGAAGATGGGGGGGTTAAAATAAAAAATATTGACCGTGCTTTTTACGCCCGTCCGCTCTTACAAAGAACCATCGTTATCGTGGCTGGAGTAGTCATGAACTTTATCTTAGCCGTTTTTATTATCTCTTTTTTATATACTCAGGGAGTGCCGATTGATACCAGGAGAGTCCATATTGAGATGGTCGAGAAGGATTCTCCGGCAGAGCTTGGGGGATTGAAAAGATATGACGTGCTCTTAGAATTTAACAAAATTAAGCTTCTGGATCGGGAAGAATTTATCAAAAAGACAAACGATCATTTAGGAGAAGAAGTGACGTTGACTGTGTTACGGGGAGCTAATTTGGAGCATTACCAGCAACTGGATGAGGCTTGTCCTTCCTGTGAGGTCTTAAATATTACCCTTGTTCCCCGCAAAGATCCTCCGGAGAAATATCTACCTCCGTTAAATGAAAACAGTAATTTTACCGTTATTAAAAAAACTGTCAGAAAACTTTTAAATATCAAAGAACCGGAGGTGAGTAAACCTCTCAAGGAGGGTCCGATAGGAGTAGTTATATCTCAATCTGAGACGATTACTTATTCACCTCTACGGGCGCCGTTTGTTGGGTTGTTCGAGTCGGTTACGCGGTCTTTAGAATTAGGTAAAGGAATTGCGGTGACAATCTGGAAGTTGATCTCTTTACAGCCGGTGAGTAAAGATATTGCCGGACCGATTGGGATTGCTCAATTTACAGGAATGGCGATCACACTGGGTAAAAAAGCGGTTTTGGAACTGCTGGGTCTTCTTTCATTGAATCTGGCCATCGTCAATATTTTACCTTTTCCCGCTCTTGATGGAGGCCGATTGCTTTTTATTCTGATTGAGGGAATATCGGGTAAAAGAGTTAAGTTGACTTGGGAACGCTATATTCATCAAATCGGTATGGTCATACTTCTAACTCTGATCGTCTTAGTCACCGTCAATGATCTGATGAGAATAATATCCCAATAGATACAATACTCTAATTGATGTTTAGTCTAGTTTTACTTTTTCTGATATCCCGGCTGAGTTTTCTAAGCCGTTTACCGATCTTCAACGACGAAGGGATTTATCTTCGCTGGGGGCAGGATTTTATTGAATATTTTGGACGGGGCATATCTCCGGTAAGTATTGACGGAAAACAGGCGGCCTTGCCTTTTTTTCTGGGGTTAATTCAACTTTTTCCTTTTGACCCTTTAATACTGGCAAGAGTTATGAGTGTGACATTCTCCCTGATCACTTTTATCACCGTCCGCGCTATTTTCCAAAAATTATTTCCCAAATCCTCCCTTTACCCGTTATCGTTATTGATGATATTTTGCCCCTACCTGCTTTTTTTTGATCGTCTGATGACCGGCGAAAGCATCATGACGGCGGTATTTTCATTAAGCCTGCTGATTACCTTGACAATTTTAGAAAATCCAAAAACCCGAAAAGCGATTTTTTTGGGAATAGTTACGGGAGCCGGCTGGTGGTTCAAATCGACGGTAATTCTGATCATTCCTGCGGTTTTCCTGGTTTTCTTTATTCAAGCGATCAATAAACGTGCGAAGGTATTAAGACTGTTATGGTTAAATTTTATATTTCTTTTCAGCTTTTTGGCACTAATTTTGCCGCTGCTTCTTAATCCCGGGTACTGGAGGTGGCCCTTTGAAGAGGGGCATAGACTGGTAAGTTTTAAGGAAATGATCAGGTTTCCCCTCAGCCTTTGGTTGAGCAATCTCAGATCAGCGACACTTTTATTGTTTGCCCACACAACGCCAGCGGTTTTTTTGTTATTTATCTGGGGAGTAATTTCGGGTTTGCAAAAAAGAAAGATCATCATCCCTCTTATTTTTTTTGCCGTGCCACTACTTTCAGAAATAATTTTTTTCAAGGGGTTTGATTCGCGTTATTTAGTCATTATTTTACCTGCCTACTTATTGATTACCGCTTTCGGTCTGGAAACTTTACCTCATAGATGGTTTAAAGCAAGTTTTGCTGGTATCTTTGCAGTTTCTGTTTTTATGAGCTCGGTGTTAATCGTTTCACCCTTAAGATACTACTCAACTTATTTGAGCTATTTTCCCCCAATAAGGGGAGATTTTTCCCAATACGTGGTTGGTTGGCCGTCAGGATACGGAGTCAAAGAGACGGTGGATTGGTTAAAAGCCTCGGCGAAAGAGAAAACACTGGTTGTATTTTTGCGTCTGAACAGCGGTAATCCGGATGATGCGCTGTTAGTTTACCTTCGAAAAGAGAAAAATATTAAAGTAGTTCCGGTAAGATATTTAGGCAGCGTGATAAAGCAAATTAAAGAGTCAAAAATACCGGACGTCGAGTTTTATTATGTTTCAAGGGGCAACCAGCTTTCCGGTCTGGAAAACAGGCTGACCGAAAAAATCCGTTTCAAAAAACCTTTGGATAGTGAGTATGTGGGAATATATCTGGTGAAGATATAATCGTCTATTTTATAGTATATTTTCTTTTTAACCTTTCTTTAAAAAGATTTTCCCGGAAACCGCCTTCGTTTATGAACTTCTCTCTAAGCGATTCGATTTGTTTTTCCAGAAGGTAGGTGGTTTTCTGGCATAACATCACCATAAAATTTGCCGCAGCTACTGGGTCGTAAGGGATGTGGGGGATTTGTGGGATGTGGGGTTGAGGTTCCCTCAAAACCCTCAAATCCCGCAATTCCCTCATCTTTAGTTCATCTTTGTCCCAAAGATTCAGTTTTCTTTGCCTAAGGAAGTCCTCATAATCTTCCAGAAGCTCTTTTATAGAGCCTTTCGCTATCCCCAGAAATTTTATGTAGCTTTCCAGACTTTGTAGTTCGTACCCTTCAACAATATTCTGTTTCCCGCTTCTTGCTGCTTGAGTCATTTGATCTCGTTGTCTCAACAGTTCTCTTCCAGGAAGAAATCTGTTGCAAAATTCGACTGTAAAATCATAGATTACACAGGAATACTGATAAGTCAAAAGATATTTATATCCAGCAGAAGAATTATTTGCTTCCACAAAATCAGTATAGCATGATGACATAGAATCCTTTGACAAAGAACCATAACATAGTTTGATATGATTATGTTAGCGAGTGTGAACAGTTACGGCTAAACGATAGTTTGACAGACAAGATTTCTTTGGTATAATAAAAAAAGATAAATAAAAGCGTTACTAGTCTGGTTTGAACGTTAAACGTTCTTTACCGCCAGATGAGTTGCATACGACAAGTATGACGGAGGCGAAACCGTAAAAAGAAAGCACGAGTGTCGTTATAAACGGAGCTCGATAAATTAAGTCCGCCAGCTGGCGGAAAAGCAAGGTGGTACCACGACGAAATCTCGTCCTTGTCCACGAACAAGAATGTTCGGGATAAAGATGAGGTTTTTTTTGTAAAGACAAATAGACCTCGAATTTGGTAAAATAAAAAAAGTTCTGTAAGTATGATAAATAAAAACATCACTTTTATCGGTGTTGGTCATATCAGTCATGCAATTATTGACGGCCTGTTGAAAGCAAAAACCGTTGACAAAGACAAAATAATTCTTTCCGGTCCCCATTTAGAGAGATTTAATGATCTGGGGAAGAAGTATGGTCTTAAGACAACCACTAATAATATCGAAGCGGTTAAAAATGCCGAAATAGTTTTTATCGGCGTCCGGCCTAAAGTTGTTGAAAAAGTAGCTGGAGGAATTAAAACTCACCTAAAATCTGACGCGTTGATTATTTCAATCGCAGCCGGTGTAACTTTTGACTTACTTCATAAATATTTTTCGGCAAAGGAGATTAAGCTGGTCAAAGTAATACCCAATATTCCGGTTGCTTACGGGTTGGGTGTAGTTGGCTGGGTGGGAGATTATTTAACCGTTCAAGATAAAACTTTGGTTAAGTCACTTTTAAAGCCGCTCGGGCTAATTATTGAGTGTAAGGATGAAAAAACCCTGGATAAGTTAAGTATGATCTCAGGCTGCGGTATCGGATACGTTGCCTATTTTATGAAGAATTTGGAGAAGATCGCAAAGTCGTATGGGTTAAACGAAGACGATGTGTCAAAGATCGTACTGAACACATTTACCGGAACTGTAAAGCATTTGTCGGAAACGGGTGAATCTCCAGAGAAATTAACTTCTGCCGTTGCCACAAAAGGCGGAATTACGGAAGAGGTGTTAAAGAGTATGGAGGAAGGGGGATTTTCTAAGCTCTTTTCCGAATCAGTTAAAAAAGGGTATGATAAAATAGGGGAATTATGATAACCTACGATGATTTTGCCAAAATAGATATGCGGGTTGGAAAGATTGTGAAAGTGGAAGATTTTCCGCAGGCCCTTAAACCTGCTTTCAAACTTTATATTGATTTCGGACCGCTTGGTATCAAGCAATCAAGTGCCCAGATCACCAATTACAAAAAAGAAGATTTAGTTGGAAGACAAGTGATCTGTGTCGTCAATTTCGCGCCCAAACAGATCGGTCCGTTTGTTTCCGAAGTTTTAACCCTCGGAGCAGAGCGCGACGAAGGCGGTTATGAGCTTTTGCGACCCGACCCTGATGCAAAACTCGGCAAACGAATATTTTAATTAATATTATTTTTTCGCGGCCGCGGACTCATTAATATATAATTTAAGTAGAAAGCATCTATGACTGGTTTCCAAAAAAAACAAATAGTCAAAAAGTCAGTTGATTCAGACCGCTGGTATACGGATGTCATTTTGAAGTCTGAAATGGCCGATTATTCTCCGGTCAAAGGTTGCATGATCATAAGGCCCAATGGTTACGCTGTCTGGGAGATAATTCAAAATTACCTGGATAAGAAATTCAAAGAAATCGGTGTCCAAAATGCCTATTTCCCGCTTTTTATTCCCAACAGTTTTTTGAAAAAGGAAAAGGAGCATGTTGAAGGATTTTCACCCCAAATGGCGGTAGTGACTATCGCAGGAGGAGAGAAATTAGCCGAACCGCTGGTTGTCAGACCAACCTCAGAAACCATCATGTACGATTCCTATTCCCGATGGATTGAGAGCTGGAGGGATTTGCCGCTGCTTTTAAACATCTGGAACAATGTTGTGAGATGGGAAAAAAGGACATATCTTTTTTTGCGAACCACTGAATTTTTATGGCAGGAAGGACATACCGCTCATGCCACTTTTGAAGACGCTGATAATTTTGCCCGTAAGATACTCGAGATTTATCGGGTATTTGACGAAGAGCTATTGGCAATTCCTGTGGTTATAGGCCGTAAATCCCAGAGCGAAAAGTTTCCCGGAGCTGCCATTACTTATTCATTGGAGTCATTGATGCCGGATGGCAAAGTGATTCAGATGGGTACTTCTCATCATCTGGGAGATAATTTTGCCAGGGCGTTCAATATACAATATTTGGATAAAAAAGGTGAACGACAATATGTATGGCAAACCAGTTGGGCAGAGACTACTCGCGTGATCGGTGCTTTAATTATGGCTCACGGAGATGATCAGGGTTTAGTACTTCCGCCAAGAATTGCTCCGGTTCAGGTTATCATAATCCCCATATCACAAAATAGTGCAATAGCGCGATTTTGTGATCAGTTAAAAACGGAGTTGGAGGAGGTTGGTATCCGAGTAAAAATAGATGACAGAGAAGAAAAGACAGTAGGGTGGAAATTTAATGAGTGGGAGTTAAAGGGAGTTCCGGTTCGTATTGAAGTCGGAGAGAAAGAGATTAAAAGCGGAGAATTGACTGTATTTCGAAGAGATAAAAATGAAAAATTAAACATTAAAAATGAGAATCGTCATCTGCCGGATAAAATAATAAAATTATTAGACGAAATACAAAAAGAGATGTTTTTAAAGCAAAAGAAATTCACGGAAGAAAATACGCATACGGTTAATTCTTATGAAGAATTCAAAAAAATTATGAGTACTACCCGCGGGTTTATCAAAGCAATGTGGTGTGAAGATGCTCTATGTGAGAAGAAGATTAAAGACGAAACGAAAGCTTCTACTCGCGTCTTGCCCCTTGAAACCAAAGACGAGAAAGGAAAATGTATTTATTGCGGTAAACAGGCTATCCATCGCTGGCTTTTTGCCCAGGCGTATTGATTGATAAACACATGAAAACTATCATTACTCATCTTGCTCCCGATGTTGATGCCATTACCTCAGTTTGGCTCTTGATGCGATTTTTGCCTGACTGGAAAGAGGCTGAGGTAAAATTCGTCCCGGCGGGAAAAACTCTTAATAATGAACCGGCTGATCATGATCCGGAAATCCTGCATGTTGACACCGGGATGGGGATGCTTGATCATCATCAGACGGATGAGGACACCTGTGCGGCAAAAAGAACTATGGAGTACATCAGAGAACAGACAACATCCGCCAGCCGGCGGAACATAAAACAGAGAACGAAGAAAAATCATAGTTTTCCAGATGAGGCCTTGGAACGTTTGGTGGATGTAGTCAATGACATCGATCATTTCCGGGAAAGTTCTTTCCCCAATCCCATGGCCGATTTCTATGATTTTGGGTTGGTGGCCATTCTTGACGGCTGGAAACTGCTATATTCCGAAGACAATATAAAAATTCTTAATTTGGGCATGCTTAATCTTGACGGTATCTATAAATCTTTTCAGAATAAAGTCTGGGCTGAAAACGAATTGAAAGAAAACGGAGTAGAGTTTAAGACTAAATGGGGAAAAGGAATAGGAGTCGATACCGTTAACGACGAAGTGGTAAGGGTAGCTCAAAGACAAGGATATATACTTGCGGTAAGGAAAGACCCCAAAAAAGATTACGTCAGGATAAAAGCGATGCCAGATTCAGCTGTGGATTTAACTTCGTGTTACAATATATATAAGAAAAAAGATGGCGAAGCGACTTGGTTTTTGCATGCCAGCCGGAAAATGCTCTTAAACGGCTCGATTAAAAATCCGGAAAGTAAACCGACAAAGTTGACCCTTCGGGAGATTATTGAAGTATTAAAGAAAAACTAATCATGGATTGCATTTTTTGTAAAATCATAAACGGGGAAATTCCCGGTAAATTTGTCTATCGGGATAAAAATGTGGTTGCTTTTTTCGATATCAGGCCTAAAAGCCCTATACATCTCTTAGTAATGCCTATTAAACATATCGAATCCCTGATAAATATTTCGTTTAATGATAAAAATTTGCTGGCCGAAATGACGCTTGTTGTGGTTAAAGTTGCCAATAAATTGGGTCTTGATAAATCCGGATATAAAGTTATCATCAATAATGGAAAAGGTTCCGGCCAGGTTGTATTTCACCTGCACATGCATTTACTGGGTGGCTGGCATGAGACGCCGCACTGGCAGGTGTAAAAAAAAGTTTGGCGAAGGGGGGTGTTATTAATCATTTATGATTTATGTTAAAGCAGCTCCGGGAGATACCACTGATTCTGTGATACGAAAATTTACCCGCAAGGTTATCGCGGAAGGATTACTATTAGAATTTAAAAAAAAAGAATTCTACCAGAAACCGGCAGAAGTCAGGAAGGAAGCTAAAAAAGAGGTTGAAAGAAGGATAAAAGCCAGAAAAAGAAACAGAAGTAACAGAAATAGAAATCGACAAACTAATGCTAAATATTCTTATTAAAACTGATTCGCATTACCGGGTAAACCGTGACAGGATCAGAAAAATCATCGAGAATTGCATTCTTGAGCGGAAGGCAAAGGGAAAAATTGAAGTCAGTGTTAGTATAATCGGAGACCGGATGATGAGGCAATTGAATTATAAATATAGAAATATAGATGAATCGACTGATGTTTTATCATTTCCTTTATCAGAAGAAACTGATAAGACACAACCTTTTCTGGATTCGCCGGATAGTGTACTTCGTCTAGGAGATATTGTCATCTCTTATCCTCAAGCAGTAGAAGAAGCCATTGAGGAGAATAAGCTGGTTGATGACAAGATTGATGAATTGGTAAGACACGCTATGACCCATTTATTTGGAAATCACCACCAATAAATATATATGGCTCTTTATCGTAAATACAGACCGCAATTATTATCTGAACTGGATAACGGGGAGATTAGGACACGTTTAACCCGGATTCTTGGTTCGCCATATTCCTTTCACGCTCTGCTTTTTGCCGGTCCGAAAGGAACGGGTAAAACCTCGGCCGCAAGAATTGTGGCTAAAGTTCTTAACTGCGAAAAAAGAAAAAGTATTGAACCTTGTAATTCATGCGATTCATGTATAGCCATTAGAGAGGGAAGACATTTAGACGTGTTTGAAATTGATGCTGCCAGTAATCGCGGAATAGAAGAAATTAGAGATTTGCGGCAGATGATTAAACTGGCTCCGGTTTCAGGGAGAGCTAAAGTCTATATTATAGATGAAGTCCATATGTTGACAAATGAAGCCTTTAACGCTCTTTTAAAAACTTTAGAAGAACCGCCCCGGCACGCTGTTTTTTTACTGGCCACTACTGAACCTGAAAAACTTCCAGGAACCATTATCTCCCGCTGTATCAGGTTTAATTTTAATAAGGCAATGCTTTCGGAAGTGCTTCATTCTCTAAATAGAGTGGCAGAGGGAGAAAAAGTGAAGGTTAGTAGGCCGGTACTTGAAAAAATTGCCAAAGTAGCAGAAGGTTCTTTTCGAGATGCGACAAAAATTTTGGAACAGGCTATTTCGGAAAATGCTTTAACCGAGGAAAAAATTATGACCCTTTTAGGCAGCGAGACAGGAGTAGTAAAAGAATTTTTGTTGATGTTAAGTGAGAAGAAGGAGAAAGAACTGTTGAATCTGATTCTTCAAATGTTAAAAAGAGGGACTGATTTCCGTATTTTTGTGACTGAAATTTTACTTTTACTTCATAAAATTTTGCTTTCTCAACACGGAATCATAGAAGAAAAGACAGATGATAACGATCAACTCTTAAAGATAAATCAGGCTACGCTTCTCATCAAATTATTTTCCAAAGCCTATCTCGATATGAAATACGCAAGTTACGTATATCTGCCGCTGGAAGTACTGGTTGTGGAGTGGTGCGAGAGCAGTTATAAAAATTAATATAAAGGAGAGAAATAATGTTTAACCCTTTTAAAACGATGGGTGATCTTAAGTCCATGCGTGATCAAGCCATTAAGATGCAGCAAGCTCTGGCTTCTGAGGAAGTGGTGGTAGAGCGCAGTGGCGTACGAGTGGTTATGAGTGGTGATCAAAAAATTAAAGAACTGACCATTGACGGGCAGGAAGATTGGAGAATTAAGGAAGCCATTGCCGAAGCGATCAAAAAATCCCAGGAAATTGCCGCTCACAAACTTACCGAAATGAGCGGAGGTTTACAGGGATTGCTTGGCGGGGGACAAAAGTAAACTCAAAGCTCAAATGTCAAATCAAATCCCAAATTCAAATGACTAAATATTTTTGATATTTGGATTTTGATATTTATTTGTAATTTGGATTTTGTAATTTGTTATTTATTCTCATGATTCTCGTTACCGGTTCCCTGGCGTTTGACCATCTTTTTAATTTTCCGGGTACGTTTTCCGATCATATTTTAGCGGATAAGATACACCAGTTAAACGTTTCTTTTATGGTTTCGGATATGCGTAAAAGTTTCGGGGGTTGTGCCGGAAATATCGCCTACACACTTTCTCTTTTGGGGATAAAGGCCGCCATACTGGGGCTGGTAGGGGAGGATTTTGGTTCTTATCAGAAATTTTTAGAAAAAAATGAAATAGAGACTAAATATATCACCCGGATAAATAATATTTTGAGTTCCACCGCTTTTGGTATTACTGATAAGAACGATAACAATATCTGGGGTTTTTATCCCGGGGCTGATAAACTGTCGGACAATCTGACAGTGCTTTCTGTAAAAGAAAAAATTGATTTCGGTATAATCGCGCCCCAAAAACCTACTTCGATGCTGAAATTTGCTGATGAATATTACAGGTCAGGCATACCATTTATTTTTGATCCGGGAATGCAATTGCCGTGGCTGACCGGAGACGATCTTAATCGTGCTTTTAAAAAGGCAAATATAATAATCGGTAACGATTATGAAGTGAGCCTGATGGAAAAAAAGACCGGAATAAAAAATTTAAATTCATTGGCTCAAAACGGGAAAATGATCATTACGACCTTAGGTGATCAGGGGTCGCGAATTTGTTTTAAGTCGGAAGTCATCAATGTAAGGGCGGCAAAAGCTAGAAACGTAGATGATCCTGCCGGAGCCGGCGATGCCTATCGGGCCGGATTTGTAGCCGGGTATATGCGAAAATTTTCTCTCTTAACTTGCGGACAGATGGGTTCTCTGGCCGCTTCTTATTCCGTAGAAAAATATGGTACCACTACCCATCATTTTACGGCAAGTGAGTTCTGCAGGAGATATAAAGAAAGTTTTAGCGAAGAGATCAAAATTTAAACTCTTGCTTTTTGGGTAAAAATCGACTATATAATCAAGATATGGCAGGCTTAAATAAAAAACCTTCCAAATGGACATTTAGAGCGCCAGAGAAGATAAAACAGCGCAGTCTTCATATAGAAGTGATAGCCGATTACGGCGGGGGTCATTCTACCGATCATGCTTTCAATGAAGTCAGAAATCACTTTTACCGCTTCGATCGTGAGCAAAAAATGAGAACTCTTACCACTCATCCGGTTTATGCTTTTTCAACTATCGAAACCGGTTTTTGGATCGCACAGGAAGGTTTACACAGCGAACATTCTGATTTGGTCATATTTTCCAATACCGCCCCGCGAGGTGATATCAAATGGCACGGCGAAGAACGGCAGTCTTTTGTTTGCGGAATTCTCGATAATAACATTCCGATTTTTGCCGTAAACGCAGGCTACAACCTTTCCTTCGTTAAAGACCGTCTTCGGGGACTTTGGGAAGTCATTTGTCCCAATGAAGGAACCCAATTCCGCTCCCGTGATTACTACCCTGAGGCAACCATGGCCATTTTAAGAGGTGACTTTTCGAGAATTGGTAAAGAAATTCAATTATCAAAAATTATCGATATTCCAGAGTTTAAGTTGGCTTCAGTAGACGGATATGGCAATCTGAAAACAACGATAAAAAAAAGTCATTTGAGCGAAACAGTACTCAAGTCAAAAATTATCCGTGTCACGATCAACGGATATTCACATTTTGCCCTGAATACGCTGATAGATAACGTCAACGGAAAAATCTATGACCTGTGCATGTTTCAGGGATCTTCAGGAGGCAGACTGGGAAATTATTTAGAATTTGTCCGGTTGCAGGCAAGAGCTTGTGATGATTTTAAAATAGATGGCCCGATTGACGATATGGAGCCGATCGTTATCGAGCCGGTGAAGATATAGTTATGTATTACGATAATGTTCTTGACCTGATCGGAAACACTCCTCTGGTAAAAATAAATAAGCTCAACCCAAACCCGCGAGTTACTATTCTTGCCAAACTGGAATATCTTAATCCCGGAGGATCGATAAAAGACAGGATGGCATTATCCGTGGTTGAGTACGGGGAGAAAAAAGGGTACCTTAAAAACGGAGGAACGATTGTTGAGGCAACTTCTGGAAACACCGGTATCGGCCTCGCCATGGTTTCGGCCGTCAAAGGTTACAAGTGTATTTTCACCCAGCCGGACTTGATGAGTAAAGGAAAAAAGAGAATCATGGAAGCCTTCGGAGCGGAAATCGTTAATACCCCAACCCGGGTTTCCATAGATGACTCTAAAAGTTACAAGAGTAAGGCACGGGAGATTGCCCAAAAAAAGAAAGCCTATCTTACGGATCAGTACAGTAATCCGGCTAATCCCAAAGCTCATTATGACACCACCGGTCCTGAAATTTGGAAGGATACGGACGGAAAAATTGACTATATTGTTATTGGAATCGGTACCGGAGGAACAGCCACCGGAGTGGTTAAATATCTCAAAGAAAAAAACCCAAAAATAAAATTTATCGCTCCCGATCCCATCGGTTCTATTTACAGCGGGAAGCTTGGTCCTTTTCTGGTGGAAGGTATCGGTCATATCTTTATACCTCAAAACGTGCATCTTGAAATGGTTGATGAATTTATAAGACTTGAAAGCCAGTCTGCTATAAAAATGGCCAGAGAGCTTACAAAATATGAAGGAATACTGGCCGGACCTTCCTCAGGTGCTGCCATATACGCGGCCATAGAAATTGCCAAAAGGCTAATAAAGGGGGGAGAAAAGCAGACGATAGTGACCATTTTACCCGACTCGGGTGAGCGGTATCTCGATTATCTTTATGAGGATGACTTTGAGGTTCCTTTGGCGACAAAATTGGAAACAAAAAGAAGTTTTTCAACCAACGCCATTCATTCCCATACAAAAGAATATCGGGCGCGAAACGAACTGGTTCCTCCAATAGCCAGATCCGCCCTTTATACTTTTAAAAATGTAGAGGAAGCAGGGAGAATTTTTGAAGGAAGCAACTGGGCAAAAGAGAACCGCAGTAAATACGTCTACGCCAGGGGAAATCATCCTAACCAGCGGCAACTGGAAGAAATCATTACCGATCTGGAAGGTGGCACAGACAGTGTGGCTTTTGCGTCCGGCATGGCCGCAATTACCGCTTTTTCCCAAACTGTATTGGAGCAGGGGGATGAAGTGGTGGCGTCAAATATTCTTTACGGAGACACCTTCCATTTGTTCGGTAAACTAATGGAAAAATGGGGCGTAAAGACCAGGTTTGTAGATATTACCGATCTGGAAATGGTGAAAAAATCTATAACTCCAAATACGAAAATTCTTTATACCGAAACCCCAACCAATCCACTTTTATCCATTGCCGATATTGAGAAGCTTGCTGAAATAGCCCACGGGAAAAAGATTCTTTTTGCAGTTGATAATACTTTTGCCTCTCCCTATCTACAACAGCCTCTTAAACTCGGAGCAGATGTCGTGATTGAGTCAACCACAAAATATCTTAGTGGACACAGCGATGCGATGGGCGGGATAGTAATTTCAAATAATCAGGACCTTATCATGAAGCTTTGGGGCACGCTCTTTGTCACAGGCGCAGTCATAGATGCGCAATCGGCATGGCTGGTCTTGCGGGGGATTAAAACTTTGGCCCTTAGGATGGAAAGACACTGCCGTAACGCCCAAGCAATTGCCAAGTATCTTTCAAATCATCTTAAAGTTAAAATGGTCCATTATCCCGGCCTTTTGTCCCATCCGCAACACGATCTTGCCAGAACGCAGATGAATGGTATGGGGGGCATTGTTTCGTTTGAAGTCAAGGGCGGGGTGGAAAAGGGAAAGAAATTGGTCAATAATTTGAAATTATTTTCCCTGTCCGTCAGTTTAGGGGCGGTTGAAAGCCTGGTTAATCATCCGGCCAGTATGACGCATAAGGTCATTCCTAAAGAGGATCGCCTGAAGGCTGGAATCAGTGACGGTCTTATCCGTTTGTCAGTCGGGATAGAAGATAGCGAAGATTTAATTGCCGATTTAGACCAGGCCTTGAATAATATATAGACAGCGGGTGACGCGAAGGAGGGGTCCCATACGGAGATGTATCGTAGTATGGGATACCTGAGCGGCAGGACCCGCGTGAGATTGGCTTAACATTAACAAAAAGCGCTAACACGTAACCATGAAAAAATCCCGTATTAAAGATATATCGCTTGCCAAAGAAGGTGCGCTCAAAATCGATTGGGCAGAAGCTCACATGCCGGTTTTGATGAAGTTGCGTCAAAAGTTTTCTGGCGAAAAACCATTTAAAAACTGGAGAATTGCCGCCTGCCTTCACATCACCAAGGAAACAGCCGTTTTGGTAAGAACTTTAGCTGCTGGAGGTGCGCAAATTGCCATTACTGCCTGTAATCCGTTATCGACTCAGGATGATATAGCCGCTTCCCTGGCACTTGAAGGTTTTTATGTCTATGGGTGGAGGGGACTAAACAATAACGAATATTACGAAAATATTGAGATAACGCTGGATTTGAAACCGGATATTACGATCGATGATGCCTGTGATCTGATTTTTACGGCCCATACCAAACGCCAGGAATTGTTGCCAAATATAAAAGGCGGTTGTGAAGAAACTACCAGCGGCGTCAAAAGGCTTAAAATCATGGAAGGTGAAGGAGTTTTAAAGTATCCGGTGATTGCCGTAAACAGTGCCCGGACCAAGCACCTTTTTGATAATCGATACGGTACCGGCCAATCGTCTTTTGACGGGATACTGAGGGCTACCAATATTCTAATTGCCGGCAAAACTGTGGTCGTGGTTGGATACGGCTGGTGCGGTAGGGGTATTTCCGCCAGAGCCAAAGGTTTTGGGGCAAATGTGGTAATCACAGAGGTTGAACCAATCGCCGCCCTTGAGGCCCGAATGGACGGATTTATGGTCATGCCGATCTTTGAAGCGGCCAAAATCGGCGATATTTTTGTGACCGCTACGGGAAACAAATATGTGATTGCAGAAGAACACTTTAAATTGATGAAAACTGGTGCAATTTTGGCAAACGCAGGACATTTTAATATCGAGATAGACGTGATCTCTCTTGAAAAATTATCCAGGAAAAAAAGAACAATTAGACCAAATTGTGTTGAATATACTTTAGCACATGGGAAAAGATTGTATTTATTGTCAGAAGGGCGACTGGTTAATCTGTCTTCTGCTGAAGGACACCCGAGTGAGGTGATGGATATGAGTTTTTCTACCCAGGCTTTAGCCTCGCTTTTTATTGTCAGAAACCATAAGGATCTCAAACCCGGAGTTTATGAATTTTCCAAGGAAGACGAGCAAAAGATTGCCTTGCTTAAGCTTGAAGCGATGGGGATAAAAATAGATTCGTTGACTTCTGTCCAAAAAAAATATCTTTCCTCGTGGCAAGAGGGGACGAGGTAAAAACTTAAGACATCATCTTTCTCATTCTATCGATAGTTTGTTCTGTGATCGGTTGTTTTCCCAAAGCAAACCTGATGTAATTAGGAATATCAGGGAAAACGCTAGCATAAAATGCTCTTGCAGAAGTGCCAAAAAGACCTGTCTGGGGCATGATATCCAAAGGATCAACACCGTTTGCTAAAGGTACAAATGCATAGAGCGCGGCGTCCCAGGTTGTTACAAGAGCGTGATATATATCAAATAAATCAGGCCGTAATTTTAATGTTTCGATCATTTTCTCTTGTCGGTGTCTGTAAAGCTGGTATAATCTTTCCATATCCTCCAATTTCACAAAATCCAGTACAGCCAGGGTTTCTGCCTGCATTGGATAAGAAATAGCCAATGTTACGTTTCTTGCGACTGGTTTAACCCATTTGGCAATCTCCGGATCAGGGGTACCGGCGGTGGCGCAGCGCAAACCTGGTCTTCCCAATAATTTTGTCCAGGCCAGTACATCGATTCTTCGTCTCCTTTGGTTTAAAGTTTTCCCAAGCTGCGTATTTTGATCTTTATCTCCGGTTCCTAAATAAGCCAAGTCATTTATGACAATTATATCCTTAAATTGTTGTTCTCCCTCAAGCATATCTAATATTTGTTTAATTCGTTCTGCTTCGGCAACATGCGATCCGGGATTATTGATGGGAGTAAGGACAAGAATTTTTATTTCAGGGTGGGCTAAAAGTATTTCTTTTAGTTTGTCTGGAGTAGGTAGAAAGTGGTCTTCAGGTTTAGTAACTAATTCCATTGTCTTTAAGCCCGTATTTTCGGCAACATCTTTCATCATCATAAATCCTGGTGTCGGGAATAGAGCAGTGGGCGAAGTTACCCCTTCTTCCGATAAAGTTCTTTTTGCTAAAAGAAATGCTCTATCCATAGCATATGAACCACCGTAGTCCATAAAGCATCCTTCATTCTGGTAACCATTCATTCCATAATGCCCAAGATAATCAAGCCCTCTTGTTATAAGGGCATTCCATCCCAGTGGTATCGGCTGATAACCAGTAATATTTACTCCAGCTCGTCTTAATAGCCTTTGATACTCTTTGGCTCTTTGATCTATCCGCCATAGTTTTTCACCTGTGAAACCCATTCGTTCAGGCACATCGCTATATTCCGGTTCAACTGGATTTGAAACCAGATCGACATCTCCTATGGTTAAGTCAAACATATAATCTTTTAAGTTAGGATATTTACTTTCAAGTTTAAGTTTCATGCTTAACATATCGCGCATTTCTGGAGTTTTACCAGCATCTTTCCAGGTTTGCATTTCTGCTGCAAAATCAGCTTTTAGTTGTGCTAATTTAGCGTCTAAATCAGGTATTTCTGGTTGAGAAAGAACCGTTTCTCTTGTGAAAGTAGCAGTAGCTGCAAAAGAAAGGTTTTCTGGATATACTGTCTGCCAGGTAGTTCTAAACGCATCTCTTTCAGATTCTATTTCACCTGAGGTAAGATTCTTAAACAGTGTCACACCGGTTGCTCTTTCCTTTATTTCTTGTTGAGGTTTTTCAAGTGGAGGAGCAGCATCAGCAATCGCAAACGCAGTTGAGGCAAGATAGAACGTTAACGCTTCCTGTTCTAGTGGTGTTAAAAGATCTTTTAGTTGGTTTAAACCGCCTGCTAGTTCTGGTTCAGCATTAGACCAGGTGTCTATAGTTTGGTCAACGAATCGTGTTACGCGATCATCATCTGGTCCATAATACTGAGGATCAACTGGAGCAATTTTTATTGCTTCACTGATGGCTTGCGGAACTTCTGTAAGCATTTTGTATGAAAAAGTATGATAGCTTTTAGGGAGTTTATATCATCTCATTATTATTGTCAAGTAAATTATGGCTCAGTTTGATATACTTGAAAAAATTTACCAAACATCTCATAATACTGTTTAGATGGTACCGCTTATTCTTTCCGGTAATGCTAATCCGAAATTAGCAGCTGAAATAGCCCAGAATCTTGGAAAAAGTTTGGGTAAAGTTGAGATTGTCCGCTTTGCCGATTCCGAATGCCGGGTCAGGGTAGAAGAAGAGGTAGAAGAAAAGGATGTCTTTCTAATTCAATCATTAAGTGATCCTGTTGATGAACACCTGATGGAACTCCTTTTGATGGGCGACGCTGTTAAAAGGGGAGAAGCCAGAAAGATTATCGCGGTTTTACCTTATCACGGTTATGCCAGACAGGACAGGATTCATCGCGAGGGAGAATGTTTGTCTTCTGCAGTTGTAGCCAAATTAATCGAATCGGTAGGAATCGACAAATTGATTACGGTGGAACTTCATAACGAAAATATATTGGGTTTTTTCAAGATACCGGTCATTCACCTTTCAGGCTTATCTATTTTTAGACCACTGGTTGAAGAAATTAAAAATGACGTCGTCATAGTTACGCCGGATGCGGGAGCTCTCAAAAGATCACAGAAATTTGCTGAAGGACTGGATATGCCTCTGGCCCTGATTGAAAAGAAAAGAGATCTGGACCACCCGCACAAAATTGTTTCGATGAGGGTTGTCGGTGACGTCACAAACAAAACCGCCATTATCGTTGATGACGTTATTGTGACCGGTGGAACGCTTGTAAACGCCGCTCATCTTTTAAAACAAAAGGGAGCCAAACAGGTGATCGCTTGCGCGACTCACGCGGATTTTGTCGGGGGTGCCGATAAAATTTTACAGGACTCACCGGTTGATAAAGTTTGGGTCACTGATACTATTCCGGTTGCCCAAGAGTTGCAGTTTCCCAAACTGAAAATTTTATCGATCGCTTCCACTATCGCTTCTCAAATAAATAAGATGATAAAATGAGAAGATGAAAATCTTACCCCGTTCTATAGAGAAGTTAATTGAATCGTTCGAGAAACTGCCGGGGATCGGTCCAAAAACCGCCTCACGTCTGACTTTTTACCTTCTTCATGTGCCCCAGGGTCAACTGGACGAATTTAGTGAGGCTCTTACGACTCTAAAAACCTCAACTGTTTATTGCTCAAAGTGTCTTAATATCGGTGAAAACAATCCCTGTGTTATCTGTGAAAGTCTCGAGCGTGATGAAACATCTATTTGTGTTGTCGAACAGCCGATTGATATTTTATCCTTAGAAAAAACAGGTAAGTATAATGGTGTTTATCATGTTCTTCATGGTGCGATCAATCCCCTTAACAACATCGGTCCTGATGAAATTCATATCGCCGAGCTTCTCTTAAGGGTAAAATCAGGTAAAATTAAAGAGGTGATTCTGGCCACCAACGCCAGTATGGAAGGAGAGGCAACAGCCATGTATATCAGAAGAGAGTTGAACATGCAAAATACAAAATGTAAAGTTACCAGGCTTGCCCATGGACTTCCGGTTGGAGGTGATTTGGAATATGCCGATGAAGTGACTTTATCCAAAGCCCTGGAGGGGAGGACGGAGTTTTGATATGTTATCAAAAAAAATACTTCTTAATCAGTTACGAAGCGTTCCCGATCCGGAACTTGGTATTTCCATTGTGGATTTGGGTTTAGTTTATGATGTTAAATCAGATAAAAAGGGCAAGGTGACCGTGGTTATGACTTTGACCACCATGGGCTGTCCTTTATTTGATTTAATTGCCAATCCCATAAGGGACGAACTAAAAAAAATAAAGGGAGTTGTCGACGTGACCGTTGATCTCACTTTTGATCCGCCATGGAGTGTAGAAAAAATGTCTAAAGAAGCCAAAATAAAGTTAGGATTTTTTTAATTTTATTATTTAAGTAACTTAAGTAACTTAGGTAACTTATGTCGAGCAAACTGAAAAAAATCATCACGGGTAGTATTGAAGCGGCCAAAGATTCAGCAAGACAGGTTGCCAGTACGGTCAGTCCGGGAAAACTTATTGAACAGGCAATCGGATCCAAATCATTACAAAGTGAAGATGAATTCAGTAAGTATCTCAAAAATCTCGGGCCCAATTTATCCAAAGAACAGTTAAAGAAGAAAGAGGAAGAGTTAGGAGCTTCCGATCAGAAAGAGTTAGAAGAGACACGGAAAGTATTGCGGCAAACAACGCCTAAGCATATGATGTTACCTCAAACACCGACAGCTGCCAGGCCATATGAAGTACTACTTCAGGAAGAGGAACAGAAGAAAGCTCAGGCTGTTGAAGCGCGAAAGCAACAACCGCGGCCTTTGGCAACTCCAACCAGCAAACCGATCCAAGGGAAACTTGGGCCTCAAAAAAGGACACCTTCTTCCGGTTTTGAGACTAAACAAAATGTTAAAATAGGCTGAAAATGTTGCGATTATATAATACCTTAACTAAAAAAACCGAAGATTTTAAACCTCTTAATCCTCCTATTGTATGTTTTTACTCCTGCGGTCCAACCGTCTATGATTTTGCGCACATCGGACATGCCCGGACTTTTATTTTTGCCGATATTTTACAGCGGGTTTTGGAGTTTAACGGGTTTGATGTCAAAAGAGTCATGAACATTACCGACGTTGGTCATCTGACTTCAGATTCTGACTCCGGGGAAGATAAGATGGAAAAGGGGGCAAGACGAGAAAAAAAATCGGTTTGGGAGATCGCCAAGTTTTATACAGATGATTTTATGGAAATGCTTGTTAAATTAAATATAAAAAAGCCTGAAATTATCTGTCGCGCCACAGATCACATTAGTTCGATGATTCGAATCATCGAACTTTTGGAAAAAAAGGGTTTTACCTATAAGATTACCGATGGGGTTTATTTTGACACTTCTAAATTATCAGATTACGGCAAGTTAACCGGGCAACCATTTGATAAATTGCAGAAATCTCTCAAAGCCGGAGCCAGAGTCGAGGTCGTTTCCGGTAAAAAACACTCCACTGATTTTGCCCTCTGGAAATTTTCGTATTCCGGGGGAAGATCCTTCGACTCCGCTCAGGATGACGTTGCAAAGCAACGTCAAATGGAGTGGAATAGTCGATGGGGTAGAGGATTTCCCGGCTGGCACATAGAGTGTTCTGCCATGAGTATGGAGTACTTGAGTGAGACTTTCGATATCCATACCGGAGGAGTCGATCATATTCCCATCCATCACACCAACGAAATTGCCCAAAGCGAGGCAGCAACGGGCAAAAGTTTCGTCAAGTATTGGCTCCATGCGGATCATTTACTGGTTGAAGGAGAAAAGATGAGTAAGTCCCTTGGTAACTTTTATCGGGTCTACGATATCGAGAAAAAGGGATTTTCTCCAATGGTTCTTCGGTATCTGTTTTTGACTTCTTCTTACCGCAAGTCGATGAACTTTACCTGGGAATCTTTGAAAGGAGCCCAAACAGCGTATAAAAATCTTCAAGCGCAAATCCGCCAGCTGGCGGATCAAATAACAACAAGAACTAATCTTTCTGAAGAAAAATTAAAAAAAGTAAATAAATTCAGGCAAGAATTTACCGACTCTATAAATAACGATTTAAATATACCTTCCGCTTTGGCAGTTTTATGGGAGGTGGTCAAAAGTAATATTCCTCCCGGGGATAAATACGATTTGATTCTTTTGTTTGATGAAGTTTTGGGATTAGACTTGAATAAGTTAAAAGTGAAAAGTGAAAAGTCAAAAGTATCTGAAGAGATAAAAGAACTAGTTGAGAAAAGAGAAAAATTAAGACAGGGAAAGAAATGGGATGAAGGAGATCAGATCAGGCAGCAAATTGAAAAATCAGGTTTTACTATAGAAGATACTCCAGAGGGAACAAAAATCAGCCGAAGGTGAAGGCGTAAAGCCTCAGGAAAAAATCTATTCCGGTTCGAGCTAAAAACTGATATAATTTTACTAAGAGCCTGTCTGGAAACTCATGATAAATGTCATCGCGAGCGAGGAACGAGCGTGGCGATCCCGCAGAATAGCAGTATGCCCGAACGGGATTGCTTGTTCCGACTGAGTCGGGATCGCAATGACGATAGTCCCGAGTTTTCAAAGACGCTCTAAGATAAAACCGATATTACAACAAAATGAAAATACCGGAAGTTATTGAAACGATCGCGCAAAAAAGAGCAGAGTTGGTTGTTGGTAGAGTTCTTCCGTATATAAAATATGCTAAAAGAATTATCGATATTGGTTGCGGAACGGGACACGTAGCTCATCTAATAACAAAGCACGGAAAGAAAATCACTCCGGTTGATATTTCCAACAAGAGCTGGATTAGCGCAATCGATCCGATAATATATGACGGAAAACGTCTACCGTTTCCAGATCAATCATTTAACACCTCGCTCCTATTGATGGTTCTTCATCACACTCCAGATCCAAAATAGGTAATTTACAACCAAGATTTTATTGGAATTCATATGGTCGAGACGAGGACTGGAAAACTTTTTTCAAATCGCTAGGGTATAGAGTAGAAGCATCACAATACCATCGTGATCATCAATGGTTTGTAATACCACAATTTCACAACGTTTATTTTTTAATTAAATCTAATTGATAAATATCTATATATCAAGCGATCGATTCATCCTTTTACCGCATATGCTTGATTTTGATGAATCAGCAGAGTAAAGTATTTTTATGACTAATCCATATGCAAATATAGATTGGCAGAAAGCGGCAGTACTTTTTCAAAAGCCGATAGAAAAGAGAAAGGATTCAGGTTCGCTACCGAGAGTGAAGGACGTATTAAAAATCCTTGCAGCAGCCGGAGCGATAGGTTTGATATTTGCATTTCCGAGTGCTGCTCCCGCATTAGGATTGTTAGTTTTTGGAGGACGTTCCTATCCAAGGTGGCAAACCAGGCAGGTTGTAAACCAGCTGAAGAAACGAAAGTACATTTCGGTTGAATATTTGGATGATGGTAGTGTAAGAGTAAAAATAACCGAAAACGGAATGACTAAAGCACTGTCGTACCAACTTAACGATATGGAGATAAAAACACAAAGAAGATGGGACGGTAAGTGGAGAATCGTAATTTTTGATATTTCCAATAAACACTCCCGGGTCAGAGATGTTTTTAGAATGAGACTGAAACAATTAGGGTTGTATCAATTTCAAAAAAGCGTTTACGTCTCACCTTATCCTTGTTTTGATGAGGTAGAGTTTCTAAGAGAACTATATGGAGTTTCCTTTACGGTTAAATATATACTTGCTCAAAAAATAGAGGACGACGATTCTCTTAAATCTCATTTTGACTTAAATTGAAAATCTGTACTCATCACATTATCGCATATGCATAGAAATGATGAATATACTTTGATTTATAGACGGTTTAGGTGATTTCTGAAAAAAGAGATGTTTCGCAGAACCACCAGATTCCAACTTCCTTTGGCAAAATTATGATCGTCTCCGGGATATGTATAATAGGTTATATCTTTTTTTAGTTTTCTCATCTCATCTACAAACTGGTCAGACCATTTTTGCGGAACAGCCTCGTCTTCACTTCCCTGATGAAGTTGGATTGGAGCGCTTATCCAGTCTAAATAATTAGTAAAAGTATATTTTTCAACATCATAGTCTTTCTCAAAGTCGGAAACGACTTTTCTTAATTTTTTGCCGTGATCTTCAAACTCGTCTGTAAAATAGAGTATTGAGTAGGGGAAGGGTTTGGAGACTGGAGCCCAGAGAACCGTAGGATAAGCTTGTCCGGTTATGGCCAATATGGATAGAGCAATATGTCCTCCGTTACTATGTCCCCAGATACCGATTCTCGGGAAATCTGCCATATCAAGGGTCTTGATTGAAGTAAGCAAATTTAAAGCAGTGGTGTATGTTTCAAAACGTTCTTCGATCGGATTGGCAGAGGGTGACGACGACTGACCATAGCCCAAAAAATCAGGGGCTAAAGTCAAAAAGCCGTTTTCTGCAAAAACTTCTCCTGATCGTCTGGTACCTTCTCCAACGGTATATATTTCTTGATCGACAAAACCCCGAAGCATGACGATTACCGGAAGTTTGCCGGTTATTTTAGGAATATTGGCTAACCCGCTGACTTTTTTGCCATCGCTTGTGTAATAAAATACCCTTGAAAAAAACCTATTTTCCTCTTTCAGCACTTTACCGAAGGTTATTTGACTGTCTTCAAACTGTCTCTCTCTTAAATTCTCAAAAGAATATTTATCCAGCGGTTTTGGCTCTGTGACAGACGAATTTTCTCCCAAGGGGCTTATAATTCCCCTTTTGGGGAAGTTATACTTTACGTAGATAATCAATATCAGAATTGCCAATGTTATGGTAAAAATAACTATTTTACGCTTGGTCATATGATGCTATTTTATTTTTAGACCATTTTTGCTATACTTGCAACATGCTTAATTCTTATGAACTGATGATCATATTCAATTCTACCGCTTCCGATAATGAGATTAAAAAAGTTTTTGACAAGATCGGTCAATCTATAGGAAAGGGGAAAATTTTAAGCTCTTCTCTTTTTGGTAAAAAAAACTTATCTTATTCCATAAAAAAGCAGACAGAAGGGATTTACTGGTTATTAAATTTCCATGCAGATGGAAAGGAGGCCAAGAGCGTTAATAATATATTAAAAATGAATGAGCTTGTTTTAAGATATTTACAAATTAAACAAATTAAGAAATCAAATTAAAGGAGAAAAATATGTCTGCACGTTCTTTGAATAAAGTTACATTAATAGGCAACCTGACACGAGATCCTGAGTTACGGTTCACGCCCGCGGGCACTGCGGTCTGTACCTTTGGTTTAGCTACAAATAGAAGCTGGACGACTCAAACGGGCGAAACAAAGGAAGAAACAGAATTTCACCGGATTGTAGCCTGGAATAAACTAGGTGAATTATGTTCCCAGCTTTTGGCAAAAGGAAGGAAAGTATACGTAGAGGGAAGGCTGGCAACTCATAGCTGGATTGGTCAGGATGGAGGGCAGCGAAGTTCAACAGAAATCGTGATAGAAGATATGATCATCTTAGATTCCAAAAGAGTAATTAAAGAAGAAAGTTCAGAATCGAAACCGGCTGAGGTCCGCCAGCTGGCGGATGATTCCGATTTGACGGATAAATCTACCTCAACCAAAAAATCACCGCCGAAACTTTCGGTAAAAGAAGACCTTAGTGAAAAAAAGAAAGATGAGGAAGTCGTAACTTCTTCTGAAGTTAAAAACGAAGATATTACTCCGGATGACATACCATTTTAATTATGCGAAAAATTATTAGAAATTTTAAACGTAGAATTCAACGGCCAAAGGAGTGTTTTTTTTGTAAACAAAAATTAGAACCTGACTACAAAGAGATAGAAGCTCTAAAACACTTTTTATCTGAGAGGGGCAAGATTACCCCACGAATGCATAATGGTATCTGTCGAAAACATCAAAAAAAATTAATGAAATCAATAAAACGAGCGAGATTTTTAGCGCTTCTTCCGTTTATTGTCAAGCCCTCATAAATGAAATCATCGATACAACTGCCTATAACTTCCGGAATGAAAATATTAGTTTCGGAAGGAGATAAGATCGATATAAACACCGTTTTGGCGGAAATAAAAACCTCTGACCAAAATAAGATGATTCAACTTTCCAAACTTTTGAATATCAAAGCTGATCAAATTCCTAAATATTTGGTGAAAATAATCGGGGACGAAGTCAATGAAGGAGAGATTATTGCTCAAAAAAAGGGCTTGTTTTCAAACTACATTATTAAAAGTCCTTTGACCGGTAAAATAAAAGAAATAGATCTTAAAGCTGGTACGATGACACTCATAGACCGGGAATCTAAAGAGATCAACAAATTGTATTCGCCTGTTTCCGGAAGAGTTGCAGTTATCGAAAAAGCGAATTTATCGATATCTATTGACGGAGAGGTATTTAAGGGTAAAGATGGGAGTGGGCAAGACTGCCTGGGAGAGTTAGTCTACCTACCAGGTGAAAATTTGAGCGCCTTAGATATTAACCACGAGGTTTCTAAAAAAATTGTTTTATGTCAGGGACTATACGAAGAAGGTATTGTTAAATTAGACGTCTTAGAAGCAAAAGGAATTATTTTGAAAAAAAAACTTGATGATATTCCAATCCCCTGGATCCAGATCTCTGAAGAGGTTTTTTCAAAATTGACCGAATATGCCGGGAAAACAATCTTACTCTGGCCTAAAATAAAACAAATTGTCGTTATCGAATAAATAAACAAATAATGCTCAAAACAATCCGAAATCTGATAATCGCCATCTCTTTTCTCATTCTCTCTTTTGGCATAGGGTATAAATTAGGAGCTAAAAATCTTGATTTTGAGTCTTTCAAAAACACCAATTTTATTGGGAAAACTTCTTCGGTGCCCAAAAGCGTAGATTTTACTTTATTTTGGGACGTTTGGGACAGGCTTTCCAGAACTTATATAGATAAGAAAAACCTTGACCCTTAGAAAATGGTTTTTGGAGCCATCAGCGGAATGGTTGCCTCTTTAGGTGATCCTTATACCGTCTTTTTACCACCAGATCAGAACAAAGAAGCCAAAGATGATTTAGGGGGGAAGTTTGAAGGGATAGGCGCCCAGTTAGGAATAAAAGATAAGAAAATCGTGGTGGTCGCTCCTTTGAAAGGGACTCCGGCAGACAAGGCGGGTTTAAAACCGGGAGATTGGATTATAAAAGTTGACGGTAAAGAAACTTTTAACTGGACTTTGCCTGAAACTGTTTCAAAAATCAGGGGCCCAAAAAATTCAAAAGTTCTTTTGAACATTATGCATAAAGATTCAAGCAAATCAGCCGATCTGGAAGTCGTTCGCGATGATATTAAAGTTGCCTCTGTTGACTGGTACATGAATAATGTTAAATGTCAAAATCTCAACGAAAATTGCCAGATTATCAAAGAATCCTGTGCCTCTTGCCGTAAAATAGTCTATCTTCAATTGGGAAAATTCGGTGATCAGACCACAGATGAATGGAAAAAAGCGATAGCTGAAATAGGTAAAGAGTTACAAAAATCGCCCTCAGAGATTAAAGGAATGATTTTAGACTTACGTAATAATCCGGGAGGTTATTTATCTGCTTCCGTCTATATTGCCTCAGAATTTCTTTCTGACGGAATTGTCGTGATACAGGAATCGGTAAATCAGTCGCAACAGCAATATAAAGTTAATAGAAAAGGTGATTTGCTCAAAATTCCTTTAGTTGTTTTAATCAATAAAGGATCAGCCTCTGCCTCTGAAATTGTGGCTGGATCGCTTCAGGATAGGGGACGGGCCAAATTAGTTGGAGAAACTTCATTTGGAAAAGGGACTATTCAGGAACCTCAAGAACTTCCAGGGGGAGCCGGAATTCACATTACTACCGCTAAATGGCTACTTCCTTCAGGTATTTGGATTAATGGTACAGGTGTTATACCAGATGTAAAGATTGAGAATGATGAGGCTAAACCTGAGGAAGATTTACAACTTGAAAAAGGAATAGAAACTTTATTAAAATAAGATTTTTATCCGCCATCCGCCAACTGGCGGATTGATTTTCAGTTAAATTTATATTATATTCTAGAAATCAGATAATTATTTTATGAGAAGAATCCTTATACTTTTTATACTGCTCGTAGTATTGCTGTTTCTAGGTTCACAAAATGGCCTTCGTTTCGATTTAAGCTTTTTGGATAAGTATCTTCCGAAACAGTCACAAACCGCCAATAACGTTACCGAAAAAGTTAAAATAGTCAATGAAGAGTCGCTTATCACCGAAGTCGTTGACAAGGTTTCTGCTTCCGTGGTTACAGTTTCTATCAGTAAAACCAAATCTATAGGCAGAATGTTTGAGATTAATCCTTATGATCCTTTTGATATATTTAGACCAAAACAAGGAAGCAGAGACCAGAAAGTCGAGCAGGATATTGGTACCGGTTTTATCATTGATGCCGAAGGCTTGATTGCGACCAATAAACATGTCGTTTCCGATACTGAAGCTAAATATAAGGTAGTTACAAACGATGATAAGACTTATGATATTCAAAAAATTTATCGGGACCCGGTAAATGATTTGGCGATACTCAAAATAGAAGCAAATGATCTAAAACCGGTAACCTTGGGAGACTCGTCAAAGATAAAAGTCGGGCAGCTGGCCATTGCGATCGGTACGGCTCTGGGCGAATTTCGAAACACTGTTACAGTAGGAGTTATTTCCGGTCTTGGGCGGGGTATTACCGCCGGTAGTCCTTTTGAAGGTTTCGCTGAGAGGTTAGATAATGTAATTCAGACAGACGCCGCTATCAATCCGGGAAATTCAGGCGGGCCGCTTTTAAATTCAGCCGGCCAGGTGATCGGAGTTAATACCGCAGTTTCTTCTGAGGGTCAAAATATAGGTTTTGCTCTTCCCATCAACACAATAAAAGAAGCCCTCAATCAGTTTAATACAAGCGGGAAATTCCAGAGACCCTATTTAGGCGTGAAGTATAAAATGATCACCCGTGACCTTGCTTTGATTAATGAAGTACCCGAAGGAGCATATGTTCAGGAAGTGATTAATAACTCTCCGGCCGAAAATGGAGGAATTAAAACCGAAGATATAATTACCAAGATAGACGGGAAAAAAGTCACCGATAAAGACGGTGGACTGGCCAAAATTATCTCCGATAAAAAGATTGGGGATAAAGTTAATATTGAGGTCTGGAGAGACGATCAAACCAAACAGTTATCCGTGACCGTTGGGGAGTTTAGCGGGGAATGATGGTCTTATAAGTTACCTAAGTTACCTAAGTAACTTATTATTTTCTCCAATTTCCCCTCTACAATATCCTCAAGATTGTGCCAGCTTTTGTTAATTCTGTGATCTGTAACCCGGTTTTGAGGAAAATTGTAGGTCCTTATTTTTTCCGCTCTCATCCCCCGACCGATAATACTTCTAATGCTTCCTATTTGGGTACTTCTTTTTATCTCCTCCGCTTCCCAGAGTTTAGATCTTAGAATTGATAAAGCCACACGTCTATTTTGAGATTGGTCTCTTTCCGTTTGCGCGCTTGCTATAAGACCGGTCGGTTTGTGTCTTACCCGGGCCGCTGAAGAGACTTTATTGACGTTCTGACCGCCCTTTCCACCGCTTCGGTAGAATTCCCACTCCAGATCTTCCGGTCTTATATAAATTTCTGTTTCCGGTATTTCAGGCAAAACTGCCACGGTGGCAGTTGAAGTGTGAATCCGGCCGGACCTTTCTGTTTCCGGAATTCTTTGCACCCGGTGGGTACCTGCTTCATGCTGAAGCTTATTAAATACCTCAGCCCCTTTTATCCTGATGGCATTATCAGTAATGTATTCAACTTTCCAGCTCTGAAAGGCGGCAAATCTCTGATACATTCGCAGAAGATCATTAGCCCATATTTTAGCCTCGTTACCACCTGTTCCCGGTCTGAATTCTAAAATAATAGTATCTAAATTCATTTTAAAATTGAAAATTAATTTAAGAGGTTCCTAAAAGCATCTCCCGTAGAGTTTTGGGTTTGTATTCCTCTTTTTGTTGAGCCTGTTTCTTTTTCTTGTTGGAAATATAGACACCGGCTGTAGTTTGAGCCTGCTTTTGTTTCTTCTGGAATTTTTCTACCCGTCCAAGGGTATCGACGAATTTCAACTCTCCTGTATAAAAAGGATGGCATTTATGACAGATTTCTACATGTATAGACTGCTTGGTAGAGCCAACCGTAAACATGTTCCCGCAGGCACAAACCACCTGCGCCTCGGGATAATATTGGGGATGAATACTGGCTTTCATGAAATAAGATTATACTAAATTTCTGATAGAAAGTACATACGCCGGAACAAAAATTTGGATACACTTGATATAATATACGTCATAGTAATGTGAGAGAGGAGGTGGCAAGATTAAGAGAAGGCGGTATTGATGTGATTGATAAAATGAGATTCCATGAGAGCTTTAGACTATTTCTTAACCAAAGATTTCATAGTGGGGGGCAAATAGAGGGACCTAGATAAAAAAAGGTCGTTGGGTTTAAGGCTTATTGAAGAAGTTTGATAACTTCGTTTTGAGGAATAGTAGTTTGTTGCTGCGAGGTCATGTTTTTGACGGTGACTTTTTTATTTTTTGCTTCGTCGGGGCCGATGATTAAAACATTGTGGATTATGTCTTGGTAAACGTGAGTTCACCTTTGGAATCGCTGAATGTCACATCAAATTTTTCAAATAAGCTTTTTCTTCCTAGAAGGTTAAATTCCACACCCAATCTATTGGAAAACCCGATTGTAATCGGAAATGTAAAGTCATCTAAAGATATTTCAAGTTTATGAAGATAAACGGGTATGAAACCTCCGTCACCTACTTGGACGTTTACTAACCTGCCACTCTTATAGTTAAAATCTAGATCTCCTATCTCTGAGTCCTTAAATATACTGAAAGTAGCGCCACTATCGACAAATCCCCAAAAACGTCTCCAGACTTTATTTATTTTTAGAGACAACGGTATATAAGGAATGGCAAGACCTTTGTGGATAGTATAAGGAACTTTATAACGCGCATGTAAGAGATTCCTGATGAGGTATTTGCATTACAGAGGGCAAAATATTTTTTGCACTTTTTTTTAGTTTTTCCTCCACTTCTTTCCTGGATTTACCAAAAGCTATATGGCCGTTTGATACGGCAATATATTCCCCGGCATGTTTTTCTACCAGTCTTTCAAAGTTATTTCTGATCCACT
>MFJR01000007.1:326273-449464 GCA_001780955.1 Candidatus Gottesmanbacteria bacterium RIFCSPLOWO2_01_FULL_39_12b | reverse complement strand
AATTCCTTCAATAATATTTCTTCATTTTTTCCTATTTCTTTCCCCTTTTCGCGGGAAAATTCTTCAAGGCAGGATAGAAAGATAAGGAGTTTTTAGTTTCTTGAAATCCCGATCAAAAGAAAACAGGGTGGGAATATGATATTTCTCCATCAATACTACGTTAGTAGCATCAGTAAGTGAAAAAGTATTGGGGGTAGGATGTTTACTAAGAAGCGCGACTCCTTTTTCTATGATATTTCTATCTACCGGAAGAATAGTGAGAAACTTCTCCTTTTCCAGCTTTTTATATTGATTAAATAATTCAGATGCCTTTTCTTGACTGAAGATTTTTCTTATTTTTGTGATTGTTTCATTGATGATAAAAAAAGAGATATAAAGTTTAGTTTTGGTGTTAAACGAGGAAAAAACAGATACGGCTTTTTGATGGTTAATATCGTTTATGACGACTAAGCTTATCCACGCAGAGCTATCTACAAATAAAAAAGTTTTATCAGTCATCGTAGATATCATCTACTGTCATACTTGCATTGGTTGGCCCTCTTCCGAGCATGCCGGCCATGGCAATAAAAGGATTTTTAACACTTTTCTTTTTTCGAAGCTGAGCTTCTTTGATTTGTTTTTTGATGACAGGTTTGCTGCTGAACTCCTTTCCAGCCTGACGGATAGCCTCCGCCAAAGGAATACCACGGCTCTGGGCATAAAGCCTAAGACTTTCCAATAAACTTTCCGGAAGATAAACCTGAAGACGTTTCATATAATTACTATGATAATTGATAGATGTATATTTGTCAATAGATAGATGTATACATTTCTTTTCGCGTTAAAAATTGCTCTTTAGTTTATGTATCGGGTGGTAGTGGAGACGTCCTTCGGCGACGATAATGCCGCCGAAAACCAGGATGCTTCCTATTAAAAATATAGGGGTGATTGTTTCGCCCAGAAGTGGCATGGCGATCAGAATCGCTGCAATAGGATCTATATAAGTAAATATACCTACCTCCTGCACCTCCATATTTTTTAAAGCCCACTCAAACAGAAAGTAACCGGTCAGGGATGAAAACAAAACACCGAAAATTATGCCTGTCCAACCTCTGTAATCCAAGCTTGTTAACGAATTGTAATTAAGGATTTCAAATGCCGCCATCGGTAAAAAAGTGATGCTTCCAATTAAAAATGACCAAAAAGTAATTGATTGGGCAGAATATTTCGGGAGTATTTCTTTACTCACAATTGCATGTCCAATTGCTCCCAACATTGCCAGGACAAAAAATAGATTACCCAGAATTTGTCCGTCGAGGCTATTAGTCAGTAACGGCTGTCCAATAATTATAAGAACTCCAAGCAAACTGATAATTGTCCCGATTAAGACTTTATAATGTCTTTTTTCATGAAGAATAAGGATAGAAAAAAGATAAAGAAATACCGGTCCTGAAGAACCTATGATTGGAGCGTTGATGGAAGGAGCGTATTTGAGACCTAAAAAGAAAAAAGAGATATTTACGGTGATACCAAAAAATGAAAGCAAAACCAGCTTAAGCCAGTCTTTCCTTTCGATACTTAAGTTAGAGATACAAAATGGAAAGATTAATATCGTGGCGCCAAAAAATCTGATGAAGGCGAGTGTAAATGGAGTTATATTTTGAAGAGCCAGTTTAAAAATAGGGGAGGCCGCTCCCCAGATAAGATTGGCGACGATTAGGGCAAAAATTGCCTGGTTATGCCTGTTTTTTAAGATATTGGGCAAGTTCATTTTGAGGAATTGTAGATTGTTCTTTAACTTTCATATTCTTAATTGTTATTTTATTATTCTTTACTTCATCCGGTCCGATTATAACTACATAGGGAATATTTTTTTTATTAGCGTATTTCAGTTGTTTATCAAGCTTATCATTGGGATCAGGATAGAGGTCGCAATTGACGCCGTTTTCGCGAAGAAACTTTGTGATCTTCTGTGATTCGCTCAGGAATTCTTTGCTGAAAACAGTTACCAGAACTTTGGTTTTAATAGAAAGAGTTGGAAAGAGACCTAATTCATCCATAGCCAGGACCGTCCGGTCAAATCCGACGGCAAAACCCGTGCCCGAAACCGATCTTTTTGAGAACCTTCCGACTAAACTGTCAAATCTTTCTCCGCCCAAAAGACTTCCACTACCGAATTCTTCTATTACAATTTCCCATATCGGTCCGGTTGAATAAGAAAAAGAGCGGGCGAGTGTTGGTTTAAATTGATAGTTATTTCTCATCCCGTAATTATCCAGGAATGAAAATATTTGTGTTAATTTATCATTAGGATTTATTCTTTTTACAGAGTCTAATAAACTCCCAGCTTCTTCCTTTTTATATCCTTTTTCGACTAGCTCTTTAATGACTCCTTCATCACCGATTTTTTCCAACTTATCAATTGCCACGATAGCTTTATAAGGAATGTCTTTATACAACTCACGATCATTTATTATGGCGATAGGTTTTTTAAAACCAAGGTTTTTATAGATATCAATTGAAAGAGCAATCGTTTCTCCGTCAGCGGTTGAACCATCAACGCCGAAAATATCAGCATCACACTGCAAAAATTCCCGGTATCTTCCTTTTTGGGGTTTTTCCGCCCGCCAGACTGTTTGGATTTGATAACGTTTAAATGGAAGGGTGATTTTGTCAGGATATTGGGCTATAAGTCTGCAGGTTGGTACAGTTTGGTCGTATCGAAGGGCAACTTTTCTTCCTCCGGTATCAGTAAATTTATAAAAGAGCTTTTCGTCTTCACCGATATTGCCGGTAAAAACCTCCAGATATTCGATAGCCGGAGTCTCGATTGGCTCAAAGCTGTAAAGCTCAAAAGTCCGTCTGATGATATCGATAACGTACTGTCTTTTTTGCGCTTCCTCTGGTAGAAAATCCCGAAAGCCTTTGAGTGTTTGTGGAGTAATCATAAGATTATAAGTTCCTTAAGTAACTTAGGTGACTTAGATAAGATTTCTAACCCATCCTTTTTTAATACTACCAAATCCTCGATCCTTACGCCACATTCTCCTTCAAGGTAGATCCCGGGTTCGACAGTAACCACCATATTTTCCTTTAAAACTTCCGTACTTTCACTTTTTAGTCTCGGCGCTTCATGGATAGCCAGCCCAACACCGTGTCCCAGCCCATGAGGATATTCGGGAAATCCGGACGATTTAATATATTCTCTGGCAACGAAGTCGACTTCATTTGCTAATAGTTCAGGCCTCAACTTTTTAAGGGTTAATTCTTGAGCCTTTAAGACGGTGTTATATATTTTGACCTGTTTATTATTTGGATTACCGAAAAAAACAACTCGTGTCATATCCGCGCAATATCCGTTAACTTTGGCCCCAAAATCGAGGAGTATTAAACTGTTATCTGTTAAATGCTGTCTGTTTTCTGGTAAATAGTGGGGTATAGCTGCGTTTTTGTTAAAAGCCACAATCGGAGGAAAAGCTACGTTTCCCGCCTTTCTTTTTAAATAAAATTCAAGGTCAAGAGCTAATTCTTTTTCACTGACACCCTTTTTAATTCTGGTTTTTATATAAGTAAAGGCAAGATCGGTAATTTGAGCCGCTTTTTTTATTTGCCTAATTTCATTTTCCCCTTTAATCAGTCTTAATTCTTCGACTAAATATTCTGTCGGTCTTAACTTCGCATTCAGTTTGTTTGTGAGCGACTCAAGTTCTCCCACGGTCAGATTTTGCTTTTCAAATCCGACTATCTTAATTTTTTCTGTCCCAATAATTTCGTTCAAATGGTCAACCAGTCTTTTACTGCCTGTGATACTTAAGGTCTGAAATCCGCTACCTCCTTCTTTAAACAGACCGTAATAGGTTGGGAAAGTAAGAAGAGATGCTTGGGTGGCAGTTATGAAAAGGAATGATTCGCGCTCATTTGGAGATAACCCGGTAAATCCGGTGAGATAACAGACGTTGTATTGGTTGGTAATAAACAAGGCCTCAAGCTGATTTCCTTTGAATTTTTGCCTAAGTTTTGCTATTCTTTCAATCATAAAACAATCCTATTTTATCAGAAAAGTTGAAGTAATGTTATACTTAAAACCATGAATCTTTCAGAGGTTTCTAATTATCTTTTGGATTTACTGCCTCGGGCAGGGCAAATACTGAGGCGGTATTTTCACGCCGAGACGCTGACTAAAAAAATGAAGGGGAAACTGGATTTTGTGACCGCAGCTGATCTGGCCGTAGATAAATTTATACACGATAAGTTAAGTCATGATTATCCCAAAATACCTATTTTTTCCGAAGAAACTGCTCCAAAAGATTTCTCCGGGTTTAAAGGCAGTGACTATCTTTGGGTGGTAGACCCGCTGGATGGGACCGCCAATTTCTCCCGGGGGGATGCTAACTTTTCTATCAGTATCGCTCTTGTTCGTAACTCAAAATCCCTGGTCGGGGCGATTTTTTTGCCGGTTTCCAGCCGGATGTTTTGGGCTCAGAAGGATCGGGAAGGAGCCTATTGGAACGGACGAAGAATATATATCTCTCAAACATCTAAGTTACGAGATGCGGTAGTTTGCACTGACTGGTCTCATATATTGGGAACTAGAGAATTGACGACTCAGTTTTTATCTAAAATTTATTACCAGGTGTGTCAATTTAAAATTCTCGGTTCAGCTGCAACCGATATGACTCTACTTGCGCGCGGCGGGGTAGATATATACCATCATGTACATCTGATGCCTTGGGATATTGCTGCAGCCGCTTTAATTGTCGAGAAAGCCGGGGGAAAGATAACTGATTCATATGGCAATTCCTGGGATGTCTTTACTCCTGGTATACTGGCCGCAAATCCCCAATTACATCAGAAACTCCTGAAAGTTATAAACCACTAGAAGAAGAGGTGCTTTCTTTAACGGTTATCGGGGTAACCGATATTGGCTCGGCCGCCGAATAGGCTAATACTTTTAAGGCCGTAATCTTAGTTTTGTCTTTAACGTTTTCAGCTCCAATAACGTGAATATTGTCACCGATTTTTAATTTCGAGAATCCACTCTTTGATAAATTTTTTTTGTCACGGTTTATGGTAAATGTTTTTGTTATAGTTTCAAATTCAACAGGAATTTGACCTTGTTTATCTTTTACCGTCACGATAAATTTAGTTTTATCAATATCCGCTATTTTGCCTATGATATGTTTCTTTGGATTTTCCAGGTAGATATATTTTGCCGAAAATGACTTTTTCCCGTCACTATAATAACCAAATACGGATATAATATCGTTTTCCTTGATTTTTTTAAGTGAGATATCAGATCTGGTGCCGGTTGAAATATCATAAAAAACCGTATCTTCTGCAAAAGTAACTGTCTGCTGCCCGCTGTTAGTTTGAAGAGTAAGACTGTTTTGCTCTTTCTTGAGAATTACTCCTCCTACTCCAGCCTTATCTTTATCTCTAATCTCAGCCACTTTTGTGGCTATTTTTTCTTTTAAAATCTCAATCTGTTTCAATTTATCAATAATACTTGAAGGAGTTGAGGATTGGTTCTGTGTCGTTTGAGCATGGACAAAAGACCATTTTGTTGATTTTAGACTGATTATAGATAAAACCAGGAAAAGGAAGAGAATTTTTGAGAATATCTTCATAGTTTTTCCCCTGTCCAAAATACATTAATAGATTTTGTCATTTCCTCGTCTTTATCATTTAAGCTTGTGATATAAATATTATTGTTACCTTCACGTAAAGAAAAGGAAGAAGAAAAAGATCCACTTTCAGTTGCCTGTATCAAATCTATACCTTCCTCATTTTCGGTTATGAGAAAATTATTGGTTCCAGTTTTCCCTGAAATTTTAATCGTTTTCGAGGATGCTAAACTGTAATTTACCGGTTCCTCTATATCTAGAGTAACAATGGTTTTTGGTAAAGGGGTAGGGTTTGGAGAAGCTGTAAGGGCCAGTTCATCTTTTGTCGCAGGTACCTGTTTTTTTACAATTTTGGGCAAATTTAGAATCGTTAAAGCAACAATGGTACCGATTACAAATCCGGCCAGGATTGCCATATAGACGTCTTTTTTCATATACCAAAAAGAAAAGTATTCCAATCATAAATGTGATAGTCCTACTTGTCAAGATTAACTAAAAGTGATAAAAATAATAAGTCTTTATGGAAATTACTTACTTGGGTCATTCATCATTTAAGATCAGAGGTAAAAAAGCGACACTCGTGACCGATCCTTTTGACGAAGAAATGGTAGGTATCAAGTTTCCCAAATTGGACAGTATTGATATCGTTACTGTTTCACATCCGCATTTAGATCATAGCGATACAAAGAGTATTAACGGTAATCCCTTGATTATTTCCGGACCAGGAGAGTATGAGGTTAAAGGAGCAAGAATTTATGGAATTCAAACCTATCATGATTCATCCCAAGGTAAAGAAAGAGGTAAAAATACCGTTTATCACATAGAGATGGATGGCATTTCGATTATTCACTGTGGCGATATCGGACATAAATTCAACGATAAAGAAATAGAGCTGCTAGACGGTGTTGGTCTTCTATTTGTGCCAGTTGGAGGTGTATGGACGGTGACAGCTTCACAAGCAGTGGAGATTGTTTCTCAGTTAGAACCGAGAATAATCATTCCGATGCACTATAAAACTTCTAAGCACAAACAGGAAAGTTTTGCCGGGCTGGCAGAGGTTGGTATCTTTTTAAAAGAGATGGGTAAAGAGGGAGTTTTACCCGTTGATAAACTTAACATCACAAAAGATAAATTACCAGTTGAACCTACTATTGTTGTCATGGAGTAATAAGTAATTTTATGGCAGAAGCGCGTATACCCCCACATGATGAACAGGCTGAAGCATCAGTATTAGGCTCCATCTTAATTGATAAAGACGCTTTAGCGGATGTAATCGAATATCTTAGACCTGAATACTTCTATAAAGAAGTTCATAACTATATCTTTGCTGCCATGATGACCCTTTTTGAAAAACACGAGCCTTTAGATATTGTTACGGTAACAGCCCAGTTAAAAAAAACGGGTAAATATAAAGACGTAGGCGGGGCGAGTTATCTTACTGAATTAACAAACATCGTACCCACTGCGGCTAATATCTCGGTATATGCCAATATTGTTAGTGATCATTATCTAAAAAGAAGACTTATTGAAGCGGCAACGAAGATCGCTGAAGCCGCATATGACGAAAAAGAAGAAACAAAATATTTACTGGATCGAGCTGAAACAGAAGTACTGTCAATAGCTGAAAGACGTTTACGTCAGGATTTTATCCCCATAAAAGACGCTCTTGCCGAAAGTTTTGACAGATTGGATGAACTGCATAAAAAAGGATCACAGTTAAGAGGGGTGTCTACGGGTTTTTACGACCTGGATAATAAGTTAGCCGGTATGCAAGACTCAAACCTACTAATATTGGCGGCCCGTCCTGGACAGGGAAAAACGGCTTTTGTCTTAAATATCGCCCAGCATATTGCGGTTTCCCAAAAGCTGTCAGTCGGTATTTTTTCCTTAGAGATGAGTAAAGAAGAATTAGTTGATAGATTGTTGGTTTCGCAGGCAGATGTTGACGCCTGGAGATTAAAAACCGGTAGACTTGATGATGAGGATTTTACCAAATTGTCTGAAGCCATGGGGCAACTGGCTGAAGCGCCGCTTTATATTGATGATACTCCGGGAATTAATATCTATGAAATGCGGACAAAAGCCAGAAGACTGTTGGTAAGCCATAATTTACAGCTATTAATTGTTGATTATCTTCAATTGGTTGATCCGGGAAGAAGATTTGATAACCGTGTTCAAGAAGTATCAATTGTATCTCAGTCTTTAAAAAACTTAGCCCGTGAGCTGAAAATTCCGGTCTTGGCCGTATCCCAGCTATCCCGTGCGGTTGAAGCAAGAGGGAGCAGGATACCTCAACTGGCAGATCTACGAGAATCAGGAGCTATCGAACAAGACGCCGATGTAGTTATGTTTCTCTATAGAACAGAGCAGGATACCGAGAAATGGGAACAGCAGATTGTCAAACTTCTAATTGCAAAACACCGAAACGGCCCCTTAGGAGAAATAGACCTTATTTTCAAAGGCGACCGAATCAGGTTTTATGGTGTTGAGAAGAAAAGAGAGTAAGATAAAGTATAGCTGATCCTGTAATACTACCTAAAAAGTCAAAAATATTATCACCGATTGAATCCTCGAGACCCCCAACCATATATGTTTTAAAATACTTATCAGAGAGATATTCTCCAACTCCGAAAAGGGTACCTAAAGCAAAACTGAGTCCAAATGCTGTAAGAAGGATTAAGAAATTATTTTGAGAAGAGAAATAATTAATTAATATCATGTAAAAGACACTCGTGTAAATTATTCCTCCGGTTAAATGGACCGATTTATCATACCAAACTGATGAGTATTGGTTGCCGATACTATACCAGCCGAATAAATTTCCCAAGCCGTCAAGAAGAAAATTCAAAAAAACCAATAAAATAATTAATTCCGCGTTTTTTTTAATTTTAATATATCTCCTGGAAAAATAAATTAGAGGAATACCAAATAGCAGGTACGATAAAGCTCTTTCATAAAACCTACCAAAGAATTCCATATGAAAAAAGAGAAAGTTTTTAGGTAGAATTCCAAGGTATACTACAATAGCAAAAATGAGTATTAGTAATAGTAATACTAAAAGAAGATTATTTATCGATTTTAAGATTTTGATTGACATTTAATTCAGCTTTCAACAAAGCTCGAACATATTTTATCAAAAACTCGTAAAAATTGTTAGCTCCGCAAAATTTTTCGCGCGAAAATAAAAAACGGAGAAAGAATAAACAGTCATTATCCCACCCCTATAGCCCCCCGTCCCACACAGATGTCAAAATTGTGGTAAAATAAAGGTGGATTTTTATCTGTAAATTAAGGTATTTTAAAAATACTATGAGACGAATTGTTTACTCAAACATTGTGTTATTTTTTCTTGCTCTTTCTCTTCCTTGGTATTCTTTTGCATTTGAGATTAAAGATAAGATTAGACCCCCGACCTTAGGTTTTACGACTGAGGAAAAGATTCTTCCATCTGACACTAGTTTTGAGAGGATCGGTAAACTTTTGCCACCCCAATTGGAGCTAAAAATATCAGATAAAATTCCCGCTCTTACTGCTACTGGCGTAGTACCAGTTCTAACGAATCCCTCTTCTCCTAAAAATTCTACGCCAGAAAAACCAAAAAAGTGGAAATCAATTGAAGAATTAATTACTTTAGCAAAAGCTGATCTTTCTGAAAGGTTAGGAATAAAGATAGAAGAGATATTCGTTAATAACACCATTGAAAGAACTTGGTCAGATACCAGCTTAGGTTGTCCCGAAAAAGGGAAATATTATGCCCAGGTGATAACTCCAGGATACTTGATCATTTTTGAAATTGGAGAAAGAATATATAACTATCATACCAGTCTTAACTGGGTAATTTTTTGTTCATTGTCAGAGAAGACCAATAGCGTAAATAATAGTAATTCAGAAATCCCAAAATCAAACGAATACCCCACATACAGCTTAATGGCAGCCTTTAATTTAATTGGAGAGAACATAAAAACATCCCTGGGAAGATTTTTTCTGTCTAATTATCAATGAAACAAATGTCAAAGTTACTTAAGTTATCGTTGCTTGGGTTTTTATTGAGTTTCATAATCGCTCTTTTTATAGGAACAAGGGGTTTTAATCTTTATTGTGCAAAAGTTATTGTTGGAGATACTAGCGGCCTTGCCTTCAGATGGGGAATAAAAGAGTCGGGATGGGAAAACTGTGTTCTGAACACTACGACGTTAAATCAAGTCGCATTCGAATTTAGTCTATACGTAGTCTTATTTTTAATTCATGTTTATCTTATTTCCCAACAGCAAGAAAGAAACATCTTTAAAAATATTATGTTGATTTCCCTTGTTAGTTTAGGCTTTATTCCCCTCTTCTATCTGACCGGATTATTATTCCCACAAATTCTTTATGGTTTTTTAGAGGGCGGGGTTTCTATTAAACACGGTGGTTTGATTCCGTTCTTTTTCTCTGGATTCCTTATCCGTTCTCCACACCCATTTTACTTTGTGTCCTGGTCCCTAGAAATTTTGTCGATCTATGTAGCTCTCCAGGCAGGGCCTTTGATAATAACATTGTTGCTTAATAGGTTTCATTTAAGCTCAGGTTACAAACCAGGAACTAAATCTTTCTTGTACGTTCTTTTGGGATCTATTCTTTTTGAATTATTAGTGATTGTTGTTTTTCTTATCGGTTTCGCAGAATATAATCGTTTCTTTTATCGTCCTGTTCAAAGAACGCCTATTGGACCCGCGCCGCAAATCAGGTATGAGGTTGACCCTGAAGGACTACAAAGGTAACTGGGGGGTACCATTTCAACACGCGCGGGGATCGGTAGAGTGGGTCAAGCGTGTCTCTTCTCTTGTTTTATCTCTGGCACGCAAAATCAATGGGCGGCGTTGAGTCCTGACCCACAAAGTTTGACTGTGGTGCCGCCAGTCGGAGTCGAACCGACACCCCGATTCAATCGGGACAGGTTTTTGAGAGGACGTAAAGACTTCGTCTAACGTCCTAAACCTGCGTGCCTGCCACGTGTGGGCAAGGAGGGAGTCGAACCCTCACGGTATTTTCATACCACAAGTTTTTGAGACTTGCCTGTCTGCCAATTCCAGCACTTGCCCATTTCGTGGTCTGCCCAATTCCACCATCGCGGCCTACTGGTTGACTCATCTGATTATATTTTGTTAAACTAACTTAAGTCAAATAATAGAATTATGAAATTTCTATTAAAATCAAGTGCAGTGGCAAAATTAGACGTAGATGTCTTGACCGTATTTAGTAGTGATAAACAAAATATCGATCTCCCCTTTTTGCCGAAAGAACTCATATCTTTACTTGAGAAATCCAAAAATAAAGAAAAGTTTGAGGCAAAAGATGGAGAGTTTTTAGTCGTTGCCCCGCATGGATATCTAGCTGCTTATAAATTATTGATTGCCGGAGTTGGGACCGAAGAAATTTTCAGTTATTACCAGATACAGAAGTGTATTGCCTCAACGATCAGGAAAATTAATGAGTTTAAGCCAGCAAAGATAGCATTAGTGATTCCACCAATATGGCTGGAAAGATTGTCAGCTCCTCTTGTTACGGCTTCGATTATAGAATCGGTAGAACTTGCTTCATACCGATTTATGAAATATAAAAGCGAGGGAGAACAAAACAGGAATAGAAATCTCGAGGAGGTTATTTTACAGGTAATGCCAAATAAACTGGCAAGATGTGAAGAAGGGCTAAATATTGCACGTTATTCTGCAAAAGCTGTTTTGTTTGCCCGGGATCTAGTCAACGAGCCGGCCGCCGTGACCACGCCTTCATATTTGGCTAATCTTGCAAAGTCAATCGGAAACGACGCAAAAGGGATTACAAAGGTCACTGTTTTAGAAAAAGAGGAGTTAATAAAATTAGGTATGGGGGCTTTTTTAGGGGTTTCAGCCGGAAGCGCAGAGGAGCCGAAATTTATTCGTTTACATTATAAGCCCCAAAAATCAAGGAAAAAAGTAGTCATAATAGGGAAGGGGATTACCTTTGATACCGGTGGTCTATCTTTAAAATCGGCGGAAAATATGGAAACGATGAAACTTGACATGTCAGGAGCCGCAGTTATTTTAGCCGTATTCAGTGTACTAAAAGAGGCCAATATTGATCTAGAAGTCACGGGAATCATTGCCGCCTGTGAGAATATGCCTTCCGGAAAAGCGGTTAAACCAGGAGATATTTTGACGGCCATGAATAAGAAGACGATAGAGGTATTAAATACGGATGCAGAAGGAAGATTAACTCTCGCGGACGCAATATCATATGCGGTTATAAAGGAAAAGCCTGATGAAATTATTGACCTGGCTACTCTTACCGGAGCGTGTATGGTTGCCTTAGGACAGGATATCGCCGGTTTATGGGTAAATGATGAGCTTCTTGCCTCACAGCTTCAAAAATCGGCAGAATTAACAGGAGAAAATATCTGGAGGATGCCGTTGGTAAAAGAATATAAAGAGTTGATCAAAAGCGGGGTTTCAGATATCAAAAATATCCAAACGGGTAAATATGGAGGGGCTATAACCGCGGCTTTATTTTTACAGGAATTTGTTGGTAAAACTAAATGGGCACATTTTGATATCGCCGGACCAGCGTTTGCAGAAACTGATACCCCCTTGACTCCGCGTGGAGGCACAGGGTTTGGAGTAAGATTACTTCTTAACTTTTTATCTTCAAAATAATTTATTTTAAATGAATAAATCATTCATAACTGTTTTAGGTAATAAAGATTTTCGTAGGTTATGGTTAGCTCAAATTACTTCACAGGTTTCCTTAAATATGCTCTATTTCGTTTTAGTTCTTAGAGTCTACTTAGAAACCCGGTCAAATATTGTTGTCTCATTAATGCTTTTATCTTTTGCGATACCTTCGATCATCTTTGGAGTAATTGCGGGAAGTTTCGTAGATTATCTTGACAAGCGTAAGGTTTTAATATTATGTAATCTTTTTCGCGCCTTTTTATTAATTGCCTTTTTTCTATTTACAAAATATCTGTTCCTTCTTTTTATCTTAGCGATTTCTATCTCCATCGTAACTCAATTTTTTATACCAGCTGAAGCCCCTTCAATACCCAGTCTGGTATCCGAATCGGAGTTGTTGACCGCAAATTCTTTATTCACCATAAGTTTTTATCTTTCTACTGTTTTTGGTTTTATCTTGTCCGGGCCGATGGTTAAAATATTTGGTCATACAAATATTTATTTACTGATGTCGACATTAATGTTTTTGGCATCGTACTTTGTCTTCAAGTTACCTAAATTAAAGGCAGTAAAAAATCTCTCCGTTGATAATTTTAATCTCCATTTTTTGAAGAAAACTATAGATGAAGGAATTGCTTTTATAAAAAATAACCAGCGAATTAAACAGAGTTTAATCCTGATGACATTTTCCCAGGTACTTATCGTAACTTTATCTGTTTTGGCTCCTGGTTTTTCCGATAGGGTTTTAGCTATTGATTTAAATGACTCCTCTTTTTTAGTGATGGGTCCTGCCGCAACCGGTTTAATTATTGGTGCTTTTTGGGTAGGAGCTTACGGACCCCGATTTCTTAAAGGATCTCTAATTATTACAGGGATTATATTCTCAGGAATTACCTTAATACTTTTGTCACTGGTACCCTATCTAGCTTCCAATTTAGTTATTAACAATCTAATTTTGTCGATGGTAATATTAACTTTATTAGGCTTTTTTAATTCCTGGATTAGTGTTCCAGCAAACACAATTCTGCAGGAGGATTCTTTAAGCAATATGAGAGGCAGAGTTTATGGTATGCTTACTTCTCTTACGGGAGGAGTTTCTTTTATTCCAGTAGTCTTTTCTGGACTACTCGCCGATATTTTTGGAGTAAGAACTTCTTTATTCGTTATCGGCTGTATTGTAGTTATTATAAGTTTTTATCATATTGTACAGAGAAAAAAATCAGTAAATTATATACAATTATAGTATGATACCAATTCTTTGGACTATCGGAAGTTTTAATGTTTACGCGTTTGGTTTTTTCTTATCTGTTGCTTTTGTATTATCTACTTTTATAATCTGGAAGTTGGGTCGTGAAGAACTTAAAGAAGAAGAATATTTGGATATATATTTAAGTTTTAGTGTTATTTCCCTAATAACGGCCAGGTTAGTTTATATCATCTCTAATTTCAGCGATTTTGGCACTAATATCCTCAGGTATTTTTTGGTCCGTGATACACCAGGATTATCAATGCTCGGTGGCTTTATTGGCGGTTTTCTTTACCTGAGGTGGGTTACTCAAAAGAAAAAACTAGACTTTTGGAAAACTCTGGATTTATTTTCCCTGGCAGCCTGTTTCGCCTTAGTATTTGCTAAAATAGGAGAACAGTTAGGAGGGGCGGCCTATGGACGAGAAACAAGCGTGTTTCTTGGAGTTAAAATAATCGGTTTACCCGGGTTACGCCATCCGACTGAGTTCTACGAATCGTTAATTTACTTGATATTGTCAGTAATCCTGGTGATTATCTATAAAAGAATCCAACGAATAAAATGGCCTCAAGGAACGATCTTTTGTATTTTTAGTTTAACCGTGGCTCTGACTATTTTCCTTATTGAATTTTTGAAGATAAACACTCTATACTTATATGGTTTAAATATAAGACAGATCGTAGCATTACTAATAATGGGAGTGTTACTAAAACCGTTTATACATCGTTTAAAGATTATTAAACTATTATCTCAAAATAAGCCATTATGAAATATCCACAAAACATTCTGACAGATATTAAAAAGCATCTAAACGCGGAGAAGGACAAAATTCAAACCACTCTTTTATCTTTGAAAGCACAGGATCCCTTTTCTGATCCCGAGAGATTAATCGATAATGCAGCTTCGGATACTGAGGCAAAGGAGGAGAGTTCTCATGAAAGGATGGAAGCTTTGGAGAAGGAATTAAGAATGCACTTAAAAGATATAGAACAGGCATTAGACAGGGTACATAAAGGTAGCTATGGTAAATGTTTAAACTGCGGGAAAATGATAGATACAGACAGGTTAGCTGTAAAACCGACAGCGTTATTATGTGTTCATTGTGAACGCAATAAAGAGAAATAAACTTTTTAACCTCTTTAATTAGGAAATAATGGACGTCCCCATCATCTTTGAAGACAATAATATAATTGTAATTAATAAACCGGCAGGGATCGTTGTCAACAAATCGGAAAACGTCACCGAGCAAACAATTCAAGACTGGGCAGAAAAGAGATTACAGATTACTAACAACCATTTACAAAATAATTTCTATAATCGGGCAGGAATAGTTCATAGACTGGATAAAGAGACATCGGGACTTCTTCTTATCGCCAAAAATCCTGGAGATTTTATTTATTTACAGGAACAGTTTTTCAAGAGAACGGTTATTAAAAAATACCATACTTTAGTTCATGGAGAAATTAAAGCTTCCGAAGGGGAAATAAACGCACCGGTTGGCAGACTTCCATGGAACAGGCGGAAATATGGGGTCTTAAATTCAGGTCGTCAAGCACTGACGTCGTTCAAAACCATCGGGTTATATTCCCTAAACGAACAAGTTTTTTCGTTCCTTGAAATTACTCCTCATACTGGACGAACACACCAAATCAGGATACACTTAAAGTATCTAGGTTTTCCTGTTGTGAGTGATAAATTATATAATGGGGAAAAGATGTATCGGCAAGATTTATTATTTTGCCCGCGTCTATTTTTACACGCCTCAACCTTATGTCTTCTGCATCCTAAGTCAAAAGAACAGGTTATATTTAACTGTAAACTAGAGAAGGATCTATTAAGAGTATTAGATAATTTAATTAAAGTAAGTTAAATCATAAAAACAATATGTCCGTGTCACCGCTTGCTCCTGACTTAATACTGATTCTGTTAACAGCTCTGATATGCGGTTTAATTGCCAAGAAGTTAAGATTGCCACTTTTAGTAGGTTATTTAATCGGAGGAATGGTTTTTGGAAGAATAATTGCGAGTTTCATCCCTGAAAACGGCATCATTAACAGTATTGCAGAAATAGGAGTAGCCTTGTTGCTTTTTACAATAGGACTTGAGTTCAGCCTGCAAAGATTAAAAGAATCCGCAGAAGTAATCATTTTCGGTTCTTTTATACAAATTCTCTTATCGATTTTAATTGGCACAGTTATTTTTCCTTTACTGGGTTTAGATTTTTGGACTTCACTTTTTCTCGGGATAGTATTTTCTTTATCTTCGACAGCTATAGTTGTTAAGTCATTATCTGATATTGGCGAATTAGAAACACTACATGGTGAGATTACTCAAGGTTGGCTTTTTTTCCAAGATCTTTGGACAATTCCTATAATGGTAGTCTTGCCATTTATAAACCCACTCTTAAATTATAACAATATAGGTCTTATTTCGACTTCATTAATTATACGGAATTTAATTATTTCTCTCAGCTTATTTGTAATTATTATTGCTTTAGGTAAAAACTTTGTTCCGAAGCTTTTCGAAAAAATAGCAGATTTTAAAAGTAGAGAACTACTACTCATATCGGCTGTAATATTTTGTCTTACCTTTGCTTACCTGTTTCAGCGAATAGGCTTATCTTATGCAATGGGTGCTTTTGTTGCCGGCATCCTGATATCATCATCCTCAGCCCATCACGGAATATTCGCCGAAGTAAGACCGCTACGAGATTTATTTGCTACGGTGTTTTTTATCAGTTTAGGTTTTATGTTAGACCCCTTTTTTATTTTTAAACATTGGTTAATGATCTCGATCTTAGTGGTAACAGTGATGCTGATTAAACTGTTTATTTCCTTTTTATTGGTAATTTTTCTGGGGTTTCACACCAAAATCGCAGCTTTAGTTGGACTCTTATTAATTTCGGTTGGTGAATTTGCTTTTATTATATCGATGAATGCACTCCAGCTTCAACTTATTAATAACGAAACCTTTTTAATCATAATATCTGTCTCCTTTATCACTCTCATTATTTCTGTACCCGTAATTTATAACAACTTTTGGATTTATTATTCACTTAACCACTTTATTAATACTAAGTTTCCCTGGGTTTCTGATAAACTTAAAACTTTGAATCATCATAAACAGTTTAATCATACTCAGCTTATAGACCATGTGGTGGTTTTAGGCCATGGTAGAGTAGGAAAATATATATGCAGAGCGTTAACCATGGCACAAATTCCTTATTTGGTAGTCGATTATGATCACAAGATTGTTAAAAAACTTCGGGAGGAAGGTATAAATGTTATCTATGGAGATCCTGCAGAAATAGATGTGTTAGAATTTGCCCAAATTAAAAAAGCAAAAGTTATCATTATTGCTTATGAGGATCGCTACATGCAGAAAGCAATTGTTATAAATACCCTTTCGATGAATCCGGGCATTACTCTTATTTGTCGATCACATCATGAAGAGGATAAAAAAATCTTACTCAGTCTCGGGGTTAAACTAGTTGTACAACCTGAATTTGAGGCTGCGGTTACGATGGTTGGGAAGTTATTACAAATGTTTAACATAGAAGAGAAAGAGATTGCTGGTAAAATTTCCCGTTTAAAAATTGAGCATGGGTTAGCAGGTTAGGATTGACAAAATCTTAAAAAGTTTTTATATATAACATATGGGACAATTTGGAACATTTTATAAGGGAGATAAAAAGAAGCCGAAAAAGTCATCCATGGAGAGGAAAGCGCAAAATTTAGCTAATCGGCAGTCTTTTGTATTGCCTCACATAGAGATTATAAAAAAGGGCAAGCAAGAATGAGGGAAAGATTGCTGTTTTCAAAAAAGCCTCGATTCCCCCTAAAGATTATTATTTTAGTTTTAATTACCGTTATAATCTTATTGGTTGCATATCAGCTGGTTTCAAGGGCTAAGTGGGATGGAATCAGTCGTTTTACCATAGTTTTTCAAAGTATTTCAAATTCTGAGAGTGGGGAGAACGAATTAGTTATTTTTTCTATAGAACCACGTCAACATAGGGCGGTCTATATAGTTGTACCGGTCGAACTGCAGTTAAATGTACCTTATGGTTATAAAACATATTTAGCTTCTCAAGTATATAAATTAGGTAAACTGGATAATATGCGAGGGGGGGGGAAACTAATTATGAAAAGTTTTGAGTCCACTTTTGGTATTGCATTCAATGGTTATTTTATAGCATTAAATAATTTTCCGATCAAACCAGTAAATACTTTAGAAGAGTTAATAAACCTTAAAAGAACCAACTTCTCATTCTCAGGTATTCTAAACTATTTAAAGCCTAGTTTAGATCTTGCCAGTAATTTTGATACAAATATATCTTTGCAGGAGAGATTTATGTTATGGAATGCAATCAGAAAAATAAGAGTTGATCAGATTAAGTTTATAGATTTAAATGAGACATTAGTTCTTAAAAAAACCGTATTACCGGACGGAGTGGTAGTAAAAGAATTAATACCGGATTTTTTAGATTTAATTGTTAAAGATGATTTTTATGATTCTATCATTCGGGCTGATAATACCGCTATTGAAGTAGTTAATGCGACTGATCAGGAGAAGTTAGCTTCGCAATTTTCCAAAATTCTCGAACATTTGGGCGGAAATGTAGTTTTAAAAACATCGGCTACTAATTTTGAAGAACAAGCATGCCCGATTTATATCACAAATAAGTCTCTAAGTAACAGCGCTTTAATCTCTAGACTTCAAAGGGATTATGGATGTAAATTAGTTGCCGATGTGATCGATATAGATCAAGCAGATGTTAAAATTGTCTTGGGAAAAAAATTTATAGAATGATTATATTCAGTATAATTTTACTGCTGTTAATTTCTCTAATTTTAGCGATTCTTTCTTCTGAAAAAGAACTTAGTCCTCCCGAAGAGGTAAAAAAAATAAAAATTAGGAAAAAAAAGAATATATCAGGTGTTATACTATTCTTTAAAAAGAAGATTATTCACTATTCATCAAGTTCTTCTTGATTTATACTTTCTTCTTCAATTTTGATATTTTTCCTGGCTTCTTTTGTGCTGACAGCAACATCATTATGGTTTACTGGAATAAAGGTTGGTTGACCCTGTAATCTTTTACCTCGTTCAATTTCCCTGATGAAAATTGAAATACTTTTTTTTTGCAGATTTTTAATACATGATAAGTAAGAATTTCCAGCTTTTAAAAATCGGAGCAAACGAAAAGCAAGATCATCAGGTAACGCCCCTAAATAAATTTTATTTTGATCTCTGACCTCTATAGAATGTTTTTTAGCATTTAATACTACAGGATCACCGATTCTCATTCTGGAAAGAATAGCAACCGGTGCGATATTAATCAAGGTTATAGTTTTAGTTTTTCCAGGCTCTTCGATAAAGTGACCAGCAGATAGTTTAGTTTTTATCCTTGGAATATTTTTGAATTTTGTTGAAGAAGCTAGCGAGATTATTTTTTCTAAATTTTTTTTGGCAATTAAATTGTAACGATCGATTAACAATACTTTTCGGTAGATTTTTCTTGCTTTTTCAAATTTATCTATCTGACTATACGCATATGCTAACCGGTTAAGCGTCTCCACATCCTCTTTGAATTCCTTTAAGATAGCTTCATTTGTTGATATTGCTTTCTCCCAGTCAGAAGAAAGTGCAGCATTAATCGCATCATTAACAGAATCCATCATTGTCTTTTTACTTTCGGAAGATGGAAGTAGTTTACGGACAATCTTGAGAAAAGTCAAGAGGAAATATATAATGTTCTTCATATGTCAGGACATTCAAAGTGGTCAAAGGTAAAACATCAAAAAAACGTTACTGATGCAGTAAAAGGGAAAGTTTTTACCAAATTGACAAATGCGATAATCATCTCGGTAAAACAGAGTGGTGGAAATTCCGATCCAAATTTCAATTTCAAATTGAGACTGGCAATAGATCGGGCAAGAAATATGAATATGCCCAAGGAAAACATTGAGAGAGCGCTAGAGAGGGGCAGGGGAGTAAGCGGGATAGAAACCATCGAAGAAGTAATTTATGAAGCGTTTGGTTCAGGTGGGGTTGGGATTATTATCGAGGTAGCCACAGATAATAAACAAAGAACAGTTGCTGAACTTAAAAATATATTAGAGAGAGGGGGAGGTACTTTAGCAAGCAGTGGCAGTGTGAAGCATTTCTTTCAGTTTGTAGGTTTTCTTGAGATTGATCAGAGCGGGAAATCAGAAGACGAATTGATGGAAATCGTTATTAATTTAGGAGCAATAGACTTTGAATACCGGAAAGACGGTGGAAATATTTATTCAGAGCCGGAAATGTTGCATAAAGTAAAGGAAGGAATAGAAAAATGTGGAATAAAGATCTCAACTACGGAATTAATATATAGACCAGTTAATTATGTAGTAATCAGATCACATCCTGAAGGAGAAAAAGTAATTAGCCTGATTGAAAAATTAAAGGAGATCGATGACGTACATAGAGTATATACGAACTATCAGATTTCCCAATAGAACCTCAAATTATGAAAAAATTATTCAAGTTCCAAAAATTAACTTTTAAGCGGAAAAAAATTATTCTTTTAGATAAACGCCAGCGATTTACGATACAAACTTTAATACTTACCGCGGGTCTTCTTACAACGCAATTAATATGGGAAGATTACCGGTTTGTGATGGTATTAATTTTATCTATCCTTTCTTATGTTTTAACTATCTGGTCGCTTTCAGAAGATGTTAAAGGGATAGAATGGGGTTTGCTCTTTATTCTACCTGTATTTTTTACCGCCTCTGTTTCTTTATTTTACTTCTTATTACCTGGAAGATGGATTACAAGGTTGATGATAACCGTGGTATTTTCTGTGGGTACTTACGCCATACTACTCGTAGAAAATATTTATAATGTGGCTGTAGCACGTTCGATTCAATTACTTAGAGCGGCACATAGTGTAGGTTTACTTGTAACTTTGGTCGTAATTTTTTTAGTAACAAATATAATATATTCGCTCAGATTACCTTTCTGGCAGAATATGATCATTGTCGTGGTAAGTGGTTTTGTATTAGCTCTACAATCTTTATGGTCGATTAAGCTGGAAACAAAAATATCAACGGAAGTTGTAATCTTATCGATCTTGGTAGGAATAGTGTTAGGGGAGTTAGCAGGAACCTTATCCTTCTGGCCGGTAGAAAATTCAACTTATTCCCTTCTGATTTCCGCTAGCTATTACACGATAGCAGGTGTTATACAACAACATTTACTTGGAAGACTATTTAATAATATTATAAGAGAATACATCATAGTATTTATTTTTTGTTTAGTACTAACCTATCTATCCGCACAATGGGGATGATAGCGATAGGGAAGAGGGGACAAGGATAAGGTTTTTAACATGATATAGTTTGACGTGCTAATTATATATCCTATAGTAAATATAATTGTGGATAATTCTTTTCACGAAATAAAGATCATAATTTTCACGTATGTGAGAATATTTTTTAAGTGGGCACACTTATAACACAATAAACCCCTATTCAGAATAAACCTTATTGAACAAATTATGTACGCATATTTTTATAAGTTTAGAGCATAATAATCGTCTAAACTCTCTTTAACTGTATTTTTTTTGTAAATGTGTAGCCTCGATTTTAACAATACAGACTATTATGAAGCCCTAAACTAACCGAAACCGTAACTGATCTTCTTCATTTAGCAAATTATCACCATAAGTGCGTAGAGGTAGACGATAAATTAGACATAAAATTATAACTTTAGACCTCTATAATGCTCTAGATTGACGATAAATATATTTAAATTAAATATACAGCTTTAAATAATAGGATATAGAGCATAATAATAAGCTAAATCATATACATACATAAAAAAACCGAAATGTTGTTTTACGATTAGCAAGATTATATGGGTCTATAATAACAGAAGTAGGTAAAAATATAAAACTGTCATCCCGAGCCCGCCAGCTGGCGGGTCGAGGGATCTTCCCACTTACGAAATGTAGAAGATCTCTCCACTCACCCCGATGTACTTCGGGGATCGGCCGGGATGACAGAAAGCAATATACTATTTTAGAAAGCAGAGAACTTGATACCTAGTCGCACAATAACTCTTTTGCGACTAGTACTTTAGTAAAAAGCCCCTGGAAAAAATTATTGGTTCGACTTATTTTAAATATAAATGATCATTTAGTCACAAGAGATTTATTGCCGCCTTTTAAGGGCATTACAGTGGCTTGCCTCTTTAACATAGAACGGGTTCAATACTAGTTAGTTATTTCTGGTTAACTTGACTTATTTAATGTTTATGACGCAAAATAGAAATTGTCCAGACGTTTTCAAACGTCGGACAATTTCAGTTATATAAATAAGATGAAATCAAACTTAACTGATTGTGTTAATAAATTTTTGGAATACCTCGAACTGGAAAAAAATTGTTCCAAGCTGACCATACGCAACTATAAACACTATCTTAGACGGTTTATATCGTTTAGCGCCTCACAATCGCCTCCCCCACTGAAAACAGCTTCAATTACGCCTGGGCATATACGAGATTTTAGACTATATCTTTCAAGATATGTTGATCAGTATAGTTTACCCTTAAAAAGAATTACTCAGAACTATCATTTGATTGCTCTGCGAGCTTTTTTTCGCTTCTTAATCAAAAACGATATTCCCTCCTTAAGTCCCGAGAAAATAGAATTGGGAAAAGCTGAAAGCAGGTCTCTGAAATTTTTAGGCCGGGCTGAGGTTGAAAGACTTTTGAATATGCCGGAAATTTCTACACCTTTAGGCTTAAGAGATAAAACGATTCTGGAGGTATTGTTTAGTACGGGACTGCGTGTAAGCGAGTTAGTCAGGCTTAATCGGGATTCTCTTAATCTGGACAGCCAGGAATTCGGGGTAATTGGTAAAGGTGGACGTCCTAGAGTCGTATTTATTTCTGATTCAGCGGTTAAATGGCTGGAAATTTTTTTGAAAGGCAGAACAGATTCCTACAAACCCTTATTTATAAGATACGCTGGAAAAAAGACCAGCCTTGATAAGACCGGTGAAGGTTTGCGACTGACAGTTAGAAGTGTCCAGCGTATAGTGGAAAAATATGTAAAAAAAGCCAGACTTCCTGTCAAAATTACGCCTCATGGTCTTCGGCACAGTTTTGCAACCGATTTACTCTCAGGAGGTGCAGATTTAAGGTCGATACAGGAAATGCTGGGACATAAAAATATCTCGACAACCCAGATCTATACTCACGTAACCAATCCTCAGCTCAAGGAAATCCATCAAAAATTTCATAGGAGATCATAGACCGTCTTAAACCATAAACTTTAATAGATTTTCAAAGAGATAAATGACATTAACTGGACCAACTCCGCCTGGAACCGGTGTATAATAAGCCACTTTTTCGGCTATTTCATGCTGATTATAGTCAGTTTGCAGTTTTCCGTTTTCCTCGTGCAGTCCGACTCCGATTAAGATGGTATAATCCGCAACCATTTGAGGTCGCACAATGTTCGGTTTCCCCACACAACTAATGATGATATCAGATGTTAAGCAAAGCTCTTTTAAATTATTTGTTTTGCTGTGGGCTACAATAAAACGAATACCCATTTTTTCAAGAGTCTGCGCAACCGGTTTTCCTCCAGTCTCTCCCCTACCGATGATAAGGATCTTCTTATCTTTTAGCCATCTTGGAAATTCGGGGTCAGACCTTGAATTACTTGAAGATCTGACCCCTTTATATACCCATTTAAGTATTTTTACGACAGCCGAGGCAACCGGGGGTGTAAATGGAGAATCGGGATGGAATCCGTCAAGATCCTTTTCCGGTATAACCAAATTGTCTAACTCTTCTCTATCAATTCCGATTGGAACCGGCCTCTGAATAATAATTCCGTGTATATCCTGATCGGTATTTAACCTATAAACGAGATTAATTAATTCATTTTGAGAGTCAGTATTTTTGAGCCTGCAGAGTAATATTTTTATCTCTAATTCCTCACCAATTTTCTGTTTTTGGGCAACATAATTAAGCGAACTGGGGTCTTCTCCTACTAAGACGATGGCAAGCTGAGGGATAATTTTCTTTTCAGTAAGGGATAATAATTTATCTTTTAAAAGGATTTTTATGCTTTCTGCAATTAGTTTACCGTCAATTTTCATATTTTCAGATAAGACATGTCGTTGCCGCTACCGCATCTGATGGTTTTGAAAAACGCATCAGTATTACCCCCTGTGTCGCACGGGATAACCTAGGGATTGATTTGATCGGAAATTTTACGACCTGTCCTTTATTGGAAGTAAGGACTAAATGTTGACAATCCTGGGGAATTATTTGCGCGCTTGCTACTTTTCCCGATTTGCTAGTCACTATGGCGACTTTGACGCCTTGACCTCCACGGTGCTGTTTGGGAAAACCAGAAATGGGTGTTTTTTTACCGATACCTTTCTCCATTAAAGTCAGGAAGTCAGATTGCTGGATTTCTGTATTTACTACTTCCATGGCGACAGTGTAATCACCTTTGCTCATTAATATTCCCCTTACACCCTGGGTGTCACGGGCGGTAGGTCTTACTTCGCTTTCTGAAAATTTGATTGATTTTCCTTCATGTGTTACCAATAAAAGATAGTCGTTTCCAGTGGATTGTTTTGCCCAGCGCAGTTCATCGCTACTTTCCAGTTTGATGGCAACTAAACCGTTGCGTCTGATTTTTTCATATTCTTTCAGTTTTGTCTTTTTTACCGTACCATTTTTTGTGGTCATGACAATATATGCAAATTTTTTGCTTTCTTCCCCTTTTAAGGCATAAGAAAGAACAGAGGTAACTAATTCATTCTGGTCGATATTAATCAGGTTAACTATTGCCTGTCCGCGGCTTTGTCGGCTGCCTTCAGGTATATCCCAGACTCTTAATTGATAGACTTTACCACGATTAGTAAAAAAGAGTATATTGTCATGCGTAAACGAAGATAACATGTGTTCGATTTTATCTTCATCTTTGGTGGTCATCCCGATTACCCCTTTACCGCCCCGGGCTTGAGTTTTAAACGTTTGAGGTGATTGTCTTTTAATATAGCCACTTTTTGTAATCACGATTACGGTCTCCTCATTGGGAATAAGCTGTTCTTCAGAAAACTCCCCTATCTTTGACTTATATACTCTTGTTCTTCTGGGATCGTTATATTTCTCTTTTAATTTTACGAGCTCTTCTTTTATTACCGAGAGGATTTTTTCGGGATGAGAAAGCAGATCAGTTAAATAGGAAATGGTTTCTTTGATCATGATTAGTTCATCTTCAATTTTTTGTCTTTCTAAAGCGGCTAATCTTTTCAGTTGCAGATCAAGAATTGCTTGAGATTGAACTTCCGATAAGGAAAATTTTTTCATTAAGCTTAGTTTTGCATCTTCAACGTCGGAAGCGTGTTTAATTATTTCAATAACTTCATCTATGTGATCTACCGCAATTTTTAGACCTTCTAAAATATGTTCCCGGGCTTTTGCCTGGGCAAGTTCAAATTCACTTCGTTTTTTTATTACCGAGTGTCTATGTTTTAGATATTCCTCCAGAATCATTTTTAAAGTAAGTGTTTGGGGTGTGCCTGCCACTAAGGCAACTATATTTACCGGAAAACTTGCTTGTAATGAAGTATGTTTATATAAATTATTCAAAACTTTTTTAGGGACAGCATCTCGTTTCAATTCGACAACTGCTCGTATACCATGTCTGTCGGATTCATCACGGAGGTCTGAAATCCCATCTATTTTTTTATCCTTTACCAGTTGTGCGATATGAGCGATGAGTTGGGCTTTGTTGACCTGATATGGTAATTCAGTGATAACTATGGCTGACTTTCCGTTACCAATTTCTTCTATTTCTGCTTTAGCTCTCATCATTATTTTACCTCTACCCGTAGCGTAGCTGTTTTTAATTTCCTCAATATCAAAAATTGAACCGGCTGTAGGAAAATCAGGTCCGTTGATAAATTGGAGTAAATCGTCGAGCTTTGTTTCGAATTGAAATAAAATCTTCTCTTTTTTATCGTGTTCGTCTCCTTGTTCGGGAACAGCTAAAATTTTACATTTTTTAATCATATAGACGAGAGCATCGACTACTTCACCTAGATTATGCGGGGGGATTTTTGTCGCCATGCCAACGGCGATACCATCTGATCCCATCAGGAGTAAGTTTGGCAGTTTTGCAGGTAACCAGTCAGGTTCTTTCAAAGACTCATCAAAATTCGGGGAAAAATTTACGGTTTCTTTTTCCAGATCCGTTAGCATTTCTTCCGCAATTTTGGCAAGTTTTACTTCGGTATAACGCATGGCAGCTGGCGGATCACCATCAACTGATCCAAAATTTCCCTGACCGTTTATTAAAGGGTAACGCATGGAAAAATCCTGGGCTAAACGGACTAAGGCATCATAGACCGGCATATCCCCGTGAGGATGATATTTACCTAAGACTTCCCCGACAACTTTTGCAGATTTAGTGTGTTTACCGGTGTAATGAAGGCCGATTTGATGCATGGCAAACAGAATTCGACGATGGACAGGTTTCAAGCCATCGCGGACATCAGGTAAAGCTCTTGCCACAATGACACTCATGGCATAATCCAAATAACTGCGTTTCATTTCCTGACTTATTTCAATTGGTTCCAGTTTACCGATATTCATATTTATTCAAAAGTCATTTAAGTAACTTAAGTAACGTAAGTTACTTAAGAAAACCGGCTATTAGTAAGGCGACTATATTTGCTACTTTAATCATCGGATTAATGGCCGGTCCAGCAGTATCCTTATATGGATCACCAACCGTATCTCCAGTTACAGCAGCCTGATGGGCAATAGACCCTTTTCCGCCAAAATGACCTTCTTCGATATATTTTTTGGCATTATCCCAGGCAGCCCCGCCGGTGGTCATCGAGATAGCGACGAAAAGACCTGTGACTATCGTCCCTACTAAAAACCCGCCCAAAGCGCTTGCTCCTAAACTAAATCCCACAATAATCGGTATTACTACAGGTAAAGATGCAGGGATAATCATCGACTTAAGGGCGGTTCTAGTGACAATATCAACGGCGGCTTTATAGTCAGGTTTAGCTTTTTTTTGCATGATTCCCTTTATTTCTTTGAACTGTCTACGTACTTCAATAACCACGGCTTCGGCTGCTTTTCCGACCGCTTCCATGGCCATAGCGGCAAAATAGTATGGAAGGGCTGCACCCAGTATTAATCCAATTAAAACTCTTGCATCCGAAAGTGAAAATGAATATGTCAGTCCTTGCATAGAATTAGTTTTTGATAATCCTTCTGTGAAGCTGGCAAAAAGAACTAAAGCGGCAAGTCCGGCAGAAGCAATGGCATAAGCTTTGGTGATCGCTTTTGTCGTATTTCCTACCGCATCTAGCCGATCAGTGACACTTCTCACTTTTTCCGGCTGATTAGTCATCTCAGCAATACCGCCTGCGTTATCGGTAATCGGTCCGAAGGCGTCTATCGAGACTACAATTCCGGTGAGAGATAGCATAGACATGACTGCAACTGCAACCCCATATAATCCAGCTAAATTAAATGAGGTTAGAGTTGCGATGGAAATTAGCAGAACCGGAAGTAAAGTAGATTTCATAGAAATTGCAAGCCCTGCAATTATATTGGTAGCGTGTCCTGTGTTAGACGCCCGGGCAATGTGTTTTACCGGTTGATATTTTTTTGAGGTATAAAACTCGGTTATGCTTACCATTCCTATCGTAACCAGTAGACCAATAAGACTTGATAAATATAAGCTCAAAGCAGTATAAACTCCATTATCAGTCATCATTTGATTCGCGATAAAATAAAATACTATCGCCGAGAAGCAGGCCGCGGTTATTAAGCCTTTATAGAGAGCCTTCATAACATCATTATCTTTTCCAAGTCTAACGAATAATGTTCCAAATATTGAAGAAATAATGGCTGCGGCTCCAACGACCAGCGGGAACAGAAGTGCATTTGTAAATTTAGGTAATGTTAACTGACCAAGAAGCATCACAGCCACAACCGTCACCACATAAGTTTCAAATAAATCTGCAGCCATTCCCGCATCGTCTCCTACGTTATCTCCTACCAAATCAGCAATTACCCCGGGATTTCTCGGATCATCTTCAGGGATTCCCTTTTCTATCTTACCTACCAAATCTGCTCCAACATCAGCTCCTTTGGTATATATTCCTCCACCTAAACGGGCGAAAACAGAGATAAGGGAGGCTCCAAAACCTAAGGCAATCAGCGGTTGTATATTTAAGACCACGGATGATTGATTATAAGAGACTAATAGATAGGTCACAGATACTGAAAGAAGGGCTAAACCTGCTACCATCAGTCCTGTAACTGATCCACCTGAAAAAGCAACATTCAGAGCTTCGCTTAATCCTTTTTTTGCTGCAACAGCGGTTCGGATATTGGCTTTTACGCTAATGTTCATTCCGACAAAACCAGCTACAGCCGAACAGATAGCTCCAAGCGCAAAAGCAATTGCCGATAGATTACCGAAGGTTACCAATAGAATAAAAAAGATAAAAAGCGCAATTATGGCGACTGTTTTATATTGTCTGTTTAGGTATGCCGATGCCCCTTGTGAAATAGCATCCGCAATATCATTCATGTCAGGGGTGCCCGTGGGAAGATTTAATATTCTAATTGACAAAAAGATCCCATAGAGTATGGCTAGAATTCCCGCTAAAATTGAGAGATTCAGATAATTAATCATTTAATAATCCTCCTTTATATTCTATATAATGTCACAGATCTAAATTTGCAGATTTCGCATGAGTTTGTATAAATCTTTTTCGAGGGAGTACTTCATCTCCCATCAACATACTAAATACTTCATTTGCGTAAGTAGCGTCTTCAATCGTCACGTGTTTCAGAAGCCTATTTTGAGGATTCATCGTGGTTTCCCAAAGTTGCTCAGGATTCATTTCTCCTAAACCTTTATACCTTTGGATTGACGGCACAGCTTTCAAATTTTGCATTGATTTTAAAATAAGAACTTTTTCTGATTCAGAATAGGCATATTTTATCTCTTTGCCTGATTGAATTTTGAACAACGGTGGCTGAGCAATATAAAGGTGACCTTTTTGAATTACATAAGGTAAATGGCGATAAAGAAAGGTCAAAAGAAGAGTTCTAATGTGTTCTCCGTCTACATCAGCATCTGTCATTATAATAATTCTATGATAGCGTAATTTTTCCGGATTTAAACTTTCCGCAATACCCATACCAAGAGCAATAACCAAATCCTTAATTTCTGTAAACTCTAATATTCTGTCCAATCTGGCTCTTTCCGTATTTAAGATTTTTCCTCGCAGAGGAAGGATGGCCTGAAATTTCCTGTCTCTCCCTTGTTTTGCGCTGCCACCTGCAGAATCTCCTTCGACAATATATATTTCTGATTCGGAAGGATCTCTACTCTGACAATCCGCAAGTTTACCTGGTAAACTTGCTCCTTCAAGTGCTCCTTTTCTGATGATAGCATCTTTAGCTGCCTTTGCCGCTAGTCTTGCTTTGGACGCTAAAAATGCTTTTTCGATAATCTTTCTTGCGTCTTGAGGATGTTCTTCAAAATAGACATCTAAGGCCTCATTAACGATTGATTGTGTCAGAGGCTGTATTTCGGTATTTCCCAGTTTTGTTTTAGTTTGGCCTTCGAATTGTAAGTTTTGTGATGGCATTTTGACATAAACTACAGCCGTTAAACCTTCGCGAGTATCTTCCCCGATGATTGACTCTTCACCATTTTTTACGGCTCCGATCTTTTTGGCATAATCATTGATGCTGCGGGTCAGGGCCATTCGAAAACCAGTCAGATGAGACCCTCCTTCAATTGTATTAATGACATTGACAAAACTTTCGACATTTTCTGAAAAACCGTCGTTATACTGAATTGCTGCTTGAATCTCAACCAGATCATCTTTTTTACAGATAAAAATGGGAGGATGAAGAGTTTGTTTATTTCGATTATACGCTTCGACTAAAGAGGCAATTCCACCTTCAAAGTAAAAATGTTCTTCCCGATCGTCTCTTTCATCATACATATGAAAATATAAACTTGATACGAGATACGCTCTTTCTTTAACTTGTTTTCGTACGATATCAAACTGGCAGGTAATCCCTTCTTTAAATATTTCTTTATCCAGAAAGAATGACGATCTGGTACCGGAACTAATTTTCGGCAGGAATGCTGATGGTAGACTACCCGGTTTATTGGTTTCCTTTTTAACCTGCTCAACAGACGTTTTTGGTGACCCTTTTTCATATTCCTGATAATAGGTTTTACCATCCCTAACCACTTCTACTCTCATCCATTGCGATAGAGCGTTTACTACCGAGGCTCCGACTCCATGCAGTCCTCCGGAAACTTTATATGACCGGGAATCAAATTTACCCCCAGCGTGGAGTTTGGTCATAACTATTTCCAGAGCTGAGGCTTTATACTTGGGGATGACATCTAACGGGATTCCTCTCCCATCGTCAATCACGGTTACTGAATTATCTTTACGGATGATGATCCAGATGTTCTTAGCAAATCCAGCCAACGCTTCATCAACCGAGTTATCGATGATTTCAGTAATACAATGATGTACACCCAGTATGCTGGTTGACCCAATATACATGGCTGGTCTTTTTCTAACCGGTTCCAGACCTTCAAGAACTACTATCTGATCTGCTGTATATTGATTTTGGGTTGTTCTGTTGATATCTTTACTTTTTTTAGAGGAATGCTTATCCACATTAAGATTATAGCGGAAAGAAATCCGGGTTTCAATAGATTAAACCTCCCCGAGGCCTAAAAAAAGTACTTCTAAGACCGCTTTAAAATTAACATTTTTTTCAATATAGGATTTGGCTGATTCTATTTTCGTGATCATTTGGGAAAGATAGCGCGGGGATATTTTTTTATCTTGAGGGCAAATAAAAAAATGCTGGTGCAAAACGACTAAAAATTTATCAAGCAAAGATAAAGCATCTTCTCTTGATGAAGATAGTTTCATAGCAAGTTCCACCCGATGAAATACATGTGAAGTAATTATTTCATGTAAAAGGGTATCTAATTTTAATTCATCCGGAACATTATATGAAGTTAAATCAGTTATTATCTGACATCTTGAGATTACTGTTTTAAGAATTCGTTCCAATCGATGAGCGCCTAAGATAAAATAAGTATTAGAAGGTGGTTCTTCAAGAACCTTAAGCAGAGCGTTTTGAGCTTCAACTGTAGCTTTATCAAATTCAGTTATCGTGATTAACCGGTTCTTACTTTGGAAAGGTTTAGTGATTAAAGTATGAATAATTTTTCTTACCTCTTCGATTCCTATCGATGGAGAAGGAGTGCTTTCATAAAATGAATATGGTTTAATATTAAGATCTGTTTTAAATTTTTCAATCTTTTTTTCGATAAATTTTAAACTTGTAGATACAATCAAATATGTCTGCATGTATTTATTGACAATTATATGTCATAATAAAGATAATAATAATAACCAATTATTTTATGTCTGTCTGCCCATGGATATTGACCAAAAACTAATCCCATATTTTATAGATAAGGGTTTATTATCACAAGATGTTGCTGATGAAATTAAGCAGATTGCCTTAGGCAGTGACAAGTCTGTAGAAGAAATATTACTCACAAAACATCTGGTTAATGATAATGACATAATTTCTGCTAAAGCTCAGCTATATCATGTTCCTTTCATTACTTTAGAAGGACGGGGAATTTCTCCAGAGATTTTAACTCTTATTCCCGAGTCGGTCGCCAGAAAATATAAATTATTCCCGTTTGAGTTAGATAAAAAATCCGGCAAATTATCTGTTGCCATGACAGATCCTCTTGATTTACCCCTGATAGAGTTTTTAGAGCAAAAATCCGGGAAATCTATCGTTACTTATTTGGCAGAAGAAAACGATATTTTAGAAAAAATCGATGAGGAGTATTCCCAGGGTTTAGCTGCTGAGGTTTCTGAAGCAATAAAAGAAACATCCGAATCCTCTATTAAAACTATTGATGCCAGTCAAATAGGACAAATCATAAACGAAGCGCCGATTGCCAAAATTGTCTCTACAATTTTAGAATATGCAGTCAAAAGCCGAGCCTCAGATATCCATATCGAAGCGCAGGAAACCAGGACTCGCGTCCGTTATCGAATCGACGGTATTTTACAGGAAAGATTAGCCTTACCAAAAAGTGTTCATGAGGCGGTAGTTTCCAGGATTAAAATTCTTTCAGATATGAAAATTGATGAGAGAAGATCTCCACAGGATGGCAGATTTAATTTTAAGTTAGGAATTGATGAGGTGGATTTACGTGTCTCTTCATTACCGACTGTACATGGAGAGAAAATCGTCATGAGACTTTTAAAAAAAACAGGCGGCATTCCAGATTTATCTAGTTTAGGTTTTCGGGGTCCCTCGTTAAAAAATTTAGAGATCGCAATTACCAGACCCCATGGTATTATATTAGTTACCGGTCCGACTGGATCAGGAAAAACTACCACTCTTTATTCTATTCTTTCAAAATTAAATACTGCCCGGGTAAATATAGTAACTTTAGAGGATCCGGTAGAATATGAAATTTCAGGGCTAAATCAGGTACAGATAAACCCTCAGGCAGGTCTTACCTTTGCTTCTGGTCTTAGATCTTTCTTAAGACAGGATCCGAATATCATTCTGGTCGGCGAAATTCGGGATAATGAGACTACCTCTCTTGCCATTCAGGCAGCGTTGACAGGGCATCTGGTATTTTCTACCCTCCATACCAATAGTGCAGCCACTGCTTTACCCAGACTGTTAGATCTGGGTGCTGAACCTTTTTTAATTGTTTCTGTTTTAAATGCAGTAGAAGCCCAAAGAATAGTTCGCCGGATATGTGCCGGTTGCAAAGAAGAATATCAGCCAACGCCGCAGTTAATAGAGGATATAAAAAACATTTTAGGTTCATTATTTACCTTAAAGGAAAGCGAGGTACGACTATATAAAGGAAAAGGGTGTAAAGAGTGTAACAACACGGGTTACTTCGGAAGAACCGGAGTCTATGAGACAATAATTGTGACAACGAATATAGCTAAAATGGTTCTGGAACGGGCTACAGCTGAAACCATTGAAAACCAGGCAAAAGCAGAAGGAATGATCACCATGAAACAGGATGGATATCTAAAAGTATTAGATGGCATAACCACAATTGAGGAAATATTAAGAGTAGCGCAGGAATAAAATGGATATCAAAGAGCTTTTAACTATTACCATTACACGAAAAGCCTCCGACTTACATCTTGTGGTTTCACGAGTGCCTGTCTTACGTATTAACGGGGAACTTCATCCTTTAGTAACACTTCCAATAATGAGTAGAGATGATATAGAATCGATGATTTATTCCCTATTGAATCCTACTCAAAAAGAGTTACTGTTTGCCAATAAAGAATTAGATTTTTCTATATCTCTTACTTTTGAGGATAAACAGGCCAGGTTCAGAGTAAATTCTTATTACCAGATGGGTTCTTTGGCCTCTTCTTTCAGACTTATACCTTCAAAAATTAAAACCATCGATGAACTCGGTCTCCCCTCACTTTTTCACGAATTTGCCAAAATACATCAGGGATTTATTTTAATTACCGGGCCAAGCGGTCAGGGCAAATCTACTTCGCTCTCTTCAATCATAGAAGAGATTAATAAGACCAAAAATGTACATATTATTACTATTGAGGATCCGATTGAATACGTCTATTCAAGAGGGAAAGCGATAGTTTCTCAGAGGGAAATGTATCAGGATACTCATTCCTGGAATAACGCACTTAGAAATTCTTTGAGAGAAGATCCTGACGTTGTTTTTATAGGTGAAATGCGGGATTATGAGACTATATCATCAGCTTTGACAATAGCCGAGACCGGCCATCTGGTATTTTCCACACTCCACACTAATTCGGCTGCTCAAAGTTTAGACCGTATTATTGATATTTTTCCTGCCGTAAGTCAAGATCAGGTAAGGTTGCAACTTTCGATGGTGATTTCAGCGATTATTACTCAAAGATTAGTTCCCAGTATTTCAGGTTCAAGAGTACCTGTTTGTGAAATTCTTTTAGGTTCCTCTTCGATCAGAAACGTTATCAGAGAAGGAAAAACTCACCTGATAGATAATATCATTCAAACCTCAAAAGATCTGGGTATGATGACCTTTGAAGATCATCTAAAACAACGGGTGGAGCAAAATATAATTTCCCCCGAAACTGCTTTAGAATACGCCTTTCGGCCAGAAAGATACACGCAATTAATGAAGGGATAGTTAATCAGGAAAATACTTCTTTATGGCTCATTTTTCGTTTATAGCAAAAGATACAAGTGGAAAAACTCAAAAGGGTTTAGTCGAGAGTCAAAATATCAAACAAGCTAATAATCTACTTCATGAGAGAGGTTACTATATTATTGAGCTTAAAGAAGTTATCTCCAATTCTCTAACCACTTCGTTTAAAAGATCCGGTGTAAGTTTTAACGATCTGGTCAACTTCACCCGCCAACTGTCTACCATGATTACCGCGGGTTTAACCCTGATTGAATCGCTCGTAATTCTTAAACAACAGTTAAATAAGAAATCTCTTGTAACTCTTGTAGGTCAACTGGAAGAAGAAGTACAAGGGGGGAAATCGTTTGCCAGTACTCTGGAAAAATTCCCAAAGGTATTCCCCCCTGTCTATCTTGCTTTGGTACGGGCTGGAGAAGCATCCGGTAAACTGGATGTGATTTTAGGAAGACTGGCCGATAATTTAGAAAAGTCCCGGAACTTCAAAAGTAAAGTTAAAGGAGCTTTAATTTATCCCCTTATCGTGGTATCCGGAATGACGACCGTTTTTGTCATTATCATGACCGTGGTAGTGCCCCGATTAACTTCTCTTTATAAAGAATTCGGCGTTGATCTGCCTTTACCTACTCAGATACTTATCTCAATCTCGGGTTTCGTCGTCAATACCTGGTGGTTAGTGCTTTTACTTTTGATTATTGGATTTTTTTCATTTTTAAAATTCAGATCATCCTGGTTTGGAGAACATTTTTTGGCTTCGATCTCGTTAAATATCCCGGTCTTTGGGGTTTTGATAAAGGAAGCAACACTTGTTGAAATTACAAGGACTATGGCTATTCTTATTGATGGTGGTATTCCTATTTTAACCGCCCTTGATATTTCGAGAGATGCTTCGGGTAATATCTTATTTAAAGAAGCGTTTACGGCGGCCAGTAAAAAAGTTGAAAAAGGATACCCACTCTCTGAGCCCTTATCGCAAAATAAACTTTTTCCTCCCATTTTAAGTCAGATGGTATCAGTTGGAGAACAAACAGGTAAACTGGGAGATTCCCTAACTAAATTATCGCGCTATTTTGAGACGGAAGCAGAAACGGCTGTTACCTCCTTGACAACCATAATTGAGCCACTTATCATGATTGTATTAGGGCTGGGGGTAGGATTTTTAGTCATGGCAGTACTTTTACCGATTTATTCCTTGACAAGCAAATTTTAAAATACATTGAAGAATTAAACTAATCTGAAAGGGGGTGACAAATAAATTGAAAATAAAAAATCTGAAATTAAAAATTGCCCATGGCGGATTCACGATGATCGAGCTTCTGATCGTTATCGCTGTTTTAGGAGTTTTGGCTGTAGCCGTGATTTCAGCCATCAATCCGATTGAACAGATAAACAGAAGTTATGATACCGGTAGCCGGTCGGATGCCGAACAGCTGATTGGTGCCGTGGACAGATTTTATGCTAATAATCAATATTATCCGTGGCAAACCGGCGCAACTGATACCAACGCGTTGGGCAACTTAACTGTTATTGATCCGACAACAAGTGGTGTCGATCCTATTGGCAGAATATTAAACACACTTTCCGGTTCGACCAGTGAGTTAAAAAGCGCTTATATCACTAAAATACAAGGAAGTACATATAATTACTTAAGGATATATAACCTAGGTGACCAAGGTAGCAGTACTTATACTTGCTTTGGTCCCAAATCCAGCGCTTTTAAACTTCAGGCAAGTCAAAGATGCGGGGGAGTTACTGGACCAAACTTGCCAACAGATTTAAGTTCTGCAGCAAAAGCGATAATCTGTGCAGCAAACGCTGAACTTTCTTGTTTGCCTTAAGGTTAATTAAATTAGTATATCAGTTTAATTAAAGAATTAAGAGAAGATTGATCGTCGGTCAGTTCGTATAAATAGAAATAAATTTGTTGCAAGTCGTCTAAATAACCGGTTGATTCGAGTTGTGCAAGGAATAATGAGGAAGGAATTGTGGTAACGGGATAAATAAGAATCGCTTTATCAAGCCATATAATTGCCCTTGATTTATCATCATGATCCAGGGCAATTTTGGCTAGATTAAGGTAGTATTTCGGGGGCAAATACGGATTAAGAACTAACTGAGTTTCCAAAAATTCTTCCGCTTGTTTTGTCTTGCCAGATGCAAAATTGAGAGAGGCCATCTGGTATTTTAATTCTAAATTATAAGGTTCGAGTTTAAGCATAGAGGAAAGGTTGTCAAAGGCTTGGATGTGTTTGCCGTTGGCAAGATTGATTGAAGAAGCCCAGACGAAAGTTTTGGGATTGATCAAAAGCGGAGGTTGCTCTTTAAGGAAATTAAGCAGAACTTCTCCTTTACGGTACTGACCTTTCATGACATAACGTTTGGTAAGTTGCAGTATAGATGCATCTGTAAATACAAGAAAAGATAAAAATAAAAGTATGAAGATTGGTACTCGAATATTCCGGAAATAAAGTTTTAAAACATTCTCTCTATTCGTAAGATGCGTAAAAATTATAAAGAAGACTAAAAGAACAGGAAATACGCGAAAAGAAGCGTTATAAAAACTTAAGATTAAAAATATTATCAGAGTAAGTGTTGAGAAGAACTTAAATACATCATTTTGTAACCAGCTGGTTCTTATCTTTTTGAATAAGGTAATCGCGATGTAAATAAAAAGAATCGTCTCGCTTAAAAGCCCCAAAATCCCGGTTTCAATAGCCGTTTGCAGGAGTTCATTTGAAGCAAAATCGCTCCATACCCAGGGTTTTACTAAATTTTGCCGATAGGCAGAGCCAAAGTTATCAGTGCCTATACCAAATAAAAAGTGTTTTGGAAGTATTGATTTGGCGAAACGATATACATCGCCTCTTTCGTAGAAAAAATATTGATCCTGAAAAAGAGCGATACTTTTTGGTATTTTATTTCCGCCGAAGGAAAAATAAAGGTTTGGAAGGATAACCAAGCTTAGAATTATCAACAAGACTATTTCCTTAAAATCCCCCCCCCGGTCTATTTTTTTGGCGGTATTCCTTAATCTAATGAAAATGAAACCTGTGATCATAACAAATAAACTTAAGGTTATAACCAGGTATTTCTGGGTGAGTAATAGAGCATTGATAATAAGGTATGATGAAATAAAAGCAAATATTTTAAAGAGAAATTTTTTGGTGGAAGTAATGAAATAATAGACAGATGTAGGGATTATAAGAAGATAAAAGCTGGCTGCAATCTCCGGCCAGTGAAATGGTTCAAAAAGCGGAAAATCCTTTTGTGTTCTGGTTCTTCCTGTAAACTCAAGTATGCCCATAAGAGCCCACCAACTTCCGATAAGGCAGATGATATTTAAGACTTTTTTCGAAAAACTATTCTTATCGTTATTTAGATTAAATATCAAAACAATCATAGTATAAATACCAAGAAGTTTTGACAGCTGCAGTATAGTCGCAAACTGGTTAACCGAAAACAATCCGGAAATTAACTGACTTATAATAAATAGCCCAAAAATAAGACTAAAGGTTTTGGGAATGATAAAGGATTTGTCTGTATATAAGATAATAATTAAACTTAACATCATTAAAGAAAATAATGGCCATAAAATTTCCGGAGGCAGGAAAAAATACAAAAGTTGAAAACATATCGCAAGGGTAAGAATAACTTTTGATAATATCTCTTTTGTTATCATTAGGGTTATAGTATAGTTTAGATTATTATTATAGTGGTCACAAGACTTACAAACTCCAGGACTTTTTCAATACTTTTTTACCTCGTTCTCGCGGTTTACATAGCCAGTTTTAGTTTTGTCCTTGTTTCCGATCCTGATTTTGGCTGGCACTTGCGCTACGGGGAAGAGGTCATGCTTCGGGGAAAATTACTGACAAAAGACGCATTTTCTCACTCCTTTTCCGGAACAGAACCTATCGCTACCGAATGGTTAGTTGAAGTTGCCTATTTCCTGATCTACACAAAACTCTCTTTACTGCATTTGGCTCTTATCTCTTCCCTTTTTACGACCTTAGCCTTTTTTCTCCCCCTAGTTTTTATAAGGGGAGATAAAATCCTGAAATTTATGATTGCCTCTTGGGCCGTGTTGGGATCAGCAAATGTCTTGGCGGTTGGGGCCCGTCCGCAAAATTCAAGCCTGGTTTTTTTCAGTCTTCTACTTTTATTATTATTTGAGTTTTCTAAAAAAATTAAAATAATCTATTTATTACCGATTCCGCTTTTGATATTAATTTGGGCTAATGCCCATCCGGCTTATCTATTGGGAATAACTTTGATTTTCCTCTTTTTATTAACCGAAATATTTTATTTTTTGATTATTAATAAACGTCGGATTACAGCAAAGAAAATTTTGGTATTTACCTTCATTTTTGGTTTATCGGTTGCTTTCTCAACGATAAAGCCTTCTGGACAAAATGGGATAAATTCTCTGAAAGATAACTTAACTTTAATGTTGCCTTTAAATTTGGCTACAAAACTGTCTAATTATGGAGAAGCGAGACTGATAATTGGCGAATATCTTCCTCCGGCTTATGCGAATGTCTCAGGCATACTTTTTTTCATGGGGTTAATATACTCTGTGCTTTTATTTATTGATTTGCCTCTATATGACAAGAATCATCTCAGAAATTTTCTTTTGCTTTTAGGAATAATCTATTTCTCTACTCTTCTGAGACGCAATGTGCCTGTTTTTTTTATGCTATTTATTATCCTTTCGCTTGTTTACAGCAAAGAATTTCTGGGAAAAATGGAAATTGATAAAATGGCGAAGAAATTTAGCATACTTATCCCCTATCTTAACTTAACTGTTATTTGTATCATGATAGTAGTTATTCTGACTAAAATACCCGGTAATTTTCAGACAATTCTTAAAAACAGTAAATCAGAAAGTATTTACTGTGAGACTCTCAAATATCCCTGCGGGGCGATAGAATATATAAAAAAAGAAAAACCTAAGGGAAACATGTTTAATACTTATACTTGGGGGGCATATTTAGTTTGGGTATTAAGAGATTATCCTGTTTTTATGCATGGGCGTTTTCCTGACCTTGACGTACTACATGACTATCAGAAAGTAACGTCTTTATCTCCTGAGTGGGAAGATATCTTAACAAAATATCAGATTGGATGGATGTTACTTCCTAGAAATGAAATGCTTGAAAATGTTATAACCATGAAAGGAGTCTGGAAAGAAGTTTATTCTGATGACAGGGCTATAATATTGTTTAAAAATTAACTGATGACTCTAACTTTGTTTATTATTCTATTGCTGGGTTTGACCATAGGGTCATTTCTTAATGTGGTAATTGACAGATTACCACGAGGTGAACAGATTTGGTCCGGAAGATCTCATTGTGATTCTTGCAAACATCAATTGGGTCTTTTTGATTTGATTCCTATTTTATCGTTTCTTATATTAAATAAAAAGTGCCGATATTGTAGAGCAAAAATATCGTGGCAAAATCCGCTGGTGGAGTCCATAAACGCGCTGTTATATCTTGGTGTATATGCGTTTTTGATCCATAGATACCAGTATTTAAATATTAACAGTTTAATTTATCTTTTTGTCATTATCTCAGGTTTAATAGTAATTTTTTTTGTAGACTTAAAAGACGGAATAATTCCGGATTCTATCATCGTCGGTTTAACAGGCAGCACATTAGTTTATATATTTCTGACAGACAGAAATATTTTACGGGACCATTTTTTATGGGGATTAATAATGTCTGGCATCTTTTTATCTCTGGTTCTTGGTACAAGGGGGAAGGGAATGGGACTTGGAGATGTAAAATACGCCTTTTTAATGGGTTTTATTTTGGGCTTTCCAGAAAGCTTAGTTGCCTTTTATCTGGCATTCTTGACAGGAGCTGCTTTTTCCATAATACTGATACTCAGAAGGAAAAAAACGATGAAAAGTAAAATTCCGTTTGGTCCTTTTTTAGTCATGGCAACTCTTACTTCACTTTTTTTCGGGAGTAATCTCTGGTTGGTTTTTAAAGAACTTATTGGATTATGAAATTAAGGGACAATTCTGGTTTTACCTTGGTAGAACTGATGGTGGTCATGGTAATTCTTGCCATCATGGCAAGTATCATGTGGAGTAATTTTTCTAACTCGATAATTAAAGGGAAAGATTCCAAGAGGAAACAGGATCTTCAGTCTGTCGTAAAGTCTATCGAGGTCTATTATAATGATATGAGAATGTATCCGACTCCGGGACAGATAAATTGGGGACAGCCTTTAGTAAATCCTAGCATTACTGGCGTGGTTTATATGCAAAAGTTACCATCCGAAGCAACCGCAAGCGATAATCCGTATTGCTATCAATCGGATGACGGAGGTTACTACAAAATTTATGCCAAATTGGAGAACACAAATGATACTGGTCCTGGAGTGCTTTCAATTCCTGTAAGTTGCGGGGGAAAGTCGGGATATAATTACGGTATATCCAGTCCAAATACTACACCATGAAAAAATATCTGCAAACCGATAGGGGTTTCAGTCTCATTGAATTGTTGGTGGTAATTGCGATTATAACACTGGTAATTGTGATTCTCTTTCCTAATTTTAACCTCGCCCGTCAAAGAGCCAGAGATAACGCTCGTAAGGGTGATTTATCTCAAATACAAAAAACACTCGAGTTATATAAACTGGATCAAGCCACCCCAGCTTATCCTGCCCCTACCTATCTTTCGGTATGCAATAAATGCTGGTCTTCTTTAGGAGCTTGTCCAGGAACAGCCGGAGATAATATATATATCCGAAAAATTCCCTGTGACCCGGCAAGTACCGGTCCAACTCCTACGACATATTTATATACCAGGGATTCTGATATTACAAAATATACCCTGACCGCCTGTCTTGAGAATGCGGCAGATCCGGATAGAGATTCACCTGTAGCGTCTTTTTGTTCTTCAACTTCTGGAGTAAGTTATACTATACATGAACCATGAAGAAAAATTTACAACATAATAAGGGGTTTAGCCTCTTGGAGTTATTAGTAGTTATTTCTATTATTGCCATTATGATAACTTTAGGAATATCCTCCTATTCCACCGCCCAAAAAAAAAGCAGAGATTCTAAGAGAAAAAGCGATCTCAAAGACGTACAATCGGCTTTAGAGCAATATTATAGCGTTTGCGGAAATATTTATCCTATACCTGTAGGTTTTTATTCCGGAGGGATCATTTGTAGTTCACCTTCGATAGCTATCTTGCCTAACTTACCCAGTGATCCTCGCGGAACAACTTCTTATACCTGTTCCAGTTGTAATTCCACATCTTATACTCTTTGCGCCAGTTTAGAGACTGAAAATGTAACTGCCTTTTGTGTATCGAATTTACAATGAAGACAAAAATGAGACAAGGATTCACTCTCATAGAAATCCTTGTTTCGGCGACCATTATCGGACTTCTTTCTACGATCGGTTTTACCGGTTTTCAGGCGATTACCAGAAGCGGTAGGGATGCTCTTAGAAAATCAGATCTTGAACAAATCAGATCGGCGTTAGAAATATATAAATCTGAGAACGGGTTTTATCCTACACCGCAGAATACCTGCGCACCGGCAGTACCAACGCCTTATATCAACACATATCCGGTAGATCCCAAATCAGCTGATTATCGCTACTGTTATAATCAAACCGGTAATCTCACCTATACACTTTGCGCCCATCTGGAAAACGGTGGGTCTACTGATTCGGCTGATCTGTGTGGAGGAGCAAATATCTGTACTGGCAATTGTAATTATAAGGTGAGTAACCCATGAAGAAAGCCGGTTTCACCCTTATTGAGCTTCTTATCTCTATCTCTGTTGTTTCAATTTTATTGGGTTTATCTTACGCTGGCTATGCCAAGCTTAGTCAGAGACAGAACTTGATTTCCTCCGGACAGACAATGAAAAATATTTTACGCGATGTGCAAAGCCGTTCGTTTAGCGGTGAAATTGACTGTTCGCCTTCCGCGTGTAACTGTTCTCTCACTTCGAGTAATTTGACCGGCTGGTATGTAGATTTTTCTAATCGCATTCAGTATGGTCAGTGTGAAGCCATTTCTTTTTCCTCAAAAGACTTCGGGATATCTCCTGAAATTACTCTTGCTCCGTATCTGACCCCGGCTTCTAGCAAATTACTTTTCCGCAGATCACCTCCAAGTGCAGATCGTGGTGGGACGATCTGTCTTTCGGATAAAAATATGGTAAATAGTTATTATAAGGTTAGTATCGATACCTCAGGTAGCATTTCTGACAACGGAACCATAAACGAAACTTGTCCATGAAAACTTTTTCAAGTGGTCAGACTATTTTAGAAATTTTACTGGCCTTGACCCTTATTATTCTTTTTTTAACCGGTGTGATAGTGTTGCAATTATATGCCATCCGTAACGTAACTTTTTCGCAAAATAAGAGTCTTGCGACTAAACTTGCCCAATCTCAGCTTGAGAGGGCTAAAGTGATTCGTGATAGTGTGGGAATAGATGGATTGAGTCTCTGTCTTTATACTTGCTTTATCAATGATCAGCTGATCCCCGTAGCTATTACGCCAACCGGAGTTTACGGTCAATCTTTAACAATCGAAGTCAATAGCGCTGATTGTCCAGAACCGCAGATTCCTATTACGCCCTGGCCAACAATTTATAAAGCAATATCAACCGTCAATTGGTCAGCGGGGGCAATTAATATTACACCCGTTCCGGAATTGACTTTATCATCCTGTATTACAGATTGGAGATGAAATAAAAAATAACTTACAATCAAAATTGTTAAGGTTGGACCTTAACAGGGGTTTTTCCCTGATCGAACTTCTTGTCGTTGTAACCCTCATGGGTATTATCGGTATGATTACAACCCAGATGTTTATTTTAAACGTAAAATCTCAGTCTAAAAGTGAGCTGGGTAAAGAAGTGAAGCAAAACGGGGATTATGCCCTTGCCGTAATTGAATCAATGTTGCGGGCTGCGGTTGATATCGTAGGTTCCACAACCTGTAACCAGCCTTCGGCAAAAACCCTGACGATTTTAAACCCCGATGGATTAAATACCACCTTTGATTGTTCTTCATCACAGATGGCTTCTATCAGCAGCGGCTTTCCCGACGGGTCGCCTGATGTCAGTTTACCGTTAACCAGTAGTAAAGTAATTGTCTCAAACTGCAATTTACGGCTTGTCTGTCCTACCCCGCCAATAAACCCCAAATATGTTTTTGTCAGCTTTAAGTTGTCTCAAAGTATAGGCGGTCAGACGACTCCCCTACCCGATAGTTATTCATCGATAGACTTTCAGTCTACAGTTTCACTGAGAGGATTTGAGTAGAAGTATACCCTATGGAAAAAAACAAATACTTTATTGTGGGTTTGCTGATTCTATTCTGCGGTTTAATGTTGTCTGTAAACTGGTATCTTTATTTTTTAAGCTTTATATTAGCCGGATTATTTTTCTATCTTCAAGTTAAAAACATATATCAAGCCATTTTCCTTATCTGTATCGCATCGATTCCTTATTCGGTAGGTCCAAGTCGTAGTCAAATGATATCGCAAGAATCCGGTTACTCGTCAGCCTATGGATTAATTCCATTTACGATAAGCACCGTCCTACTAAGTCTTTTATTATTAATTAAACCTTCTCCATTTGTGATAAAAAAACCTGATTTATTTCTCGTCATTTTTTATATATACGCTCTCGTTGGTCTCGTATTTAAAAATACCTACTTTGTTTCTCTATATGGCGTAGTTCAATTAACAGTAATGATTTTATTTTATTTCTTAGCCCGTCTGATGCTTTTGGAGAAAAAAATAATACCCTACATTATGTGGATCTTTATCTTAATTCTTACCTATGAATCGACGTTGGCAATTCTTCAGTTTGTACTGCAGCATCCGGTCGGAATTTTTGCCGAAGAATATGTTTATTCAGATCCGTTTGGGATTGTTTCAGGAGAAAATATATCACTTTTTAGAGCTTCCGGCACCACGAGTCACCCCAATAATTTAGGAATTTTGCTTGTCACGCTGCTTCCGGTTATTTTAATAAGTTACGAAAGCACCAGTTTAAAGAAAAAACCATATCTATACCTTCTAATACTGGCTCTTCTAACGTTTACAATATTAGTTACTTACAGCCGGGTCGCCCTCGGTTTGACCATAATCTTATTTGTTTTGGTTTTGATTAGAAACTTTAAAAAACTGCTTTTTCGCAAAACAAGGTATTTTATATCAGGCGTTTTTCTGTTTGTTTTAATCTTAAGTCTTTTATGGCCTCAAATCTCATTTCGTCTTTCGACTGTGACTGCTGTTCTGGAACCCGGTAATAGTTTAGACGCGAGGATCAAAGCCATAGAAGAAGCAATACCGATGATAGTCAAGTCTCCATTATTTGGGGTTGGTATAAACCGATACATTGAGATCGCCCCTTACTTTCCTCAGACAGATTTGTTTTATAATATCCGCCCGTCAAAAATAAGCGACATCCATAATTTATTTTTCCAGATTGTTACCAGTCTGGGAATACCCGCCTTAATAATTTTTATGATCTTTTTATATTCTCTTTGGAGAGAATATATAAGCAAAATAAATAAAAAGAATTCAACCGTAATCGTCATGTCAGCTTCAGGAATTATTCTGTTTTTATTTGCAAGTATGTTTATGCCTACTTTCCCAAAACCTCTGTTGAGATTATTCTTTCTCTACGCGGCAATGCTTGTTACGGCTTAATTTATATGCGTATATTACAGCTAAATAAATTCTTTTATTTAAGGGGCGGTTCCTCCCGCTATTTCTTTGAGGTGTCTAAACTATTAGCCCACAAAGGTCACAAAGTGGGATTCTTTTCCATGCTTGATGAAAAAAATAATAAAAGCAATTGGTCAAAATATTTTGCTAGCCCTTTCTCTCACAGGACACTTGACCGCCTGTTTTATTCATATGAAGTCAATCATAAATTGTCAAAGCTATTAGATGAATTTCCTGCTGATATTGCCCATCTTCATACTATTTACCATCAACTTTCTCCCTCTCTTCTTCTGGAACTCAAAAAAAGAAACATCCCTGTTATTCAGACCGTTCACGACTACCACCTCATCTCTCTCAACTACAACCTCTTTCATAACGGAAAAATCTGCGAGATAACCAAACAGAATTTATTTTATAAGGGAGTAGTACATAAGTGCAGAAACAATTCGTATTTATATACTTTTATGGAGGTTATCGGTAAATACTTTCAATACTATTTAGGCTGGGAAAGAAATCTGGTTGATCTCTTTATCGCTCCCAGTTATTTTATGAAAAATAAGCTGATTGAATATGGAGTTGAAGCGGAAAAGATAATAAATTTGCCCCATTTTATAGACCATACTGATTATCAGCCTAACTCTGGAGGTGGAGACTATATTCTCTACTTCGGAAGATTATCTGAGGAAAAGGGTTTAAGTTTTCTGATTATGGTGATGTCACAACTCCCTAAGATAAAGCTTCTGATAGTCGGTCGCGGTGATGAAGAGGAAAATTTAAAAAAGAAAGTCGAAAAGTTAAACTTAACTAACATTAAATTCTTAGGTTTCAAAGACGGAATAGAACTTAGAGACCTTATCCGTAACTGTCAGTTTACGATACTTCCCTCGCTTTGGTATGAGGTTTTTGGGATGTCTATACTTGAGTCTTTTGCATCCGGGAGGACGGTTCTTGCTTCCAAAATCGGTGCAATTCCTGAAATAATAAAAGATGGAATTAACGGATTTCTTTTTGACCCGGGAAATACCGATGACTGCAAAGAGAAAATCCTGAAGTTATGGAGTAATCCGGTGTTAATCAAGAATATGGGGAAGAATGGAAGGGAATCAGTTGAAAAAAAATATGGTTGGCAAGAGCATTATGAAAAGATAATGGCGCTATATAATAAACTAGTATGAATATCCTGCAGGTAAACAAGTTTTTTTTTGTAAGCGGTGGAGCAGCAAGATATTTCATTGAAGTTTCCAGACTATTAGCTAACCACAAACACCGCGTTGCCTATTTTTCGACCTATCAACCTGAGAATAAAAAAACAGAATGGGATAAATATTTCGCTGTTAATGATCCGATTGGAACCATAACCGGATTGTTTTACTCAATTGAAGCAAAAAAGAAAATGATAAAATTATTAGATGATTATTCGCCAGATATTTCCCACCTGCACAGTATTTATCACCACCTGTCCGCCTCAGTCATACTTGAGTTAAAGAGAAGACGCATTCCCATTGTCCAAACAATACATGACTATCATCTGATTGCTCCCAATAGAAGTCTTTTTCATAACGGAGAAATCTGCGAAATTACCAAACCCGACAAATTCTATAAGGCAATATCTCATAAATGCGTAAAGGATTCTTACCTTGCCAGTTTTTTGGAAGTTCTGGAGAAATACTTTCAATATTTTGTGTGTTGGGAAAGAAACCTGGTTGATCTTTTTATCGCTCCCAGTCTTTTTATGAGAGACAAACTTGTTGAATTCGGAATTGATCCAAAAAAAATTACCCATCTTACCTACTTTGTAGATGCAAACGCGTACACACCTTCTTACGGAAATGGAGATTATATTTTATATTTTGGCCGGCTTTCCGCTGAAAAAGGTTTAAGTTTTCTGATAGATGTAATGAGTCGGCTTCCTAAGTTAAAACTATTGATTGCCGGACGTGGTAATGAAGAGCAAGCATTGAAGAACAAGATTGAAAAATTGAGACGGCAGAATATCAGATTTATAGGATTTAAAGACGGAAAAGAGTTAAAGAGTCTTATTCGAAATGCCAGATTTACAGTTCTTCCTTCCCTTTGGTATGATGTTTCTCCGATATCAATACTAGAGGCAAACGCCTGCGGGAAGCCTATGGTGGTAAGCGATATTGGCGGAATTCCGGAGATAGTGAGAGATGATCAGACCGGTTTATTATTTCGTCCGGGTGATACCGAAGACTGCAGGGAGAAGATCTTGAAACTCTGGAATAAACCGATACTTTGCAGCAAATTAGGAAAGAATGCAAGGGAATTTGTGGCGAAAAATTTCGGATCCAAAGATCATTATGATAAATTAATGGATATATATAAGAAGGTAATATGAAAATAACGATGGTTGTCTATTCCCACTATTCCCGTGACGCGCGGGTCAGAAGATATGCGGAAGCTTTGGCGGAAAAGAATATAATTGTCGACATTTTGTGTTTAAAGGAAAATTACCATCCGAAAGAGTCAAACATAAAACTGTTTTACTATCCCCTGCCCCGAAGGCGGTATGGGAAAATGTGGAATATTTTTGAGTACATCATATTTTTAATATACTCTACTTTATTTTTGAGTCTTATTTATTTTTTTAAACGATACAAAGTTATCCATGTACATAATATGCCGGAATTTCTGGTCTTTTCCGGAGTCTTACCAAAAATCTTTGGTGCAAAAATTATTTTGGATATGCATGATCCCATGCCCGAGCTTTATATGTCTAAATACCACACACCCGAAAATAGTTTAATGGTTAAATGGTTAAAATGGTTAGAAGGGTTAAGTTTAAAGTTTGCCGATCATATTTTAACAGCAAACGAGGAATTTAAAAAAATATTTCTTTCAAGACATAAAATAGAGGCCGATAAAATATCAGTCATTCTAAACTGCCCCGATCCAAAGATTTTTAACCCACCTGCCTCGCCGGCAGGGAGGCAACCCACAACCCACAACCCACAACAGTTCACACTTCTTTACATGGGAACAGTCGAGAAGAGGTTCGGCCTTGATGTCGCAGTTGAGGCGATGCCAGATCTTATAAAAAAGATACCCCATATCCGGTTTATTATCATACCCAAATTAGAGAATGAAGGAGAATATTTTAAGAATTTAAAGATTAAAATTCAATCCGCTCCGCCAGCTGGCGGATGGCGGACAAAATTAAAGAATTATATCCAATTTCTTTCTCCACTTCCTTTAGAAAAAATAGCCGATCAATTAAGAAAGACAGATGTGGGGATAGTTTTGGCCCAAAACGGAGTTTTTACAGAGAGTATTTTTCCCGTTAAGCTTCTCGAGTTTATACAAATGAAGATTCCCGTGATTGCTTCAAAGACAAAGTCTCTTGTTAAATACTTTGACAGCAGCTCTATATATTACTTGAAAAATAATACTTCTGAGGATTTTACCAAAGCGGTCATAGATCTATGGAAAAGCGTGAGGCTAAGAAAGAAACTCACAATTAACTCGCTAAAGTATTTCAACCTTCACAACTGGAAAGTAGAGAGGCGAAAGTATTATAATATTCTTAAGATATGATAAAAAAGAGATTTCCGGTTAATATCGTTATTCTGTCAATTTTTATCCTATTTGCGGGGTCTGTGGCTTTTTATTTTTTTACTCAGAAAAGGAGTGAGTCAGACTTATATGTGATCGTTTCCCTTCTTAAGCCTGAGAATTCACAGCCTAATGCCCCGTATAACTGGGTACCCTACTGGATAAGCAATTCCATTGATGTTGGAGACCGCGAAGTTACCCCTTTAGGAACTGTCAGTTCAATAGTTTTGGATAAAGAAGTTTATGAAGGTCCCCTTAGCGGTCAGTATGTTTACGTTACTCTGAAGTTTCAGGTCAATAAAGACAAAAATGGTGTTTATTTGTATAAAAATAAACCGATTTTAACCAATGCAGAAATTGAGTTAAGACTTACCAAGACTCAAGTTAAAGGTTTAGTTATTTATATAGGACGGGATTTGCCGAAATTCGAATCGAAAAAAATGGTTATTACCGTCAAAGGCCGAGAAATTGAGCCGTGGATAGCCGAAGATTTGAAAGTCGGCAGTACTATAGAGAACAGCAAAGGGACTTCTATTGCTAAAGTCCTGGACAAAAAGGTTACCCCAGCCGAAGTCAAGTCAGATTGGGCGGGTGTGGCCAGAATTTCTTATGACACCAGAAAAAAAGATTTAGAAGCTACGGTTGAAATCACCGCTCAAAACATATCCGGTATCAATTATTTTGCCGTCACCAATAAGGTGAAAACCAACGAGTATATCTATTTGCCATTTAAAGAGGTCTCGCTATACTATCCGATTAATTCAATAACAGAAGCAAATTGAGGCTGATATATTGACAAGCATAAATATATTGTAGTAGTCTTAGAGTAGAAAAAGACTAAACATGGTTGAAAGACTATAGGATATAAGATTGAGTCAGACAAAAGTATATGATACTATTAAAAAGTGGTTACAGATATACTTCCCGAGAACATTCTATTTGAGGTTGAAGATGTTTTTGGCAAGAAAGTAAGGACAACAAAAAGTTACTGGCAGAAGATTAAAACAGATAAACACAGAGAATTAAAATTCGAATTTCAAGACGTTATTCGAACATTACAAAATCCCGATGAAGTAAACTTAAGTGTTAGAGACAAATATATCAGATTGTTTTTTAAGAATTTTGAAAGAGAAACACTTATAGTCCTGGTAAAATATTTAAATGACCACGGTTTTGTAGTTACGGTTTATCAAACAACAAAAGCTAAAAGAAAAGGAGAAAAGCTATGGCCAAAGTAAAAATGTATCTTGACCCAATTGGAAATACACTCAACATTTGGTGGGGAGATCCGAAAACAGCCCATGAAAGTTGCGAGGTGGATGATCCGGATAGGAACGATGTAATCGTAAAAGACAGGACGGGAAAACCGATTAGCCTTGAAATAATAGGTGTATTTCCTGATGAACTGAATGTGTCTGCAATAGTTAAAAAACTTATGGGTAAAGATATAAAAGAACCTTTTCTACTTCACTCTTGATAAAACTATAGGATAGCAATATTAAAGTACTAGTCTCTCATTTAATACACTCTCTTTGACTTCTCATCCCATTTTATATATACTATAGGTCTATGAGTAGTACAGTGGAAAAATTAAGCGGCAGGGTATTACAAGAGGAACCCTTTCAAGAATATCTTGGGTTAGTGGGTAAAGAAAGGGAGAGAAAAGCCGTAGCTGGAATGATTCTAGCAAGGAAAAATAATATACTTGTGGGTGCAGGAATAAAAGATGATTACAAGGACGAAATTGATGAATCTGGCAGAATATTTGAGTTTCGAAATCAAAAGACAATAGATGCAGCAATTTCAGAATTCAAGGGTAAATTAACCCAAAGCGTTGTCGAATTTAAAAAAACTAAATCAAAAGGAGCCTTCGTCCAAACAAATGCCTATCTTGCCGCTTTGTGCGAATTATCCATTAGAGGCGCTGAGGGAATAGCCTATTCACAAAGATTAAAAGCAGAGGGTAAGTTAAGCCCTGAAAGGTCTGTCGGGATTCAAATGGAACAGATTGAAGCCGCTTTAGTGATTGAAACCATGCATTCCTGTGAACTTCCAAGCGGTCAGGGTAAAAGTAACCTTGTCATTCCTATGGCCGTAGCCGCAAGAATACTTCTGACCGGCGAGCAAATTCATCTCATGGTCCGCGATCCCCAAGCTATAAAAAGAGACACGGCTAACTTGAAAAAATTGACCGGGATTTTGGATTTGAATGTTGGAACGATCGAAAAAGAGAAAAGTTTGGATGAAGAAAAAAAAAGAATTCGTGAGCTGCTTTTCGTTAGAGATGTCATCGACTTTACCTCTTCTTTGTCAGACCAGGAAAAACAGGAATTCAAAAGCAAAATTCAAGAAAAAATAGAGGATTTGGTAACTAGAGTTAATTATTCTAGATTTAACAACCGCAGAGAATATAATCTCGAAACAGATGACTCCAAAAAACCGGCAGACATTATCGTTTCCGATGACAAGGGTTTTGTCTTTTGCTCGATGACAGATGACGCGGAAAAAGTCTGGGGTGAAAGAAAGGTAAGCCTTGTCGGTGACGAAGGAGATTTACCTCTGACTCGCGGAAGCACTTATGAGTTGGAGGATACCGATTATCATCCTTTGGCAACCTATCTTCCTTCCTGGATTACCATGTGTGTCGTAGATGAGGTGTGTCAAGCTATGCAAGAAGAGCGGAAAATAGGTTTGGATGAAAGAAATGATTTAGACTTCATCAACGATCGGGATGAGAGTAATACTGAAGCAGAATACGAAGAAAGGTTAAAAAAAAGACTTAGGATGGTGAGACAGGATGGGACATTACAAAACGAACACATGTTTGCCTTAACAGGCAGGATAAGAGACGAATTTGCAAGAATTATGGAAAAATACAAACTGGAAGTAGGTAGAGTAAAGGAAGGTAAAGGAAAAAGAGTGTATTTTAATGTTAGAGATGTTGCTAAACTGGTCAAACAATACAGTTCACACATTGGAGAAATTAAGGATGAATATCCGGTGGAAGGTGATGAGGTTAAACCTGCTTATGACCCTACTTACCATTACGACCGTGCGTGGCTTTCAGCCCAACAGCTTATTTCAGGGCAAAGCTATAGAAGGATAAAAGAGGGTGTAGTCATTATCGATCCGGAAACAGGACATCCGTTGCCAACCCATCAGTATCGAGGTTTATTAGATATTGCAGTTGATGTCAAAGAAAGGACATGTAGTTTCAGATCCCGTCCGGATACTGTGTCTGATGAAACCGGGTTTCAGATGTTTTTACAAAAGAGGTATGGTAATTATCACGTATCTTTGGTGTCGGGAACATTGGCACATATAAGAGATGAAATAAATGAATTTACCGGCAGAGATGTTTTACAGATTGGACGCTGGATTGGAGAAAAGGCTCCGATACCTGATTTAAGGGTACACGGTAAATATCGGAAAGCTAAGGCTAGATTAGCTCATATATTTGAACAAGCCAGAGCAAAAGGCAGACCGGTTGAGATAATTTGTGAGAATGATCTGGAACTTATGGAGTTGCAAAAATATTTAAAAACAATTGATCCGCAAGGTTCTTACCAAGTTAAAATGGTTACCTCTCAGGATTCTCTGGAGCATGAAGAAGAAGTGGTCGCTCAAGCCGGAGATGTTAAACATCTTACGTTTAGTAATCCCCGGTTAGGAAGAATGATAGATGTCAAAACAACGGAGAAAGCTGATAGAGTCGGCGGTTTGATTCTTGTTTTGTGGGGCTCATTTAAAAATAAAGCCATGCTTCGCCAGCTTATGGAACGTACCAGAAGGGCAGGTCATCCTGGGGAGGTGGAATGGATTGTCTATAAAACCGGCGGCAGGCTGGGACTGAAAGATATACCGATTGTTATAAAAAGAAACACTTTAAGCGACGAAGTGGATAGTTTAGCCATTAGTCCAAATTCTTATGAAGATAGCGTTATTGAAAGAGTTCATCAGGATAATGATGAACAGACATCACATGAAAGGCTTCTTTTATATGCCTATGATGAGTTTAGGTCGATGCTTGAACGCAGAGCTTTTACTGCCTACAAAGAAAGGATGGGTACGACAACCGAGAAAGACAGTTATTTGATCTCTGATAATTTTATTCGCAGACGTATAAGAAATACGTGGAGAGGCAGGATTGAGGCAATATCAGAGGAATATTTGCATGACCTTGAGTGGTCATCTATTAATTCAGTTGGAGAATTATACCAGGCAAGAAGTTATGTCCTGCAAAACCCCGGATTTAAAAAAGTGATCGACAGCTTTAATGATGCAATACTGAGAGATATAGAAGGTTATGAAACTTCTGAAGGTAAAGAAGAAAAAGGATTAAAAAAGACAATAACAGAAGAATACAGGCAAGTAGTAAAATATCACGAAAAGGCAATGAGAAATTATGGCAAGAAACATTTCTACACCGGTTTTTCAAACCCCATAACAGTTGAAACGTTGTCCGTCGGTTATTCTGAGGATACTGTCTATTTTTTGTCTGGAAGCGGTACCTCTCTCAATATCGGATTATATACACCCCAAAGACCCAAAGCTTTCTTTGTTCTTTCACGGACGGATTTTAAACCGGCAGTTGAAGGTGGTGCAAAAGGCATCTGGGAGTACAAATTGAGAAAAATCAATCTTACTCCAGACTACTGTTTCGAAGATGATAACGCAATTAAAATACAAATTGATAATAGTCCGGGTGCAAACAAAAGACAAAGATCGGACGCTAAGATTGCCGGGCAGAAGTGGATAACTTTTATAAGGCAGACCATTTTTCCGGATAATATCCCTTTACAAGGTGAACTTATAGCAGAACTTACCAAACATGGATATTTCAGACCTGGTGACATTCTAAATTAAAATATAAGATCAAAGTTTAAAAAACACATATTTATCATTATAAATATGATGAATTTTGCAAATGACCTATAAACTTATATAATACAATCATATTATGGTAGGAGTAATAGCAGAACGAGTAGGAGTAGTCCCAAGCGGTGTTTTAACAAACCCATCTAGAGGGCCTGGTTCCATGGTTAATGGGGTTCCAACGCTTTCCACCCCACATGATGAAGGATTTGAGAGAGAGTCTGGTATTCCCGATCCTGGCCGCGTAACAGTATTTGACAGATTAAGCATCCCCGACGCGGTTTTTGAGGATGCAGTGGGTCGTTTAAGAAGCGGTTTTGAAACAATTGGAATTGATGAACATACTATTAATATAACAGTTCAAGCGTTTCGGGAGCTCCATGAGCGTAAACCAGAAGCTGTAAGAGCTTTCCAGTCCGTGGTAGATGATTTTAAGAATGGCGTTGTCGGTCCTGGTATGCAGCCAATGTATGATGCGGCAACCGGGAAAAATGAAAACGGAAGCATATTAACAGATTTCCTCATGGGTTTAAATTCTGTTGGGTCTGTAGCGGCTGCATCTTACTTATTATTAGAAACTTTACGGAGAAGAAAATCGCCTTTACTGAGCAGAAGTCCATTTTCATATTTACTAAAACCAGATGATCCTCGGACAAAAAAGTGGTTAAGACATTATAATAATAGACAAACAATTTCTATTGGTTTTACAGTATTAACGGGTTTGGGACTAGCATGTGATTTTGTGATCGGAACCACTGCACCTGCTGTAGGTTCCTCAACTCCAATAATACCTTCTCCCGGCGATGGTAATACACCCTCTCCTGATTCTCAGACAGCTACACCAATGCCGGCTACCCCTTCTGAGGAAGTTAATCCGGCGAAAACAGAGACTCCTCCCCCGCCGATTTATAGTGCGGAAAACCTTTTCGGATTTTTGGATAATCCTAGAAGCATCTTTGAAGCAATAGACGAAATTGGTAATCCTAGCGGACATGAAGAAGACTTCTTTGTAAAAGCCCATAGATTTAGCCTTAAAGAAATGCAAGATATATCTTTTAATGTTACTGGCAGATATGGTATTGATCCAAATACCGCAAGCTCTTTAGCGGAGAACATGCAATATTTATTGGATCAAACGGCGGTAAGCGTGCCGGAAGGTCAAGTATACTTTTTCAGTAATGGACTAAGCGGTGATAATTTTAGAAGTTTACTCCTTTTAGCTTCAAAAGACGGTAATCAACTGTGGGTATCAAAGGATAGTGCGACTGGTCAATTAAATTTACTGCTGGATTCAGCCTCTGGGTTACAGGAAAAAAGTTTCGGAAGATGGATTAGTGACGGACCGGTTCCGCAGGATGCTGACAGAATTCTTACGCCTTTGGATCTTAGAAATATTGGTGGCGTTGGAAATATTCACGTAGTTTTTCAAAACGGTACTGAATTTGCTTATTTAGGGACTACCAGTGATCAGGTCAAATCTGGTGAAGATGTGGTAGCTAGTGTTTTTGATGCCAGAAGCCAACAGTGGTTGGATTCAGGTCTTGCAATTCCAAGTCCTACACCAACCGAAACGCCTGCTCCAACTGATACGCCTATGCCTGTAATTACCCCGGATTCTGAGCTTTTAATAAAACCTATATATTTAGCTGTAAATATAGCTTCAATCCCTAGTCAATCTATAAATCAGACTGGTGTTTCAATATTATATGGAGGTTATTACTATAGTAGATCACCAGATATAAATAAGAATACAATTGTTGAAAGATTATCAACATTTGATGGTTTTGACGGAGCTGTAATTTATGCAGATGTTAATGGTAGGCCTAGAACTGGGGGTAATCAACGTGCTTATGTAACAATCGAACATGGTGGATATCCCCAACAACCTGAAGGACCATGGGCAATGGAAGAGTCGTTTAACGTATTAAAAGCACCATCAAACTTAAAAAATTCGGGATGGGATCAAGATCCTATCGCAATGTTAGTATCAATTGGTATGCATGTTGATGCCACCCATGAAGATACAAAGTTTAGAACAGCAGGTGGAATAAGACTATATTATGATGGTGGTAAATATTACATTTCTTTATATAGGGTAAATACGAATAGATCTACAACTGATGCCGAAATTTCTTCTCCTCAAGAAGTTGAACTAAGGGTTAAACAAAGTATACGATTAGAGTTATTTTATGATTCTAACAATAACAATAGAGCATCAATAAAAGCATTTTTGATAAAGTATGATGACCAAGGTAATAAAAGCTATGTTTTTATAGGTCAAACTCCATTGGCAAATGATCTTACTCCAATTAAGGGGCCAATAACTTACTTGGGTGCATATGTTGGTAATCCAGTTACAGATTATGAAATAGTGGTAGGTGAGATGAAAATTTTCAGATAGTTTCTAATTTCTCTAATAAATTTTTTTTCGTTAAATTTTTGGGCATAAGAATTAATAACGGCAGGATTGAATGCTTTATTTGAGAAATTATTAAGAGTTGTAATTAATGATGGGATAGAATGTTCATAGAAATAAAGACCGGTTTTCCCTTCAAGAAGAACTTCTTTCAATCCCCCACTATAATGCGCAATAACCGGTACTCCATATGCCATGGCCTCAACTGGAGCAATACCGAAATCTTCATTTTTTGCTGTAAATATAAATCCTATTGCTGATTCGTATAATTTAGCGATTTCTTCATCTGATTTCATTCCTAAAAATTCAACATTTGAGTTTGCAATTGATCTTAAAAAAAGTTCATATTTTTGATAAACTGAACGTCCGACTATTTTAAGAGGAGCCTTTAGAACGTTACATGCTTTAATTGCTAACTCAATGTTTTTGCACTTGTCTAGACGTGAAACTATTATAAAATATTTCCCTTCTTTTCTTATAGGTAAGGACGGTAAGACCTTTACAGGGGGATAAATTACCATGGATGGAATATTAAATAATTCGTACATCTTATCTTGTATATATTTTGAATTAACTATTATATACGGTGATGAATTAATTGCTTTGTAATAAAAGTAAGAGATGAATTTAGTGTAAGGGAAATACTTTTGTAAAGGTCTTAAAGGAGTCAGATTAAAGATGTTTTTTGGAGGACAATGAATATATTGAATGTGCGGTATAAGGTTACAGGTTATAATATTGGATAATAGATATGAAGAACTTGATATTATTAAATCGTATCCTGAAAAGTTAAATCTTTTCCATATTAATGGAGATAATGATTGTAGGAGTGAGTTGTGTGATCTGAAGGGTGTATATTGAACCCAAGATAAATGCAATTTTAATAACGAAAAAGCCGGAAAAAATGTACGTACAAGATCAAAATTCGCACATGAAGTATATACATCAGAATCAGGAAAAATTTTTAATAAGGTTTGAAGTACACGTTCTGCTCCGCCAAACTCCATTAACGAATCATGAATAATTGCCACCTTCATATAAATAAATGAAAATACTCCAAATTAATAAATTTTATCACATTCACGGAGGAACTGATCGTTATTTTTTTGAAGTGTCGAAATTGCTAAAAAAACATAATCATAAGGTGGCATTTTTTTCCACAGAAGATAAAAAAAATAATAAAACAAAGTGGTCAAAGTTCTTTGTCGAGAATTTTTCTTTTGACAAAACTAATATAAATAATTTTTTCAGACTTTTTCCTAATTATATTTTTTCACTATCAGCATATAATAAAATCAATCAACTTTTGGATTATTTCCAGCCTGACCTTGTTCATCTGCATAGTATTTATCATCACCTAACACCGTCAATTTTAATCGCTTTGAAAAACCGTAATATTCCTATTGTCCAAACGGTAGAAGATTACCATTTAGTTTCACCTAATTATAATTTATTCCATGATGGAGGTATTTGTGAGATAACCAAGCCGAATAAATTTCACAAATCTGCTTTCCATAAATGTGTTAAGGGTTCTTATCTTTATAGTTTTGCAGAAGTAGTTGAGAAGTATATATATTATATTTTAGGCTGGGAAAGGAATTACGTAGATTATTTTATAGCTCCAAGTTTATTTACAAAATACAAGCTTGTTGAATACGATATTGATTCAAATAAGATTATCTATCTTCCTCATTTTGTAGAAGATACAAGATATGCGATTGAGTACTCAAAAGGAAACTATATTCTTTATTTTGGCCGTCTCTCGCCTGAAAAAGGTCTTGAATATCTTATCGAGACTATGAAACGATTACCCAAGATAAATCTAAGGATAGTCGGTACAGGTGAAGAGGATTATGAGGCAAAATTAAAAAAACTTTCATATAATCAGAAAAATATCCGATATTACGGATATAAGAATAATAACGAATTAAGACGTATTATATCCGGGAGCCGATTTACGATTTTACCTTCTGTTTGGTATGAAGTTTTTGGCTTATCAATATTAGAATCATTCGCGAGTCGAAAACCTGTTATTGCTTCAAATATAGGTGGTATTCCTGAAACTATTAAGCACGGATATAATGGTTTTTTGTTTGAGCCTCAAAATATGGATGATCTGACGAATAAAATCAACTTACTCTGGTCTAATCTTAAATTATGTAAGGCTATGGGTAGTAATGCCAGAGAATATGTAGAAAGGAATTTCGGCCCAGAAAAGCATTATGAGAAGTTGATGGAGATTTATAGACTGGCGATAAAGAAGCATAAGTAATTATTGATATAGTTAGACATAGTTGACTTAACTTTACTTTGGTGGAAAAATGATAAAACAATGATCGGCAAAAAAGATTTAGATAATTTACGTAAAGAACTCAAAGAAGATATAGAAACTGCGATTACGCAAATCATGGGAACATTAGTTAAATCTGTTGCCACAAAAGAAGATTTGAAACATTTAGCTACTAAAGAAGATATAAGAGAAGTTAGGGAAGAGATGAAAGGGTTTAAGGAAGAAGTACGAGGAGAATTTAGGGAAGTTAAACGTCAAATTAATGATCTTAAGGCAGATATCCCTACTCCGCAGGAATTTGCCAATCATGAGAAAAGAATTACAAAGCTTGAAGCTGCTGCATTTCCCCAGTAAATTGAACAAAATTTACTTCTTTTTGGGACTGGTTATTTTTTATCTTGTATGCATCATTTCTCCCAATAAACCTGTCTATTTTTCTGCATATATCATTTCTACTTTTTTCTTCTATTTATCCTCCAAAAACATCAGGCTATCTTTGGTCTACTCCCTTATACTTTCTCTTTTTTCGGAAATTGGGGTGGGAGCGAGCTGGTTTATCATGGAGCCAAAAGAATTTAATTTAGGGGCGGGATTTTGGGTGTCACCCACTACTATACTCATACTGATTCTTTTGCCTTTATCATTAAGCAGGAAAATAAAAAAGGTGAAAGTCTCAGATTTTGTCCTTTTACTTTTTTTTCTCTGGAATATAGTTTCGTTTTTAGTTTATCCATACAATAACGTATTTTATGGCGTTTTACGATTGACAGAGACGATGATAGTCTATTATTTAGTTAGAATCTATATTACAAAAGAGAATAGTAACAATTTATCCCCCCTTCTTATTTCCATGCTGCTTTTTCAGATTATTACGGGCAGCTTACAGTTCTTTCAAAAGAGGCCGTTAGGACTCCTTGCTGAATCAGTAACTGTGGATAATCCGTTGGGAATAACGGCCATTGAGGAAGAAAGCCTGTTTCGTCTTACCGGTACCTTTGGACACCCAAATTTTCTGGCCTCTTTTCTTCTTACCGTAATCCCATTCGTTTGGTTTTATCCTCTAAAAAATAAATATATTAATCTGATCGGAATTACTTCTTTATTAATTCTTTTTTTTACATATTCACGAGCAGCCTGGATTATAACTGGAATGTTATTGGTTCCGATGATTATTTCACTTTATAACCAAAAAAAATATGTTACTCGTAAGATTGTCGCGTTACTCTTAACTGCACCTTTCGGATTAATTCTTTTTCTCTTCCCTTTTTTTCAAACCAGACTGGCAACCTTTCCTCAGGCTTTTGAAGAGACCGGTTCTGTTGGAATTAGGGTCAAACTCCTTGAGGAAGGCCTTAATCTTATTTCTCAGTATCCTATTACCGGAGTCGGGCTAAACAGGTCTGCCGAAGTATATTTTACGTCACCTTTTACTGATTTTGTGAAAAGAATAAAACCGGATTCGTTTTATAAAATTCATAATACTTTTGTTGAGATTGCTTCGGAGGTAGGCATACCCGGATTAATTTTTTTTATAATTTTTCTTTACTCTATATTTAGACATTACCAAAATACTTCCCGAACTTACTTTCAAAAAGCCGCCGTTTATGGATTAATGGGGCTGACCGGTATTTCAATGCTTAATCCATTTTTTCACACGAGCCAGTTCCCTTTATTTTTTCTCTTGTCGGCTTTTATTTTGGTATAAATTATGTGCGGGATAGCCGGGAAAATATTTTTTGGTAATAAAGATGTTGATAAGAGTGAAGAATTGCCTCTTATTAAAAAGACCCTTTCCATGTTGTACCATCGTGGTCCTGATGATGAAGGTTATATCATTGATCGAAATGTCTGGCTGGGAGCTACAAGGCTAGCAATTCTGGACCTCTCCTCTGCCGGGTATCAACCGCTTGTCAATGAAGATAAATCGTTATACCTGGTTTTTAACGGAGAAATTTATAATTATTTAGAGCTTAAAGATAAGTTGAAAGGAAGACATAAGTTTAAGTCCCAAACAGATTCGGAGGTGTTACTTCATCTCTACGAAGATTATGGAGTTGAGTGTTTAAAATATCTGCGAGGCATGTTTGCTTTTGCCATTTGGGATAGGAGAAAAAGAGAATTATTTATTGCCCGTGATAGACTTGGAAAAAAGCCGGTTAAATATTATTACAACGATAAGTTTTTTATCTTTGCTTCAGAACTGAAAGCTTTTATAGATCATCCAAATGTGCCTAAAGAGGTTGATCCTATCGCCATAGATCTCTTTTTAAAGATGGGATATCTTCCTTCTCCGAAAACCGGATTTAAACATATACACAAGCTTCCTCCTGGACATTATCTGCTGGTGAGGCCAAACAGAGATGTTGTCGTCAAGCGATACTGGAAATATGATTTTAATGAAAGGGACGATTGGACAGAAAATGAATGGAAACAGGTAATTGAAGAGAAGCTGATAGAATCGGTGAAGTTTCGGTTAAGAAGTGACGTGCCATTGGGAATACATCTTTCCGGAGGAATTGATTCAGGGATAATTACAGCCTTGTCATCATCAATCTCTAAAAAACGGATGACTACGGTTTCTGCTGGTTTTGATGAACCATTCTATGATGAGCTTCCCTATGCCAAAAAGATTGCCAATATTTTTAATACGCACCACCATGAAGTAATTATCCGGCCAGACATAATTGAGCTGCTTCCCAAAATCGTTTATCAGTTTGAAGAGCCTTTTGCCGATCCGTCCATGTTGCCTACCTGGCTTCTTATGCAAGAAAGTAGAAAACATTTTACCGTTGTTCTCAACGGAGAAGGAGGAGATGAATGTTTTGCAGGCTACCCCTGGTATCAGATGATGAAGGTTTATTCGTTTATCAAACCACAACAGGCGAGAAATTTAATAATCGGCCTGCTCAAATATTTATATTTTTTTACCCATTATAAAGATTTTGACACTTTCGCAAAATATCTTGCAGTTTTAAACGAAGATAAAATAAATAACTCAATAATTAAAAAAATGCTTGAAGATCTAAGAGTGTATCTTCCTGATGACTTATTGGTCAAAACAGATATTACTTCCATGGCCAATTCTCTTGAAGTGAGATCTCCCTTTCTCGATCAGGAGTTTATAGAACTCGCGGCACAAATTCCGCTTAATCTTAAATTAAAAGGATTTCAAACAAAATATATTTTAAAAAAGATTGCCTTAAAATATATGCCCAAGGACTTAGTCTTTCGGAGAAAAAAGGGTTTTCTTCCACCTCTTGACGAGTGGTTCAGGAATAAACTGTCTGTTTATATTAATCGTGAGTTATCTGACAAGCGGTTCAATAAACTAAAAATTGTATCAGATATTAATATTCAAAAACTTATAGACAACCACCTTTTTTATAGGTCAAATAATGCAGAGATTCTTTGGCGGCTTCTTTGTTTGAATAAATGGTTTGAGGTGTGGATTGATAATTAGAAAAGAATTATAATCTTTATGATATGAATTTAAGATCAACTTATAAAAAATATTCTAATTTAAACATTTTTGTCATAGCCGTATTATTGCTTTTAAGCTTTTCGGCATTTTATTTCCTTTACTACAGATTCCGCAATCAACAATATGTTTATGTTTCAGTAGTATTAGTTAAGCCTCCGAATATACTTGGTCCTAATGTCCCCTACAACTACTACTGGGTTCCCTACTGGATAGGAAACTCGATTGATATTGGAGATAAAGAAGTATCTCCTTTAGGCGTAATTGACGCTGTCGTAATGGATAAAAACAGCTATGGAAGTTTTTATAACGGCCAATTTGTAAGTCTAGTTTTAAAGATAAGAGCTATTAAAGACCGTTCGGGAACACTTCTCTATAAAAACAAACCTCTTGTTTCAGGCGCACTTTTAGATGTTAAGTTGACCAAGGCTCAAATTTCTGCACAAGTGACGAGTATCGACACTAAACCGCCTGAATTTGAATATAAAACTCTTACAATTGTCCTAAAAGGAAGGCAGGTGGAACCTCAAGTAGCAGAGGAATTGAAAATCGGAGATCAGATAGTTGATGATTACGGGATAGTAATAGCAAAAATATTAGATAAAAAGATAACGACTGCTCAGATGGACCTTCCTTCAAGTAGATCAAACCTTGCGTTTGCCCCAGATATGAAAGATATTTTAGTTACGATAGAGATCAGAGCAAAAAAAATAGACAACTCCTTTTATTACAGCGAGGTCCAACAAATTATAGCAAATCAAGATATATATCTTCCCTTCAAATCTGTTGCCTTATATTATCCGATTGTTTCGGTAAAATAGTTAATAAACTCATAATATGAAAAAACTTCTAATTTTAATTGGCATTTTATTAATATTAGCTTACTTTTTTAAGATTCAAACAAACAAGACACAATTAAAACTCTACTGGTTTATACCGGATGGAGTGCGGGCTGAACCGGACTTATTTAATATGTTTCAGTGGGCAAGAGACGGCAAACTTCCCAATATCAAGCAATTAATGGATAAAGGATCATACGGTTATTCATACCCGAATTTTCCAAGTCACACACCGACTAATTTTGCTACCCTTTTGACAGGCGCTTATCCGGAAGTGCATGGAGTCAACGACGGGCCGATGCATGTTCTTGGTAAACCTCTGGATAAGGTAGCTATCGGCGGTTTCCGTTCCACAGCCAAAAAGATTGAACCGATCTGGAAAACACTTGAGGAAGCAGGGTTTAAAGTAGCTCTTTTGTCAATTCCCGGCTCTACTCCACCGGAAATTAATAAGGGTGTCGTACTTCGCGGTCGCTGGGGCGGCTGGGGTGCTGATTTTCACGCCATAAACTTTGAGACAAAAGGAAATTTAGCGCAGAGAATTCTTCAGGGAAGGGCGGTAAAATTATTTTATTTCGGACCGGAGCTAACCAAATATATAGATCCTCAAAAAGCAAAAGATTGGGTTAATGCCCCAAAAAGCAATTCTCCGCCCCTGGAAGTGCCTTTAAACGGCTGGGGTAGGGATGTATATGCTTTACTGTATGATTCTACAGACGATAAAGTGCAAAATTACGATAAGGTGTTATTTTCCCTTGATAAAAAAACAACAATTGCCGACTTAAAGCAGGGAGAATGGGGAGACTGGCAGCCGATTACGTTCAAGTGGAAGGTTGAAGATAAGGAAATGGATATTAAAACAGAAGTTAAGGTGCATGTGATAAAGCTCGATCGCGACGGATTTTTCAGACTGCGGCTTTTATACAATAATCTAAACCAAACAGTCACTTTTCCCGAGGAAGCCGCAAAACAGATGACTGATTCCATAGGACCGATGGTTGATTTTGCCGATAACTTCCCCGCCCAGCTCGTTTTTTACCCTGATGACAAGAAAACTTTTACAGATGAAGCAGATATGTCTTTTGAATGGCACCGGAAGTCTGTTAAAAGCGTTATAAATCAATTTAACCCAAATGTTGTCATTCATGATATCTATACTCCTAACCAAATGCTTACTTCACGCTGGTGGATGGGTTACATTGATCCCAAAAGTAGCAAATACAAAGAAGTAACGGATTCGGAGCGTGAGAAATTGTGGAATGAGGTAAAAGACATGTACTTGAGGCTCGATGAAATTGTGGGAGAGATATTAAAAACTTCTGATAAAAATACATATATAGTTTTCAGTTCTGACCATGGAGTAGTGCCACTGGACAGAAGCGTCAATTTAAACAATCTGTTTGCCCAAAAAGGCTGGTTGAAATTTACCATAGATCCTAAGACTGGAGAGCCTATCATTGATTGGAAAAACACAAAAGTTATATATCTTAAAATGGCTCATGTTTATATCAACCCTAACAGTCTTGAGGGAGATTATAAGCGGACTTCCGGAAAAGATTATGAAGATTTACGCGACGGAGTGATTAAAGCATTGTCAGATCTGAAAGACGAAAATGGAGTAAAACCTCTAGTTGAAATAGTTAAATGGGAAAAGGCAAAAGAATACATGCAGCTTGATCCTGATAGAATCGGCGATTTGGTAATTGCTAATTCCCCGGGTTTCGGATGGAACGAGGAAATGACCGCTGATCTAAAAGTATTTTCAACCCCTCTTATTTCCGGCTATAAACAGGCGATTGTTGCCAAAGAAGTTCCCGGCATGTGGACGCCATTTATCATGGCAGGACCTGGTATAAAACAGAATAACTATTTAGGGGATAAACCGTTTGAACAGATCAATCAATACCCCACGCTGATGAAAGCACTAAAAGTCAAAATACCGGATTTTGTGCAAGGAAAACCTCTTGATGTTTTCAATTAAATCTTTACACAAAATAATATTTGCAATCTCTTTTACCGCTTTGTTTGTGGTGTGGCAGTGGTATTTTGTCAAATCTGTATTTAATTTTGATTTTTTAGCAAGACCGATTTTAGCAGATGGATTTTGCAAAGATTGTAATGTAATTTTAATTTCTCTGGATAATCTGCGAGCCAAAAGTCTTCTCTGCTACGGATATGAAAAAAATACTGCGCCAAATCTTTGCAGCTTTGCCGGAAAATCGTATCTTTTTAAAAATGTTTATACACCTTCATCAAAAACGCAGGATAGTCATTTTTCCATATTTACCGGTCTTTATCCTATTTCACACGGCATGACCGTGCCTTTTACCAGCGTTCTGGATAGTAATATAAAAACTTTGCCGCAAATTCTTGCATCCAATGGATACACGACTTTATTTTCCGGTCCCAAAAATGATCCACATTTACCTCTGGATAGAGGATTTGAAAGAGGTTTTTCTTACAAGGATAAAGGAGATGAACCAAGATATTGGATGGACAATATGAAAAAAAATAATCTCTTGAATAGGAAATTTTTTGCCTTTCTTCACACCTATCGTGTTCACGAACCTTATATTCCGCAAAAAGAAAACATAAACAAATTTTATCCTGGTGGTCCGCTAATATACGTAACTAGAAATGATTTGTGCAAAAAAGCCTACATCAAATTATTAAGTCAGTATCCCGATCGATTCAAAAATCTAAAAGTCCTCAACGATGATTACTGTAATATCTACAGAGACTATAATACAAAATATGCAGCCACTTGGAATGTTGAGATAGAATCTTATCTTGCCAGACTCGATCCTTATTGGGACGCATTTAATAATCTTGATTTCTTAGTTAAAAAGGAATACACTCATGCTCTTTACGCTACTTCTATTTACGAGATGGATCTAGAGCTGAAGAAATTTTTTAATGAGTTAGAAAATAATAAGTTACTTGATAAGACTATTGTGGTGATAACTGCCGATCACGGTGAGGAGTTTTTTGAACATGGAGGACATTCCCATGCGGCAAATCTGTATAACGAGAGCATACAGGTACCCTTAATTATTTACATTCCCAAATCAAAATCTCAAATTGTAGAAAAATTAGCCAGCAGCGTAGATATTATGCCTACGATATTATCAATATTGGGAATAGAAGCTCCGGAAAAAATAACAGGGATAGACCTGTTTTCATCAAAAGAAAATAAATTTGTCTTAGCACAACATGTTACGGCTAATCTTGAAACTATAATAACCCTGAAATGGAAATTAATATTAAATGGTGACGAAAAGGAGCTGTTTGATTTAACCAGTGATCCTGAAGAACAAATAGATTTGTCAATAAAAAATACGAATATTAGTAATGACCTTGAAAATAAGTTGAATAATTACCTTTTTAGATTGCCAAAGTATAATTCGATAAAATCAGAACCTTTCCCGACTTGGATTGATGAAGAACAGAGGAAAAAACTAATCGAGACAGGTTATTTCTAGCCTGTCTTCATGAAATTTATCCTTCGGGTAAATAAACTCCAACTGGTATAGTTTTTTTTGCTTATCACAGTATTGCCATGTTAAAAGACTTCTATAAGCATTTCCTTCTTCACTGCAAGCACCGTAAGTCAACCTGGAGTTTAAGTAAGCGATTACATATCCGTCACGGTATATTGGTTTAAACTTGTCGTCGCATTTAATTTCATCAGAAATTTCTCCGGGATAAGGAGACCTGCTGTTTTCAAACTGACTTTTGATGGTTGTCGTTCTTGACTCAATGTTTCTATCGGACTCTTCTCGACTTGCATCCGATTTCATTTCGACTCTGAGAAGATTATCACTTCTAATATATAGAGCACTGTAAAGATTTTTTTCGTCTCTATAAATATCCTTGATTTTATATTCTTTAATTCCGGTAAAATCTATACAGCCTAAATATTTACATTGATTCCTGTTATAGATAAGATAGATAGTCGTTACTACAATAATAATGAATATAAAAAACTTTTTCATATCAATTTTACTAATAATTCTAGTATATGGATATTTTAGTACAACCTCCAATCGTTTGACAGGCAAAAAAATAGATTATTCCTGTAAAGACTGTAACGTGGTTTTTGTTTCTTTTGATACCCTCCGTGAGGATCATACCAGTTATTCGGGCTATGTCAGAAATACCACACCTAATATTGATAAATTTACTAAAAGCGGATTTGTTTTTACTAACACCATAAGCGTTTCTTCATGGACACTCCCCTCTTCCATGAGCTGGTTTACAGGAGTTTATCCCTCAAAGCATAAAGTCACGAACAAATATACAGTTTTGCCAAGCGGCGAAGAGGAGATTACAAATTTAAGCCATGTTTCACCGAATCTTAAAACACTGGCAGAAGTTTTTAAAGAGAACGGGTATTTAACAGGGGGATTTACCGGAGGCGCCGGAGTCCACCGTCAATTCGGTTTTGATAAAGGATTTGATGTTTATATTGATGACAAAGATTTTGCCGGATTTGAATACACATATCCAAAAGCAATTGAGTGGATAAAACAAAATAAAGATAAGAAGTTATTTGTTTTCCTTCACGGGTACAATATTCACGGGCAATACGAACCTCCCGGGGGTTATGATAAGAGGTTTGTTGATTTTGAATATAAAGGCAAATTGACCGGTTCAAAAGATGAACAGAAAGACTTGAGAGAAGAAGGATTGTCCAGAGGTCAAATATATTTGACCAAAGACGACGTCAGATTTCTGACGGATTTATATGATGAGAAAATCCAGCGGGCAGATGAATTATTCTCAAAATTTATCAGAGAATATAAGCAACTGGGTTTAATTGGTAAAACTGTATTTGTCTTAACTTCCGACCACGGAGAAGAACTTTATGATCATGGGCAGATTGATCATGGTCACAATCTCTATGATGAGCTGATTAAGGTGCCGTTGATTATTACTTCACCTTACTCAATAAGGGCAAGAAAAATAGACAGTCAAGTTTCAAGTATCGATATTCCCCCGACGATTTTGGATTTGCTCGGATTATTGAATAGTAGCAAGATGAGTCAGCAACTTCAGGGAAAAAGTCTTATTTCTTTAATAAAAGGAGAGAAAGTACTCCGCGATGTATTTTCAGAAACAGATTATCGGTATGCTGTTTTCTTGAGATCGATCCGAACCTCTGACAGGTGGAAACTGATTAAAAATCTTGAGCAGAAATTAGACTATCTTTTTAACTTAAATACTGACAAAGATGAAAAAAATAACCAATCAACTAAAGAAAATATAAAGCTTAATGATTTGAATAACATTATCACTAAATACTTAGACTAGTTTAAAACAGAACAGGAATTTCCGATCCAGCGGAATTTGCAGGGACCTATATCATTGCCCAATCCAAAAAATTCCAGCTGAAATTGTAAAAAGGGATTTTTTAATTGCGGTTCTCCCCTACCCTTCAGGGGACTCAATAACGGAAGATTAAAATCGTATTTACCAGCATTTTTAAACGCTTTTTTTGCTGTAACTATCGAATTTTTATTCCACTCTTCTGATTCATTGCCATGGTTGAGAATGTTTGTCCCGTTATCAATATAGGCATTATAATCGTTAAATACTTTCTCTGGATCCGCCACGTCTAAATTTGATCCAATACCGTTATTCCAAAATATATTGTTTTTAATAACCGTATTATCATGCCGGGTGGCAATCACATTCTTATCAGCATCATGAGCACTATCTCCGTTTGCCAAATCTATGCCAAATCTTGAATTGCCTGCCAGGTTATTGGTAAAAATATTATTGTTTGCTTCAATTTGTCGGGGATAAACATGGAAACCTGCAAGCGTGTTGTTCAGAGAAGTATTGCTGTCAACCGTGATTCCGCTGGCATTACTGATAAATAAGCCGTGTGCCTGATTTTTACCGCTGGTTTTTTCCTGGCAATAAGACCAGCCAATATTGTCTTTTAATACATTTTTTCGGACAATCGTATTGTTATATTTACCTCCATAAAGTTTTAATGCCGCACAAAAAGAAGAACTTTGGCACGAATTGTAGATTGTATTATTTTCGATAAGTACATTTTTTATCTCTTTATCTGATTTTTCATATCCCACGATCTGTACGCCATTATATCCGGTATCATGTATTTTATTGTTTAATAGTCTGACATTATTAGTCCTGATTATATTGATACCATTTTCGTTAAAATATTGGCCGGAATTATATATTTCGGAATTTTCTATTCTTATATTTCTTGCATTTAACGAAAAAATTGCATTTTTGAGAAGACTGTGTATTTTTAGATCTGATACGTCGATTTTGTTGATGTTAGATCTTTCTGAGTCTGCTGAAATTATGATGCCGTTACCGGAATTATTTATGGATGAATTTTTGAAAATAATATTTTCCACAGTTTCATTTTTTGACGGGTTTATGATAACAGCCCCATTGATATTATCGGTTGAATAGTTGATGTTTCTTATTTCTACACCGTCTATTTCTAAGTTGTTGGCACTGACAATTTTCATGCCGCTGTATCTTTTGGCTATTTCCAGCGGAAGCTTTGCAGGATGGATATCATCTGGCGGCCATAGGTATAATTTTTTCTCCCCTGAGTCATAGACCCACTCTCCGGGGGAATTTAGAAACTGTTTATTTCCTTCAACGAAATATTTGGTGTTTGGCCCGATTCCAGTTTCTTGGGATCCGAAAATCGAGAAACCGACGGGTTTATTAAAAGTAATTTCGCCTTGGTTTTTATTGAATTTATCAATCGTCTTTTGATAGAGAAAGGTGCCGCATCTATCCGCTCCGTCAATTATTAAGATATTAGTTCCGGTGAGATTGTTTAATTTGGAAAGATGGTCGTAGTCTAATATTGAATATTTTGAAGGTATCTGATTTTCAACGGTCCACCAATGCTCATGATATTTCCAGGGAGTTGTTATCTGAAAATCAGGGTCACGTGCGGTATATAACTGTTGGGTAATACCGTTTTGTGATTGTTTGACAATAAAATATGGAGTTTCTTCCCAATCTAAAGTTGTGTAATAGATATGATTTATTGCCATTTCTGGAAAATTGTTACATTTCTGTTTGTCACAAAGATTCCAGGAATAATTTAACGTGGGTTCGGATCCGCTTAAAATTGCTTTGCCGCTTATCTTGTCAAGTGCCTGAATTTTGATTTTAATCTGCCGGTTAGAAGTATCTTTAATATTGATTGCTTCTCTATAAATTCCGGGAAAAATTTTGATCGTGTAGGATGTATTTGGAGATTTTAGGGCTATATCTATTGCCTGTTGGATAGATTGAAAAGGTTTATCAATAGTTCCGCCGTTTCGGTTATCACCCTTTATAGAAACATATAGATATATTTCGTTTGTTGTACCTAGTTTTAAATAAAACGAAAAAAGTAAACTTACAAATATTACCGTAATCGCTAATAACCAGTATTTTATACTTTTACTCAATCTTTCAATTATATAATCATGAAAATTAATGATAGGAGTTAAGAAATTTAATGATTTTTCAATATAGATATTCACTATACCTTTCGATCATAATTTCAATTTACATAATGATATAATATAGTTGACCCCTATTCAATCGGGGTTGACAGAGATTAAATTAAGAGATATTCTCAAGGTAACATGCTGGATGAAAAGACAATAAATGAAATAAAAAAAATAATTTTTAAATATGTCGACGGACAAAAAGACAAGGTTTTTATTTTCGGATCAAGAGCTACAGGTGATGGTAGAAAATTTAGCGACGTTGACATAGGGATAAAAAGCACTAGAGAATTAAAAGGAGAAATATTAATAAATATTAAAGATGCTTGTGAAGAATCAAATATTCCATATAATATAGATATTGTTGATTTTAGTAATGTGTCAAAAGAATTTAGCAATCTTGCGCTTAAAAAAATTATCAAACTTAATTAAATTAATAACTTTATGATTCAAACTTCTCAATTTAAAAAAGAAAAAGCAGGATTATTGTTAAAAGATCTGGAAAAAGCACTTCACCGTCTAGTTGAGGCGTCAGAACAGCCACCAACTGTATTTAACCAAGATTCAACAATTCAGAGGTTTGAATTTACATTTGAAGCAGCTTGGAAACTGATGAAAACTATAGCTGAATTAGAAGGATTAGATGCGCCTAGTCCCAAAAGAGCAATTCGTCAGTCTGCAGTATTGGAACTGATTAACGATCCGGATAAATGGTTTGAGTTTTTAGACAACAGAAATCTAACAGTCCATACCTATAAAGAAGAGATTGCCCAAAAAGTATACAACTCTGCAAAAGAATTCATTCCGTATACGGAAAAACTAGTAGAGAAAATCAGCAATTATTTGATTACCGATAAACCTACTAATTAAGCCATTATTTAATTATTCAGCCAGAATAATCTTCAGTTGACCCCGCTAAGCGGGGTTGACAGAGAGTAAATTAAGAGATATTTTCTAAGAATATTGTCAGAAGATAGATTTATCGTAGTTGTCAAGTCCCCATTATTTGACAGTTATTCTTAACAGATCCGTAATTTTTATTTAAATCGAAATTTTTGCATACTTTCTTGGTAGTTTTATAATGTTAAATATGTAAGATTAAAATTATTAGAATATATAGCAAAATATTTAGTATAAAATCTTTACCACATGAGAGATGACTCATTACATACAATTTAAAAAAATGAAAAGGAATTATACTAAACAAATTTTTCTAATTGAAGATCACCATATGGCGTATTTTTTGTGGAAAAAAAATAATTTCAATAATCAATTACTCGTACATATTGATGCTCATATAGATTTTCATGTCAATCAACTTATAGATGTTGATATATCTCATTTGAACGTTGGTAATTTTATTTATCAATCCGCGAAGGAAAAAATCGTAAGTGAACTGTATTGGGTAATTCCCGGATTTAAAGATACTTTTTTCAAAAATATATATTCAATTAAAAAAACATTAAATCATATTAATTCAAGCCTTCCTCAACCAAAAGAGAGAGCAAATATTGTAGTTGACAGCGGTGGCATTAGTACAAAAATTAATAATATTAAATTAAAAATTTGTACGCTTGACGCATTACCTAATTTTGCAAACCCCGTTTTATTAGATATCGATATTGACTATTTCATTAATAAAGCATTATATGAGTCTAATAACATTTCAAATATTGGACATAAAAAGCAATGGATTTCCATCAAAAAGTTTAAAAATATCATTTTATCAAAAGTACAATATCCAAAATTTATAACAATTTCCTATTCAGTAAATGGAGGTTGGACTCCTGTTGAATTCAGAAGTTTAGCTGATAAGATATATACAATATTTTCTGGTACTAACGAGAGGATTCGTTATAGTCTTCTTGCAGATAAATGCTTCAGAGAATATAAAAAAAATCTCAAATTAAAGAAATATTCTTTAGCAAGTAAATTTCTAACTTACGCGGGAACATTAAATCCGGTATATACTTCATTAGATGTAAATTATGGAATACTCTTATTAAAGAGCGGAAACTATCGACTTGCGGAAAAAGAATTTAAGAGAATGAATAGTATACTCCCGAATACTTCTTTAACTAGCTTTTGGTTAGGAGTAACAAATCTTTTACAGAATAAACTTAATAAATCCAATTATTTTTTTAATCAAGTCATGAACGATTCCAGTTTATTTAGTGACAGCTTGTTATATCAAATATATATTTCTATAAGAACAAATGATCTTAAAAAGGGAGAAAAATTATTAATAAAATATTCGATACTTGCTAAAAATAACAGAAACATTCTTTACTATTATTTTTCCGGGATTATACATACAAAATTTAGTCGAAATAGGAAATCATTAGAGGAATTTAATCGATTCTTAAGTTATAAAAAGTCATTTTCATGCCCTATTGGAATGGAAATAATTGAACAATTCTCAATATGAATGAGAGATTATATTTAAATATAGCTGGATTCAATATACAAATTATATTTCACAAAATAAGCCTTTCAACAGAACTTAATTTTATTAAAAAAGCAATCTTAAAAGTATATAAAGGATTTTTACTATCGAAATCATTAGTCAGGAATATCGATTTTACTATCAGCTTCTTTGAACCACCGAGAACATCAACTATATCGTTTAAAAATGCACATTATATGAAATTTTACGAATTAATAAATCAAACACATATAATAACCTCCCATTCTATTAGTATTTTTCAATTTAATGTAATTATAAGAGCAATTATAGGATTACTTTTAAAGAAAGATAGTTTTGTACTCCATGCATCTGCCTGTCTGGTTGGAGAGGAAGCACTTCTTTTCATAGGAGGTTCAGGAGACGGGAAATCAACAGTTATAAGATTACTTCGTAAAAAATATAAAGCACTTGGTGATGATTCAGTAATAATACGAAAACTTGATAGAAATTATTTTATGTATCAGACACCGTTTACTGAACGGCAAAGTTGGGTTCAAAAAAATAAGGGAAAATATTTAATTGGTAAAATTTTTATCCTTAAGAAAGCTATAAATAATAAAATTGTGAGATGTAACAACAGGTCAGAAATATTAAAAAAATTTATTGAGGAATTTCTTGTATATAACGATAAAAATTTAGAAAATCAATTAATATCTGCAATCAAATACGTAAACACGTTTCATAATTTTTTTTTGCTATATTTTCAAAAAAATAAAAAATTATTAATAGAAGTCATTGAAAGCAATCTAGATGGTTAAAACGTTAACACTTGTTACAATTTTCGGAACACGCGCCTCCGGTTTCTCCAGAACCGCAGCATCGACATACATTTACAGCAAATAATGAACCATTAAAGTCAAAAGTATCTTCAAACCGGTAAAACATACGGACAATAATCTTTTTCTTTGATATTTTGGGTTTTATATACGATTTAATTTTCTTAATCATAATCCTATGAAGCGATATTTACTCAATAATCTGGATGGTTTGTTCAATAAGCTGTCTTTCATCCGTAGGCAAATACATTGGGTCAAACACTTCCTTCCAGAATAAAGTGTCGCCTACTTTGATATCAAGGATATTAACAGGAGTAGATATATTATTATGGACTCTATATACCCTAGTTTTTTTTAAGGCAAATTCTGGCAAATACAACCAACCTTGAGGACAATCAGGATCGTAACAGCTTCTATTTATGGCATAAGGAAAAAAGCCATGTTTGGGATGAGTCAATCCTTTAGGAGCAATTTCAACCACATGAGTCTCACTTTCTGTTGTTACATACACTTTCGCTTTTGTTCTACGACGCCATTTACTAAAGAATTCAATATTTACCGGATGAAATGACAATGGTAATTCAGTATTTTCTTTTAAATCAGTTTGAGGAGCAGGTGTTAAAGGTAGATTTACCCGGTTATTTATACTATTTTTATTACTAAAATTTAAATAGAGATAGTAAGATAACTCGGTAAATGTGATTAATAATAATATTATGAAAATAGAATAAATATATTTCCGTCCCATTTGTTATATTTAGATTTGATGATAATAATTAATCATAATTATTTTTCATTTGACTGTCAATGAGATTGTATAGTGTATAGTATCAGAGTTTCGTTTACATTCTCCTTATACCTAATCGGGGTTTTTTGTTAAGTATCCACTCCTCCTCTTCTTTTGGTATTGTACCAGGCAAGATAACGGGATAACCAGCAAGGTATGTACTAGATAGACATATCTGGATTCATACTAGCTGTTGTACAATAGTCATTATGGTTAAATCTATTGTATGAGATTTTCCGAAAATATTGCCAAATTGTTTAAAGCAAATCAATTTATTCTGAAAGCCGAAGGAATGAGCATGCTTCCAATACTCAAACCGGGAGACGTACTTTTCCTTAGGAGAATCAAATTTCGACAGGCTAAAATCAACGATTTAATCATGCTGATGAAAGGTGGAAAAGTAATCACTCATAGAGTCATCTATAAAAATACTGATCATCTTATTACCAAAGGAGATAATAACCAAAAATCAGACGGGAAAGTTTATCCTCACCAAATCATAGGAAAAGTATATCAGGTAAAAAGGAACGGATATTACTTTAATCCGGAGGATATTAATCTCCTTCAATCCAGTCATTATTATCAGGAAATAACAAAAATAAAAAATATTTTTTCTTCAAAAAAGATAATCTTTGTAATTCTGAAAGGACTACCTCTGCATCTATATTTTGAAAAGAAACACCCATCTCGGATTTATGCTGATTGCGATTTATTAATAGATAGGAATAGCACTGAAAAAGTAGAAAGAGTATTCAAGGTTTTAAATTACACAAAAGCAAAATCTGAATTCAGTTCGATACATAAGTTATTGAAAGACAAGCCGACGGAGTTCAGCTTCTATAAAAAGGTCAATGATTTTCCCGTAGTTTTTGATATCCACTTAGAACCGGTATTTCTGATGAATCAACTGGGGAAGTTGGATGAGCTATATCCTCAAGGAATGATTGATGAGATGACTGGCGAGATTCTTACAACAAAAAAAGCAATAATTGTTGAAAGTGAAAAATTCTCAATTCTTAATTCTCAATTCTTAATTCTCTATTTGTGTTTACATTTTTTCCATCACAATTTCAGAGGTGTCCACAGGTTGGAGTTTTTGGATAAGGTGATAAGGAAGACAGGGTTAGGGTCAGACCTTAAAGACGCTCAAGGTCTGACCCTTTTGATCAGGCATTATCGCGTTGAGAATTTTGTCTATCCTGTATTTTTGATGCTTATAAAATATTTCGATACTCCCCTGCCGAGAGGATTTTTAAGTTCCATAAAACCGAAGGGAGATAAATTAAAATACACCAAAAAAAATATTATGAAGATAAACGTGTTTGATGACGAAACGAGGATACAAGCGGGAATTAACCGGTTTAAGAATATTTTTTTCCTCTCACCTGAGCCGATCTATAATAAGGTTTTTGTATTTATTAATCCTGCGGTTACGTATTCGATTTTTTGGGTAGTTTACAAAAAGATAAGAAGTTATTTTGCAGTTACTTTTGCTCCCAGTTCCTTGGCTCGGGCGCGGAAATAGGTTTTTAGATCAGAAAGTTTAAGTGGTTTAATCATTTTGGGAAGTGCGGGAAAATCTTCAATTTTTAAAAAGTCAGTAGGCAAAAACCAGGGTTCTAATTCCATTTGGAATTTTACACTGACACCTTCAATTAAATCCCATATGCCGAATTTTGGTTCCAAATAGTAAAAGTCAACAAAGTCCTTTATGTCGTTTCGCTGGGTAATTGTTAGCAGTTTATTCACGGCGATATCCAATAAACTATCGACATAAATACCATTTATGAGACTACCTTTCTTTAACCTTTTATAAGGATAAGTATTAAAATCTACTTTAATCTGTATGCCGCTCTGAAATTCTAGATAAAACATATAAACCTGTTCTACTGATTCCGACTCAAATCGGAATTTGTATTTTCTTTTCAGGTTATTCATCATGGATAGGATTAACTGGTGGTCAAATATATTCTCGCTAAAAAAGTCTAGGTCTTCTGAGTATCTATGTTGGAGATAAAATTCGCTTAAAGCGGTTCCGCCTGTAAAATAAAAATTGGATCGGATTAACTGGTTCTCTTTTAACCCATCCAAAATGCTTTTTTGTTCTTTGTTGAGGAAAGATACTTGCCCCATATCAAAAGCTCAAGAAGTCTCCTTCTAATAGGAAACAAATTTAATTTATTCCAGTATTTTTTGACCTGCGAGAGGCTTATCTTTTTTTTACCCGGGCCGTAATTAATCATTCTCTCCAATATAAAAATACGGCCTTTCTCCGTCTTTTCCAGCTCCTTTTCATCGTAATCCCAAAGATACACCATGGTAGCTGTATTATACCATTTTAGAGATGATTTTTTTGGCTTTCAGTTCGCGGATCAGGTCTTCGAAGTCAGCGGTAAGTTTCTCTTCTTTGGTTTTGTACTTTTTCAGCATCGTCTCGATTATTTTCTTTTTATCCCAGCCGGCCTTTAACTTCTGGAAGATATAGGTGGCCGTTTCGTTGAAGGTGTAAAGCATTGACTCTTCCCCGTCAAAGATGGTGATTTTATTTCCCAGTTTTTGGACGATGAAGCCTTTATTGACTTTGTAGTTTATATGTTTAATCATGAATCTATATGGTTTTAACCTTTATTATTATAACATTTCTCCCTTTGGTTGAAAGCTTAAGTAGGGTAAAGGGTTTTATCCTGCTATTTATTATTTCCTGTATATTTGGATTTACGCAAGTTAGGAAAAAGATAAAGTTCGATTTATTGGAATACATATTTCTATGTTTTCTAATAGTATCTGCAATCAGCACTTATTATTCATGGTCATTCTCTTTGAGTTTAGCGGAATTATTGCGTTATACGTCGTACTTTTTAATTTTCACTTCCCTAAGAAGATTTAATCTTTCTTCGAAATATTATTTCTTTGCCATTTTATTTTTTTCTTATTCGTTATTTTATACCGTGATTAATCCTTTAATCCGTGAAAGTGTCAGATTCGATAACTACCGGCAAGCTTGGGAGGGATTTCGACTCTCTCCTATATTTGGGACCGGCCCTGATACCTTTGGCTACGTTTCGATAAGGTTTGCTCCTGACCAGAGATATTTTGTTAAAAATGCCTCAAATTATTTTTTACAACTCTTTGCCGAAACAGGAATTATCGGAGGAATTTTATTTTTCCTACTAATTATTTTCTCAATTATCAGAATCTTCAAATTGAGATTATATAAAAAAGATAATTTTCATTACATTCTTTTTGTGGGAACTATGGTCTTAATTGTGGTTAATTTTGTTGAAAATATCTGGAAAAATATTTCTTTATTTTTGTTTTTTTGGATCATATTGTCGATGTTTTTGCCTATAAGAATTACCCTTAAAAGAAGAAGTATTATATCAAAATCAATATTCAATTTACTTTTCACCTTGATACTTATCACAGCTCTAACTTATTCTACGGGTAAATTTTTGTTTTTTCTGGCAAAAAATAATTATATGAGTATAAAAACATTACAAATCGCCGGTATCTTAATTCCCTGGGAGGCAAAGCAACAACAGGATATAGCTACTGTTGCCTTATCAAATGGTTATCTTATGAATCAATATGATTATGTAAGAAAATACAACAATCTTGCTTTAACTTTAGATCCGTTAAACTCCAGTTACCACCTTTTTAGAGCTAACTTTGAAAATGAAGTAAATGAGTATTTGACCGCAAGAGACTATTTTATTAAGGCGATTTTTTTAAAACCTCCCGGAAACGATGAAATTTACCGAAAGCTATCAACAACTTATACCAAAGAAGCGCAAAAATATTATGCCGAAGGAAATACTTTAAAATCGAAAAAGATTTTATTAGAACAGCAAAAAATATATCCCTATATGATTTCGATACATATCGAAAATGATTATCACAGTAAAAAGGCCATCGGTGATGTTATTGCTTATGTTGCGCGCAAAACAGAAACTTATCAGTTTCTAGCAAGAAACTTAACAAGATCGTATAACATACTTAAAAAAATGTGATGTGTTTATTTAATTTAACTCTGCGCTCATAATTATGAATATCTGGTTATATCTCCTTTTCTTCCTTCCCCTTATCGAATCAATAGACCATAAAATTGGCCTTAATTTACTACTTTCTGCAAGTATCATAATAAATCTTCCATTATTGAGAAAACCAAAAATAGTTTTAAGCTGGATTGAAACCTTGTGGCTAATGATATTAACCATCTTTTCTATCTCAGTTATTTTCTCTCTGTCCTATAGTCAGAGCCTTTTAGAACTGAACCGATACATAGCTTATTTTTTAATTTTTTTAGGTATCAGATCCGAAAATAATAAAGTACTAATTATGAAAAAATTTTATATACCGATGATAATCATTAATTCAATTATATTATCGCTGATATTCATATTGCGTATCACACCCGGAATTAAACTGACTGTTCCCTACGATGATTTTAACCTGATGTATTACTCATATGGACATAACAATATCTCTGATATCCTTTTATTTGCCATACCATTAGCACTAAGCTGTCTGTTAGAGAGTGACTTTAAGATAAAACTTTTAAAAATTTCTCTATATTTCATAAGTATTCTTTTTATAATTACTTTTTTCCTTTCTCTCAGCCGGGGAGCCATGTTATCTCTTTCATTTGCGTTTCTCATTTCTGTATTTATTTACAGGAAATTGACTGATAAATTTAATAAATGGATTTTAGTTATAAGCCTGATCTCAATTCTTTTTCTAATTACTAATTTTATCAGTTCAAATTTTATCATCCCTAGAGAAATAGGATTAAAGTTCGAAAAAGGATTATATAAACCGGCGAAAAAAGAATTACGCTTAGAGTATATAGATCAAGCAATCAAAGGATTTATCAAGTCCCCTATTTTCGGTACAGGACTTAATACTTTTATTTATGTCTCTCAATTTTATCAAAGTATGCCTTTGAGCTGGTCCGGATATGCGCATAATCATTATTTAGAACTTTTTACGGAAACCGGAGTTTTAGGGGGATTATTTTTTTTAGCGTTAATTGTTATGGGTCTCTATTCTTCATATCTAAATGTAAAGAATGATCACTCATCAGATATCACTTACAAAATTTGTATTTTTATAGCTCTACTGGCTTCCAGCCTTCATTCGTTACTTGATCCTGATTGGCATTTTAACTCCATCTATCTATTTTACTGGCTGGGTATAGCCTTACTTTTACCTGGAAAAAAGGATACAAAAGATAAAAATATCTTAGTTTCTCCGATATACGTGACCATCATTATTTTATTCAGCTTAAAAATACTTATTCCTCTTGATGTCGATAAAATCTTAAGGCAAGCTGATCAAGCCTACAGTAATAGAAATTATGACGCGGCAATTGCAATTTTACTACGAGCATCCAAACTGGATCGGGCCAGAAAAGATATTCCTGTCAAACTAGCAAAATTTTATTCTACTAAGGGAAATTATGACTCGGCCCATTTTTGGTATAAAGAAGCGATAAAAAGAGATCCTTTTGATTCAGAGCTGTTAATCAAGGATAACTATTTGCTTTATCTGAAACAGGCAAAGCAAGTTTTAGATGAAGGAAACAGTCAGTTGGCTGTAAAGTATATAGATAATGCCGCGGCATTTTATCCTTTCTTTGAGAATTATAAAGAAGATAATACGGACGTAAAGCGAATAAAGGAATATATTAATAAATCTGTAAAAAACATGCTAAAAAAGCCTATTGGTCAATACGAACTTAAAATCTACACTTCTTTTATTGATTGACAATAAAGACACATTTGCTATTCTTAAAATATGATCAGAAAAAAGTTTCTGCGAACAAATATATTTATTGGGATTTTGTGTTTACTAATCTTTTATTTTATTTCCCTTCATACACGTTTTACTGGTCCTGTTTATGCGTGTTTATATGCTCCAGAAGTAGCAATACAAGTTAAAGATGAGAATAATAATGGCGTTACTGCGAATGAATTATGCAGCACGAGTTGCCTAGAAAGTCCTTGTGTAACTATACAATGCGAGCAAAATAGAAGAAAAGCAACATTTAAGCAGGGTAACATAGGTGATGATCAAACAGGCGGACGCATTAACGATTCTAACCTAGTGGTTATAGGGGTGACTCCGGATAGACCTAATCAAGGTATTGAACTTCCTGATTGTAACGGGGCCAGTCTCGGTTACTGTTATGTATGGAATCAAGGCTCCTGGTGTAATCCGAGGGACATTATATTTATAGTGGCTATACAGACTGCGACTCCTACTCCTACTTCTACTCCTACTCCTACTCCAACCCCTTTTCAGACAGTCAGTTTCCGTAATCCTCAATTAGCCGCATATGGACAAAACGTCTGTAATGCGGCCTGGAATTGCGGTACAACAACGGGTACAACCGCCAATTGTGCGGTCAGATCGAATTATCAAGTGGCAATCTTACAGACAAATACTTGTTCTGGTGTTAGAACACCTTCATATATTTATGCCGATCTTTTGGGAGTAACTCCTGCGCCTAGTGCCTTATATCGAAGCAATAGTGATGCTAATAATTCATTTTACGGCTGGCCGGTTTGGTATACCGGAGGTAAAACCGCGACTTTTGTCTGGGCTTATAATATCTACGGTTGGGTATATACCGAAGAGGATAATGATACTTCAACAAGAGGTGCAAGCGAGGATTTGATCGGGAACTATACCCTTAATTTAACAGGTGATAAAACTGATTCGGTGAACTCTCAGTCGTCAGCTATAAACGAGCTGAATGCTAACTATATATTGAACAAAATTACTCAAGGTATTTATAGGGTAGAACTTCCTATTACTCCAACTGGATCAATTTTATGGCCTGGATATACCAATCCCCAATCAGTAATAGTAGTAGATAGTCCTATTAATGTTGGTTTTCCTTTTGTGAGTATTACTCCAACCGTGTCTCCAACTTCAACACCAACTCCTACACCAACGCCTACCGGTGTACCTAACCCTCCTACTCCACTACCTACTGAAGCTTGCATAATTTCGCCATTACCTACTCCGCTTTTAGTTACTCCCTATCCTCCTCACCAGTTATGTACGAATATAAAACCAACCGTATTCTCTGCTTATGTGGAAGATCCAAATAACAATTATGTTTGGGCTAACTTTTTTAGTAACGATTATGAAACATTTGACAAGATGGGATCAATACAGCCAAATACTGGAGGAGTCAGTCAATGGACGCCTGATGGATCTATACTTAATTCTACTGGTAGCTATAGATGGTCTGTTTATACTAAAGATCCTTCCTGTCCTAAATCAGCAGATACACCATCTTTAATTTTAGACATGGATTATCAAGCTCCGCCTGATCCAACACCGCCTACATGCTCTTTGCAATCTCAGAATTATGTAACTGGGCTTTGTATTTTTGATTGTAGTTGGCCAGCAGATCCGGATACGGCACCAATATCCTGCAGTCAGGCAGTCAATTATCATCCGCAATTTACCTATGATCCTGGTCCGGGAGGAACTGATCCGGGCTGGTTGGGTAATCAATTACTTTATACATTAGAAGATGTCCCCGATGGTCAAAATGTTAGAACAAAATTATCTGTAGCAGATAGTCTAAATAATACCTCAATAAGCTCAAATGACGGAGGGCCGTTTGTTTGTCCTAAAATTAATAAAATTATCTCTATAACTCAAACACCTATTACCCCGACGTTGACGCCAACAATTACTCCTTCTCCAACTCCTGGGGATTGGATACAGGTATTAGGCGGAGATGTATATCAAAATAGTATCCCTCTTGATATACCTTCCGGACAGAAATATTTAGATAATATTACAAGCCCTTCCATGAATAACAGCAGCGGCGTAATTCTCTCTAATACCGGTAGCAGCGGTTTAGGCGATCGGTCCTCACCAACCAAATGGGAGGCTGAGGCGGGTAACCTTTCCACCACATACTCTTTTCCCTATTATTGGGAAGCTTTCAAATCAAAGGCAATTCCGGTTGATAATCAAACTGCTGGAGTAATCGGCGCAGGTAATCTGGATCAAGACAATGTGAAAAATGCCATTTATGTTTACTTCGGAAAAGGTTTATACACGCTTGATCCATCTTTCAAAGGTCGAATTTCAGGTGTAGCCGATGTTACTATTTTTCTGATTTCCGGTACTTTAGAGATTCCGGATAACGCTACTCATACTTATGATTTACAAGATCCTAATGATATTGTTGTATATATGGTGAATGGAAATATATTTATAAACGGTCAGATTACCCAAGCTTCAGGATTATTTATAAGCAGCCAAACTGTGACTATAGATTCGGGAAGTAGTGCTATTATTTTTGATGGTATGCTTGTGGCTAACAAATTTGTTAAAAGACGAACATTTCGAAATCCAAATAGCCCAGCTTACCAGTTCATTTATCAGCCAAAGTATATAATAGGTTTGCTGCCCTTTATAGGCAGAACACAAATTAACTGGCAGGAAATTGCGCCATGAAAAAAATTCAGAATCTAAAATATATAATTCGAAATTCAAGAGGTCAGATTGTCCTTATATTGGTTCTTGTGACTATTGTAGGTTTAACTGTAGGATTATCGCTTATTTCAAGAACTGTTACAGACGTTCGAATAAGTTCTCAAATCGAACAGTCGGGCCGGGCTTTTTCAGCGGCGGAAGCTGGTATTGAAACAGCTCTAAGAGGTTCATACACGGGTGCACCATCTTCAGCTAATTTCACGGTTTCTAATGCTACTGTCTCATATACAACTGAAATTTTAGGATTAAGTTCAGGAGTGCTTATGTTACCTTTGACCGAAGTTGGTAATACGCAAACTGTCTGGTTAGTTAATCACAATACAGATGGATCTCTTAATGAAACTGTTTCTTACTCAGCCGATGATTCTTTTGATATCTGTTTTGGGAAAGATAATATAACAAAACCGGCTATTATTGTAAGTCTGATTTATAAAGAAGGTGCAGTTTATAAAGTGGCAAAGGGTGCTTATGACGCAGATTCTACAGGTACTAGAGGCAATAATTTTTACACAGTTCCGGACGTAGATATAGATCTAAGCGGACCTTATTGTAATGGTAAATTTCCCTATAAAGTTACTCTGATACCCACTTTGGATCCACCTCATGGTTCGGGTCCACCTAATGGATTTGGTATTACTGGTACTTTATTAGCACTAAGAATTCAACCCAGATATATAAATACTCCTATTGGAGTGAAACCCTATAACACTGGTTTTTTTCCTGATCAGGGAAAAACTATTACCTCGATCGGAAAAACTGAAACCGGAATTGTACGGAAAATAAAAGTTGTTCAAGGATTTACCGCCATGCCAACTCTTCTTGATTTTGGCTTGTTTGTAGAAACAAATGATTAAATAAACCCATTATGTCAAAGATTCTTATTGGACTTGATATCGGTACACATAGTATAAAAGCAGTTCAGATTGCCCGAAATAAAGCTTCTAACATCCTTATGGCTGCGGGCTTTATATCTACCCCCATTAACACATTAAACGTTAATAACAGCAACGATGAAAAAATCCTGGGCGACAGTATTAACAGATTAGTAAACGACATGAAAATATCAACTGTCGAGGTATCAGCTTCTCTGCCCTCTTCAAGAGTTATAACTCACATAATAGAGGTTCCACTCATGTCAGAAAAAGAACTTTCTTCGAGTATTCAGTGGGAAGCAGAACAGTATATCCCCTGGCAGTTAAGTAATGTAAAAATAGATTATGTCATTATTGACCAAAATTTAGATACAAAAAAAATGAAAGTACTTATTGTAGCTGCACCGATTAAGTTAATAGAACAATATATGAGAATTATGACATTAGCCGGTCTTACTCCAGTCGCGATTGAGACAGAAATATTGGCAACTGCAAGGGCGATCGGACGTTGTTTACCTACTTTGACTAATGTTCTGATAGTCAACATTGGAGGTAATGGCAGTGAAATTGCCCTCATGCGTGATCATATCTTAATATTTACAAAATCTTTACCAATTGGAGGTACGATATTTACCAAAGCAATTTCTGAAGAATTAGGATTCGAACATGTTCAGGCAGAAGAATATAAAAAAACTTATGGTCTTGATTCAGATAAACTTGAAGGTAAAATAGCTAAAATAATTAACCCGTTCATAATCAACCTATTTGAAGAAATAGAAAAAACTATTGCTTATTTCAAAGAGCAGTACCAGAATGAAAAAGTTTCCACTGCAGTATTAACAGGTGGTAGCACAAAGTTACCCGGGTTAGTCTTAGCAACAACAAAAAACTTAGGACTTGATTCTCAAATTTGTAACCCTTTTTCCTGTCTTTCTGTAGACCCAAAGATCTTACCCATAATAACTCCTGATTCTCCAATATATACCACAGCTGTTGGACTAGGGTTAAAGGAAATATAATGATCGTTAAACATAAAATAAATCTAATTATTCCTTCAGAAGTAGAAAGTAGACGCGTTAAGCGCTTAAAATTTTACCTCCCCTTAATTGCTACCGTTAGTTTACTAATATTTGTAATCTTATTTTTACTTTCAATTATCTTTGTAAATACAAATATAACTAAATTCAATAATTTAAATTTGGAAGTTGATAACTTAGAAAAAAAAATTTCGAGCTTTCAAACAACCGAAGGAATCTATACTTTTATTTCAATGATGTTGAAAAATATTGACCAAATCGCAAGATCCCAAAAAAATTATCTACCTCTACTTGATCAAATATCGGAACTTCCTTCTTCTACTATAAAGATATCTACTATTTCCGTAAATGATCAGGGAAATGTTTCCTTTTCCGTTGTTGCTTCATCATCAGCTTCTTTAGATAATTTTATAACCTTCTTGATGGAGAAAGACAATAATCATTTGATTTCAAATATTAAAGCTGATGGGATTGTCAGACAAAAAGGTAAATATTTATTTAATATATCCTTTCTGGCCGATAAATCTATTTTCCAATGAACACTTCTAATCTATTTGCTAAAAATTTTAAAAAGTACGAGATTATACTTGCCTCTCTTCTTGTGATAATTATAGTTATATTTTTAAGTATTTATTTATTGCTACCGAACTTTGATAAAGTCCAACAAATTTTTCTGCAGCAGAGTAAAGTAGGAAAGAAATTACAAGAGCTTAAAAAAAAAGAAACAATTTTAGTTTCTCTCGATCAGACAGAATATAAAGATAATTTTACTAAAATTAAACAAATTTTACCCCCTGATAAAGATTATGTATCCCTGTTTACAATGTTTGATAATTTACAATCAGTTACAGGTATAACCATTATAAGAACAGATTTTCAGCTAGGAACTATTTCTACTGGGTCGGCCAACAAAACACAAGGACCTGGTAAAAATATTTATAATCTGCCGATATCTTTTGCAATCTTGGGAAGTTATAGACAATTTCAAAATTTTATTTCTTTACTTTCGAGTTTTTCAGGTAGAATTGTCTCAATAAAGAGTATTCAATGGGATTATAAATCAGAAGACTTAATAAATGCTTCTTTTACAGGGTATGCATTCTATAGTCCATTACCTTCATCTATTGGTGCTATCGATACTCCTTTGCCAATTATAGATAAAAACGGGCAAGATTTAATGTCAAAAATTGCAAATTTACCCGAGGTCAAAAATGAGATTATAGACGGAAGTATAGTTACGGGTAAAAATGATCTATTTAGACAGTGAAAATTTAATATTTTGCCTTGTTCTTTTTAAAGCTTGGTCCGATCTCCATTGTTTAACGAGGCCATGATCTCCACTTAATAATATTTTTGGAACCTTTAACTGTTTGTAACTAGAAGGTCTTGTCCATTGAGGTGCCTCCAGAAGATCTTTTTTGGTAAAAGATTCAATTTCTGTTGCTTCCCTTTTAGACAAAACACCTGGAATTAATCTGACGATACTATCTGTAACTACAATAGCCGGTATTTCACCTCCCGTTAGGATGTACTGTCCTATTGAGATATTTTCGTCCACAAAATTATTAATTCGGCTATCAACACCTTCATAATGTCCGCAAACAAGAATTAGGTGGTCTAAATGAGAATATTTTCTGGCTTTTGCCTGGTTGAAAATTTTACCGGAAGGATCTAATAAAATAATTTTTTCCTTAAATTTTAGTTTGCCTTCTGATATTTTTATTTTTGACGCTTCTATAGCTCGATTTAAAACGTCAACCCGTAGCAACATACCCGTACCGCCCCCGTATGGTTTGTCGTCAACAGTTCTATGCTTGTCCTGTGCATAATCTCTAATATTGACAATCTCAATTTTTACCCGTTCTTTTTTCAAAGCTTTACCCACGATAGAAAATTCAAATATTTCTCTAAAGACTTGCGGGAAAAGTGTAAGAATTGTGATTACCACGAGTTTAAAAATTTTTCTATCGCATATTACAGAATTTCTAGCCTGATTTGTTTATTTTCTTTAATTGCCATTATCTTCAAGATATTTCTAATGGCCTGAATCATTTTTCCATCTCTTCCAATTATTTTACCGATATCTTCTTTATTCGCCTGAAGGAAATAGAGATAACTATTATCTCCGACTATCTTCTCCTCAACTTTTATTTCTTTTGGGTGATCTACGATTTGTCCAATTAAATAATTAATTAATTCAATCATATAGTTATTATCTTACGCACTGAATCACTGATAATAGCCCCTTTAGCTAGCCACTTTTGTAACGAGTCATTTTTAATTTTTATCTGCGGTGGTTGAGTGTCCGGATTGTAGAAGCCTATACTCTCAAGAACCTTACCGTCTCTATTAAAAGATTTGTTCATAATGACAACTCGATAGAACCGAACACCTTTTCTGCCGATTTTCTTTAGCCGAATACTGGTAGACATATCTGGTATTATATTACTTCTCGGGCCACTTCTCAAGGGCATTGGATGCGGCTAGCTGTTCTGCTTCCTGTTTATTTTTTCCATAACCCCAGCCCCAAAGTTGATTATTAACATAAACTCCGATGGTAAATTCTTTTGCATGATCAGGTCCTTTTTCCTCTATTACTTTATAAATTGGAGAAAATTTTGTCTTGTTTTGAACAATTTCCTGAAATTTACTTTTGGAATCCTTATATGATTTCTCTTTAATAACTGTTTCTAGAATAGGAAATAAAAAAGAAGACAATAATTTATTAGTCACCTTTAATCCCTGATCAAGATAGATAGCACCTAATAATGCTTCAAAAGTATCTGCTAATATGGATGGGTTATCTCTGCCTCCTCCTTCAATTTCACCTTTTGAGAGAAACAAAAAACTACCCAAATCAAGCGATTTTGCCACGGATGATAAAGCCGTAGTTTTTACAATACTTGACCTCAGATTAGTCAGCTCGCCTTCAGGTAAATGTTTATAAGTAGAATATAAATATTCTGAAACTAGAAACGACAAGATACTGTCACCTAAAAATTCTAATCTTTCATTTGACTCTATTTGTTTATTAGTTTCATTCAAATAAGACCTGTGGATAAAAGCCTGCTGAATCAGTAAGGAATTATGGAAAATTATATTTAATTTCTTTTCTAATATTTTTAAATCGATCATAATTTTATAGATCTTAAATATTGCTATTGTTTTTTTACCAAGGATCCCAGAACTCCGTTAATAAATGAAGAACTGCTTTCACCACCCAATTCCTTGGCTAACTCGATGGCTTCATCTATGATTACTTTGGGAGGTTCTGATTTAGAAATAAAAAGTTCGAAAAGCGCCAGTCTGAGTATAGAAACATCTATTCTGGCAATTTTATTTACGGGAAATTGAGGGGCGGCTTTTAATATTAGTTCGTCCAGAAAGTTTATTTGATTAACGATATTTTTGATTGTGCCGTTTAAACCATTAACCGATTCAGGATTAAAACTAAATGCAAAAAGATCTTGTACCGTTTTTACACGCCGCAGGTGACGAGGATCATCGTTATTTTTCATCTATAAAAACCGCATTTTGGACAGGCTCTATGCATTAACTTAGAAGCCCCACATTTTTTACAGGAAAATTTTTGATTTAGCTTGACTGCTAAATTAGCCTTTTCTCTCTTTCCTGATCTTCTTGTCGAGTGACGCCGTTTTGGTAAAGGTGTCATTTATTTTTGTTTTTTTATGAAATAATTAATCAATCCTGTGCGATATTCTGTATTTTATCCTGTTTAAGTTTGTCCCGCAAGAGGGGAAAGCCATTTAGATTTGGGTCTTCCTTTAAAATCAGATCGGCCGCTTCTTTTGATTCTTTTATTAAAACCAAATCGGTCAGGTCAGCAAAGTTAAAAAGACCCTGACCATGTTGTCTTGCACCGTATATTTCCCCCATACCTCTTAACCTCAAGTCGATTTCTGCTAATTTAGGTCCACTAAATGTGGTGGTAATATATTTTAACCTTTCCAGTGTTCTTTCATTTTTTGAATCAGAAAACAATAAGCAAAAGGACTCTTGACTACGTCGTCCTACTCTACCTCTTAATTGATGCAGTTGTGAGAGACCAAAACGTTCGGCTCCTTCTATTATAATTATTGAGGCATTGGCAATATCAATTCCTACTTCAACCACCGGTGTAGTAACTAAAATATCCAATCTTTGGAGTGAAAAATCCCTCAGAACAAGGTTTTTTCTTTTTGGGGAAAGCTGTCCATGCAGTAGTCCAATTCTAAGATTAGGAAAAATAATATCCTTTAGTTTCTGATATTCGTCTTTTACCGATTTTACTGATTCGAGGGTTTCAGATATATCTATTAAAGGACAGACAATAAATACTTGAGTTTTATTTTCTTTAATTTGCTTTTCGATCCATTTATAGGCACTCTCTCTTTTTTCGTTTCCTATAATCCAGGTTTTGGCATTTATTTTTCCTTTTGGCATCTCTTCCAAAATTGACATATCCAGATCAGAGTAAAGAGTTAAAGCAATTGTTCTAGGAATGGGAGTGGCGGTCATGGTCAGTAAGTGCGGATTACTGCCTTTGCTCCTGAGTTTTGCTCTTTGTTCAACTCCAAAACGCTGCTGCTCATCGATGATAACCAGACCGACTTTAGAATAGATATCTGATCTGTAGATGAGTGCGTGAGTACCGATAATGATATTCCACCGGTTATCATCAAGTTTAGTGTTACCTGTTAAAAGCACGGTCTTAATTTTAAATTTTTGGAAATAATGACATATAACGTCGTAATGCTGACGGGCTAAAATTTCTGTTGGGGCCATTAAAATACCCTGACATTTATTTAAATGACATAAGTATAGAGAAATAGCAGCAACAACTGTTTTACCGGACCCTACTTCTCCTTCTAAGAGGCGGTTCATTGGTTTATCTTTTCCTAAATCGGCTATTATTTCTTCTATGGCTTTTTTCTGATCAGAGGTCAATTTGAAAGGCAGTCTCTTAATAAATGCATTTATTTTATCAGGAAATTTTCCGGTTTGAAATTTTAATAGAACCTTTTGATTTTTCCAGGCTCTTTGTTTAAGCATGTTTCCAACTTGAAATAAAAATAGCTCATTAAAAGATAATTTCCTTCTTGCCTGTTCAACTTTAAGAAAAGAATCTGGAAAATGAATTTGGCTAATTGCCTCTTTCTCGCAAATAAGATGGTATCTGTTTAAAATTTCAAGAGATAATAAATCTGATATTTGAGGATTTAGTTGATTAAGAATAGTATTAATTCGGGAGCGGAGCCATTTTGAGGAAAGACCCGATGTTTCAGGGTAAATTGGAACAAGTCTACCGGTATGTATCGGTGATCTATTAACAATTTCATAATCGGGGGATTCAAAAATTAGCTTAGACCCAAAAAGTTTTACCTCTCCCGCAATAATAATATCTGGGTTGGCTTTCAGATATGTGATTAAATATGGCTGGTTATACCAGATTATCTCTATATTTCCTGTATCATCGGTTAAGACCGCTTTTTGTAATTTCTTGCCATATTTACTGTAGATATTAAATATCGAGGTGATTGTACCCCTGACGCTTACTTTTACTCCTTTTTCGAGAGATTTAATTTTTACTTGAAGAGAATAATCTTCATAGCGGCGCGGGATATGATACAGGAGATCACCAACCGTGTTAACACCCAACTTATTTAATTTGCGTGAGTATACCAATCCTATCATTCTCAATTCAGAGATCAGAGTGTTAAGTGAGATCATATTAGGCGTATTATCGAAGCGATAACAGTGGTAGAAGAGAGGATGCAACCAGAGCCAGAGAAGAGACGATTATAATAATTTTCCAGACTTTTTCGTGTTTTCGAAAGAATTTCATACGATTTTAATAAAATTTTTCTTACCTACTTTAATTATATCTTGTTTCTTGAATTTTGGGACGGTGTCGCCTACAACTAATTTATCATTATGTTCCACGGCTTTTTGCAATATTAATCGTTTTGCTTCTCCACGACTTTTAACCAATTTTGCCGTTAATAAAAACTGGCTATAGGTACTTTCTATCGGTAACTTTTCCATTGAAATCGATGGAATGTTAACTAGTGAGGGCTTTCTTTTTTGAAACATCAATTCAAAATTCTTTTGTGACTTAATTGCTTTTTCTCCTCCGTGTAGTTCCCGTACCACCTCATTTGCTAATTCTTTTTTAAGAATCATTGGATTTTCTCGCGATTTAAGCCTGTTTTCAACCTCCTTTACCTTGTCCAAACTAACATTTGTTCCTAGGCTAAAGTATTGAATAATTAGTTCGTCGTGAAGTGACATTATTTTACCAAACATATTATCAGGAAGATCGTCAAGCCAGACAGCGTTATCCCAAGTTTTACTCATTTTACGTCCGTCTGTACCGTCAAGAAAGGAGTTGGCAATAATGTAAGATTCTTTGTTGCGTAGATCCTGCTGCAATACTCGTCCAGCCTGCATATTAAATGTTTGATCGCTACCTCCCAACTGAATATCTGTATTCATATAATAGCTATCATAGCCTTGCATGACAGGGTATAACAGTTCATGCAGACCTACTTTTTTACCGCTTTCTAATCTTTTACGGATGAGTTCACGGCTTACAAAATCTCCGGCTGAGAAATGCTGACATAATTTAACAATATCGGCAAATTGCAACTTAACCAACCATTCGCTATTGTATTTAACTTCTATTTTAGTAAAATCAAGAATTTTTTGTGCCTGTTTTTTATAGGTTTTGAAGTTATTTTCTATTTGCTGGGTAGTAAGAACAGGTCTTTCAGAATCTTTGTCAGAAGTATCACCAATTAGAGCCGTAAAATCACCAATTAAAAATGTTACTTTATGACCAAAGTCAGCAAACGTCTGAAGTTTTCGTAGAGGTACGGCGTGACCAAGGTGAATTTTGGTAGCTGTAGGATCAATACCCAGATAAATATTTAATTTACTTCTTGAAGTTAATAGTTTTTTTAATCTATCTTTATCTGGGATGATATTCACAACACCCCGGGTCAATATTTCATCTATTTTATCCATAGCTTTAATATACCATATTTATTTATTTGCCGAGATAAATTATATTTGCTACACTTAACTCATGTTTTTCACTAGGAGGTCAAGGCGTTTTCATAGATTATCCTCAGACTACCGTATTTCATTTCTATCTAAGCCCCATCATTATAAATTATCTCTTCTTAAGCTACAAATAGTTAATTCTTTAAGTTCGATAATTATTATCTCTTTTATTTTATTTGTTATCGGCATGTTAGTTCTTTTTGTCTGGTTTTCCAAAGATCTGCCTTTGCCTGATAAAGTAAAACGTAAAGAAGGATTTTCGACCCTAATTTTAGACAGAGATGAAAAGCCTTTATATGATATCTATGAAGATAAAAACCGAATACCTGTTTCCTATTCCGATATTCCCGATACTCTTAAAAAAGCTACAGTTGCCATTGAGGATAAAGATTTTTACAAACACCAGGGATTTGACCCCAAAGGTATACTCCGGGCTATATTTTATATGTTGACGTTACGGGGAGTCCAGGGAGGTTCAACCTTAACTCAACAGCTGGTAAAAAACGTAGTTTTGACTTCGGAAAGAACGATCCCTAGAAAAATTAAGGAATTTATTTTAGCTGTGCAGATCGAAAGAAAGTACAGTAAAGATGAGATATTGCAGATGTATTTAAATGAAGCCCCTTATGGCGGAACGATGTGGGGTATTGAATCTGCTTCTCAAGGATATTTTGGAAAGCATACCAAAGACTTAACTTTTATTGAATCGGTGATTTTAGCCGGTCTACCACAACGTCCTTCTGTTTTCTCCCCTTTTACCTCTAACTCAAAAGCCTATATTTCCCGGACGGAAGAGGTTCTCAGACGCATGCGGGAGGATGGGTACATAACCCAGGCGGAAGAATTTTCGGCTAAAAAAGAACTTACGAACGCAAAATTTATATCACCCGGGTCATTATCTAAAGCCCCGCATTTCGTTTTATTTGTCAAAAAACAATTAATTGAAAAATTTGGGGAGAAAGTCGTTGAAGATGGTGGTTTACGGGTGGTAACAACTCTTGACGCGCAACTGCAGCAAAAGATTGAAAATATTGTCAAAGAAGAAATAGACAAAGCAAAAAATCTACAGGTTAGCAACGGGGCCGCTCTGGTCATTAATCCCCAAACAGGTGAAATTTTGGGCTACGTAGGAAGTAAAAATTATGATTCTGAGGATAAAGAGTTTCAGGGAAAATTTGACGTGGTAACCCAAGGCTATCGTCAACCGGGAAGCGCTCTAAAACCAATTACTTACGCTGTTGCCTTCTCAAAAGGATATACCCCGTCAAGTCTCCTTATGGACGTAGAAACACATTTTCCCGGAGGCGTTGATAAACCAGATTATATTCCTAAAAATTATGACGATAAATACCGCGGAGCTATCCAGATAAGGTTCGCTTTAGGTAATTCCATAAATTTACCAGCCGTAAAAATGACGGCTTTAGTAGGGATAAAGGATGTTCTCAAAATGGCCTATGATTTAGGGATCGAATCCTTAGCTCCAACTGATGACAACTTGAAAAGGATCGGTTTATCCCTTACTTTAGGGGGAGGTGAAATACGTCTTTATGATCTTGCTTCTGCTTACGGAGTTTTTGCAACAGGAGGAATTAAAAATGATCTCTTTGCCATTACTAAAGTTACCGATTCATCCGGAAAAATTTTATATGAACAGAAAAAAATATCAGGTAAGAGAATATTACCGGAAAATGTTACTTTTCTCATTTCTCATATTCTGCTTGATAATAATGCCAGACGAGATATTTTCGGCGAGAGAAGTTACTTAAATGTTCCAGGTAGATCAGTCTCTGTTAAGACGGGTACCACCGATGACAAACGAGATAACTGGACCATCGGATATACCTCCTCTGTTGTTGCCGGTGTCTGGGTGGGAAACAATGATAATACCCCTATGAATCCTAAACTAGCTTCTGGTGCCACAGGCGCTGCTCCAATCTGGAATAGGATAATGTATGCATCGTTAAAAAATAAATCTGATGAACAGCTTAAAATTCCCAACGATATTGTCTCGTTAACGATTGATGCATACGGAGGTGGTTTACCGCATGAAGGCAGACCAACAAGAAGTGAATATTTTATTAAAGGTACAGAGCCAATCTCACTTTCTCCAATATACCAAAAAATTAAGCTTTCAAAAGATGACAATAAAAAATTAGCCAACCCGGTGGAAATCGCGAATGGCAATTTTGAAGAAAAAGAATTTATTGTTTTTAAAGAATCTGACCCAACCTCAGGAGATGAAAAAAACCGATGGCAGGAAGGAATCGATGCCTGGAATAATACACAGTCTGATCCGGTATATCATCCGCCACACGATTTATCTAATAAAGATGAAAATAATATTGTAGTAAAGATAAAAAAACCGTCAGATAAATCACAGATTGACAATAATAACTTTGAGATACTTGCTGAAGCCAGCGCAGTAAGAGAGATTAAGAAAATAGAGGTTTATATTGATAATAATTTAAAGAGTTCTGTCGATAAAAATAATTATAATGAGTTATTAACGCTAGATACAGGAATCCATATAATTAAAGTTAAAGCTTATGATGACCAAAACCATACCGGAGAATCTGAGATAACCATCGGAGTAAAAGTTCCCCCGGATCCAACTGCAACTACTATGCCAACACTGTCTCCTTCTTCCACTCCAACTCCAACTCCAACTCCAACTCCCTCTACTTAATTTTTTGTTTTTAAAGATACCTTAAATTTACCTAATAATTCTGACAAGATGCCTAGTCGCAGTTTTCTAATATTTTGACTTGTCAGGTTTCGGTTTGGATCCTGATAGGTTATTCTTAATGTAACTGAGTTTTTATAATTATCAACTAATTCAACCTTTGTAATTAATTTTTGACGTTTAATTTCAGCGATAATATCGCCAATTTTTGTTTTTAAGGGCAGATAAAGAGTAAGATCTTCGATCGCCGGAGGATAAAGAGGAATAGGACTATATTTTTTAGTTCTTACAGGCATTTCTTTTATTGAATCTATGTTCAACTCGGCTAAGAAACAGTCGCCATTAAGAATAAAATTATTCACTAAATCGGGATGAATTCTGCCAAATCTAGCGATAGTTTGGTTATTGGAATTAAAGCTCGCCGATTGGGTAGGGTGCCAAAAATTATCTAAATTATCAGACAATTTATAACCTGCTACACCAATTTCTTTTAGTAAAGCGTCTATGACCCCTTTTATCTCATAAAAGCCGCGGTTTGTGATGATACCCAGCATTGAACTTTCTTTCGGTAATTCAGTTATTTGAGGAACATAAACTTTTGCCAATTCAAAAAATTGTAATTGTTTTTTTAGATTAATATTTTTACGGAAGGTTTCAATAAGTGAAGGGATTAAGGATAATCTCATATACTCTATTTCCGAAGTTAAGGGATTACTTAATTTAAGATGATTATCTGTTCTCATTCCTGTCTTTACGATCAGCTCCTTAGAAATAAAAGAGTAATTATAAACTTCGGTATAACCCCAAAATTTTAAGGCTTTTTTGATCATATCTTCAATTATTAAATCTTTAGACTGACTAAAAACAGGTATTTTTCCTTCCATAAGTTGACCAGGCAAGTTATGATAGCCGTAAATTCGGGCAACTTCCTCGACAATATCTTCAGGGATTGCTACATCAAATTGACGGAATGAGGGAGGAGTCACGTTTATTGCAGAGGTCAGACCTTTAGGTAAATCAAGGTCTGACCCCGATTTTGTCTGTTCGCTTACCTGAAATGAAAGGGATTCTAAGATACTGACTATTTCTGATTTCGTGAGTTCAATTCCCAATCTCTCATTAATAAATAAGGTTGAGACTTTTATCTGTTTCGGTTGGGAAGGGCTGGGATACAGATCAATAAGATTACTATTTATTTTCCCCCCAGTAAACTTTTTAAACAGTTCAATGCCCCGCAACATAGCCATTTTTGCTGTTTCCGGATCGGGACGTTTTTCGTTAATGGTTGCAGCCAGAGTTCGAAGTGATAAACGCATTGAGGTTCTTCTGATATTAACCGCGTTATTTGATTCGATAAAAAAGACTATTCTGTGAGTTTGATCTGTCACAACACTGTTTTCCGTGCCCATTATTCCCGGAAGATCAATCAATCTTCCCGTACCGTCGTCAATAACAACATCTCTTTCATCAACCGGGCAATGTTTTCCATCAAAGGTGACTATCTCCTCATCCTTTTTAGCTTTTCTTATAATAAGTTTACCGGTCTTTATCCGGTCGTAGTCAAAAACGTGGGTTGGATGGCCGAGTTCCAGCATCACATAATTGGTAATGTCGATAAGGTTATTAAGGCAGCGTAGGCCTGATTTTTCCAGCCTATCGCGGATCAAATCCGGAGATTTTGAAACCTTAACGTTGTTTATAACTATGGCTAAAACGCGATAGCAGAGCTTATTTTCATCTATGACTTCCAAAGGTAATGTCTCCGAGGATTCAGAATTAATATTTTCATTCAATTTTGGCGTTTTTAATTTTGCGGGGATGCCAAACTTAGGTAAAATTGCAGCTGCTTCACGGGCAATTCCAAGAACTGAGGCCATATCGACACGGTTACTAGTGATTTCTATTTCGTATATATAATCGTCCCCTTTTTTTTCAACACGTTCGACCGAGGGACCGCATAAGGACAAAGAGTCCTTGATTTGCGAAGGTGTGGCAGGTGTCTCCAAATATTGCCGTAGCCAAGAATCAGGAACTAAGATATTCATTTCAGAATTGATCTAAAAATCTTGTATCATTGCTATAAAGCAGTCTCAAATCTTCTATTTTCAATCCTTCCTTCATCATATATGTTCTTTCTATACCCCATCCAAATGCATAACCGGTATAAATATTAGGATCAATTTTACCTGCCTTAAGCACATTAGGGTGTACCATACCACTACCACCTAATTCCAACCAACCTTCTTTACACAGCTTGCATCCTTTACCGTCACAAACTCCGCAAGTTATGTCTACCTCAAAAGACGGTTCGGTAAATTGAAAATGAAAAGGTCGTAATCGGATTTTTCTTTTTGGTCCAAAGAATACTCTGGCGAAATAATCAAAAGTACCTTTTAGATGGGTAATATTGATTGATTTATCGATTACAAGACCTTCGAATTGATGAAACATAGGCGTATGGGAAATATCCCAGTTAGGACGGTAACATTTAGCAATATTAATCATCCTGATAGGTGGACTCCCCACTCTTTCCATTTCCCTAACTTGTCCTGACGAAGTATGTGGAGATAAAACCATCTTGCCAAATTTAGGATGAGGATCCGCTTCTATAAAAAAAGTCTCAAAATCATCGCGGGCGGGACTGTCTTTTGTCATATTTAGACTTTCAAAGGAATACCATTCCCAGTCGATTTCGGGGTAGCGTACTCTGGTAAAACCAATTTTTTCAAAGATTCTGGAGATCTGCAAAATTGCTTGTGTAACAAGATGCAAATGTCCAAGAGGCGGTCTGATACCCGGGATTGTGACGTCGATATCAACTTTTGTCTCCTGTTCTATGATTCTAGCCTTCTTTTTCTTAATCGCGTTTTCAAGCTCCTTTTTATAGCGGTTGATTAATGCTCCGATTTTGGGCTTCTCTTCTTCTGAAAGGTGTTTTAATTCCTTGGTAATTTTCATAAGGGTGCCGCTTTGGCCGAAAATATTAAGGAAAATTGAATTTAGCGTCGCAATGGTTGAAGCAGCTGAAATTTCTTTTTTGGATTTATCAACGAGTTTTAAAAGAGTCTCTTCCATGGAACTTATTGTAGCCTATTTCTGTTTCGCGTACCAGTCGGATATACGATCGAAGGCTTTGTGGATTACTTGAGTTGAGGAACCGAATGACAACCTGAGGTGATTTTCTCCTTCAGGACCGAAACCTATACCGGGGACAGTCACGACTTTTGCCTCATACAACAAACGTTTTGCCATTTCTATGCTCTTTATCGGGAAGTTAAACTTAGGAAAAACATAATATGTGCCTCTTGGTTTTACATAGGTAAAAAGTTCTGGAAGCTTATCAAGTCTTCTGCATATAGCATCTCGGTTATCAGAAAGCCATTTAACATGATCCTTTACGCAATCCTGAGGGCCTGTCAAAGCAGCAATAGCAGCCTCCTGAGATATATGAGGGGCACAGACTATACTGGCATCGTGGACTTTCAAAATATTCATTAGAAGATCCCGGTTGGTGTGAAGATAGCCTATACGCCAGCCCATCATCCCGTATTTCTTGGATAGAGAACAGCAGCGAATTACCCTCGGCCAGATTTCTTTGATTTCTCCAATATTGAAATATTCGCAATTGTCGTAGAGCAAATAATCATAGACTTCGTCGGTGATAACATACACTGCTGTATTTTTTAGGATTTTTGACAGCTCGAGTAAATCCTCTTTAAGATAGACGGCACCGGTTGGATTTTGAGGATTATTAAGAACAATGGCTTTGGTTTTATTGTTTATAGCTTTTTGGATTTTGGCTACATCAAGACGGAAACCGACTCGCGGGTCCTCAATCATTGCAACCGGAACAACTATTCCTTCCGCGATTGTAATTTGTTCAGCGTATGAGGAAAAATAAGGAGAGGGCAAAATAACTTCTTCTCCCGGGTTAACGAGAGCTAGCATTGAATATAGGAGGGCGGCCATACTACCCGGTGTAATCAGTATTTCATCAGAACTTACCTTAAATCCAAGCTGATTGGTGGAAATATCAGCGACAATATTTCTCAATTCTGGTAACCCGGTAAGAAGAGTATATTTGTCTATATCTGATTTAGTCTGAAGTTTATTTATGACATGCGTGTGAACATGTTTTGGAGCCGGATAAAATGGTAAACCGACACCAAGTGAAACAATATCTTTACCTCGGGTTGCCTCCTGAGCGCCCAAATACATCATTTCTTTTATTACTGAAACACTTGAGTTTCGGACTCTATCTGCCACTTCTGAAATTACTTTATTGTCACCTGTGGTAGCCAGTACTGATCTTGAAATTAGACTTTTTGGCATTAATTACTTAGATAGTCGTCAATGTATTAATATATCCTTCATAGTTTCTCATAAACTCGGTTGTAGTATCTCCTCCAAATTTTTCCAGTGCTGTTTGTGCCAGTACAAACGCTACAGTCGCCTCACTGATTACTCCTGCTCGTGGAATAACGCAGACATCAGAGCGTTCGATCAGCGCTTTTGACTGTTTTTTTGTTTTTATATCTACGGTATTTAAAGGTCGTCCAAGTGTTGAGAGAGGTTTGTGGTATACACGGCAGATTATATCCTCTCCGTTTGATATCCCGCCTTCAATCCCTCCCAACCTATTTGTTTTACGGAAAAAATGATGACTTTCGTAAAAAATTTCATCCTGTACGTCAGATCCGTATTTACCGGCGTTCTTAAACCCGTCACCTATTTCGAGAGCTTTGACAGACGGAATGCTCATAAGATGCTGCGCCAGAATCCCATCAAGTTTTCTATCATAATGAACGTGACTTCCGAGTCCGACCGGAACATTATGAGCAATTATTTCTATTACACCACCTAATGAATCTTTATTTTTAATCGCCTTCAAAATCTCCTCATCCATAAGTTTTGGGGTGTGACGAGCGCTACCTATTTGAATTATGCGGCTGGTAATTTCCATTCCCAAGATACTTATTAGTTTACGGCATATCGCACCGACCGCAACACGCATAACCGTTTCGCGGGCAGATGCTCTTTCTAAAACGTTTCTGATATCAGAGAAATGATATTTCAGACTCCCGGCAAGATCAACGTGACCGGGACGAGGATTGCTATTGGACGTTACTTTCGACTGCCAGTTAACAGAGTCGAGATTTTCGATAAGTAAAGCAATAGGACTTCCAATTGTTTTTCCTAATCTTACACCTGATATTATTTTTACCTGATCTTTTTCTATATGGCCGCGTCCCCCACGACCGATTCCTCCGCGTCTTCGATCCAGATCCTTTTGGATATCACTTTCTTTAAGATCAAGATTTGCGGGTATTCCTTCTAAAATAGCTATTTCGTGAGAGCCATGTGATTCTCCGGCTGTTAAATACCTTAGCATATCGCATCCTCTAAAATTTCAACAGGTATTCTTTTACCTGTAAATAACTCAAATTGCCGTTTAACGCAGTGTAGTAACATCCTGTCGCCTGTAATTATACTACAACCGACTTCTTTTGCTGCTTTAAGAAAGCGAGTCATTCTAGGGAAATACACGATGTCGAAAACAACCTGTTTTTGATTTAACGACTTTTTTGTTAGCGGTGACTGTCTGCTCTCCAACCCGACCGATATTGCATTTATTACAATGTCAAATCCGTCTAATTTGGTACTCTCCTTTAAAGGAATATAAGAATCCAAATGCAAATCTTTTACCAGTTCTTTGCCGTGACCTTTATTCCTGTTAAAAACAGTCACGTAAGCCGCTTCTTGTTTCAACCCGTAGGCGATGGCCCGGGCTGCCCCTCCAGCTCCGATAAGAGCCACGTTTTTACCTGCAAGCTCTGTTTTTTCTTTCAAGGCGTCTAAGGCACCTGACCAATCGGTATTTAAACCTGTTAATGTTCCTTTTAGATTGATAATCGTATTGACTGCTCCGATTTTTTTTGCCGTTTCGTCAATTTTGTCCAGATATTTCATAACTTTTATTTTATGCGGTACCGTAACCGCACATCCTACTATTCCCAGATTTTTGATACTTGTAACAGCTGACTTTAAATCAGTAACATCAAACGGTAAAAAAATATAATTAAGTCCTAAGGCCTTATAGGCTGTATTATGCATGATGGGAGATAAAGAATGAGCCACGGGATGTCCAATAATACAGCAGATTTTATGCTCAAGAATCTCACAAGCTACTTGTTCTTCGGTCTTATATTCATTTACCACGGAAAAATCTGCGTATCTTCTGTATAAAACTTCTCTTTGTATCAAAGTTGTTTTCAAGTCGTCTTCGATAGTTTTGCCGTCTGTCAAAAAAGGACGATTTTTATCCATACCGCATCTTTCAATAAGTGTCAGGATATTTGCTTGCAGCCAAATCGTAATCGAGTTGTTTTTCAAAATCTTCATATTTTCTTCATTCAAAATGACACCACCACCAGAAGCTATAACGGACCTTTCAGTATTTCCAAGACTTTGTATGACCTCAGTTTCCAACTCTCTAAAACGTTCCCACCCGTATTTTTCAACAAGACGGGAAATTTTTTGACTTTCTTTTTTTTCTATAAGTCGGTCTGTTTCGATGTATTTCCAATTAAGTTTTCTCGCAAGTATTTTTCCGATCGTTGATTTACCGCTCCCGCGCATGCCTATCAAAACAATCCTCATATAATTTTTGCTCCTAAAATCTTTAGGTCATTATAAAAATCAGGATAAGACTTGTTGACTACATCGGCGTTATTAATTGTCGTTTCACCTTCCGCTGCAAGTCCTGCCACCGAAAAGCTCATGGCAATTCTGTGATCGTTATGCGGGTCAATTACGGATCCATTTGGTTTTCCACCTGAAATAACGATCTGACTGCTATCGTAGTAAGCATCGATACCCATTTTATTCAGTTCCAGACAAACGGATTCCAGCCGATTTGACTCCTTGTAAATTAGGTGACCGATATTGGTAAATTTTGATTTTCCGGAAGCAAAGGCGGCTGCGATACAGAGTGAGGGAACTATATCCGGATTGTCTCCTAAATCTTCTTCAATTGATTTAAGATTCCTGCCGGAAACTTCAAGCCCATCCGATTTTATCTTTATTTCGCACCCCATTTTTGAAAGTATCGAGATAATCTTCCTGTCCCCCTGTATGCTTTCTGGATTCATGTTCAAAAGCTTCACTTTACCCCCTGTAACGGCAGCAGCCACCATAAAGTAAGAGGCAGATGTCCAATCACCTTCGATCGTCATTTCGCGTGCCTTATAACCCGTTCCTGTTTTTATTTTATAAACTTGGTTGTCAAATTCACCCATAATTCCGAAGTCCTTCATTAACGACCAGGTAAGCCTTAAATAAGGTGAGGATTTAAGGTTGATCGGTTCTAAAACAACGTCGTTCTTTGCAAAAGGAGCTATTAGAAGTAAGGCGCTGGCAAACTGCGAGCTTTTATCCGATGAGACCGATATTTTACCTCCGGTGATGAATCCTCCTTTAACCGCTACAGGCGGGCAATCATTGTTCATAATTGACTTTACTAATATACCTTGTTCAAGAAGGACATGAATCAAACCCCCAATCGGCCTTTCACGTAATTTCTTTTCTCCATCTATAATTACAGTTCCGTCTGTCAAAATAGATATGGCCGTAAGAAACCGTAATGTTGTTCCGGACTCTCCAACGTATAGATTTTTAGTCTTACCATTAAGTATAAATTTGCCGTTGACGCCATTAATTATTAACTGATTACCCTGCTCGTCAATTCCAACTCCCAATTCCTTGCAAGCTTTTACCGTAAAGTCTGTATCAACGCTTTTGAGCCGGTTTTTTATCACAGATTTTCCATAAGCTATAGAGGCGATCATTATCGCACGGTGGGTAATGCTTTTGGAGGAAGGAACTGAGACGGTTCCGTGAATCTTTCCATACTTAATTAAGATATTCATAATAATATATTATTATTGCGCGGCCGCGAAATAATAGTATATATATAATGGATTAGGCTAGTTTATTGATATATTTAATCAATATGTCTAATCCTTTAGTATAGCTTTTCTCTCTCAAACCATAAATATTTTCGATAGATACCTCTTCAAACGCATCGATTTTACGAAATGGTTCCCTGTTTTTAATATCAGAGAGATGGACTGTAACGACTGGCAGATTCGCATCCTCTAAAGCATCCCGTAAAGAATAACCATAATGAGTCAAGGCTCCGGGATTAATCAGAATAGCGTCTGCCTCTTTTGAATTACCTTGGATAAAATCGATCAGACTGCCTTCATGATTGGATTGGAAAAATAGAAGACTACAATCCATTTTTCGTGCAATAGCGCGAAGCTTTGATCCTACTTGATCTAAAGTTGTTTTTCCGTAGTGTTCGTGATTACGTTTACCCAGCATATTTAGATTCGGACCGTTGATGACTAATATTTTTTTCATAAAATTACCTCCAATAGCGCTATTTTTACAAGTTTGGCTTCGACTTTAACTCCTGTGATAAGATCACCGATCTCTTTTATTAAGACAAAAGTTCCTCTCTTTTTATCATAGCTTAACAGTTTCGTTACTTTCTCTATATTTGGTCCTTTTATAAAAGTAGGAAGGCCAAGGTTTTTTATCGTCTCAATTATTTGAATAGCTGTTTTTTGCTTCATAAGTTTCAGACGCGTACTAATTTTAACAGCTCCTATTAGACCCAAAGCCACACATTCTCCGTGAGATAATTTGCCGAATGTTTCTCCTTCTATGGCATGGCCGATGGTGTGACCTAAATTTAGTTTCTCACGTAGACCCTTAGTTTCAAACGGGTCCTGTTTAACAATATCGATCTTGATTTGTTGACAACAAATAATAGTCTTTGCTAACTCCTCCACCTGAGAGGAGTCGTTCCGCCACCTCTTGGGTGTCTTCATCGCTAGCAACTGCCCGATAGATGGTTTTCCCCAACCGACCCAATACTTAACCATTTCACCAAGGCCGTTTGTGATTTCCCTTTTTGGCAGAGATGAAAGAAGTCCTACGTCAGAAACAACAGCATGTGCCTGTTCGATTTTTCCAACCATATTTTTTAGCATTTTATCTTTCACCCATAAATCAATTCCGTTTTTGCCGCCTAACCCTGCGTCTATCTGGGCAAGAAGTGTTGAAGGCAAATGGATAACAGGTATACCTCGAAGAATAATAGACCCAATAAATCCTCCGAGGTCAGTGATTACTCCGCCACCGAGTGTAATAAGAACGGACTTTCTACTCACTCTATTTTCCAAAAAAGTTCCGCACACGCTTATTGCGGTATCGAATGATTTTGATTGTTCTCCGGCGGCAACACGAGCTACGATTACTTCTTTACCCAGCTTGTTAAGAGAACTAATAACTCTTTTACCGTATATCTTATAGACGTTGATGTCAGTCAAAAGAAGGAAATTCTTAACATCTGGCGCTCTAAAACAGTCTAACCGGGCAAGATTATCCAATAAACCATATCCCACAAGGTGGATGGTCTTCTGTTTCGGTATGTCAATAGTACTCGATAATCGTTTAATAATTTTCATAATCAAGAGAAATAATGAGCTAACCAGTTATCACGGGTTTGTTTACCCTCTTCAAAGTATTTTTCAATTAACCTCCACTCCTCTTTTTCAATTCGCGATTTTATAATTTGCATTTCATTTTTCAAATCAGAAAGAACGTTTAGCAAGTTGTTTTTGTTTGTTGATACTATTTCTGCTTTAATTTTCGGTGAAAAGCTGGCAAGACGCGTCGTATCACGAAAACCTGTTGAGGCGATCTGTAGAATAGTTTTCCGGTCTTTTTGCCGGTTGACACAAGTTAGAAGTAAACTGCTTGTAATTAAAGAAAGATGGCTGGCAAAGGCAACTAATTTATCGTGTTTGTCTGGACTTATGATAACGGGTTTTCCGCCAAGCAGCTCTATAAGCCGGTTTATAAGGAGAGATTTTCGAGAGACTACCCAAGTTTTGTTAACGAACAAATTGGGATCGGCATTTGACAATCCGGATTGCTCGCGGCCGCCCATTGGATGAGTTCCTACAAAAATTAAATTCTTATTTTTTAGATTGGCGGCATGGTCGCAAATCAATTTCTTAGTACTTCCTACATCAATTACCAGAGTTTTTTTAACCAGAATTTTATCCAGTTTATTTAAAACCTTAATTATTTCAGTAATAGGAGTCGCTATGATAATCAAATCAGAGTTTAACGGAATTTCCTCGTTTTTTGTAACACCGATTATTTCAACATCACCATTTAGCCTTTTTTTCAATCCCATGACGATAGAACCTCCGATGAGGCCTAAACCTACAACTACGATTCTCTTAGGTAATTTATTCATAGATATTTATTTTGTATAAGTTTTGACTGCTCAATTATTATTTTCCAAATTTTTGCGATCATTTTACCGTCTAAATCTAAATGTGCCGCGTTTAACAAAACTATATTTAAGATTTCTTTCTCACGATTTCTATTCTGAATTTTCTTATCGCTTTGTTTTTTCAGAATACCTATCTCTTTCACCAGCTTGAGACGCTGGGATATCAATTCCAATAGTTTACTATCAATCTGGTCTATTTTTGATCTTAAATTATCCAGAGTCATCATAAATTCTTCCTTTCTCATACAGGCCCAAAACAGTTATGAAGTTAACGTGTTCCTTCATTTCCGAAAGCATTGTATCAAGATTGTCCTTTTGTCCGTTTAGAACGAAATCTACGCAAAATATATACTCCCACGGTTTTCCGAAAAGCGGACGCGATTCAATCTTCATAAGATTCAGACCCAGCCTTGAGTACGGCTCCAAAGTTTTGAACAGACTTCCGGGTTTATGCTCAATTGAGAAAACCAGTGATACTTTAGTGCCTGTTTTATTCATCTTTTTTCCGACTATAACGAATCTTGTGTAATTATTCGGGTTGTCCTGTATATCACGTTCGATAAGCTTAACGCCGTAGAGGTCACCTAAAGAAATTGCGCCGATGGCAGAATCGTTATTTGTGCCTGACTTTGATAACATTAGCGCTGCCCTTGACGTGTCCCCCACAAAAATTTGCTCTATATGAGGGTTCTTTTTGAAATAATTTCTGCACTGTTTGAAAACCTCCGGGTGGGAAAAACAGCGTTTTATTTTTCCGCTCCCTTTCGCATATAGACAATGTCTGATTTTTAACACAACCTCACCGATAATTTTGAGCGATTTGTCCATAAGCAAGTCATAGGACTGATAAATGCTTCCGGAAAGAGAATTTTCCAGAGGCAGCACTCCTAAAGTTGCTTCTCCTTTGTCGATCGCATTGAAAATATCCTCAAAGGTTTCACAACTTATAAATTCTGCTTTACCACTAAAATAATTTTTTCCGGCAATATGGCTGTAGGAACCGGGTAACCCTAAGTAAGCGACTTTTTGCATATTATTGCCTCCCTACCGCTTTTGCGATTAGTTTGCATTCTTTAACCAGTTTTGTTAACTCTTCTGTTGAGATAGCCTGATCAGCGTCAGATAGTGATTTTCTTGGATCTAAGTGAGCTTCTATCAATAATCCGTCACAACCGGCAGCAATGGCGGCCCGGCTCATCGCTCGTACTAAATTTGCTCTTCCGGTACCGTGACTTGGATCGACAATAACAGGCAGGTGCGTTTCATGTTTAAGATAAGGCACTGCGTTCAGATCCAGAGTAAATCTGGTTTCAGGTACGTGCGTTCTGATACCTCTCTCACAGAGAATAACATTTTCATTTCCGCCCACTAAAATATATTCCGAAGCAAGCAGAAGTTCTTTGTATGTGGCCCACATGCCACGTTTTAAAAGTACTGTTTTTCTGGCTTTACCAAGTTCACGAAGGAGGGGATAATTCTGCATATTCCGTGTTCCGACCTGAAAGATATCGGTATATTTTTCGACCAGTTCTACGTCGCGTACGTCCATAACTTCGGTAATAACTTTTAATGAAAATTCACGGGCGGCCTCACGAAGAAAATGAAGGCCGATTTTACCCAAGCCCTGAAAATCATAAGGCGCGGTTCTTGGTTTAAAGGCACCGCCGCGCAATATTTGGCATCCACTTTCTTTTATCTTCTTTGCCGTTACCCTGATTTGTGATTTTGACTCCACACTACAGGGACCGGCCATATAAATAATCTCCTTGTTTCCGATTGTTAGTCCGTTAATTTTTATAAGCGTTGGCCCCTGTTTGGCGCTTTTGCTGGCTAGTTTGTACGGTCTGTCTACCTCAAGAATTGATTCAACATATGGAGAAGAATTAATTTCCCGTTTGGTCAATTCTCCAAAGCGGCCTATAACCACCAATAACTTCTGTTTCTTTCTTTCTACAGAAATAACCTCAACCTTCCTTTCAACCAAAAAGGAACGAAATTTCTTTTCATCTTGAAAGCTGATGCCTTGTTTTAGAAAGATAATCATATGTTTCCTTTCCTATCCGTCTGCGCTAAAGCTTCGACGGATTATGTTTCTCTAAGCCTCACTTCGTTCGGTGAGAGATACATAAAAAAACCCCGCTTTTGCGGGGCTTGGCTTGTTTATAAATTATGGTTTAGTTTTTTCCAGACAAACCCGTCCCGCTTAAAGGGGATTTAAAATAAAAATAAAAAAACCAGGTTTGTTTGGGCTCTTTCATATCAATTTTGAAAGTATATCAAATGGCATTAACTCTGTCAATTATCGCTTTAAATGCCTCACTGTCATTTTGTAGCAGATCCGCCAAAATTTTTCGATTAAGGGAAATCTTAAGTATCCTTAATTTTGCCATAAAATGACTATAAGATATACCAAAAATTTTTAAGTGTTCTGATATTCTTAATATCCATAATCTTCTATTGACAGATTTTTTATCTTTTCTTCCGGCAAAGGCATACTGACCTGCATGGAGTTGTGCTTCTTTAGCCACTTTAACCAAACGGTGTTTACTCATCCGGTACCCTTTTACCGACTGAAGCAGCTTTTTGTGTCTTCTTTTAACTGTAACTCCTCTTTTAATTCTCATAAATTTATATTTTTAATACTAAATTCTGTTTAGGAAATCATCCTTTTTATAAATTTTGCCTGACTTGTATTTAGGAATTTTTTAACTTTATAAGCTCTAATTCTCGCTTTAGATTTATGAGATTTTCTATGACCCGAGTTTTGATGTTTACGCTGAATTTTACCCCCACTGGATATTTTAAATCTTTTCTTAAGGGTTTTACTGGTTTTTAGTTTATTCATTTTAATCTTAAAGAGATTGTTTAACTGGTCCTAGCAGACTTATTAAAACTTTACCTTCAAAATATGGTTCTCTGATAACTTTAGCAACCGATAGATATGAATTAATCGCTTTCCTGATAATATTCATACCAAATTCTTTATGAGCGATTTCCCGCCCTCTAAAAGGAACTGATATTTTTAACTGGTTACCTGATTTTAAAAATGATTCTCCCTTCAAAACCCTAGTTTTAAAATCATGTTCCCCTATAAAAGGAGATAATCTGATTTCTTTAATACCTACGTGTTTAACACTTTTTCTTGCCTCTCTAGCCTTTTTTTCTTCAAGATACTTAAATTTTTTAAAATCGATTAATTTAACTACTGGAGGATTTGCATTCGGTCCAATCTCTACCAAATCCTTCTCTTCTGTCTGTGCCCGTCTTAAAGCTTCTTGTCTATCGATTAAACCAATCTGTTTTCCTTCCTCATCCAATAGTCTGATACTGGGTGCGGTAATTTGATAGTTTAGACGATAAAATTTAGAGTTTGTTTTCTTTCTCAAAATATTTTAAAACTAATTATATCAGTTAGTACTTTTGTTATCAACGGCTTTATGAAGCAGGCTTAAAAATTGCTTTATTGGCATAGATCCCATATCACGGCCTCCCTCTCGACTTCGAACAGAAACGGTATCTGTCTCTTTTTCTTTTTCTCCCACGATAAGCATATAGGGAACTTTTTGTACCTGAGCGTTCCTTATTTTAGCGTTAAGAGTTTCATTTTTAGAATCTACTTCTGCTCTTACATTTTCCTCTGTCAGCTTTTCATATACTTCATTAGCATAGCCTGTCGATTTATCTGACACGGGAAGAATTATGGCCTGAACGGGCGCGAGCCATACGGGAAAGTTTCCTCCGCAGTGCTCTATTAATATCGCGAGGAATCGTTCTGTGGCACCGATAATTGCGATATGGAGAATAGCTGGACGCTTCTGACTTCCATCAGCATCCGTATATTTTAAATCAAAATTTTCTGGCTGATTAAAATCGAGTTGGATCGTCGTTAATTGCCACTCCCGATCCAGGCTATCATCGATCGAAAAATCTATCTTTGGGCCATAAAAAGCAGCTTCACCTCTCCCTATTTCATAAGGTATTTTCCTTAGTGTCACTGCATTTTCCAGCTCCTTTTCTGCAGTATCCCAAACGTTTGACTTTCCCAAATATTTTTCCGGATGTGTCTTATCACGTACCGATATTCTGGCATGGAAATTTTTTAAACTAAAGGCGTCATAAACTTCTTTGGTGAGCGAGATGGCTCGATCTATTTCTCGTTGAATTTCTTCGTATTTAACGAACCAATGGCTGTCATCTTGAGTAACTGATCTTACTCGAAAAAGTCCATTCAGTACCCCGCTTTTTTCAAATCTATACACGGTTGAATTTTCCGCAAGTCGGAGAGGTAAATCTCTATAGCTTCTCGGCTTTTCCAGATAAATCTGAAAATGGTGAGGACAATTCATAGGTTTTAAAGTGTATGCTTCATCTTCAACGACCAAAGGAGGCATCATGGCATCGTATTTTTGCCAATGTTTACTTTGCTTGTAAAGTTCTGATTTGGCAATGTGAGGAGTCCAGACGAATACTAATCCGTAGGACTCTTTAAGTTTCACCAGATAGTCTTCAATTACTCTTCTCAGGATAGCGCCTTTGGGCATAAAAAGAGGAAGTCCCGGTCCGACACTATTTGAAAAAAGAAATAATTCCAATTCCTTCCCCAATTTTTTATGATCTCTTTTTTTTGCCTCCTCTAACTGCCATAAATATTTATCCAGCTCTTCTTTGGCAGGAAAGCACGTTCCATAAATCCTGGTCAGCATCTTGTTTTTCTCGTCACCCCGCCAGTAAGCTCCGGCAATTTTAAGGAGTTTAAAATATCTCATTTCTTTTTCAGGACTCCCTACGTGCGTCATTTTGCAAAGATCAAGGAAATTACCGGGATTGTTAGTTAATAGTTTTTTACCACCCTTGGCGAATTCTTCAGCTAATTCAAGCTTGTAAGGATTGTGGGCAAAAAGCTTTTTTGCCTCTTCAAGCGTAACCTCTTTATAATCGAATTTTTTCCAGGTAGGGAGGATTTCTCTCATTTTTTCTTCGATACGCGAAAGATCGTCTTCGGAAATTTTCCCTTCGGCAAAATCAAAGTCCTGATAAAAGCCGTTTTCAATGGCGGGTCCAATGGCATTATGCGTGCCTGGAAATAGCTCAAGTACGGCTTTTGCCAATAAATGCGCGCATGAATGTCGAAGATTTATAAGATAATCGTTATTGTCTTTCATATTTAATAATAAAAACGCCACTTATTTGTTGGAGACTCGATATAATCGGGACGGTTCCATCCAACTTAGTGGCTTAATTTTTCTCTTTACGCTGAGATAGCGTTCCACTTTGAGATTGGTGAGTTCTCATGCAACCGTGGAATATGATTATATAATACCCTATTTTCTAGAATAGTCAAGATAAGTTAGGAACTTATAAAGGCTGTTTGTGGACTCGAGCGGACTTGAACCTCTGGCCTTCACAATGTCAATGTGACACCCCGCCTGACTGGACTTTGACAAATTTTACTTATGTGGACGATACAGGATTTGAACCTGTGGCCTTCACAATGTCAATGTGACGCTCTAGCCAACTGAGCTAATCGTCCAGTCAAAGTCGGGCAGGTCTAGCCATCTGAGCTACGAGTCCGTGTGCAAACAATTATAACAGATCATCAGGAAATCTCTAGATATTTTGTGGGCCAGAAGTTTTTGACGTAATGAGAAAATTGATCTTTGGTATAAAAATTATATCTTTTAATTGCTTCATTCAAAATGGTATTCACCAGTCCTTCAAAACTAAAACCGGCTGTTCTAGCCGCTATTGGCAAATAAGAGATATGCTGTGAATCGTAGTCCATGCCTGGCAGACTGTTTACTTCAATAAAGTATACGTTATCGTTTTTATCGACCCTGTAGTCAATCCGGCAGACATCCTTACAGTTAAGAGTGTCAAATACAATAAGGCTGATATTTTCTATTTTCGACTTTAAAGATTCGGGGATCCGGGCCGGGCAGAAATACGCTTCATGTGGATCTGGTAGTTCGTCTTCAAACATCCATTTTGCCTCAAAAGAAGCGAAGTGTGCCATGTTTTCCGGGAAAATTGAAAAGTTTTGCTCAACAATCGGAAGCACCTTCGGAGGATTGTTACCCAATACAGATACTGTAAATTCTCTACCATCGATATACTCTTCAATTAATACCGGCTCTTTAAATTTAGTCAACAACCATTCAACTCTTTCTACTAATTTGATTCGATCAAAAACCAAGTTTTCGTTAAAAATTCCTATGCTGGATCCTTCTGAGTTCGGTTTAACTATTAAAGGGTACTTAAGGTGACTGTCAATCTGGTCGCTAATTTTTTTGATAACTTGAAATTTGGGAGTGCCTATTCCTTTATTATATAAAAGCATTTTCGTGTAAGTTTTGTCTAAAGTTATAGCCTGAGTAAGTGGACCGGAGTGAGTATAAGGTATTTGAAGATGTTCAAGCATAGCCGGGATATGAGCTTCTCTTGCCTCACCTCCAAGGCCCTCAGAAATGTTAAAAACTATTTTTATATTCTTTTTATTTTTGACGAAATTAAAGTAAACTTCTCTATCTGCTTCGATATTTATAACATTATGACCGCCTGATTCAATGGCTTTTTTGATTCCGACAATTGTCTCAATAGAATCGTAGTCTGCTTCTATTTGGGCAGAAATATTTTTTGAAGGTTGATTATGTTTTAAATTGAAACAAAAGGCAAGATTCAAGGTTAATTAAAGATAAACTGCTAATTATATAAATAATATTAGGAGATAGGTAAAAATAGTCAAGAGGGAATTTAACCAGTTTGAGTAGAGAGGGTTCTTTCGTTGGATAATCCGAAAGTAGTTCCGTGTTTTTTATACATATTCCAATATCCGATGCGTTTCTTTTTTCGACTATTAAAAGCGGCTAGCCAAGTTCTTCCTTCTTCAACTTTCATCCTCAATTGCTTTACTACAGTCAACATCCATTCAAAAAAACGTATGTAGTATATCCCGCTTTTATTTGGCATCTGGGCAACTTTAATTTTGGAAATTTCCGCAGACAAAGACTTTTCTGATTTTTCCAAAAGGACAACTTGTTCTTTGAGTTGTTTTAGTAAAACTTTAGTTTCTTCCTGAATGCTTTGATTTTCTGAGTATAACCGGCGGGAAAAAATAAGTGTTTCTTGCCGCTGAACTTTCTTTTCGGCTTGAGAAGGATAATACTTTCGTTCACCGGTTCGATTGGAATTAAATATTTGCTCCAAGACATTAGAAGGGTTAATCAGACTTTTTACCTGCTGTTTAATACCAATACTTCCGTTTGGAGACTGCTGGAGTTTTTCCGGATGATCGTCTCCCCATGGATACAATCCTGCTTTTTTAGAATTATTGCCAGACATTTTGTGATTAAATAAAATTATTTAATTCTGGCGATTATACTATAGGTTATTTAAAAAGTCAAGTGTCTTCTGCTGTCTGATTAAATGAGCTAAATAATAACTTTCCTTCTTTAGCTTTTCTCTTTCCTCAGTTTTTTCGACATTCTTGAGAAGCTTATCAATATCTTCCTGTGTTACCGTAATCTTCTCACCATCGGCTATTTCATTCAGGGCGAATTCAGTTTTAAGATTCTTCAACGCTTGTTCTGCGTATTCACTTCGCAGCCCTTCTGTTGTTTTACCCTTAGCCAAAAGGTATTGTTCGACGCTTAATCCTAGCTTGTGAGTTTGATCAATCAAATCAGCCAGTAATCTATTTTGCTCCTGTTCGACGATCATATCCGATATTTCAAACTCAACCGTACTTAATATTACATTTAATAATTCGTCTAAATTAATTTTCTTATTTGCCTGATCGTCTTTTTCATGTGACTTTCCTGGTGTCCATATTTTGACCTTGGATTTTTTAAATTCTCTTATTTTTTCTTTATAGTTTTTAAGATTTATAGAAGGTTTTAAAGCAACAGAAGCCTTAATCACCCATTCTTTTCCCTCCTTCGCTTCTAAAACTTCAACTTTAGGCGATATGACTGGAGATAATTTATATTTTTGTATTTCATCCCGATAAACTTTTGGCATAACTTCTCTAACTACTTCTTCGTATAGTTTGCTTCTGTTTTGATCTTTTATCACCAAATCCTTTGGCGCTTTCCCTTTCCTAAAACCAGGTAGCTCCGATTCGGATATAACACGATCTAAAATTTTTTCGTAGGAAGTTTTTATTTCCTCCCAAGGGATTCTAATCTCCAGTTCGACAGTTGATTTTGGTAACTGTTTAAGTGTTGAACTAGACATATTTTGTGAATTCTAACATATTTATTTGTAAAAAGTAAGAAATTTTCTTAGAAAATTTCAACGTTTCTACAATGTTGAAATCATATCGTGATTTCTTACGTTGTGCCAGAGGAGAGACTTGAACTCTCACGCCTTTAGGGCACACGGTCCTAAACCGTGCCTGTCTGCCAATTTCAGCACTCTGGCTATTTGAATTATATTATATAGAATTTAGAGATCGATTTGAAGCGGATAGTTTTCAGAAGGCATGATTTCCAGCAGGTTCATATAATAGCGAACGTTTATACTCCAGGTTTTTGAAGGAGGGGCGTAAATCGGAGCCATCAACTCTGGTGTAGTAATGCCTCTGTTAAAATACTTACTACGTAGATTTCTGGATACCGTAAATATCCCATCTTCAAAACTGTTAAAGTTATGTCGGCCGTTTTTCCAGCCCCAACAGTTATATGATACTTTTGCCATCTTTTTACAAAATCCGCTTTCAACCCCAGCTATGCTGGCGACTAGTGTCCAAGGTAACTCATAATTATCAGATGCTTCTACCAGAAGTCGCGAGTGAGTAGCTAGTGGAGAATTATATTTAAGGAGAAAATATGTCATTTTTGTCACTCTTATGTCTTCCATATCGTTATTTAAATAAACTCTAACTAATGCAGCTGAGGAACCTGAAATAGAGGAAGCCGTGATTTTTGAAGCTGAGATAAAGAAAATTATAATAAATAAAAACACAATGATTTGTTTCATAATGTTAGATATCATCCACCTAAGCTTATCACTCGCCTTTTCAGTACTATTCGTACACGGCTGGTGCTGCGCTTTATGGCGGATTATGCATCTCTAAGCTTCATTTCCTCTGCAAGAGATGCATTAAAAAATCCTAAAGCCATTCCCGTTAATAGGGATAACCTTAGGATCTAAGAGGTATTATATCATATATTATAGGATTGTCAAGAGGCAGGTGTTTTCTTTTCGACTTCCTTGATAAGATTAATAAAGTAATTGACTGAAGATGACCAAAGACCGTTACTTGAAGGTGCCCAGCGATCCTCTAATAAGGTAATATTCGTTAAACCTTTTTTAATATAGGCCTCTTTAATAATTTTTGATACTTGAGCAATCGCCTCCTCATATGAATTAAAATAAGTGATGTTATTACCATAGATACCATAACCCCAGCAATTATTTGAATTATAAGGAATTCGATTACATCCATTTGATTCTTGCATTGCGATGGCCGGTACAATGGTGTAATCGATTCCCCATAGATCTGCCTGGGCTACAATTACCCGGGTAAAGGACGTTAAAGGAGATTTTCTATCTGTTAAAAATTTTTCTAAAGCAATAATTCGAATATCATTACTAGGGGTTACTTGTATTGAGACGACTTTCGTTCCTAAAATCGATTCTATTGAATTATGTTCTTCTGAAAAATATTTATCAGCATAAACATTCAATTTATATTTATTATGAGAAAGTATGAATAGAGAAATTAGTAATAACAGACTGGATATAGGAAACCACACGATGAGATAGAGAATTAGTTTCATTGTAATTTAACCGGAAATCCGTTCTACATATTCACCTGTCTCAGCATCGATGCTTACAAAGTCGCCTTTTTTGATAAATAAAGGAACCGTAACTCTTGCCCCCGTTTCTAAAATAACCGTTTTTTTCGCACCTGTAACCGTATTTCCTTTTACTCCTTCTTCAGCCTCGGAAACCATTAAACGAACTTTTTTAGGATAGCGCATACCGATCGCTTCCTGATCTTGAATGAATATCTGGTATATTTCCCCCTCTTTAAGATACTGATGAAAACTGCCTGTAACTTCTTCTGAAAGAGAAATCTGGTTATAATTTTTCTGATCCATGAAGACAAATTTACCGTTTTCGTTATAAAGATACTGCATTTCACTTACATTGACAAAGACTTCTACGACCGATTCCCCTGACTTATAGGTGAACTCATAGACTCTACCTGTTTTTACGTTTCTAAGTTTTGTTCTCACAAAGGCAGAACCCTTACCGGGATTCACGAATTGGAACTCAACTATCTGATGAGGTTCATTTTTATATTCAATAAATATTCCTTTTTGAAAATTTGAAGTAGTTATTCTTGTCATATAGAGAACTATTATACTATAGTTTATGAGAAGGTGAATTTGGTATCTTTAATATCTTTTATATCTCCAAATAACATTACGACTCTATCAATACCCATCGCCATTCCCGAACAATCCGGAAGGCCTCTTTTTAAAGCTTTTATAAGGGTGTCATCCTGAACTACTTTATTTTTATTTGATTTCCGGATTAACTTTAATTCATTTTTAAATCTGTAATTTTGCTCTTTCCAGTCTGTTAATTCTGTATAACAGTCACCTAATTCCAATCCAGCGATATATAGTTCAAACCGTTGCGCTAACCTAGGATCGTCCTTTTTTAATTTTGCAAGCGCAGCAAGAATAGCAGGATAGTCATAAATTATTGTCGGACGGCCGTTTGTACCCAAATGAGGTTCTACCTCATTTAAAAAAATTTGGTTGAAGGTCACCTCCCACGTATTATTTTTACTAACATTATATCCTTTATCGGTGGCAATCTTTTTTATTCTCTTTAAGCTGTTTATACCTGTAATATCATCAAAATCGACCATAGCATATTTTTTTAAGGCTTTCGACACAGTAATTTTTTCCCAGGGAGGAGCCAGATCAATTTTTGTATTACCATAGGAAATATTTGAATTATTAATACCTAAATTTATAGAAATTTTATTAAAAAGATTTTCACAATCTTTCATAATTTCTTTGTAATCTGCTCCAACCCTGTACCATTCCAAAATGGTAAACTCTGGCGAGTGCAGCAAGCTATCTGTTTCTCCGTTCCTGAAACTTCTGGTAATTTCAAAACAATTTCCCAATCCTGCAACAATAATTTTTTTTAGGGAAGACTCCGGAGACGCGGTCAAAAACATCTTTTTCCTCCTTCTTCTTCGGTCAAAAAGAATGGTCGTAAAATTTTCTAAATAAGATTCCGGGATTACCGAAGGAACCAGAAGTGGCGTCTCTACCTCATGGAATTTCTCTAGTTTAAAGTATTCACGTACGGCATCGATAATTTTTTCGCGTAAAATTAAATTATTAATCAAATTAGACATTTTATTTTGCTGTCTACAGGATTGTACAAAATAATAGAATTAATAGCCAATAAGATGCTATAATCGATACGATTATTCGTTCAGCGCCCATAGCTTAATTGGATAGAGCGTGTGGCTTCGGACCACAAGGTTGGAGGTTCAAGTCCTCCTGGGCGCGCAGAAAACTGCACTGATGAGCATTTTCTGCGTGAACGCTTTATTTAAATGAATTGGTTTGTAAATATAGCAAGATGTAAAGATGATACTTTATACACAGGAATTACCACTAATCTCAAGCGGAGAGAAAGAGAACACAATACAAATAATAAACTCGGAGCAAAATCGTTGAGAAATAAAAGACCTGTATGTATAGTTTATTGCGAAGAATATATAACTCAAAACTCGGCTAGAATTGGTGAGGTTGAAATTAAAAAATTAAAGCGCAAATATAAACTAAGGATAATTGGGGAAAATACGGGTTCACCCGGTGAATTTTCCTCAGAAAATTATCGGGCCGCTAGCTCAATTGGTAGAGCATCTCCCTCTTAAGGAGACGGTTACAGGTTCGATTCCTGTGCGGCTCACCAACAGTGAAATCTAGTCGGAAGTGGGGGCAACCTCGCCGGTGTTAGAGCCAAATTCCTTTCTCCAGTTTCCTTGCTTCTGTGAGGAAAAAATTTTCCATCGTTTGCCTGTCAAAGTCTTTAAGCATGAATGGCATATCTTCTAGGTTCTTAACTTGAAATAAATTTTCTCCCAGTTGGAGAGGATCAACTTTGATTCCGAATTTTTCATAAGCCTTTTGTAAGAGACCTTTTAAGTTCCACTCTTTTTTCTCTTGGAATATAAAATATAAATCCACAAAATCCCGCAACCGCGGACGTACAGAAACGATGTGTGCCTTATCCACTGCAATATCATAAAGCACTTCTACCTGTAAACCAGCAAATCGTTTGGGCTTCTCAATGAGAGGAAATGGATATTGCCCGAAATCAATCTTGTGCTTTACTGTCTCATTTTTGGGATAAAAGAAATAGGTGTAAAGTCCGAAACCGTGCTGAAATTCAACTTTTTCCAAAGAAATCTTTTTCCCAATGAAATCTACAAAACGCTCTAATTCCTTAATATCCAATTCTTCTTCGGTAAAAAAGTCTAAATCTTCAGATTTCCGATGTTGTAAATAAAATTCAGATAAAGCTGTGCCTCCAGCTAGATAAAATTTCTTAGCTAAGACAGTTTTACAAAAAATAACTATAACTTCTTTTTGAAAATCGTTTAAGATAGATTTCCCCATAAAAGAAAATTAACGTAGTCTCTACGAGCAGGATCTAGTTGATCTTTTATTCTGTCCCAATACTTAATTACTTCCTTTTTATTTATTTTTTCGCCATCCAAACCATAAGAAAGGGTCTGAACTAGTCTCCAAAGTTTGTACTTGAGGGGAAATTTTTTAAGATAGTCTTCGTCAACTGACCAGTTTCTCATACTTCTATTTTACCATAAAACTAAGCATAAAGCCTACCCGACTCTGCAAGGTCGGCTCCGAGCAAAGCGAAGTCGGGTACAGTCTTGTACCCGAAAAAACGCTTAGCCAGATATACTATTGTGTCGAGCAAAAATTATAAAGAACTTTATATATACAAATTTGTTAAGATAAAAACCAGTGTAAATAGAGTAGAATAAAGCTAGATGAAAGAAATTAATAAAATATACTTAGCAAATTTTTTAATGGGTGTTGCGTACTCAATAGCGGTCATTGAAACCCTTTATCGATTGTCAAACGGGTTAAGTCAGACTCAAATAGCCCTCCTCACGTCATTATTTTTTATTTGCTATTCTGTGCTAGAAATCCCGACAGGTGGTATTGCTGATACTTTTGGGCATAAAAAATCGGTGCTTTGGGGGCTTGTCGTACACGCTTTTGCACCGTTAATGGTCGGTTTATCCCCAACATACCCCGTCTTCTTGATTGGTTCGGTTTTGGCTGGATTGGGAATCGCACTACAATCGGGAGCTTTTTCTTCTTTGACCCACGATATCTTAAATCGTCTGGGCAAAGGCGAAGAATATATTAAAGTTCAAGGTAGAACAAGCGCTTATCTTCTAGTTGGCACTCTAGTAGCAAGCCCTTTAGTTTCGGTACTATACAGCGGCCATCCACGGTTAACTTATCTAATATCATCTTTTACATTATTTCTGGCAGCCGCTTTGATTTATTTGGTTAAATGGGAATTTAAAGGCGATAAACCGTCAATAAATATATATTTACAAAAAATCACAAAGGGTGTTACGTTGTCGTTTGCAAACAAACGAGTTCTAGGCTTGATTATTTTAGGATCCGCGTTATTTTTTAGCGGAAGTCTTTATGCAAATAATATAAATCAACCCTTGCAAATTACAATTGGTGTGAACGTCGCTTTGCTTGGGATAATTGCTGCCGTATTTTCTGGATTTAAAGCAATAGTGTCAGCTGTAGCCTACAAATTCTTTCAAAGAATAGGATCTTATATTTCTTTACTTCTGAGTATTGTTGTTACAACTATTGCCTTCTTGGTACTTAGTCAAATTAACTCCTTCGTTGGTTTAGTCTTTATGCTGCTTTTGTTTTTGATGGCATCATATAAGGATCAAATTATTCTTACTTTACTTCAAAAAGAAGTTAGCAGTGAAGAGAGAAGTACAATGATTTCTACGTACAGCTTTTTAACATTTATTATCGTAGGAATAACTATGCCTTTGGGGGGTTATGGAATTGATAATTTTGGGATGAACAGCACACTTATTGTTTTGGCATTAGTTACTTTGGTTTTTGGACTTGTAGGGTTAAAAGTCTATAAAAGTAGCCTTAAAGCTGATACAATAATAACCACATAGAATTACTATTTATTCCTGTTCTTACAACTAGCAGCGAATTAACTATAGCGTTATAATTCCAATATGCCTGAGCAAAATAATATCCGAAATTTCGCCATTGTGGCACATATTGATCACGGAAAATCAACCTTGGCCGACAGGCTGCTTGAGATAACGGGCACAATCGAAAAAAGAGATATGCAGGAACAGGTATTAGACAGCAATCCGATTGAGCGCGAACGCGGGATCACCATAAAACTGGCGCCCGTCCGGATGAAATATATTTATAAAGGAGATGAATATATCTTAAACCTGATCGATACCCCCGGGCACGTAGATTTCTCTTATGAAGTCTCAAGATCACTCTCTGCCTGCGAAGGAATAATATTAGTTGTCGACGCCACGCAAGGCATCCAGGCGCAAACTCTGGCGCACATGCAGCTTATTAAAACCGCTAATTTAAAGGTAATTCCGGTTATAAATAAAATAGACCTTCCCACCGCGCGTGTGAGTCAAACTAAAAAATCACTTATAGAAACTTTTAATTTTGACTCTAGCGAAATTATTGAAGTATCGGCCAAAAAAAGTATTAATATTGATCAGGTGTTAAAAGCGATAATAGAAAGAATACCACCTCCTACTGGATCGCTAAACTTACCTCTTCGAGCACTGGTTTTTTCCTCGGTCTTTGATCCGCATAAAGGAGTCATCGTTTTTGTCAATATTATAGACGGTGAAATTTATGCGCATGCAAACACTATCTTGAAATTAATGGCAACGAAGGTTGAATTTAGCCCGACTGAAATCGGTATATTTTCACCACTGATGAAGAAAGTAGATCGTTTAAATACTGGTGAGGTAGGTTACGTAGCAACAGGACTGAAGAATATCAGTTTAGCGCAGGTGGGAGATACTTTAACCGAACTAAATTCCAAGATAATCCCTTTAGTCGGCTATAAGCAGCCTAAACCCATGGTTTTTTTATGTCTTTTTCCGATTTCAAATGATGACTATCATGCGCTTCGTGAGTCACTTTCCAAGTTGCATCTTATGGATAGCTCGTTTACTTTTCAACCACACTTTTTGCATGCTTTGGGGAAAGGATTCCTCTGCGGATTCCTAGGTCTTTTACATGCCGATATCATACAGGAGAGGCTGGAAAGAGAATTCAAAGTTAATGTAATTGCGACCTCACCTACCGTAGAATACCAGATAGTAAAAATGGATAAGACTGAGGTTATTGTTAAAACTCCAGATGACTATCCGGACCCGCATCATATAGCAAAAGTAAATGAACCTGTGATGTACGCCTCAATTTTTACACCCTTTGAAACAGTCGGTATCATCATGCAGCTTTGCGAAGAAAAAAGAGGCCTGTTTATCAATCTGGAATATTTTGCGACCCAATCAAAGCTCACTTACTTTATTCCTTTAGCGGAAATGATCACGGACTTTTTCGATCGCCTGAAATCGAAGACGAACGGATTTGCAAGTCTGGACTATGAATTTTATGAAATGAGGCCGGTAAAAACGGTTAAACTGGATATTCTTTTAAATCATAAGCCTATTGATGCATTCTCTCAGATTGCCGTAGTCGAAAAAGTCCAATATATTGCACTAAGATTAGTCGAGAAACTAAAAGAACTAATTCCGAGACACCAATTTCAAATTCCGATACAGGCATCTATTTCAGGAAAAATTATTGCCAGAAGCGATATAAAATCATTCCGCAAAGACGTTACATCAAAATTATACGGTGGCGATCAATCACGTAAAGATAAGCTGCTCGACGCTCAAAAAAAAGGTAAAAGCAGGATGAAAGAGTTTGGAAAAGTCTCCATTCCTCAGGAAGTCTTTTTCGAACTTTACCGAAAGTTCTAGATCATTTCCTCTTTTTTGAGTCTGACAAAATGTACCCATTCATCTATCACTTCGACAATTGCTTTAAAAGGCATCTCTATAATAAAGTCAAAAATAAATATGAGGACGTTAAATTTAGATAATATTTCACCGGATAACCACTGCCCAACTCTGATCACCGGCAAAAAGAAAAAGTCTGTTATAGGCGTCAAAAAACCTTCGTGTAAAATTACCTGGTATTCTTGAGTTATCTGGATAACTTTAAAAGCAAAGAAAGTAACGAGTGTTACGAAAAATATAAATATTCCCTGACTGACTACACTGAACTTCAGGAAAGACAAGACGTAAATAATTGAACCAAAACTAATAAAGTAAGTCAGTAAGTAAAGAAGACTGAAAATACTGGTAAATAATAAACCTCTGGCTTTTCCTCTTCTGTCGATATCAATTTGGGAATGAATTGCATCCGGAGTCTCAGGATTATTATCGATCGTACCGAGTATCAGTTGATAAATTTTCCGGGTATTATCATCCCCCGGTACCGTCACTGAAAGTATAATTAAAAACATCAAAAAAGGAGGAAAAATAACGTTGATTGAGATTGGGAGTATAGATATGCTTTTAAGGAAATATAAATCGTAGGGTATCTCCAGTAAAAGGGCGAAAATTATTTTGGTGAGGAGTATATAAATGAATGATCTGATACCGGTTCTGCGTAACCTTGTTTTACTTTCATCATAGCGCTTTCGACAAGCTTCATCTACTTTAAATTTAAGCTGTTCTTCAGAAGTAATTATCTGGGATATAGACCTTGGATTTTGCTCAAAAATATCCTTTAAAATTAAAAAGGCTGGTATTTCTTTTTTAATTATATTTCGTAATTTATCGGCCTGAGGGTACCTTAAATACTTTCCGATATGTTGATAAATATCATAAAGCTGGGTTAAAAGACTGTCTGAATTTTTCCAGGTAATTTGGGTTATTTCCGGTATCATCAATTTCAATAAATGGTATCTTATGACAGCGGAATCGCTGTGAGATAACGTTTTCTCTACAGCAATATAGACCTGTACGTCTTTCTCCTGAAGTCCATTATTCCCGGAAAAGGGCATAATATGAGGTCTTAATATTTGATAGACATAGTTCGTAAACGCCTCACGTTTTTGGGAAGGAGAAAGATTCTCTTCAATCTCGCAGGAAAGAACTTCAAGCATAAAATTGGCGAGATTTTCCTGTTCCCGTCCTGACCTGCCTCGAGATAACTCGTTTCTCAAAAAGAAATATTTGTCTATAATTGTCTGAATTTCGACAATTTTCTCTTCTCCGATTGTATTATTTTCATAGTAGCGAGCCCATAATAGTTCCTTAATGAGTGGTTCAGCTATATCCCGGCCATTCTCATTTAAAATCATTCTTCTTTTGATAATTCTTTCTATAGCGCAGCGTCTGATCAGATGATCTTCTTTAAACTCCACGGCATTACGCATTTTTTCATAAAGAAAGGCGGCAAATGAGACCGTTTGAGAGACGGAGATTTTATTATGTGAATTACCTGAAGCACGAGAACCTTCTTCCCATTTTGCGATAAGGGCTAGAGTATATTTGGAAAGGGATAATGATCTATTGTCAGATTTTATTAAATTATTATTCATTGGGTGGCATACCGGATTCGAACCGGCAACACCTGCCTCCACAGGGCAGTGCTCTGCCATTGAGCTAATGCCACCATTTACAGGCAGACCTAACAACTCATTATATCGTACATCATCCAAAAGAAAAAGTTATCTGATATTTAAAATCGAGGAAAATTTAGATTGAAGTTTAGTAAAATAGTCAATCATTCGATTAAGAAGGGATGGATTGGTCTTTTGCTCTGTTGATTCTTTTTCTAACCCTAGAACTTCTGCTTCAGGTAGGGCAACTTCCGTAAGTATAGGATTACCTGCTGATTTTTGGATCTGACGATAAGCTTCGTATTGTGGAAAATAATTAGAAGTTAAGGGAACCTTCCAGGAAAAGTGGTCAAAAGGATACGACTGGTAATTAAAAATAAATGGAGTGATGGCCACAATTTTATCCCTTTCATTCCAGACCGAGAAACTTGCTTCAGTAATTAATTGTGCCACTTTTTCAGCTTTAAAATAAGAATAATTATTAGATATCCCTTCCTGATGTGGCCAACCGGTCTCGGTGATAAAGACAGGAAGACTTTTTTCTACTCCCAGCTTTTTGAGGTAATCAAGTTCCCAGAGGTATGTCCGTAGACTTCCTTTGCCGTTATCCTTTACCTGGCCCACAAATCCCGGATTAGGGTATGAATGCGACGTCCAGCCATCGATCTTTAAAAAAATATCAGGGATTCCTTTTTTCATCAGGCTTAAAAAATCTATTTCATTCGTCGTAATTTTACTGTTTGGAGCTGAAGCATCTAGACCAGCCGGTAAAATGAAATAGTCATCTGATTTAGCTTTTAAAGTAGTAGAAAAAGAGTCAAGCACTTGCGCGTATTCCTGCGGATTTACTTTACCTCCCCACTCTTTGGCATGATTTGGCTCATTAAAAATTATGACGTAGCGATTTTTAGAGACCCAGGGTAGTTGTGAAAGAAAATTAGTCCAAAGGGTGGCATCGGATATATTTGGTTTATTCCATATCGCACCATCAGAAGTTGTGGCCAGTCTGACTATTGGAATTAAATGCAATAATCGCATCTTGTCAAAAATTCCCTGCCATTTAGTAAGATTTCTATCTGATTCTGAAATAACGACTGTAATATATCCCCAATCCCCGCCTGATGAATTTACCAAATTTGCTGCTTCTTCCAGATCATTTTCATCAATAATGTGGATACCGTACTTATTATTTGAAACCGATAAAGGTTCATATATAGCATAAATTTTATCAGGATTAAATAATATTATAAGAAATATAAAAAGTGTAAGCAAAGTTTTAGCTTTCATAAGAAACTGATAGTA
>MFJR01000007.1:307241-326266 GCA_001780955.1 Candidatus Gottesmanbacteria bacterium RIFCSPLOWO2_01_FULL_39_12b | reverse complement strand
TTAGCTCAGTTGGCTAGAGCGCACGCTTTGGGAGCGTGAGGCCACCCGTTCAAATCGGGTATCCCCGACACAGCGAGAAAAATCAAAAGGGTCAGTGGAGGCGCTCCGTGCGCCGCTATGTAGATAGTGCTAAACTTATTCATAGTAGTAAAATATGGAAAACCAAATTAATGTTGGAGACAAAAATACTGAGCAAATGGAGCAAAAACCTGTAAGGAAAACAGAACAAGTTCCCGAAAAACCAAAGGTAAACTATTGGATGATATCGAGTTTAATATTTGGGCTTTTATTTTTTTCGATGGTAGGCGTTAACTGGTTCAATTCGAAAACCACAGAAAAGAAGAATGACTCCGTCATTCCTTTACCACAGCCCTCAACCAAATCGATTGATAAAGTCTCAAGATTTACAGGATCAGTACAGACTGGAACACAACTGGGAGAGGTAAAAAGCCACTGTTCAAACGGGTTATACTTGGTAGCCGATGAAGGCACATATTTAGCTGATCAGACGACAATGCTGCAATTACGCCTTCCAAATGAGCTAGACGGAACAAAAATGCTTTCCGACCAACAATACGTTGGCAAACTGGTCGAAGTTGTCGGTAAATATCCTGCTCAAGAAATCTTCTGTGAAGCGCTCATATGCGAATGTGAAGATTATATCCTTGTTGATCGTATTAACATTGTTGATACTGAATCCATAGAAAAGAGACAGACAAAAACTGAGGGACAAATTGATTGTCTACCACAAAAGGACACAAGCGGAGGTCAAACATTAGAATGTACATTTGGGTTACAGGGTAAAGATGGTATATATTATGGCTTGCAAGGACTTAATCAACGGGATTTAATTTCAGGGAAAATAGCCCCGGGACAGAAAGTTGTTATAACAGGAATCTTTACCCCAGGTCAGGATAGCAAGTACAATACCATAGGAACAATTAAGGTTGCCGCAGTTGAATATGCGAAATAGTAACTTCTCGCCCGAAGGGCGATTTAATGTTTACGGAATTCGGTTCTAACTTTTTCGTAAATCTCGACCAAAATATACGATACATAAATAAAATACATGTTCACAAAAAAGCTTGTATTAATAGTAATTCTTCTTTTTTTAGCTTCAGGTTTAATATATCTAAAAATTAAAAAAAACGGATTGAGTAAAATTTCGATCAATAATCAAGAATTAGAAGTAGAAATTGCAGATACAGATTCTAAAAAAAGCAAAGGTTTGTCCGGCAGAAAAAGTTTGGCTGAAAACCAAGGCATGCTTTTTATTTTTACGAATCCCGATTATCACCAGTTTTGGATGCTCGATATGCATTTCCCTTTAGACTTCATATGGATTAAAGAGAATACTGTTGTCGATATTACAGAAAATGTCAGGCCACCTGATAACGCCTCTAGCCTACCGCCTATATTTAGCTCCAAAATTCCCTTTGACAAAGCGCTGGAAGTTAACGCGGGTTCTCTTAATGCCTATAATATAAAAGTCGGAGATAATATTAAATTATAGAGACTGCAAAATTATGGACGATAATTATACTAAGGACGATTCTAATATAATAAATAAAATATATATCTTTATAGAAAAAATATGGCCGTCTATATATAAAACTATCAATAGCTTACTTTGGGGAATCTGGAATTTTATTATCGATACGCTAAGTGGTTTGTGGCGAAGATCTTAAGTTGGTATAATATTCATCTCTGGATTTTATCTGCTGCGGCGGTAGTTCAGCGGTAGAATGTCTCCCTTCCAAGGAGAAGGTCAGGGGTTCAAGTCCCCTCCGCCGCTCTTATTCATCTCGATTGTGGTCGGGGATTCAGGGTAAGCACAATTGGTTAGGGTTTACCCTGAGGAGCGAAGCGACGACGGGCTGGTGGCGGAACTGGTAGACGCGTACGCTTCAGGAGCGTATGACGAAAGTCTTGGAGGTTCGACTCCTCTCCAGCCCACTGTAAACTCGTATAATTAGATGCCGAGGTGGTGGAATTGGTAGACACGCAGTCTTGAGGAGGCTGTCCCGTAAGGGGTGGAGGTTCAAGTCCTCTCCTCGGCACAAAAGGGGACGTCTCATTTGATAAAACTTGACACTTCCTCTCTCTTAATTTACCATAATAATGAAGAGATAAAATGACGTTCTTATTATGGTTCAAGACAAAAAGAAGACAAGCGCTTATAGTTCTTTGTGGTTTAATTCTTTTTGGTATTTACTCTTTTTTCTACTCTCCAACTAAAATAGCCAGCGCAGCTGGTATTATTTTTGGCGTAGATCCAGATACGGGAGATTTCGTCGTCAAGATTGATAATGTTGTAAGACTAAGAATAACTGGTAGTGGCGTGCTCAACGTTGGAACATTAAATGCTACCATCAATGCAGGCGATATAAGATCAGGTCAATTTGGCAGTAAAGTTGGCGGTGGAGATTATAGTTTTTCTAATAATATTGGTATTGGTACGACAAATCCATCTACCACTCTTGATGTTGCTGGTAATGTAAAAGCGAATAATATTCACCCCGTCACTGCTTCTCTTTGGCCGGAGGAATTTACTACTCTTGTCGGAACTTTTAGTTATAATCCTACACAAGAACAGATGCATGGTGGATTTTGGAACAGTGACGGGACTAAAGGAGCAGCGCTCGAGGGAAAGTTTTTTCTCAAATCTGGCTCATATGAAATGTCTATACTTGGTGCCACCAATCAATTCAATGGAATAATTGACTGGTATATCGATGGTTCTCAAGAGGTGTCAAAACAGGATTGGTATTCCCAAACTCCCTTATTTAATGTCATTAAATCTGCAAATGTAACGATTAGCAATGATGGCATCCATATGCTCAAAGGAGTGGTGAATGATAAGAATCTCAGAAGCCGTTCATACACTATTAGTCTCACTAGAATATGGATTAAGTAAAGCCTGCATCATCATAACCTCTGATTTCGCATCTCAAACAATTTAAATCCATGCGAGAATGGAGTTGTCGTAGAGATACGTTTTAACCTAGCAATCGTTCAGGACACCAATTGCCCAATTTTGCGCCCTTGGGGTGACTCGAACACCCAACCTAGCGCTTAGAACGCGCGTGCTCTATCCAATTGAGCTACAAGGGCTCTTCACGAACTTCGTTCGTTCAGAGTAAACACTTCAATATTTAAAGGTTTACCCTGAAGAGCGAAGTGGCGAACGGGAGCGGTGGACCGGATTTGAACCGGCGACCTTCTCCTTGGCAAGGAGACATTCTACCGCTGAACTACCACCGCAGAATAATTTCTGACGAAATTTTCTGCGTAAACGCATGTGTTTACACCGAAAAAATCCTCAGATTTTGTTCGGTGCCGAGGGTCAGAATCGAACTGACATTACGTGTTTTTCAGACACGCGCCGTGACCACCTTGGCTACCTCGGCTTGGTGGACGCTGAGGGATTTGAACCCCCGACCTACGCGATGTAAACGCGACGCTCTACCAGCTGAGCTAAGCGTCCTTATTTTAATGTATTGTATTAAAAACACAATCATGTTGCAACCATATATAATTCTAGTTAAAATAGGTAAGTTATTAATAAATTGCGGGATCGTCTAATGGTAGGACATGGGACTTTGAATCCCAGTATCATGGTTCGAATCCATGTCCCGCAGCATTTCGACTAGCTCAGTGTTAAACTGAGCCGATGTGGCGAAATTGGTATACGCGTTGGACTTAAAATCCAATGGAAGTAAAACCTTCCGTATCGGTTCGAGTCCGATCATCGGCACTAGTTCAATTTATTCCGGAATATTGAGAATGGTTGATTTATAGTCTTTATTGCCAACTATTCAGACAAAAACTCACCTTGACGGATATTCCGAGTTTTCAGGGGAATAAAATAAAAATATGAGCAACGCTTCAAATCGCATCTTTGCATTTATTTTCTTCATGATAGTTTTATTGTTGTTGCTTTGGATGCCTGCGTGGACAAAAATAAACGTGGGAGATGCTCCGGGGGTAATCTATAGTCCTCCCTGGATTGGATTTCTGGTTATCCTTATTGGTCTGGCATACGAAATATTCAGGCCAAGCTTGAATCTAAAAAGAGATACAAATCGGAAATGGATTCTGGCGGGAGTTTCCCTTTTTCTGATTATACTGACAATGATTTTTGTTCAGGAGATTTGGATGCCATATAAACACGGATATTCTATTTTGGGAATGAGGAGTTTTGAATTTCCTTTTGGCAGCGACAACATCATTGTTTGGCCGCAGCTCTTATTCGATTTTCTCAATACTCACTTTACGGATACGACAGTTCTATCTTTGCTGTTCGGAATTCTGTTTTTGACAAATTCAACTCCACAAACATCGAAAAGTTATAAGTTTATATTAATCGGAGCATTAATATTCACGACATTTTTAATGTTTGGGCATTTATCGTTTTTAATCTTTGGTAAAGATCCGACCGGGGGGTATTATTCCAGATTTACCAGACTGGAACTGCTTAGCCAATACTGGTTTCAGTTGGATTTCTGGTCCGAACTGATAATTTTAGTAGGCGCGCTGTGCCTGCTTTTTAAGTGCAAGAGACCTGTGGCGATCGCTAAAACGAATTAGTCGATTAGAAAAATGGCGTTCAGTTTCGTTCAAAATAGGTTCGGATTTGGTCAAATAAATGCATTATGTATTTAGTTTCGGTTTATATTGTAAACTTTTGGATAATAAAGAAATATTACCGGAACATCGTCTACGATATATCTTTGAAAATCTGCGTAAATTTTCTTCCTCGATTCCAAATCATAGATTTTTCTACCGTCCTCCAATAATTTATCTATCTTTTGGTTACTATAATGAGTAATGTTAGTCTCTTCCTGAGTAGACTGCCAATATTGGTATTGATCTGGATCGACAGGTATCGCCTGAGTCCAAAGCAATATCTGGAAATCGGAAGGTATGGAATTCTCTACTTTTATACGTACATTTAAACCTAATTTATTCCATTCATCGACTATCTTTTGAGCAATATCCAGATTTGTCACAAAAGTCGTCAGCGTAATTTGAGAAGAAGGGGAACTTATTTGGCTTTTAGAAAGAATTTTACTTGCTGTATCGGGGTCGTAATTATATAATCTGATTTTCGGGGAATATGCCCATGATAAAGGTGAAATAGGAGTAAAAGCTTTTTCTAAGCTTTCGATTTTTGGCATAGTATAAGCAAAAGCCTGACGTATTTCTTTTTCTTTAAATAAGTTATTTTTAAGATCAAAAAATAGACCTATATAGCGGTCATAATAATTTATTGAATCGATTTTTATATTCTTCCAGTTTTCTAATTCCTTATAATCGCTAATTTCCTTTAACGAATTAACTTCGCCCAATTTAAAAGCCAAAATAGCCTCATTCTGATTTGGATAAAATTTATAAGTTTTACTAAAACTGGAACTCTTATTAGGTAGTAAGGTAATTTCTGATATATAGTCACCTTTATAGATTAACCTGGATATTTTCAAAGAATTTAAGCCAACCAGTTTGTCCCGTAACAGAGGTTGAGAAAGAAGAACTAATAATGGTGCGTAGGGTTCCTTAAGCGTAACTTTTAAAGTTGTTTCGTTCAGAGGCGTGAAAATTACATCTTTTAAATTATAGTTAACATCTTTTGCTTCAAACCTTTTACCATCATGCCAGACTAAATTCTGTTTCAGATGAAACAAATAATTAACCCCTTTTGAATCAACATCCCATGATTGGGCTATAGAAGCGGTGGCAATGCCGGATGGGGTTAATGATGTCAAACCAATACTGATTTCATTCTGGATAAAAAGTGGCAGAGTAGTTTCAGAAAATCTTCCAACCAATCCAATTTTATAATTACGGTTAAACGTGATTGAGGAAATTATCGGATAGGACTGGATTATAAAAAGGGTAGAAAAAAAACCCAATATCGCCGATACTAAGATATATTTATAATGCCGTTCCCAAAAAGTTTGAATAAACAATGCAACAAACTGTAACTGTCTGCGCATGATTTAAGATAGAATTAAGTTAAAAATCGATGTGATTAGAAATATTAAGGCGAGTACAATAGTTATTTGAAAGATAATCTTCTCAATACCTCTTCTGCTTTTGTAGAATTCTCCGCCACCACCCCAAGCTCTGCCCAGTCCTACTCCTTTAGCCTGTAATATAATTAAGGCGACTAATGAAACCGAGACGATTATTTGTATAAGCGTTAATATATGTTTCATTTATTATATTATAGCAAACTTTTAAGCTTCACGCACAGCCTAGCCAATTTTTCAGGGCTATGTCTGATTAAACTTCTATTTAGATAATCCCCTTTTTCTTTTCTGACCATTCGTTTAGATAATAAATCATCAGCAATTATTTTAAAAGGATATTTTGCAGATAAATTATTAACCACCGGTTCAACATGGTATTTGATATATTTTTTCAATATGTAATTGGGGATAGGAGCCTTATTTATAAAAACGTAATCGAGATATTTAAAAGGAAAATATTGATTTAATCCGTTGATGAAATCTGAAGCGGTGTATTTATATGTCTGACCGTATTCAGTCATCAGATTAAGTATAAATATTTTTTTGGCCTTACTTTTAATAAGACTGTCAACGACACCTTCGACAATAAGACTGGCTAATATAGTAGTGTAGAAACCTCCGGGCCCTATTATTACCACATCACTTTCCAGGATTGCATTTTTTACTTCAATAGTCACCGAAACATTTGGTTTGGTTAATAATTTTACAATTCGTATTTCTCCGTTATGTTTAGGGTTATCTATCGAGTGTTCCCCGATTACTCTTGAACCGTCTTCATAAGTCGCCACCAGGTCAAAATTATTTAAAGTTACAGGTAGAACTTTTCCCTTTATCTGTAATAACTCTCCCGCTTTTTCTATCGCTTTTGCTTGAGAACCAAGTAATTTTGTTAAAGCGACCAGAAACAGATTCCCAAAAGTCATTCCTTTAACACCAATACCCTGACTATATCGATATTGAAAGAGTTGTCTCAGAAGCAAGCTATTTTCAGTAGAGACATCAGCTAGTGCCAAAAGCGATTTTCTGATATCGCTGCTAGGTAGTAGTCCCCATTCGTCCCGCTCTTTCTTAGCACTCCCACCGGAATCAGCCATACTCACCACCGCTGTAATATTTTTAGAAATTTTTTTGAGCCCGCTTAAAACACTATACGTACCGGTTCCCCCGCCAATGACAACTATTTTTTTATCCGTAAACATATCTGCTCAACGGATTAACCATTTAAAAAACTGTATAATAATCGTTAATAAAATTGAGCAAAGTATTATAACCTGAAAGGCACTAAAATAAAATGGTGTTAACAATATTATCTTTAAATTTGCCCCACTAAACTGCCAGCTATTGATACTGATATCAGGAACTAAACGTATCCAGAGAAGGAAGATAATAATATTTACAAACCAGGCAGCTAAATTTAAAGTCAGCAGATTAACTGGTAACATAATAATATTAATAAGGGGTTTGGCGAACCAGAATAGAATACTTAAAATAAGTGAAGCGTAAAATAAGCTATTCCAACCGCCTTTAATAACAAATGAGGATATTATTTGAGTAAGAGTAAAGACGGATAAGATAGTGATAAAATATTTTTTAAGCAGTATTTTCATCCTTTATAAAATTATCTAAATCATAACATATTAGACATCTTTAAGAAAAAGAAAAGAGATGTTTTAACCTTAAAACTTGATGATATTTATGGGCAAATCGGTGGGCCTCATCCCGTAATCTCTGTACCAGATGAAGAGCCGGAGAGTTTTGGGGAAGTATTATTTTGAGAAAAGATTTGCCCTCAGGAATAACTATCTCTTCTAATCTTTTTGCCAGTCCAATAACCGGAAATAATTGTTTTTGATCATGGAAAATTTTACAAACAGCTAAAAGTTGTGGTTTCCCCCCGTCCAGAATTATCAAATTTGGATAAGGCCATTCATAATGCTTTAATCTTCTTAGTATTATTTCTTTCAACATGGCAAAATCATTTACTTTACCGTCAATTTTAACTTTAAATCGCCGGTAAAATTGCTTATCCGGCTTGCCGTTTATAAAAGTCACCATCGAACCAACAGAATATTTACCCGTAATATTACTGATATCGTAGCATTCGATCCGGTGAAGAGGAATTAAATCCCTATAATACAAGAGCAAAATTTGATATAAGTCATCAATTTCTTTTTTACGATCTTCTTCAATTAATTGAGGATTTTCGAGATACTTTTCTGGTGATCGGTAACGGTTTATTAAATAATCCAGGTTATTTAATCGATTACGAAAGTGAATCGCTCCTTCATATTTTTCTTTGAGAGAAAGCTTGTACATTTCTTCAAAGAGAACTGATTGAAGTGGCATAATCTTTCCGGAAAGAAGCGATCTAATCTGTTTGATATTTTTCAAGTAAAGATTTTTTAATTTTTTATGCTCCTCACCTACTTTTTGTCTTATTACGGCCGGGCAAGGTTTACATAATCCGAGATGGGTATAAAAACAAGGGTTTACATATTTTGAATTTTGAGTACAGAAGGGTATTATGGAACGTATTATACGAAGTAAATCGCAGACGACTCGATGGCTCGGAAAAGGTCCAAAATTGCCTTTTTTTCTTGACAGAATAACTCTGGGATATTCTTCTTTAGAAATCGTGATATAAAGATAATGACGGTCATCACGACAGATAATATTATACTTCGGGAGATGTTTTCTGATTAAATTTGCTTCCAGTATTAAAGCTTCGAATTCGTTGGCGACTTCAATAATTTCGATTTTGTTTAGGCTTAAGATCAGATGCTTCGTCTTTTGATCAAAGAGGCTTTTCTTATAAAAATATGAAGAAACCCTTTTTTTAAGATTGCTGGCTTTACCGACGTAAATTATCTTATTTTTATTATCTAAATAAAGGTATACACCGGGTGTTTCAGGAATCAAATGAATCGTCTCTCGGTCATAAATCATATCACTTTTTTAAGAAATTGACCGGTAAACGATTTTGCATTTTCCTTAAGATTTTCAGGCGTACCGGAGGCAATAATATATCCACCCTTGTTGCCCCCCTCGGGTCCAAGATCAATAATCCAATCAGAGTTTTTAATGATATCCAGATTATGTTCAATTATTATAACGGTATTACCAATCATCACGAGCTGTTTTAAGACATGCAATAACTTTTCTAAATCGGCAAAATGCAGTCCAGTGGTAGGTTCATCAAGAATGAAAACTGTACCTCTACTATTTTTTTTGGATAATTCTGTAGCCAACTTCACCCTCTGCGCTTCCCCGCCGGAAAGATGAGGTGCAGGTTGACCTAGATGAATATAAGATAAACCAACGTCCATCAAAGTCTCAAGTTTAGTTTCGAGTCCGGAAATATTAATAAAAAAATTGTATGCCTCTTCAACCGTTAATTGTAATACGTCTGCGATATTTTTCCCTTTAAATTTTACTTCCAAGGTCTCCTGGTTAAATCTTTGACCTTGACAAACATCGCAGGTGACATAAACATCAGGTAAAAATTGCATCTCGATTCTGGTTTCACCCTCCCCACGACAGGCTTCACAGCGGCCCCCTTTAACGTTAAAAGAAAATCGTCCTGCTTTGTAACCCCTGGCTTTGGATTCAGGAATGCTTGAAAACAGATCCCTGATAAAACTGAAAGCCCCTGTGTAGGTAGCCGGGTTACTTCTGGGAGTCCTTCCTATGGGTGCTTGATCAATTAAGATAGCACGTTTTAAATTATCAAGGCCTTTTATCGAAGCAAAACCTCCGGTTTTTTCCCGGTGAAACGGATTAAAGCTGCCCGCTAAAGCCTGATACAACGTATCGACTATTAAAGTCGATTTGCCGCTACCGGAAACGCCCGTAACACAAATCAGTTTACCTATCGGAAAAGAGACGTCAATGTTTTTCAGATTGTTTTCAGTGCATCCGCAAATTACCATAAAATTACCCTCGTTTACTTTTGAAATATGACTATATTCGATTCCAATTTTAATTTTATTTGATAAATATTTTCCGGTTAGTGAAGAACGATTTTTTTTGATTTGAGATATGTTACCGGAAGCGATAATCTTTCCCCCGCGTTCTCCTGCACCGGGTCCAAAATCAATTATCAGATCTGAATTTTCCATTATTTCGCGGTCGTGCTCTACAACGATAACCGTATTACCCAAATCCCGAAGATGTTTTAAAGTATTTATAAGTCGTTTGTTATCCCTTGGATGCAATCCAATGGATGGTTCATCAAGAACGTATAAGACGCCGGATAAACCTGATCCTATCTGAGACGCTAATCTTATTCTCTGAGCCTCGCCTCCAGACAGACTACTTGAAGAACGATCTAGGGTGAGATATTCTAAGCCTACCGAAATTAAAAAACTTAGGCGGGTAATTATTTCTTTTATAATTAATTTTCCAATCGTTTTTTCTCTCTGATTAAGATGATCCTCTAGACTCTTAATCCAGGAAAGAGCGTAATTGATTGATAACGACGTAATAACCACTATTGATTTTTCTAAAATGGTGATCGAAAGAGCTTCTATTTTTAATCTTGCTCCGTTACATTCTAAACAAATTTCTTTTTTGAGATACTTTTCAATTTCCGTCCTCACGTATTCAGATTCGGTCTCACGATATCGCTTTTCCAGTTCAGGAATTATCCCTGTAAAAGTCTCGTAAATGGTCACTAATTTACCATATCTGTTCTCTCCTTCAACTTCATAAACCTCTTCTCCGGTTCCATATAACAACTTATCAATTTTATCTTTAGGGCAAAATTTAAGCGGCTTACGGATATCAATTAGCAATTCTTTTGCAACTTTAAGAAGGATTCTTCCGTACCAGGTATCGGAAAATATCACCCGGGCAAAAGGGAGAATTCCTCCTTCAGAGATACTTAAATTATTACTGACAACACGCTCTGGATCAACCCGTAGTACGATACCGATACCGCTACATTTTGGGCAAGCACCATGAGGCGAGTTAAAGGAAAAAATTCTCGGTTCTATCTCGGATATAGACAAATTACAATAACCACACGCAAATCTTTGAGAAAATAAATGATCTTCATATTTTTTGGGGTTTTCAGGAAAAGAAAAAGAGGCATCTAAGATTTCTGAAATAACTACTAAGCCCGCAGATAAATTGGTCGCCTGTTCTATTCCTTCACTGATTCTTCTTTTGAGATCCTTTATTTTCTTCTCTTTTAATGATTCTTTATTGATTGTTATACGGTCAATTACCACTTCAATACTATGTTTATTCGTTTTAATGATTACCAGATCGGTTGAAAGAGAAAAAATCTGACCGTCAATTCTAACTTTAGTAAACCCTTTACCTCTAAGGTTATCCAAAAGGTCTTTGAATTCTCCTTTTCGGTCGCTTACAACAGGAGAATAAATGATAATTCTAACTGGCCTTTTAAATGAAGAACGGCTAAGGTTTTGGATCATTGTTAATACGTTACTTGATATTTGATCAGTACTTTGTCTGGAAACCTCTCTTCCGCAATTCGTGCAGTGTGGATGACCGATTCGGGCAAAGAGCAATCTAAGGTAATCGTATATTTCGGTAATTGTACCGACTGTAGACCGGGGATTATGGCTGGTAGACTTTTGATCGATCGATATGGCAGGAGATAAACCGTCTATAGAATCAACATCGGGTTTATCCATGACACCTAAAAATTGTCTGGCGTATGAAGAAAGACTTTCCACATACCTTCTCTGACCTTCGGCATAGATCGTATCAAAAGCAAGAGAAGATTTACCTGAGCCGGAGAGTCCTGTAAAAACTATCAGTTTATTTTTAGGTATCTCAAGGTCTATATTCTTTAGATTATGTTGACGGGCTCCACGAATGACAATTTTATCTAGCATAATTAATAAAGATTTTTTACTTATTTAGTTCCCTGATCTTATCTCTTAAGGTGGCAGCCAGTTCAAAATTAAGATCACTGGCGGCTAACTTCATTTCTTTCTCCAATACTTTTATAAGTTTGACGATGTCTATTGGCGTCAGCTGATTGGTATCAATTGATAACAGTTTATCGTAGCCGATTTGTTGTTTCTTATCAAGAAGCTGTATCGACGAAAGTGCGTCATCATCTGCTTTATCGATTAATTTATCTCTGATAGGTTTAGTGATTTGCGCAGGAGTAATGTCATGAATACGGTTATATTTTTGTTGATATGTACGCCGTCTTTTTATTTCCCTGATCGCTTCATCCATAGAGCGGGTTACCTGGTCTGCATACATAATAACCTTTCCCTTTATATGTCTGGCCGCTCTTCCCATGGTTTGAATAAGCGATGTTTGACTACGCAAAAAGCCTTCTTTATCGGCATCCAATATGGCAACTAATGAAACTTCAGGCAAATCTAAACCTTCACGAAGCAGGTTGATGCCGATTAAAACGTCATATTTCCCTAGCCTTAAGTCGTCCAGGATATCGCTTCTTTCCAGAGTTTCGATATCGCAGTGGAGATATTGTACGAGAGGTTGTCCCGATTCGCTTATATTATGATTGGTCTTTAGATATCTTTTTTCCTGGAAAAAAGCCGCCAAATCCTCGGCTGTCTTTTTAGTCAAAGTTGTCACCAAAACCCTCTCCTTCAATTTTTTTCTTTTGATTATTTCATGGGTTAAGTCAGATATTTGGCCTTCTATTGGACGGATAATAATTTCAGGGTCTGTAATGCCGGTAGGTCTTACCAGTTGCTCTACAATACCGGTTGGGCTGTTAAGGTCCAACCTTTGCATCGTAGCACTAGCAAGCGACGTTTCCCAAGCATTGGGGGTGGCGGAAACATATATTGTTTGTGGAATCTTTTGCTGAAATTCGACAAAGTTTAGTGGCCGATTGTCCAGAGCAGAAGGAAGCCTGAAGCCAAAATCAATTAGGGTCTGTTTTCTTGATCTGTCTCCATTATACATCCCTCTGACTTGGGGCACTGTCATATGGGATTCATCGATTATCAGAAGCCATTCTTCACCGTATTTTTCTTTGTAATAATCAAGTAATGTCCAGGGAGCTTCACCAGGCCGCCTATTATCGAAATAACGGGAATAATTTTCGATACCATTAACAAAACCCAATTCTTCAATCATTTCCAGGTCATAATTCACTCTTTGGCTTAACCGGTGAGCTTCCAGATCTTTTTTTTGCGTTTCGAGCTCATTGACCCGTTTTCTTAAATCATCTTTAATTTCCTCAAAAGCCTGATTACGACTTTTAGGATCAGTCATGTAATGTTTAGCAGGAAAGATTACAAGATTATCTATCTGCTCAATAATATGACCGGAAACGGGATCGATTTTGAAGAGTTCCTTAATTTTCCCCTCTTCCCCAATAATCCTATAGGCTATATCTTCATAAGCCGTAAAAATATCAAGAGATTCCCCTCGAGTTCTAAATAAACCCCTTTTAAATTCAAAATCGCTTTTGACGTAATGTAAGTCAACTAAACGCTTTATCAGGCTAATCATCTCTATTTTTATACCCGTTTTGAGTTCTAAAATAAAACTTCCGTAGACTTTCGGTGAGCCTAAATTATAAATACAAGAGACAGAAGCAACCACAATCGTATCTTTTCGGCTTAAGAGATTTGCCGTTGCTGATAATCTAAGTTTATCGATCTCTTCATTGATTTGGGTTTCTTTTTCAATATATGTATCACTTTGAGGTATGTATGCTTCTGGTTGATAATAATCATAGTAAGAGACAAAATAACAGATGGCATTATCAGGAAAAAAGTCTCTAAATTCCTGATATAATTGGGCGGCTAAAGTCTTATTATGAGATATGACTAATGTCGGTCGTTGTATTTTTTCGATCACGTTTGCGATCGTATATGTTTTACCACTTCCGGTGACACCAAGAAGCACCTGATTCTTTAACCCCAGTTTTAATCCATTTATTAAAGAGTTAATTGCTTGCGGCTGATCTCCGGAAGGAGAGAAAGGTGTTTTTAATTTAAATTTCATCATGAGGTATTTTATCATAGTTTGCCCGATTAAATCGGAGTTTGACTATCTTGACATTCGGTTTTTTTTAAGATATCTTAGATAGATTACTAATAAAATAATAATTATAATATAAATATATTCGGGTAATTTTTTATGACCGCTATTTTATACAATCGGGAAAGGCAAACACTTGAATTTATACAACAATACATCCAGCGGCATGGATATGCACCAACTTTGGCTGAAATAGCGGAAAGCTTGGGAGTAAATGCCGTCTCAACCGTCCACGAACACTTACAACGCCTTGTTTTAAAGGGATTTGTAAAAAAAACGGCCGGATTTGAAAGAGGAATTGAATTAATAAATGAAAAAAGAACGTTTGGCAGTGATTCTGCCATAGAATTGCCGGTCTTAGGTTTTATAGCCGCCGGAGCCCCTCTTGAACCTCATACCGATCCAAACTTTTATTTATCAGTTCCGGCCAATATCATCAACAGTAAAAGACCGGGCTTTATCTTGCAGGTAAAAGGAAATTCTATGGTAGACGAGGGAATTCTCGATGGTGATTATGTCATAGTTCAACATCAGCAGGACGCCCAAAACGGTGATATCGTTGTGGCTATATTACCAAACGGGTTTGCTACTTTAAAACGGATCTTTTTTGAAAAGGACAGAATCAAACTACAACCTGCCAATGCCTCAATGACTCCTATTTTTACCACCCATGTAAAAATTCAAGGTAGAGTGGTGGCTGTGTTTCGAAAGTATCAGATAGCTTAGGCGTTCTGCAAAACCTCAATTCCGGGAAGTGTACCTTTTTCTAAGAATTCGAGCATGGCGCTTCCGCCTGTTGAAATGTGAGATATGGTTTTTAGATATTTTTGACTCTTGATACTAGTCAGAGTATCCCCGCCTCCCACGATGGAAAATGATTTGCTTTGAGAGATGTTTTCCAGGATGCTGTCTGTTCCTTCTGTAAAACGTGGGTCTTCATACAAACCCATGGGCCCGTTCCAAATAACGGTTTTTGCCTCAAATATCAGGTCCCGATAATGTTGTCTTGTTTTAGGGCCAATATCGTAAATTGCAGTATTATGCGATACATTGTTATAATCGACTACTTTTGGTTTAACATTTTTATCTTTGTTAGAAGTAATTACATCCAGAGGCAATATTAGAGCAGAATGTTTTCTGGTAGTTTTCCAGAATATGACGCGCGCCATCTCAACCATTTCATAGTCAACATATGATTTGCCCATGCCAAAGCCCCAGGCAGCCAGAAATGTATTGGCAATCGCTCCTCCCAAGGCTACGGTATCTGCAATATCGAGTATTCTTTCAATAACGGCAATTTTTTCCGGTGTTTTGGCCCCTCCAATAATCACCAGAAATGGTCTTTTAGGCCTTTCTAATGCATCAGATAGCATTTCAACCTCTTTTGCCATCAGAAGACCGGCAAAACTGGGTAAAAACTCTGCAATTCCTACAATTGAAGCGTGAACCCGGTGAGCCGTACCAAAAGCATCATTGACAAAAAAGTCAGCCATAGATGCCAAATGTCGTGCAAATTGCCGGTCATTTTCTTTCTCTCCGTCTATAAATCGTATATTCTCAAGCATCAGAAGTTGACGGTCTTTGACTTTTCGGATATCATCCAAAGCGCTTTTCTCCCAAAATTTATCGATCAGTTTTACTTTTTTTCCGGTCAATTTTTCGAGCCTTTTGGCAACCGGCTTCAGGGATAAACTCAAGTCATATCCTTCCGGCCTTCCCAGATGTGAGGCAATTATAACCTTGGCTCCTTTTTTAATTAAATAATTTATGGTCGGTAGAGCTTCAACAATACGCGTGTCGTTAGTAATATTTCCGTCTATAAGAGAAATATTGAAATCTACGGTTAGAAAAACCGTCCGTCCGGAAAGAGATTTTATGTCATAAATCGTTTTTTTCTTCATAAGCTTTTTATTAAATTAAATTAGCTTTTTTACCGACAAACTCCAGCATATCAATTAACCTTGAGGTATATCCCCACTCATTGTCGTACCAGGCATAGACATTGACTAAGTTACCGCCATTTACCTGTGTAAGAAAAGTATCGACTATAGAGGAATACGGACTTCCTGTATAGTCTTTAGAAACCAATTCTAACTTACTCGTTGCTAATATTCCTTTTAACCCCCTCTCTTCTGATTTTTTAAATGCCTGGTTAACCATCTCTTTATCAGTCGGGACCTCAATCTCACATGACAAATTGATAAGTGATACAGTCAAAAGGGGAACACGGATAGCCTGACAGATTATTTTTCCAGAGAGATCGGGAAACAGTTTGCCGATGTCCCGGGCCGAGCCTGTTGAAGCAGGAATCATGGAAGCAAGGGAGGCGCGTCTTAATCTCACTTCTTTATTATGTGAGTTGTCCAGTAAATTTTGAGAGTCAGTCACGGCATGAATCGTAGTCATGAAGGCCCTTTTTACTTTAAAATTATCATCTAGAACTTTCAGTGTTGTTGCTAAACAGTTTGTCGTACAAGATGAATTTGAAATGATCGTATCCTTTGTTGAATTAAAGGAGGCATGATTTACTCCTAATACAAAAGTCTTTGTCTCATCTTTGGCCGGAGCTGATAAAACTACGTATTTTACTCCGTTTTTAAGATGGTTTTTTAATTCGCTTTGAGTCCTAAATTTTCCTGTTGAATCAATCACAATATCAATACCGGAAGTATCCCAGGGAATTTCGCCCGGTGTGGCATAATTAAAAACGCTTATTTTTTTACCATCAATTACCAACGAGTTGTGATCGGCTCTAACATCTTGAGGTAAAGTCCCATACGTAGAATCATATTTTAGTAGATACGCATGGGAAGAAGAATCTGACCGGCTGTTAATTGTGACAAGTTCTAAATTAGAACGATTCAGAATAATTCTAGAGGCGATTCTTCCGATTCTGCCGAAACCGTTAATGCCAATTTTAAGTTTTCTCATGGTGTATTCCTTTCAAAAAATTATTGCTTGCCTGCTTTTTGATTTGTGAAGCGTTTCTCACTACTTATCACTCTACCCCATTGGTCTAAATCATACAAGAGTACTTCTCCTGTTTTAATCTCAACCTCTTCAATATCCCGATCTGATACACCTTCAAGGTGCTTGATGAGAGCGCGGATGGAATTTCCATGGGCAACTAACAAGACGTTTTTACCGAGCCGCAAATGGGGATATATGTTTTCATCGAAATAAGGTTTAACTCTTTCAAAAACGTTCATTAATGTTTCACCGTTTTTTATAGGTGTGTTCCAACCGCGACGGATTCTATTAAATTCTTTCTCACCAAGCTTTTTTTGAATCTGCCATTTACTTTTTCCAGCATAATGTCCGTAATTCCTTTCTTTCAACGCAGGATGCCTAACAGTAGGTAAATCAGTAATTTTCAATTCCCGTTTTATTATCTCAAGGGTTTCCCAAGCGCGTACAAGATCAGAGGTAAAGGTATGGTGAAATACCATACCTTTTAAGGTAGCGGCTGCTGTTTTTGCTTCCGTTTTGCCCTTTTCAGACAATGGCACGTCATGCCAGCCGGTCCACCAACCTTTTTTATTCCAAACCGATTCACCGTGTCTGATTAAGACCAACTTTCCCATATTTATGAAATTATCATACAATTTTGGTTAAATCAAGTTTATCCCGTATAATCATTCCATGGGGATTCTTTACTTGGTATCAACACCAATCGGAAATTTAGAGGACATAACAATTCGAGCTATAAAAACACTTTTTACGGTCGATTACATTGCCTGTGAGGACACAAGAAGAACAGGGATTTTACTTCAAGAGTTACAAAAAAAGACGGGGTCAGACCTTAAGGAATTTAAAGGTCTGACCCCAACTGTTAAGGAATTACCAAAGCTAGTTTCTTTCTATGACGAAGTGGAGGATAAAAAAGTTCCTGATATAATTGAATTGTTAGAAAATAACAGAAACGTCGCCTTAGTCTCCGATTCAGGAACTCCACTCATTTCCGATCCGGGATTTAAACTCGTCAGGCAATGTATAAAACAGAGCATTAAGATAGTCACAATACCAGGTCCGACCTCATTAATTTCCGCTCTAACAATTTCAGGACTTCCTACAGATAAATTTTTGTTTTTAGGTTATCTACCAAAGAAGAAAGGAGAAAGAATCGAAGTTCTAGAATATATACTATTTTGTTCGCGGCCGCGAAAGCATTTATATACAATTGTTGCTTTTGAAAGTCCACATCGGCTAAAAGAAAGCCTTGAAGATATAAAAGAGGTTTTTGGTGATATAGAGATCGCAATTGCCAAAGAGCTGACTAAGATTCACGAAAAAATTATAAGAGGAAAAATTTCGGAACTATTAATAGCTGATCAAGAATTCAAGGGCGAATTTGTCATTGTTCTACCAGCCATCACTGCCTAAAGTCTCCATTTGCCCACCTTCAAGCCTCTTCATATAGGCATCATATTGAACTTGTGTAAATAAAGTAAAAAAATGAAGGCCTCCCTTGTTAAGACAATGTAGTTGGTGTAACGTTGCTAAATCGGAATCAAAAATAGTACTTTCCTCTGATCCAGGAATCATAGAGGTCGGAACATGAGACACCCAATTTGGGTGATCAATCGGGCCACATATAATATAAACTTTTTCAGGTATGGTTTCTCTTGATTCTACTAGAGGTAGCATATTATTCAGCAACCTTCTATACTTTACTCAATATTCCTCTAAAGTAGAAGTATCGCCTATGGGAAGCCCTAATTCCTTGGCTTTTAATATCCTTCTCATAATTTTGCCGCTGCGAGTTTTGGGTAATTTATCGATAAATTCTATTTCTCGTGGATAAGAATGACCGGCGAGGTGTTTTTTGACATACTGTGATAATTCAATCTTCAAATTTTCTGCGTATTTTTGATTTTTGATCTTCATAATTTGATCATCTTTGACCACGACAAAAGCCTTAATAATCTCGCCTCTCATCGGATCAGGCTTTCCGATCACTCCTGCTTCAACTACGGCGGGATGGGG
>MFJR01000007.1:300909-307233 GCA_001780955.1 Candidatus Gottesmanbacteria bacterium RIFCSPLOWO2_01_FULL_39_12b | reverse complement strand
AAACAAGAGCTGACTCCACTTCAAAAGGTCCCACCCTCTCACCAGAGGTTTTGATTACGTCATCGGCCCGGCCAACAAACCAGAAATAACCATCTTTATCCTTCCATGCACGATCTCCAGAGATATACCAGCCATTCAAAAAATACGATTCGTACTTAACGTGACGATGCCAGATCGTCTTCATCATTGAAGGCCAACCTTCCTTCAAAGCCAAATTTCCCTCCCGGCCAACCGGTAATTCTTTTCCTTTGTCATCAACAATTGAAGCTATAATTCCCGGAAATGGTTTACCCATGGAACCTATTCTAATTTTCATACAGGGGTAATTTGCTATACAAATTGCCCCGGTCTCAGTTTGCCACCAGGTATCATGGAAGGGCAAACCAAAAGCTTTTAACCCCCATTTTATGGCCTCGGGATTCAAAGGCTCACCCACGGATAATAAATGCCTAAGCTTTGACAAGTTGAACTTTTTAACTAGATCAGTTCCCGCGGCCATCAGCATTCTTATGGCAGTTGGTGCGGTATACCAGACAGTGACGCCGTATTTTTGTAAAATTTCATACCATTTGGCCGGATCAAATCTACCCTCGTAAATCACCGAGGTTACTCCACAACACCACGATCCAAGAATCTCATAAGCGATTCCGGTTACCCATCCCGGATCAGCGGTACACCAGTAGGTATCTTCATCATGGAGATCCAGAACATATTTTGCCGTCATATATTCTGAAAGTATCGAAAAGTGCCGGTGAACCACTCCTTTAGGTTTTCCCGTCGTACCCGAGGTATAAAGCATAAAAGCATAGTCATCTTCGTCCATACGGGCAATATGTAAATCCGGTTTCTCCCGAGTTATCTCTTCATCGAGTTTTTGATTTACAACCAGAACGTGCTTTAAGTGAGGAAGTTTTTTCCTGATGTTTTTAATTCTACCTACCAAGTCTTCCTCCGTAATCAGTATTTTTGCCTGACTGTTTTCAAGACGATCTAATAGAGCCTGTTCCTGAAAAGCAGAAAAAAGGGTTCCGGCGATGGCGCCGATCTTCAGTATTCCCAAAAAAGCAATATAGAGATAGGGAATTCTGGGAAGGAAAATAAAAACTCTGTCTCCGCGTTCTACACCCAGTTTTTTCAGGTAATTACCAAACTTGTTTGAAAGAAGGGCTATCTCTTCAAAAGTATATTTTTGAGTTTGACCTAAAGATCCTTCCCAGAAAAGGGCGATTTTATTTTTACGGAAACTAGTCACGTGACGGTCTATGGCGTTATAAGCGGCGTTTAACTTCCCTTGCGGAAAATAACTTAATTCACTTTTCGCATTTTCCCATGAAAATCTTTTATAGGTCGATTCGTAATCAACAAGATTTGGAGGTAGCTTAAAATATTTTTTCTCTTTGAGATATACGTCTATCTGCATTAATTGAATTATGTTTATTTTTGGTTTCTCAGAACAAATCTCTTATCCAGTCTCTTGAGGTTTTCTACTACCCCGGTATATTCCAGTTCATCCATGGCCGCCATTGATGGTCCGTAAAAACCTTGTGCCCTCATCTCTAGAGTTTTCTCACTAGCCTTGTTTCTGATTAAATCCCAAAATGGTTGATCAAACATATCTACCGCCTCAGTCAGTTTACCGTTATGGACACAATAACCGGCCGCAGACATAATCGTCGGCCCGTCAAAATAAGAAATGATAGAGTTCTGCTTAACAGGCATCACCGCCACATGGTGAGACCCGCGGTTATCACCAAGAGTGTAATGAGCCAGTGCCCAGGGAGAAAGTATTTCACCGGTTGAGGGAAATTGCTTTTGGGTTCGAACTATAGCCACCGGATCATCCTTTCCCACATATTTTCCTGCGATATTATGAAGTCTGCTCGTTGAGGCAACGGCTGCCACTAGCCCGCTTGCATTTTCAACAACACTTTCAATAATATATTTGTTTGGATCCCTTAGCAGTGTACAAATATCATAATAGTCTTCAGGTACTTTTAGCGTGATCAATTTATCAGCTTCGGTAAAATTCACATCCATTATATGAAAAGTAAATCCTGCATTCATATCCGGAGCAAGAAGTAAGCCGGCGTTGTGATAAGGACTGGCAAAAGCTTCAAATAGCGGATAATTAAAAACTCCAGGCCCGCACTTGTCTCCTGCAAATATAATGAAAGGCTCGGCTGGTCTTTCTTCAATTTCAATCTCTGCTGAACCCGGTCCCATACCCCTGACGTTACCTGAAAACGCGTCTTTTAGAAGATCCTGACCGGCTCCGTATAATCCCTGTTCTTTGGCTATTTTTGTGGTTTGGCAAAAAGTATCCCAGGCGAGTTTATGAATGTCCGGGTTATCCACACCTTTAGTATGAATCATTAAAAGAGCGATATCATCCCCTGTATAAGTTACCTTACCATCACTAAGTAATCCTTTCTTCAGGGCCTCATTTATTTTTTCTTTAGCTTTTCCGATCATCGGTTCACTGGGTTTATTGTGTCCGCCCACCGATCCCGTGTCTGCTTTGATAATCGAGATTGTTGTTTTCATGATTATTCTCCTTTCTTAAATAACTTATTTCACTCTAGCATATTCTCCAATAAATTTCTACCGGTCATATTCACCGGTTTTGATATTTGCATCACCTCTAAAATAGTGGTTGCTACATCAGCCAGTATTCCTGTGGGTAACTGAACACCCATTCCCTCCCAGCTAGAATTGACCGCTATAAACGGAACCGGGAAAGTAGAATGTTCAGTATCAATACTTCCGGTAACCGGATTAATTAATTCTTCCGCGTTACCATGGTCACCGGTTATAAAAACAGTTCCTTTCAGTTTCAAAACCAAAGGGACAATCTTAGCCAGACAAAGGTCAACAGTTTCACAGGCTTTAATGGTTGCCGGGATTATACCCGTATGGGCGACCATATCGGGACAGGCGAAATTTATTAATATAAAATCGTACTTTTTATTATTTAACTCGTCGATCAGAACTTCGGTAATTTTATATGAAGCCATTTCCGGCTTCATATCATAAGTGGCAACTTTTGGCGAAGGGATAATTATCCGGTCTTCTCCGATAAAGGGAGATTCCCGTTGACCGTTAAAGTAATAAGTGACAAAGCGTTCCTTCTCCGTTTCAGATAGACGGAGCTGATATAAGCCTTGCATTGATATGACTTCACCCAAAGGGTGTGGAACTATATTTGGAGGATAGGCCACAGCCGAGGTATGGACATCTTGACTGTATTCAGTCATGGTAACAAAGAATAAATGAGGAATTTGGGGCCCTCTCTTAAACGTTTTTTTCGGGATTGAGAGATCCGGGAGATGTTTTTTATAATATTTAACCGCATATGGATCAAAGTCTTGTCTATATGCCTCTTTCTCAAAATTCTCCAGTACAAAAGCTTTGGTTAATTGTCTGGGTCTATCAATACGAAAATTAAAGAAAATGACGCTATCCTTCGGAGATATTAACGACACCGTTTTGCCTTCCTTGCAAATTAAAGTGGGTTTTATAAACTCATCTGTAATTCCTTTGCTATAAGATGATCTGATTATTTCGTCTGGATTTAGACCCTTGTCTCCTATTCCTTCAGTTAAAGCTTTATAAGCCATCTCGGTTCTGTCCCAACGGTTGTCGCGATCTAAAGCATAATACCGGCCCGTAATTGAGGCGATCTGTCCAAAACCCAAAGATTTAAGGTGTCCTTCTAATTGGTCAATGTATACATTGGAAGAATTTGGCGGTGAATCTCTTCCGTCGGTAATAAGGTGTAAAAAAACCCTTGTGAAGCCCTGCTCTTTACAAAGCTGTAGTAGAGCAATCAGATGTTCAACATTTGAATGAACACCTCCTGAACCTATCAAACCTAAAAGATGAAGATTGCTTTGATGTTTACGACAGTGATCCAGTGCCCCTAAAAAGGCATGATTCCTGAAAAAGGAACCATCGGCGATAGACAAATTTATCCTCGGTAAATCCTGATAGATTATTTCACCTCCCCCTAAGTTAAGATGTCCGGTCTCTGTATTACCATCTTCTCCTTTGGGTAAACCTACCGCCTCTCCTGAGGCATGCAGCAGACCGTGGGGATAGTCATTTAAAAGTTTATTATAAAAGGGAAGATTTGAAAGCGAAATAGCATTACCTGCTCCAGATGGAGCCATACCCCAACCATCAAGAATTATTAGTACTACAGGTTTCATAAAAAATTAGGGAGGGCTTAGATTTTGCCTGATAATTTGTAGTATAACCACAATAATTTATTATATTTTATCACTCTCTCACCTCTTGCTGGAGCCCCGAACTTTGCAAAATCGGCACTAACCCCTACAGCCAGATCGGCGATAAAATCGTCATTAGTCTCACCGGAACGATGAGAGATGACAATCTTAAACTTGGCAGCGCGAGCAATTTTGATAACCTCCAAAGTTTCGGTCAGCGTACCGATCTGATTGGGCTTAATGATAATGCCATTACAGGCTTTTTTCGCTATCGCTTCTTGCAGCCTTCTTTTATTTGTTACCAGAAGATCATCCCCAATTATTATAATTTCCTCACCTAGTTGTTGTGTCAAGGAACTCCATCCGTCCCAGTCATCCTCATGTAAAGAATCTTCAAGAGAAAATAAATTATATTTTTTGGCAAGATTGACTAAATAACTCATATACTCTTCTTTTGCAAAATTCCTACCGGTTTTAGTCAACTTGTAATTATTGTCCTTATAAAATGAAGTAGCAGCCAAATCCATACCTACATAAACGTCTCTTCCATGAGTATAATTTGATTCTTTTATTGTTTCTATTATGGCATCTAAAACTTCTTCATTTGTTGAAAATTCCGGTGTAAACCCTCCTTCATCCCCAACGCTATATATAAGATTTTTCCTTATAAGATATTTCTTTAAATTCTGATAAACTTCGCAGGCCAGTCTTAAGGCATCATCAAACGGAAGACCAGAAGAAGGTATAATGAGAAACTCTTGAAAGTTAAACGTTCCACAACCGTGTAAACCCCCATTGATAATATTAAACATCGGAGTGGGGGTGAAGGTATTTATTTTATTACCTAATAATTCTCCGAGATACTCAAACAAATGCTTATGAGATGTAAATGCGGCTGCTCTAGCACAAGCTAAGGAAACAGCCAGAATGCTGTTTGCTCCAAGTTTGTTCTTGTTTTCAGTTCCGTCTAATTCTATCATTAACTCGTCAATTTGTTTCTGGTTTGCCGGACTAAGACCTTTAAGTTTTGGGGCAATAATATTTTCGATTGCATCAATGGCCTTAAGAACACCTTGACCATGATAGCGTTTTAGATCGTTGTCACGGAGTTCTAAAGCTTCATGAGTTCCTTTAGACGCACCCGAGGGTACACCGGCATCTGCCGATTTGCCATTGTCCAAATAAACCTGAGCCTTTACTGCCGGGTTTCCTCTGGAATCAATAATTTCGTATCCTTTAATATTGACAATCTTGGGCATTTTACTTTTTCCCCATTTTTTGCTCAACATTATAAATTGTCTCTCTCACTTGATCGATGGCATCGGCGTTTACGGACATCGAAGTGATTCCCCAATTGACTAGCTTTTCCACCAGTTCGGGATAGTCAGATGGTGCTTGTCCGCAAATGGAGGAGGTAACGCCGTATTTTTTACAGGTTTTAACAACTCTCTCGATCGCCCAAAGGACCGCTGGATTCCTTTCGTCAAATTCAGATGCTACTTCTGTATTATCCCGATCAGTACCTAAAATCAACATTGTTAAATCATTGGATCCAATCGAAACACCGTCTATTCCAGCTTCACAGAATTGGTCCAATATAATGGCATTGGAAGGAATCTCAACCATCATCCAGAGCTTGAACGAAGGTGAACGTGATAGACCAGAAGCGGCTATAATCTTTTTCACCTCCACTAACTCTCTTACTGTTCTGACAAAAGGCAACATCAGCCATAAGTTCTTATAGCCGTATTTATTACGGATCAGCATAATAGTCTCAAGCTCTAACTCAAATACTTTCGGATCAGACATATACCTGAAGGCACCCCGGTATCCAAGCATCGGATTTGGTTCTTCCGGCTCGAATTCGGAACCGCCGATTAGGTTTCTGTATTCGTTGGTTTTAAAATCAGTTGCCCGATAGACAACCGGTCTGGGGTTAAACGCCTTACAAAATTTCAAAAGATCGGCTGATAACTTGGAAATAAATATTTTCTCTTTATGCTCCTTGATCAGTTTTTTGGGGTGTGTTCCTATATCGGCAATCATGAACTCTGCCCGAAGCAACCCGACTCCATCAACATTCATAGCGGCCACCTGA
>MFJR01000007.1:252176-300880 GCA_001780955.1 Candidatus Gottesmanbacteria bacterium RIFCSPLOWO2_01_FULL_39_12b | reverse complement strand
TGGCGGTCTTTAAAGAAAGATTGGGTTTGGACTTTCTTTCTGACATTTCTAACCGGATAGCCTCACTTTTAGATAGTCCTCCCTGATAAACTTCCCCTTTTAGACCATGAACCGTCACCACCATGCCGGTTTTCAATACTTTTGTGGCGTTTACGGTACCAACAATAGCCGGAACCCCAAGCTCTCTCGAGACAATGGCCGCGTGTGAGGTTCTTCCTCCCCGTTCTGTGATAATGGCAACAGCCCTTTTCATGGCTGGAACAAAATCTGGATTAGTCTGGATAGTGACCAGAATGTCCCCGGCCTTTATTTTATCTATTTCTTTTGCACTATAGATTACTTTTACCGGTCCGCTACTTATCCCGGGAGAAGCGGGGTCACCCTTAAGAAGAAGTTTCATTTTACTAAATATATTCTGTTGGCTACTTTCCTCTTTTTTATCGTTACCTTTTGGTTTAACTGTCGTGACGGGTCTGGTTTGAACTATATAAATATTACCGTTTTCAATGGCCCACTCCACATCCTGAGGAAAATAATAATGCTTTTCTAATATTTTCCCTAAACGGGCTATTTCAATAATTTGATCATCGTTAACTTTTTGCTTGTTTGATGCTTCTTTTTCAGGTTTAATTTCCACGTTCTTATCATTTTTTTTGACCAGCATCACAGTCTGCCTTTCTATTTTTTTAATCGTAATTTTTAGGTCTTTTTTATCGACTTCGTAATGATCCGGGGTTACCGAACCCTGAACGATCAATTCTCCTAAACCCAATATGCCTTCGATGACTATTTTACTTTTATCGTTGGTCACCGGGTCCAGAGTAAACATGACACCTGAGCTTTCCGAAGCAATCATCATTTGGATAACAACAGCAATACCGACTTTTAAATGTTCAAATTTCTTTTCCTCCCGATAAAATATGGCCCGGGGAGTATAAAGAGAGGCCCATGCCTCCTGGACATACTTCACCACATTAGCTTCTCCGGATACATTAAGAAAAGTAGCCTGCTGACCGGCAAAAGAGGCATCCGGAAGATCTTCTGCAGTAGCAGACGATCGTACTGCCACGTAAGGATTTTTAAGATATGATGAAAATTTATTGGTAAAATTTGACTTGACCTGCGATTTTGAAGACAGTTCAAGATAGTTCCTCATTATCTCTTTTGCTAAGTCAACCGGCATTTTCTCTTTTAATATTGATTTTTGTATTAAACTTGCAGTTTGTTCCAAACTGTTTGTATTTTTATAATTTAAAGATTGCAGCAGACCTTTAATTTTTTGGTCCAGCTTCGTAGTTTTAATAAAATCAAAGTAAGCACCGGCGGTGACTATAAAGCCATAGGGCACCGGAATTTTAGCAGCGTACATTTCACCTAAATTTGCTCCTTTACCGCCCACGAGACCAACATCTTCTTTACCTACCTCGTCAAACCAGACTGTTGTTTTATTTTTCATAAATACTCCTTTCGTCCAGAGGACGATCAGCCTTTGGCTGACAATTTTTCTTTAAAATAATTTACCCAAGGGATCTTAGCTGGGTCAACTTCATGCAGCATGGCTAAATAATAAGTTATATAACTACCGAGCTGAATTAATTCTAATGTCTGTCCAAGTTCGGTTGGGAATTTAAGTGTTATAGTCTGGGTAGCAATATTATTTTTTTCGATTACCTCTCTGGTTAAATCTAATCTCCTCTTTATTCTCGCATCATATAAATCTGACTCGACGATTAAAAACAACATTTTATCTTTTAAACCGACCGGATATGATAACCCTTCCATCAGGTGATGATTTAATTCGGGGACAATAAAATAATTGGCAAAATGTTTACTTGTCTCATGAAAGGGATTTCGGATGGAATGTATTGCTCCTTCCAAAAATTCAGAGCCGATAATGTTAACCTGCTTGTCTACAAAAATGCTTGCTAACTGTTTAGCGTAATTACTATCAGTCTTAATCTCTTTATGTAATTTTTGCTGTTGATTCCTTAAATCCTGAATAATCTTAGAAATATCTTCATCCTCAATTTTAATATAGCCCAAGGAAGAAAGTATAGCTAATTGTCCAATCTGCATATATCCCGCTCCTAGCCTGGGCTGCATCGAAGGATTATATTTAGGGATAAAGCAATAAAGAGGTTTTAATTCCCTTTTTAATAGAGCGGCGAGTAGACCTCCGCTACAGATACCGATAATTTTAGCTTTTTTATCAAGAGCTTCCTCTACACACTGCAAAGTTTCCTCAGTATATCCAGAATAACTTGCGGCAATAATTAACGTATTCTGATCAACAAATCCCGGTAAATTATAACCGCTAATGACATCAACAGGAATTCTTAATTCTTTGAGATATAGACTCTTAATAATTCGGCCTCCATAGGCTGAACCTCCCATACCACAGAAAATTATTGAAGATGCATTTTCGTTTTCTTCTGGAAAACTTAAAGTTTTGACCTCATTCCAGGCAGATTCACACTGATCGGCTAAAGATGAAATGGAAGAATACGAAAAACCCTGGTCAATTTTATCGATACTTTTAACATCGTCGAGCGAAATCATATAATATCCTAAACTATATTTCCTCCAGATGATAATATCATATTCTTAACCGAAAGTTCTTTATCTTCCATTAAATCCTTGTTATCAGCTTCCAGGTTTAAGCGAATTAAAGGTTCTGTCTTTGATACCCTGAGATTAAACCACCAGTTTGAATATCTTATCGTCAAACCATCAATTTGGTCACTTCCTTTCGCGTCTTTAAAGTTTAGTTTTAAATTATTTATAATAGCTTCGACATCTTTTACCTTAATGTTTATCTCGCCTGAGGAGAAATATTTATCAAACTCTTTTACGATACGGGAGAGAGTATGATTTTTTTTAGAGATATAATCAAGTAGCAATAAACCGGCAATGGTCGAACTGTCAGCGCAGTAATTATCTTTAAAATAAAAATGTCCGGAATGTTCTCCGGCGAAAATGGCCTTGTTTTTTTTCATCTCCTGCTTGATAAAAGAATGTCCTACTCTTACCCGAAGAGGTTGCCCTCCCAGACGGCGTATCGTTTCGGGGACGATATTTCCACAGACCACGTTATAAAGTACTTTACCGCCTCCGTATCTTGTAAGTTGAGACTCAGCCAGCATGGCGCAGGTTATAGTACCGGAAATGATCTCTCCTTTTTCATCAAGTACAAATAATCTGTCAGCGTCCCCATCCATAGCAAAACCGAGATCAGCCTCTTCCTTGATAATTTCTTTTTGCAAATCAACTAAATTATTTGTATTTAACGGATCGGGCAGATGATGCGGAAAATTCCCATCGGGGTCGAAATAGAGTGGTATTATCTTAACTGGAACCTGACCTTTAATTTTATCCCAGGCTCGTCCACCCATCCCGTTACCGGCATCCACCACTACTTTTAAGGGTGCCAACTTTAAAGGGTCTATGAAAGATAAAACATGCTTAATCCAGGGATCAAGAATATCCTGATTTTTCAGTAAACCTCTTTTGTTTCCGTTACTAAATTTTTGCTTTAAGGCTAACATTTTTATTTCCGGAAGACCCCATTCTCCATTGAGCGGTACGACACCCCGGGTGACTATTTTTAAACCATTATATTCCGGAGGATTATGAGAAGCACTAATAATAATATTTGCCGGAAAATTATAAGAGCCGGAGGCAAAATAATGCATTTCAGTGGAAATTAAACCCAAATTAACCACATTGACCCCTTGATCCATAATCCCGGACGTAAGACTCGCAAAAAGTGATTTTGAGGACAACCGGCAGTCGTAACCTACTGCTATTTCCTCAGCTTCAAAGTACGTGGCAGCTGCTCGGCCTAGAATATAAAAGAGTTTTTCATTGATCTGGGTCGGATATATTCCTCTGATGTCGTAGTCTCTAAATATGGTTTGATCAATTTTTATCATCAGTTGCTGTGTGAAAAAGTATGACGGATATATAAAGTATGCTATAGACTTAAAAAATAAATGTCAAGCAGTTGCCTAAGATTGAACGGAGTTTGCCCGCTCTTAATTTTATATTCTAAGGAGATTAATTTTCGGTAAAGGACGATTAATTTCTCTAAAGTAAACTGGCTGGCTTGTTTCAAAAGTTTTTGCTGTTGCCATGAAGGTAAGCCTGTCACGGTTTCATTCGATTTTTTAGCCGCTTTTACCAGAATCAAATTCCGAAATTGCCTATAAATCATGACAAGTATTAACTCTACCTCGCTTTGCTCTAATAATAAATGGAAATGATTTACCAGCTGGGCCCCCTTAAAAAATCCGATCGACTCCAGGAAATTAAATAGCAGCTTCGGGGGTTGACATAAAATTATTTTAGTTTTGGAGGGAAATTTTTTAGTAATAGTTTTTTCGATTTCCTGTTTCTCCCAGAGATAGACCGGGTACTCACATTTAACTTTCGTTAAATAATTTATCATTTCCGCTTTTTGTTTAAGACCACCCGAGAGTAAATTTTCGATTCGGATTAATTTCGCAGATGAAAAAAGAGAGAGGCTCTCACAGGCCTGCATAAGCTCGGTTATAGAGATCCGGTTACCGTCAAGACTGACTATTTCCGCTTCAGAATATTCCGAAATTTCGTTTTTTAAGGTGTTTCTGGAAAGTACCGCGTCATCTCCGTGAATAATCGTGATCATAGCATTTTGAATAAGCTTTCTACCCGTCTTTCATCTATTCTTGCATAACGTCCCCGATGAGGCACTAAACTTCCGGAAAAATTCCTGGGGATATGTAATATTTCGTGTATTAAAACCCGTCTTTGATCGTCCCGTGATAACTTGTCAAAGTATTGGGATAAGACTTCGATTATATAATGGGGGGGGAGTTTCAAAGCCTGTTGCCAAACCCGGGGGAAATTCCAGATACGGGCCCGGGCCCTGGAACTCGAGCCTTGACTTCTAAAACAAATGACCCTTTTGCAGTCGATATAATCAAGATTTAATTTATTGACAATTTCATTTATATCCTTTTTAATATCTTCTGCGTTTTTCCATTCCATAATATAAAAGATTATAGAAGCTTAATAAAGAGTTGACAATATCAGGATTATAATCTATAACCTATGTTGCCATCCTGCCAGGAGCAGGTTTTTTTATGAAGAAAATTATTTTTTTATCTTTTCTAATATTTTTTGTTCTTGTTTTACCTGCCTTTCAACAGATCAATGCAACTAATCCCATCGGAAACTTTCTGGAGCTGAAGGGGGGGTATTTAAAATCACAACTTTCATCTTCTAATAATCCGAATGCTTTCAGCTTTGAATCCTGGATCAAGCCTGATCAAACAAGCGGAATTCAAAAAATAATTTCTATCGGAGGTACTGACAGTTTACATTACGAAATAAGTATTAACGGTGCCTCACTGTCAGTCCGTTATAATTCAGATAACAATACTCAAGTTTTGATCACCGCGGGAAATTTGCAGGCAAATATCTGGAATCATATCGCGGTAAAACTTGCCCCTGACTATACGGAGTTATTAATCAATGGCAGCAGAGTATTCAGGATAGTGATAAATAATCTGCTTCTGACTGTTGGAAATACCATTGTGGTGGGTAATTCATATCTGGAAAATAATCCTAATATTAATGCTTTTAAAGGAAGTATTGATGAGATTAGAATTTCCAATAAAATCCGCGATGTTTCTCAGCTCTGGAATCAGGGAGCTTATCAGTCACCTTTAATTTCTGATGCTTATACGGTTCTACTCTGGCATTTGGATGAAAATCGAGGAGAATTAAAGGCGTTTGACAGCTCTGCCAATAAGTATGATGCAACTTTAGTAGGAAACGACAGCTTAATTCACTTTTTTGGAATTTTACCCACTCCTACTCCGGTGATTTTCTCTCTACCACAACTTCGTTTTAACAGAATTATTTTACCTACTCTTGCTTTACCTAGGCCTATTATTACCTCTTTTATACCGCCGCAATCTGCACCCTCACCAGGTATTAATCCCTCACCTATGATTACACTCTCTGTCAGATCTTCCCGTCCCCTAATTTCCCGTTAAGATCACATAGTTTCTTTCAAATCTTAAATACCACGTCTTTCGGTTTTACAGGCTGGTCAACCTTCATCCCAATATCATCTCCCTTTTTGGCCTTTTTAAGTTCCTGATGCTCCTTTTGTATAGATGAGACAACCTGGGTAAACTCCCTTCCTTTCCCTGATATTTTTATAGTATCGCCCGCAACCATAGGTTTAATCAATTTAACTACCGCTACTCCGATTTTATCGTAATAATGGGTAATCGTGCCTATCTTTACTGCCATTTATCATCACCACCTTTATTTGTCAGATATAATTATATAAGCTACTAATTGATGTTACAATAGAAAAGGGTTGACTTCTTCGTATATTATTTTTATCCTAAAGTAGATGGTTAGATTTTTCAATAAGCCGAAGTTTTTGATTCCTACAATTATTATCGCCATATTAGCAGTAATTTTTACAAGACAGTTATCCAGTAATTCTTCATCTCTTTTAAGCGGACTCTCTTTTGCAGAAACGATTCTTTCCAGTCCAACTCCTGTACCTGTACAAGAAGTAACTTATAAATCAGAAGTTTATTCGCCAGATGGAACGATGAAAGTAGTCATGAATAAAACTTCTAAGAACCAGACTTTGGCGAATTATACTTTTACGGTATCAGAAGTTTCAGGAACAAATGAGAAAATTATTTTTTCCAAGACTCTAGGTGAAAATCAGGAAATTCAAATTCCTGAAAACAGCTGGTCCCCCGATAATAAATATTTATTTTTGAAAGAAAATGATATAAGTTATTTATCTTTTATGGTCTTTAAGGCCAATGGAGAATCATTTGCAGACGGGAGCGAATTTATAGACGTGGTCCCTTTATTTGAAGAGAAAAAATTCGGGTATAATTTATCTGACATTACTGGTTGGGATTCCAATAACCTTCTACATATATTTACTGTTAAAGAAAATGGCACAAAAGGACAATCTTATTGGTTTGATGTGGGAGGGAAAATATTTTATATATTAGGTAGTCGTTGAAGACTCAATATACAATGGCAAAAAGAAGACTTAACAAAAAAAGGTTTCCTAAAAAATCCTTATTTTTTCTTCTGAAATGGCTTTTATTTAGTTGTTTTATTATTATTGGATTATTTCTTTTTAATAATTTTTTTGGGAAATCTACGATATGCGCTAATTCAATCACTTGTATAAAAGAATTATCAGGTGCATACCAGTACGGTAAAGAGAGTGTCTTTATGGATAGAACAGTAAATTCTCCACAATATATAGCCGATAGTTATCCCTCTTATCAAGTTCTGGGAGAGACAACTGAGTTAAAACACATTTATGTAGATTTGCAAAGACAAAGGCTTATGGCTTTTGAGGGCGATAAAAAAGTAATGGAATTTCCAGTATCTACGGGCAAATGGTATCCTACTCCTGTGGGTGAATTTAAAATCTGGATTAAACTCCGATATGCGCATATGGCTGGTGGAAATCCAAGTGACGGGACTTATTATAATTTATATAATGTCCCTTATACGATGTTTTATTCGGGTGCAAATGCTTCTGCTGCTCGAGGATTTAGCCTTCACGGAGCGTATTGGCATAATAACTTTGGTTATCCCATGAGCCATGGATGTGTAAATATCCGTCCTGAAGATGCAAAGAAGCTTTATTATTGGGCAGGGCCTATAACTGAAGGTGATACTACTAGACACGCTTCTGATTCCAATCCCGGAACTTCTATCACAATCTTCGGTCAAGCTCCTATTTAATAACTCCCACCTGGGAGGTGGTTTAGCTAGGACACCTAGGGATTACAACTCCTTCTTATTTTCTAATCTATAATTTGATAAAATGTACCATACCTTTTGAAATGACCACTCTTATCCCCAAAGGCTAAAAAGGAAGAGTCTTCAGAGCTGATGTTCCGGATTATTTTTAAGATAATTTAATATCATAAATTGGACATTCTGATATAATACTTTAAATGAATAAATTAAAGACAGCCAGATCAAAATTAAGAACTTATGCTTTTATTGATGCGTCAAATCTGTTCTATGGTGGAGAAAAAAGTTTGGGATGGAAAATTGATTACTTAAAACTCATTAAATATCTTAGGAAGAGATATGGGGTTTCTGAAGTTTTTTACTTCGGTGGCGTTGAAATCCATGGATATCAACATGACTATTTAAGACATGAAACAGTTCCAATCATTCAGCTAGAGAAGAAGTTATTGAATTATATTAAAAAGCAGGGAAAGAAATTAAATGAAGCGCAACTTCTTTTACTCTCGAAACATCTCCAAAGAATTCGTTTCTATTTAAAACTTGATCAGTTTGGTTATAAATTATTCTTGAAGCCAGTGAAACTTTATCATCAAGAAGACGGAAGTACCCAGAGAAAAGCCAATTGCGATGTTGATATGGCATTTTACCTTATGAAAGAAAAAGATAATTTTAACACTCTTTTAATTTTATCTGGGGATGGTGACTTTTTACCCGTACTGAAGTTTCTAAAAACGACAGGTAAAGAAGTAATTATTCTAGCCAGAGGTCCTAGAACAGCAAGAGAAATAAGACAATTTGCCGGGAATAATTTTAGAGACTTTGTTAGATTAGAAAAAGATATAAAGTTTGAAAAATAACCAAAAAAAGAAGCGGACATACGAAATATCCGCTTCATGTTTAGTATTAGGATACTATCATAAAATTTATAAGAAATCAATAGAAACACTATGAATATTTCAATCAGCACAAACAACAAAAAACCAATATTTACAATTCCACTTTAGCTTCCACTCGCCAAATATATCTCCCTCACCTGTATATCTCCCTCACCTGGGAGGTGGTTTAACTAGGACACCTAGGGATTACAACTCCTTCTTATTTTCTAATCTATAATTTGATAAAATCTACCATATGAAATTGAGTATCGGGATTGTGGGTCTACCCAATGTGGGGAAATCTACGCTGTTCAATGCTCTGCTCAAAAGGCAGGTGGCAAACGTAGCCAATTATCCTTTTTGCACCATTGAGCCAAACATCGGCGTGATTGAAGTACCTGACGAAAGGCTTCCAGTTCTGGCAAAAATTGTTGGAACCGAAAAAATTATTCCTGCGGTGGTTGAATTTTATGATATCGCCGGTTTGGTTAAAGGCGCTTCGGAGGGAGAAGGCCTGGGAAACAAATTTCTTTCCCATATCCGTGAAGTAGCCGCCATAATTCATGTCGTAAGACTTTTCGAGGACAATAATATCGTACATGTAAGCAATTATATTGATCCTGTCGAAGACATTAAAACCATCACCACAGAACTTGTATTGGCTGATCTCTCCACCGTCACAAAACAACCTGATCCCAGAATGAATGCCACCAAAGAAGAAAGAAATACCTATCAAATCATCCAAGAAGTTAAAAAGGGTTTGGATAAAGGGATACCAGTACGCCTGATGTCTCTATCCCCTGAGGAAATACAAGCCATTTCCTCTCTTAATTTAATCACGGCTAAGCCCGTTCTTTACGTATTTAATCTCTCAGAAAGCCAGCTGGAAGATTTTCAAAATACGAATAATAAAATTAAGGAGGTCTTATCTAAGTTAGGCGAGCCACCCGATTTTATCGCTCTTTGCGCCAGACTGGAAAATGAAATATTGAGTTTATCAGAGAATGAGCAAAAGGAGTTCCTGAAACATTACCGTCTGGATGACATCGGTCTAAACCGTTTAATCAAACAGGCCTACAAACTACTCGGCCTCATCTCCATGTTAACCGCAGGCGTTAAAGAAGTCAGGGCCTGGACGATTCCTTCAGGCATCCCGGCCCAAGAAGCTTCCGGGGTCATTCATACTGATTTTATAAAGCACTTTATAAAAGCTGATCTTATTTCTTATCAGAAATTCGTAGAATACGGCGGGTGGGCTAAAGCTCGAGAACAGGGTCAGGTGCAAACCGTCGGTAAAGAATACATTATCCAAGAAGGAGAAGTCGTCGAATTTAAAATCGGGGTTTAATTTTTAGACACTTGGCGTGAAGATCTCTTTACTAACTTGGCAACGTACACGATTTCCCTCACCTCTCCATCTTCGCCTTCTATCTCGTTAACTCCGGAGAGTCTTTGATATTCCCGCAGATAATCAGATAAGGCTCCTTCCAAACCTTTCACCTCTTCACGCATCCCTTTAACTTTTGAAAGGAGATTCGCAACGTTAGGCTGTCTGGCAATTTGTTGCTTGGTACTGGATTTTAACTTATTGGCTTCCTTGGCTTTCTCGGCGTGCAACTTATAGGTAGGGTCGTTAATAAAAACATCTTCCAGCATTTCCCGATGTTTTTTCAACTCTATCTTTATTCTGTCAATGCTGCTTATATGATTTTTGATCAGCTTTTCCAGGTCAAGAATTATCATCGGGTGGTTATCTACTCCTGTTTTTTCATTATTATCCATACCTAATGAATATATCTAAGTTAATTGATATAATCAAGAGGGTAAAAGCTATAAAAATGACTAAACACGAGGAATATTACCAGCGGATGATTGATGAAAACCCGGAAATCTTTTCCCTGTTCATGGATATCCACGATAAATACGTGCTTGACTCACAACAATGGCAGACAAAATTTAACCTGATCGGCGAAAAAGTTGTTGAAATCATCAGGGATTGGGAAAAACGGCTCTGCCGGGAAAGTGAAAGGGGTAAATTCGGCAAGTTTTCTGACAAACTGGCCGATAAATTCTGGGTATTGGTGCGAAAAGACTTCTCCAAAATCGACTTCGTCGGAGTGAGATGATCTGGTAATATTCGGCAAGATCTGGCAAGATTCGGCAACATCTGGTAATATTAGTTAATGAAAATTCCTCCGATCTATAAAATCACCCCGGAAATATTGGAAGTTATAGCCAAAATAGAAGCCAACAGGATTTTTCTCAACTCAGTTTCTATACCGGAACAGCTAAAAGATAAAACCCAAAGAGTCAGCCTTCTGAAAAGTTCCCTCTACTCGGCAAAAATAGAGGGCAACCCCTTATCTTTGAACGAACTTGATACCACCTCCAATCGACAGAATAAGAAAGAGGTATTTAATATTCTTTCTGCGATAAAGTATATCGAAAAATCTTCTCTGAATAACGAAAAGGTTACACAAAAAGATATTTTGGATTTGCATAAACTCGTCATGAATGATTTATCACCCGAGACAGGATCCGTAAGGACTGAAATGGGAGCAATCTTTAACCAGGCCGGAGTTGCCATATATTTGTCTCCGCCTCCATCACAAATAAACGAACTTCTAAGTAAACTGTTAGAGTATGTCAATTCTGGTAGCGAAAAATTTCCACTAGTTACGGCTTTTATCTCCCATCTGGTTTTCGAAAAAATCCATCCCTTCATCGACGGAAACGGAAGAGTTGGTAGACTGCTCATTTTTGCGGTTCTGCAGAAAAAAAACTGGAAATTTAATTTAAATATAGTTTTGGAGGAATATCTTGATGAACATAAGAACGCGTACTATTTTTACCTCGACACCGGGCTTAAGGATCCAGAAGGCTTTCTTCTATTCATGCTTAAAGCCTTTTTTGAACAATCCGAGAAAATAAAATCTCAAGTTGAGGAAAGTACAGAGTCAAAAGAAGTCTTATTACTACCTCCCAGACAGGAGGAAATTTACAACATAATCCGTGACCACAAAATGATTTCCCTTGACGTCATAAAAAGGCGTTTTCTCAAAGTGCCGTCAAGAACCTTGCGATATGACCTGAAAAAATTACAGGATAACGGTCTGGTTGTCAAAATTGGGGCCACCCGAGGCAGTGTATACACTATCAGGAAATAAACAAAACCCTGTTCTTGGGAAATTGGTGGATCTCTTCGACTCGTTTATATAACTTGCTACAGAGAATTTTGAACTCTTCGTATTCCTTAGGATCATCTTTGCGGTAGTGAGAGTTATAGAGAATCGAAGCATTTTTATTTAAAAGTTTTTTTACTCCAACCAAAAATTCTTCAGTCCTGCTGCAATCGGGGTTAAGTTCATCGATAAATAAATCGCAAATAATCAGATCAAATTTAGATTTGTTCTTAGAAACCCAGTTGCACGCATCAGCCTTTAGCAGTTCCAAATCTCTGAACTTTCCTAATCCAAAATATTTGTTTGCCGCGTTTATCATTTGCTGGTCTATCTCAATTCCGGTTATTTTGCATAAAGGATATTTTGATTTAACCACACCTACTACGGTTCCACCTCCTACACCCAAAACTAAACAGTTCATGACTTCGTGGTTTTGTTTATCAGCATAATCTATCGCTTTTTTCCACATAAAAACGTATTCGCCTCCGCTCTGGGAAATGTTTCCCGTAAACAATGTCATGTGTCCGTATGAATACCCGATTCTGATATTCTTGTGATATTTTGATGAAAATAAAAGCTTTGAGGGAAAAAACAAATAACTTAAAAGCGTTGCAATTTTCACTGTGGGAAATCTGCTTTATTTTGGGATATGGTCGCCAGACTGGCAAGCACAGATTGGTTATCTGATGATCCCAATTTCACTTTATTACCATATTCTTCTTTTAACGGAGTTAAAAATTCATCCAACCAGGAAGGAGCAACAACTTTTACGCCGGTAAAATCAATATCTATACGGTCAGCGGATTTGTCCAAAAGATAAGCCTTTGCCGCAAGATAAGCCTCCCGTCCCGAAGGACGCGAGACAAGAAGATTGCCAAATTGAGAAAGACGTATCACCATATCAGTAACGAAGTATAGCACAGCACCCGTTTACGTTCATTTTGGAAACTTCTAACTCTAAAGCTGAATTCTTTTTTATTGATAATACGGCGTCTCCGCTGTAAAAAGTCAACTCCCAGCTTTTTTCCTTAACCGTTCTGGCTACAAATTTAAGTCCGTTACCCCGCCTCTCCGGGAATCTACCGGATATTGCTTTTGTGAAGGCAATGGTTAGAGCTTCAGAATCACTTTTTACATCATTAATAACACGCGAAAGCGTCTGTCTTATTCCTTGTCCCCTGTCAGCAAGTACAACAGCTTTCTCCTCTTCATCAAAAGCAAAAAAAACGCCCTGAACGTCGCGCCAGTTACCCAAATTATGGTCAAAGGAATTATTTCCGATTTCACCGCAGATGGCAGTAAGAAGGTAAGCCTCGCCGCCTTTGATTTTTTCTAAACTGGAAAGCAAACTCTCTAGCCGAGCCTGAAAAACATCTCTCGTTGCGCAGTACCACTCCGGTGATAAGTCAACCGGCAAAGCCGACGTCGTCCATCCAATTGAAGTATTTATAATCTTAGTCATACTTTTATGATACACCAAAATTTTCATCCCGTCACCAATTCAACAAATGTTATAATTCAACCGATGAAGGGGTATATACCATTTACTCCGGAAGGACTTGAGAAAATCAAAGAGGAAAAGGCTATTTTGCTGGCTAAAAGGCCCGAGGCAGTTCAAAATCTGCGCACGGCGCGGGAAATGGGTGATCTTTCGGAAAACGCCGCTTATAAAGTGGCCAGGGCTAAATTATCATCAATCGATTCCCGGCTAAGACATCTAGACTTTCTTATTAACTGCGCAAGAGTATCAGTTGTGTCTAATACGGGATTTGTAGGAATTGGTTCACGTGTAAAGCTTTTTGACGGGAAAAAACAACTTGATTACAAAATAGTTGGCAGTTATGAATCAGACCCTAAAGCCAGAAAAATTTCCCATCTTTCACCGATTGGAAAAGCAATCATGGGTAAAAGGACAGGAGACACGGCAACCGTTACCTCTCCAGGAGGTTTAACTTCTTACAGTATAATAAGTATTACATAAAGTATAATAGGAGCCAATGATCAATCTATCTCAAAATAATCGTTTTATGCTGATCGGTCTTGCTCCATATAATCAGGATAAAGAAAAAACTCTGGCTGATTTTGAAGAGCTGGAACTTTTGGTGCACACTTTCGAAGGACGTGTTTATGCTGCGACGGTTCAAAATGCCAGCCGGTTTGATAACGCCACATTTATCGGCAAAGGGAAAGCCCAAGAGGTAGCCGAAACGATTCTGAAAGAAAAGATCGATATTGCTGTCATTAATGCGACGGTCAAACCGGGGCAGCTTTATACTCTAAAAAAAATATTCGAGAGAAGTAACCCCGATATTTCCGTCTGGGACAGGGTTGACCTGATTTTAAAGATATTCAGCAAGCACGCACAAACCAGCGAAGCTAAACTTCAGATAAGACTATCCCATTTGCATCACATGGGGCCGAAAATCTATGGCATCGGGATGGAATTGTCTCAGCAGGGAGGCGGCATCGGAACGCGCGGAATGGGAGAAACGAATACGGAAATAATGCGGCGCCACTTCAGAGATGAAATAAGAAACATTCATAAAGAACTAAAAAAGCTTTCTCAAAACAGAAGCCAGCAGATGAGTCAAAGAAAGAGAAACGGTCTGCCTACGATCTCAATCGTCGGTTACACCAACTCCGGCAAGACAACGCTTTTTAACACCCTGGGCAAGAAAAGTAATCTTGTGAAGGATGAACTGTTTGCAACTTTAGATAGCAGTGTATGTAAATTCTATCTTCCTTCAATTGGTAATGAAGTATTTCTTTCCGACACCATAGGTTTTATTAAAAATCTGCCAACAGAGCTTATTGACTCCTTTAAGTCAACTCTTATGGAAACTGTCAATGCGGATTTACTTTTGCACGTTATCGACGTATCTGATCCGTGGGTGAACGACAAAATCATTGCAGTAGAAAAAATTCTCCGGGATTTAAAAATAGAGACCAAAACTCGAATATACGTTTTTAACAAAATTGATGCAGTAAAAGACCTAAACAAGGAAGAGTTGGTAGCTCAATACGCCTCATTCCATCCCCAATTCATCAGCGCCAAATTTCAGCAAGGCCTAAATGAACTGAAAGTAGAGATACAAAAAAATAAAGGTTTTAATGATAAAATGAGAGATAAATTTTTATCGGTGATATAAGTTTCTCGGATTCTGGAAAGCTGATCTAATCCTGTACCATAAACTCATGTTTTGAGGGTCCAAAACAATATCCAATACATTCTCACTTCCACGACTGACTTTAATATCCCGTTTTGCGCTTTTATATCGATCAGCCTCAATCGTAAGCTCTAAAGGGCCGGCCGGGACTGCTAAATTATATTTTCCCTGATCATCAGTAACAGTACTCAGTCCATCTTTTGTCTTAACTGCTATCCCTTTTAATTGTTCATTAATAGTATTTATCACAGTTCCCTTAACTATGCCGGGCATATAATAATTTTTTATCACCTCAACTGCCGTCCGGGATGAACCGTCCGGATTAATAAGTGATGTAGATCCCCCCTTCAACACCCAGTAATTTATACCAATCACATCCTTGCGACTACCCAGATAATTCAATATATTCCTGATAAACTGCGCTTGCTCAGTATCAGTCATCGCGCCGTTAATATCCGGAATTGGCGCCCCAAACTCACCGATGAGAAAACGTGCTTCAGAAAATTTGTTTTTGATATTATCCAATCCCTTTTCCAACTGCGTTACCTCTTTTACATAGTAATCCAGTGTTATCAGATTATCTAACGTTTTTACCGTTCCTTCGTCCAGGATTGATTTTGCTACATCAGGATTGAGGGATAACCAGTTCACACGGACTTTTTTTCCTATGGCGATGAAAGCCTGGTTCATTTCCCTATATTCATCAATCATAAATTTTCTGAAACCCTCATAATCATGCGTATCCATGGGATTACCCGGTCCTCCATATTCGCATTCAGGACAGGCAGTAAAACTATCTCCATCTACAAAAAGTTCCGGATGTTGTAGTATAAAATTCCTGGTTTTTTGAATATGCTCTATCCTTGCAAGTGTCTTGGGATAATTAAACCAGCCTTCCCATCCCGACCAGTTTCCTCTAAACCAAATGCTTAGTCCACTTTTACGTGAAAACTCGACCCAACGTTTTAAATAAGGGTAAAATTCATCATCATACGGGGTAGAAATAGCAATATAGTTTGCCCCCAATTCTTTGATTTTTCCTACTTCATCTTCTATTTCCTGATCAAAAGATTTATCATTCGCTTTTTCCCGAGCCAAATCCCTGGAAAATTTCATGGTGTCAATTGAGCGAATTTCCCAAAGTTGCGGAGTATGGTCTGCGGCATAACTTGAAGATTTAAACAGGAAAAAATAGAAAAAAATATAAACGAGGAGTGTGGCAATAAATATACGAATTTTAGAATTCCTTCTATTGCTGAGGCGGGAAAGAAATTCTTTCATAGAAATCTGCAAAATCACCTTTATATACCATTCTATATTTTATAGGGAAAGATTCAAGTTTCATCATGGCGCGACTTACAGAATCCGATCCGTCACCTGACCGCATTATAATATATTGGGCATATTGATCCGGATTTTGTAAAGAATCCATCCATAATTTTCCTGTGCCTTCGTGAATAAACCGACGCATTGGAAGCCCTGAACTGAATAAAATTGCATCATGCGACGCTACTGAAGCCAAGATGAGTCCGTTATCTTTACCCGCGTACTGATTAATTTCGCTTCCAATCAAGGTGACGTTTTTTTGGCTCGCTCCAACCAATCCATCAACGATGGTAATCGAGTAATGGCTCGAAAAGGATAATCCTATTTCCAAAAGAATTATTGCCGGAATCAGTATTTTTACCAGTAAATTCCTCGTACTTACAAGAAAACCAATACAAATTGCCGCCCATGGGAGTACAACGATACCATAGCGGACATTAAACCATGAATTACCCATTGTTTCCGGTAAAAATAATGCAGACTGACCAAGGTACAGGGATAAAATATTAAATACCATCGGAGCAAGAAGAACTGCTCCTGCCGCCCGAAGATATATATTTTTGTTTTTGACCATGAAATATACCCATCCAATCAGTCCAAAAAAGAAAATATATACCCCGATATTGTCTATCATAGAAAAGAAGTATGTTTTTAAAGAGAAGAGAATATCACCCTTAGTCAGAAGTACACCGGCAGCGTACATCCTTTCCTGTTGGGCACCGGCGGAAAATTCACTGGTGGCAAAATATAATGGATTCCCGAAAATAACCAGATTCCATACAAACCAGACGATGACTCCAAGACTTGCCAGTGTACCAAAAAGCACAGTTGTCCCTTCCGCTTTTTTCCAGCCGTTTTTAAAATAAGTTGACAGAAAAACAGCAAAAAGAGCAAAGACCAGCAGAAACCAGCCGTCATAACGGGTAAGACCAGTGAGAAGTATAAAAAATGCAGCTATGACAAGCGATAGTATATCCTGTGTTTTGGCCCAGCGGATGAGGTAATAAGTGGCTAAAATAAATGTACCTAAGAAAAGCGGCTCCGTCAGGGCGGTCGTTTGGAGATACAGGAAATTCGTGTTTAGAGCTACAACTGCCGTTCCGATAAGTGCACCAAATTCCGTACCTCCCAAAAGCCGGATAGATTTATAAGTAAAAATACATGCAAGAACGTATGATATCATGGATGGAATTCCGCCCGATAGGCCGCTATGCCAGAAGAAATCATTCCAGATTGTGGGAAGCATAAGTATATGGGGAAGCGGCAACCAGACACTTCCTAACTGCGCCAAACCCGGTTTTACTCCCTCCACAACTCTTCGTGCTATATCCAGATGCGACATAGCATCGTTGTAAGTAAGGTTATATCCTCTGGATGAGAAATAAATCCAGAAAAAACCGGACAGTACAGAAGCGAAAAAGGCAACAATTGCCATTACATTCAGACTTGCAAACCACGTAGAAATTTTCTCCAATGTAATTCTCCCTATCGTAATTTCTACTGCTCCCGGACTTACTTTAAGTTGATTTTGGTTTACTCCATTCATATAATTTTCTTCTCTCAAGATATGGCGCAACGAACAGAAAAATAGACATAAGAATCACAATGCTTATAAATATGACCAGCCAATACTGCGCGAGTGAGAGATAGTTTTTGAAGAAATAATTATAGGCAAATGAACCAGTCTGTCCGCTCTCAAGAAATTTAAGATTGCGTATGTAGGTATAATCTATACCCAGCGGTATTGCCTCAACTCTAGGCGGAATCTGGCTTGTCGTAAGAGCTCCGAGAAGTGCAACTGCCACACTGTAGATGATAAATGGAAAGCTAATCAGCCTAAACCAGAAGGAACGTATAGAGTGATATGCGAAACCAAGGAAAATAGAAAGAATTGCCATGGAAGGGATAAGATACCTCGGTCCAAACGCCCAACCTCCCCATGGATCTCCAAAAGCAGAGTATAAAAATATATTTAAAGAGATAAGGGATACCAAAATTATTGTTTCTCTTACTCTTTTCTTGTATGCACTAATCACTCCTAAAAGTGCTAGCGCCATGATGGGCGAATAATAAAACAACCCTCTCTCATTACTTACCAGAAGAGTATATAAACCATTAGGAATATTCTTTGCATCAAATAAACCAAGTACATATTTTTGGGGAGTAACAGATGTATCCTCATTACTAATGATATTTCCATCTTTTATATCTGTTACTTTGATTAGATTTTTCCTTATTTTAAACCAATCACCAAAATAAGAATAATTATAATAACCATACAGAAAACCAATGACAAGAAATGGAATTATTGTATAAACGATTACAGTTTTTAATTTTATATTCAATTGAGTACTGATTATTTTTATTTCAAATGAAGAAGTTAAGAAATAAATCATGATCGGCAAAAGCAATAACCCATTGGGAGAGTCTATTACTAGTCCTACAGCGTAATTTAACCAAACCAGTAATCCCCAAATCCAATACAACTTTCTGTATTTTTGAAAGCGCAAAACGTAATAAAATCCTGAAAGAATAAGAAAAGTAGTAATATGATGCTGGTAAAGAGTCACTGCATAGGACCAGGAAGTAGTAGCAAAAGAGAAAATGAGGGAAGCTATAAATGCGTAACTTGATCTTACTTCGAATTTTTTGAGGATAAGAAATATCAATATTGAGTTAAGTACAGCAAAAATAGCGGGAACACTAAAAACCGCCAGTTGAGCAAAATTTATCATCTTGCCCAAAAGATAGAACGGCAAAACCAAAATGGAAATTCCAGGAGGAAATATGGAAAAGAAGTTTCCCTTGTAATAACCTAAATCCGGTAATGCCATTCTGGCTATCTCGTCTTTTAATTGAAAAGTCTTGTCTTCTGCGATTGCCAAGGTTAAGGCGTATCTCCCTCTTTCTGGCGATAACTCAAAAGGCATTGTTATGCCTGCCAGATTTTCATTTATATATTTTGCGCCTGGATTCCCATAAATTCCCCGCATAGTTAAACCGTATAGAAATAATCCAGTTAATAGTAGAAATATGAGATAAAATTTAATTTTCATAGTAATATATGGCTGAATAATTGGACCTGGTATCTCTTATTCATTAATATCTAAGAAATTTTTTATTTCTACATTGATATCTTTATATGTAAAACTATCTGCTTCTATATATGGATAATGATGTTTCTTGACAAAATCCATACACTTTTCCTCATATGAAATAGGGATTAAAGGAATTCCTAATGTGTAAGCAAAAACTAGTGAATGGTAACGCATACCAACAAAAACATCGCAAAGTTTCAATACTCCAGCTATTTCTTGAGGTGTATAGTAATTTTTTAAGCAGAATATACATGACTGTTTTTTAATCTTGGAGAGAATCTCCAAAGAGAATTCTAAGTCCTTCTCGGTATATTGGATTCTGTCATTGCAAAAGGGAATCAATAAAACAGTATAATTTCTTTTTGCTACAATCCAATTAATAACCTTAACTAATTCAAAAATTATTTTTGCATTAGTGGTATTATTTTTTCCTCTTTTTACGGAAATACCAATTACCTTATGATTGCTAATTTTAATATCTTCTTTTCTTAAAATCTCTTTTACCTGCTTTATACTGATAGGTCTAATTGAATATCCTGGGTCGGCAACTAATTTAATTTTTTTTAACTTCATAATTGGTATTACAGATTGCAGTGATGCTATATCTCTCACGCTTATTTCATCAGCTAGTAACATCGAGAGTAAGACTGAATATCTCTGGAAATAATCAGCAGTAGAATACAATCCAATTGATTCATAAATTACTTTTTTACCTAGTATTTTGCTTACGATACCCAAAAAGGGTATAAATTTAGCTTTCGGTCCAGTATAACCACTAAATATTCCGCCTCCTCCTATCACGATAACATCGCAATTACAAAGCACCCAAAAAATTGACTTTAAACTTAAATCCAAAGGAGTCGCAATTGAAATTCTCCGAATATCATTCGGATAGTATCTTGCAAACACATATTGCTTATAATCTGGAAACTTCTTTTGATAACGACGACTCAAAACATGGAGAATAGCATCATCTCCAATATTTCGATTTCCATAATTTCCAATAAATACTAATTTCTTTTTCATAAGCCTAAATAAGTGAGTTAAATATCGAATTAAATTTTTTAACACTTTTATCCCACTCAAATTTCTTTGCCCAATGCACTGCTTGTCCAGACATTTGCCTTCGGACATTTTTGTTTTTAAGTAAGAAAGTTATGCGATCGGCAAATAATTCAACATCGCCATAAGGAACCAGAAATCCTGAATGGGGATTTTTTACAGAATCGCGAAGTCCTGGGACGTTGGAAGCTACCACAGGCGTACCGCAGGCATTGGCCTCAATAGAGGTAATTCCCCATCCTTCCATAAAAGACGGGTTGACGAAAACCCAAGCTCTTTGCATCAGTCTGATTTTCTTTTTTTCCGAAACCCTCCCCAAAAACGTAATTTTGTCGCTTAACTTTAGTCTTTTTGTCAATCTCTCAAGCCCCACTCTTTCCTCTCCGTCACCGGCAATAATTAATCTCACCTCAGGAATAATTTCTACAACTTTTTTAAATGAGGTAATTAGCACATTAATTGATTTATAGGATTTAAGTCTGCCTAAATAAAGCACCAAGGGAGATTTATTTTTTACTCCGGGTTTTAATTTCTCTAAATCTACTCCATTTGGGATTATTTCTGTTGCGATCCCTTTAATGTTTAAGTTATTCATATCTTTTTTTGTTGATTCTGATACTGTGATAAATTTTGCGTTCCTATATGCCCATGGCATAACTCTGTTTTCCAAGACTGACGCAATCAGAGACAATGGTTTAGGAAGATATCTGATAAATACTTCTTGGTGTACATGATGTATCACACAAAATACAGGCTCTTTCACATAAAGCGGAGTGAAAAACGGAATCCCGTTTTCGCAGTCTATAACCAAATCGTATCTGCCTCTGAACTTGAGCAGATAATATAAATATGCCCAGAGATAGACGAAATAAAATCCTCCGCGTCTTATTACCCAGATACCATCAATCACTTCATTTCTGGAGCATTTACTATCATTACCGCAAAAAAGCGTCACGTGATGACCGGCTTTCACCCAACGCTTCGCCAACTCATGTATATAAACTTCCGCCCCTCCGGCATATTTATGTTTTGTATCCCTCCAGTTGAAGATAAGGATCCTTTTCTTTCCGGCGGCAACAGAAACAGAAGGAAGCGGAAAGAAAACATTTACCAGATCAACTAAGTTTCTCAGGATAAACTGGCCGTCCCTTTGTAAGAAATGAAGAAGCAGGACAGCGATAAAACCAATGAGACTTGTGTTTAAGATTATGCCTGTTATCTCAAATATATTCTGATGATAAAAAATAATCCCGCCAGACATAATTAAAGAAATGACTATGGAAGCGAAGGAAAAAAGATAATGCCGCCTGGCCAGATGATAGGTATATAAACTGCTGGTAAGAGTAAACAGAGAAATTGCCAGTGCATAGGAAAACGCGTAGGGAAGAATACCTGTTGCCTTTTCTCCGAACAGAAGCGGAATAGTGATATTACCCAGACGTCCAAGGAATAGAAAAGCAATAATCACCAAAAGAAATGTAGCGACAAAGAGCTTATAGAAAGTGCGATTAGGATTTATTCCCCCACCCTCATCCCTGCCTACAAAAGTCACAATAAAAATACTTGGGAGAGAACCAAAAAAGTAGATCATTTTCCCGACCAAAGACAAAAGGGCATATTCACCTGCCAAAACCGGCGATAAAAAGTGTTTGGCCAAAATCACATCAAGCGTCAAAAATAAAGTCGTAGAAATTCCTGTCACAATTGATGCGATAAAAAATCTTCTGGGAAAACCATAAGTTGTCTTCGTTTGACTTCCAGGGCTTATAAATGCTCTAAACTTTCTGGAAGTAATCATTACCGCAATACAATAGGATGCAATCATTGATATTGGGATAGACAGATAAACCAAAGAAGAAATATTCAATGTCACAAAAAGAACCGCAATCAGCAGTTTCACCAAAGATTCAAAGAGTAAAATAATTCCTACAGAGGTAAAATATAAATTCCCCTGCAGTGTTCCTTTTTGAATGGCGGTTATCACCCCAAAAGAAAACACCGGAGTAAAAATTAAAAGAGGCAATAAACTTCTTTCATTAAAGAATTGGGATAAATATGGAACACCTAAAATCCAAACAATAGAAGAAACTAAAGCTATAATCAGACTCTTGCGAAATATTCCCCGCGCGAAAGCTATGCCTGTTTTCTTACCCGCCTGACTAGCTAAATATGCAACGCGGTGGTTTATAGTAGTGGCGAGAGCATTTAGAAAAATGGCGGTTATGTATCCAAATGAACTAAGAAGGGTTATGAGACCGAAGTCCTCAAACGACAACATTCTGCCCAAAAAAGCGTTAAAGACAAAGTTTAACAAATTAGAGACCAGTAGGGCTCCTATCAAAAATCCTGCGTTTGCAGTAATTTTTTTTGTCCGGTTTTTCATATATTTTTAGCGATTAACTAACGAATCAATATGAGTCGTTATCTTTAGATCGCCCAAATGCAGACCATGCCTCGTTTTTTCCCAATAATGCGGCCTATGGGCAAATTGTTTAAGGGCAATCCACGAACCAATACTCATCATCAGCCAATAGAAAGGCGTCAGAAATGCATATTTGATCAGGTCCCACTGTTCTTTTTTTGCCGTACCGATCATGTAATTGTAAAAATAGACGAAATTACCAAAGACCAGAGAAAAAGCGCCTAAGTAAAAAATGGGCAACAGATAAAGCGATTCAATAAATCCTCCAATTTGCGCCCGTAACGCAAAATAGGCAATTGTCATGCTCCAAAGAAATGGATTAATCCACATTGAGACAATCTTTCCCCCCACTACCAATTGGAAAAAAAGAAGATGGAACTTGGTTGAAGGGCGTATAAATTCATGCGGCCTTCGCATATGAACAAGATATGTCTGGATATAACCTTTCACCCACCTTGACCGTTGGCGGAACCAGGCAAAAAAACCGCAATTGGCTTCCTCTAGCGTGACGGAATCGATCATCGAGGTGCGAAACCCTTGTTTGGTAAGCCTGATTCCTAAATCGCAATCCTCGGTAACGTTAAACGCATCCCAACCTTTTAAATGACGCAGTGAATAGGTTTTGAAATGATTTGATGTCCCCCCTAAAGGAATTGGCGCATCAAGTGATTGAAGCCCGGTCAGGATAAGATCAAACCAGAGTGAATACTCTGCAGTAAATACTCTCGTAAGTATATTCTGGTGTGAATTATAGAAATTAAGTTTTGCTTGGACACAGATTATCCGTTCATCAGATTTTCTAAAAGCAAGGACTGCTTTTTTTAATTGTTTAGGATCAGGAACATCTTCTGCGTCGTACACAACCGAAAATTCACCGGTTGCTCTATACAAACCGTAATTGAGAGCCTTAGGTTTAGTTTTGGGTAGGGAATGCGGTACAATCTCTACCTGAAAATAGGAAGGTAAATAATAATTTTTAACATACTTAATTGTTTCCCTATCGTCTTCTTCCAAAAGAAGTAAAACTTGAAGTTTATCTTTTGGGTAATCCAACCGGCTTATGGCCGTCACAAATTGAGGCAGGACTTCCCATTCACGATAGAGAGGGCAAAAAATCGTGTAACTAGGCCAATCTTTATCAGATATTTGAGAAATTTCCTCATCAGTGACCTGGATTTCTGTCTCTTTTGCTAAACTCCTGAAAATTAGATACAAATTAAAAAGCAGATCAGTGAAATAAAGAACTGTAATAAGCGAGAAAATCGAGACAAGAGTCGCGTGCCAATCTGTCCTGATACCAAAGATAACCAAAAAGAAAAGTGAAAGAATTATTATCTCCTGGTAATAATTGAAACGGTGAAAAGCCGTCTCTTTATGGTGAAGATCTGAGTGATGGATAAATTCTATGCCCTTATAATGGAAACCCTGGCCTTTTTTCTTTGCTAGCTCGGGATGAAACGGAATGATATTAGACCCGGTTAGTTTTATTTTGATGGCGGCAAGGCCGATTTCCAGAGAGGCGGCTAGCAAGCCTATTTTGGGTTTTCCCGCATGTCTTTTTTGGAAAATAATGTCAGTGCTTCCTATTTTATATCCGGCGTCTCTGGCTTTGACCAGAAACTCCAGATCAAACGTCCATGGGTTCGGATGGAAAGTCAAACGCTCTATAATCTCTTTTCTGAAGACTTTCAGCCCCGATTGGACGTCGCAGGTGAAACCGTGAAGAAATTGCCCGAAGAATCTGCGGAAGCCCCAACTAAGTACTTTCCGTCTGAAACTGGCGCCAAATTCTTTTCTATTGGCTACAACTATATCTACGCCTGTATCGATCACTTCTACCATCTTTGGAATAGCCTCGGCAGGATACTGCAGATCGGCATCGATGAATCCAACAAGATCGTATTTAGCATAAGTAAACCCTTCCAGAAGAGACTGGGCTTTGCCTTTTTTCCCTTTTTTCAAATAGACGGAAATTGGGAAATTGCTGGTTAGTTCTTTTAGAATTTCAGCGGTAGTATCCGTAGAGTTGTCATCAACAACTATCAATTCGTAAATGATGCCATTGCCGGTAAGTGCCTTAGCGATCGTTTCAACCAGAAGTGCTATGTTTCCTGCCTCGTTCCACGCGGGTATGATGATTGAGATATTTTGATTTATTTTTATCATTAACTTTCATCTTTGGGCAGATTAAACTGGTTTTTTAAACCCTATTTGGTTTTGTTAGCCTTGATAAATATATCCAGGTCTCTTTTGTCGATTCTGTAACTGCGGCCGAATTTAACGGCTGTAAGTTTCTTTGATTTGACATATCCGTAAATGGTAAGGACGTTAAGCTGCAGGGTTTGGGCAATTTCTTTGGGGGTAAAAAATAGTTTATCGCATTGTAAAGCCATATTTACTTTCAGAGTATTACTCTATACCATATTTCTCTTCATTTTTCAATATTTCTCTATATTCTTCTATGTTTCTATTTGTTGGATGATGTTTATGAGGTATACGCCTTTTCTCTAACCGAATCTGCCTTCGAGGTAATCCTGAGTTCTTTTATGCTTTGGAGATCGAAATAATTTTTTTGTTGTTCCGAACTCTACCATTTCACCCATCAGAAAAAATCCGGTGGAATCTGAGATCCTAGCCGCCTGTTGCATGTTATGAGTCACAATAACTATAGTGTAATCCTTTTTTAACTTGACCAATAACTCTTCAATTTTTTGGGTCGCTATAGGATCAAGAGTTGAACAGGGTTCATCCATAAGGAGTACTTCTGCGTTTACTGCAAGGAGTCGAGCAATACAAAGCCTTTGCTGCTGTTCTCCGGTTAACTCTAATGCAGGACGATCTAATCTGTCTTTAAGCTCTTCCCAAAGAAGAACCGCGGACAAAGCATGCTCGGAAATCACTTCCAATTTTTTCCTTTCCTTCGTTCCGTGTACCCGAGGTCCGTAAATGCAATTATCAAAAATGGAAAGGGGGAAAGGGTTTGGTCTCTGAAACACCATACCCACCTTACGTCGCAGCGCCAATAAATCTCCACCGTCGGGATATATATTTTTCCCATCCAATCTGACTTCACCATGAACCTTAGCTCCATCAATAAGATCATTCATTCTGTTGAAACAGCGAAGTAGAGTTGTCTTGCCGCAACCGGAAGAACCGATAAAGGCAGTAATAGCGTGTTCCCTTATGTCTAAATTCACATTTATTAAAGCATGAAAATCTTCGTAGAATACATTCAAATTACGCGAGGTTATTTTCATCATAATAGTCAACCGAATTTACCGGTAATATAATCTTTCGTCCGTTTATCTTTTGGCGCAGTGAATAACCGTTTCGTTTCCCCAATTTCTATAAGCTCTCCGAAGAGGAAAAATGCTGTTCGGTCGCTTACTCTGGCTGCCTGCTTCGTATTATTGGTGATTAAAATAAGAGTATAGTTCTTCTTAAGTTCCCGCATCGTGCTCTCTACTTTACTGGTCGATATTGGGTCTAGCCCTGAACAAGGTTCATCAAATAAAATTATCTCCGGTTCAACAGTAAGCGCCCGAGCCAGACAAAGCCGTTGCTGTTGTCCTCCGGAAAGACGAAGAGCTGACATATCTAACCTGCTTTTTACCTCGTCCCAAAGGGATGAAGCTCTTAGACAATTTTCTGCTATATCTAATAATTTTTCTCTATTGGTTATTCCGTGTAACCGGGGTCCATAGGCTAGGTTATTAAAAATAGACATGGGTAGTGGTACCGGTGTAGCAAAAATAATCCCCACTTTTTTACGAAGGTCGTTCACATTTACGCTATCCAGATATATATTCTTTCCGTCAATGCATACTTGACCTGTTACTTTGGCTCCCGGAACATTATCAATCAACCTATTGATTACATGAAGCAGTGTCGATTTACCGCTTTTGGATGGACCTATAATGGAAAGAATTTCATGGTCGGAAACGTTCATGTTGACGTCTTTTATTACTTGTTTATTTCCATAATAGACATTTAAATTGTCAACTTTAATCTTAACTTTAAGCATATTTACGCATATATTTATGCATCAAAAGGTAGGAGCTGATATTAATAATCGAGATCGTAACAATCAAAACAGCTGCAGTCCCAAATGCCATCTGCAGAGAAATACCTTCCCGGGCGATAGTATAAAAGTGTACAGCCATACTTCTGCCTGAGGATAAAACTGAGACTGGGGTATGCAATGACATTCCTGCAGTGAAAATTAGCGCAGCAGTTTCAGAGACCGCCCGGCCCATACTAAGGATTATTCCGGTTAAAATACCGGGGAACGCTTTGGGCAGAACTATCTCGGTGACACTTTGCCACTTACTGCCTCCCAATCCATAAGTGACTTCCCGAAAGCCTTCCGGTACCGCCCGTATTGCTTCCTCGCTAGTTCTGATAATAGTAGGAAGCATCATTGTAGCAAGTGTAAGTGATCCTGCCAGGATTGACCAGCCAAACCCCAAATAAATGACAAAAAAGACGAATCCGAAAAGGCCGAAAATAATTGAAGGTATACCTGCCAAACAATCTGTGGTGAACCGTATAACACGAGTAACGGTATTTTCCCGGGTATATTCTGTCAAAAATACCGCAGTTCCAATTCCAAGAGGCGCGGCAATACAGATCGATAGAAAGGCTAAATAGAAAGTGCTGATAATGGTCGGAAATATTCCCCCGCTTTTTCCCATATCACGGATGGGAGTGGTCAGAAATTCCATGGAAACAATTGGTAAGCCCTGATACAAGATGTAGAAAATGATAAAAATCAAAACAGATAGTGTGACTAACATGGCCGTTCCCAAAGCTACTGAAGCAATTTTTTGTATGAATTTTGGATTCATTTACTCCTCTTATTAATAATCAAAATAGCAATAGTATTAAGTATCATGATAAAACCAAAAAGAACCACAGCATTAGCGAATAGTGCAGACCGATGAATTCCCAGAGCATAACCCATCTCGAGAGCTATATTTGAAGTCATCGTTCTGACTGAATCGTAAAGGGATGTGGGTATTCGAATGGCATTTCCGGTAATCATAATCACCGCCATCGTTTCCCCTATGGCTCTACCCATACCCAGAATAATTCCTGCCAGAATTCCAGATTTCGCCCCCGGAAGAAGTACCATAATCACGGTTTGCCAGGTTGTTGCCCCAAGAGCAATTGATCCTTCTTTGTACACTGAGGGAAGAGCCGTAAGTGAATCCATAGTAATACTGATTATTGTTGGTAAAATCATAATACCCAATACTATTGAAGCAGTCAGAATTGATAAACCCGATCCGCCGAAATTGATCCGCACCCAGGGGGCCAAGACCATGATACCGATAAACCCATAAACTACTGAGGGAATTCCTGCAAGAAGTTCTATGGCGGGTTTGATAATATTGCGTATCCGTTTATTGGCAAATTCAACCAAAAATATTGCCGAACCCACTCCTAGTGGTACACCGACAATAAGCGCCCCCAACGTTACATAAATACTGCCTATTATCATAGGTAAAATACCGAATTTATCTTCCCCCGGTAACCAGGTAGAACCGGTTAAAAAACCGGGTAACCCGTACTGTGCTAAAAATGGTATTCCCTCCTTGAAGATAAAAAAGGCAATGAGAAATAAAACGGCTACAGTTGAGAAGGCTATAAGGATAATACTTTTTTCAATAATTGTTTCGATAAACTTATTCATCTTATTTCACCGGTATTAATCCATCGCTAGCAATAATTTTTTGCGCTTCGGCTTCTAAGAGATAATTGAGAAATTTGCGCGCTGCATCTTTCGGGTTAGCTTTTAGAATTAGGAAAATCGGCCGGGAAATTTTATATATTCCTGCTTTTACGTTTTCGTTTGTAGCGGCAATTCCATCTATCAGGAGTGGCTTAACATTAGATGTTAAATAGCCGATGGAAATGTACCCTATCGCATTCGGGTCGCTGCGAACTGTTTCACGGATGGTTCCATTTGAATCCTGAAACATCGCCTCCCGGGTAAGCTTTTTTCCATTCAGCACTAACTGGTCGAAAGATTTCTTTGTCCCTGAACCTTCTTCTCGGCTGATAACCCGTATTGGAGCGTTATCAAAGCTTACGTCTTTCCAATTGTTTATTTCTCCTGAAAAGATTTTCCCCAGTTGATCAAAGGAAATTTCATTTGCCTTATTGGCTGGATTAACAATCACTGCGATTCCATCCCTGGCGACAACGGTTCTTTCCAGGTAATCAATATCATGAGGTAGTGATAACATATCCGCCATTCCGATATCAACAATTCCCTGCTGTGATGCCATAATACCCACTGCAGAACCTCCTCCCTGCACGTCAACGGTGATGCTTGGATGCTCTTCCATATACTTTTCCGCTAATTTCTCGGCAAATGGTTGGAAAGCAGTTGAGCCTGCCAGACGGATTGGTAAAACAGGTTTAGCGGTGAAACTTACATAGATAAATAAGACAAACAAAAGAATAAATATAGCAGCTTTCCAAGAGATTCTCATAAAGAATGGGGATTAAGACCAAGCAAAGTACTAGCGTTGTTTAAACTCTTTACCACAATAATAAATAGATATACCAAACTCTTACTTATTGTCAAGCGGGGTATAACGGTTAAAATAAATAACCAAGCGTATTAAAGCTTGGTTATTTAAAAAACAATAAAGTTTTAACCTCTAGTTACATTTTTCGCACTTGGACCTTTTGGACCGTCTACTACTTCAAAAGTTACGGTATCACCTTCTTTTAGCTGGTCAAAAGTGACGCCGCTAAGATCCTTGGAATGGAAGAACAGATCCTTTACTTCACCTTCGCGGGTTATGAATCCAAATCCTCTATCCGTGAGTTTTTTGATTGTACCGTTCATATTATTTAAAACCTCTCATTAAATATTTATAAAGAATTCTAGTTTAACACATACATCAATTTAATACAATCTTTGAACCTCGGTACCCCGTGCCGGATTCGAACCGGCGATTCTCTGGCTGAAAACCAGATGTCCTGGGCCGCTAGACGAACGGGGCTTTGAATATATCAAAGATCAAAAATTATTTAATGCGGTTGCTTCTGTTTTTACCTTCATCCAGTCTTTCTCTAAGCTTTTCCAATATTTTCCTCGCTTCTTCTTTTCCCCCAAGACCAAAAGCGAGTCCAAAAGAAAGGGCCAGCATGGCAACAATACCCGTAAATAAGATTTTTACTAGCTCCGCTGCAACTCCTAATTGAGTTAAGATAATCAATACCGTAAAAAAGACAATCGTGTATCGAGCAAGATTACTCAACACCAGAGCTTCTCTACCACCCATTTCCCCTACTCCATGTCGTACAATATCAGAGGCGAATCTGGCGCTAACTAGTCCTACCCATCCTATAATTACGGCCACGAAAACATTGGGTAAAAATAAAAGTAATTGATTGAGCACGTCCCCAACTTTTGGTATACCCCATTTCTCAACCGCTGACATTAAAAAGATAAAAATGGTTGTCCAGCGCACCAGTTCTGACAGCAGATTCGGCCATATACTAAGCTCTTGGGATTTACCTAAACCTGCCGCCTCCATCCATTTGCTTATTTTAAAGTACTTAAATATTAACCCCAGCAGATCTTTCAGAAGAGAGGCAATTACCAGACCGATAAAAAGTATCAAACTACCGGCTATAAATCTCGGTATAAAAGACGATAAAATAAACGTCAACGTAGTTATAACAGTCCCTAAATTGTCAGTAAATATATTCATAATAACTATATTGTAACTGATTTTGCAAATATCGTAAAGAAAGTGTATAAATATGAGTAATTATAAATATGATGAATGAATTTGAAAACCTAACCAAAAAAGAAAGAAAGAGACTAAAAAAGACCCTGGAAAATCAGGCAAGTGAGAAGGTAACTTTTAATAAAAAAATTAGACGATACATCGCGGTAGGTATAATTATTCTGATTAGTTCTATTGTCATATATCGGTTTATAAAAAATGAGTCCTCATCTAAACCAGGACAAAGCATGCCTGATCTGGGTCGGGATCACGTCAAAGTGGGTACGAATGTAAGTTTCAATAGCAACCCACCTGCATCTGGCTCTCACTACGAAGAATGGGAAAAATCAGGTATTTACGCCGGACCTCTTGATGACAGAAAGCTCGTCCATAGTTTAGAACACGGCTATATCATCATTTCTTATAATTGTGATTGGAAGGAAAAATCAAAATCTGTCAGAATAGTTCCTAATGTTCTTGCCCACGAAGAAGATTTAATAGCATCATCCTCAGCATATAAAGGTAGCAGCAGTTCTCATTTAGAATTGAATGAGTGGAAAAACAATCAGGACTGCCAGGAATTAGTTAAAAAGTTAGAAATGATCGGTAAAAATAAAGCTTGGAAAAAAATAATCGTCGTTCCTCGCCCAAATCTAGACAATAGAATTGCCCTTACTGCCTGGACGAAGCTTGATAAGTTCGATATCTTTGATGAGAACAGAATCCTTTTGTTTATCAATTCTTATTGGGATCATGGGCCTGAGCAGACAATCGAATAATTAGCTGGTGATATTTTTGATCAGATTAATTTCCTTCAGTTTAAAATCCTCTCCGATACTGATACCTACAAAATCTATTCTCATACTGTCCGGAAGATTTGGATGGATAAATTTATAATACTGGGCTGATTGAACTAGATTTCGTAATTTAAAAGAGGTAATCGCTTCAGAGGGAGTTCCGAATTTATCACCCTGACGGGTTTTCACTTCTACAAAAACGAGGGTGTTTTTATCCAAGGCTACAATATCAATTTCTTTATAACGTCTCTGGAAATTTCTTTCGATGATTTGGTACCCTTGTTGTTTAAGATATTTTGCGGCAATCTCTTCACCTTGCTTACCCAGAGTAATTTTATTTTTTACCTGCATTTTTGGCAACGGGGGTTTTGACCTTCTCTTTTAGTTTTTCCGCTTCTTTGCCTTCTCTATTTCGCAGATAATATAATTTAGCCCGTCTAACATTGCCCTGTTTTTTTACCGTAATTTTTTTTATCCAGGGTGAAAATAGGGGAAAAATTCTTTCTACCCCTATTCCGCCAGTGGCAATTCGTCTTACTGTAAAAGATTTATTATCACCTTCTCCCCTCATGGCAATAACAATTCCTTCAAAAATTTGTATTCTCTCCCGTACTTCTTCTTTCACTTCTCTTTTGGCTTTTCCGGCCACTTTTTCTTTCTCAATAAGCTTATAATGAACACCTATTGTATCGCCAACGTGAAAAGTTGTCTCGTTGATTGTTGCTTCGTTTGCCATATGAGGATTATATATTAGGCATGAAATTTAGACAAGGGGGATTAAATCAGCTTTAACACATTCCACCAGTTTGCTATATAATCTGCACGTCTGTTTTGGTATTTCAAATAATAGGCATGTTCCCAAACATCCAGTCCAATAAGAGGCGTGTGTCCATTAATATATGGTGAATCCTGGTTGGGTAGAGAATAAATTGCAAGCTTTCCTTCTTTATTACGCACTAGCCAGGCCCAACCGCTGCCAAAATGCGACAAAGCAGTTTGGTTGAAGAGTTTTTTGAACTCATCAATAGTTCCAAATTCCTTAATTACTTCTGCAACCAACTTTTCATCAAGTTCTTTTTTGGCCCCCATAATCTGCCAGAATAGAGTATGATTGAGGTGTCCCGCGCCGTGATTACGTAGCATCTTCTTGTCTCTCTCATCCATTGTAAGAGTATTAAGACTCTTTAACAGATCTTCCAGTTTCTGACCCTCAATCTTTGGATATTTTTCTAATACCTTATTTAAATTATCAATGTATGCCTGATGATGCTTGGTGTGGTGAATTTCCATGGTCTGAGCATCAATATATGGCTCAAGAGCATTATATGGGTATTCTAATAGAGGTAATTGGTATTTCATATTTATCTATTAACTATCATAGTTTTACTCCCAGTTTTTGTCAAGACCAAAAAAATAGTTGCTGACGAAAACTTATGTTGATATAATCTATTAAGTAAATAGGGCCTGTAGCTCAACCCCGATAGCAACGACTAATCGGGGTCAATGGCAGAACAGAAATATATTATAATGTGTTGGGTCTATGTATTATCCGATGAAAATAATAGTAAATATTACATTGGTTCGACAAATAACCTCTCACGACGAATAAAACAGCATCTTGCTGGGCATACAAGATCAACTAGAGTATTGAAAACATATAATTTAGTATATAAAGAAACGTTTGATAATATTGATGATGCAAGATTACGAGAGAAGAAGTTAAAATCATATAAAAGCCACAAATATATAAGTTGGTTAATAAAAAATAATAATTCAATGGGCCTGTAGCTCAATGGCAGAGCAGCAGCCTTTTAAGCTGTTGGTTGCGCGTTCGACTCGCGCCGGGCTCACTAAATTAATTTCGTTTGATTTGAGGCTTTGCAATCGTATATTAAAGGACCGTCCCCAGGTAGTCCCCAGGTACCACAATTTTTGCTAGGTTCGATGAGAGAATAATCTCTCAGGCTTTTATACTATGAAGTTCTACTTGTATACAATTTAGATATTCTTTAATATAAAAGTAACATAAGCTATAAAAAATGATAAAATATGTATCAACAAATCAGTAGGGATATTAGTTATCGTACTTCTCTTTCTCGGGACCGCAGCTTTTGCCTTATCCCAACTACCCGGGAGTCAAACAGCGATTAACACTAGAGCCGAGACACCGTACATTATAGGAGGAGTGGCGGATAATAAGGGTTGTTATGAATATAACAATAGTACCCATTGTGCACAAGACTGTAAAAAAAGTCATGGAAATCTTTATTAATGTTCTGGTATAACTTCACTTACCTGTTGTCCAGTGAAACTAAATCCAACTCTTTCGCCTACGGTTTCGCCTATTCTCACCGATAGTTTTGCTCAAAAGATCGTGAGCTTCAACTTGTCATATGACCAGTGGGACCTATTAAATAACGCGGGATTTACGCCGATAAACTTTTTACCTTCTGAGATTACAAATCAAATGATTAATATGTCAGGGTCTTCAAACGATATCATGGTATATGATAAAAATAACGAAGGGGGAATATCTTTAACTGGTTTTAATGGAAAAATTTCACTTAAATCTAATGTAGCTATACTAGGTCTACTAAGTGTTACTACCAATGACCACTATGCTTACCTAGTACAAGTATTATATGAGTATGGAAAAGATAAAGAATACTTAATTGAATTTTACGAGGCAGCCGTTATAAGCCTATTAAATAAATTAAAAAATCATCATATTATACAACTAACATCATCCCTAACATAAGACAGGCAATAGATGATAAGGGCATATATTTTCCGATTAGCACTCAATTTCTTTCCTGTCAAAATAAAAATATAAATTTCCCGCGAATTTCTGGGAGTTGTCTTGTTTTTGGCTATAAGCAAGTTACAAATGGGTATGAATTAGAATACTATTTTTTAGATCTGAAATAAAATGAGCTAAATACCAGATTTTAATTGTTGAGAGTGTAATTGTAGCACCTGTGATTAAATTAACTTTTCCTGAAAGAAGTGGGCTGGAGATTTTTGGGGTTTTATTTCTTTTTTTATGGCCTCATACCAGTTGCAAAAATTACAGGTTTTGCTGGAACCGGGTAATTTCCCTTCCAGGACCTCAATGGCTTTTGAAATCCGCACCATTGATCTTTGCGGATTTCCCTCCAGTTTAGTCACGTGTATCACCATCGGAAATCCGTTATGAAGTTCTTTACCATGATCAGGAAAAAAATAAACCAGGTAACCAAAACCGGCTATCTTTTTCTGGTTTTGTTGCAAAATATAGATATAGTCGTCGATCTGAGCTTGATAAGCACTTAAAGTATCCCTGTTCCGGGGATCTGAACTTGAGGTCTTAAAATCTATGGGAACGTGTGCTCCGGAAGAGGTTACTAAACATTCGTCAAGTTTTCCGAAAAATCCATATTTATCATTTATTTTGACAAAATACTTTTCCTGAAAAGGATTTTGTAATTTTCCTTCCAGCTGATTTTTTACGATCGGTGGTAAATCACCGCTAGACCTGAAATTATCAAAGTAGTTTTTGAGGATAATATCAAAACGATTTGCTAAGCGGGAAACAATACCTTCCGGCTGACGGATACCTTTTTTATACTGTAGCCAAAAGCAACGGGGACAGCGTTCAAGATTTTCTACTCCGGTGTGAGATAGCCAGGTTCTCCCGTCTTTACTCATAAAATCACTCTGAGTGCTCGTCCGTCCCGCTTAACGGGACGGTTACGGCCCTTTGTGCCGCACCGATATATTCAAGTTATTATCGGATGCGGCCTTATTTTCTCCCCAATATCAGTATCATATCCTCTTTGCTATCTTCATCCAGACTCTCAGAAGTAGATACATCAAATTTATCTTTTAGATCGTTTCGCAGGTGCGGCAAAAACTTTTCTTTGTCCTTCTTAACCTTAACCAGGGTTTGCTGATAATCATCTTTGTCCGCGTTTGATTTGGAAATAATTTTATATCCTTTTTCTTCAAGAAAACTGGCGGTTTCCTTAGCTAACCCGGTTTTATCGGTTCCATTTTGAATTGAAATTTTCAAGTCGCTACGCTTTAATGACAAATCGATAGTTGGCGTCGGCGTAAGGCTTGGCACTGGACTTGGAGTAGGAGTTAAAGTCGGAGAAGTAAAAAATGGAATCTTCATATCAATTCTGTTGACTCTTTTAATAAAGATACCGATGCCAGCTAATATTAATAAAACGGTGATTACGATTATGGATATTCTGTTGCTTAATATCTGGCCAAGACTGGCTTGGCGTTTTTCGATTATCTCTCCATTAAATAAATCTCTTGCCCCACTTGGTGATTCCTCGCTTTTTTTAAACGCCATTTCGTGTGCTGAGTTTTCCCCTCTTTCAGTTACAGAAGCTTCTGAGTGACTCTTAGTCTCTTCCGAAATAAAATTTGGTGGCGCACCGCTACTCGAAAGTAACATCAGCCCCAAAACACTTGAAAAAACTTCGGTTTGGATACCACCGCTATCAAAAACGATCTTATGCTTTTGCATTATTTCAGCAAAAATATCTTTTAATTTTATGACTCGTACTTTCAATAAATCAGTTAAATCCTGACTATTTTGTTCCAGGGCTTCCTCTCCATCTAATATAATGGTGGTGATCTTCAAGTTGTTTTCTTCCTGTAATTTATCGATTACTATTTTCACTTTCGTAAAGAAAGACTTTACAGCTGTTTTTTCCTCGATAATTTTCACCGGTCCATCGTTATCGAAAAGAATAAAACTCTGGTTGTTATTTTCAACATGACAATAAAGAATGACTTGATTATTAGTTAAAACTGACTCAAAAAGATTAAAAATAGACAGAGAGTTAGAAGCGATGAATTCCAGCTTTAAAGGGTAGGAAGAAAATAAATCCTTCAGATGAGAAACTGTTGATTTTGGCATGGCGGTATAATATAGCTCTTTTTCCTTATCAGAAACATTAATCGTCTGATAGAAATTCTCGAGTTCATAAGGGTCATAGGGTAATATTTTCTTTATTTCTTCTAAAATTATCTGAGACACATCTTCATTTTTATCATTCACGGATATTTTTAAGCGCTTTGTAAAAACATGGCTGTCAGAGATGACGAGTGAGACCTGCTTTTCGGAAATTGGGATAGGATAAGCAGAATTGAGAGCTTCCTTTAATTCATTCTTGAATTTATCAATATCTTTAACTATGCCGTCTATAATCACGCCTTTCGGAAACTTTCTCAATAGACAGCCTGAAATTTTTTCGCCGCCCAGGATTGATTTTTCTGTTCTCAAGCCGATAATTTTACTATCTGTAAGAAATAAATACAACATATTTATCAGTAATAAATATAGTATAACATATTAAGAAATTTATAGTTATAACGGGGTTGACAAATTATACTTTTTACCTATGATTGACATCATGAATGACAAAAGGGTAGAAAAAGATACCCTAGGAACGGTACTGGTAAACAAAAAATCATACTGGGGGGCCCAAACGCAAAGGTCCCTTGAGAATTTTCCAGTCTGCACACTTACTCCACACCCCGAATATACTGAAAGTACCGTAATAATAAAAAAAGCAGCGGCAAAAGTTAATTATGACCTAAAGCTTCTGGATAGCCAAAGAGCGAAAAATATTATCAAAGCCTGTAATGAAATCATTTCCGGTAAACTAAAAGATCAGATCGTGGTTAATCCCTACCAAGCCGGAGCCGGAACTTCCCACAACATGAATATCAATGAGGTAATTGCAAATCGGGGAAACGAGTTATTAGGTTACGAACTAGGCAGTTACAAAATAATTCATCCCAATGATCATGTTAATTTGTCACAATCCACAAACGACGTTATACCAACAGCCATTCGAATAGCCTCGATAAAACTTATAATCCCCCTTATTTCTAAATTAAAAAAATTAGAAAATACTTTTTCCCAAAAAGCCAGAGAATTTTATAAGATCATCAAATCCGGCCGTACGCATCTTCAGGATGCCTTACCGGTAACCCTCGGCCAGGAATTTTCTACCTACCGTTTCTCATTAACCCGGGACAGAAAAACGATTGAAAAAATGCAAGAAAACCTGTTTTTTGTAGGTATCGGTGGTACAGGAGTGGGTACGGGTATTAATTCCCATCCCCGATATCATAAGCTGATGATTTTAGAGCTAAGCAGACTCACTCATTTGTCTTTGAAATCCTCTGATAATCTGATGTACACCATGAACAATGCTTCCGATTTCCTTAACTTATCCTCAAGCCTTCGAACGCTATCGGCTACCTTAATAAAAATCGGAAATGATTTACGCCTGATGTATTCTGGTCCCGGAACTGGATTTTACGAAATACTTTTACCGCCGGTTCAACCCGGATCATCAATCATGCCGGGAAAATTTAATCCCTCAATTGTAGAAATGCTGACCATGATTTGTTACCAGATCATCGGTCTGGACACGGCGATTATGCTTTCCCACCAGTCGGCACAGTTAGAATTAAATATTATGACTCCGCTTATCGCCTATGATCTGTTAGAGCAGATTAAACTTTTAACCCGCGGGGTTGAAATATTTGACACTAAATGCTTAACGGGTATAAAAGCTAACCGGAAAATGTGTCAATTCTGGCTGGAAAGAGGAACTGGTCTAGCGGCTATCCTTAATCCTGTTATAGGTTATGATCGTACCGGGGAACTGGTAAAGCTATCTCTAAAAACCGGCCAAAAAATACAGGGTTTAGCGATTCAAAAAGGTTATCTCAGAAAAGATCAGGCAGATAAACTTTTTTCCCCTGAAAATTTAACCAGACCAAATCTAGGAACTTGATTTTTCATTGAATTTCGGAAATGTTGTGAGATTTGCTTTCCCGAAATCCCGCCTCGGTGATTTTAATAAATTCAGAATTTTTATGTAAATCTTCAATCGTCTTAGCGTTACAATAACTCATACCCGAACGAAGAGCCCCTAATAGTTGATAAATTACATCATTAACTTTGCCTTTATAAGGAACCAGAGCCTCCACTCCTTCTGCAACCACGGAATTAAGTTTTGACTCATCAATGAATTCCTGATTTGACATTTTTCTATCGGCAACAGCTAAAAATGAGGCTGACCCGCGATGGGCTTTATACTTCAATCCTCCGCGCTGGATGATACCTCCCGGTGACTCATCTGTTCCCGCAAACCATCCGGCTAACATGCAGGTTGAAGCTCCGGCTGCTAGCGCTTTGGTTATATCGCCGGGATAATTAGTTCCACCATCTGCGATTATCGGTACTTTATATCGTTTAGCCATACTACTGCATTCCATAACAGCTGTAAACTGAGGAACGCCAACTCCGGCTATTACTCTGGTTGTGCAGAGTCCTCCCGGACCAATCCCAACCTTCACGCCATCTACCCCTAATTTTATCAGATCGTAAGTAGCTGCAGGAGTTGCTACATTACCGCCGATAAGACTAATATCTTTAAATTTTTTCCTGACTTTGGAAACTGAGGAGAGAGCTACCTCGTTATGACCGTGAGCAACATCCACTACCAAAACATCACATCCTGCCTCAATTAAGGCCTTTGCCCGTTCCAAATAATCATCTACCACACCAATGGCACCACCAACACGCAGTCTTCCGTAATTGTCTTTAGTTGAATCGGTAAAGTTGTAGAAATGTTCAAGACTACGGGAAGTAATCAATCCTTTTAGGATCCGGTCATTATCAATAATCGGAAGTTTTTCAATTTTGTTTTTGATAATGATTTCTTTTGCTTCTTCAACGGTCACCCTGGGTTTTGCATAAATAAGTTTACTAAAGGGAGTCATAAGATCTTTAACAGGAGTGATAGTCTCTTCAACAAACAAGACGTCTCTCCTTGTCAATATCCCGATAACCTTATCCTTTTCATCAACGATAATAAAGCTATCAACTTTGTATTTTTTGGCCTGCTCCTTTGCGGTAGCAACCGTTGCGTTAGGAAGGAGAGTAAACGGTTTATCAAGAATAAATCCTTCATGTCTTTTTACGTGTTTTATTTCTTCTACTTGACGCTCTATACTCATAAAACGGTGAATAATACCAATGCCGCCGGCATGAGCCAAGGCAATGGCCATCTCGCTCTCGGTAACCGTATCCATATTTGCTGATACGAAAGGGATATTTAAAATAATATTCTTCGTAAGTCTGGTTCTAGTGGAAACATTAGCTCTGTGCGTTACTCTAGAGCGTTTTGGGACGAGTAAAACATCGTCGTAGGTCAGTCCGGTTTGTAAATTAATCATTTTATAATAATTTCACTCCTCTCTGCTCCAACTGAGATATATTTAACAGGAACTTTTAGTAATTTTTCTATCGTTTCAATATAGAGACGGCAATTCTTTGGTAAATTCTGATATCGTTTGATTCCTGAAATTGTATCATGCCATCCGGGAAGGCTTTTAAAAATAGGTTTACACTTTTCTAATTCAGTCAAAGATGATGGGAAATCCTCAGTTAATTTACCGCCACACTGATATGAAGTGACGATCTTAATAAACGGTAAACCGGTAAGCACATCAAGCTTGGTTAAGGCAAGACAGTCAAATCCGTTAAGTCTATTTGCATATTTTAACATAACCATATCGAGCCAGCCGCATCTCCTTTTTCTTTTTGAGACTGTTCCTATTTCCTTACCCCTTTCCTGTAAAAATGTTCCGGTGTCGTCGTTAAGCTCTGCTGGAAAAGGACCACTACCGACTCTGGTTGTATAAGCTTTAACGATACCTAAGACGTTCAATTTTTGTGGCGGAAATCCGACGTAAGAAAAAACACTTCCCGAAATTGTATTGACGGCGGTGGTATAAGGATAAGTACCAAAATTACCATCGAGAAATGTTCCGTGGGCTCCTTCGAAAATTATTTTCCTAAGGCCTAAACTTTTATAAACTTCCCAACTTACATCTCCGATATATTTTTTTAATTTAAGACCATAAGTCTTATATTCTTTGTAAATCTGACCGAGTTTTAAATCTACTTTAAAATTATAAACAGATTCCAGTCTTTTTTTTACCAATTCAAATTCTATTTCCAATTTAACTTTTAAGATTTTGGGGTTGATCAGGTCTTCAAATCTTATTCCGTGTCTGTTATTTCTGTCCTCATAACAATAACCAATTCCCAGTTTCAGACTGCCTACTTTTTTATCTCCTTTACTGGCTTCGGTAGCCGCATCCAGCCATCTATGGTAAGGCATAATTATGTTAGAACGTCTATCAATCAAGAGATCAACTTCAACTCCTCTTTTTTTAAAAAAATCGATTTCGGAAAGCAAAACATCAGGCGCAATTACCACTCCCTGAGAGATAAATAGTTTTTTCTTTTGCAAAACTCCCGAAGGAAGAAGCGACAAAGGGAATCTTTCAGACTTGACCACAACCGTATGCCCGGCGTTATTACCGCCATTAAACCGCACGACGATGTCAGAATTTTTTGCAAGGAGATCAACTATTTTTCCTTTGCCTTCATCTCCCCATTGTGCTCCAATAATGACTGTTGGCAACATGATAGTTCTTTTACTTCTGATTTGTGTTCAAATTTTGTCTTGTATCGCTAACTCTGTAATTTTAGAGGCCAGCCCCAGATACTGATCCAATAAATCAATTTTCAAATTCTTCTTCTCGATCGAGCTTATCGGTAAATTATCAATCAGATTATGAAAATCATTCTTTGAAAGCACTCTTCCTCTGGTTTTATCTTTTAAAATTTCAAAAGCTTCTTTTAAACCCCGGGAACGCAGGTATGTCTGTATCCCTTCTGAAAACACCTCCCAATGCGATTCCAGATCATACTTCATTCTCAAAGGTTTTGGTGAAATTCTTCCCATCCCTGATAAAATACTGTCCCAGGCAAGAACGGTAAATCCAAAGGCCAGTCCGAAATCACGCTTCACCGTACTGTCTGATAAATCTCTTTGCAGTCTGCTTACCGCCAGTTTTCTGATAAAAAACTCGAAAGAAGAATTGGCCATTCCCAAATTGCCCTCAGCGTTTTCAAAAGTAATTGGATTAATTTTATGAGACATGGTTGAAGAACCTACCTCTTCTTCTTTCTTTACCTGCCCGAAATATTCAAAACTGATATACCACCAGATATCAACAACTAAGTTAAGGAGAATATTGTTTAACCTCTTTAGGCTGTCAAAGTATCTCAACCAGTTATCATAAGGCATGATCTGTGTCGTAACTATATTGGGAATCAGTCCGAGAGATGATATAAATTTTTTACTAAAATCAATCCAGTCGTAATCAGGATAAACAAAGGCCAAAGCGTTAAAATTACCTACCGCCCCGGTCATTTTAGCCTCAAACTCATGTCCTGACAATATTTTTCCCTCCTTTATAATTCTAGAATAAAAAACTGAAAGCTCTTTTCCCATCGTGGTAGGTAGGGCCGGTTGTCCATGAGTACGGGCCAGCATGGACATATTTCTGGTTTTTATTATAAGTTCCTTAAGTTCCTTAAGTAACTTAAGTAACTTAGAAATAAGAACCTCCTCGCGAAATTCCTTTAGCATTAAAGCGTAGGCGGGAATATTGATATCGTATGAGGTTAACCCGAAGTGGATAAAAGGAATGAGATCTTTTAATGAAGTATGCTCTAATTTTTCCTGCAGGAAATATTCCACTGCTTTTACGTCGTGGTTAATCTTGGCTTCATAGGTCTTAACATTGGTAGCCTCTTTGATACCAAAATCTTTCCAAATCTTAGTCAGTAAGTTTATTTCATTATTTTTCAGTTTTCTGATTATTTTGCCTTTTTTTGCTAAAAATATTAAATATGATATTTCTACATTCAGTCGATATTTGATTAGGGCAAATTCGGAAAAAAACTTACTCACGATTTTGACCTTTTCCCAATTTCTTCCGTCCAAAAGGGAGATAGCCATAAGTTTTTGTTTTTCCATATTGAGTATAAAATTTTTTAGGTAGTAATCTTTCCTAAAGTGTTGGATTTCAAAGCTTCTTTAATTTCAATGGCTATCCGTTGCCCAAAACTAACCGTGTGCCCAAAGTGATACTGACTGTAAGGGGTAAAACTCGTCCCAGGTGAACCGGGCATACGGAGTGATAAATCATAAACGACGATTTTTTCTTTTGGGGGACCGGGAACAACCGCGGTTTGTAAAGCAAAAGGACCAAGAATACCCGGGGGTATAAATGTTCTGGTTGATTCTATCAAGCGTTCGGCAATTCTGAAAGCTGATTCTAAGAGAGACTCTTTAACCGTAATAGCTATGTGTCCAACTTCAATAAAGGACGGTAAAATTTCAGAGTCGATTTCCTGTTGGGCAACTGATGGTATTCTCAAATATCCGTCTAAATTAGTTTGCCTACGGATATCTGTACCCAACAATTCCAGTTTCTGCTTCAGCGGTGAATAGAAAAAATTAAAATTTATTTGAGCGCCTATTAAAAATTCTTCTATCGTGGCATTCTCCAAATCAGAGGCTAATATTTTTCCTGATTTGATGAGGTTTTCTGCTTTAGTTGTAAATTCCTTATGATCATGGGCTGTGAAAAATGCCCGTTCATAAGACCGTTGTGCTTCTTGTACTTTAATTAGGACTAGCCTGTCAATTTCGCGCGGATCTTTGTATTGTTGTGGATGATCAATCTGGGCAGATTCGAATAATTGATATTGATTATGAGTACCGGCTCTTTGTTCATATTTCAGTAAATATCTATTCCCAAAAATCGGTATAGGAAATGTCTTTTCCACTAAATCTAAGTTGCAATATACCTGAACATATCGATGAGGGATAAAAATGGCCTGCTTTTTTTTTAGAAAATTAATGGTGCTGGTTTCAGTAAGATCTGCAAATGAATCAACAATCAAGCATTCATCGACAAGATTGGCAAAGTGGTGTGAATAAGTTTTATCTCTGCCTTTCTGGACGATAACCAAGGTTTTTAATTTTAATTTTTTCGCTCCTAAGCAGATTTCTAAAGCGCTATGACCCCCTAAAGTTGCAACGGTAATTTTTTTATTATCCATCTCTTTAACCTAAAATTTCATTTAATCTTTTTTGTTTTATGGCTTCTTTAATTTCCAAAGCAATTCTTCTCCCTGTACTCATCGGCTGGTTATAAATAAGATCCGTATAAGGAGACCCTTTAACATACAAATTAGTACCAGCCACTATTCTACATGATATTTCGATACAATAAAACTTCTGGTTTTTAGTTAAAATTGTTTCCAGACAAAAAGGACCAAATAAACCATAAGGAGGAATTAATTTTTTTGAAATTTTTACAAGCTGGTCTCCCATAGCATATACGGTCGGTAATAACGATTCGCGAATGACGATCGGAAAATTTCCGATTACCGTAAAACTTGGTTCGATGTCAATATCCTTACTAAAACGGGCTGGGATTCTACTCAGACCATCAACGTTTGTCTCATATCGTCTGTCTATCCCCATCAGCTCGATTTTATTTTCCAATTTAGAATAGAAATACTGCAAGTAAACCGGTGTTCCTACCATATATTGCTGAATAATATATTTTTCGCCACTAAACCTTTTAATCTTTCTCTCAAAATCTTTCTTGTCTTTAGCTAAAAAATAACCGCTTCCGCCTTTGGCTCCGAAGAGTTTGATGATGACTAATTGATCAATTTGCGAAGAATCTTTAAATATTTTTGGAATTTGTAACCCGGCCTCTTCTAACCAAAACATCTGTTTTAGCCTATTTCCCTCCCATTTTAGAACCTCTTTATTACCATAATGAGGAAGATTTAGTTTCTTATCATAATCTTCACCCAGATAAGCGACAAATGATCCGTGGGGAATGATAATTACATTTTGTTTTTTTAATAGAGCTGTTAAATCATAAAGGTCTTTATAACTTGACACTCCCATCACTTTATCAATAAAATCAAATCGTTTATAAAAGGATACTTTATCCTTTGTAGCAATAGCCAGAGTCTCAAATCCCTCATCCTTGGCGCCTTTTAGTATCTGTAAGGCAGAATGAGAAGCGAGTGTGGCAATAGTATAATTCGACATATCTTAAATATATTTTTGTTATCATGTTCTAGAACATGATAACATGATTATTTACCTGATCTTTAAATCTTTGCTCAAATAAGTAATATTTTTAGGTTTAATTACCACCTGTCTTAGTCCCTTCTCAACTCTTCCCGCTACCCAGCATTTAATTTTGTGTTTTCCTGCAATCCTGATAATCTTATCTACTTGTGATTGATTAGTCATCATAGCAAATCCTGCACCCATATTGAACGTTGCAAACATTTCTTTATCGGTCAGATTTGAATTTTTCTGAATGAACTTAAATAATTCAGAGATATCGGGAACGTTTTCCAATACATAACTTAATGTTTTTTTTGCCCGCATCAGTTTTCTCCAACCGTGCCCGGTAATATTTACGAGATAATGAATATCAATCCCTCTCTCCAAAAGATCATTTATTAACATGCTATAAATTATTGTAGGTTTCAGAAGTTCATCACCGTACAAACTGCCATTTGGTAATTTCGTTGCATACCCGGTTTTAAGCTTTCGTGCAATTCTTCTTGCCAGAGTAAGACCATTTGCATGAATTCCGCTGCTTTCCAAAAGTATTATACTGTCACCCTCTTTTAGTTTATCACCCAAAATCAGCCTTTTCTTCGGTTTGATTACTCCAAAGGATGATCCGGCCAGATCAATTATTGATGGATTGACTACACCAGACTGAACCGGTGTCTCACCGCCTCCCCAACTGCAACCTGCCATATCGCAAGCTTTTTTCCATCCCTCAACAAGGCTCGAGGCTCTTTTTAAATCACTGAACCAGTTTGTGTCTCCTACAGCCCAATAAGCCAAAACCGTAACGGGTTTTGCTCCAACTGTTATAAGGTCATTGACTATCATAGCAACACAATCTTGAGCTATAGACTCATAATAAATTTTGCCCGTAATCTTGTGCATTTCGTCGGCAACCAGATTTTTGGTTCCCAATCCTTCGGTAACAAACGCATAGAAACCATCAGCCGACTCTATGACATATGACGATTCCCCGCGGCTTTCGCTTCTCTCCTTAAAGCCCGTTGATCTGATGTTACCTGCCGTCTTAAGCCCCAATTCCTGGGCCAGTTTTTTTATTGGATCTACAATGTCATAATTAACACCTGATTTTTTATACGTTAGACTCATATTTCTAATTTTTTAGCCATTCCATTCCCAATAAATCAAAAATTTTATCGAAGTTACCCAGAATTCTTTTCTTTCCGTCAACAATCATAACTATTAAATGCATTGAAAACATTGGTATGGATTCATCTGTTTGTGAAGTGAGTCTCGGTTCAAAAGTAAAAGCAATATTATCCGTTAACAAGTAATTCTCTTTAGCGTTTATGAAGACGCGGGATTTACTTATAAATTTATACAGATGATCTTTTGCTTCATCTTCCGGAGTATCGTTTATGAAAGGAATCGTATGACCAATATCGGCGCCTAGTTTATCCGTCGTGCTCGTAACGTTATTCACAAGATTGTTTTTATCAAACAGGTCTATAGAACTGCTATAAAGCTCCGATAAGGTAATTCCCGGTTTAACTCTATCCAATAGTTTTAGGACTATATCTTTGCATTTTTTAAAATGATCGATTATTTCCTTGTTTTTACCCAAATAAAATGTAAATCCGAAGTCTCCTATTATCGGAACGCCGCTAACTAAAGAATATGGAGACGCAAACAAATAACCTAAACCATTTTTAAGAAAGTAACTATCCTGTTTTGGCCAGAATTCTTTAGGTCTTAGGGTTGGATAATTTACTCTAGCAAAATTTGTCTCTGAACCAAATAACACCCCGATTCCGAAAGGAGGAGGATTATACCATCCTCCGCCGGAAACAACTTCATCAGACTTATCCAGTTTTTCCAACCACCAATCTCTAAATTGAATTTCCGGAACCGGTTTCTTGCTCTCAACGGTTTTTTGTATAGCCATCAAACAACTATCTGATGCTGCTTGTCTTATTTTAGCACAAATATTGAGTCGCTTAATTGTTTCATCAGTCATTCATTAACCCTTTCATTCCAATATCCTTCCTATAATGCATCCCAGAAAAATGGATACCGTTTTCCCCGATGCTTTCATAAGTGTTATGGATGGCTTCTTTCAGACTGACTCCCGAAGCGGTTACTCCCAATATTCTTCCGCCACTACCAACCGTTTTTCCCTCAATCCTTTCTGTCCCAGCCTGAAATACCCTTACCTTGTCTGATTCACCAAACTGTTTCAATCTGCATATCTCTTTTCCTTTCTCATATTCACCGGGATATCCTTTCGCGGTCAAAACCACACAGACGGCGAATCCTTTGTGCCATTCAACTTTTAAGTTTTTAAGGCTTTTATTGATGATTGCTTCAAAAATATCAATAATGTCAGTCTTTAATAACCTCATGAGGGGTTGTGTTTCAGGGTCCCCAAACCGGCAGTTATATTCCAATACTTTTGGTCCTTCTTTAGTAAGAATAAGACCCGGATAAAGTATCCCTTCGTACAAATTACCTTCTTTCCTCATCGCTTTCAAGGTTGGTCTTACGATTGTATCTTCAATAACTTTAATCAGTTCTTTATTAACAAACGGTACCGGTGCATAAGCTCCCATTCCTCCGGTATTGGGACCGCAATCGTTATCAAAAACCCGCTTATGATCTTGAGAAGGAAGTAGCGACACAAAATTATATCCGTCGGTAGCAACCATATAAGAAATTTCCTGCCCTTGTAAACATTCCTCAATAATTACTTTCTCTCCGGCTGCTCCAAAAGTTTTTTCTTTTAAAAGTTTCTTTAAAAATATTTCAGCTTGGGTGTAATTATCACAGACAGCCACTCCTTTCCCAAGACATTGGCCGTCGGCCTTCACGACCTGAGGATACTTCAATTTTTTGGCATATCTTATTGCTTTATTATAATCATCAAATACCTCAAATTTAGCCGTAGGTATACCATATTTTTCCATCAATTTCTTTGCAAATACTTTTGAACCTTCTATCCTTGCTGCTTTTCTTGTGGGACCGATAACAGGAAGATTATGTCTGACAAATAAATCGGCTATCCCGGATATTAGAGGATTTTCCTGACCAACGACGGTCAGATCGATCTTTTCTTTTTTAGCAAATTGGAGTAATTTGTCTAATTCGCGCACTTGAATCGGAATATTTTCTATGACAGGGGTCAGACCTTGAGATTTTTTAAGGTCTGACCCCAAAATCATCCCCGGATTTCCAGGCGCGCAAAATATTTTTTTGACTTTTTTAGACTGGGCAATCTTCCAAACCAAAGCGTGCTCACGTCCTCCTGAACCGATAACAAGAACTTTCATATATTTTTCAGCTTGCCGTTACAAAATAAATCGATTGCAAAGGGAAGTATTTTGTGTTCTTCTTTCTTCATCCTTTCGTACAAAGATTCAGCCGTATCGTTATCGTGAATTTTTACTTCACTTCTTATGATTACCGGCCCATCATCAACGTTCTCGGTGATAAAATGCACCGTGGAACCGGTAGCAGGATATCCTTGGTCAATGGCAAATTGGACTGCGTCGTTAGTATGTAATCCTCTAATAGCTCTTATCTTTGTTCCGTCCGAAAGTTTTATATAATCCGAGTTTCCATCCGGCAGCAGGCCAGGATGTAAATTTATAGTTCTGGCAGAAAAATATTTAATAAAATTATTAGATAATATAAGCATCCAGCCAGCCAATACTACCAAATCTACTCGGTATTTCTCTTTAAGGATCTTACCCAGAGCTTCATCATATTCTTGTCTGCTTTTTCCGTTTCTTGCAAACTCCCTAAGGCTTAAAACCAGAGTTGGAATATTTTTTCTTTTAGCTCTAACAAGGCCGTAAGCGTCATCTTTATCTGAAACCACAATAACTACTTTCCCATTTTTTATCTTGCCTTTTTCTATGGCGGAGAGAATAGCAGCCAGATTACTGCCCGTACCTCTGTTGGAAAGAAGGACAGCAATCCTTTTCATGTTCAGGGTACCGGAAATTGCTTACAAAGAGTTTTTACTTCTTTACCAACGGCGAGAAGTTTTTTATTTTTCCAAAGTTCGGCTTTAACCTTTTTAACAAATATTGATCGCTCTTCTTTGACCTCAGGCAAGTGATAATGATCTACTTCTCCGATTACCTCAACAATCCATTTTCCAATTTGTCTCATTTCTTTCTTTTTCATCCCTCGTGTAGTCA
>MFJR01000007.1:212306-252163 GCA_001780955.1 Candidatus Gottesmanbacteria bacterium RIFCSPLOWO2_01_FULL_39_12b | reverse complement strand
ATTAGCAACGATATTGGCAACTTCCAAGGCTTCAGCCACGATATTGCCAATAACCCGCTGTGGCCGAAGGTCAATAACGATAAGATGACTATCGGTTCCGTCGGTAGTTAACTTCAGTCCATTTTGTTTCAGTATTCCAGCAAGAGTTTTTGCATTTGTTACTACCTGTTTAGCATATTTTTTAAATGCAGCCGTACCTGCCTCCTTGAAACAAACAGCCATCGCCGCAGTCACATTGTCATGCGGCCCACCCGAAAGTCCCGGAAATACAGCCCGATCAATCTTTTTACCCATATCAGGATCTCGCTTAAAGCCTCTATCCGTAACCATAAGGACTGCTCCCCGTGGTCCACGAATCGTTTTATGAGTTGTAAACATGACGACATCAGCGTAGGGGACGGGCGAGGGATATGCCCCACCAACAACCAATCCAGCAACATGCGCAATATCTGCTAAAAAAAGCGCTCCAATGCTATCGGCAATCTGACGCCATTTTTTCCAGTCAAAAAAACGTGGATAGGCCGTCGTACCCACAATAAGCATTTTTGGTTTTTCTTTTTTAGCCAGTAATGCTACTTTATCCATATCTAACCATCCGTTGGGTTCGACGTTGAATTGGACAGATGTATAATATTTCCCCGAAAAAGTGACAGCCGGATGTCCATGGGTAAGATGTCCACCACCGGAAAGCTTTAACCCCATGATTTTGTCACCAGGATTAAGCAGGGCAAAGTACACTGCTGAATTGGCCGGGGATCCAGAGTAGGGTTGGACATTAACATGGGGTACATGAAAGAGTTTTTTGCAGCGTTCTATAGCAAGCGTTTCAACCTTATCAATATATCGATTTCCCTGATAATACCGGTGCGCTGAGTATCCTTCGGAATATTTATTTGTCAGTACCGACCCAAGCGCCTCGCGTACGGCAACGGAGGTATAATTTTCTGAAGGTATCATTTCCAGAACATCACTTTGACGCTTATCTTCCTCTCTAATCCATCTGGCAATTTCAGGATCCGTTTTTTGTAAATTTTTAATATTATTCATAAATCCTCCTTTACCCGCGCTAATTTTTAAAAAAAATTTGTTCGGGTTAACAATTACTTTCTAACACGTTTTTCTTAAGCTTTAAATTTACTTTTACAGGATATTTCCCGGTAAAGCAAGCGGTGCAAAGGTTTGATGCTTCTTGAGCCGATGATTTAATAAGTCCATCAAGGCTTAAGTACTTTAGCGAGTCAGCGGCAATATATTTTCTTATTTCACCTATTGTCTTTGTTGCGGCGATAAGTTGTTTTCTCTCTGGAGTATCAACACCAAAAAAACAAGGCCAGCGAATCGGTGGAGAGCAAATCCGAAGATGTATTTCTTTCACCCCGCATTGACGTAGTACCTCAACAATTTTTTTCATCGTGGTACCACGCACAATTGAGTCATCGACAATCACCACCCGTTTGTTTTTGACTATCTGTCTCATCGGGTTAAACTTCAACTTTACTCCCTGTTCTCTAATATGCTGTTCGGGCTGAATAAAAGTTCTGCCTATGTAACGGTTTTTGATCAAGGCCTCACCAAACGGTATACCGGACTTAGAGGCAAAACCCAGGGCGCTGGAAGTGCCCGAGTCGGGTATGGCGGAAACCAGATCGGCTTTTACCGGTGCTTCACTAGCCAAAATCTCGCCGCTTTTATATCTTACGCTATGCACCAAAACATTGTTTAGCATGCTGTCAGGTCTGGCCAGATATACGTATTCAAACAGACAGAATTTTAAATTATGAGGCGCGATCTGACCTAATACCTTAAAGCCGCTATTATCTATTTGCACGATTTCACCGGGATTAACATCTCTAATATATGTGGCGCCGATCGTGTCAAAAGCGCAGGTTTCACTGCTAATCGCATAATACCCATTCAGTTTACCGATAGATAAAGGGCGAAAGCCCCAGGGATCCCGAAAAGCGTACAATCTTTTTTTGGAACAGGCAACGATGCTGTATGCTCCGATAAGCTGAGGAGCCGCATTGATTATTTTATCGCTCCATTTTTCACCGCTTGCGACTGATATGATTTTGGCTAATACTTCCGTATCTGAAGTTGAACTTCGTTTGACATTTTTCAATTTTTGGCTGAGCTCAGAAGAGTTAATGATATTACCATTATGTGCCAAGGAGAATACTTTATGATTAGACGATAAAATTACAGGCTGAACATTTGCCTGAGTATTCCCGCCTGTTGTCGAATAACGGTTATGTCCGATGGCGATAAAACCTTTAAGTTTATTTAAATTGTTTTCGTTAAAGACCGAGGTTACCAGACCCAGATTACGTATGCTTCTGAGTTTTTTTCCATCAGATACTGCAATACCCGCACTTTCCTGTCCCCGATGCTGCAAACTGTGAAGGGCAAAGTAGGTAATTTTGGCCACGTCACAACTCGGGGCATATATCCCGAATACGCCGCAATGGTCATGCAATGACTCTCTGTATTTCAGCTGCCTAACCGACAGTAACTTCTTCATCGTCCTTGAGCAGTTGGTTTCTTAATTTCTGATGAAATGCTAAAATTTTCTCTTTGTATTTTGCCTCACTGCACCCTAAAATTTTGGCAGCGGCAACAGCTACCTGATCGGGTTCAAGAACGGTCATCGGACTGACTCCGGAAGGCATTCTGAGGCTAGATAAAATATCAAGACCAGCATATTTTTCGGAGTAAGGTGGACAATTAATTACCGGGTGCACAACATTGCTGTCGACAAACCCGCCCAAAGCGTTGGACCTTCCTGCAACGCATATATAAATGATTGGATTATTGCTAGATTCATATTTTTTTAATATCCGTAAAAGATGTTCTGGTGTCTTGTGGGCGGAGGCAATATGAATCTTGTAACTTACACAAAAATTATTAAGATGCTTTCCTATCTCTTTACCCCAGTTCAAATCGCTTTTTGATCCTAGTATGATAATAACCATAATTAAATTACTTCTTAAGCGCTTTTCTAATTCCTTCCTCTAACGGATATTTACCGGGTTTGAATTTTTTTCCCGTTATCATTTCGTAAATTTTTATATATCTCACAGCCGTCTTGATTTGTAAATCAACCGGCATCTCGGGTGGTTTACCGTCACCACGATAACCATGAGTCGTATACCAAATCCTGAAAAATTCTTTATCAAAATTCTCCGGTTCCATTCCTTTTTCAAAACGCTGCCTATAATTTTCTGCTTTCCAATAACGGCTTGAGTCGGGAGTATGAATTTCATCTATTAGAACTAATTTCCCTTTATACTCGCCGAATTCGTATTTGGTATCGACCAGAATCAGTCCCCGCTTATTACAAATCTTATTGCCCCTTTCGTAAAGGGCAAGCGCTGCTTTTTCCATCTGTTTTAAGACCGTAGGACTGATCAGCTTTTTTTTAAGTATTTCCTCGTGGGTCAACCTTTCGTCGTGAAGCCCATGTTCCGCTTTGGTAGTTGGCGTTATAATCGGTGTTTTTAATTTCTGGTTTTTTCGCAAACCTTGCGGAAACTTAATTCCGTAAATTACCCTTTCTCCTTTTTCATAGGAATACCAGATGGAGGTCGTAGTTACTCCCGTAATATATCCTCGGACAACCATCTCAACGGGATACGGTTTGGCGTCTTTCACTATTGCTACGTTAGGATGAGGAATACTGATAAGGTGATTATCAACAATGTCAGCAGTTTTACTAAACCAAAAAGAAGATAGTTGATTTAAAACTTGTCCTTTATAGGGGATAAAACCCAAAACCCTGTCAAAAGCGGATATTCTATCAGTTGTTATGAGAATTCTCCTGCCCTTATGAAGATAATAATCCCTGACTTTACCCTGATGTTTAGGACCCAGGAATGATAAATCAACAGTATTTAAAACCTCTGTTCTTACTTTATTTATTTGACGTGAAGTCAACATTACATTATGGTTGTACTAATTTTTAAGATAAAAATCAATAGGTACATAAATTTGACTATGTTATTACATTTAGTATAATCTCCTGTGTTGAAATATTTATTGGATTATTAATAATTATGGCACGACTTGAATTAAACTTTAATACCGCAGGACCTGGACCAGGTGGTGGTCCATTACCGAACGAATCCTCGCCGCATGGGTTATCTTTCCCCAGTCCGGAGCTACGGGAAAAAATAGGAGCATTACCATCTGTAAACTGTACTGCTACTCAGTTTTTTGGAAAAAGGCCTGGGGAGATAGCAGCACATGTAAGAGGTCATCAAAGTGGTGTCTTAATAATTGACCTTGCCAATGTACCGGTAGCGGAACGTCAAAATATAATAGCAGCAAGTCTGCTGGACTATGACGGGATTAAACCTATAGCAAAGGCAACACTCTTAAATGAAGATGGTAAAATAGTACGTGATAGTGATGGATTTACAACAGAAGACCTTATATTAAGAGATATTGTCCAAGAAACTCTTGATAATCCTATCGGTAAGACAGCTTTTGGAAGGTTTATTGAAGCTCTTTTTACAAAAGACGAAAACCGCGATTTGGTGATAGATGAGTGGAATAAGTATATTGTAAATCATTCTGTAACCGGAAACGTTTTTTCGCCTTTGAATACTCATCATTTTGACAATGTCGGTCTAAAAACAAAATTAAAGGGTGAAGATTCTTTGAGAGATCAGGTCGTCGCTTTTGTAAAAGGTGTTATGGGAAAAGTCAAACCTCAAGCGGAAGAGATTTTTAAGGATGAAAAAATCAAAAGCCACTTTTTTTCTGAAATGAATGAGCCCGATAACCGATTATTAGCTTTGGGTATGGCAGAATTAAGTAATTTTGTCCGGGGAGCGATTTTCTACAGAATCAGACTTGGAGATGAGTCATTGCAAAAATATGCGCCAAGAAGAATAGCTGCAGATATTATTGACAAGGTTCTATCTGAATAATTACCTACTGGAAATAATTGACGGCGTTTCTGAAAATTTTGAGCCCCGGAGCTTCTTGCGGAATCTTCTTCCCAAGACGTCTGTATTGATTTGCCAAAAGAGGCCAGTTAGGCATCTGGGTAAAAAAAAGCGCGCGTTCAGGGTGGGGCATCAGGCCTAAAATTCTCCCTGTTTCATCAGTTACACCTGCAATATCCTCAAGCGATCCATTGGGATTCGCCTCAAAATTTTGGTATTTGCATGCCTGACCGTTAAAATAACGGAAGGCAACCAACTTTTTCTTGTTCAACTCTCTCAGTATTTCTTTATCTGCATAAAATTTTCCTTCTCCATGGGCAATCGGTATTGAAAGGGTATCTATCCCCTTGACCCAGGGAGACTTGTTGTTTTCCACTTTTAAATCGACAAATCTTACTGTATAACGGGCCGAATCATTAGGCATCAAAGCCACAGTTCTCCTGCCATAATCTTTATTGAGTGCCGGAAGGAGCCCTAAATTTACCAGTATCTGGAATCCGTTACAAATCCCGATTATCAGCTTATCCTGCTTTATAAATCTTAAAAAATCCTGCCATAGGTGGTTTCTCAACTTGTTGGCATAGGCATTGCCTGATCCGGTATCGTCCCCATAAGAAAAACCGCCGGGAACGGCTAATATCTGATAATCAGAAAGTTTAACTCTTCCGCCAATCAAATCATTAATATGGATGATATCGGCAGTTCCGCCTGCCAATTCAAATCCGTACTTTGTTTCTTCCTCGCAGTTTAATCCGTATCCTGAAAATACCAGAGCTTTAGGTTTCATAGTTTAATATCCTTTAAAAGTTGAAGTATAGGCATCTTGAATTTTTTTAAGACCGGTATTAATAATTTCGCCACCTTTTAATCCCCGGATAATCATTTTTGGCTCTTTAATTACTTTTCCAATCAAGGCAAAACTGTTTCCGCGCATCAACTTTTCAAAAATATTTTTATTTTTAGGAAGTACGGTTACGACTATTCTTCCCTGACTTTCTGAAAACAGAGCAAAATCATTCCGTCTTACCAAACCCGGCAAATTATTTAACCTTATATCGAGTCCTAATTCTCCGCCAATTGCCATTTTTGCTAAAGCAATTCCTAAACCTCCCCGATTAATACTTATACTTGATGAGATTAATTGTTTTTTTATACTCTTATAAAAATCAGTGTAAAGTTTTTTGTTTTTCCTGGGGTTTACTTTTGGAACATTATTTCCGATAGAATTATTCCTTTGTTTTTCAGAAATTAAGGAGAAATATTCGCTTCCTCCCAGCTCCATGTAAGTATCGCCCAATATGTATACTAAATCGCCCGGGAATTTGACGTCCAGGGAAACCACCTTTGTGATATCGTCAACTACACCGAGTGAAGAAATAAGAAGGGTAGGGGGTATGGAAATTTTTATGGATTTTCCACTACGATCGTATCCCTTAAAATCATTGAACATGCTGTCTTTCCCGGAAATAAAAGGTGTTTCAAAAACGGTAGAGAGATCATAACAGGCCTTAGCGGCACGCTTTAACTGACCAAGTCTTTCGGGATCATCAGAACTGCACCAGCAGAAGTTGTCCAAAAGTGCAATTGCGTTTGGATCAACCCCCACGCTTACGGCATTTCTTATGGCGGTATCAATGGATGAAGCAGCCATGTGATAAGTATTAATATCGCTATAGGAAGGATATAAGCCGTAAGACATAACAATTCCACGGTTGGAATTTAATACCGGCTTTAAGACTGTCACTTCCGCATTAACTCTGCCCCTTCCCTGTAATGGGCCTAGTATAAGGCTAGATTGCACCATGTGATCATATTGCTGGGAAATGAAGGCAAAACTTCCTAAATTCAATCTTGAAAGCATTTCTGTAAATTGTCGGTTAAGATTTTTTTCTTCGGTAAATCCTGGCTCGTCATTTATAGCTTTTGTATATGAAGATGTAAGATTTCTTTGCGGTAAACCGTAATGGAGGAAATCCATGCCTAAATCCATTATCTTCTGTCCTCGAAAGTAAATCTGACACTTTTTAGAATCGGTAAACTTACCAATTACATTAGCTTCTACGCCCCGGCGTTTCATAAGATCTTCGAATTTCTTCCAATTTTTCTTTGGTATTGCCAAAGTCATCCGTTCTTGGGATTCAGACACCCAAATTTCCCAGGGTTCAAGCCCCGGATACTTTAAAGGAACTTTGTCTAAATCAACAATACAACCGCCTGACTCCTTGGCCATTTCGGCAACAGAACAGGAAAGTCCTCCGGCGCCGTTATCGGTAATACTGTGGTATAAATCCATCTCCCTTGCTTCTTTTACGATGGCGTCTGATAATTTTTTTTGGGTAATCGGGTCTCCTATTTGGACTGCGGTAGATGGACTTCCGCTATCCATTGCTTCTGACGAAAAAGTAGCACCATGAATACCGTCCTTTCCGACTCTCCCTCCGATCATAACTATATAATCTCTGTTTCTAGCTTTTTTTGTATATGAAGACTTACCTTTAATTTTTTTAGGGATTAGACCTACCGTCCCTACAAATACCAATGGTTTTCCCCGATACCTTTCGTCAAAATAGACAAATCCAGAAGGGGTAGGAATGCCCGATTGGTTACCACCGGCGTTAACGCCTTCTATAACACCATCCATAATCCGCCTACTGGATAGCATTTTTTGGGTATAATTGGCTCCTTTATAAAGAGGCATATCTACTCTGTGATCGGCAAAACAAAATCCATAAAAATTGGCAACTGGTTTTGCTCCCAGGCCAAAACCGATCGTATCGCGGTTAACCCCGACTATTCCCGTAATTGAGCCTCCGAATGGATCCAGCGCCGAGGGACTGTTGTGTGTCTCGACTTTATGGGTGATAAGATAATCATCATCAAATTCAATTGCGCCTGAATTGTCTTTAAAAACCGAAACGCAAAAATCTCCACCCGAGGCGGATCGGCCTTTGGCCGACTTTTTTTTCCTTATTTCATCTGTGGCGCCTTTAATATATTTCTTAAACAAACCCTGCCTGATTTCATCAATCGGATCGGCAAAAATGGTATGTTTGCAGTGTTCAGACCAGGTTTGGGCAATTGACTCCAGTTCAATGTCAGTCGGTTTCCGCCCCAGTTTTTTAAAATGCGTTTGGATCGCCTTCATAAACGACAGACTTAACGCCAATGGTCCGCGTCTTGTACCATCATTATTAGCTATCCCTTCTTTGCCAATCTTAATTAATTCCCCGTCGGAAACATCAAGATTTACCTTCACAATTTCCGGTATTTGGCTTAATTTGACCTTGGGTACCACAAAATCCATACCGTTGCCTCTAATATATTCCTGGTAATTTTTAATATGGCAGCGTTGGATTATCGGGTTATACAGGCTTTCGGCAATTTGCTCGGCATCACTACTTATTAGATCGCCGTCTATAAAGGTAATCTGGGAGGTATAAACACCTTCTTTAGGTAAAAATTTCACTTTCAACAAATCTACTATGCTTTCTTTTGCTGTTGCGGCAATATTATCCGTCACACCAGGAAGATATCCGATTTCAATCGCCCAAGAGAATTTATTATCCTTGGATTTGCGTTTGGACTTAGGATCTAAGATAGAAACTTCCTGCGTAACAGGATTACAAAACATTGAGGCAATTTTATTTAATTGAATTGGAGATAATTTTTTCTCAAGAGTATAAACGTCAACAATATAAATATCTTTTAATTTCCCAGCAAATCCCGAATCCAGAAATTTTCTTTTCCTTACCTCTGCCCTGGCATCAAATACTCTACTTCTTATTTCGATTCTGCTAATCATTAACTATTTGTTATTTCTTATTAATACAAGCTTCAAGAAACTCCAGAAAAATGGGATGCGGGGATAGCGGACGGCTCTTATATTCGGGATGACCCTGGGTTCCTAAATAAAACGGATGGACTGATTTAGGCAGTTCTACTATTTCAACCAGGTTTTCAACTACGCTACGCGCTGCAATAATAAGGCCTTTATTATCAAAATTTTTAGCATAGGCATCATTGAATTCGTACCTGTGTCGGTGACGTTCGGAAGTTAGCCCTTTTGATTTATCGATAAATTGATTGTATTTTTCATAAGATCCCCAGGCAATCGTATCTTTTTTTACAATTGCCTTCCAAGCCCCCAGACGCATCGTTCCGCCGTAAGATCGCCTCTCCATAAACTGTTTTTGCGCCGGCATCAGATGAATCACCGGATGAGTAGTCTTTTTATCATTCTCAGTAGTATTTGCATCGCGCCAGCCTAAAATATCTCGCGCAAAAGAAATCACGGCAAGCTGCATTCCATAGCAAAGCCCTAAGTATGGTACTTTATTGTTACGGGCCCAACCGGCAGCCTTAATCATTCCTTCAGCACCTCTTTCTCCCCAACCAATTGGAACAATAAGTCCGTTTATATTTTGATCCACATATTTTTCAATTCCCTCTTTTTCTACTTTCTCAGCATCAATCCAGTTAGTATTTACTTTCACACCTAACGCCCACGAGGCGTGGTCGATTGCATCCATCAAAGCCGCATAAGAATCGCGGAGCTGATATTCGCCGGTGGCAAAATACTTACCTACTATTGCGATAGTAATCTTCCTGTCCTTTTTGGCTTTTATTTTTCCGATAAGTAGTTCCCATTTCCCAAGATCAGGATCTTTATAACTTAGGGAAAGTTTCTGGCAGATTTTCTGCAACAATCCCTGCGCATGAAACTGTAACGGTACTTCATAAACTGTCTCGGCGTCAGGACTTGAGATAATATCCTCCGGCCGCATATTGCAGAAAAGAGAAAAACGGTCGCGCCGCCTTTTGTCCAGAGGCTTTTCGCTTCTTGCTACAATAAAATCAGGCTGAATACCTGCCGAATTCAAGGCTCTTACAGACTGCTGTGTAGGTTTAGTTTTAGGTTCACCTAAGTGTGAAGGAGTAGGCAAATAACTGACGTGTACATGGATAACATCTTTGGGGCGTTTTAAAGTTAAAATTCTTGCCGCTTCATAATAGAAAAGATTTTGATATTCTCCTACCGTTCCACCCAACTCAACAATCACAATCTGAGCGCGATCTGTTTCTGCCGCCTTGTTAATCCTGTCGGTAATTTCATTGGTTATATGAGGAATGGCTTCAACATCTTCTCCGTTGTACTCAAACCTTCTCTCTCGGTCTATTACGGTCTTATAAACCTGACCCATGGTCACAAAATTATGCCTGTGCATATTCTTGTCCAAAAACTTTTCGTAGGTGCCGATATCCATATCAGCTTCTGTTCCGTCTTCACACAGGAAAGGATCTCCGTGCTCTATGGGATTAATTGTACCGGCATCAATATTGAGATAATTTTCACATTTTACCAGAGTTACTCGAAATCCGGCTGACTGAAGGAGAAATGCAATTGAACCCGAAGAAATGCCCTTTCCAAGGCCTGAAATTACCCCGCCTGAAACGAATATATATTTGAGTGGCATGTTTTAGGATAACAAATTGTACCCTATATTTTCAAGAGGCAGTTTTTTTAAAATATTCTCTTCCCTTACCCACTGTGGTATTTATTGGTACTCCTTTTTGACATAACGGACAATCCGACTCGATCCAAGCTTGCATTTTTACCTCTGCCAGAGGATAAAATGGGGCTCCGATTGATTGAGAATTAATATTTACCGGGTCGCGATTTACCAAAACGCACACGGCTATAATTTCACCACCGGCATTTTTAACGCTATTTATTACTTTGATTACCGATCCGCCGGTTGTTGTAATATCCTCAACTATCAAAACTCTCTTACCCTTCACCAAAGCATCATATCCGCGGGTAAATATTTGATTCTTGTCAGGAGTTTTCTCGGTATAAACTCCCAGGATTTCCCTTTTAGTAATATTTGACAGGTGGTAAGCCGTCCATTGGGACAAAATAATTCCTCCCAAAGCCGGAGCTGCCACCACATCAATATTTTTATCCTGAAATCGTTTGGCTATTTCTTCACAGATTGCCGAAATTTCCGCTACGTGCGGGTAAATGGCATCTTTATTCAGATATGCCTCGCCGTGTTTCCCGGAAGTATAAACGATGTGACTACCGGTAATATAGCCGCCGGTTTTTTTAAATATTGCCAAAACATCATCACTTGTCATATATGATATTATATACAACTAATAGATAAATTCAATTATGAAAGCAGTAGTTTTGGACAAAATAGGAAGTCTAAACAATTTACGTTATACGGATATTCCAATTCCCGAGCCAGACAATAATGAGATGTTGATAAAAGTTGAGTATTGCGGCCTCAATCATCTTGACCTCCTGATAATCGAAGGCAAACGTCTGGGACCGAAAACTTTTCCCCATATTCTTGGGTCTGAATTTATAGGAATAATTGTTAAAATAAATTCAAAAGATCGAAACTTTAAAATTGGCGATCGGGTAGCGGTTTATCCTTGGACTTTCTGCGGAAAATGTGAGCAGTGTAGGAGGGGAAACGAAAATATCTGTGATAACGGAGGCACCTTCGGACGGACAAGATGGGGAGGGTTTGCAGAATTTGTTTCCGTACCGGTCAAAAATCTCGTAAAAATACCCTCCTATTTATCTTCCAAATTAGTTTCTGCATCCGTTTTATCTACAATAACCGCCTATCACATGATTAAACGCGCCAATATAAAAAATCACGCGACTGTCTTAGTTACGGGCGCAACAGGAGGAGTCGGAACATCTGCGGCACAACTTTTGAAAGAGCGAAAATGTAAAGTTATTTGTGCCACAAACCATAACTCAAAAGTCAAAAAATTAAAAGAATTAGGGACCGATGAAGTGGTAAAAACCAATAATTTAATAAACGAGGTAAAAAATATTTCATCCAACGGAGTTGATTATGTCATAGACATCATGGGCGGAAACGTCTGGTCAAAAGGTATTGAGTTGCTTGCTAAAAACGGGACGATGGTTTTCTGTTCAACTACCCTTGACGATCCGGGATCGGTAAATTTGGCAAGCGCTTTTTCCAGGCAAACCAACATTCTTGGGTCATATGGAGGAACAGTTAATGATCTGAGAGAAGTTATAAAACTGTTGCAGAAAGATACCATTAAACCGGTTATTGATTCTATATATCCTCTAGAGAAGACAAAGGAAGCATTATATAAATTCGATCAACAGAAAGCCTTCGGAAAAATTCTGATTAAATGCTCTATCTGAATTTATTTATATCGTCTCTTAATTTTTCCGCTTCAACTCTTGATTTTTCTGCAAAATTTTCACCTTCTGAAGCGAAAATTATGCCGCGGGAAGAATTTATGATGGTATTTTGACCATCATTGTCAACTCCGGCTTTTACGGTTTTTTCCGTGTCTCCGCCTTGAGCGCCAATTCCTGGAATCAATAGCGGTAGATCTTTTGCAATACGTCGCACAATCTCTAGTTCGTTAGGGTAGGTAGCTCCCACAACCAATCCGCAGTTTCCGTTGTAATTCCAGTCTTGAACTACGTGTTCTGCTACTATTTGGTAGAGTGGTGTGCCCTCCTTCGCCGAAGCGGCTGCGAAGGCCGAGTCGGAGGGCTGCGACTTGCTTAGCAGCAAGTCTTGAAACTCCCCTGCTCCCGGATTAGACGTTCGGCAAAGAATGAAAAATCCTTTATCTTTCCTATCCAAAAATGGTTTTAATGCTTCTTTTCCCAAATATGGATGAAGTGTTATGGCATCTGCTCCTAAATAGTCAAAGGCAAACTGCACATATCCTTCGTTGGTATTCCCAATATCTGCCCGTTTAGCATCAAGAATAATTATAATATCCGGGTAGGTTTCTTTTAAAAAATCGCAGGTCGTTTTTAGCGCTTCTATACCTGCTTTTCCTCTTGATTCGTAAAAGGCCGTATTAGGTTTAAAGGCACATACCAGATCGTGTGTCGCTTCGATAATCGCTCTGTTGAAAGTTGACTGGGGGTGCTCACCATTACGGATAGATATTGGAAGTTTATCGATATCACTATCCAGTCCTACGCAAAGGAGGCTGTTATTCTTTTTTACTATATTGTCTAGTTTAGATCTAAAATACATCTTATTCTTTTATGAATATATATTAATTCATTCGCGGCCGCTAACAAATAATATATATTTATTTGTTGGAATACAATAAATAAATTCCGATTGCAGAAAAAAGGAGACCAAGAATCGTTTGGAGAGTTAATTTTTCCTTCAGTAAAAATATTCCGAGAACAACAACTAATGCAATACCTCCGATTCTTAGAACCGGTATGACCACAGATACTCCTGGCCCGGTAGAAAGAGCTTTAAATGAAATCAGAGAAAATAGTGAAATGCTCATTCCGCCCAGAACTGCATAGATGATGTCACGCGGATTATCTTCTATTTTCCTGCTAAATAATAGAAATAAAATAACTGCGGTAGTTACTGATGCTATTTGAAATACAAGATTGGTAAAAAAAGGGTCCTGTAAATGAGATGCTAATTTTCTAAAAAGATCTGAAATTCCGATAACTCCAATTGCGATAAATGAGTAAATAATCCAGCTCATAGCAAAATTAATTTTTGTGCCCTGCTCCAACTAATTCTTTGAGATTCTTAATGCCTTCTTTTCCCATATACGCTTGTAATCCTAGTTTCAGATCCTCATATACTTTCATACCTTTAGAATAACTAGCCGTCCCTACTCCAACCAGTGTGGCTCCAGCCATCATCGCTTCAACTACATCCTGCCATTTGGTTATGCCGCCCATACCGATGATTGGAATTTTGACTGCCTCATAAATTTCATAAACACATCTGACAGTGACCGGCAAAATTCCCGGACCGGAAACGCCTCCTTTTTTTGCTCCCAAAACCGGCTTTTTCTTATTGATGTCAATGATCATTCCCGGACCGACCGTATTAATCGCCACGATTCCGTCTACTCCAGCCTCCTCACACGACCTGGCAATATCGGCAATGTCATTTACGTTAGGTGACAGTTTAGCCAGAATCGGCACTTTCCCGGAAATCTTCTTGACTGATTTAACAATTTCACCGGCCGCCCCTTTTTCCATTCCAAGAGATTTCCCGAATTCGTCATCCACGTTGGGACAGGAAAGATTTAGCTCTATAAATGATGGGTTAAGAGGAACTATTTTTTCGACCAGATATAAAAATTCTTTAATTTTCGTGGCAAACAGACTGACAATGATTGGAATTTCTTTGTGTTCGGATAAAAATTTTGCTATCTCCTGACTTCCCTTTTCAATCCCTGCGTTTCTAAGTCCCACTGAATTAATCATGCCACAATCATATTTCCATATTCTCGGCAGTGGATTACCTTCACGTCTTTCATAAGTTAGGGATTTCAAAGTTACTCCACCCACACCCGCCTCAATCGCTTTTTTATGTTCAGGAATTTCAGTGATGATACCTGAAGGAAGTATAAAGGGGTTACCAAACCCCACACCGCAGAACTTAACACTTAAATCATACATATTAAACTTTATTATAACAAATGTTTAGCCCGAAACCAGGTTTAATCAATACTTTTCCTTCTTCAAAAACTTTTTCTCCGCGAAGAATTACTTTTTTTACCTTTCCATATACTTTCCATCCATGATAAGGACTCCAGCCGCATTTGGTGAAGAGTCTTTTGTTGTCTATCTTATACTCTTCTTCAGGATCTAACTCTACATAAGTATTTTTATCCTGTTTGTATCCAAATATTATTTGGGGGTCGGTATTAGTAAGTCTCACTATCTCTTTAATAGTCAATCTCTTTTGTTTTACAGCTGTCAAAAGGAGGGGTAACATTGTTTCGACTCCTGTTACACCAGTAGGTGGATCAAACGATCTCTTCTCAGAAGCTAAATGAGGTGCATGGTCTGTTGCAATACAATCAATCCTTGGTAAATTTTCCCAGAGATAATCTACCTCGTCCTCATTTTGCAAAGATGGTTTCATAACAAGAAGGTCTTTATAAAAATCAGCGTCATGCTTATCTAAAAATAAATGGTTAATCGTTACGTCGCAAGTTACAGGTATTTTTTTTAATTTTGCCTCGAGTATTTTATCGAGATCTTGTCTGTTACTAATATGAGTTATATGTATTTTGTTATTATATTTTTTACATAATCCTATTGCCAAATCAATCTTTTCTCCTTCTGCATGGACAACGATTATTTTATTTTTCGGCCAATATTTAAAGACTTTCTCAACTAATTTTTCATTTTCTATTAAAATTTTTCCCGTTGTTAAATTTAAATAAACTTTAAGACCGACTACTTTATCTACCACTTTTTCGAATTCTTTGATATTTTGCCCATCCGTCCCAAAATAAAGCCCCCAATCACACACAGCTTTCCTTTTTGCTATTTCTATCTTTTCTTTTAATCTCCCATAGCTGAAAATAGGTTCTTTATTATTAGGCATGTCAAAAACAGTTGTCACTCCACCGGCCAATGCAGCAGACGTGCCGGTTAAAAAATCTTCTTTATGGGTTTGTCCCGGATCACGAAGATGAACGTGGATATCTATAAGACCTGGAAGTCTAAGCAGCTTTCCCATTTCTAAAATATATTAATTAGTTAGCGGCCGCGAAAAAATAATATATAATTAATCTTTATTAAGTACTAAATCAAGTAAAGCCATCCTTACATATAGTCCATTTTGAAGTTGATCTCTAAAGTAAACTGATCTTGGGTCGTCATCTACTTCTTTATCAATCTCGTCAATTCTAGGCAAACAGTGCATAATGAGGCTTTTTTTCTTCATTTTTTTAACTAATGAATTATTGACAATGTAACTCCCTTGTATCTCACGATAAAGTGATTCAGACATATATTCTTTCTTTACTCTGGTTACATATAATACATCGACCTCAGGTAATAACTTATCAAATTCGCTGGTTTCACTGAATGAAATCTTACTAACTTTCAAAAACTTTCTTACGTAGTCCTGGATCGGGACTTGCTTTGGCGTGGCAAGCGTCAAAGTTATATTTTTAAAATTAGTTAAGGCCATCATTAGAGAATTAGTCGGCCGGTAATGGGCCAAATCTCCAATTATTAGAAAATGTAAGCCCTCAATTCTTCCAAATATCTTTTTAATAGTAAAAAGATCAATGAATGCTTGAGTCGGATGTTCTCCTGTGGCGCCTTCACCGGCATTAATTATGGGCTTTGAACAATATTTTGCTGCAGTAGCCAACGAACCGGCCTGGGAATGTCTTATCACTAAAACATCAACATATGCTGAAAATACGCGAGCGGTATCTTCAAGCGTTTCTCCTTTTGCTACCGAGGTATTAGTCATGCCATTTAGCGGGATAATACCTCCTCCCAATCTTTGCATCGCGGAAATAAAAGAGGAAAAAGTTCTGCTTGAAGGTTCATAGAACAAAGCTGCCATCATTTTCCTTTTTAGCCTTTCATCCCCACCCCTTTCCTCAACCAACTTCTTCATCTCATTTGTTCTGCTAAACAGTAACTCAAGATCCTCTCGACTATAATCATTAACCGAAATCACGTCCTTTCCGAAGAAATCATTTTTCATGAACATACTCCTCCCACGATTTAATACTTAGTTTATCCAGACTGTATTTATAAAGGCTGGTGACGTACAAATTAGCGATGGTAGATTTGGTGAAAAGAGGGATATTAGCGTCCACTGCCGCCCGTCTTATCAGATAACCGTCCGTAATCTGTTTCGTCCAAGCTTTCATATCAATATCGCTTCGATCGGATAAATTGAATACAACATCTGCCTTTTTCTCCTTTATTATATCAAGAACATTGGGACTTTTCTTCTCGAACACTTTGTAGACAAATTCTGACTTAATCCCGTAGTTTCGTAAATAGAGGCCCGTCTTTCTGGTCGCATAAAGTTTAAAGCCCATTTTATGAAGAATACGCACCGCCGGTAAAAGTCTTTGCTTTGCTTCATCTCCTCCAAAAGAAAGGAGGGCGCTTTTTTTTGGATAACTGATTCCGGTAGAAAGAAGTGCTTTCAAATATGCTTCATAAAAATCTTTTCCGAAGCAAGCTACTTCTCCGGTAGAAGCCATTTCGACTCTCAAAACCGGATCAACTTGTCGCAATCTTGTGAAAGAAAAATGCGGGACTTTCACACCAAAATAAGGTGGAGTTTTTATATCAATTGGTAAAACTTTTTTCCCTAACATAATTTCGGTTGCCAGTTTTATAAAGTTCACCCCTAAAACTTTAGAAACAAACGGAAAACTGCGTGATGCCCGGAGATTGGCTTCAATCACCAGCACCTCCAAATCAAATGGAGATCTCTCATAAATAAGAAACTGTATATTAAACGGTCCGTTAATCTTTAGCGCCTTTGAGATTTTCTCGGCAACTGATCTAATTTCTTCGTGTGATTTTTCACTTAAAGAAAACGAGGGTAGGACCAGGGTGGCATCCCCTGAATGAACGCCGGCGTGCTCTACGTGCTCGGAAATTGCAGCTATTATAATCTTACCCTTCCGTGAGACGGCGTCAAAATCCACCTCTTTTGCCCCTCTGATGAATTTGGAAATTACTAACGGAAATTCAGGATTTACAATAGAGCTGGAATGATCAAGGTAGGCTGTAAATGACTGTTTAGAATAAGCCACAAACATCGCCGTCCCTGACAGAACATATGAAGGTCTAATTAAAACAGGATAGTTAATTTTATTGGCAAATTTTAATGCTTCTTTTTTACTGGTTAATTTCTTCCAAAGCGGTTGTCTAACTTTCAATCTGTCCAAAAGGGCGGAAAACTTTTGCCTGTTTTCGACTTTATCAATTATATAGGGATCATTACTTAAAAATTTAACGTTTTGTTTTGCCAGTTTCGGGGCAAGTTTATTGGGGATTTGACCACCGACCGAAACTATCAGTGGACAATTCTCTACATCTACTATATCTAGCACTCTCTCTAAAGTCAGCTCTTCAAAATAGAGTTTGCCGGAAATATCATAATCAGTAGAGACTGTCTCGGGATTACAGTTAATCATAATAGTTTTGTATCCCATTTTTCTTGCTGTTAATACACTATTAACTGCACACCAGTCGAATTCGACAGAGGAACCAATTTGGTAAGGCCCGCCACCCAGTATTGCCACCTGATTATTCTCGCCTGGTTTTATGTCATTTTCCATCCTATGATAGGACAGATAGAGATAATTGGTTTTTGCCGGAAATTCTCCACCCAAAGTATCTATCTGACAAATTTTAGGAAGGATATTCCATTTTTTTCTCAAGTTTCTGATTTCTTCCCAATTTTTGTGATAAATTTCGGCGATTTGGGTATCGGTAAATCCGAGTTTTTTAGCACCCCTCAGGGTCTCTTCCTTAATAGCCTGCTTAGACTCATTAATCATTCTTTTATAAAAATCCACTATATGTTTTATTCTTTCCAGAAACCATAAATCTATTCCTGTTCTGCTTCTTATTTCAAAGATTTTTTGGCCGAAAAAAATATTGTAGGCGATGTTATATAACCGGTTAGGCGTTGGGTCAATACTTTTGAATCTAATCTTTTTTCCTTTTTTTATTTTGTCAGGATCGAGATCGTCGGAAATTATCCCCTCATAATCCAAATCTAAAGATCGTATTGCCTTCTGCAAAGCCTCTTCAAAACTCCGCCCGATTCCCATGACTTCTCCCACACTCTGCATCGCACTTCCGATAATTTCGTTATGATCCTTAAATTTAAGAAAATCCCATCTTGGAATTTTCACGACGACATAATCAAGAGCGGGTTCGAAAAATGCAGATGTGGCAGAAGTTACTTTATTGGGAATTTCGTCTAAAGAATATCCTAAAACCAGTTTTGCAGCAATATAAGCCAGAGGGTAACCGGTAGCTTTGGAGGCTAAAGCAGATGATCTGGATAGTCTGGCATTGACCTCTATTATTCGGTAGTCTCCATTTTTAGGAGACAAGGCAAACTGAATATTGCATTCACCGACAACGGGAAGGGATTTAACAACTTTTATGGCAATCTCACGCAAATTATGGTATTCGTGATTGGTTAAGGTTTGGGATGGAGCTACGACTATCGATTCCCCGGTATGTATACCCATCGGGTCAAAATTCTCCATATTGCAGACTGTTATCGTGTTGTCGTAGGCATCACGAACCACTTCATATTCAATTTCTTTCCATTTATCCAGGTATTCCTCTATCAGTATCTGTGGAGTCAAACCTAAAGCTTTTTGGGCTATTTGTGTCAGTTTTTCGAAATTATAGGCAACTCCAGATCCCAAACCACCCAAAGAAAATCCTGCCCGTACGATGACTGGAAAGCGTATTTTGTCTTTTAACTTAGAAAGGTCGCCCATACTCTTACACAAAACGCTGTGAGGGACTTTCAATCTCAAACTTTCAATTTTTTTACGGAAGAGAAGTCTGTCTTCTGTAACATTTATGGAAGAAATCGGAGTCCCCAGTACGGAAACTCCGTATTCTTTAAATATTCCTCGCTTCTCTAATTCCAGTCCGCAGTTTAAGGCAGTTTGTCCGCCAAATCCTAGTAAGATCCCCGCCGGCTTTTCTTTATTGATGATCTTCTCTACGAAATATGGTGTTACCGGCAGAAAATACACTTTAGAGACAAAATCGTGTGAGGTCTGAATTGTGGCAATATTGGGGTTAACAAGAATGGTTTCAATACCTTCTTCTCTTAAAGCTTTTGCCGCCTGGCTCCCTGAATAGTCAAATTCTCCGGCCTCACCTATCTTCAAGGCACCGGATCCTAAGATAAGAACTTTTTTTCCTTTTAAGGTTTTTTTAGCCATTTTTTTGCCTCCGTCAGGAAGTATTCAAAAATCCACTCGGTATCAGTCGGCCCAGGTGTTGCTTCTGGATGAAACTGACAGCTAAGAAACGGTAATTTTTTATGCCTTATACCTTCGTTAGTATCGTCATTAAGATTAGTAAACCAGGGTATCCATCCCTCGGGCAAAGTTTTTATATCAACCGCGAATCCGTGGTTTTGAGTCGTAATATAACAGCGGCCACTGATTTCATCTTTAACCGGTTGATTCTGTCCGCGGTGTCCGTATTTCAATTTGAAGGTATCTGCTTTAGCCGCAAGAGCCAGAATCTGATTCCCCAAACATATTCCAAGTAAAGGAAACTCTCGTTTAATCGCCTCTCTGACAATTTCTATGGTTCTCACGGCTTGTTTCGGATCTCCCGGTCCGTTACTGATAAAAACAGCGTCAAATTTTACTGGGGTCAGACCTTGATTTACTTTGAGGTCTGACCCCTTTTTGAATGGGTCATAGTCCCAAGGAACTCGGATTACCGTTACTTTTAATTTTTGCCAAATTCTGATTTGGTTTTCTTTCAATCCGCAATCTAGAGTCAGAATGCGAAAGTCTCCACCTTTATAAACTGAGGGTTTTTTGCAGGACACGTAGGGTAATAAATTATCGTCTTTAATGTCATCAAAAAATAACCCCGATTTAATCGGGGGTGAAAAAGTAATTTGGCCTTTCATAACGCCAAATTCACGAATAATTTTAGTCAGAGTTCGGGTATCGATATTGGCCAAAGCAGGAATCCCTTCTTTTTTTAACCAGTCACTTAGAGTCTGAGATGCCGTATAGTGTGATTTATTATCGATATATGATGATACAATTAGTCCCCTTATTTGAAGCCTATCCGATTCCCAGGTTTTTTTATCTGTTACACCGTAATTACCTATAAGAGGGTAAGTCATCGTGAGGATCTGTCCGAAGTAAGAGGGATCGGTAAAGCCTTCCGGATAACCAACCATACCGGTATTAAAAACTACTTCGCCGGTAACTTGTTTTTCGGCGCCCACAGATATTCCCTCAAAAATTTGGCCATTTTCTAAAATCAAATAACCTTTTTTATTCATTCAGTGAGTTATAATTTTCTTCCTTCGTCGTAAAACTTTTAAGTCTATCAGTGATTGACGAAGAATCACTTGAGCAGAAATTAAGGCCTCACCAGTTGGCTTCTGCGAGAGAGCATCCTGGGCTTTTTGACGCGCTTGAATAATTTCCTGTTCATTCAGTTCAGAAGCTTTCACCGCCCGAGTAACCAAGATCATGACTTTATTTTTTGTGACTTCGATAAACCCCCCGCCAATAGACAAAAAAAAATCTTCGACTTGTCTTTTAATTTTTAATTCACCTTCGGAAAGTAAGGCAAAGAGTGGAACATGTTTTGGTAATATACCAAGTGTTCCGGAACTTGAGGGGACAACCACCATCTCAACATTATCAGTAAATACAATCCGGTCAGGTGTAATAATCTCGAGAAGAAATGAAGACATAATTTATTTCACTTCATCAATTGATCCAATCATATAAAAGGCCTGTTCAGGTTTATCATCATGTTTACCTTCTAAAATTTCTTTAAACCCCCGCACCGTTTCTTCACGCGAGACAAATTTACCTTCCTTGGCGGTAAACGGTTCAGCAACAAACATGGGTTGGGAGAAAAATTTTTGCATTTTACGGGCGCGTGAAACAATCTGCTTGTCTTCGTCAGACAGTTCTTCCATACCTAATATGGCAATAATATCCTGGAGTTCTTTATATCGTTGTAAAACTCTTTGCACTCCGCGAGTCACCTCATAATGTTCTTGTCCAACAATTTCCGGAGCCAGTATTCGGGAGTTAGAAGAAAGCGGATCAACAGCCGGATATAAACCCTGATCGGCAATAACCCTTTCAAGAGAGATACTGGCGTCAAGATGCGCAAATGTGGCAACCGGAGCCGGATCAGTGTAATCATCAGCTGGTACGTAAACAGCTTGTACAGAGGTGATAGACCCTTTTTTAGTTGAAGTAATTCTTTCCTGTAAAGCTCCCATTTCACTTGAGAGCGTAGGCTGATACCCGACAGCTGAAGGAATCCTCCCCAGTAACGCTGAAACTTCACTGCCTGCTTGGGCGAAACGGAAAATATTATCGATAAAGAGTAATACGTCTTGATTTTCTTCATCCCGAAAATACTCTGCCATTGAAAGGCCGGATAAGGCTACTCGTAAACGGGAACCCGGAGGTTCATTCATCTGTCCAAAAACAAGCGCGGTTTTCTCAATCACGCCCGTTTCCTTCATCTCTAACCATAAATCATTTCCTTCACGGCTTCTCTCTCCCACACCGACAAATACAGATACACCTCCGTGTACTGTAGCTACATTGCGAATTAACTCCTGAATTAAGACTGTTTTCCCGACTCCTGCTCCGCCGAAAACCGCAACTTTCCCCCCCTTTACAAAAGGGGCGATTAAATCAATTACTTTAAGACCTGTTTCAAAAATTTCTGCTTTTACTTCCTGATCTTTCAACTTGGGAGCATCGCGGTGGATAGAATAATATTTTTCTACTTTTACTTTCGCTTTACCATCAATCGGTTCTCCTACTACATTAAACATTCTTCCCAGAATATTTTTACCGACAGGAACTTTGATATAACTGCCAGTATAGCTTACCTCACTACCTCTTCTTAAACCGTCAGTTGGTCCCAAAGCAATAGTCCTCACGCATCCTTCACCTAAGTGGCTTGCAACTTCAAGGGTTAAAATTCCGGAAGTCAATACCTCACTTTTTACTGATAACGCACTATAAAGCGGCGGCGGAGTGTCCTGAAAAAGTACATCCACGACCGGCCCGATAACTTGAGTAATTTTACCGTATGGTGATTTTTTTACATCTTGTTTCATTTTATGTTTCTACGCCTAATCTTGCGGTTATAATATCGGCAATTTCATAAGTTATCTTTTCCTGTCTGGCTTTATTATATTCTAAAGACAAAATATCGATGAATTCATGAGCATTATCTGTCGCATTCTTCATGGCAAACATCCTGGCTACATGTTCAGACGCTTCTGCCTGGCGGACTGCATCACGCATTTGATTCTCAAGATAGTGAAATAAGAGCGTATCAAGAATTGCGTCAATTGACGGTTCAACTAAAAAATCAAGCGTTTTTTTCTCTTCTTCTGACTGCTCTTTGTTGTTTAAACTAAATTCAGAAATGGGTAATATCTTCTTAAAAGTTGGATCTTGCCGTAAAATAGATATAAAGTTATTGTAAACTAGATACACGTCTTTAAATTCACCTTTCAGATAACCTTCGGTAATCAGTGAGGTAAGAGCCGGAATATTTTGAGTAAACGGGATGTTGGTAGAAAAATCAGCTATCAGTTGTCTATTGCTTCTCACAAGAAATGCCTCACCTTTTTTACCCATGGTTACATAAACACTTTCTGAAAGTTGCGATGAGGTCAACCATTTTATAAGAGTACGAAGCAAATTTGTATTTAAACCTCCGCAAAGACCTTTATTGGTTGAAAGCAGTATAATAAGCGTCTTACCCTCTTTATTAATTTGAAGTAGAGGGTGTTTCTCCTGATCAATTCTGGCTACAAATTTAAATACCATCTCCGCAATTTTTTCTGCATATGGCCTACCGGAAACCGCTTGAATTTGTGCACGTTTCATCTTGGATGCGGCCACCATTTGCATTGCTTTTGTAATTTGGGCAATATTTTTTGCCGACTTTATTCTCCTTTTTATTAACCTTTCACTGGCCATAGATTATTTTTTCACCTGCCAACTTTTTTTAAAATCTTCAACTGCTTTTTTAAGTTTTTTTTCTATATCTTCGCTTAACTTCTTTTCTTCTTTGATGGATTTTAACAATTTCCTCTCACTCGTTTGTAAATACTCTAGATATTCAGTCTCAAATTGGGTAATATCATTTGTGGCAATATCATCCAAAAAACCGTTAACTCCTGCCCAAAGAAGTGCGATCTGTAGTTCTACCTGCATCGGCTTAAAGGTTGCCTGTTTTAACAGTTGGGTCATTCTGCTCCCTCGTTCAATTTGATTTTTAGTCGCCGCATCCAAATCTGAGGAAAATTGGGCAAAGGCTGCCAACTCTCTATATTGGGCCAAATCAAGACGCAACCTTCCGGCGACTTGTTTCATCGCCTTAATCTGTGCAGAACCACCCACCCGGGAAACTGATGCTCCGACTGAAATTGCCGGTCGCATTCCGGAATAAAATAGGTCAGGTTCCAAATAAATTTGTCCATCGGTAATCGAAATTACGTTAGTAGGGATATATGAGGAGAGATCTCCAGCCAGTGTCTCGATAATAGGCAAAGCAGTCAAAGATCCCCCTCCATGCTCCTGATTTAATCTGCAAGCTCTTTCCAGAAGTCTACTGTGCAGGTAAAATACATCACCCGGATAGGCCTCTCGTCCGGAAGGACGCCTCAAGATTAAAGATATTTGCCGATAAGCCCAAGCGTGTTTTGACAAATCATCATATATTACCAATGCATCACGCCCTAAATCCATAAAATATTCACCGATGGCGCAACCTGCGTATGGAGCCAAATATTGATATGAAGCAGGATCTGAAGCATTTGCTGCTACTATAATAGTGTGACTTAAAGCGTGATTTTTCTCCAGCTCAGATATTACTTGAGCCACCCTTGAGGCTTTTTGACCGATGGCCACATAAATACAAATAACTTTTTCCTCTTTTTGGTTTATTATCGTATCCAAAGCTATTTGAGTTTTTCCAACGCCCCGATCACCAATTATAAGTTCTCTTTGTCCCCGACCGATTGGAATCATAGCGTCAATTGCTTTTATCCCTGTTGCCAATGACGTATTTACCGGTTGACGGGCAATCACACCCGGGGCTACTTTTTCTATAGGATAATTTTTTTTTGATCTGATTTCTCCTTTACCGTCCAGAGGATTTCCAATCGGATCTATAACTCTTCCGATTAATTCTTCTCCTACTGCAATTGACAACAGTTTTCCGGTATTTTTCACTTCGTCTCCTTCTTGCAGCTTTAAATAGTCACCTAAAACAATAACTCCTACTTGTTTTTCTTCCAAATTAATTGCTACGCCAAAAACTCCGTGCGGGAATTCAACCATTTCCAGATATGAAACTCCATATAAACCTGAAACTTTAGCAACCCCATCGGCAACTGCGATAATTTTCCCCGTCAGTTGCTCTTCTATTTTTGGTTGATAAGTCGCCAGTTTTTCTAGAATTTTGGTAACTAATTTACTTCCACTGCTCATAAATTATTTCACTCCAAACTTAGATTGAATTTTTTCTAATTGACAAGCCAGAGTTCCATCCAATTTCCAATCTCCCACAGTTACACGAAATCCGCCCAACAAACTAGGTTTGACAAAATAATCGACACTTATTCTCCTTTTGAAGATGGTATCTAAAATATTCTCCAGTTTTTGTTTTTCGGCAGGAATAAACGTGGATGCACTTTCAACCATAGCCGCTTTTTCACCTTTCGCTTTTTCTACTGCCAGCTTAATAGATTCCTGTAAATCATCAGCAAAAACATGGGTGGTATCGAAGTTCATCAGATCTAATGCTTCTTGAAGTTTATGATTGTCTTTTTTCATGGGTTTTTTCAATTCGCTCTAACTGTTTCAATATCAGTTGATGTTGGCTTTCATCTTTAAGCACCTCTGGAATAAGCCTCTTTACCATTTCGGCAGCAATCTCAACTGTATGAGAAGTCATTTCAGCTTGAATTTCTTCTTCTCTGTTTTTCATCTCCTTTTCCAATTTTTGCTTTAAATGGCTAACCTCATTTTTTCCCTCTGTCAACATTTCTTCTTTTAGCTTCCTCCCGTCTTTTTTTGCATCTTCTAAAATGGCTTTTGCTTCTTTTCTGGCCTGATTGAGTACCGTTTCATGACGCTTGTCTATTGTTTCTAACTCTTTTTTTGCCTTTTCTGTAAACAAAAGCCCTTCCTCTATTTTTTTCCTCCGGTCCTCTAAGGATTTTAGTATAGGTTTATACAAAAGTTTTCCGAGAATGAAAATCATGATTGTGAAATTCACAATCTGCGTAATCAATAATGATGGTTCAATACCTAATTTTTCCATGTATAAATTTCTATGTCACTTAGGTCACCTAAGGCACTTAAGTTACTTATGTAAATTTAATAATAAGAGCAATTACCAGTGCGTAAATAGCAATAGCTTCAGCAAAAGCAGCGCCTAAAATCATGGCTGTTCTGATATCCGAAGATGCTTCCGGATTTCTCCCCATCGCTTCAACGGCTTTTGCCGTGATCATCCCGATTGCCAGTGCCGGTCCGATACCTCCCACGGCAATAGTTAAACCGGTGGTTAATATTTTTGCGTCCATATTATGATACTCACCCCCTCACTCGCATTTTAACAGAAATCGAATTTAAAAATTAGTGACTGTCATGTGAAACAGTAGCCATATTCAAAAATACGGCGGTTAGCATGGAAAAAACCAGCGCTTGAATAAAACCCACAAACAGTTCCAGACCCAAAAATGGTAAGGGGGCGATGAGGGGCATCAAAAATGCAATGACTGTTAACAATACCTCACCGGCAAAAATGTTACCAAAAAGACGAAATGCAAATGAAATAACTCTGGATATCTCGGACACTATTTCCAGAAGACCTACTCCAAACATGATCGGATCTGAGAAATTAAAAAATTTCTTAAAGTACCCGCCTCCCAAAGAACGTACGCCAAAATACTGAATAGATAAGACAGCGATAATAGCAAGCGCTAATGTGGTGTTAAGATCCGCTGTGGCACCTCGAAAAAGTGGTATAAATTCTGATTTCGCCTCCACGACCTCGGTGATTACCTCCCTATGAAAACCAATCGTACCAACCCCGGGAAGCAACCCTCCCCAATTTGCAACCGCTATAAAAAGAAATATAGTTGCCAGAAGAGGAAAAAAAGATTTAATATAATGTTCACCGACAACGCTCTTAAAAATATTATACAATCCATCAATTATAACCTCAGCCATTGATTGAATATTGGAAGGAACCAAAGATATCTTGGCAACTGCCATTAGAGAAAAAACTGTCAGAAATAACATTGTCATCCAGGTCATTAATATTGAATTTGTGATAGGAATTCCAAATAATGACCCTATTTTTTCAGCAGAAAGAGAGATGTGTGGTTGAGGCATGTTGTTTACTTCTTTTTTTTAGAAAATTCGCTTATTATTAAAAACAAATTAGAGAAAGCGATTACCAGCCCTAAAAAAAGAAAAGAAAGGGTCATTTTAGGTGAAGACGAAAATCTTTTATCCAGCCATATCCCTAAAAAAACCCCTCCAACTAGAGGAAAAGAGATTACAAATCCCAACTCACTGACCAAACCGACACCTCTAATTAGTTTCTCTCGACTATTATCCTTATCATTAGGGCTATTCTTATTTATCTCTTTTGAAACTAATCTTCCCTCTTTGAAACTTAAGGCAATTCGCTTCCTAATCGGCATTTATCAATTATTATAAAACTGTTTTCCATTGTAAATTAGCCTTTAAATTAAGTCAAGAGTCCGAAATTAAATTTTTGGCGTCATCAACTATGACCGTTAATCTGTCTTCTCTCTCATTAATATTACCCTTTACCAAAATTACCGCATCTTGCCTCCATAAATATCTCGTTCTTTCAAATACTGAAGGAAATATCACGAGTTCAATCGCCCCTGTGAAATCATCTAATTTGACAAAGGCCATTTCATTGTTTCCGTTTTTGGTAAAGATTTTTTTTACCGAGGAAATTAATCCGCCTATAATCACAGTTGATTTCGCTTCAGAAAGGGTATTAATTCTATGGGTTACCTTTTTTTCAAGTGTTGGGAGTAAAGGAGTCAACGGGTGTTCGGTAAGATAAAAACCTAATAATTCTTTTTCGAAGAGTAACAATTCTTCTTTTGACAACTCTTCAATTTCAGGAAGATTATCTGTTAGGTTAATCTCTTCATCCTCAGCAAATAAACTGACCTGATCCTCATTTTTTTTAGCTTTTGCTTTATGAATTTTTTCTACTATCTGAGAATAACAAGCAAGCAAAGCCGCTCGTTTACCAAACCGGTCCATAGCGCCTGCTTTAATTAAACTCTCAAGTGTTTTCCGGGTAACTTTTGACAGGTCCACTCTATTTATAAAGTCAGTAAATGATTTGAAAGGACCTTCCTTAAGTCTCGCGTCAAGCAAGACATTGATGGCGGCAGAACCTACATTTTTTATGGCCGATAATCCGAATCTAATTTTCCCCCCCCACTTACTTGTTTTATCCTGCTCGATAGTAAACTCGATTTCAGACGTATTGATGTCAGGCGGAAGTAGGTATATATCCATCCTTCGGCATTCTAAAATAGCTTGAGAAATCTTGTCGTCTCTGGCCGGGCCAGAGACTCCTCTACTTTCTGCTATAAAGACTGCGGTCATAAACTCTACAGGATACTTTACCTTCATGAAAGCCGTTTGATAAGCAATCATGGCATAGGAAGCAGAATGGGCTTTATTAAAACCGTAACCGACGAATTTCTCTATCAGGGAAAAAATATTTTCGGCTACCGTTTTTGTGTATCCTTTTTTCACACATCCGCTTATAAATTTGGCTTTTTCTTTCTTCATGTATTCCGGTTTTTTCTTACCGATTGCCATCCTCAGTTTATCGGCTTCTACCATAGAATAACCTGCCATTTGGTTCGCAATCTGCATACATTGCTCCTGATAAACGGCTATCCCGTAAGTTTCTGATAAGATTTGTTTAAGATCCGGATGCGGGTATTTAATTTTTTTCGGATTGGCTTTAGCTTCGATAAAAGAAGGTATCCAATCCATCGGTCCAGGTCTAAATAGAGCTACCATGGCTGAGATATCAGTAAACTTTGATGGTTTGAGATCCCGGGCGAGTCTTCTCATACCGGCTGATTCCATCTGAAATATTCCCGTCGTCTCACCCGAAGAAATAAGATTGTAAACATCGTGGTCTTCCAGAGAAAGTGATAGTAAATCAATTTTTATATCACGATTTTGCTGCACAAACTTCATGCAATTTTCAAGTATTGTTAGATTACGAAGTCCTAATAAATCCATCTTCAAAAGTCCTACCGCTTTACCGTCAGCGGCATTAAGATCCAAGCAATACATATCATATTGGGTAATTATTCTTTGGCCTTTGGTTTCTTTTTGTAATGGAGTATAAGCGGTTAATGGTTTATCTGAGATGACAATTCCTGCAGCGTGTACGGAAGCGTGACGGGCAACTCCTTCCAGTTTACGGGCTAAATCCAGCAATCTTTTTGTTTCGGGTTCATTCTGATAGGCATAAGTTAACTCTGGAGTGATCTGTATTGCTTTATCAATTGACATAGGAAAACCTTGTGCTCCAGCTGGAATAAGCTTGGCAATCCGGTCAGGCTGGGCATAAGGCATTCCCAAAGCACGTCCTACATCCCGAATGGCTTGCCTGGCTTCCATAGTCCCAAAAGTAATTATTTGAGCCACCTTATCGTTACCGTATTTTTCGGTCACGTAAGCAATTACCTCATCTCTCCGGTCGTCGGCAAAATCCAGATCAATATCCGGTGGTGAAGGTCTATCCGGATTTAAAAATCTTTCAAAAGGAAGAAGATGTTTTATCGGATCAAGATCTGTGATACCCAAAGAGTACGCAACCAGACTGCCAGCGGCTGATCCACGACCGGGACCAACAGCAATTCCCTTTTCTTTTGCCCAATTGACAAAATCTGAAACGATCAGAAAATAGGTCGAATAACCTTTTTGCGAAATTATTTCCAGCTCGTAGTTGAGACGGTTTCCTAAATTCGGGGTGACCTGAGAAAATCTATTTTTTAGTCTCTCATGAGCCAGTTTTTTAAGATAAGAATTGGCTGTATCTCCCTGCGGAACCTCAAAATGGGGAAGAATCCATTTTCCCAGCTCTATCTCAACATTACATCGATTTGCTATCTTTACCGTATTCTCAATTGCTTCCGGATACTGGATAAACAAGCCTTTCATTTCTTCCTGACTTCTCATATAAAAATCCGGTGAATCAATCATGGAGAGAGGCCTTCCGGATTCAAGAATCGTCCGCTGAGTTTGTACGCAGAGTAGAATCTCTTGCGCTTCAGCATCATCTTTATCCACATAATGAATATCGTTAGTTGCTACAAGCGGCAAACCTAATTTACGCGATAAAGCGATTATTTTCTCATTAGCCTGAACTTGCTGGATAATTTTTGAGTGCTGCTGGATCTCAAGGTAAAAACGGTTTTCGCCAAAAATTTCCATAAATTCGCGGGTCTTTCGCTCAGCTTGTGCCTCCTGATCAGTAATCAGTAGGTGCGGAACCTCACCATTCAAACAGCCGGATAAACAGATCAATCCCTCACTGTGATCCCGAAGAACCTGAAGATCGATTCTTGGTTTATAGTAGTATCCTTCCAGATTGGCATGGGTAACAAGCTTCATCAAATTCTGGTAACCGGTATTATTTTCCGCCAATAACACCAGATGAAACTGGTCGCGATCTATCCCCTGCTGTTTATCAAACCGGCTTCTTCCCGCCTGATAAGCTTCTACTCCTATTATTGGCTTTATGCCTGCCTCCCGGGCCTTGAGGAAAAACTTTATCGCCCCGTGCATCGCCCCGTGATCGGTAATGGCCAAGGAATCCATTCCCAGATCTCTGGCTCTTTGCAGCAAGTCCGGAATCTTGGCCAAGCCATCCAGAAGAGAATACTCAGTGTGACAGTGAAGGTGTACAAAATCGGACATATCAAACTTTCAGTTGATTTAGTATATAATAATCCTGTTACTTTTGAAACTTATGATGAGTGAAACAGTTCCTTCTTTAACTTCTGAACCACCAGTAAAATTTGCAGAAAATCGTTATAGAGTAAGAGATCCTATACCGCATATAATGGTAAATCCAAGAGATCGTAAGATTACAAGAGCTAATCCTGCTGCTTTAGTTGAATATGGTTTAACTGGAAACGAAACCCTTGTAGGTAGAGATGTAGACGAAATACTCAATGATAGAACGATTAAAGACAGAAAAGGATATCTTCACAAAATATTTGAAACCACAATTTCTGCCGCACGGGCTTTCTCTCATCATAAACCCTTATCTGTAGTTAATCCTCCAGAAGTAAAAATAATAACCAAATCAGGTAGGAAAAAAACAGTCAGATTATTTCCCCATCTTATTATAAAGCGAGGAAAACCCACTGTCGTTGAATTGGGTATTCAAGATGTCACCAAAGAAAAACGAGACGAAGCACTTCGGAAAACTTCAGAAATTCTAACTAGAGATCATTCACTGGATATAATTCTTGATCAAACGAAACGATTGTTACCGAATATTATTGACGTTGAAACAGCCAATATAATGTTTATAGACAAGAATCGGATATTTAATATGAGTTGGGGATACGATGGGAATGGTCAAGTAATTGAACGTGAACCATCAATAGAAAAAATCGAGGATGCTGAACCTCTTAATCAAATTGCAAAAACAGGTAAAATGTTAGTCATCCCCGACACTTCACAACACAAAGGGTGGAAAGATACAACCAGAGACGGGGAACTACCAATTAAATCATACGTAGGCATTCCAATCATTGTAAAAGGAAAAACCATTGGTATCTTAAGCGCAAACAGCTCACATGAAGGTTTTTTCAACGAGGGAGATGGTGAAAATGTCTTTGCGTTTGGCGAGCAACTGAGCCAGGCAATCAATATGTCTGCCCTTATTAACGATCTTAACCGCCTGGCTACAACAGATCATCTAACTGGGTTGTTTAATAGAAGAGTATTTTTCGAAAGACTTGCTGATCAATTTAATCAAGCAAGAAGATCTAATCGTCCTATTTCATTAATAATGGCGGATTTGGACTTTTTTAAAAGATTCAATGACACCTTTGGACATCCGGCAGGAGATGAAAGATTAGAACAAGTTGCAAGGATATTATGTGACAATGTAAGACAAACTGATCTTGTAGCCCGTTATGGAGGAGAAGAGTTTGCCATTATTCTTCCTGATACTGATACAGCTGGTGCAACGACTCTGGCACAAAAAATTCTTCAAGCTATGAGAGAACGCCTCCCTAAAAATAATGACACCGACGATAATCCCGGTAGTACCTTAAGTATAGGTATAGCTAGTTTTCCTACCGTGAGAGTTGAATCTGAACAGGTTTTATTAATAAAAGCTGACGATGCACTATACAAGGCAAAAAAAGATGGGAGAAATCAAGTATGTATTGCGTCAGAAAGCCCTTCTAACAACCCGTAGGAAATTAGGGATTATTCTAACGCTCTGGATTTACAATAGTTTTAATATAACTTTTTTGACAAACTCAGCTCCTACCTTCCCTTTTGTTTCCCTCATCACCTGTCCCACTAAAAACATTAGAGCTTGTTCCTTGCCTGATTTATAATCGGCCACAGCCTTTGGATTTGCTTCAATTATCTTTTTTATTACTTTCACTAATTCCTCTTCAGTAATATTCACTTTCTGATTCTGTTGTGTTATCAACTTTACCAACTCTTCTGGTGATGTCTTATTTATATCTGCTTTTTTATTAATTATCCAGTTCGCAATAACCTTTGCATTGGGGTCAGACCTTGAATTACTTGAAGGTCTGACCCCTCTTGATACCGAAACTGCTCTTTCGTAATAATCAGCTATATCTTTATCATCCGTCAATATCGTCACGTCATACTCACTCAACCCGAACTCTTTCATAAATCTTTCTAATTTTTTATCCGGTAATTCCGGTATTTGATCCGCCAGCTGGCGGATGAAATTTGTCGCCCATCTTATGGGCGGGATATCCGGCTCGGGAAAATAGCGATAGTCATGGGCTTCTTCCTTACTCCTCTGGGAATAAGTAATTCCTTTTTTCTCGTCCCAACCTCTCGTTTCCTGTTTAGGAATTTCTCCTTTTGTTAACAAATTAATATGTCTCTCTATCTCGTAATCAATCGCTTTTTTGGCAAAAGAGAAGGAATTAATATTCTTCACTTCCACTTTGTAAGAAGGTAATTCCAAGGGTGTGTCTTTGCCGCTTTGCAGTTTTCGAACGGAGATATTCGGTTCCAACCTCATGCTCCCTTTTTCCATATCCGCGTCCGAAATGCCCAAATATCGGACAATCTGATGCAGTTTCTTCAAAAAACTTCTAGCTTCCTCACTGCTTCTGATATCCGGTTCCGTCACGATCTCTACAAGTGGCACCCCGCTTCTATTGAAATCAATAAGAGTGCATTTCTCTCCATTAACAATTGCATGAATTAATTTTCCTGTATCTTCTTCCATATGCACTCTCCTTATACATATTTTCCTCAGGTTGTCATTTCGACCCCGATCTAATCGTCGGGAGAAATCTAGCGAAGCGCTCCCTTTGGTCGCTAGATTCCTCGATTCACTTCGTTCACTCGGAATGACAAGGTGACCATTAATCGCAAACGGTTTATCATACTGGCTTATCTGGTATCCCTTCGGCAGATCGGGATAAAAATAATTCTTCCTGTCAAACTTACTAAACTCGGGTATCACACAGTCTAATGCCAATCCCAGCATGACACACCACTCAACCGCTTTTTTATTTGGAACCGGCAAAGCTCCCGGAAGTCCCAGACAAACGGGGCAACAAAGAGTGTTCGGCTCTTTACCGAACCAATTAGCATCGCAACCACAAAACATCTTGGACTTGGTCTTTAACTCTACATGGATTTCAAGTCCTATAATTACTTCAAAATTATTCGCTTCTATCACGGTCTAAACCTTTCCAACATCCTCGGAAACGGAATCGTTTCTCTGACGTGATCTAACTTACAAATCCAGGCAACCAGTCTTTCAAGACCCAGACCAAAACCGCTATGCGGAACGCTGCCGTATTTTCTAAGATCCAGATACCATTCGTAGTCGGCAATGTCGTACTTATGTTTCTTAATGTTCTTAAGCAATAACTGGTAATCCTCTTCCCGCTGTCCGCCTCCAGTGATCTCTCCGTATCCTTCCGGAGCTAAAAGATCAGCGGAAAGTGCAAGACTGTTGTCTACTTCATCTTTTTTACAGTAAAAAGCTTTGATCTCTGCGGGGAAGTGAGTAACAAATATAGGCTGTTTATAGTGATTCATAAGACATGTCTCATCGTCGTTGCCTAAATCCGTTCCGTATTTTATATCAGAACCCAATTTTTGCAGTTGTTTAATCGCTTCTTTATAAGTAATTCTTGGAAATGGCGATTTTATCATAGTGAGTATCTCAGAATTACGCTCAAGCAATTTAAGCTTATTTCTGCAGTTATTTATCACATGATTCAAAATATATAATATAAGTTCTTCCTGAATTTCCAATATTTCCCCAAAATCAACAAAAGCCGCCTCGGCATCCATCATCCAGAATTCGATTAAGTGTCTTCTTGTTTTGGATTTTTCTGCCCTAAGTACAGGGTTAAAGTCATAACACCGGCCCACTGAGTAAATTGCCGCTTCCAAATACAATTGTCCTGATTGTGATAAAAACGCCTTTTCTCCGAAATAATCAATTTCAAAAAGAGTCGTCGTTCCTTCACAAGCTGACGGAGTAATCATAGGACTATCAATCCTGATAAAATTATCCTTCAGTAAAAATTCATTTATGGATTTGATTACTTCATTCCTAATCTGTAAAATCGCCCACTGTCTACGGCTTCTTAACCACAAGTGCCTGTGAGTAAGCAGGAAATCAGGCCCGTGTTCCTTTTTACCAATCGGATATTCTTCTTGTGCCAAAGATATGATTTGAACCTTCTTAACTGTAATTTCATATCCACCCGGAGCTCTTTTTTCTTCCCTCAATAATCCTTTTACTTCGACAGCGGTTTCCAGCGTTATCTTCTGAACTTCAGTAAAATCCTTAACCGTTAACTCACCCTTAATAACCGTTGCCTGAATAAATCCACTCCCGTCTCTCAAATGTAAAAATACTATTGACCCGCTGGATCTTATGTTAAAAACCCAACCCTTAACCGTTACTTCTTTCCCAATATATTTATTTGAATCTTTGAGATAAAATTTATTGTTATCACTCATAAGTTAGGTTTTCTCGTGTGCCAATCAATTTTTTTTTGAAAATGATGACCTAACTGCAATAGAAGCGCTTCTGAATACATTTTTCCGACTATCTGCATCCCGATGGGTAGTCCTGAATTTGTAAAACCGCAAGGTAACGCAAGAGATGGCACACCGACCGGATTTTGGCTCGTTGTAAAAATATCGGCCAGAAGATTTTTCACCGGATCACTAATCAATTCTCCTATTTTAGGAGGCGGGGTTGGATTCACCGGCATCAGTAAAACATCACATTCATTCAATGCTTTTTCATACTCCTTGATTAAAAGCGTTCTCACGGCTTGGGCTTTCTTATAATAAGCATCGTAATAACCTGCCGATAAAGCATAAGTTCCCAGCATAATTCTTCTCATCGTTTCGCGTGTAAAATTATCTCTTGTATTCCCATACCTTACACCGTCATAACGAGCCAGATTAGAACTGGTTTCAGAAGGTCCGATCAAGTAATACACCGGAATACTCATTTCGAGCATGGGCATGGAAATTTCTTTGATTTTTAAACCTAAACTTTGAAAAACTTTTACCGCCTCACCGATACTTTTTTTAATTTCTTCGTCCAATCCTTCTCTAAAAAATTCTTTTGGTAAACCAATAACTGTTAATGGCAAATTTTTGTTGGCTTCCTTAACATAATCAGGGACCGGCCGGGAAGAAGACGTGGCGTCTAAAACATCGTGACCTGCTATAGTCTTTAATACATAAGCGCAATCTTCGACCGTTTTTGCCATCGGTCCTACGGTGTCAAAAGAAGAAGCATAAGCAATACATCCATATCTGCTTACCCTTCCGTAGGTAACTTTTAATCCGGCTATATTGCACCAGGCTGAGGGATTGCGGATAGAGCCACCCGTATCCTCACCGATGGCAAAAACGGCCATGCGGCAGGCAATAGCTGCCGCCGGTCCCCCGCTTGATCCTCCTGCAACCCTGTTAGTATTCCAGGGATTTTTAACTGGATCAAAGTCGGTATTTTCACTGCTTCCTCCGTGCCCCCAGGCATCCATATTCATCTTGCCTATCAAAATACCCCCCGCGTCCAACAGTTTTTGATATACAGTAGCGTTATATTGACCAATATGATTACCGAGTACCTTTGAAGCGGAGGTAGTCAAAATTCCTGATGTTAGATAAGAATCCTTTAAAACGAAAGGCAATCCGTACAAAGGATTTATATCGTCAGAAAGCTTCTTGTCCTTGTCTTTTGCCTGTTTTATCGCCTCTTTTTTTTCGATAACGGTAATAAACGCATTGATCTCTTTATTATGTTTCTCTATATTTTCGAAACATTCAAGTACGATTTCTTCCGATGAAAAATCTCTCTTTTTTAACCCTTCGGATAATTCTTTAATACTTTTATCAAGTAACATAATCAATCAAAAACAGATTCAACTACGAAATAACCGTTGTTTGTTTTCGGGGCATTGGATAAAACCGTTTTTTGAGATAAAGAGGTTTTTACTTCATCACTTCTTATAACATTCTCAAGTCCCGTTACTTGACTGGTGGGAACTATTCCTTTTGTATCTATTTCATTAATCTTACTGAATAGGTCAAGAATTGCGGTAAGTTCTTTTTGGAATTTAGTTAAATCTTCCTCTTTTATCGGAAGTCTGGCTAGATTGGCTATGTGTTTAACCTGATCAAGAGAAATTATTTTTGCCGAGCTCATATCCCAATTTTACAGAGTCGGCAGATAACGCGCAACCTCCCAATCGGTTACGTGTGTCCGGAAATCATCCCATTCTTCTTTTTTGGCTTCGAGATATCTGCCCCAAGTATATTCGCCGAATACTTCCCGTACTATTTTCCCCTTTTCGATTTCAATCATTGCTTCCCTAAGGCTTGCGGGCAATTTGGTGATGTAATACTTTGAGAGCTTGGCATCGTCAAACTCAAACAGGTTTTCTTCCACGGGACTGGGCGCTTTCAAACCCTTTTTAATTCCTTCAAGCCCGCTCTCAAGTAATACGGCTAAAGTTAAATAGGGATTACCTGACGGATCCGGACAGCGTATCTCAATTCTGGTTGCTCTATCCTCGTATCCTTTGGAAATTTGAGGTATCCTGATTAAAGCTGATCTATTGATTCTGGCCCAGCAGACATAGGCTGGCGCTTCAAATCCGGGAGTCAGTCTTTTATATGAATTAACAGTAGGAGCAAATACACCGGCTATTTCACGGGCATAAGTCAATTGCCCCGCCAGAAACTGATAAGCAATTTTAGATAGGCCATATTTGTCTCCTTTGTCATAAAAAGCGTTTTTTCCGTTTTTCCAAAGACTCTGATGCGTATGCATGCCGCTGCCGTTTATTCCGTAAAACGGTTTGGGCATAAATGTCGCATAGTATCCATGCTTATGAGCGATGAATTTAGCCGCCATTTTTAGGGTCAGCGTATTATCTGCCGTTTTTAAGGCCTTATCATAACGGATATCTATCTCATGCTGATTATCGGCAACTTCGTAAGTACTGGTCTCGGTAACAATTCCCATGGCTTCTAAGGCTTCCATTATTTCTCTTTTTATTCCGTAACTTTCATCCATTATCAGATTAAAGTAAAAACCGTTACCCTGTGACTGGTTAGTAATTTTCCCGTTTTCATCTTTTTTGAAAAGAAAAAACTCACATTCCGGTCCTGCGTAAAATTCATAACTCATCTTCTTAGCTTTTTCTAAAACGCGCTTAAGAATATTTCTGGGATCTCCTTCAAACGGCTCATGATTGGGCTTATAGACATCACAAATTAACCGGACTACTCTTCCCCCAGTTTCGTGATTTCTCCAGGGTAACAGGGCATAAGAGGATGGATCCGGCATCAAAAACATATCAGACTCGTGAATTCTGGCAAACCCTTCTATAGAAGAACCGTCAATCCAAATACCTCTTTCTAAAGCCTCCGGTAAATTATAAGAAGGAATGGTGGAGTTTTTGATCGTTCCTAAAAAATCGCTGAACTGTAAATCAACAAAACTGACCTTATCTTTTTTAACCCTGGCAAGAGTTTCTTTTATTGCATCTTTAGGCATACCTATCCTCCGTAACTCGCATCCTATCCTAACATACTTTTTCTGTCAATTCCCCAAACTGACCTATGCACCAGTTTTTTCAGCATGAAATTATGGGCTTGATTTTCCAGAGCGTCGTCAAGAGGCTTTAAATATGCTTTTTCTTTGTATTTTACCTCTAAAGCTTTAGCGATTAACCAATCCGCCAGATGAGGATTTTTCGGCAAGATTGGGCCATGGAAATAACTTCCAATGGCGTTTTTATAAACTGCGCCTTCATAACCGTCACTTCCGTTATTTCCATATCCCTTAAGCACTTTAGCCAAAGGCTTAGTCTTTGCTCCCAATTTTGTTCTACCGCCGTGATTTTCAAAACCGACAATTGTTTTCCCGTTAAGCCCGGAAGGGTTGACTAATTCTGCAGCAACATTTCCGGTTAATCTTTTCGCTTGATTACCTTGATGCTCGGTTATTAAGTCAAATATACCTGCTCCCGGAATATCATCACCTTGATAGGGACGGTAATAATGACCTGCAAATTGATAGGCAGCGCAGACAAATAAGGCTGGGATTCCAATATTAATCATTTCAGAAACGGCATAGGATTTCTTTTTAAGAAAATCCAGACTGACAATTTTCTGCTGCCGATCCTGCGCTCCGCCCATAAAGACTAGACTGCAACTTTTTAATTTAGATAAAGGAGTTTCGAGAGTAATATTTTCTATATTCACCTCAATCCCTCGAAACTGACAGCGCTTTTGCAGGATAATTACGTTTCCCCTGTCCCCGTAGGTACTCATTAAATCCGGATATAACCAGGCAATTTTTAATTCATAGTTCATAGTTTAGAGTATTTTTCGTCCGCTAAGAATTTTCCTGACTTCTAACATTGCAGAGTAGGTTGCTAAAATATACAATGGGTCCTTTTGATTTACATGATGAATACAAAAATCTAATGCTCTACTAAGGTTTTCATAAATAATAATCGGTGTTTGCGCGGGTCTGGAATATTTTAATCTAACTGCCAGATCATATGCTCGATCTCCACTGACTACAGGGTTTATAAACGACGGAAGCATTTCAAAATCTACATCCCAGATCCAGCTGACATCACGACCGTCAGGAATCTGGTCGTTAAGTACTATGAGAAGTTGTTTACCGCCTAGACTAATAACGGTTTTTAAAGTTTCGTTAAATCCGGTGGGATTTTTTGCTAAAAATATTTTTATCTTTTTGCCCTGAATTTCAATCTCCTCCTGTCTACCGAAGGCGGGAATAAAATCCTTTAACCCCTGTTTAATTTCTTTCTCACTGATCCCTAAAGATTTCAAAGCTGCAACTCCAGCTAAAGTATTATAACGGTTGTATAAACCGGGAAGAACAGAATCCCATGTTGACAAATTTACTTTTGGGCGTTTTGAACCGCATTTCTGGCAGTGCCAAAGTCCCAAATGAGAAAAATAGATTCCTTTATAACTTAATCTGTGACCGCAGTTTAGACAAAAAATTGAATCAGTTGCATGTTCTAAATTCTTCTGGAATGATTTTGGTTCTTCAAGTCCAAAATATAATATTTTTGCTCTTGATAATCTACCCAAATGAGCAATTAAGGGATCATCGGCGTTAACGATAATCGTCGTATCGCCTGCTATTTTATTTAACGCTTTTTGCCATTTATCCGCTATCACATCGACCTCACCATAACGATCCAATTGGTCACGGAAGAGATTTAGCATTATCAAAACTTTAGGGGTAAAACTGTCTAATATTATTGGCAAAGAGTTTTCGTCGACTTCTAGAACGGCAAAATCTGCTTTTATTGTACCCCGCCAGCCCGTTTTTTTAATAAAAGACGAGACTAACCCGTTAAGTAAATTGGCCCCGCTTTCATTATGAATTACCCGAAATCCTTTTTTTTCTAAAACTCTCTTTATCATCAAAGAGGTTGTCGTCTTGCCATTGGTACCGGCAAT
>MFJR01000007.1:192722-212272 GCA_001780955.1 Candidatus Gottesmanbacteria bacterium RIFCSPLOWO2_01_FULL_39_12b | reverse complement strand
TTTTAGGGCAACTTCTCCCGGCCAAGTTTCTCCCGTGCCAATATTTAACCGTTGACTGACAAATGAAATCATTTTCCCGATAATTACAGGAGGTATAACCATAAAGGTTACATTGATCGCAGGATTTTGATTCTTTCTTCAATGGGCGGATGAGTATCAAATAATCCGGCGAACCAGGATCCAAAGTTTTTCCCCTTAAAAGGATTGATAATGTAGAGATGGGCGGTGGCGTTGGTTGCCGCTTCCAACACTTCACGATCTGCTGATATTTTTGAAAGGGCGCAGGCAAGTCCTTGAGGGTTTCTGGTAAGCAGTACTCCGGAGGCATCTGCTAAAAATTCCCGGCGTCTGGATAATGCCAGTTGGATAATGGTGGCAATCAGAGGAGAAAGAATGGCAAAAATGATACCTAAGACTAAGATTAATGACCTTCCACCCTCTCTATCATTTCTATTTCTTGCGTTACTTCCCCACCAGAGAGACCTCATAAACCAGTCAGATAAAAAGGCAACACTGCCTACTAAAATAGATATGACTGCCATTAACCTGGTATCATAGTTTTGGATATGTGATAACTCGTGTGAAATAACCCCTTCTAATTCGCTTCGGTTAAGTTTATCCAGGAGTCCGCGTGTAGCACAAATGACGGCGTGATGAGGATCTCTACCCGTGGCAAAAGCGTTAGGGGCGGAATCTTCGATGATATACACCTTGGGTTTGGGTATTCCTGAAGCAATGGCTAAATTTTCTGATACCGTCCATAAATCAAAATCTTTTTTCCTATCGGCAGGATGGGCTCCAGACATACTAAGGACCAAACGATCACCATAATAATAACTGCCCAGGCTTATCAGGCCCGAAAAAATTAAGGCAATTCCGGTCCAAGAAGAACCGTAGCCCGAAGCGTTTCCCAAAACATAGGCAACGGTGGCGATAAAAATTGTAAAAAAGAACATGATGACCCACGTCCTGGTTTTATTGGCTTGTATTTGCGAATAAACGGAAAGAGACATACTATTCAAATTTGACAACTACTTTCTTTTTATCCTCATCACTTGCTTCAAAAAATTCTTCCGGAACAAATCCTAAGTTTTTAGCCAGTAATACATTTGGAAATATCTGTAACTTCGTATTGTATTCACTCACCGCTGTCGTATAAAATTGGCGGGCGTAGGCTACTTTATCTTCCGTGTCCTCTAACTCTCTTTGTAACTCCGTAAAATTATCGCTTGCTTTAAGCTGCGGATAATTTTCCGCAACCGCAAATAAACTCTTAAGCGCGTCTCCAAGCATATTATTGGCGGCCGCCTTCTCTCCTGGACCAGTCGCTTTCATTAAAGCACTTCTGGCTTTAGTCACATTTTCAAAAACGCTTTTTTCATGTTTTGCGTATCCTTTGACCGTTTCCACCAGGTTAGGAATTAAATCAGCCCGTCTTTTCAGCTGCACCTCAATTTGGCTCCAAGCCTCTTTGACGCGTATCTTTCCTGTAGTCAAATCATTATAAAGACTCCAGATATACAAAGCGATTAATGCCAGAATCGCGATGGGCAATAGCAGAAAACTTAACATAGATTCACCTCCTTTTAATCTTTTTAATTAAATAACCATTCTTTTATCTTATTATACGGTAAAGTATTCAGAATGTCATTATTTGTCGACCATCCTCTCTGGGCCACATACACACCATAAGGCATAAGATTCATGTCTGTAGCCTTATGACTATCAGTATTTATAATTAATTTAACTTTAGCCTCGATTGCTTGACGCACGAGTATGTCCGGTAAATCAAGACGTACTGGATGGGCATTTATCTCAATCGCTTTATTATTGGTTCTACAGAAGTTAAAAAGTTTAGACCATTCAACCTCGTAACCCTGTCTTTGACCCAGTAGTCTTCCGCTTGGATGGGCAAGTATTTTAGCTTTTGGATGGTATAAACCTTTAATGACCCGCTTGGTCATCGCTTCTCTATCCAGGTGAAAACTGCTATGAATAGAAACGATTATCGCATCAAGATAAGAAAAAGCCTTATCAGGAATAGGTAATTGACCATCAGGAAGAATATCAACCTCCAGCATGATGAACAAATTTACTCGAGTACTTTTTGTTGACTCTAAAATTTGTTCATATTTCTGCCTGCGTTGCATCAGGATGTTCACTATCTGACTTTCACTATGATTGGAATAACTCGGATTATGATCGCTTAGACCAATATATTCATAACCTAAATCCGTTGCTAAATTAAGAATATCTTCTAGCGGCGAAGTACCCAAGTCGTGCGAGGGTTCTAGGTTATAACTTGTATGAAGATGTAAATCTCCTTTAATATCTTTTAATTCTACTAGTTTAGGCAGTCCGGGCAGTTTACCCTGATCCGCCGGCTGGCGGAGAAGGGCAGCTTCAATTTCTCCGCTATCCTCTCTCAGTTCCGGAGGTATCCATGAAAGTCCTAATGCCTGATAAAGTTCCTTTTCCCGTGCGTATTCATGAATTTTTAATTTTTCGTCCTGAGGACGATCGGCCTTTGGTCGAGATTTTTGACTATTGTCTATGGGCTTAATCCCATATTCGGATAAGGACAAACCTTTTTTTAAAGCAAGCTCCCGTAAACGAATATTATGGTTTTTACTTCCGGTAAAGTATTGCAACATCGTCCCGAATCTTTCCGGTATCTGCACACGCAAATCAATCTGTCTTCCATTTTCAAGTATGACCGTGGCTCCACTTTGTCCCTGGTCAATTATTTTATTAACTTTGGGATTCTTTACAAACCAATTAATGACGCCCTCGGGATCATTGGTAGCTACCGCAATATCTATATCTCCGATCGTAGCCACTTTTCTCCTTAAACTTCCTAAAGGCTGCACGTCTAATACTCCCTTGAACTCCTTTAAATATTGAATCACTTCGTCAGCCGTATTCCAGGCAGAGGACAAAAGTATTCTATTTTCTTTGATCTGGCCCTTTTTAAAGCGTTTTATAGCCTCGATTATATCTTCCTGTGACTTTGTACCAAATCCTTCTACCACCGCTATCCTTCCCTGTTTAGCTGCCTTCAGTAAGCTGTCTACTACGGTCTTAGCCTCTTTTAACTTAAGCTCAGAAACCAGTTTGCTTGCCTTTTTAGGACCAAAACCAGGTATATCTAATAAGGGGAAGATTGATTCAGATACGCGTTTTAGTACTCTCTTGAAGTGTTTTACTTCCCCTTTCCGGAAAAGCTCATCAAGATGGGAATTGATTGCCGGACCAAGCCCGGACAGAGAAGATAATTTACCTTCCCGCCACAGATCTTGGATTTCTACGGGGCTATTTTGGATAGAATCGGCCGCTTTCTCGTAAGCAATAATCTTGAATCTATTTTCACCAGTCAGTAGATATACGGCGGCGACATTTCTTAGAAGTTTAGCCACTTCCTGATTAGTCATATATGGATAAAGAGTTTAGCACACTCCTTGACCACCCTGCAATCATCTGATATTATCCGGAAAGGGTTTACCCCGATTCAATCGGGGCTCGTGGTGTAGCGGTTAACATGTCGCCCTGTCGAGGCGAAGATCGCCGGTTCGAATCCGGTCGAGCCCGCAACGTAAGATCTGCTAGAGCAGGTCAACGTTGCAATAATAAAATAATAATCTGCTCCCGAAGTTTTCTTTGAAAATTAAATTAATTCTGTCGCGTAATAAATTTTATAAAAAATTTAAACGCGACTAGAACGTTGAAATTTTCTAAGAAAATTTATTACGTTCTGCCCGGAAAGGAGGAAATTCTTCATGTGGAAAAAATATCTTAAAGAGATCAATTTTCCCGAGTCTTATATCTCAATAACACTAGGATTTCTGGTGGTCATCGTCTCCGGACTATTGATGTTTAACTATTTTTCAAAAAATAAAACAGAGCAAACTCTAACTACCGAGACAACAAAAGAAGAGGTAAAAAAAGAGATTACCTTATTACCCATTAAACATACGGTGGCTAAAAACGAGAGTTTATGGACTATTGCCGAAAAATATTATCAGTCAGGATATAACTGGATCACCATAGCCCGTGAAAATAATCTTTCTGATCCGAACCTAATTAAGGAAGGACAACAATTGTCGATCCCGAAAGCAGATATTATAAAGCTGGAAAACGGCAGTACGTCTTCAACAGCCACCGGGCCTGAAAAAACATATACCGTTAAACCGGGAGATAATTTGTGGCAGATTGCCGTATCTCAATACAACGACGGTTACGCCTGGGTGAGAATTGCTCGTGCCAACAGCCTGGTAAACCCAAACGTCATTCATTCGGGAAACGTTTTAACCTTGCCAAGGTAGTAGTAAGTCTTAGATTAAACAAGTTCATCATCCTGAACATATTTCAGGATGTTTTGAGTGCAAATGAAAATGGGCTATACTAAAATTAACAATAAAACGAATTATTTCTTAATGCGGGTGTGGTCCAATGGTAGGATACGTCCTTCCCAAGGATGAGGCGGGGGTCCGATTCCCCTCACCCGCTCCCGATTAAATCGGGATCGGAGTAAGACGGGAAAAGTACAATACTACTCATGAAAAGTAACGCACAAGTATTCAAAAGACAGACACAGGACGGATTTGAGCTGGACGCCATTTTATTTTCTCCTGCTAAAAAAACAGATACCGTCATTCTTCATTTCCACGGTAAAGAGGGAGATTTCCTCCAGAATCACTTTATCCAAACCATGGCAGAAAATTTCCCCAAAGAAAATATCGCTTTTATGACCGCATCTCATAGAGGAAGAAGTTATATTGTTGATCTGATGAGAAAGTCGGCCAGTGGTTTCGAATACATACAGATGGGCTCAGCTTTCGATATTTTTGAAGACTGCGTTTACGATATTGATGTCTGGGTTAACCTGGCTTACGAGCAGGGATTTAAAAAAATATATTTACAGCAGCACAGTACTCCTCAAAAAATCGTTTGGTATTATTATCAGAAAAAGCCGGGAATTGTAAAGGGTTTGATTCTCATCAGCCCATCGGATTTTGCATACTCTTTCGAGGCATACGTAGAAGACTACGAGAAAAATCTAAGTTTATCGAAAAAACTGCTTGACTGCGGTAAAGGAAGAAACCTCATGCCGGTAACTCTTTGGAGTAATTGTCCGGTTAGCGCGGCCACCTTTTATAATTGGGGTAAGGTTGACAGCAACTTCCATCTTTTTAATTATTCTCATCCCGAAAGAGGATTTAAATATTTTGAAGAAATCTCCCTTCCGATGATCGCGATCTTCCCCGAAAATGACTTTTCGGTGGGAAAACCAACTGATCAATGCCTGAGTCTGCTTAAAAAGCATTCCAAATCAAAGAATTTCTCCACCCAGATCATCTCCCATGCCCATCACAGCTTTTTAGATCATGAAGAAGAATTAGTGAGATCGATAAAAGATTGGGTACAAAAAATTAAATATGTCTCTGGATAAAATCTGGCTAAAAGCCAAAGTCATAGAAGGTAAAAAGTTGGGTCGAACCTTGGGTTATCCAACCTTGAATTTGGATCAACCATACTTGCTTACCGGAAAAAAAGAAGGTGTCTATGCCTGCAAGATGAAAATCGGAGGCAAACTTTATCACGGAGCTCTTTATTATGGCCCAAGATTAATCTTAAAAGAAAAAAATAATATCCTGGAAATATTCGTTTTTGATTTTACTAAAGCTATTTACGGTCAAGAGGTATCTTTTCAAGTCTTAGATTATATCCGACCGGTTAAGAAGTTCGGAAACCTAATTGATTTCAAAAAACAGCTTGAGAGTGACTGTCGCAAAGCTAAAAGTATTTTGCTACAATAACACAATGCCGACTTAGCTCAGTTGGAAGAGCGGCGCTTTCGTAAAGCGTAGGTCGTCGGTTCGATCCCGACAGTCGGCTCAAAAGCCAAAGGGAACAGTTCTCTTTTCGCCTCACTTTTAGTAATTTTGTTGTTATTTTACATACTTCCCGTGATATTTTATCTTTTTAGATTCGTTATACCTCTGTTTATCTGATCCCCATACTGTCTTCTTATAATTATTCTTAACAATATCATCAATGACCATTTCCTGATATTTGAGCTGTCTATCTGATTCCGTCTTACCCAGATCTCCATACATGAAATCTCTGGTTATTAAATCATTTACCTCACCTTTTAGATAATATCTGGCGCTTGAATAACGATATTCTTCGGATTTAGTGACAAGTTTCGCTCTTACCGGATTACGTTCAATATATTTCCCACACTGAATAAAATATTCGTCTTTGCCTACCGTCTGGCTTTTAAATCTTCCTTGCCAAAAATGACCAATCCATCCGTAATGCTTTCTGTAGTAATGGAAATATGACAAATTCAACTTTTTCATAAACACGGAAAAGTTTTTTGAGTTTTTCGTTTGAATGAGAAGGTGAACGTGATTCGGCATCAAACAGTAGTGGTAGATATTAAAGGGTAGTTCCTTCTTATACTTAGCTATCAGATCAAGAAAATACAGATAATCAGCCTCAATCCTGAAAACAGTATTTCTATTATTACCTCTGGTTATTATATGGTAAAAACTTTGAGATAAAATGAGTCTTGCTGTTCTAGACATACAATCATCGTATCTATTTTTACTAATTATGTGCTCAAAAGAGAACCGTCCCCTCTTTTCGCAAATACCTTTTGAATTTTTATCATATAAATTCCTTTTTCTGTTTGGATTGTAATATTGGGACATAAATTTATTTTTTACTCGAATTTTCCACAATTTTTATTTCCTCCGGCGTGCCTGCCCGCCTCTGGAGGAGTGACAAATCTAAATATTTCATTTTTTAAGCATTTTAGTTTTCTTCGGCAGGTAATTATTTTGGGAAACGATTGATCTTCCAAGTCGTTTTTCTAACTTTCTTCTGGCTCCTCCGGCAATATCTCCACCCGCTTTGGCATCGGATTTAAGTTTTGGTATACCATGTGAATTTTCTGTACGATGAATTTCTGTTGTTGATCTCTCACCCAACATGGTAAATATCAGCTCAAAATCATCCATATGATCACGCAGATTTTCGCGCCTTAACCCTTTAAGCTTTTTATACTCGCTTGGAATTAAGCCAAAAGTTGCTTTGGAAATTTCTGCAGTTAATATTTCATAATCTTTATCTATTTTTGCTCCTCTTTTCTTCCACTCATCAGTCAATTCTTCACGAATGAAAATCCCTCTCATCCGCTTTTCAATCCAATCTTCTGGATAACCTTTGAGTTTATAAAGCGCTCTTGTTCTTTTGGTAGCAAGTTCAGGATTTTCAATTTCCTGTATTCTTTCGTATCCTACCCTTGCCAACCATCTTTTCAATGGTTCTGTCTTGGGCGATGGAATAGATTGAATAATGCGAAATATTGTTTCTGTATTTGCGCAATCTGTCTCTCTCATTTTTCCGTCAGGAGCTAACAATTTCAACTGTCCGATTTTTTCGGACACTTCAGAATAACCCTCATTGACTAGTTTCTTCTTTAAATCGCTCCAATATTTTCTAGGTCTATCGCTTTCCGTTAACACATCAACAATATCTACGATAGAAAACCACCACTCATTTCTGTAAATGGTTTTTCTAATTTTCTTGTTTTGAAAAATAGCAACCTTAGTTGTTCTAATTATTTCGTTACCCATAATTTTCCTCCTTCTAATTTACCTTATAAACAATTAGTTTTCCCCTCCACAACTGCTATTTCTTCCGGCGTGAGGCCGTAGAGTTTATAAATTAACTGATTAATTTGTTTTTCGTATTCTTTTACTTAATCAAGTTTTTATCAATTTATGGATATTTGCTTGTAGAATTTATTTTTCAGACAGAGAGATCTAACGAATTTAGCGGCAGAGAGTTTGTTTTTAGGAACATCTACATTGAAATAGAGACAAAATACGAGATCATCTATAAATTCTTTTATTTCTTTTTGTTTATCATAATCTATTACAGGCAGTGACATAAACTCGGAAAGAGTGATTACCCTGTCTTTAAAACCAAAACCATCCTGACCAAAATTGGTTTCGATAACTTTTCTAACTATTGAGATATCTCGCTTAATAGGTAACTCCATCTTTTCCCTATCTTTTTCTAGTACGACTTTGTTTCCCTCTACTCCAACTTTGTCGAATTTTTGCTTCAGAACACTTGAAAAGTCTACTAAATCCGCAAGTATTGGTTTTTCTAAGTCCAAGAGTTTTTCAGACAAGCCAATAACCGAATCTTTGATATGTTTATTATTGTCAGTAATTCTTGGAACTTTTATGAAATCTTTAATCCGAGTTATTACTAAAAAACTTCCATATTGCTCATTTTCCAGTTCAAAATGTTCGTGAAAAATTGTTTTATTAACCTTGGAATCCAATAATGAAAATAAATAAATAAGTTCTTCTTTATTATCGGAAGCGATAAACTGAGAAAAACTCATTGAGGGTAATACTTTCTCATCAGTAAAGTGGAATCTCTTTGAATAAACTTTACTCCAAACTATTTTGTATCGCTGGGTTAGCGTCTTGAAGCCTTGACTATTCTTAGGCAGTTTAATCTTTGCTTGATCGTTAGGGTAATAAAAACTTGGTACGTATTTTGTGTACCCCTTAAACCCATTAAAGTCGAGAGACTTATAATCGTCATCACTTTGGGGTGAAGAGGTCATAAGATTTTTATCTAAAATAAATCCTACATCAAAGTAAAAATTACTCTTGAAGTGATGATTTGATAATATATGGTCATAGTAAACTGCGAGATCCTCGCTATTATTTTTGTAATGAGTGTAAAATTCTATGAAATTTTTGTCTTGTTTAATAAAACTCCAATTTTGGACACTCCTTCGTAATTCTTGCTGTATGATTTTCTTAACTGTCACTTTCTTTTTACCCAAAATGTTTTGAAGCATGTCATCTATACTTTCTTCACTTTTTTGATAATTCACTACTTCTACTTCGTGCATATCACCCGGCCTTCGTCTTTGTAGGACTATAATTAGACTAGAAGTGTTTACTTTATTTTTTTGTTTCACACCTCTCCCTATAAACAGAGCATTAGGGAAAGTTACAATTTTCTCGATCGTTGTAAATTCAGACAAATGATACCTTAGCACATCATAGTCTGATTCAGTCAAGAGAGTTTGTGGAATGATATAGCATAATTTCCCGTCATCTTTGAGAAGAGCTAATCCCAAGGCTAAAAAAAATGAATATAGATTTGGTTTTGGCGGATATTTTTTCTTATTGTTTGGTCTGCTATGCAGATTTACACCATAGATATCGCTTAACTTGGCTTTCCCTTTTTTCATAAGGTCAAAGATGAGGACTCCTTGCTTTGCACACTCATTATAAGAAACGTATGGTGGATTGCCGATAACATAATCAAATCGTCGTCTTGGGACTTCTGATTGATTTTCAAGACTCTTTTTCATCTCCTGTAAGTCATCTTCATTTCTGACGTAGCTTGTATAACCCAAATTTAATTCCTGACTAAATAAGGACATTTGCCCAGCGCTTTTATGAAATGCGATATTCATATCATTAAATGTATTTCTCAAAGCTGTATCCATAAATTCAGATATGGAATCTCGGGTTTTAAAAACTTTGATTTTTTTATCAATTGGGTTGTTATATTTTTCGTTGATAATAAGAGGTAACATCCTCATTAGAATATTCATTTCTGCTAAATATAAAGGAAATTCCTCTATATCTAATCCAAAAACACCATTTGTAATTGCTTCTTCAATCTTTATTGATGCATTCTCAGAATTTCCATCCTGAAATGCTTTTACAATTGAATCGGTAGCAGAGTAAAGAAAAGTTCCGCTTCCACATGAAGGGTCAATAATCGAAATACTATCTTTATCTTGTTCATAACGCTTTTTTATAACATCTGGCTGGTAACCAATCTGATCAAGCATGAAGTTGACTATTGCAGGATCGGTAAAATACTGACCTTTTTTGCTTTCCTCATAAAGCTCCTTTAAGTAATTCTCGTAAATATAACCAAAGATTTCATTCCGGACATTAGCAAAATTGTATTTTTTTATAAAGACAAAAATATCCAACCAAGGAGAAACATCTGAAAGTTTATTTTCAACACTGTGATAAAGTTCTTGTATTTTATACTTAATAAACTTTTGCTCTTGAGTAAATGGCCGATATATATTTTGAGAGATTTTCGCTGATATACCTTCTATTACTCCTAAAATATCTTTGAATCTATTACTTATTAAGTACTCATGAATTTTCTTAACAATTAATTCAAATTCTTTGGTAAAATCATCAAAATCATTATCTACCAATGTTTTATAGAGGATGAATTGAATAACATAAGCATAGGTTAATTCAATTGACCGTTTCTCCCGATCTTTCTTATTTGCTTCTTCCAAATATCCTTCAATTTGCAGTTTATTTTTAAATGATTGAATCAGTTTTGTTATATCTAAAAAAAATAACTGTCTACTATCTTCAACATGAAGTTTGGTTTCCTCAACTAATGCAAGCTGTCCTGTTTTTTCAAAAAAAGAAAGATAATAAAACTCAGGTTTAATATATTCTTTCCAAAAGGTTAAAAAGAGTTGAGTATTATTAAGTAAATCTTCCAATGTAAAGGACTTAAAAACATTATTATTATAAAATCTCCAAATATAACCGTCAGTTAATATGCCGTAATGCTTTTCAAAATCTTTTTGATAATTAAGTAGTTGTTTTTCTCCAACTTCAATGTTTCCATAACATTCAACTTCAACTGGGATTGCAATTTCCTGATTAATGTATATATAAAAATCTGCTTTTCTACTTTCTTTAGCTCTCTTTTCATGAATAAACTCATTCTTCCGATCTACAAGTTTAGTTGATAATTTTCCTTCTTTTAAGTTAAAAAGTTCTGATTCTAAAAGTTGTTTTACAAAACTCTGAACACCTGTACCAACCTCGGTCTTTCGATAATATTCCTTTTCTTTATTCCAGTGAATCTTAATCTGAATTAATTTCCGACTCATAGTGTTTAAATTATTTTGAGTATATATTAATTAGGCTTTATTTTAGCACTTTCATCCTATTGAAGCGAGGAATGCTGGTTGTGGGTTATAAGTTGTGGGTTGTAGGAGAGAAAGGAGCTTGGGTTACTTAATTCAAAGAATATCTTTTTCTTACTTTTTTGATTCTTTCCTGATATTCTTCAACTTCTCCTGTTTCTACATACCTGTTAACCGGACTATTGCATTTCTGACAAAATCCCTTCAGGATAATATCATTTAAATCATTAAGAAATATTTTATAGTTTACAATTGTTGACTGATAGTGCGAATCACATCTACCACAATTACAGTTTGGGATGATTTTTTGTTTAAACAACTCATAGCCATCACCATAGATAAACTTTAAATCTTCTCCATTAATTTCAATTTCTCTTTTGTTTGACATTTTACTTATCGTCATTTGTTACATTAACTTACTATTTCACGTTTATTCTATCACTTCCGCCTGTTTGAAGCGAGGATTTACCGTTTCCGTATTTTTGTATATAATAGGTTCGGGCTAAGTTATAAACGAGCTCAGAATATGACTATTTCGTCGCACCGTTTACGGACAGAAGAAAAAAAACTGTTTAAAAAACTTCTCTTTTCCTTTGGCTTTTTTTTAGCCTCTATTTTTTTCCTTATCTATATAGGATTACCGTTATTTGCCAAATTTATTTTATTTACTTCATCAATGGGTAAAAATAATTCTACAACCGAGACAAAAGAATCAACGATCTTATTTCCTCCGATCCTTGATCCAACCTTTGAAGCCACTAATACGGCCAAAATTAACGTTTCCGGATTTGGGGAAAAAGAAACGACCGTAAAAATTATAGTTAACGATGAAGTATTTGCCAAAGTGCCGGCGGATAAAGAAGGTAAGTTTATAGTTTCTAATATTTCTCTGTCTGAAGGTACAAATTCCATCAAGGCTATAACGATTAAGGACGACAAGCAAAGCAGTCCCTCTTCTGCATTAATTGTTGAGTATATAAAAGCAGCACCAAAACTTGAGATAGAAGAACCTTCCGAAGGGGAGAATTTTTATTCTGATAAAAAAAATATTTCCATAACAGGAATAACAGATAAAGGAAATAAAGTCAGTATTAACGATCATCAGGCAATCGTTGATCAGGAGGGTAAATTTTCATATCCGGTAACTTTATCGGAAGGGGACAATAACTTTAAAATAATTGCTTATGATAACGCCGGAAACCAAACCACCTTAGAGCGTAAGGTTATTTATCATCCTTAACATCAATTGCCGTAATTAACATCAGCCATTGCAACACCCAGGGCCAAAATAGAGTGTTCAGAAACAAGCTATGGACAATAATGGAACCAAGAGTAATTTTTGTAAGCAATCCACCACGCTGATATATTTTACCTAAGAAATAAATAAACCCTGCCAATCCAATCAATCCCGTTGTTACCCCGACGAATAAAAAACTATTATCAAATCCCGCCCCCGCATGATTTGTCATATAATCCGATTCCAGGTAACCATATTGAAACTTGGCAAATCGAACCGTATTAAAACCGATACCGACCAATGGATACTGACTCAAAATTCTGAAACCCTGTTCCCAATTAATTAATCTTTGCTCAAGGCTGAAAACCCGCTCCAGCTTTACGCTTTCACCTGATGGTCTGGGTAAAATAAGAGCGGAAACAAATATCACTAAAATTAAGTATTTGAGAAGATTAACTTTACCTTTTGCAAATAGGTAAATAATTCCGGCGACCGTTAAAGCTAAATAACTGCTTCGTGAATAGGTAAACATTAGAGTTAGAAATATTCCAAATCTTGCCAACCAGATTCCTGCCTTCGACTTATACTTAATAAAAAGAAGAGTGAGCGTCAGGGTCAAGATGATTCCTAAATAATTTGCGTCTAAATAGCTTCCAAAAATTCTTTTATAATGCGGATCCCAACCTAGATAAAAAAGATTTCTCAAATCCGGATAAAAAAAATATTGTAGCCAACCAAATGTTGCTAATAAGAGCCCTGAGATAGTTAAACCATGAATTATTTCTGACTTTTTAAGTATCTTTAGTTTTAAAAGATAGACTACCGTTATGTAGTAGAAAAAATAACAGACAAAACGAATAAAATAAAGAAAAGCAATGGCTTTTTCTTGTAATGTCAAAATGATCGGGGAAAAGATTAGAGAAAAAAGGGCAATACTCATAAAAGGTAAGACTGAAAATAATATTCCTTCTTTTTTTAGGAGATTTATTAAAGGAAAAATATTCATGATCCAAACTACGATCATGAGTAAGAGCACTATATCAGCCAGATAAATATTGACGCCTGGAATATCGATCGGTATCATTCCCAAAGGACCAATTACCAAAGTGGTAAAACTGAGGAATAAAAGTATACGTAATATCTTGGCTCTTATCATAAGTCAAGTGCTCTTTAACCAATATTTAGCCCGGGCTAAAAACGAGTGAAAACTCATCATTAAAGCCATAATCAGTCCGGGCACACCATCCAGGAAACCTAGTCTTAGAAAATAGTTCTGCAGAAACTTGGTTAATGGGAATATCAAAATTTCCAGCCAGCTTAATTTTTTCCCCTCCTCTTTCCAAGATTGTGCGACTATATCTGTATACAAGTCAATTTTTTTAATAAACTGAGAAATTGAACTATGGGGAAAATGGAGTATTGGGTTTTTTAACTCCCCCACAACTCCTTTTATATCCCATATTTCGTGTACTCTATCTATCCACTTGCCGGCACCCTTTCTACCCAATCTTAATAGTTTGATACTATTAGTTTCTCCATAATTTAGCCAGTTACCCAAAAAATAGTCTTTTCTTTTGATAAAAAAACCAACGGGGGTTTCAGTTTTCAGACCTGAGATTTGTGATTTAACTTCAGAAGACAACTCCTTTGAAATTATTTCATCCGCATCTACAAATAATACCCATTTCCCATTTGATTTCTCCAGTCCGAAATTTCTCTGCCCGCTAAAATCTCCACCTAATTTTCTTTCATATATTTTTATCGCTATGTTCTTTATTCTTAATTCTAGATTCTTGATTCTATTTAAGGTTTCGTCCTTCGAATAATCGTCCACCACAATTATCTCATCACACCACAACAGAGAATTAAGACACTTCTCTATGTTCACTTCTTCATTCTTAGTCAATACGACTGCCGAAATTAAATCTTCATTCATGAAAATTATGCGGCGCTCCTTTCCAATCATGGTTAGCCTTATCCCCTATTCTGTCCCTTATTATTTTTAAGGTTAATAAAAGTAAATATGTGTACCCAGTGATTCTCCTTAAACCCATATGCTTGGTAATAAAGATGAAATTACCCAGCAAATTATGAAATATTGCCCTGTTCGACCACCTATCCATCGAACCTCCAAGTTTATGGTATATTTCGCCTTTGGGATCAACTGCTACCTTATAACCATACTTTTTGGCAGTCACACAAAAGTCTACATCCTCAAAATAGATAAAATACTTTTGGTCTAAAAGTCCGATTCTTTCAAAAACTTCTTTTTTTACCAACATACAGCATCCGGCCACATAGTCGACTTCAAGATATTTATCCGACTTGAATCGTTTAATCTCATCTAAATATGCATTCAGGTGATACGTCCTGCCAGTCCACCAATTGACATATCCTCCAAGATCAAAAATCAACTTCGGTTTATCCTTAAACTCTCTAAACTTGACTATGGGACTTGATAGGGGCAGATCCAAGATGACCAGGTTTTTTAAGAAATTCATCTCTACTTTTGTGTCGTTATTCAAAAGCAACACATATTCTGCTTCGTGATTTAGCGCGTATCTGATTCCTACATTATTACCTGCGGCAAAACCCAAATTTTTTTGGTTTTCTATAAGCAGGATATTTTTAAAGTGAAAATTTTTTTTGTTTACCGGATCATTTAGAAATGATTTCAAACCCGTAATCTCGTCCGTTCTTGAACCGTTGTCAACAATCAGAGTATTCAGGTAATAACTTTTATCTTCAAGCAGGTGAATCGTTTTTAAGCATTTGACAGTATCTTCTTTTCCGTTAAAGTTTAAAATTACGAGAAAAATCTTTTTCATGTGAGTATTCAATTCAAGTATTCCTCCAACTCTTTAACGGATTTCTCCCAACCCCAATTTTTTAGCACGTATTCTCTCCGTTTTATCCTCTCAGTTCTCTCAGGGTCAGACCTTGAATCTTTTAAGGTCTGACCCTTTTTAAGATATCTTGTCATAGCTTTCTTAAAATCCTCTAAATTTCTTTTTGTCAGAATCCCCAACGAGCTATCTCTTACTATCTCTTTTATTCCTCCCTCGTCAACTGCCACAACCGGAAGTCCGCAGGCTAGAGCCTCAAGCAGTACCATCCCGAATGGTTCGTTATGCGACGCGTAAACGAAAACCCGTACCTTATTATATATATCTACAAGCTCCTTATCTGTTACATCTTCGTATAATTTGATATTCACTCCCAAAGACGCGGCCAGTCTTTTGATATATCCTTTTTCACTCCCGCCATGTCCGACAATAATCAAATCCGGCCTGATATTCTTCTGAATCAGACTCAATGACCTAATAATAAAATCATGGCCTTTATGAAGTGAAATATCTCCTACCGTCAAAATAGAAGGCGACAAAGACACGGAATTTAAATAGGGTCTGAATAATTCAGTATCTACTCCCGGATAATTAACGTAAGCAATCTTTCCGTAAATCCTCTTTATCAGTCCTTTAGAATAAACTGAATTTGTCACTATCTTTGCAGCATGAATCGTGTTTTCGTAATCTATATACTTGATAGGGTAACGAAAAGGTAAAGTCGCATAGTACGTCCAGAAATTGCTTTTTCGAGGAATGTATTCATAAAATTCCCTTTTTGGTTCCGGGCAATAGTAAACTGACGGCATTTTAAGAAAGCGTAAAACAAAAGGGGCCTGGGTGAGAAAACAAGGGTTGACGTACACCACATCATATTTTCCCCGGTTAATTTTTTCTGCAATTTGTCTGTAAACTTTCGGCAGGGAAAAATAAATTGAAATAACGCTTTGTGGAAAATGCAGAGGATACTGATAGCCGAAATCGGATGGCGTAAATAAATCTACTTTATGTAGCTTTGATAACCTTTTTACCTGCTCATCCAAAGCCCGTTTCTGCCCCCCGGCAGGCAAATTATGGACAACTGCAATTTTCATATGTTTGATTTATAATTATAGCAAAGTGAATCCTTCCCTGTTTTTTAAACCAATTTTGCCTCCAGAACTGAGAAAGACCGTTTCAAAAACAAAAAAACGTATTCTCTTTTTATACTACTTGTTCTGTTGTGCCATAAATAAATCATTTCTTTTTCAAAACCTTATGGCAGACTTTGATAAACTGCACATCGGATGTGGTGATGTAAGAATGCCAAACTACCTAAATGTAGATTTTCGTGCAACAAAAGCGACAGATATCATACATGACTGTGCAAATTTAGATATCTTTCCCTCTTGCACCTTTTCCGTCATATTTGCGAGTGCTTTTTTTGAACACCTCTATCGTAAACAAAACATTGCTTTTTTAAAAAGTGCACTAAGAATTCTAAAACCGGAAGGGAAAATAGTAATTGTAGGTATCCCTGATTTTAAGCGAGTTGCACAAGCTTATCTAAAAAGAGAAGAAGGAATTGTCTCTGAAAAATTTGATCTATATAATGTCTACAGATATACCCATGGAGATCCCGAGCAGTATCCCGACTGGTGGTTGCAACAACTTCATAAATCGCTTTTCGATCAAAAAACAATCGTTTCTCTTCTTTCCGAAAGCGGTTTCCGGAAGTTTTACATTTTTAGATATTGTTTTGGAAAAGAGAAAATTCCTCTTTCTCTTGGCTTTCTTGCTTTCAATAAAGCGCCACCTCAAGAGTATACAATCTCTCGACTAAAAAAACTTCTTTCTACATTTGGAGCAAAGATTAATCTAAAAACAGTAGAAATTCTCGATAATTAATTTTTCGTCCTTTCGTCTTATGGACGATAGCTATATTCATTGGTATTACTACTCAACCTAATAAATACTGCGCATATATTTACAATAGTTTTATACAGTGAATATATGACTGCAGCTCTAAACCCAGCATATCCATCTAGATAACCGCTAAGTTTGATAAAAGATCTATAAATGTGTCTTACTAAATCTAGCGGAATTAACCATAATAAATATAATGTATTGATATTTAACTTACTTTGTTCTATTGCATCTGGAATAATATAATGAATAAATCTAAAAAAATGAAAAAAAGAATCATATTTACCATGGCTTGAGTTATGAAAAATTTCTATTGAGTTTATTCGCTTTGTTTTTAAATCTCGTGAATCTGGCTGTCTGTGAACTGATTCGGAATATTTAAACTTTCCATTATTTTTAAATAACCTTAGTTGATAATCTGGATAAAAATATCCGTGTTTAAGATAACAATTATTATTTATATATGCACGACGTGGAAATAAGTATCCATCGACTTCAGTATTTTGTATTAGATTTCTAATTTTATACCCTTTAAGATCAGAAAAACTTTCGTCTGCATCTACTATAAGAATCCAGTCCTTTGTTGCCTTGCTGATTGAAAAATTCCTAACAGGTTCAACATATGGATATTTTTTTGAAAAAAATATCTTATCGGTATATTTTTTAGCATTATCAACTGTTTTATCGCTAGAATGCATATCAACAATTATAATTTCATCTACCCAAGTAAGCTTATTTAAACATTGTTTGATATTTTCTTCTTCGTTATATGTGTTAATTACAACAGAAATGCTTTTCTTTTTTTGAGTTATTGACATATATAAATTTTAGTTTTAATCTAAAATAGATACTTTTTAGCTTGGTAAATGAAAATATTTACATGTCTATTATACTTCATTATTATTTTCCTTTGTCTTCTTATTATCCCTCAAAATGTTATAGCTGATTTTACAAAATATACAAATAATCCAATTCTTTCTGTAGGATCCCAAGGAATATGGGATGAATCTTTTGTTCATATGCCATATGTTATTTGGACTGATCAAATAGGTACAATTTTTTATGGAGGACAAAATCACAATATGCAAAGAGCAATTGGTTATGCAAGTATATCAAGCAACATATCTGGTGAAATCGTGCTTGAAAAATATCCATTTAATCCAATTCTAAACCAGGGATTTATCAGCATGAACGATTGGGGTGTTGATGATCCATCAGTTATTGTTGAAAAAAATAATAATAGTTCTATTTATAAGATGTGGTTTAAAAATACTTTTGGCCCTCCAAATTATATATTTAAACTACACTATTCTACATCACAAGATGGTAAAAATTGGAATACTTCTATACCACTCGATCTACCGCTTCCGACTAACATAAATTCAGCTGTAGGACCCTCAGTGTTATATAGAAATGATATTAATAAATATCAAATGTGGTTTGGTGGACGGAATAATAATGACTATTGGTCAATTCTCTACGCAGAATCCTCTAATGGAATCACGTGGACCAATATAACACGAGTATTAGAACCAGAAATATCATGGGAGGGTCGAAACATTAATAGTCCTTCCATAATATTTAAAAATGATATTTACTATATGTTCTATGACGGAGATAAAAACATTTTTAGCGCTACTTCTGTTAACGGAATTCATTGGTCAAAAAATAAAACTAAACCCGTATTAACTCCTGATCCTTTATCTTCATTTGATAATATCAGACTACTAGATCCATTTATACTCGAAAAGAATAATAAATATTATCTCTTTTATACTGGTGTGAATCCGGATCATTATAATATAGGCCTCGCTAGTAGTGACGACTTACCTCCTGTTATAATTCCAACGGGTATTATAAGTATTACCCCATCCCCCTCCCCCACTCCCTCACTAACCCCTACACCAATAATAACTCTAACTCCTTCACCTACAATTACACCAACACCCACGTTATCTCCTACGGCCACGCCTACACCGACAAGCTCTTTATTTTCTCCCATAGTCATCATCCCCGGCATGGGTGCCTCCTGGAACGCTCGGGATATTTTTACCTGCAGCCAGGTTACCTCCGGTCAATGGGAATTAGCACCGTATGTTTCGCTATACCAACCGCTTATTTCCACCCTTACCCAAAACGCGCGCCTCAAACTCAACGAGGATGTTTTCCTCTATACCTATGACTGGCGCCAAACGCTTGACCAACAGGCCACTGACTTCAAAAACTATCTTAATGATTTGCTGACGAATAAACCGGTTGGCACCAAAGTTAAAATCATCGGCCATAGTTTTGGCGGATTAGTCGCCAGAAGTTATCTGGCCCAAAATCCGGATTCTTCAAAAGTAGACTCACTCATAACGATCGGTACACCGCATCAGGGAGCTGTTTTGGCTTATCCAATTTGGGAAAAGGGTGAAATCTGGGACTCTGATCTTCTGACCAGTATTGCCGCTACACAACTCCTTAACCACTGCCGTTATGTCAGGTCTTTATCCCTTATCAATTGGTCTGCTTTCCGGTTTAGAAGAACCACCGCCAA
>MFJR01000007.1:57404-192712 GCA_001780955.1 Candidatus Gottesmanbacteria bacterium RIFCSPLOWO2_01_FULL_39_12b | reverse complement strand
CAGATACTTATTCCCTCTATCCAACAATTGCTGCCAACTTTTGATTATCTTCGTCAAAACCAAGTCGTCAAAAAAACTGATAAACTCTATTATCAGAATAACTGGCTCGATCAAAATCAGGTTCCCCAAAATCACTATAACATCTCACTTTTTACTCTCTCCGGTACGAAAATCTCAACACTTAGCTTTCTGGACGTGGCAAATCCTGATATGCGCGACCAGTTCAGCCAGGACTGGGTAGATGGAAAACCGACAGGAAAAGAATACAGTCTAGTGGGAGACGGTACGATCCTGGTAAACAGCAGTCAGTTAAAAGATGCTACCAACGAAGTCTTAAACGGCAACCACGGATTTATCGTCTCGGATGCTAAAGCAATTACCAAAATCCTGGAGTTTCTCAAAATGTATGACGTTAAACCGGCAGAAGTGATATCAATCCCCGAGGAATCAAGCAATCTTGTGATGACGATTTCATCTGATAAACCGACAATCATGAATCTTACCGATCCTGATAATAAAACTTCACAAACACAAAAAAATATTCTGGTTATTTATAACCCTCAGGAAGGATTGTATAAACTGCAATTAACAAGTTACGAAAACGCTAAAATCACGATTTATGTTAGCAATATCAAAAAAAGTGCTCTACCGGAAACAAAAGAAGTCTCTTACAGTGTCTTAAAAGGAAGACCTCTAAACTTGAGGATTGATTATAAACCATCCCGTTTTGCAGAAACTGAAGTTATCCGATTATAATTTGTAGCTGGTGCGCGCACTGGATTTGAACCCTCGACATTTGCAATGTGAATGCAACGCTTTACCCGACTAAATTTTTGCATTGCGAAAACTTTGACGGGTGAACCGCTGAGCTATGTGGATCGTGTAGGATTTGAACCTACGACCCCTGCAATGTGAATGCAGTGCTCTACCGCTGAGCTAACGATCCTTAGTAAAATAGTGCTTTAAGACCTTTTTAAGATGAGTCCTGCCCCAACCAGTCTTAAAAAACTTTTCTCGGGAGGTAGCATCTTGCTGATTAATATATCCTTCCAAGTATATTATCTCAAATGGTCTCCTGTACTTTGTCGCTTCCACCATACCCTGATTATGATATGCAAGTCTCTCTTTAGGATTGTGTGAATATCCAACATAAAATTTGTTATCTTTTCGGCTTCTGAGTACATAGACAAAATACATATTGTGAATGCTATACGCGCATTCTAAACTTAAAACCACGCTTTGTTTATATTATATCAACTAACTCTTGCGAGACCAACTTAAACTACCGTATAATATTTTTAAGGGAGTTTATGCTCCTGTTTTATCTTTTAATTTATGAATAGTGAACCAGAAATAAAAGTGGCCATCGCCACAAGCATTGACCAAACCACTCCTACTGTGGCTGTCTCACAAGAAGGTCAGAATTCATCAGGAGGCAATTCCCACACCAAACCTAATATTATTATCCTGCTGATTAGAGGTATCGTAAATTTTTTTCTCGATTTTTTAGAGACGATCGTCGTGGCTTTATCGATATTTGTAGTAGTTTACCTTTTCCTGGTACAACCGCACGAGGTAAAAGGCAATTCTATGGAACCCAACTTTCATAACAATGAGTATATCTTAACTGATAAAATATCGTATAAATTTAAAGATCCCGTGAGAGGGGAAGTCATCATTTTTAATGCTCCCACCAATCCGGATGTCGATTACATCAAAAGAGTCATTGGTCTTCCTGGCGAACGGGTGAAAGTAGAAAAAGGTTATGTTTACGTTAACGATGTAAAGTTAAGTGAACCATATTTACGAGATTTAACTAATCTTTTTCCAGGAAGCTTCCTACAGGAAGGAGTTGATATTACGGTGCCGGAAAATAATCTATTCGTCATGGGCGATAACAGACCCCATAGTTCTGATTCTCGTGAGTTTGGTCCTATACCCAGAAGGTTAATTATTGGGCATGCGGTCATTCGTTATTGGCCGATAAATGTAATCGGTTTTATACCAAGGGTCAGTTATGAACTTCCAATAGTTTCTGGTAAATAGTACGAATTGAATGAGAGGTTAGTTCCGGATTACCCTTAAACAAAATCTGTACCTTGGCACTAACTGTAGATTGATATATTTTTACCACTGCACCGACCTTTTCACTTAATTTTTTGGCTAATTGATCCAATTCCACACTGACAATTCTTTCTTTTGTAATATTACGAGTTGGTAAATCTTTTTCTTCCTTTGTTCTTCTTACCAAATCTTCTGCTCGCCTCACTGAAGCACCTTCTGAAAGTATCGTCTTATATGCATCTATCATTAACTTAACGTCGGTAAGTCCTGCTAAAGCCCTGGCATGACCCTCGGTAATATCATTTGATATCAGCCCGTCTTTAACCGCGTCGGGAAGAGCAAGTAATCTTAAGGTGTTAGAAACATAAGCCGGACTTTTTCCGATCCGTTTGGAAATTTCCGTTACCCCGAGGGAAAATTCATCAATTAATCTTTGAAAACCCTGCGCTCTTTCGATCGGATTTAACTCTTCTCTTTGAACGTTTTCGACCAAGGCCATTTCTAACATACCGCGACTGGTTGTTTCTTTCACAACTACCGGGACCGTCTTGACTCCGACAATTTTTGCCGCCCGCCATCTTCTTTCTCCTGCTATAATTTGATATCCGGCCGGTGTTTTAGCAACAACCAGAGGCTCTAAAATACCATGCTCTTTAATAGATTCGACTAAATCTACTAATGATTCAGATTTTATAAGGCTTCTAACTTGTAGCGGATTTGGCTGTAATAGATTTATATCTAGATCTATTAATATTTGACTTGCTGTCTGATTTACGGTATTCATAGATATTTTTTTAATCAAGCGGCTAAACCTATAACTTCGACTATATTTCGATCGAGTTTTCTTTTAAAATGAACAGTTCCGTTTTTTAAGGCAAAGATGGTGAAATCTCTTCCCAGTTTTGTACCATCGCCAGAGTGATATTTGGAGCCTTTTTGCCTGATAATGATATTACCGGCTTTAACGGAAGCTCCTCCATATACTTTTACTCCTAATCTTTTACTCCTTGAGTCTCGATTACCTTTAGTTGTACCTCCGGTTTTGATATGCGCCATAATTTTATTATTTTATCTTTTTAAATTTCTCCTAGTCTAAATCTTTTTTTCACACATGTCAATTCTTATATATTATTCTTATTTGACGCTAAGATTCTCAAAAAGCAAAAAAGTTTTCACGGTATTTTATTTTTTAGATCTTTTTTTATCAGTTTTTACCTTTGGCTTGATGTTTTCCCCATCTCCCTTGATGATCTTTTCAATTTCCACTCTTGTGTTTAAAGACCGAAAACCGATTGTTTTCCGGTATCGGACTTTTGCTTTAAATTTTGAGACTTTTAATTTAGTTCCCTTCTCCTCTCCCATGATTTTTCCTACCACTTTACCGGTTTTAACATAAGGTTCACCGATATCTATCTTGTCATCCTCACGCATCAATAAAACCTCGTTAAATTCAATCAGGCTGCCTTCTTTCACCCCAAGATGATCGATCAATAATTCCTGCCCCTCCAAGACTTTGTATTGTTTTCCTCCAGATTGTATTATTGCGTATTTCATGAAGCTCTATTATATTAAAAATCTTATCTTATCACAAGTGGACTTTTTTTATGGTAGCTTGCGACCGAGATTACTAAGCCTAGATCGATAAAGGTACTTATTATTGAACTACCCCCATAAGAAATTAAAGGCAGTGTAATTCCGGTAATGGGTAACAAACCTAAATTCATCCCCAAATTTATAAATACTTGGCTGAATAATTGAGCAAAAACACCCAGGATAATAAATTTCCCGAATATATTTTCGGTATTAATGGCAATGATTAATATTTTATAAAGTAAAAATAAATACAATAAAATTACTAAGGCACCACCCAAAAAACCAAGCACTTCCCCAAGTGAAGCAAAGACAAAATCTGTATGATACTCCGGTAAAAACATTAAACGGCTTTGTGTACCGCGACCTAAACCCATTCCCATAATCTTCCCGCTCCCAATGGCAATTACGGCCTGTAAAGAATTATATCCTGCTCCGATTGGATCCTGTTGCGGGTTAAGAAAAGAAAGAAGTCTTTGCTTTTGATAGTCTTTTAAAATAAACCAAAAGAAGGGTAAGAGACCAGTTATACCTAAGAAACTGAGTAGAATATAGACCCATGAAATCCCGCTTAGAATTATTAGACTTGCCAAGATGCTTAAATAGACTAAGACATTACCTAAATCTGGTTGTTTGAAAATTAAAAATATAAAAGGAAATAATAATAATATCGGCTTTAATAAAGAAGGTAAGTTTGTTATCGGATTTTCTGATAAAAATGCCGCCATAATAATTATCAAAAATGGTTTAATAAGTTCTGATGGTTGCAACCGGAAAAATCCCAAATCAATCCAGCGGGTTGAACCTCTTACTTCGGGGCCCAAAAAACTAATCAACAGTATCAGAATTGTGACGATATATATAAAGTTTTTAAACTTCAACCATATACGAAAGTCTATTGAAGAGAAAAATAGGAGAATTATTAATCCCAGAAAGAAAAAAACTGCCTGAGCCCAAAAAAGATCCGGTGCGGTCGTGGCGATTAAAAACAGACTAACTGCGCACAATCCTATTATAGGCACACAAATGAAAGGACTGATGAGTTGTCTAAAACTCATACTCTATCAATAGCCAGTTGACTGCCATTCTTAATCTCTTTTCCTAACGTTTCTTTTATTATATATTCTTCGAAATCATTTGGATATTCTGACAATGTTAAGATTATTTTTTCATCCAAGCGGCAGCCTAACTCTTTTCTCTTTAATTGTATCTGCCGGACTAACTCCCGTGCTTTCCCCTCTGATATTAGCTCTGGAGTCAACTCAGTATCTAACTCCACCGTTATCTCTCCTTTCCCTCCAGCAAACATCACTTCTTTCACGTTTAACTCATCTTTAATAAGTTGTATTAACTCTTTATTAACTGACAACTGACAACTGATAACTGATAACTGTCTCAAAGGTTGTCTGACTTTAATACCCAACTCTTTCCTCTTTGCATGTCCCAATTCGCATATTTTTCTCGCTAATTCCATGTTTTTGATTAATTGGGCTTTCCCCACCGTAGCTTTAGCGTAGGTGGGCCAATCAGTCAAATGCACTGATTCTTCATTAGTTAAATTTCGATAAATCTCATCAGTCATAAAAGGAGTAAAGGGCGCAAGAAGCTTAACCAGGATAATTAGAACTTGGTACAAAGTTGTATAAGTCATATCTTTATCAGGATTATTTTCCGCTGTCGGTCCTACTCTGTCTCTACTTCTTCTCACATACCAAACAGATAAATCACCCACAAATTCCTCTATTTTATTTGAGGCCGTAAACGCATCATATTTCTCCATTGAATCCGTCACTTCAGTAATTAGCAAATTTAATTTTGTTAATATCCACTCATCTAAAATATTTTTTATATTTATTTTTTTATCTTTGGATGGTTTCCACCCGTCTACTCCCGCATAACTAATTAAAAAGTTATAGATGTTCCATAATCTTAAATGAAACTGACGCCTGACTTCATCGGCTTTTTTATAACCAAAGAGTAAATTTTGCTCAGGATCATGTGTTACAAACATCCATCTCATTACATCAACTCCAATTTTATCTGCCCCTTCATTAAAATCTATGGCATTACCCCATGATTTGTGCATCGGTCTTGCGTCCTCTCCCAACATAGAGGCATATCCTAAAACGGTTTTAAATGGATTTTGTTTTTCAAGCACCGTGGACATCGCAATCATCGAGTAAAACCAGTTTTTAAATTGTCCCGGAAAAGACTCCGTGATAAAATCAGCCGGAAACCACTCTCGCCAATATTTTTTGTCGGTCGTATAACTTAGCTTTTTGCTTTCCGGGTCAATATAGGTTGAAAATGGTACAATTCCGGCATCTAACCAGACATTACCAACGTCATCTATCCTTTGCACAGTTTTGCCACAATTACCACATTTTATCTTCACCTCATCGATGTAAGGTTTATGGGGAGTATGATCCTTAAATTCATCCCAGCCGGAAATCGCTTTTTTTTCTAATTCTTCTTTTGATCCTATCACCTCAAACCAACCGCATTTTGAACATTCATAAATAGGTAGAGCTAAACCCCAATAACGATTTTTTTTACTGATTAACCAGTCATGCATATTTTCAAGCCAGTCAAGTTCTCTCTCCAATCCAAATTTTGGATGCCAATCAATCATTTTTGCTGTATTAATCATCATCTCTCTCAACGTCTTATCAGTACGCTTGCTACCCGAAGCTTTACGCGAAGGACGGTCCATTGCGATATACCACTCCTCTGCCACTTTCCAAACGAGTTCAGTTTTACACCTCCAGCAAGCCGGGTATCGATGGGTATAATTTTCAATTTTGAAGGAAAAACCCTTTTGCGTCATATGATCAAGTATGATCTCAGGATGTTTTTTGGCATTTTTTCCGCTAAGAAAACCAAGACCAGAAAGATAATCAGCATTGTCGGTAATTACCGGAATAAGTGGCAAACCGAGTTTTTTACCGAGTTTAAAATCTTCCTCTCCTGCGCTCACTGCGGTATGCACCATACCGGTTCCTTCAGATGTTGTGATGGGCATAATAAGAGGATCGGTAGAAATGATAGTATGGAAAGCGGGGGACTCTGCTGCTTTCTTCACCGACTCCAAATCATCAAAAGCACCTTGATACTTCAATCCAACAAGTGAAATCCCTTTTACTGTTTTTTTGATAGTTGCCGATGTCTGAAATAGCCGTTCTTTTGCCTCTTTTTGTACCCAATATAAATCTTTCTTATCATCCTCGACCAAAACATACTCAAACGTTTTATCCACCGCCACGGCAATATTTGCCGGAATAGTCCATGGGGTGGTAGTCCAGACCAAAAGATATTCATTTTTTTTGTTTTCCAGAGGAAATCGCATATAAATGGATTTATGAGTTATCTCTTTGTAATCCTCGGTAAGCATCTCATGCTGAGAAATCGCTGTCTCACATCGTGGACACCAGGGAACACTGTCTTTACCTTTATAGATCCATCCCTTTTCATGGCATGTTTTGAGAAAATACCAGATCATGTAATTATTTTCATCGCTCATGGTGTAGTAAGAATGATCCCAATTCATAAAATTTCCCAGGCGAATGCTTTGTTCTGTTTGAATTTTGCTAAATTTCAGCACTCTCTCTTTACAGAGCCGGACAAATTTGGCAATGCTTTTAATCTTGTTACCCGGCACCAAATTTTCGATCTCTTTTTTATTCCGTAGACCCAGTTCTTTTTCAACTTCCACCTCTATCCACAATCCCTGGCAATCAAATCCGTTTTGAAAACGCTCTTTAAAACCTCGCATATTATTAAATTTTTGCCAAAGGTCTTTATAGGTTCTTCCCCAGGCATGATGAACTCCCATGGGATTATTAGCGGTAATAGGACCGTCAAGAAAAGAAAAACGTTTTTTGGATTTATTGTTTTTATTGAGGTATTTTTTTATCACCCCGGAAGAATACCAATAATCCAAAATCTTTTTCTCCATTTCCGGAAAATTCACATTGGGAGTAACCGGTTTGAACATATTCCTTATTTTACACAAAAAAGAGGGTGAGAACAAACAACTGCTTTCAAAGAAGTATGAATAATACAGCTTCAATGCTTCCTCTATCTTAGGAATGGAGGGATCTTAAGTCAGATACTTCTTTTGCGCACAAGCTCAAATGAAATCCCTAGATGAATATTCTGCCTTTTTAAGTCTTAAAAGTACAAGGAATAGGTAGCAGATAAGATATGGAAAGTCAATGTATTAGATGAAATAGACTGTTGTGACGGTGTAAAACGAATGATTGACATTTGAAGTTATTGGTGGTAGTATTTAGATACTAAAATCTCCTGCAACACCGCAAGGTCTTTGCAGGATTTTTAGTGGTAAAGGATATATAATAGTTTCATGAAGAAACCTCGGAGTATTATCCTTGTTGATGGAAGTAACTTTTACTTCAAACTCAAGGATCTTGATCTTCACCATCTACTAACCTTTGATTTCTTCTCTTTTGCAAAGTTAATCGCAGGTAAACACCAAATTACCCAATGTACGTATTACGTTGGAGCTATAAGAACAGATGGAACTACACATGTGCAAAGAATGTTTACTGCCCAACGCAAACTGCTAGCTTATCTGAAAAAACATAAATTCACATATTCACTCGGATACCTTCTCAAAACGAATAATCGCTATCACGAGAAGGGTGTCGATGTAAATATTGCAGTTGATATGCTCGTCGCTACTTATGAGGATTTATGTGATCGTATTATATTGGTCTCCTCGGATACAGATTTACTTCCTGCTATAAAGAAAGCCAAAGAAAAAGGAAAAACTGTTCAGTACATAGGCTTTTCTCATCAACCAAGTCTTGCGATGATTGCAAACTGTACAGAATCCAGGCTACTCGGAAAAGAGGATCTTTTACCATTTATCAAGGCAAAAAAAATAACTCCCAGTTCAATATCTACTAAAACTCCTAGATAAATATAAGTCTTTCTTATGTCTTAAAAGTACAAGAGTACAGTAACAAATTTAAACACTATTCGTCAAGGGTAAATTTAATCTTTATAGATATGAGATAATACAGCTATGAAAGGAAATCCTAAAAGAAATTGGGCAGTTAAAATAAAATCTGAAATTTATAACCATCCTCTTACTATTTTTATTGTTTTGGTTGTATTTTTCATTTCTTCGTTTTTTACAATACTTCAGGGAATATCATGGTCAATTAATTTTTATCAAAATAATTTCAATTGGAGATAAAAAGAGTACTCTAAAATAAATAGCGTACGATCGGGAATGAATTTAGGAAAATTTAACGAGATTTTTGGAGTTCCAACTTATACTCGCATTTCCAAAAGTAATTGGATTGAAAATATATATAAAGGTCGAGATTATTGGATACAAACAATCTCTACCTCATCAGGACAAGTTGTATTTTATGCAATAACTTCTTGTGATAAAGTCTTTAAACCAAATATATCACCTAATCCTATACTCAGAAAAATAGTTCTCCAAGAATCAACATTCAGTTCAATAGGTGATGATCCTAACGATATTAAATATTATCTAAGAGAAGCTACTGCAAATAGCTATTTTTATAATGAGTATTCTTGGGGGAATCCCTCACAATATCAAACGGTATTCGTAGGAATAAACGATGCATGTATGCCTAAACAAGAAATTCAATATCCAGAGAATAGAAATTCCCTTTATATTGAAAATATAAGAGATAACGATATTATCAAATTCAGATCTGCTGCCCGAATAAATACTTATGCAGAAACTGCAGCGTTTTTTGGCAAAGAAGTATTTAAGGACTATCAGATCGGAATAGACAGAATCCAGATTAGATCACTTTATTAGATAAGATGTCGTACAATCATGGTAATACGACATAATGGTGAAATGGTAAAATCAATCGCAGTATGCTGAGGAAATATCACTTTCCTTTTCAACACAAATAATATTTTTTTTGTTCATTTTGTCACAAAGCCATCCCCAATATTGTTTTGTGGTTTCACAACTATTTCTATCTTTAAATTTTGCTATCACATTACAATCTTGATATCCCAAACCACAAACCTTATAAGTAACAGAGAAGTTAAATTTCTCTATAAGGTAAAGAATCACAACAACAATAGTAATTATTAGCGTTAGTATAAATATTTTTTTCATTTATTTCATTATACAACTATTGAAATTTGTGGAAGACTATTGTGGAAGACTATAACCACTGAGCTACTCCCCCGTGACTGGAACACGTTCCTCTCCGATTCACACTGAAACTGTATGTGCCCCTTTTCCATTAAGTGGTCTTCAAAATTTGTCACTAATTCTATACTCCCCAAACCTGATTTTTCTGTAATAACCTTACGCCAATTATCAGTAGGTACGTTATTGTTGTTGTCAGAAAGGCAATTAGGGACAACGATCCTTAAATAGATCACTACAGCAATCTAGATATTAAATAAATCAAAACAGTCAAGGATAAATCCTACTTAAGTAATTTTACGAATTCAACTTCCGTTAATTTGGCTCTTTTAATTTGTACTTTCAAGAGAAATCTGGCCACTTCTTTGTGTAGAGGAATAGATAATGTTGGATAACCTGCTTTTTGCAATATAGCGTGATCACCTGAAGTATGAATGTGGGTATATCCTGATTTTTTAAATGCCTTCACTGCTTCTTTTCCAGAGATATTAGCGAGTTTTGGCATGAGTGAAATAGGTTATGCGGTTGCAAATGATATCGGGATACTGACAACTTCTTGAAGGATTGGTTTTTCCCTTTCCGCTTTTTCAATGGTTTCCATATATGCCTTTATAGCTTTTTTAGCGTTTATTATTGCCTCTTTTTTAGTCTTTCCCTGGCTCATACAGCCATATAAATTAACCACATCAGCCACATAGCCTTTGTAGTCTTTATCATAGGTTAACTCAATTAGATAGGAAAGGTTTTTAGTCATAAAATTACTCCTGATAGAATTATTATACTACAAAAGACTCTTTTCTAACCTAACGCGAAGGATGTCGAAAAAGGCATTAGTGTTTCCCCTGCCTCAGGAATGCGGGCTTGCCTCGCCGAATTGAATAATCAATGCTTCCCCTGCCTCAGGAATGCGGGCTTGCCTTGCCGAATTGAATAATCAATGTTTACCTTGTCTCAAGAAGGCGGGGATGTCCCATTCATCATTTTCTGTTTGATCTTCCTTATTATCTAATCCCATATTTCTAGTTATGAGATCGTCGGTTAGAGGAGTTTCCACTTTTTTGGATAACTCTCTTAAACGTCTTTTTGTCTCGTCAAATCCGGTTGCAATTACCGTTATTTTTACTTGATCTACCATCTGCTCATCAATTGTAGCCCCGAAGATAATATTGGCATCAGCGTCCACTGCAGCAGCGATAAGCTTAGAGGCTTCATCTACCTCATTCATGGTTAAATCAGCTCCACCGGTAATATTGAAAAGAACTCCTTTTGCTCCATCAATTGATATTTCCAAGAGGGGTGAGGAAATCGCCATCCTCGCTGCAGCTGAAGCTCTATTTTCACCTACGCCGGTTCCAATACCCATAAGAGCTGATCCGGCGCTTCGCATAATCGTTCGAACGTCAGCAAAATCTACGTTAATAAGGCCGGGTAAAGTGATTAGATCTGATATTCCTGTTACACCCTGTCCCAAAACTGAATCAACGATTCGAAATGCTTCCACAAGTGTCATTTTTTTATCGACAACGTCCAGAATTCTTTGATTAGGTATAACAATAAGCGTGTCAACTTTTTCTTTGAGATTTAAGACGCCTTCTTCAGCGGCAATCATTCTTCTTGTACCTTCAAAAGCGAATGGTTTAGTCACAACTGCAACCGTTAATGCTCCTAATTCTTTGGCTATTTCAGCGATGAGAGGAGTCGCTCCAGTTCCAGTTCCCCCACCTTCGCCACAGGTTAGAAATACCATATCTGAATCTATCAGCGCGTCTTTAACCAAATCTCTAGATTCTTCCGCAGCTTGTTTTCCTATCTCAGGATTTCCGCCAGCCCCTAATCCTTTGGTCAAATCTTCTCCAATTTGAATTTTAATTGAAGCGCTGCATGTTAATAATGCCTGACCATCTGTGTTGATACCTATAAAATCCACCCCTTGTACCTGGGAAGAAGATATCATTGAATTAATTGCATTGCATCCTCCTCCTCCTATTCCTACAACTTTTATTTTTGCAAATTTGGCGATATCTGGTTTAATTAACATAAATGTAGATTCCTTTCTGAGCAGTTAATTGTTGATTATGGAAGAAACGACTTAATTAAATCTACGACTTTCCCTGCTATCCCTCCAATGGGTAATTTTCCGGTAAACTTACCTATTTTGTTTATAGAAAATTTTTCTTTCATTGAAAAACCTGACTTTGCCGCATAGAGAACTAATCCGACTGCGCAGGCATAACTTGGAATAATAATTTCATCTATTAATCCTGTCACATTACTCGGTGTACCTATACGCACTTGCATGGCTAGATTACGTCTTGCAGCTTCAACAATGGATAATGTTTCAGCTCCTCCGCCACTTATCACAATTCCTGCCGGAGTGAGCCCTCCGTAACCACTTTTTTTTAATTCTAGGCCAATCATGGTAAAAATCTCATTTAATCTCGGCTTGATAATACCTTCAATCAGAGTTTTCTTAGAAACTTTTTGAATACCTTCAGGTAAATGAAGATCTGTCAGATCTATATCATCGTAAGTATTTTCTTTCCCTTTATCTCTTTTCATTGTTTCTGCTATTTTTTCATAAGGAACAATTACCTCAGTCTCTTTTTTATTAAGGAGTAATTTTATTTTTTCGGCACTTTCCAGTGAAATACGAAGTCCTATCGCCAGATCATTAGTAATATTTCTTGCCCCAATTGGTAAAACAGACGAATATGTCAAAGCACCATCTATATAAATACAAATATCTGTTGTTCCACCACCTATATCCACGAAAACCACCCCTAATTCCTTTTCCGTCTCTGTCAGGACACTGGTTGCTGATGCCAATCCGCTAAACACAAAACCATCCACGTCTATCCCAACTAAAGAAGCACATTTCTCAAGATTTCTTATTGCCGTGCAACCTACCGTTATCAGGTGGGTATTTACTTCCAACCTTACTCCAGTCATTCCAACTGGATCTTTTATTCCTTCCTGAGAATCAACAATAAATTCTCTTGGAAGTACATGTAAGATCTCACGGGTTGAAGGCAGGGAGACTGCCCTGGCGGCATCGATTGCACGTTTAATGTCGTCAGTAGAAATTTCTTTATGTGGCTCAGATACAGCAACAACTCCATGAGAGTTTTGTGAAGCTAGATGAGCGCCTCCAACAGAAAGAAACGCAGAGGATATTGAATACCCCGCCATCCTCTCAGCAGCTTCAAGACTTTCAACAATTGAACCCGTTGCTTCTTCGATATCTACTATCTGACCCTTTCTGATACCCCGACTGTAGTTCGTTGATACTCCTAATACATTCAATAAACCGCTTTCGGGTTGAGAAGCAATAATTGTCGATATTTTAGTAGTTCCGATGTCAATTCCTGCCACTATTTTCTTGCTCATATGTTAAATTGATCACTCAAGTGATAAGGTTTTTCCCCCATTTTTAAAAGTTACTACCGGTTTATCATAACTAAAATCTATGATCGAAATAAATTTACCTTCTATTCTAAACCTATAGATAATTAATTGTAAAGAGGGGCTTATTAAATACGGATCTGCATTTTGAGGTATAATTATCTCAGAATTATCACCTAGGAATATTTTATAGACTGATAAATCATCTTCCTGGATTATTTTATTTACGCTAATATCCAGTTTAGTTAATAATTTTAGATAAGTTAAAGCTTTAAGAAGTCGCCAATCATTATTACTGTTAATATTCAAAGAAGAGGTTTCAATTACGGGTAAATTTTGTTCATTATTTGTTTGTTGACTAATAATTATACCGTCTTCGGATAAGAGTTTATATCCATGAGGACTAGATAGAATTGCTTTAGGGTCTCTTAAAATATAATCTAATTCCAGAGTCTGTGGAAATATTTTCTTAATAGTTAAAGATTTGATATCCATATTATTTGCTAATATAGACCGTTTTATCTGACCAACATTTAAAAATAGTAAATTCTTATTATTAAGAATCTCTAAATGAATGTTATTGATTCTTGGAGCAATTACTATTACTTTTTTTAATTGAAATTGTAGGGTAATTATAACTAAGACACTACCTAAAACAAGGACTCTAAGTAACTTATAGGAAAAAAAATGTTTGGCTCTTCTCATTATTCAAATCAATCATGGATAATAATGAACTTATTACTTCTGTCATTTTTGAAACGCTTTGAGTAGCGATGAATTTATATTCGGTATTTCTACGAAAATTAGATTGGGATTTTTTTCCTATATTTTTTTCAATTGCTGTTAAAAGCGATTTGGGGTTTAACTCAGACTGTTTTACAATTTGTGCTAAACCATATTTCTCTAATATAGAAGCATTTGATTCTTGCTCATTGTTAGCCGCCCAGGGTAAGGGAATTAAAATCGCTGGGATACCATTACAGGCTATTTCAGCTACAGTGTTGGCTCCTGAACGACTGATCAAGAGATCCGCATGATGTAATATATTACCAATTTCATCCGGATCGATAAGTTTAACTAATTTATAGTTTTTTTTTGTTTTGTTCGGCAAAGCACTCTTTATTTTTTGTAAATTTTTATAATCCCTCTCATTTTGTGCTCTACCACTCTGGTGAATAATCCTATAGTGTCGAACTAATTGGGGTAAAACCTCACCAATAATCTTGTTGATCGATTGCGCCCCTAAACTTCCACCGGTAATATATATGAGTGGACAGTTTCTGTCTCCAAAGTCCAGAATAGAACTGTTTATCGGATCAATAATACTTTTCCTGACCGGAATCCCGGTTAAATATATTCGGGTATTACCTGGAACATATTTTGTCTCGGGCCAGGATAGACAGACTGCTTTGGATAATTTAGCGATTAATCTATTTGATAATCCCATGATTGGTGTCTGCTCGTGAATTAAAATAGGGATTTTAAGCAGCCAGGCATTTATACATACGGGTAACGATAAGTAACCACCGAAAGATATAACCAGGTCAGGTCTGACACGCAATAGAATTACAAAGCTTTGTATTAATCCAATAGGAATTTTAAATAAGGATACGAAGAACCAGGGAGAAATAAATCTTTGGAATCTGCCTGTGGTTATTGTAAAAAAAGGAATTTTTAAATTTATTATCGTCCTATATTCAAGAGATATTGTTTTATCACCTTCTAAAGCAAATTTCCTACCAATATAAATAATCTGATATAATTTATTCTCTTTTAATTTTTCTATCAATGCTAGAGCTGGTGATAAATGACCTCCGCAGATTAAGATTTTTTTGGGACCCATAATTTAACTTTTTTTAATACTCTGACGGCTGATATTTAATATTATACCTATTGCGATATAAGAAATTATTAAATTTGAACCTCCGTAAGATAAAAAAGATAACGGAACTCCGGTCAATGGAAATAAAGTTACCATCGAACCTAAATTAATTACAGTTTGAGAAGCAAAAAGAGTAAATATTCCACACGACAGTAAATAACTTTGTTTATCTGGCGCATATTTGGCAACCAAAATCAATCTATAAATAAATACAATGAGAAGTATTATTATTAATATCGCGCCAATGAAACCAAATTCTTCCCCAATAATGGCAAATATTGAATCTGTCGTTGCTTCAGGTAAAAATTGATATTTTTGGATAGAAGACCCTAAACCTAACCCCCAAATTCCACCTGATCCAAGCGATATTAATATCTGGCGGATATGATAAGACGCGCCCAATGGATCTATATTCGGATTTAAAAAAGTTGTAATTCTAGCAAATCTATAAGGTGAAAATATTGCCAATGCTGTTACCGTCATTAAAACTATCGGTAAGATAAATATAAAATGCCATATCGATGCTCCAGAAAGAAAATACATTGAAATAAAAATATTTATAATAATTATTGCGGTCCCTAAATCCGGTTGTAGAATTATCAAACCAACAATTAAACAGAAAAGGAGCAGAAAGGCAATAAAACGGCCCTTTTCCTTAGATGAGGAAGACAACCAGCTAGATAAATATACGATTAAGCTTAATTTAGCAAGCTCTGATGGTTGAAAACTAAATCCTCCCAGTCCAATCCAACGTCGTGCACCATAGATTTTAATTCCTACGCCGGGAATAAACACTCCTATCAAAGAAATTATTGAAAATATCAGTATGATTACTGATATAAAATTTAAGCGTTTATATGATATGCGACTCGTAATCATCAATGCTACTAGACCAATACCAAACCACACCATCTGATCTTTTACAAAATGATATTTATCACCAAAATCTTTAAACGCTATCACATTTGAGGCTTCATATATCATCAAAATTCCGAACAAACTGAATATTAGAGTTAATAATATAATCCAAAAGTCAACTTTTTTCTGTTGTTTCAATAATTTTAAAGGCCTGTCTTTTATCATCTAAGTGCAACAAATAACGTCATCGTATAAAAGCTAACCATAAACCTATAAATGAGAGAATAATTGTCCCTATCCAGGCCCGAAAAACGATCGTAGATTCATGCCAACCTCTTTCCTGAAACCACAAATGTAAAGGGGCAACCTTGATCAGCTTCTTATTTCTATATTTTTTACTTGCCAGCTGAAGAAAAGAGGACAATATTTCTGCGACGAACAATCCTCCAATCACAATTAATGAAAACGTTTTACCTAATAAAAGACCGATGACGGCAAATGTAGCCCCAAAGGATAACGCCCCTACGTCTCCTAGAAAGATCCTCGCCGGATAGATATTGAAATAAAGAAAGGCAATTAGCGCCCCCAACCATATTGCTATAAAGAGTGATAAAGGAGTATCTAAGATTGAGTTAGAAATTACCCAGAAGGCGATTAATGCTATTACAAGAACACCTGAAGCTAAGCCATCAAGTCCGTCTGTGATGTTAAAGGCATTTGCAAATGAGGTGATAACGAATGTCGAGAAGAATATATAGAAAATTCCGATATCTATCACCCCAATAAATGGTATGTGAATAATCTCTATTTTAAGCTCTTTATAGAGCCAAAATGAGATCAATGATGATAATATTATTTCAAATAATAATTTATGTTTTAAGCTAAGACCAAAAAACTTATCTGATTTACCCAAAAATATTTTTTTTATATCATCGTATAAACCAATTAACCCAAATGAGATGAAAGAAAAAAGGAGAACCTTCAATTCACTTGCAATATTTGTGTAGATTGATGTTATCGGTACCCAAAAATAAAAGAGAATGGGAAATGAAAGTAAAAAAATTATGGTGACTGTAATAATGATGAGAAACCCCCCACCTATTGGGATACCTTTTTTTTTATTATTAATATTGTCAAAAATAGGAGTTGGTAAATTAAATACATCTTTAGTTTTTTGATGCTGTCTCTGTAATTTTAATTTATATAATATACCTATAAATGGAATAAGAGTTAATGCATTAACAATAAATGAAACTAATAAAATTCCTAGTAAATATCCCATAAGTAATATAAATCAATCTTATGATAATAATCGCCAGATTTTTGGAAGAAAGATAAACATCGCTACAATTACAGATCCAAAAGCAGTTAAAAGCATCATGCCGGCCGCTACGTCTTTTGCGATTTTTGCCTGACTTGCCCATTTTGTCGTTATTAAATCTGTCATGGCTTCAATTGATGTATTTACCATTTCAATACCTAAACAAAAGGCGATAGTTAATATTAAGATTGTCATTTCGAGATAACTTACGCTAAGTATAAAAGCCAATAAAACTGCTAAAAAAGCCAGGGAAAAATGCACGCGGAAATTAGGTTGTGTCGTAAATGCCCACTTCAAACCCGAGAGGGCATTTTTAAATGATATATGATGCTGTCTTAAAAATCTCACGTTTCTATTATTATAACACTAGTAACCTTTATATAACTTTCTTAAATATTCAATTAAATAAGTCGCACAATATTTAATGGAAAGAGGATAGTCCATTGCGTGAAGATACTCTAATTGCTTCCCACCGAAACCCTGTTTAAAAAGTGTCAAACCTTTCCAAGGATGTCTTGGGTTGTTATTAGGCGCAACTCCCCAAAGATTGTATATTTTTTTACCTCTATTTTTGGCCTCCTTGATAATTTCCCACTGAAGTAGGTAATTTACGGGTATTTTTTGCTCGATTGACGCACTATGATGATAGATCGCCTGATAGTTGTAAAAAATAATTAGGGCAGCCGAAAGCAATTTATTAGCGTAGTATCCCTTAAAAAGCATGATATTGTCGTCTTTAAGAAACTCCGTAAACTCCTCTTTAATGCCTGTATGCCTTACGAAATGATGCCGTTTGGCGGTAGTATCGTACAATTTCAAAAACTCATCAATATCAGCAAGATCTGTGCTTTTGACTATTTTTACTCCTAATTTTTCTGCCTGTCTTATGAGATAGCGCGTGGTTTTTCGCATTCCTGAAAGTAACTCAACTTCGCTTTTTGTCAAATCCAAAACCCAACATACTTCCCCATCCATTCTATGAATTGGAGAATGAATGAATCCGAATCTCCTGAAAAAGTTTCTGTTATCTTTACTCTCCGGTAAAAGCGGGCTAATTCTTATAAAGAAGGCGTTTTCTTTTTTTCCCAAACTTTTAAGATGGGTAAATAGACTTTCAAAATATTCTTTTTTCCATAAACTCAAAACTGGGCCATGTCTTAGGTGCAAAAAAGTTCCCTTTTTTGCTTTGACTTTGATCACCTGGGCGATACCAATTAAATTATCTTTATCATAAACCCCCAATCTCCATAACATTTGACATTTGACATTTGACATTTGACATTTTTTTATGGTTTCTCCCCAATTCCATGATTGAAACACGCTTTGCGGAGAGTTTTTCGTTATGAATTTCTCCCAAATCTTTTTATTATCGATATCTTTAATCTGTAGCATATTTGTTTATAAGTTTTACGACCTGATTTATATTATCCTCATTTAATCTTGGATAGGTGGGAAGGTTAACAGATCGTTTTGCATAGCTTTCTGCCTTAGGACAACGGCCGGGAATATAACCTATCTTTTCCAACTCCACTCCTTCCGGATCAATAACATTATGATACCAGTTCCCTAATACAACTTTATTCTTTTTAGCTTTCGCGAAAACCTTGTTGGCATTATTTATTAAAATATTAAAACGTAAAAATATCGAACCATTGACGTATGGGGGTAATATTATACTTTTCTTCTTTTCTAAATATTTATAATAGTAATCAGCAATTTGATTTCGTTTATCGTTATAATTTTTGAGTTTATCTAATTGTCTTATAAGAAGTGATGCCAATGCGTTGGGATATTTGAACGGAAAAGTCTTAGGTTTCTCTCCAATCAATTCTTCTTTATAAACCGGTTTAGACAGAATTCTTGCCTTCATAAGCAAAAACAAAATTATTTTACCTAAAATTAAGTTATAAAGAGGTAAAATACAGGCAAAAGCGATCGGGTGCAAAAGCTGTTGAAGAATCCAGAAATAGCTTGGGTACTCTAAGTTCTTTTGTATCTCCCTTAATTTTTGATTTTGTCCGCCAGCTGGCGGATTAAATTTCAAATTTATTATAGCCATACCACCAAACACCGAAGATATAACTTTATCCCTTCCGAAACTGAAAAATGCTGCATCTCCGAATGATCCTAGCTTCCCACCTTTAAATTCGCCTCCAAGAGAGTGCGCGCAGTCTTCTATCAGGATAAGATTATGTTTTTGAACAATTTTTGTGATCTTATCTATATTTGCAGGAGTACCAAAAGTATTCTGAACAATAATTGCCCTCGTTTTTCTGGTTATTTTTTGTTCTATCAGTCTATAATCTAAGTTAAAACCTTCATCAATATCTACAAAAACAGGTCTCCCCCCTGTCCAGAGGATCGGTTCAACCACGGCCACACAGGTAAATGCTTGAATTAGCACTTCATCATCTTTTCCTATTTCAAACGCTTTAAGTAAAGCAAATAAGGCAGATATTCCGCTATTGAATGAAACAGCTTCAGGGACTCCAAAATAGTCACAAAACCATTTTTCTACTCTATCTATCTCTCTCCCTTTTTTCCAACACCAAGGTTGAAAAAGTATTTTTACGGCCTGCCTGATATCATCGTCGTCGGTATTAGGTGATAGAGAAATGGCAATAGGATAATTAAACATAATTCTTTAATATCTTTCCCGCTTCCTTTCCCTCAAACAATATCACTCCACTTTTTGGTAACTCTTCATCTTTATAGATCTTAGCTATACCCCTGAATGTATTAAAATAATTGGGATTGGTAAGGAATATACTAACGCCACTTACGGCTGCTTTTTCTCCAATCATCTCATGAATTTTTAATGCTTCTTTTCCTAATTCAATTAAGGGTGTCAACACAAGATATTTCTTTTGTCTGAATAATGTTAAATACTTCAAAGCCGCCAACACCCCATCTGGATTGGAGTTGAAAGTATCGTCAATAAAAAGCCGACCATTCTTGCCCTGAAATAACCTCATGGTGTGAATCGGAGGTTTTAGCTTTTTAACGGCTGATTTTACCTCCAGAATCGAGAATCCTAAAAGCAAGGCTGTAAAAGACGCTCCTATTACGTTTTCTATATTTTGTTCTCCGTAAAGATTTACCTGACATTTGATTTTCTCCTTCTTATATATCAGTTCAAATATCATACAATCAGGCCGTATGCTTATAACTTTATATGACTCCTTTTCAGAAAAGCCATAAACGCTTAAATCCTTCCTCTCTATTTGGGCATTCTCGTACATTTTTCTGACATATTTATTGTTTAAATTAAATATTGCTTTCCCCTGTTTTCTTAATCCTTTAATAAGTTCAAATTTAGCAGCTATAGTTTTCTCGAGCGTTCCAAAAAGTTCAAGATGCTGCTGGTTGATTCCGGTAATAATTCCCACTTGTGGATGAACAATGTCACATATGGCTTTAATCTCTCCTTTTTTATAAGCTCCCATTTCTACGATAAATACTTCATGCGAAGAATTAAGTTGTTTCAAGATAGTCAAGGCCACCGCAACCTCAGTATTGTTATATCCTTCTGTTTTAAGAACTTTATACCGGCTCGATAAAATAGTGGACAGATATTCTTTTGTAGAAGTTTTCCCGTAACTGCCCGTAATTCCTATTACAATTAAATTTTTCGTGCGTTCTATCTTTCTTTTGGCAAGAATCACTATAATTTTCTTGATTAACCATGACGCCAGATTCAAAACCATCACGCTTACAATAATTACAGAAGTCAATAATTTATCAAGTAAAGGTCCGTAAGTCAGAAAAAAACCAAAATTCTCCAGGTAAACCCAGCTGAATGTAATGACACTGCTTGTCATCAGTATCAGCCAAATTTTTACCGTGAACTTGGGTAACCTCCATCCTCCTTTTATTAATACCCAGACTGACTTTATTCCTTCAAAACACCAAATAAACCAGAATAATAAATATAAAATCAGGATTAAAAACCCTGAACTCTCTATTGACCCAATGACAAAGTAAGAGTAAATTATGACGGTAAGTCCTATTACTATTAAGACCCATTTAATCAGAGAAAGCGGATTTAAAATCACCTTTCTTCCCTGTGTAGTTTTTAGATAAGAAAGCATCCTGTCCAAGCGATACTCTTTAAGCTGCCAAAGGTATGATTGAAATAGCAGATTACGAACGGTTCTTAAAATAAAAGAGGAAATTAAAAGAATAGTGAATAAGCGTAAAATCATATGACGTTTAAGAATCTTTCTACCTCATTTGCAAACGTCATTGAATTAGTCCATGGAACTCCATGACGAGATTTTGGAATTATGACTATTTTTGAATTTTTTATTAATCTATTCATCCCGTATGCGACTTTAACAGGAACAATTTTGTCTTCTTCGCCCCAAACTATCAAAGTCGGTTGTGTAATCTTATCAAGAAACGGCTCCAACCTGTAGGCGATAATATTTTTAAAGGTTTCTCTCAAAACTCCCTGAGTCTTATAATAATCATAGGAACCGACAAATTTATAAAGTACTCTTCTAGCTAAATCTTGTAGATTCGAAAGATGTGGGATTGAAAAGATTTTTTTCCCGGTTTTTGCAGCAAGGAGATAAATCTCTTCCTTTATGGTTAAATCAGCGCCCAATCCTGGTGTTCCAGTTATGATTAAAGCTTTTACTGTTTCAGGAAAATTTAAACTTAGATATATTCCAACTCTACCTCCAAAAGAATGACCTATCACGATAACTTCCTTGTATTTAAGTTTCTTTAAGTAGTCAATAATGTATATTCCGTAATCGGCAATCGTATATGGAGATTGAAGAGAAGTAGTACATCTAAATCCAGGTAGATCAAAACAAGCAACTTCAAATCCTCTTTTTTTAAACTCGGTTATTAACGGATCATATTTAATAGCATTCAAGTTCCACCCATGGAGAATAAGGATCGGATATTTCTTCATAAGAGTTATCTAACAGTAACGCTTTTGGCAAGATTACGGGGCTTATCGGGATCCAAACCCTGCTCTATAGCCAAATAATATCCGAGTAGTTGACCAACGACTGCAGAAGGAATAATTGAAGCAATGCCGACATCATAAACAGGCAGATAATAATCAAAAACTTCATGATTTTTATGAGAAATGCCAATTATATAACCACCCCTGGCTTTCATTTCCATACAACCGGCAAGAGTTGCTCCATAAGTCTCATCGTTGGGTAGAAAAGCAATACAGGGTATATTTTTTTCGATCAAGGCAATAACTCCGTGTTTTAACTCACCTGCGGCAAACCCTTCTGCGTGTATATATGATGCCTCTTTAATCTTTAGAGCCGCCTCCAAAGCTATAGGATAAGAAACTCCACGACCAATAATATAAATGTGTTTTTGACTAACAAGAGTTTTTACTAATTTTCTTATTCTATTTAAGTTATCGCGACAGAGTACTTCCTTTAGAACTTTCAAACACTCTCTTAAAATAGACTTTCCCTCTGAAATTTTACCAGCAAGCTGGTAAGCTAGTAATATCAGAACGGTCAATTTTGCTGTGAAAGCTTTGGTTGAAACTACTGCCCTTTCTACTCCCGCATTAAGAAGTAATTTTTTATCTGATAACCGGTATAATGTTGACCCAAGACTATTAACCAGGCTCGTTATTTGAGCTCCTTTTACCTTTGCTTTTTTCACAGAATCAATTACGTCTATCGTCTCTCCTGATTGTGAAAGAGCGATCACCAGACTTTTAGGCGTTAAGAAATCAACCAAATATCCAAACTCACTTCCGACAGAGAAGTTTAAATGACGTCCCGATATTTTAGAGAAAATATAAGTTCCTGCCAAACAGGCATATGCTGCTGTACCACAGCCGACTAAATACGTACCATAAGAATTTTTAATTATGTCTGAGAAATTGATAATTTGAAACTTAGAGTCGTTGATAATGTTCTCGATTACTTTAGGCTGATCAAAAATCTCTTTCAACATGAAATGGGGATATTTACCTTTATCAATAGCTGTTTGTTTCCATGTCAACTTGTTAAATTTAAGAGTTTTTTTCCTGCCTGTTAATGCGTCAAAAATAGAAATATTTTCCGGGGTTACTGAAATTATCTCACCATCTTCCATGAAATATATGTTTTTGGTATAAGGAATTAGTGCGTGTGCATCAGAAGCCAGAAAATTTTCGTTAGAACCTTTTCCTATTGCCAAAGGTGAACCGTTTTTTGCAGCAACGTATGTTGAAGTTTCTGCATCCATAACGATAATTGCGTTAAGCCCTACAAATCTGTTGAACGCCTTTCGGGTAGCCTCTAAAAAATTCTCCTTCTTACTTTTACCTGTTGATTTTCTGTAGATTTCCTCTATCAAATGTACGGCTACTTCCGTGTCGGTATCCGAAACGATCTTGTGTTTCTTTTTCAAAAGTTCTTCTTTAATCTCGTCATAATTTTCGATTATTCCGTTGTGGATTATGGCAAATTGGCCACTGCAATCTAAATGCGGATGCGCGTTAACTTCTGTCACCCCTCCATGAGTAGCCCACCTGGTATGGCCTAATGCAAAGTTGGATTTTGGCAAATCGTCAACATTAGCATTTCCAATCTTCCCTACTCGTTTTTTTACTGTTATTTTTGATTTTAACGTTGCTATTCCCCATGAATCATAACCCCTATATTCAAGAGTTTTTAAACCGTTAAAAACGATTTCAGAAGCCTTATTGCTTTTACCTATATACCCAAATATTCCACACATAATTAAATACTTCTGTCTCTCTAAAATTTGTTATCGGTAATAGTATAATTTTCGTTTTTAAAATAGCAAACTTTTTTTTCCGGTAAATCTATGTCTAAAACTACTCCACTTCCCACAACCGAGTTTTGACCTATCTTAACTCCAGGCATTATTGAAGCATTAACTCCTATATTCACATTACTACCGATCAGGGCGCCAAGTTTAATTTTGCCAGTGATTATTTGTTTCCCACCGATTACTGATTTAACAGGTTGTTTATTTAATTTATAATTTGCCAAGATAGCACCTGCCCCCATACTTATATTTTCAGAAAGTACACTATCACCTATGTAATTATTATGAAACCAACAGTTATCTCCTATATGACTTCGGGCAATTTCTGTAGAAAAACCTATAACACAATTATTGCCAATCATTGATTCTCTAATTAAGCAATTCTGGCCAATGATAGTTCCTTTTCCTATATAAACCGGGCCAATTATCTTGACGTTCTCCATTATTTTTACGCCTTCTTCTATGATGACATTTCCTACAATATTAGAGGAATCGGCTATTTCAGAACTTTTAATCTTTATTTTATGAATTTTATTCAAAAAATAGCTATTTATATCAAGAAGATTCCAGGGATACTTTAAATATCCCCAAAAACCTTTATAAGGTAGAAACTTAAAGTTATGTCCCTTCTTGATGAGCAGTTCTATGGCTTGTTCATAATGATCATCTCTTTTTGTGTTAATTTTTTTGATAGAATCAAGCAATAAATCACCTTTTACCAGATAATCAAAGACAAAATTGACAATATTACTTGGTAATTTATTCGGACTGGGTTTTTCCACAATACCTGTCACGATATCTTTTTTTACGGTTAAATATCCTCCAGGGAAATACTTATCTAAAGCGATTCCTGCTAATATACCTTCCGGTTTTGTTCTGAGAAGCTTCGTAAAATCGTCTAATAATATATTTTCATGTATATCGGATGGGCCAACAATTAAAACTGGGTTTTCTTTGATAAATTTTGCGGCAGAAATTACGGCCCCCGCCATACCAAGAAAATTAACTTGGGTAACGAGATTTAAGTTGATATTTGTGAAAAAACTTCTCAAGATCTCATATTTTGCCTGATTTTCCTGACTAACTACAATTACGATATCTGTAAAACCGAATTTTATTAATTGAGAAATAGAATAACAGATTAAAGGTTTATCCAAAAATTTAATAAAGTGTTTATCTCTTAATGGCCAAAAACGGGACGAGTCGCCTCCAGCTAATATTAAAGTAACAATTTTATTCATTTTTCCTCCTCCCGCTTAATCCTTGCACCTAAAGTTCTCAATCTTTCTTCAATCCTTTCATAACCGCGGTCTATATGCTCAACTCCAAAAACCACGCTTTCTCCTTTCGCCACCAATGCACCCAAAACTAATGTTGCGCCAGCCCTCAGATCCATCACCTCCATGACGCCATTGTGGAGAATTGTCGGTCCAGTTATATTTATGGCATGAAAATCTTCTTTTTTTCGATCAGACCAATTAAAATTGTAAAAATGTTTTGGATTTGAAACTTCTGGATTAAAATAGTCGATTTTGGCACCAATTTTTTTTAATTCATCTACATATCCAAATCTTTCCTCATAAACGGTCTCATGAATGGTCGACTTCCCAACCGCCTGAGTCATAAGTAAAGCCCAAGGAGACTGCCAGTCTGTCATAAACCCTGGATATGGAGATGTTTTAATTTTAGTCGAGGCTAAAATACCATCGGTATAAAATCTTGTTTTTCGATCTCCCAAAGGTTCCCAACAAGCTTTTGTTTCATCTAATTCTTCTAAAAATGACCCTAAATATTCTCTTTGGGTTCCATCAATTGTCACATCCCCACCTGTGGCAAGAGCGCCGATAGCAAAAGTTACAACTTCATTTCTATCAGGCATTATTTCATAATCTGTTCCTTCTAATTTTTTTACGCCTGATATCACAATAGTGCGGTATCCTTTACGTCGAATTTTAGCCCCCATCTTAGTCAGTAAATTAATCAAATCATCTACCTCTGGTTCCTCAGCTGCATTTTCAATAATTGTTTCACCATGAGCAAGTACTGCGGCTAAAATTAAGGTTTCAGTTCCCGTGTGGGAATTACTCTCAAAACGATATTTAATTCCGTTTAAACGTTTAGTTTCAGCCTTAAAATACCCATCCTTATAAGTTATCTTTACGCCCATTGCTTTTAAACCTTCAATGTGTCGCTCAATAGGTCTTTTACCTAATCTGCACCCTCCCGGATTAGGGACGATCGCCTTACCAAACCTGCTCAGTAAAGGACCTATAACCATAGTAGCGGTTCTATAAAGTCCGCCTAGCTCAAGAGGAACTGAATAAGAATTAATATTTTCACTCTGCACGATTAAACTATGATCTGATTTAATCTGGATCCTAACACCTAATGTCTTCACTATTTCACAAGTCCCTACTACAGACGAAATTTGTGGAACGTTTCTAATGATGAGTGATTTATCAGTTAAAAGTCCGGCTAAAATAACTTTCATAGCCACATTCTTTGCCCCGCTTACTTTAATTTCACCATGAAGTCTGCTTCCACCTTCAATTATAAATTTATCCATTTTTATTAAATTCTCCCACTAATACAACTTCTTCGTGTAACATCACGCCAAATTTTTCCCGGACTTTCTTTTTTCCCAAGTTTATCAATTGTAACACATCGCTTGCTTTAGCTTCGCCTTTATGGATGATAAAATTTGTATGATGCGAGGAATACATCGCTCCACCGATACTTTTACCTTTTAATCCTGCGCTTTCCAATAAATATCCTGCCGAGGTGGTGTATTTAGGTGTTGCCAGCCGTATAGCGTCGCTTTTACTTATATTCCTGAAAGTACAACCTGATGAATATACACCATGAGGTTGAGTTTGACTTCTGTATTCAAGTACACTTTGGGCTTCTTGCCATAATTTTTCTTTCACGCCTCTCGAAAGTTCGAAGATTACTGACAAAACTATTTCGGAGGTATTCTGTAAAATGCTAAAATCATAGCTAAAATGAAAATAACTCTTAGGAATCTTTTTTATTTTTCCTGTGAGTTCTATAATTTTAGCCGAGTATACAGTGTTTCCTATATACTTACCCATACTCATATTATGAGCATTTATCCACATTGCTCCTCCTATACTTCCTGGTTGACCTAAAAATGGCTCTAACCCTGAAAATCCTTGATCAAGTGTATAACGAACTAGTCTATTGACACCAATTCCAGCATCAACCTCAAGATAAATTTTGCTGTTTTCTGTTATTTTATCTTTATTTTTTAGCAAGTTACCTCCTCTGACACCGATTAACTGAATACGACTCGTTTCATTTTTAATTACTAACCCTTTAAATCCCTGATCGCTTATTAAAAGATTTGTTCCTCCACCCATTATAAATATGGGTATACCTAAAGAATAAGCTGCCTGGATTGATCTTTCTAGTTCAATATGAGTACTTGCTTTATACATAAGATCAGCGGGTCCTCCTAATCGGAAGCTTGAATAATTTGCCAAAGGCTCATCGATTAAAACCCTATTTAGACCCAACCTCGAAATTAGTTTCTCGTATTTTCTTTTATTATTTTTCATAATTGTCTAAAAAAAGTTATATTAAACGATTAATTTCTTTAATAATGTTAAAAGATCTTTTTGAAGAGAGAAAATATCACCCGCTCCCATAGTCATTATTAAGTCATTACCTTTTACATTTTCAGACAGATACTTCAGTATTTTTTCTTTTTCAGCCAGATAATGAGCATTTCTTTTATATTTATTGGCTTCGGCTGTTAATATCTTAGAGGAAATAGTTGGGTCATTTGATTCCCGTTTTGAAGCATAAATATCGGAAAATATAACAATATCAGCCAAAGTAAATGCTTTAGAAAAATCGTGGAGTAAGGCTTTTGTCCTGGAATAAGTATGAGGCTGAAATATAATAATTAATCTTTTATCCGGATACCATTCCTTAACTGCCTTTAACGTTGCGACTACCTCACTGGGATGATGCGCGTAGTCATCATATAACAAAGTAGAATTAACAGAGCCGATTTTTTCAAAGCGTCTTTTAGTACCTGTAAACAATTTTAAATTTTCTTTGATCGAATCCCAGGAAATTCCCGACATATTAGCCGCAATAGAAGCTGCTAAACCATTTAATAAATTATGTTTCCCAGGAATTTTCATCATGAATTCACCTAACTCCATATTCTTAAAAAGTACTTTCATAAAGATAGTTTCTTTTCCACAATAGACTTTATCTATCCGGTAAGTAGAACGTGGGGAAAAACCGTAAGTTATTACATTTCTCTTGACTCGAGGCAGAATATCAGATACGTTCGGATCATCAATACAAGCTATTAAACTCCCATTTTCAGGTAAATTGTGGATAAAGTTTAAGTATGTTTCTTTCACCTGATCAAGATTTGTAAAAGCGTCAGGATGATCATAATCGATATTAGTAAGGATAACTATTATCGGTTTCTGCCACATAAACCGAGGTGTTTTATTTGTTATAGGACAGGTCATATACTCATCCGCTTCTGCGACAAAATATTCACCCTGACCATAGTGTCCAGCTTCTCCTAGATCGTTTATACTTGCCGACCCAACGATATATGATGGATTAAAACCTGAATGAACTAAAAGTGAGGCAACTATGGCTGAGGTGGTAGTCTTACCGTGACATCCTGAAATAGATATTCCTTTTTTTTTATTCATCAATTTCCCCAATATCTCTCCGTGCATATACGTCGATAGACCCATTTTACGAGCTTTTTCTGCTTCGATATTCGTCATTCCCCCGTGGGCACCAGTCACAACGACTAAATCATAATTTTTATTGATATTATCGGGAAAAAAACCAGGGTTCACTTTGATATTTCTTTTTTTTAGGATATTATCAGTAGCAAATTTCTCTGCCACATCTGAACCGATTACCTCATAACCTTTTTCCTGAAAGTAGACAGCTAAGGCTGTCATTGCTACCCCTTTTATACCTACAAAATAAGCGGTTTTATGCTTCATCTTAATTTAAACCGATTACATTAATCATTCTACCTGTACTGCTTCCATCTCTTCGATACGAATAATAATTTTTATTACAACTTGTACAAAATGGAAGAATATCTATCTGTCTTTTTTGAATATTCATCTGTTGCATCTGAATTTGAGCAATTTTACCTAAGTCTAAAAACCATGACGATCTACGATTTTCACTAACTAATTTGTCTGAATCTATGGTTTTACCGAACATTTTTATTCTTTCTCTTGGCACATCATAACAGCATCTTCCGATATGGGGACCTATTGCTCCAAAGATATGTTTAGACTGGCTTCCCTTAGTCATTAAGATCCTAATTAGACTATTAATAATTCCTGAAGATAGCCCCCTCCAGCCAGCATGAATTGCGCCTATAATATTTTTTTTGTAATCATAAAATAAAATAGGTAAACAGTCTGCCGTTCTTATAGCCAATAAATATTTTCTTTTAGTTATCATTCCGTCATAGCCTTTTGAATCAAACGGTAAACTGTTGATAGTCGTTACCCGATTTCCATGAACCTGATCAACCGTCTGAAATGAATCAAAATTAAATACTTTTAGCGATTTATTTACATCGTTTTTATCAAAAAAATAATGTTTGACTCCGGGAAAATTAAGAAGTAGTTTTGACTGTACCATAAATAGCTTTTTCAACTGCCTTTCGTTCATTCCAGGGATATTCTGTGACTCCATAACACATTGATTTTTCATGACCTTTACCAAATAAAGCTACTAAATCTCCCGGCTTGGCAAGTTTCTTGAAAGCGTAATTTATTGCCTCCTGCCGGTCCGGTATGCGCCAAAAATATCTTTTACCGTTGTTTAGCTTATTTACGCCTGATATTTTTTTATCCATTTCGTTAACTTTATTTCTCAAACATCCTTGGGCAATCTCATTAATAATGTTTCGAACGTCCTCGGTTCTGGGATCTTCAGCAGTCAATATAATATAATCAGCAAATTTCGCCGCGATCTCTCCCATTATCGGACGCTTCTGTTTATCCCTTAAACCTGCGCACCCAAATATAATAATTAAATTCTTTTTTGCCATAAACCTGAAAGTTATTAATGCTTGTTCTAATGCATTAGGCTTATGTGCAAAATCTATAAATACCCTGAAAGGAAGATTTAACCTCAACTCTTCCATCCGTCCGATTAAACCTCTGTATTCAGATATTGATTTAGTTATAGTTTTTGTATCAATTCCTAGTTCTAAACAGAGAGCTGCGGCAGCTAAACAGTTATATAAATTAAACTTGCCAAGGATCTGAGGTAATAGTTTTATATTTTTAGTTGTATAATCTGCCTGATTATTTATTAAAGAGTAACTGATTACTTTACCGCTGGTTCTCTTTTTCAGATATGAAAAATTGGGGTCATCAAAATTCAACAGACTGCAACTATTATTATAAAATATTTTTGATTTTACTAATCTATAATTTTCCATCGTTTTATGATAATCAAGATGTTCATGAGCGATATTCGTAACTAAACCTAAACTTATCGAAACACCAAAAATGCGGTTTTGATCTAAGGCATGAGAGGTTACTTCTAAAATAGAATATTCTGTTCCGCCATTTACCGCTAGGCGTAAAAATTTTTGGAGAGTCCACGGAGAAGGAGTAGTCACATGAAATCCGGTATCGTATGTCTTTCCATTAATTATCGCTTCTAGAGTGGATATCATTGATACTTTTTTACCTGCATCCTTCAGTATTTGGAAAACAAGATGGGAGGTTGTCGTTTTTCCACTTGTCCCTGTAATACCGATAACTTTCAATTTTTTACCAGGAAAGCCGTAATAGAATGCGGCGAAAAATGCACTAATTAAATGAAAGATATTCTTAATGATGCGTAACATGCTATAGGATGTAATTATATCAAATTTGATTACTAGGGAGAAATACCGTAATAAGTAAATAATTCTTTAGCAATCTCAAAGAATACCGGAGCCGCAGTCTCTGATCCCCAAGGCGAACTCGTCGGTTCATTAATAGTCACTAGCATTACAAATTTCGGATTGTCTACCGGAGCAAATCCTATAAACGAAGCTATCGTTTTATCTGTATCATAATGACCTGCAATAGGAATTTGCGCCGTTCCAGTTTTACCTGCAATTCTATAACCTATAGGTTTAATATTTTTTGTTTCTCCGTTCTCAACCGCTGAAACCATCATTTCTGTAATCAATGCTGATGTTTCTTTTTTAAAAACCTCCCTGATTATTCTAGGGCTAATATTGATAATCTTTCCATTCTGAAGTTTAATCATCTTCACCACGTAAGGTTTAACCAGCTTGCCCCCATTCGCTATAGCTGAGACTGCTCTAACCATCTGTAAAGGAGTAACGGCAATTCCCTGACCGAAAGAGGCAGTCGCATAATCTATAGGATACCATTTTCCTTTTTGTCTGATTACGGGTGAGGATTCTTCCTGTAAATCTATATCGGTAGTGACGCCAAATCCTAACTTGTCTAAATATTTTAAAAAGAGATCGTGACCCAACTGATTTTCCACATATACCATGCCGACGTTTGAAGAATACTCCATTATTTTTGCCAAGGTAATTTCCCCATGATATTTTTGGTTCCATGTTTTAATACTATATTCTCCAATTTCTACAGGACCTGTTTCATCATATTTTGTATCAGGTTTCACCTTACCTTCATTCAATGCCGCAGCCATTACAAGCACCTTGAAGGTAGAGCCAGGTTCGTAGGCAGAAGATACGACAGGATTATTATAATATTTAGACTCGAAATTTGAAAAATTAAGAGGGTCGTAGGCAGGAAACGATGCCATCGCAATGACTGAACCAGTTTTTGGTTCTAGAATAATAACACTCCCACCTTTCGCGCCATACTTAATAATAGCTTCGCTTAATTTATTTTCAGTGATAAATTGTGCAGTTTTATCAATCGTCAGATATAAATCTCGGCCATTTTCGGCCGGAATTTCCTCTAGTCTTTCTGAGAGGATCGGATTACCAACCGCATCTTCTTCCTGTTTTCGTATACCATCCCTACCTTTTAGCTGTTCATCATAAAATCCTTCAATCCCGAAATAACCCTGATTTTCACTTTTGGCATTTTTACCCAAGAACCCCAAAAGGTGTGCGGCCATACTAGCCTCAGGATAATATCTTTTACTCTGCGGCGTAAAGCCAATACCTTCAATTTTATACTGCTTTATAGCTTCTATTTTTTTTTCATCTACCTTTTCTGCAATAGAAACCCACTTTAACCCTTGATTAGAAATCAAGGCTGATAATGACGCAGACGGAATCTCTAACTCTTTAGAAAGTGCTGTAATAACTTCCTGAGATTTTTTAATCTTTTGAGGTTCTGCGTAGACTAAAAATGCACTCTGGTTTAATACTAATGGACTCCCGTCAGCTGCGTAAATATTACCTCTAACTGCTGGAACGCTTAAAGTTGTCAAGGTCTGACTCTCTGATAAACCTTTTAATCTGTCAAAAGAAGAAATTTGCCAATAATAGAGTTTTATAATCACCAAAAAAAAAAGCAAGATGTAAAGAAAAAAGACCAGATAGAGACGCTTCTCCATATTACATAGACAATTTTCCCGAGAATGCGACTGGCAGTGGAGATGATAAAGACATGATTTTTTGACTGAGTCCTAGCCCTTGTTCTTTGGCTTTTAGATATATGGTTGCTATTGACGATTCAGATGCTATATTTTGACTGAGTCTAGAATTTTCATGAGTCGCCTTATCATAATTTTTCATTAAAGTTATCAGTTTAACTCCAGTGGTAGAATCACGATTTAAAACTATAACTTGAATACCGGCAAGAATTATATTTAAGAAGATTAAAAAAAATTTTAATGATACAGTTTTTTGATTGTTCATACTTTCTCTAAAACTCTTAACTTGGCGCAGTTAGATTTTGGATTTTGATCTATTTCAAATCTTTCAGCTAATATTGGTTTATTAGTTATTATTTTTCCCGAACTTTCTTTCTGAGCGGTCTGAAATATCATTTTTACTATTCTGTCCTCTAATGAGTGATAGCTAATAACTGCTAATCTTCCTTCAGGAATTAATAAATTTATAGCTTGTGGTAAAGCTGATTTTAAATTGTCTAATTCATTGTTCACTTTAATTCTGAGAGCCTGAAATATCCTTGCTAAAATCTTGTTTCTTTCTTGTTTCAATACACCGATTCTTTCTGTCTCAAGAGACTGTCTTAATTGAGTTTCTATAATCGCAATAAGATCTGCAGTCGTTCTTATCGGTTGACTTAAGGAACGGGAGCGAACAATAGCTCCAGCAATTGCCCTAGAATTGAGCTCCTCAGAAAATTTAATAAATATTTCATATAATTCCTCCTTTGAATACGTATTCAGAATATCAAAAGCATTCAATTTGCTTTCTATATCCATTCTCATGTCAAGAGGTTCATCATTCTTATATGTAAATCCTCTTCCTGATCCAATTAACTGGTGAGTAGATAAACCCAAATCAAACAATATTCCAGCAACTTTCCCGAATCCGTTTTTTACCGCAATTTTAGCTAAATTATTAAAATTACCTTGCTCTAGCTTTAGATTATTTCGTATATTTGGAATGCATAAAAAATACTTTCTAACATAATCAATTGCATCCATATCACGATCTAACCCTAACACCAGTCCTCCCCTCTTAATTATTCCTAAGCTGTGTCCTCCACCCCCGAGCGTTACATCGATGTATTTCTTTCCAGGTAAAACCCTAAGATTTTCAATTACTTCTGACAGGAGTACCGGCAAATGATAGGACGAATTTAAAATCATAGGCAGTGTGATTTTAGTTCACCCTGTCATTTTTAACCGGTACTCCTCCCATTTTCCTTTATTCCAAATTTCGAAATGATCTCCGGCTCCGATTATTATCAAAGATGAACTGATCCGGGCGTAACTCATCATTTCCCCTGGAATAATAAATCTACCCTGAGAATCCAGCTCAAGATTGATTGCTGATGCGCACATCTTTCTTCTCAAATCCCTACCCTCCTTATCGGAAAATAAAGGCCGATTCAACTCAGTATCAGTTATCTCTTCCCAGTTCTTCACGTTAAAACCAAAGATGCATTCCTCAAAACCTATAGTTAAAATCAGCCTCTGACTATCTAATTCATCTCTTATTTTCTTTGGTAAGGCAAGCCTGCCCTTGTCCATCAAATTTGGTTCAAAAGTCCCTAAAAACATAGTTCCAACTCCAAGATCAATCAGTAATATCTACATTTTTCACCATTTATATACATTTAATACCATAATGCAACTAAAAAACCCTCTTGTCAAGAGGTTATTAATGAAATGAATGAAAAGATGAACAACAGGTAAATAAGGGGGATTAACTAGATTATAGTGAATATTTTTTTTGGTATACGCTTATACCAGATGCAGAATGAAACTTCAACGTTAAATCCACTGAGTCAACTCCAGTATCATATACGCACTTACCGCTACTACATGTGCCGAGAACGATATCATCTCTAATTATTTCTTTTTCTCCTTTTAGTGCGATCTTTCCGACCACACCCCTTGATAGTCCTGATCCAGTGATGTAAATTAACTCATATTCTATTGAGTTAATATCACTTGATATTCCATTAATTTTTAACACAACCGCCTTATTTCCACTTTTACTTGCTAAGTCAACTGCGATTTCACTCGAGACAGTAGGTAAAGCATCAGTTGGAGTAGGTATCTCCTCAATAACTTGAGGTACGGAAGAAAAACCAACTTTCCAGACAGCAAAAAAAATTGAGACAATGATTAGAACAATCGAAAATAATAATATTTTTTTCTTCATTATCCATCCAAAAGTTTTGCAAAATAATCCGTTAACGAATCGATTTTTATCCGAATCTGTTTTGTAGTATCTCTATCTCTCACCGTTACAGATTCATCTTTAATAGTCTCATAGTCTATGGTAACACACCAAGGCGTTCCAATCTCATCTTGAGAAAAATATCGCTTTCCAATATTACCCCGATCATCCCAGACAGTCGTGAATTTTGATTTAAGCCTTAGATATAAATCTTTTGCTTTAGCAATTAATTCATTTTTGTTTGCAACGAGAGGAAAAACGGCAATCTTATAAGGGGCAATCTGCGGCTTGAGTTTTAATAAAACTCGCTTTCCATCCTCAAAATATGAAGAGAGAAGGATAGCCAAGAATGTACGATCTACACCCCAAGTAGGTTCGATGACGTGAGGAATAATGGATTCCCCAGCTTCTGAATCCTTATATGATAAGTCCTGACCGGAATAGTCTTGATGACGGTTTAAATCAAAGTCAGTTCGGTAAGCTAATCCATATAATTCTTTTAGTCCGAATGGGTAATCAAATTCAAAATCAATAGTTCTTTTAGAATAATGCGCCCTTTCTCCATCTGGAATCTCGTGTTCATGGACTTTATCTTTATCAATTCCGACTATTTCAAACCACTTCCACATCTCACTTCGCCAAAGTTCAAAGTGCTTTAGCCAATCCGCATCTGTTTTAGGTGGAGAAATGAAATATTCAATTTCCATTTGCTCAAGCTCTCTTAACCGAAACAAGAAATTACCAGTTGTTATTTCATTTCTAAAAGCCTTTCCTATCTGGGCAATACCAAAAGGTAAATTCCTGGGAAATGAAGAAAGTACATTTTTAAAATCTACAAACATCCCCTGTGCCGTCTCGGGACGCAAGTAAACGATGGTTGAGGAATCTTCAACAGAACCGATATGAGTTTTAAACATCAGGTTGAACTGTTTTATCTCTCCCCAACTATGTTTTTTATCCTTAGACTTAAGACAGGTTGATTGTTCGAAATTAAATTCATCAATCACATCCTGCCTTAACCTGATATGACAATTTTGACATTCTCTTAGCGGATCAGAAAATCCTTCAACGTGACCTGAGGCTTCCCATACCTTGGAATTCATAATAAGAGCAGAATCTAATCCTAAAATATCTTCTCTCCGATGGACAAAATTCCTCCACCAGAGATTTTTAAAATTGTTTTTTACTTCTACTCCTAAAGGTCCAAAATCCCAGGAATTAGATAACCCTCCATAAATTTCTGAACCTGGATACACGAACCCACGACGTTTGCAAAGGCTGACAATTTTATCCATCAAATCCATATAATTTCTCCTTTTTATTATAACTTGCCAGTTTTGTCAATAATTTATCCGATTTTAATTTCCTTTCAATTATATTCTCAATAAATCTTGTCATTTGGTCTCCGGAAAGATAATTACCCCTTGGTAAAAAACCCAGTTCCCAAAGCAGATTTATAGAATACTCATCAACAATTCGTTCTAAATTATTTATGTTCTCTAAGTTTATCGATCTCAAAACAGATATGAGCAGTTCATAAATTCCCTTATTTACATGATTCTGAGGGCATAAACGATCAATAAGTTCAACAATTCTATAAGCATATGCAGTCCTTTCTAACTGAACGCGTATTAATCTAAAAAAATCGATTGTACGGGCTTCTGTTATTATATCTAAAAACTTACCACTGATTATTGAAACCCGGATATTATTAAATAGCTCAAGATGTGGAGCTTTCTTACTATTAATTTTTCTAATTCCCTTGGCTAAAGCAATAAGCTTACCATTTGTTTTGGAATATATTGTTAAAATCTTATCGGTTTCAGAGTAGTTAGTTCGTTTTATTACGATACCATCCGTGGTAAATATTAAATTCATTAGAGTTTAAACGATACCTGGGTGTCTGACAAAAGGGAAAATTTTTCAATCTCTTTACCATTTTTTAGAACAGAATATTCATGCATGTCTGTCCCCGGTTGTTTTTGAATAAATAGCTTATACGTAGTTCCTCTGGAAACTTTAAAAGGCAATTTATACTTAATCTTGATTTCAGATGTACCTTGTGGTTTTACCGTAAGAAATCCTTCAAAAACGGTTTTATTAAGCTCGTTATAACTAACCGTATCTTTTTCTGATCCCGTAAATTCTAAAAGAGTTGCACCCTCTGGAACATAAACTCTCAACCAGTTTCTAAGGATTGCATTAAGGCAAAGTTTACCTGCCTCTAAATTACAATTACTTGCTGGAGCGGGGTTTTTGTAGTTAATTGTAAGCGTATTAACAGTCTCATTATTATCTGTTATATTTATATCAAGTTTTACCTGTTGCTTAATAAACATATTGGCTTTAGCTCCAGAAAAATTAACGTTATTGATATGTAGATAGTCACCCTCATATGAATCAATTTTTCCTGCAAAATGCAGAGATTCAATACCCTTTTGGGCCACTTCGTCAAAGAAGTCGAAAAGAACATGCTTTTGTTTAGATTCTTCTAAAAACATTTGAAATAACTGACCCCAATATTTTGAAGGTGAAACGCCTAATGCCCTTTGCATTAGCTGATAAAGTAAAATACCAATGATATCTTTTCTCTCCTCACGAAGATATCCCACGGGTCTCGTTGCGTAATCCTCTAATTCATATATCGCTTTTGGACAATCGCACCGACTATCGTTCTCGGCGCTAAAAACTCGACCATAAATATTAAAATCTCCCAAAATTTTTATGGCACTTACTAATACATGAGTATCAAGGGCAATAATTCCATCATATTGCGGGAAATCTGGAACTGACTCCTTTATCATTTTGTCAAATTCCCCCATAGAAACGATAAAATCTGGAGATAAATTGCTGTCTCTAAGTTCTAGAGTGTAGACGTCTTTATGATATTTAAGGATAGAATTAGGAGCCGGATATTTTTTCTTCTTAGCAGCATCTAATTTATATATATCTTCAGCTTTAATCACCTGCATTTTACCTTTATCGATTTTAAATAATGCATAAGCTGTGATAAATCCACCGGTCGCTCTCAACTCTGCATCATTTTGAAATAGAACTAAATAATTTTTGGATTTATTATTTCCTAGAATCTCAGGTAGCTTTTTAAGTAAGGGTTGGGCATCAACAAATATATCAGCTGAATTTGAAAATAAATCCTTTACACTCTGCATTTTCTGTCTTATCTTAATTGAGCCGATCGCCTCAGGGTATCTTTTTGGATCTACCTGACTGATCTCTTTACTCGCTACCCCGATTTTTACAGCTATCTCTTCTAATCTAGGTGTAACTTTATCCAAAGTTTCGACTGCTGTTTTTATGCGATCATCCGCACTGCCGGATACAAATGATGTTTTACCTTTTAACCCCAAAAGGTCTGTATAGGGAATCAAAGTTTCTGTAGTGATTTCACCAGCTTGAACTCCTGCGATACCTCCATTGACAAGGTGTGAGGCGTCGGCTACATAAACACCTATTATTGGTATAAATTTTAACCAGGATATCTTTGCAACGTGTCCCGCAACTTCTAAGAGATTATTCTCAAGCTCCTTAAGCTGCACACGGCTGGATTCTAGATCTTGACTTTTAATAGCGGTAAAAGCTGAAGTTGCTACTTTACTGGTTTTTTGTAGAGAAAAATACAGATTAACACCCTCGACTAAAACAAAGGACAATATGGTTACGAAAAAAATAACAATTCCTAAAAATAACCATCTTTGAGATTTATTTTTCTTCTTCACGGTCTTTATAGGGGCGTTCGAAACACCCGCAACCGGTGAGTTAATATTTAAAACTATTTTATGAAATCCGTTTTTCATAAGAGTTATATCGCTCCTTTACCCGACACCATTGCCCATGGAGTTTTCACAAGAATACAAATATCATACCATAATGATCGTTTATCGACGTAGTTTGCGTCCATGGCTATTCTTTTATCGAAATTTACTTCAGAGCGACCGGAAACTTGCCAATAACCAGTAATACCAGGTTTGATAGATAAAACTTTTTTAACTAATTTTTGAGTTTCTGGATATTTCTTTTGTTGATTAGTTAGCTCATCCGGATAATAAGCTCTGGGACCAATAAGACTCATCTCTCCTTTTAACACGTTTAACAACTGGGGTATTTCGTCTAACGAATGCTTCCTTAAAAATCTTCCGAGTAACGTTACTCTGGGATCTTCCCTTAATTTATAACTATTTCTTTTATATTGCTCATAAAGTGATTTTAGTTTCGGATCTTTTCGAAGCAAAATATGGGCATTTTCTATCATCGAACGAAATTTGTACATTTTGAATAATTTTCCATTTCTACCCACTCTCTGAGGTGTATCAGCAAATATCGGACCTGATGAATCCAGCCTGATCAATATTGCCAGTAATATCCCCAAAGGTAAAAATATAATCAATAATAATATAGATCCGGCTAAATCTATGACTCTCTTAAGATAAGTGTCATAAAGATCGTTTTGAAAAAAATTCATACGCTTTAAAAGGATATCAGTTTGAATCTAAATAACGAATAATTTAACGATTAAATTTATACCAGATGATCATTTTTAGATTCGGCTAACTTCTCAACTAATTTTTTAATCTTGGGAACTGAATGTTTATGACATATTAAAACCACATCGTCAGTATTTATGACAATAAATCCATCAAGATCAATAGTGACTACCAATTGATCAGAATAATTATAAACAAGACTGTCACGACAATCAGTTACTAACACCTTACCACGACTTACATTTTTATCGGGAGATGTTTGTAAAGCTTCTTTTAAAGCTTCCCAAGCGCCTATATCACTCCATTTTAAATCTTCTGAAATAACGAGTGCGTTATCAGAATCAATATTTTCTAAGATTCCGCTGTCAAATGAAACTTTTGGAAATTTTGGATAGACTTTCGATACTACAGCCTTAAATTGACTTGAACCAACAGAGTTATAAATCTCTTTAAGCCCTCGAAAAATATCTGGTTGGTGCTTCTGGTACATTGACCAAAGAAAAGATAGTGTGGTCACAAAATACCCTAAGTTCCAGGTATAAGATCCATCTTGAAGAAATTCCTTTGCACGGTTTATATCTGGTCGATAATGAAAACTCTCAAAAGTATAAAAATTAAAATTATTTTCTTTAAAAGCTACCTTGCCATATTTTATCCAACCCAAATTTTGACTGGCAAATCTAGGTTTTTGACTGATAAAAATAATTTTGTTTTTTGTTTTTTGGGTAGCTCGATTGCAAGTTAATAATAATTGTTGAAAGAGTTCAGGTTTTCCAACTAAATGATCGCTCCAAATAATAACAACCGGCTCATTGGCATATTTTTTATAAAGTATCGATGTGGCCAAACCTACTGCAGGACCCACATCTCTTGACTCTGGTTCACCAATGATATTCATGGGAAGTAATTTGGGTAGCTGTTTAGATACGATAGAAACATATCTTTCATGGGTGGCAACAAATATATCTTCCCATTTGAAATAGGGTTGTAGTCTTTCAACTGCCAATTGCAGGGTTGATTTATCACCGATTACCTTCTCAAATTGTTTAGGAGATTTTCTTCTTGATAACGGCCAAAGTCTTGTCCCTACCCCACCCGCAAAAATTATTGCCTTCATAATATTAGTTTATTTTAGAGATATATAATTCTCAATAAATGTTTTAAACTTTGTCTTAAATATTTCTTTAGAAAAACGTTTTGAATTCTTCCTGCAGTTAATAGGTAGATATTGATGACAGTTAAAAGACTTTAATATATCTGTTAGAGCATCAACAGTTGGTTCATCATAAAATTCACCCGTTACACCAGAAACAACACTTTCACAAGCCCCCCCGGCTCTAAAGGCGATTACAGGACGTCCACAACTTTGCACTTCTACTGCAGTTAATCCAAAATCTTCTTCACCAGGAAATATTAAAGCCTTACAATTTTGATAATAACAGCCTAACTCTTTATCTGTCAAATCTCCACTTATTAACTCGATATTACTTTTTGCCAGGTTTCTTAATCTTGTTTCTTCTAGGCCATTACCAATTACTTTCAGTTTCCAACCAAGTTTATTAAAAGCTGATATAGCATATTCAATTTTTTTATAAGGAACAAGCCTGGCCACAATAAGATAATAGTCTAAAGTTGTTGAAAGAGGGTTTAGATTAAAAATATCTATGTCAACAGGTGGATATATTACAAAAGCTTTTCTTTTATAATATCTACTAATTCTATTGGCTACGGTAGAAGAGATAGCGATATAAACATCAGGTCTCTGGGCTGCAATAAAATCTTGATTTCTAAGCTGTGTCACAAATGATTTCATAAATAATCTCGCTATAGGATTTAAAATACCTACTCCTGGTTGATTTAAATAATCATCGTATCCGCTCCAATAATATCTGGTAGGGGTAAGACAGTAACAGATATGTAAAGTTTCCGGTTTGGTTATGATAAATTTTGCTTCTGCAGAAGTAATCGATAACACTACATCATAATCATTGAAATCAAACGACTCGAAAGCAAAAGGAGTTAAAAATGGAAGAATTTCATGTCGATTTTGAAAAAAAGAAAATGAGTTTAAGAATGAGGGATTGATTTTAAAAATATTAGACCATTGAGCTTTTGCACTGCTATATACGGCAGTAAATAGAGGTGCATTTGGCCATAATTCATGGAGCGCCAAGAGAACTCTTTCCGCTCCCCCAAATTTATTTACTCTATCATAAACGATTGCTAGGCGCATATTTTTTGTAGATCTCAAGCGTCTGTAACGCTGTAGTTCTCCAACTAAAATCAGAAAGTCTTTTTTTTGCGGATAAAACCTTCTTCTGGTAGGCTTGCTTACTCAAATTTAGTACGGTAAATATTTTGGAACTCATATCATTTATATCAAGAGCGTTAAAATAATTTAATTCATTACTCCATATTTCCCTAAACACCGGTATATCCGATATTACCGGTAAACAATTACATGCCAGAGCCTCTAAGTTGGGCAATCCAAATCCTTCCATGAGTGAAGGGAAAACTAGACACTTTGCAAAGCTATATAGATTAACCAATTCTCTATCGTTGGCATTTCCGAAGTAAACTATTTCCTTATTTAATCCGAGCAGTTTCGCGTATTTCATTATTCTCGGGTAAAAAAACTCATCATCTCCTGCAAGAACCAGTTTATTTTTTGTTCTACTTATATTTTTCATTGATTGGATTAGCCTCTCCAAATTTTTATGCGGATAGGCATTACCTACATACAAGATGTAGTTAAAAGGAAACAGTCTTTTGGGCCTGAATCTTTTTTGTGTATCCAAAAAATGTAAATCTAAGGAGTCATAAGTGATTGTAATCTTATTTGGATTGACTCTATAGTGGTCTAAAAGCTCTTGTTTGGTTGTATTGGAGATTGTTGCGATAGCAACAGATTTTTGTATTCCCAAAGAAGTAATCAAGCGATATCCAAATCGCTTAAGCTTGTAAAACGGTTTTGGGAGTGTCGTTGCTTTACCGGTATCGAAATGATCAATAATGAGGTCGTGTACCGTAAGGAGGTATTTTTGGGGATAAAATATAGGTATATTAAAGTAGGGAAAGTGAACAAGGTCAAGCTTATCAATTAAAAGTTGGAAAGGTACTTTAATCTGCTCAGCAAATGAATGCCAGGGTATATTTAGCAAACGTTTATTCCACAATTTGGAAGGAAGTTCAAATTTATCAAACTCTTGACTTCTCAAATAAATGAAATACTCGTTTTCGTAATCTAGTAACTTTATCGAAGCTATAAGATTTCTGATATATCTACCTACTCCTGTTTGAGAGATGAGACGCGCATCAATACCAATTCTCATAATTTAAAAACAATTATTAATAAATTGTTCATTTCTTAATGCTTGTTATACTCAGATATTCTTTAAATCTAATTCCCAACATCACAAGATGATATATTAGCTTAGGATATTTTTTAAGATAATGTTTCTTATAAAAAGTTCTCATCACTTCAAACCTGGAGATTGTTGATGAGAGTTTTATAGAATCTGTGGCCGTTGATATATCTACTGAATTTTTTTTTATACCACTAGAAACACCTTTGTAATGAATTACAGAGGTTGATGGGAAAAAAATAATTTTCCAGCCCGCGAGTTTAAGACGGTAACATAAATCGAGATCTTCTCCATACCAGAAATAATCCTCATCTAGGCAACCAACTTGATCTAAAGCATTGCGATTAACGAACATAAATGCGCCGGCACAGCTATCGATTTGGTGCACTTGATCCAAATTTCTGTAACCGAGATGATAACCATTAAATAGGACACTTTTAGGAAAGATTGATGATATTCCTGTAAATTCACAAAAAGAGTTCCATGGCGTAGGAAATCCTCGATGGCAAGCGTCATCTAACTGACCCGTAGGTAATTCAACTCTACACGTAGATACACCCACGTCTGGATTTTGCGTCATAAACTTCAAGATTGTCTCAAGGGTATTTTTTTTAACCAATGAATCAGGATTAAGAAGTAAGATAAACTTACCCGAGGCTCTACGAATTCCAATATTATTAGCAGCTGAAAAACCGATGTTTTGGGAATTTGCAATCACTATTAGACTGTGAAACTCCTGTTTTAGTAAATTAACAGAGTTATCTGAAGAAGCATTATCGATTACGATGATCTCGGTATTTTTGAGAATTTTGTTGCTTTCATAAATTGATCCAACACATTGCCTGATATAATTATAAGTGTTGTAGTTTACGATAATAATAGAAAGATCAATTCTCATTTTCTTGGGCTGCTTCTTTATAGATACGATCGAGTGAATTAGCGATACCGATCCAATTAAAATTTTTTTCGACTAATTTTCTTCCGTTTTCTGCTAATTTTTGATACAGTGAGCGATGTGTTAGTAATCGAACTGTCTCCAAAGCAAGACTTTTTTTATCGTTAGAAATTAACGCATGATAACCATGCCGGGCTCCTAATCCTTCGATACCGGTTGCGGTAGTAACAACAGGTAATCCAGCGGCCATAGACTCTAAAATTTTAAATCTTGTTCCGCCAGGCCCGTATAAAGGAGCTAGTAACACGTCTGATTTTTTGTATACTTCTCTTATATCATCGATATCCTGAGATACGATAATTGATGAGGAAGCAAAATTTAATATCTCCTCAGACGGATACCTGCCCACAATCCACAATTTAGCTTGAGGTAAATCCTTCTTAATATGGGGCCAAATATCTTTAACTAATATCGAAACCGCTTCTCTGTTTTGTAACCATTTAAAATTACCTACGAATAATATAGTTTTATCTTGCTTTTTTTCTTTACGTCTTTTTCCCGAAAAAAAAGTAGTATCAACACCGTTTGGTACTAAATCAACTTTCAAATCAGAAACTAAATTTTGCATAACTTGTTTATCTGAAGTTGACATGGCAACTACACGAGTCGCTTTTTTCCAGAATCTCTTTTCCCAAAAATGGATTTTTGCCACATCCCAATCCATCAGGATCCTCTTTGGAATAAAACTGACCAGCTCAGTGTAATGTTGATAGACAAGATACTCAATCGTTTGTTCGATAAGAATTATGGGCACAGAATAATTAGGAATATTAGGCATAACATAGAACGTTTCAGCGTGTATTAAATCAAAACGCTCTATTTCAATTGCTTTGGCAATCGCCTCCTTCACGACTTTGTTCAGATACATGCAAACGACCAGTGGATAAAACGTTACCGCGGATAAAGCTAAACTAGTTAACGTCCAAGGTGGTCTCTTCAAAAATACTTCTACGGCCACACAATATTCTTTAAGTCGATTAATATACTGCTTTTCCTTTTCGTTTCTAATAAAAGAAAAAAGTGTAATTTCATGCTTGTGGGAAAGATTCTTTAATAGATTATAAGTTCGAATTTGCCCACCTGATAGAAGAGGATAAGGCAGGTAAGGGGTCAGCATTAAAATTTTCATATATTTATGGATCTTTATATTCGAAGAAAGGCATCCGGAACAAGCTGGATAATTACGTATTTGGTGGTTTGATCTATAATCTTGTATTTTTTCTTTTTTGGATCAGGATTATTAGCTTCCGAAATCAAACTGTTGGTAAGATCGTCAAAATTTACGCTAACGTAATAGTCTGCTCCTCGATCAATCATTTTATTAACTGGCTCCTGCATTATAGGCCAACCAGCCCGCTTAGTCTGATATAGAAAGGCGGTATCGCCAAAATATGGAGCGATAACTAAGGCCTTATCAGAAGTTAATTTATCTACCGCATTACCAGCTTCAACAATTTCAGGATGATTTATATTATAAAAATCACGGACTTGATACCAGCCGAACGCTTCGCTAAGCACAATCATAACTATAATTAAGGTATATGCGCTTATTTTAGACAAACTGTGAGATGTCATCTCAAGAAGAGAAGAAATTCCCTTGGCCATAAAGATGACTATAATCGGTATTGTAACGATCTGGTAATAGTCGTGTCGAACATTACCTGTTGCAAAAACAATAATATAGGCTATTAACCCTAAACCCCACCAATAAAATAACCATCCCTCCTTTTTAGGTCTGGTCATGATTCCAAACAGAAAAAGAGGTAGTCCCCAATAACCTAAGATAAGCTTAGAAAGTCTCTCTGCCAAAATCCAATAGAAAAAGGCGCCCTTGAATCTAATTTCATCACCGTTGAAAAGCCAGTCGTAAGCAGGTGTTCCTTCTGGAAAATGGCTTATCCATTTGCGCCATAAGATAAATGGCAAGACAGATAAAATAATAAATATCGTTAATCCTAAAATTGATTTGATCGTTATTTTATATCCTTTTAACCAGAGATAAAAAAGGGGGGGGAACAAAAACACGGAATAAGGCTTGACAAGTAATGAGATTGAAGTAAATATTAAAGCAAAAATTAACTTCAATGTAATTCTTAATTTTTTCCCCAGATCCAGTTCCTTCTGATTTAACTTAAAACTTTCTTCAATCCACTTATCAAAGAAATAAATCATGCCAAGCGTAGTCATCACAAAAAAAGGTTCCGGTAGAATTACCCTGGTGAAATAAATATTATATGGAAGAATGGCATAAAGCAGACTGGTCAGTACTGCTTCTTTTTTCCCAAGATTTTTTTTAACGATATGAAAAAGAAAGATGATCGAGAGGAGTGTCGAAAAAATCGAAACCAGTCGTCCAGAAATTTCAAGATTGAGTCCAATCAAAATATTATCAAAGAAAACGCTGAACACGTTATAAATGGGAAATTCAACAAAACGTAAACCCCTTGGATTGTCTTTGCCAGATTGGATATTGGATAAATCGTCATAAGTAGGAAATAAAAGATTGATTCCGTTCTTAACGTAATTTCTAGTCACGCTACTTGTATCTGCCTGTCTAAAGGAATGCCAATCCGCAAGAGGGTTATTGATTTTATGTAACCTGACGACAAAAGCTAAAACAAGAATCAATAGTATGATTAAAAAATTGCTTTTTACGGCCTTTTGAGGCAAAGACTTAATTCCACGGATAAAGTTTCGCCAGTCAGGTATACCAGGTATCGAAGAAGCGTTTTCATTTTTTTTAGTAAGATTAATACCGGCTAATATTAACCCGATTAAACCCCAGAATCCAAATGCGACTTTGGAAGCCTCGAAAACGTCAATTAACGCCGCGTTCACCAATAGTGCGGTCACAAAAGAAATTAAAGCTACAGAGAGACTAAAGATTAATGGATCGGAAATGGTAAATAATCGTCTCAAAACATAGATCAGCAAAATTAATAATGTTCCAAAAAACGTTATAAAACCGAGAATTCCGGTTTCACCCAGAGACCTCAGATAATCATTATCCGTTGATTCGGCTTCGGTAAATTCACTCATTTGAACTTTATTCAGAGTTGAGTATCCACTTCCAAGAAGTAAGTTTTTCTGAAATCCTTTAATCGCTTGTGGCCATAAGGCGTCAAATCTAATTGCTGTGGATAAATCATAGATAAAGGCATTTCTGGAATAAGTCCTCGGAATCGCAGACAGGGAACTACTGTCAGTTGCTGTTGGAACCAGCATAAGAGGTATATCTTTATAAACATCGGACGGGAGTGGACGAATCGGAATTGGCGGTTTATCGCTTTTTGCCGCTATTTCTTCTATCAGGGCAGTCCTGGGATTATTTTCCAAAAAAATTGCTCTTTCGGTCGGAGGTGAAGTTTTGGGTGTGAGAATTGCTGTTCTTAAACGGTCCAGTCTCTCACCTACTCTAAGTAATTTACTATACCGCTCTGATAAATCTCCGAAAGATAACATTATAAACATCGATAAAAAAATAATTATAAACCAGCGAGGCATTGACCAGAGAATACCTTTTCTAAAGACCCAAAAGAAGAAAAATACACTTACGCCTATCAAATAGGCGATAAATGAAATTCTCGAAGCGGTAAGTACCAGCAACCAGAAACTTCCAGAAATAATAATTAGTATTATTAACTTTATAAGCCAGTTTCTGATGATGAAAAAGATACTCCACAAAATAATTAAGGCAATCATTATATAGGCCGCTAAATCGTAATGTCCTCCAAACGTGGAAAGTACTCGTGCATGTTCAGTAAGATAGAGAACCCAACCTTTTGAAAATTCACGATTCATGGTTGAGAAGGCTGGCCAATATAAGTATTTTTGTCCAAAGCCATAAATAATAATCGCCGTGATAGTTACTACCATTAAGCCCAAATATATTTTTAAAGTACGTAAGCTTTTAACTCCTGAATAAAAAATAAACAGCAATGAAAAATACTCTATCCTACGAAGGTAATGAAGAAACATCTTACTAATATGTAAATTCTCATAGGGAATTGTCTGTGTTATAAAAATTGCAGATACCATTGAGAAAAGCCCAACCAGGAGATAGGCAATCAAGGGAGAAATTAGGGGGAGATTTTTTAAACTAACTTTCTTTCTGATTAACCAGATTATAAAGAGAAATACCGTAAAACTCACAAAAAAATCTTCTAGACGCACTCTAACGATATAACCAGGCAAAATGTCGAAAAGGGGAATTTTAGGGTATAAAGGTATGAAAACCAGCAGGAATCCAGCCAGAATCGAGATTATATTATCATCTAACCATTTGAACGGCTTTAACATAAATACTTGCTTTCTCTAAGTTCCTGACAATTATACCAAATAAAATAGTACGCAGCAAAGCTCCAAATATTAACAATATCTTAAGTATGATAAGATGTGGCAAACTCCGGTATTTTGAATAAAAATAAATAAGAGACCCAAATTCCTCGATTATTCCAGCGTCTTTCCCACCTCCTGAAGATCCTTTATGGTGATATATCACAACCTCAGGATTATAAATTACTCTTAGCCCCCCATTTTTTATCCGATAACACCACTCTACTTCTTCACCATACATGAAGATATTCTCATCGAGCTTACCAATTTTAGCTATAATTTTTCGAGGAACAAGGATGCAAACGCCGCTCACCCAATCTACTTCACGTTTTTGAGTATAAAACTTACTATTTTCAATATGATAAGGTTTTAAAAATTTAGTAAGGTTAGGTATATTATCAATAAAGGTCATCCAATAAAAGACTCTTGGAAGAGTAGGGGCAAAACCTAAAGAGTACTGTATACTTTTGTCAAAGTTAAGAATCTTTGCACCCATGGCGCCGAAACTGGTTTCTTTTTCAGCATGATCAACTAATTTTATCAAAGCTTCTTTATCTACTTCAGTGTCACTATTTAGTAACAGAATATACTTTCCAGAAGCTTTCCTAATACCCTGATTGTTGGCTTTAGAAAAGCCTAAATTTTGCTCATTCTTTATCAGTATAACTTTAGGAAACTTTTTCTCTACCATCTCAACACTAGCATCAGTTGAAGCATTATCAACTACAATTACTTCACTATCCTTTTCAATTTTCCCAAAATTCAGAGATTTATAGACTCTATTTACACAGTTTCGAAGAAGATCAGAGGTATTGAAGTTGACTATAATTATGCTAAGTTTCATTTTTATATTGTAATTTATATTCAAAAAATTGAATATGAGTTAATTAATTTCATTTTTCTTAAACAAATACCAAATACTTTTCCCCTCGCTGTGCTTTTTCAACAAAGTCTTTTTACCAAATTGATCTAGTTCCCAACTATTTTCACGTTGCCAGTTGATTTCTCCTTTTTCTGATATTGAAAGAAGATATTTGGATAATTGGTAACTAAATTCGTCATCCGCTCGATAACCTAACACACGCATCAGATAACGGTACTCATACCCTAAAATGCCTCCTTGTTCTCTTAATATAATGATATTGAAATTATTCCTGGGTAGATCAAGCTGGCTACTGGCTTTTCTTGCTTGCTCAAGCATAACTGGAAAAGAGTCAGCTGACTTTCTATATAAATCTTTAGGGAATTGGGATAGAGTAAGAAACATAAATACCGTCAGGAGTATAAGAGAAATGTATAATTTCATCTTACTCAATAGGTATATCAGTGTGACCTGAGAATAAATCACCAAGGGAAACAAGTAATAATACACAGTTTGAAATCTAAAAACTATTGCAAAAATAATCACAATGGTAAAGTTGGATAAATATCTAAACCAAATATTGTATGTCTTTTTTATCCTCATAAATACAAAAAAATAAGTATTTGCAGTGTCAGTAACGATGGAATGATCCAGAAACCAATTAGGTTGTTTAGGATGAAAAAATTCATGAACGGGTTTTTCGAAGGTACAACTTGTGAAACTTGATTTAAAGAATTGGTAAATACATTGAGAGAACCGGCGATAAAAGTATTTGTAAACATAATAAAACCATGCCTTACCTCAAATATTATCAGCGGAATATACATAATAATTATGCCTAGAAGATAAATAATTATTGCCTTTGCTTTAATGGCAACTTTCTGTTTTTTCGTTAACAATTGGATAATAGTGGCCGGAATTAGAACAAGCAGAGACACGGGGTGGAAGTTGGCTATAAGCCCTGAAATAATACCGAGCAAAAAGGTGATCAACCGAGATTCGATCTTATAGAACAAAATGTAAGTTATGTATAGAGTAAGAAATGATACGTAAGTGAAAGCATTACCCGGATTTCTGGCTGAGAAAAGAAAGTATGAGTTGAAAACAATCCATAAAGTAGGAATCAAACTAAACCAGGTATTAGTGTTTTTTTTCAGGATGATAAAAATTAAAGTTGCGCTAATAGAAAACAAAAATGCATTGAAGATAAGCGCACCATCCGGATAATATCTGGTTAATAAAAGAAAATGAGAAAACAGGTAATAGTAGTAAGGCCCCAGATAATAACCGCCAAATGACAACTTGGGTCCAAGTAAAGTTAATCTGCCATGCAGAATGTCGTACATCCACATGGCATCACGTCCGAAATCATAAGCCAATCCGTATGACGAGGAAATGTGATATGAAAATAATATGAAAGTGCCTATAAATACGATTAACGAAGGTAAATAAAAAAGTAGTTTATTTTTCACTAAGTATATTCACTTTAAATAAGTTTATTCAGTTACAAGTTTTGTCACGAAAGTACACCTCGAACGTTTACACTCAAAAGGCACTTATTACTTGTGATTCGCTGATTTCACAAGTTTTAAACCTCTCGTATTTAGCTTTGTAACAACTTTCTTGCCCGTTCTTTTCTCCAATTTACGTCTGGCTGCACCGGCAATCGAACCACCTTCTCTGGCTACTTTTTTGTTTTCTACAAAACTTTTTGGTTCAACTTTTTTGGAAATCTCTGTCGTTGAAACTTCGGCAAGCATGTTTAAAACCAATTCCAGATTGGTCATGTTATCCCGCAAGTTTTCTTTCCTGAGCCTTTTGTATTTTTTATATTCACGGGTTTTCATACCCGCCCAGGCAAAAGTAATTTCATCGGTAAGAATGGCAAATTCGCTGCTTTCTATTACTCCCCGATTTTCCCATTCATCAGTAAGTTCTTTTCGGATTTCGATGCTTTTTAGTCTTTGATTAACCCAGTCTTTGGAATAACCACGTTTCAAATAAAAGTGCATTGCCCGCTGGATGGCTTTTTCGGGATCTTCGGATTCTTCGATTCGTTCATAACCAACTCTGGCTAGCCATAACTTGAATGGTTCAGCATTGGGAGAGGGGATGGATTGAATAATACGAAACATTGTTTCAGTATCGGCAACATCAGTTAAGTAGTATTTTCCGTCGGAGGCCTGCATTTTCAGTTGGTTACATTTTGTAACCACCTCGCTTCCTTCTTTTTTCAGACGATTCTTTAAGACTTTCCAATAATTTCTGGCATCAATACTAGCACTTAGGATTGCAACCACATCTACCACCGAAAACCACCATTTTTCGTTATTCTCATCCCAATGTCTACGAATTTTTTGACCTTTAAAAACTGCAATTTTTGTCATTTTGACTATGTTGACATTAGGTTTAACGTCACTTGCTATTGAAACAATCTAGCTCTCCCAAGTTTGTAATGAAGATCTTTAAGTTTTCTTTCTCCAATTTTTTGAGCTGGAATGCCTCCTACGATGGTAAATGCTTCCACGTCTTTGGCTACCACAGCACCAGCAGCTACAATCGCTCCTTTTCTTATCGTCACTCGTGGTTGAATTATGACACCTGGTCCAATAAATACATAGTCTTCTATTATAACTGGGTCGGAAGTGGCATGGAAGTCTTCAGCATTTACATCATGTTCGGAATTATAGATCATCACTCGCGAAGCAATATCAACATGATTTCCGATTTTGAGAGATGCTCTGCCATCAAGAAAAGCATGATCACCAATAATAGTATCTTCTCCGATTGATATGCCTGAAGGGTTAAAAAAGTTACACCACATATGAATTTTTGATTCTCTCCCGATCTCTAATCCGCTTAATCTGTAAAAAAAAACACGGGCTGTATGAAAAGGAATATGTCCAACCCACCGTAATAACATCAGTTCAAAATCAAGAAAAATATTTTTAAACCTATTTAGAGCTTTTGGTACTGCTTTTACCATAGACAGTTTGTTTCCGTCTTTATCATAAAAGTCGATCATCGTCATAATTATATCCTAAATGGCGCACTTTTTTAAAACTTCTAAAGTTTCTTTGCAGCATTTATCCCAATTGAATATTTTTGCCCTGTTTAATCCCCTGGCAATCAACCTATCTCTGGTTTTATTGTCATAACTTGCCTTATATATTCCTTCTGCGATATCATCAGTCTTATAAGGGTCAACCAGTATCGCGCAATCTAGAGCTATTTCCGGTAGACTGGAAACATTGCTAGTAACTACCGGGCAACCGCAAGCCATGGCTTCAACGACTGGCAGACCGAAACCTTCGTACAGACTAGGCAAAACAAAACACAGAGCTCGACGATAAAACATAGCTAATTCTTCATCATGCACATACCCTGTAAAAATTATCTTATTCTCGAGTTTCAGCTCTCTAACTTTTTGAAATATGTGATTAAATAGCCAACCTTTTTTACCGACGATAACCAACTGAAATGATTTATCAGCTGATGAATTAAGAAGCTTACTAAATGCCTCTATCAGCCTTATAATATTTTTCCTTGGTTGTAGAGTACCAACAAATAATATAAAGTTATTAGTTATCTTGTAACTCTCCAACATTTTGTTGATTTTCTGGTTTGAAATTTTATCAATATTAAAATATTTATGTTCTATATCTGGATAAATCACGACTACCTTACTCTTTTCAACTTTATAATAATCTACGATCGCCGATTTACTGAATTGACTAATAGTTAATATCTTTTTTGCCTTTTTTACCGAATAGGAAGTCCAAAACTTAAGCTGCCAGAGATCTTTTTTTTGAAATAAATGGGGGAAAAAAATATAAGATAAGTCCATTATAGACATCACAGATGGTATCGGAGAAAATCTTGGTAAGTAATGGGTAGGGGTAAAAAAAATGTTTGGCCGTTCCGTTGTAAAACACAATCTCAGAGGAAGAGCAAATTGTGTCCAAAAGGGCTTCGGACCGAAAATCTTATAAGAAAATCTAGAGTTTGCGACTGGTAAAGAATTTATAGGTTTTTCTTTTAAGTAGACCTGGAATAAAAGATCCTCGGAATTTTTCCCGTGGAAACCCTTTAGGATTTGATAAACGTACTGTCCTATACCTACCCGATTTTCCAAATTAGCTTCGTTTCCGTCTACTCCAATTAACATATATTAATGGGATATAGCAAAAGTTATTTTCATTTGCTGTATTTCCAGACAATGATTCCATTAAACTCATATTCATTTCTTTTATGAAATCCTGCCTCTTCTAAATTATGCCTTATGCTATCTCCGGGATCAAATATTTCTTGAACGTAACGAAAGAGCCAAATGTTTTCGTAAGCTTCTGGCCGGAAGTTTATAGCAGATACTAATGGTACCTTATTCTTTGAGTAGTATAAATAACCGGCTTCTTGTGCCGAATTGACGAACATTACTCCAGATTGTTTATTTCTTTCGTTTTCTTCGATAAACGAAACAGCGCCCCTCCAATCCTCCCTCCAGAAAGTATGGTTATAATTAAAAGCCAGTAAAGAGATAATATTTATTACCAGTAAAATAAATGTGACGCTATATCGATAAAAGTAACCTTTATAACTTACAGGCGAGTAAGAAAGAATTAGATAAAATAAGGGTAAGAGGAATATAAAACGAAAATAGGCAAAAATCGAGATAAAAAATGAAATAAGATAGGGAATCAAAATGGTATAGATCAATAATTTTATGACGACTTTATTTATCCAGTTATCTTTTCCCGCCTTCCAATAGTTCAATGAAAGTATACCCACCAATAAAATTAGGGGGATTGTCGTAATTCCGTAAATTAATTTATCTTGAATAGTGATATGCCCGATCAAAAATTTTGTTATCAAAAGGGGAACTGTTTTCCAACTGGCCTGACCAACGACACTATTCCATAGAGGATAGGATCTTGCGACTCCAATAGCTATGTTGAGCTGCAACCATAAATATGGCAACCATGGTATCAACATCAGGAGAATAAAAGAGAGGGAAAGTAACCACTTTCTCATCAATCGTTTATGAGTATAAATTAATGGTAAGTATATTAAGTTTTGCGATAAGACCAAGAAATAAGGAACATATTCGCTGTAGAGAAGTAGCGTGGTGGAAATAATAAATCCGATATAAGATCCCAAATTACATTTTTTACCCTCAGATATCACGTTTAGAAAAAAATAGACGGAAACTATCGCAAAAAATGCCGTTTCCATATACATTCTTGCCTCCTGTGAATAATAGATGTGGAGTGGTGAGGTAGCAAGAAGAATTGTTGAGAGGATAGCCTGTTTTTCGCTAAAGAATTTTTTTATCAATAGATAACAAACCCATAAAGTTCCCAGTCCAAAAACAACAGATAATAATCTTACGGATATTTCGTTGGTTCCAAATAGTCTTATCCAAAACCATAAAATAACGTGGTAAAGCGGTGGGTGAAAATCACCAGGCGAATAGATAGTAATTAGATCAAAAAGTTTAAAATCCCTTACAGCTAAAACATTTATAGCCTCATCTAACCAAAGTGACTGATTGATATTGATCAGTCTTACAATAAGACCCAATAGTAAAATTAAATAGACCATGGATTTCTATCTAAAAAGCGGTATCTAAAAAGAGCTTTAAGAGCTCCATAGGCATCAAGCATTGATAACTTCTTACCCGATAGGCGTGATCTCCCCTTATAGTTAATAGGAATTTCAATTATCGGTATTTTATGATTAATAAGTTTAATAGTTATTTCCGGCTCAATATCAAATCTTGATGATCTTAAATTCATTTTTTTAAAAAAATCCAAAGGGATCAGTTTATATCCTGTTTCCATATCAGAAAGATTAGTACTACAGATAATATTTGTCAGGAAGGTCAGCAACTTATTACCTAAATAATATAGAAATGGCATCACGATTTTATTATTGAGGAAACGGGATCCATAGACGGCTATTTTTTTATTAGTTCCCTGTTCCTTCAAGATTGGATTTAACAATTTTGATATTTCGGAAGGATCATATTCTAAATCCGCATCCTGAATTAAGACATAATTACCAGTAGCTTGCTTGAGACCAGAATTTATGGCAGAACCCTTACCAAGGTTTTTAGAATGGTTAATAACATTTATTTTATTTCGCTTTTCAAAATTCAATATTTTTTTATAGGTTGAATCTGTTGAACCATCATTGACAACAACAATTTCTTTTTTACAGGATAATTCTACCTTAAATAATTTTTCCAGGACTGAACTAATAGTTTTTTCTTCATTATAAACCGGAACTATAATTGAAAGTTTCATTTGGAAAGGGTTTTTCGAAAATAATACAAACTGAGAAATGATGTCAAAAAGAAAGTAGCTCCAAAGGCAATAATCAGTGAATAAGCGGCTCCGAATCTTCCGTACTTGGGAATAAAGTATAGATTGCAAAATATTACTATAAGTAACTGTATTACGCTATTTAAAGTTAGAATACCGGGTTTTTTCAGGTAGTAAATAGAAACGGCCACCGAAGGAATGGAACCGACAAAAAAGATCATACTTACCAGTAGAAGCTGCAAAACGACTACGGCTGGAATAGATTTTTGTCCAAACAAAATAGTCATAAAAGGGAAAGCTATGATGATCAAAACAATGATTGACGAAATCAAACCCAGGGTAAGCAAAATTACTTTATTGATGTATCGTTTCAGTTCCATAGCGTTTTTGATAGCCGTAATCCTAGGTGCAATAACCGTTGTAACACTTCCTGAAAACAGAGGGTATACGGATATCACTCTTGAGGCAATGGCGTAGATTCCGGCCTCCTCTGGACTTTTTAAGGCTACCAGCATCAAAACATCAAGCCTGTTTGCTATAGCCGTAAATCCTCTGGCAATTCCAATATATTTCGAAAATGAAAATAGTTTCTTAAGATCGACTATTCTGACTGAAGCCTCTAAAAATTTAAAATCTGCCAAGCATAAAGCAATTACCGCCAAAAGAATAAAACTTACCGTTTGTATAAGAACTACGTTTATTAAGATTACTCCAGAGATTAACATCAACAAGGCAAGCGAAAATAATCTCATAAATCCGCTTAAAGCGGTGAGAATCGACACCCTTACAAATTTTTGTCGAGCCGAAAGCGCATAGATAAAGAAATTGAAAATAATATTTCCTAAAACTCCGATTGAATTAATCTTCAATAATATTTCCAACTCATTTTTATGAAAAATTACATCTGAAAGTAAAAAAGAGAAATTAAAAATTATGAATACAACTAAAAGACCTATTATGAATTGATATAGAAATGCGGTCTTGAGAAAACCGAAGAGCTTTGATATTTTTCCTTCCAGGGGGGGTAAAAAATGTGAGAGCGAACTACCGATCCCTATGTCAACAACATCAGATATGAGGAGTAAAAAGGCAAGAAGAGCAGATAAATAACCAAAGTCAGCTTCGCTAAGAAGTCTCCAGGCAGTGACCGAATAAACAAACGCAAATATTATGGCGATTGAATTTCCCAAAAAAACAAAGTAAGTATTCCTGACAGTTTTGGAAAAAAACAGGTGGGTATAAATAAATCTTAGAAGTAAACTAATTTGGGCTTTCTTGGGAGTCATATTTAAATTTCAATCTTTCATCCAAGTTTCAATTTCATCATCTCTAATTTTTCTCGTATTCTGAATTTTCTTCCTATCGCTTATTAATTTAGGAAATCTTCTCAAAATTGCACCAAATACAAAAGCTACAGAAACCGGTAAAACCCAAACAGATCTCCAACCGTATTTTTGGATCGTGTCTTTTATCAATCCGCTTAAATTCTTCAGTCGCTCAAGAAAAATTTCGTCAAAATTACTTTTAATAATATTTAGAGGATAGTTTTTGACAATGATATAAAACCAGTTTCTCGCATCCATCATAGACTTTAAATTACCAAAGAGAGAACTGGTCGCCTCTCCTAAATGGAAGGCTATTGATTTGGGAGCAAAAAAAAGAGTGTAACCCATCAGTCTAAGCCTGAATGAGAGATCCACATCTTCTAAATATGCGTAAAATTTCTCATCAAATAACCCGGCTTTTATTAAAGGTTCTCTTTTAAATAAAGCTGCCGAACAAGGAACTCCAAACACTTCTTCAACTTTGCTAAAAAGTAGTTTACTTTCTATTAACCCGTTTCCACGTTTAATCGCTCGACCTATAATCTTATAATCCATACCGCAACTGTCTATATAGACTCCATCGAAACTTAGCACTCTTGTTGCAACTGCCGCGCATCTTTTATTCATCTCTAAAATCTTTATAGCCTCATCCAGCCAAGTCGGGGTCAATATTACATCATCGTTAATAAGGGCAACGTATTGACCTTTTCCTTTTCTGATACCCCTGTTTACGGATTTCGTAAAGCTAGAACCTTTCTCTATGAAAATATTTATTTTAAATTTTTCTTTTTGAGTGAGAATAGAATTTTTACACTCGACTATCCTTTCAGGATTTATATTTAATGTTGGAACAATAAAATCCACGCTTAGATTTCCCATACGTTTTATTTTAACCTCTCCCAATCAAGAGGGCAATAATCTGGTAAACTTGGGGTAGAACCTTATAATCATAGTATATGAGCAAATCAAGCATTATCTTTATCCTGATATCTATATTTATAATTTCAACCGCCCTTTTCTTCCGGATTCAAAGAATCTTGAGTTACGATGTGCCATTTAATTTCGACCATGGACTGACTATGTTGGAAGTAAGAGAAATAGTTGAGTTAAAAAAATTCAGACTTGTTGGACCCGAAGGGGGCATCAAAGGTATTTTTTTTGGGCCTACTTGGTATTATTTAATCGCTTTTATCTATTTCGTTTTTCACGGAGACCCCAGAAGTCCGGCAATTTTATCGACGATCATGAATACACTTTGTGTGATCTTAGCTCTTATGCTCGGAAAAAGGATAAGTAAAATATTCGGAATATTGTTAGCTTCCTTTTTCGCATTTTCATCATACCTGATTTCAATCTCAGCTAACGGGTTTGTGGTGGACGTTTTTCTATTAATTAATCTTATAGCTATATGGCTTCTTTTGTCAGCGCAAAATAAAAAAACTTTATTAGCCCTAGGACTTGTTGCCAGTTTGTCGTTTCACTTTGAACCGGTCGTGGCTATAGGTTTTAATCTCGCATTATTTATAATTCTTTTCAGACAGATTAGAAATTTGAATATTAGATATAAAATGCTTTTGATAATAGTTTGGTTAATTCCATTTTTACCTCAAGTAATTTTTGATATCCGCCACGAATTCCTACAAATTCATTCTATATTGAAGGCATTAGGGAAACAGGGCGCAGATTTAGGCGGCAGTTTACCACTCTGGTCTAGAATACCAGACCGTCTCTTCCTTCTTATAAAGCAATTTTACCAAACGATGGGTAAAAATAACTTGATTTTAACTTTAACTCTATTTTTTTATCTGACAAGAGGCCTCTTGCAAATAAAACACGTCAAAAATAAAACGGTCAGTTTGATATGCTACTATAGTTTTTTGTTATGGTTAATACCGTTTTTATATTATACTTTCCTTTTCCCCCCAGGGATCAAATCATGGTACTTTGCCAGTTTTCCATCATTCTATGTTTTATTAATCTGCCTTGGCCTATTTTTCTCTTTTCGGGTTAAAATTATTCGGTTTGTATCTTTCGTTACAATCATTTTCTTAATTATTGTTTACAGTCAACCCTCAGATTATCTTCAGAATATCAATCAGAAATTATCCAGTCAGGATCCAAGCAGTCTAATAAATGAGCTGGAAGCGATCTCCTGGATCTACTCGGATTCAAAAGGTGTCCCATTTAGAGTTTATAACTATTCACCTTCTGTCTATGACTATCCTTATCAGTACTTGTTTTGGTGGTATGCCCAAAAAAATAATTTGCCACTCCCTAAAGATTTCAGTTACCGGCCTCAAACATATGACTATGTACCTAATAAGTTGTCCTTTACCCCTCTTCAAAAAACCGGAAACCAGGATTTCATTTATCTCATTATCCAGTCGAAAGACATAAAAGACATAAAATACTGGAAGTTAGAGGAATTTCTGGCGCCTTTTTCTAATACTTCTGTAATGAATGCAATAAAGTTTAACGCGGATATATACATAGAAAAAAGAAGGATTTTGGAGAACTGAAATATTATAGGCTATAAGCTCTCTTAGATAATCTTGTCAGGATAAAGTAGCGTATAACTTCTCTTATCAGTCTTAATATCGTGTTATAGTTCGATGTGGAAATGCCACCGTGTCTTTTATTTTTGTAAATAGGCACTTCAAGCACTTTCAGTCCTTGCTCTTTAGCTTTCTCTAATAATTCTAAATCGATCATACTGTCAGTAAATTTTAAATTAAGTAAATGATAGTTTTCTCTGCTAAATATTTTAGGGCTGCCGTTAATATCGGGAGAACGAATTCCAAATATTAAACAACAGAAGAAATTGTAAATGACTGAACTTAGTCTTCGGTAATAAACGTCTCTTTTTACCCTGATCGCCTGCAATAAAAGCCCGGGTTTGGTGAGGAAAATTCTGACACATTTTACCAGCTCATCTTCGTATACTCTTGCTGAATTTAAATAACAGAGGTATTTTCCCTCAGCTTTATCCATACCGTAAAGGATTCCAAGACCATAGCCTTTTTCTTTTATTTCATAGACTCGAAGATTGTCTATTTTTTTAGCCAAGCTATTACAGATTTCGATACTGTTATCGGAAGAACCATTAACTACTGTAATCAGTTCAAATCTGATATTTAACTTTGATAAAGATTTATGATAAGAACTTATTACCCTGTTAATATGATCTGCCTGATTTAAAACAGGAAAAACAACAGACAAAATAACATTCTTAGCCATATTTGTGCTGGTAGGTTTTTATCAATCCTTCCGTCAGGCTAACCTTTGCCTGCCACCCTAATACTTTTAACGCTTTATTGCTGTTTCCGTACCAATCAGCCATATCCCATAGCCTGTTTTGCATTCTATTAAACTTAGGTTGAACGGTTAATCTAAATATTTTTTTAGCAAGAAACGCTATTTCTTTAATTGAAGTTTTTTTGCCTGTGGCAACGTTAAATACTTCTCCAAATATTTTTTTGTTTACTTTAACAGCTGAGATAATTATGGCCTCAATGACATCGTCAATATAAATAAAATCGTGGGTTACATTTGGATCAACAAAATCAGGTAATTTTTTATTTTTTGCTTTTTCGATGATTGTCTTAATTAATCTTCCTTTCTCTTCCCACGGTCCGTAGACTGAATAAAATCTTAGATGAATAACCGGTAATTTTTCTACTAATCCGTAATACTTGATCAAATAATGAGATGCTACCTTAGCTACCGCATAATGACTGTTCGGTATAAGATCGTTATCTTCGAAAGGTCCAGACGAATTTAACCCATATTCCGATTGGGAACCGGCATGAATATAAGCCTTAAACCCATTTCTTTTAAGAATCTCTATTATAGAGATTGTCGAGTTGAAATTAGTCGAATAAATATATTCTATATTCTGCTGATCTGAATACGCCCCATAAGCGGCTAAATTAAAAATTGTTTGAGGTTTATATTTATTAAGTATTGTTTTCAACTCTAAGATATTTAAGACATCACATCTTTGGATATATCTTTGTATCTTGGGTGATTCCTTAATTCTCCATGAGTTTTTTGGGTCATGCGACAACCCTAAAACATCCTGCCGTCTTTCCAATAATTTTTGAAGTAAATTGAAACCAATAAATCCACCTGCGCCAAAGACTGCAATCGGACCATTAAGTTTATTGATAAAAGATTTATCTTTTGACAAATAGATTTAAGAAGTGAATGTTTTCAAAGTTGAAAAAATACTTTCAGCATCCAAATCATTCTCTCGCAAATGAAACTGTCTATCTCCGTAATTTCTGCTTTTATATCCCTGTACACACTTGTGAGTAAACTGTTTAACTACCATAGGGTAATTTTTCATAAGGTATGAGGATAAATATGCTCCCAGTCCCCCTGTTGAAACATGTTCTTCCACCACGATTAATTTTCTCGTCCTCTTGATCGAGTCGATCAATTTCTGTTCAAATTTTAGTGGCAATTCACTAACTATCCAAATATCAATGCTTCTTAAATTATCTTTGAGAAGAAAGGAGGCCTTAATTACTTCCTGAATAATATTACCTAATGCCACGACGGTAACTTTCGCTCCTCTATTAATCCTTCTAAGAGGTGCATATTGGGGAACTTTTAGTTTTGCTTTTTCTTCCTTCGATAATCTTAAGTAAACTGGTCCTTTATAACGGTATATCTTATCAATAACCGTATCGACATCTTCAATAAATCCCGGGGCGTATACCTTCATATTAGGCAGTGAAAGAACTGCGCCAACATCTTGTATGGCATGATGGGTTGGTCCGGCTATTCCATAATCAAATCCAGCTCCTAGTCCTATAATTTTTATGTCTGACTTTGTCAAACTAACATCATTACGTATCTCCTCTAATACTTTAATTGTGATAAATGGTGCAATACTGTATATCCAGGGTTTAAAACCCATATAAGCCAAACCTGCGGCCAGCGTAATCATGTTATGTTCGGCTACACCGGCGTTAATGAATCTGTCCTGCATCGTTTTTTGTAACTCTTCAAAAGCGTTAAATCCTAAATCTCCGGTTATAAAGATTATTTTCCTGTCTTTCATCGCTAGTCTTTTTAATGATCTTGCAAGTTGTTGTTTCATTCTTTAATCATAAATAAATAGAATTCAATAATTTCTCATCAACAGATACGTAATTTGATACTACTTTATTCTCAATAACTTTTAACCCTTTTCCTCTTACTGTTTTACAGATGACAATATTCGGTCTGGAACCGACATTTATTTTTATTTCGTTAAAAACCCGTTTTAACTCATTTAAATTATGACCGTCGCACTCATAAGTATTGAACCCGAATGACTTCCATTTCTCAATTGCCGCTCCGTCGCCTAAAATATCCTTAGTTTTACCAAACGCCTGTAACCCGTTTTTATCAACTATGATTATTAGATTATATAATTTGTGCGCGGTGGCAAAGAGTGCTGCTTCCCAAATTGCCCCTTCGTTACATTCCCCATCAGAAATTAAGCAATAAACGTTCCTAGGATTTTGTTTATTTGCCATAAGATTACCTAAGGCTAGACCACAAGAAAAAGAAAGTCCGTGGCCTAAACTTCCAGTACCTAACGGGATATCTCTTTGTAAAGTAGAAGGTGTGTGAATTCCTAGTTTAGTATTGTTTTGAAAATATGTTGATAGGGTTTTATCTGAAATTTTTCCCAAATAATTTAAAACGACGTATAAAGCAAGAGAGGCATGTCCTTTAGAAAGAACAAATTTATCCCGTTCCCCCATCTCATAAATTAATGTTTGGATTAAAATATCAATACAAGATAAACAAGATCCTATATGACAATGACTGGATTTGGATAGGTTCGCAATCTTGAGTATTTTTAACCTTAGTTGTCTCTGTAGCATAAATAAGGAAAATTGACGCATACATTATACTATGTAAAAATAGATTAATCCAAATATAGACAAAATGATATATCAGAATTGCGCAATCTGTAACAAAAGTGACTATCGAGTCGTCTACAAAGAAAATTTTGACCTAAAAAAAATTAACGAAAAAATATTTTCAGCCAGAAGACTGCCGGATAGAATTCATTACCGGATCGTCCAATGTAATAATTGTAAACTGATATATTCAAATCCCGTAATTGAATACGGTAAAATCGCCTCCCTTTATCAGAAAAGTTTTGTCTCCTACGATGAACAAATAGAAAACCTTAGAGAAACTTACGGATATTATTTGAAACAACTTGACAAATATAGAGTTTCGAAAGAAAGATTGCTGGAAATAGGATGTGGTAACGGCTTTTTTCTAGAAGAAGCCCTAAAACAAAATTATGGGCAAGTTTATGGTGTAGAGCCAGGAAAAAAATCCGTTGCAAAAGCTAATCATAACCTAAAGACATATATAAAAGAAGGCATCTTTAAACCTAGCCTTTTTCATAAGAATTTTTTTGATGTTATTTGCTGTTTTCAAACCCTAGACCACATCCCGGATCCAAACAAGATTATTAAAGAATGCTACAAAATCTTAAAAAGAGGCGGGTATATGCTTTTTCTTAACCATGATGTAGAATCGTTATTTGCAAAAATCTTGGGAGAAAAAAGCCCGATAATTGATATCGAACATACCTATCTTTACAGTCATATAACAATTAAAAAAATTTTTGAGAAGCATAATTTTAAAGTATTAAAGGTCGAAAGCGCTTTAAACATTCATAAATTGGCTTACTGGATACATCTTATGCCTATCCCGAATAATATTAAACATTTAACTGTTAAATTATTAAAATTTTTTAAACTAGATAATTTAAAAATTAAAATATATCCTGGAAATTTAGTTATTATAGCCACTAAATAACATATGAATATCCTAATTACCGGTGGAGCTGGTTTTATCGGTTCCAATCTTACAGCTTCTCTTTTGCAGAAAGGCCATCGGGTATCGGTATTTGATAACTTGAGTATGAAAACAGAATCGTTTCTGTCCCAATATATTTCAAACCCCCGATTTAAGTTTATAAAGATTGATTTAATTAATAAAAAACAACTTCAAGAAAATTTATCTTCGAATATCGACTTGGTTTTTCATTTAGCGGCAAACTCGGATATTGCCAAAAGCGCAAAAAGCCCTGAAATCGATTTCCAAAATACAATTCTGGCCACTTTTAACATTCTCTGTGAAATGAAAGCAAAAGGAATAAAAAAAATATTTTATACCTCGGGCAGCGGCGTCTATGGAGATATCGGGGATAAATTTGCCTCTGAAGATCTCGGTCCGCTTCTTCCGGTCTCAATGTACGGAGCGACCAAGCTTTCGGCTGAAAGCATGATTTCTGCATTTGTAAAGCTGTTTGATATGCAAGCATGGATAATCAGACCCGCCAATATTATCGGGCCCAACCTAACTCACGGAGTCCTATTCGATTTTATCATGAAACTAAGACAGAATTCCGCTAATCTTGAGATTTTAGGGGACGGCAGGCAAAGCAAGTCATATATCTACGTCTCAGATGTAATTGAAGCAATGTTTCTAATACTTGAAAAAGCTAAGAGGGATATAAATATTTTCAACCTATCATCAGATACCTTCATCACAGTCAATGAGATCGCAAAAATAATTATAAGAGAGATGAATCTTAAAAAAGTAAATATTTTTTACCGCGGGGGGAAAATTGGCTGGAAAGGTGATATTGCCAAAGTGAGAATCGATAATTCAAGATTAAAAAAATTAGGCTGGCGAGAACATTATTCTTCACGTGGGGTAGTACTCAAGACTGTTAGGGTTTTATTGGGGAAAGAAAAATGAAATACGGAATAATAGGTGCCGGACCCTCGGGGTTAACCATGGGTCTTTTTTTAAAGGCAGAAAACTTGATATTGGAAAAGAATAATCATCCCGGTGGTCATGCCGGATCTTTTAAGGATAAGGGGTTCACCTTTGATTATGGTCCACATATTATGTTTTCTAAAAATAAAGAAATTCTTGATTTCATGATATCCTGTTTAGGTAAAAATGTCCACCGATGCAAAAGAAAAAATAAAATCTGGTATTCTGGAAGACTCATAAAATATCCCTTCGAAAACGATCTTAAATCATTACCTTTAGAAGATAACTATCAATGCCTCAAAAGTTATTTATTCAATCCTTATAAAAAGAAAATAAAAAGAATTAAAAACCTTAAACAATGGCTTCTTTTCCACTTCGGTAAAGGAATCTGTGAGAAATACCTTTTTCCTTACAATGAAAAGGTTTGGAATATACCAGTAGATAAATTATCAATGATATGGGCTGAAAGAATTCCCAGGCCTCCGGCTGAAGATATTATAAAATCCTCGTTGGGATTTGAAACGGAAGGCTATACTCATCAGTTATACTATCACTATCCATTAAAAGGAGGGTACCAGACACTTTCTGATGTTTGGGCCTCAAAATTACCCGTAGAATACAACTTTAAAGTAAAAAAAATTTCTAAAAATGGAAATAATTTCGGAGTTTCAAACGGATATAAAAGTTATTGCTTTAACCAAATCATATCAACCATTCCTATCCAAGAGCTTATAAAAATTATTGATATAGAAATCCCTCAAAAAGTCAAAACAGCCGTAAAAAAACTTATAGTTAATCCGATGTTTGCTGTCTACTTTGGACTACATGGTATTGATAAAAATCAGTTTACTGCCGTTTATTTTCCCGAGAAAGAATTCTTGGTAAATAGAATTTGTTTCCCTAAAACACTTTCTCCTTATAACAGCCCGAAAGATTATTACAGCATCCAGGCGGATATCACCTGTAAGAAAAATTCGGAAACCTGGAAAAAAAATGATAACCAAATCTTAGAACACGTTCAAGATGGGTTGATAAAAAGAGGTTTTATTTCAAACGAGAAAGATATTGTCTATAAAAAAATAATAAGAATTCCTTACGCTTACGTCGTTTATGATGTTCACTACCGGGAAAACACAAAAATAATAAGGGAATGGTTTCCCAAACAAGGAATACATCTGGTTGGAAGATTCAGTTATTTTGAATATATAAATGTCGACTCTGTAGTTTCCCGATCTTTGAAAACAGCCGGTCAACTAAACGGAAAACCGGTAAATTTAAATAAATTTATTAAATCGGGATCTTCAGGTTATAATAACAATTATTAATTCAAGAATGACTAAATAATATGAAAAAAATTGCGGTAATCGGTGCCGGACGACAGGCAATGCGTCGTTTACCTCCTATACTAGATGATAAACATTATAAGATATCCTGGGTAATAGATAGACAATCTCACAAAGCACAATTACTCGCAAGTCTTTATAACGCGAAGTGGGATACCGACTGGAAGGTGGCTATCAGAGATAGAGAGACCCATGCAGTCCTTGTGTTAACCTATCCGGATTCGCACGCGCAGATATCGATTGCGGCAATGCAATCAGAAAAGGATGTTTTATGTGAAAAACCTTTGGCCCGTGATCTAAATCAAGCCAAGTTGATGGTAAATACCGCCGATTCTACAAAACGAATTCTGAAATGCGGATTTAATCATCGTTATCATCCGGCCGTTTGTGAAGCCTACAAAATTTTTTCCAAAGGCTTAATCGGTAGACCTTTATTTGGAAGGGGCCGTTACGGCATCCAGGGTAGAATCGGACTGAAAAAGGAATGGCGCTCGAATCGAAAAATTGTAGGAGGAGGACAGCTGATGGAACAAGGTATACATTTAATAGACTTATTTCATTGGTTTCTCGGTAAGTTTCATAAAGTAACAGGTTTTGTAAAAACCAATTATTGGCCTATACAACCGCTTGAGGATAATGCTTTCGCTATTCTCGAAACGAGTTCAGGTGCATGTATAAGTATCCATTCGAGTTTAACCCAATGGAAAAATCTGTTTGACTTTGAAATTTATGGTGAGAAAGGATATCTTAACGTTTCTGGCTTGGGAGGAAGCTATGGCACAGAAAAACTCATTTTCGGGTTAAACACTCCAGCCTCACCGTTTAATCATAAGACAATCGAGTATAGACAAGAAGATATCTCCTGGAAAAGTGAATGGAATGAATTTAAAAATTCTATTTCCAGTCGACGCGAACCAACTGGTAACGGACAAGACGGATTGTATGCGATGGAAGTGGTAAATAAAATTTATAAGTCATCCAAGACCAATCGTACTGAATTTTTGACTAAATGAAAATCTTAATTACCGGAATTAGTGGATTTGTAGGATACTGGCTGTCTTACGACTTAATGAAAAAAGGACATGAAGTGTTTGGTTTATCGAGAAAAAAAAATAATTCTTTACCAAAAAAAATAGTCCAGTATCAAAGCGATATAACAGATTCAAAATTAGTAAATAATATCATCCAAGAAGTCTCACCTGGCAGTATTTATCATCTTTCTTCCCAAAGTAATATCCCTTACTCCATAATTCACCCTCAGGAAACAATGCAAATCAATGTAAATGGGACCTTAAATTTATTGGAAGCGATCCGCATCTCAAAAAGAAAAATTAAGCTATTTTCCTTTGGATCTAGTTCAGAGTACGGAAAAAACTCCTTGACAAACAAGTCGTTTTCGGAAGATTCAGCTCTTTACCCGTCCAATCCTTATGGCGTCAGTAAAGTAGCTCAAGGCCATCTAGTATCGATTTATAAAAGGCTTTATTTATTACCAGCCTACCACTTACGGCCATTTGCCATTATTGGTCCCGGCAAGAATGGAGATGCTGTATCAGATTTTGCCTCCAGAATAGTGACCATAGAAAGGGGACTGGAAAAATATTTACCTGTAGGCAATCTGACATCTTTCAGGGATTTTATTGATATTCGGGATTTTGTAAATGCATTAAATATTATCTCAAAAAACGGCAACAGCTATGATGTTTATAATATTTGCTCAGGCCGTGGAAGACAACTTAAAGAAGTACTTGCGATCATGATAAAAATGGCAAAAGTTAAAATCCCGGTTAGATATGATAAATCAAGATACCGGGCTTACGATGACAATTATCTGGTAGGAGATCCCAAAAGATTAAATTTACTCGGATTTGAACCCAAATACTCGATCACTCAATCTTTGGAAAACATCATGGAATTTTGGAGAAAAAATCACGGCTGATCAGTATCCGAAAACTGAGACTCGACTATACTCCAACCTTGAGTTGGTAAATAAGAGAAATATTCTGTATACTATCAATTGTGAAAACAATAATTCTTTGCGGGGGCATCGGTACCAGGCTGAAAGAAGAAACGGAATTCAAACCTAAACCGATGGTTTATATCGGTGATCAACCGATTGTATGGCATATCATGAAGATATATGCCAGTTATGGATATAATGAATTTATCTTAGCCTTGGGATATAAAGCTAACTACATTAAGGATTTTTTTCTGAATCAAAAAGCATTTACCTCTGATTTCACCCTCAATACTATAAATCATAAGGCAAAATATTATTTAAATGATTTTGAAAAACGTGATAACTTCAAGATAACTTTTGTAGACACGGGATTGGAAACACTTCCTGGAGAACGCATACTCAGGTGCCAAAAATACCTACCAGAAACTGATAAGTCGTTTATGGTTACCTATGGTGATGGAGTAGCAAATGTGAATATAGGAGAGCTAGTAAAATTTCACTACCAACAGAAAACTATTGGAACCATAACCGGTATTCATCCCAAATTTAAATTCGGTGCGGTTAAAACAAATAACGACAATCTTGTCACTCAATTTTCCGAAAAACCAGTTCTTAAAGACTGGGTTAATGGAGGATTTATGATGTTTGATAAAAGATATTTCGATTATCAGAAACCAGGAGAGTTGGAACATGCAGCTTTAAAAAGATTAGCGAACATAAATCAGTTATCCCTATATAAACATGAAGGGTTTTGGTTTGCAGTCGATACTAATAAAGAGTATGAAGAATTAAATAATATTTGGAAAAAAGGAAACGCGCCCTGGAAAATATGGAAATAAACTTTACCGACAAAAACATATTAGTCACAGGTGGAACAGGATTTATCGGGTCTCACCTGATTGAGGAATTGATAAGACAAAAAGCCCACGTAATAAGTACTTATCAGACTAGAAATCCTCACTCTTATTTTTATTCCCGAAACTTGGATGAACAAACGACGTTGGTATATATAGACATCTGTAATTTTGAGAGCGTGTTTGATCTAGTAACTAAGTTTGACATCGACCTGATTTTCCATCTTGCTGCCCAACCGCTTGTCGATATAGCCTATGCTAACCCGAAAAGAACTCTTGAAACAAATATTCTCGGTACTACAAATGTATTAGAAAGTGCTCGCCTTTTTCCAAAGGTAAAAGGTATTATAGTCGCTTCTTCCGATAAAGCTTATGGAAAAACGGAAAAGAAATATGTTGAAGATACTCCACTACGGGGTGATCACCCTTACGAAGTATCTAAATCTGCTGCTGACCTTATCAGCTATTCTTACTTCAAGACCTACGGACTTCCAGTTGTGGTAACACGCTTTGGAAACGTTTACGGCGAAGGAGATCTGAATTTTTCCCGCGTTATTCCGGGCATTATGAAATCTCTTGCAACCAAAGAATCTCTTAAGATACGGAGTGATGGCACTTATATCCGAGATTATATTTATGTAAAAGATGTGATACATGGCTATCTACTACTTGCTAAAAATATTGGGAAAGTAAAAGGAGAAGCGTTCAATTTCGGGTCAAGTGAGAATTTATCGGTTCTAAATTTAATAACACTTATTGAGAAAACCCTACAGAAAAAAATCGACTATAAGATATTAAATACTGCTCGGAATGAAATTCCTTTTCAATCTCTTGACTATGCAAAGATAGAGAAAAAATTAGGTTGGAAGCCGAAATTCACATTATGCGGTATTATAAAACAGATCTACGATTGGTACAGCAATTTTGGAGTCTTATAGGTTAAACTCTGACGATGATCGTTAATAACCTCATCGATTATATACGTAGGTCTCCCTTTCACTTCTTCAAAAATAATTTGAATATATTTCCCAACGATACTGATAGCAAGCGTTTGCACACCTCCAAAAAAGACGATAGCGATTAAAATCGGAATAGACGCATTTACTGGATTCCCATAGACAAAGACCATAAACAAATATCCTACTATAAAAACAAATGACGCACATACTAATAAAAGCCCCAAAGATGTCATAACATCCAAAGGAATAAATGAAAATCCCAACAACCCTCTCTCTGAATCATTGATGTAATCGGAAAATTTATTCTTACTTTCACCCAAGTGACGAGCTTTTCTCTCATAATACACTTTGGATACTCGGAACCCGACCCAAGCTCGGAGTCCTCGAAAGAAACGATTTCTCTCTGGAAGACTATTTATAACATCCATCACTTTTCGATCCAAAAGGCAAAAACTTCCGGCATTTAGAGGCATATCGATATTGGCTAGTTTTTTAAAAAAAACATAAAATAGTCTTCTAACTTTGCTCATCAAAAACGTATCATTGATTTTGTTTCTTACTCCTATAATTACCTGATATCCTTTTTCCCATTCAGCAATGAACCGCGGGATTACTTCTGGGGGATCCTGCAAATCACAGTCTACAACCGTTATCGCATCTCCTATTGCCTGTTTCATTGCTGCTTGAGAGGAATATTCAGAGGTAAAATTTCTTGACATGAAAAGTGCTGTTACTTTACCGTCTTTTTTTGCTATTTCTTTTATTATCTTTCTTGAATAATCAGTACTATAATTGTCTACAAAGACAATTTCGTAATCATACTTCGGTAACAAACGAAATATTTTCTTTATTTCACCATACGCGTATTCTATGTTTTCCTCTTCGTTATAGGTTGGAATAACAACTGAAACTATTTTTTTCATGCCTGTTTTTGGGGTATTCTGCTATTCAACATTACTATTCTTAAATCATCCTCGGTAGAAATAAGGGAATAGTAATTTTTTTTATTTTCCAGCCAAAGAAGTTCAAAAGAATTTGCGGCAATGATCCCTTCTTTGATATTTGTTAAACTTTTTGCAACAGGAAACACAATTTTCCTTGTTTCGTATCTATCCAAAAGTTTTTTTGAAGCTAATTTCTTTATAAACGGAATTGCTTCTTTGGCTATTCCTCCTCCCATAGTTGTCCGCATGCCTTTTTTCTTTGCTTTGGTAAATATATCAAGAGCAATATCAAAAATTTGGTCGCAGTTAATATCCATTCTTGAGATATTGAGAGAGCCACACATGTCTACTCTTCCCAAGGTTATTGTGTCAATAAAGTGTATCTTTTGCAAATTAAGCATTTCTTCAAGATTTTTATACGCCTGATACGTCTCTATATTAACTCCAAAATGAATAGTCTTCCTAAGATCCTGCGGAAAATATTTCCCTATTGCTTCAAGATATTTTTTCATGGCATAAGCACTTTCAATCATGGGAGCAATAAGTCCCGTCACTCCGATATGCTGTGCTTCAAACATATCGGTAATCGCTTCAGCTCCTCCTACTTTTAATACTAAACCTAAGCCTGCTTTATCCGCTACCTCTTTTAACCGCATGAGTTCATTCATGCGGGAAGCTTCTGCTTCAAACTCTGCCTTAACCTCTATTACCCCATGTTTATCTCTTAAGTTAATCAACGATTCAACCATTTTATTCTCTAAATCGTTCATAATTTCTCCTTTTGCTATTAAAATATTAATATTTTTTGCACTTCTCTAAGCCCTGTTTCAAATTCTTGTATCGTTAAATCTTGGACTTTACACAAATTCAAATTTTCTTTGGGCAAAATGAGTACAAGATCGCTTGACTCTCTTTTTTTATCCTTTTTCATATTCGCTAAAAGCGTACTCGGTTTAAAAAAATCTTTTTTCAATTTTATCATACTCCTTCTCATATACGGAATAAATATATTCTCATTCAGGTAGTCAAATAGTTTACTCCTCATCCATTTTCTTTTTACTGAAATATAGTTTGCAAAAATCATACCAATTACTATAGCAATCCCATGTGGGACCTGATAATCGGAGGCTGGCTCAAGCGCATGCCCGAATTCATGCCCGTAATTGAGCAAATTTCTTCTCCCTTTATCAAATTCATCACCTTCCATATAGCTTAATTTTATCTGCATGGCTTCTTTGATGATCTCTATCATCCTTTTTTTATCTTCTTGGCAGTCTAATATTTCTACTTTTTCCACTATTTTAGCCAAGTTCTTAGATGAATCTTCTTTCATCAGAAGAAGCTTCATTATCTCTCCGACTCCACTGGCATAATCTTGCCTTTTTAGCGTTTTTAGGAAATTTATATCGATATAAACTTCAGTCGGGGGATAAAACGAACCGATCATGTTTTTAATTGAGCCAAAGTTGAGGGAGGTTTTCAATCCTATCGAACTGTCTGCCATAGCAAGAAGCGTAGTAGGTACATAAATCCAATTTATACCCCGATAAAGAGTGGAAGCAACAAATCCAGCAATATCCTGATTTATGCCGCCGCCGAAAGAGATCATGGTCAGGTTTTTCTTTCCTTGTTTAGTCATCAGCTTTTTATAAAGTTTAATGGCAGTATCGATTGTCTTTTTTTCCTCATCAAGCTTCATAACGATCATTTTTTCGTTGGGAAACCGATCGAATATTTTTTCTTTGTAAAACTCGTGGACTATTGATCCTACGAAAACGACATAATGAGGAATAGTAAACATTTCCTTAAGGAAATTTGTATTATCAACGAATTTAACTTTAAAATCCTTTATTTTTGATTTGATGACTAATTCATCCATAGACAAGACTATCTGCAGGTAAAACCGCCGTCAATCATGATATTGGCTCCGTTCATGTAAGTATTTTTTTCTGAAATAAGGAAAAGAACACATTCTGCAATTTCTTCTGGCTCTGCAAAACGACCAAGAGGAATATCGCAAGCTATTTCTGCATTTTTTTCTTTTGAGTTTCTCTTCACCAAATCAGTATTGGTAAAACCGGGACAGACCGAATTCACAAGAATATTATACGGTCCTAGTTCCAACGCAAGAGCTTTTGTAACTCCATTCAGGCCATGTTTTGTAGCGGCATACATGACTTGTTTTCCCCGGGCAACAACACCAAATATAGAACTTATATTTACAATCCGTCCCCATTTATTTTGTATCATATGCCCAACAAATGCTTTTATCAACTTGATAGGGGAAATTAAATTTACCTCCATAGATTCTTCAATATTTTTATCGTCCAGATTTTGGATCCACTCAGGATTGTTAATACCTGCGTTATTGATCAGGATATCAATATTTAAATTTCTATTTTTATGAATAAAGTATTCAACAGAATGCTTATCTGCTAAATTTAATTCCTGTCGATTAGGAGCAACAATAACGTATTTTTCCTTTTCAAGAATTTTTCTAATTGCAAATCCTATTCCACGTGAAGTTCCGGTTATAAGTACTGTTTTCTTATTCATATTGAGTCGTTATCCTGGCGTATATGTTTAAAATAATCTCTATACCATTTAATTGTCCGTTCTATTCCTTGTTCAACAGTAAAAGAAGGTTTCCAGCCAAGCAGTGTTCTTGATTTTTTGGAAGATAGATATTGATCTCTTACCTCATTTAATGTAAGTCCCAATACTCTCGGTTTAACAGGAGATTCCATTTTTTTTAGAATCAGTTCAACGAGCTCTAAAACCTCAAACGGTTTTTCGTAACTAAAATTGAAGGCGTTTCCAAGGATTTTTAGGCTATCCATTACTTCTGTTAATTCAATACAAGCTCTTGCTGCATCTTCTACATATATAAAATCTCTCATATATTTCCCATCGCTTCGTACGACAAGTGGTTTATTATATAATGCTGAATAAATAACGGATGGAACAAGCCTGTCAAAACGTAAGTCTCCTCCTCCAAAAAAATTGCCAAACCGTGTTATGCAAATAGGCAAATTATAACTTGCATGATAAGCCTGTGCTATAAGATCAGCACAGCTTTTGGAAACTGTATATGGCCTCTTTGCAGTTAACCTGGAATTTTCAGTATAAGGAAGACGTTCTTCTTCACCGTATACCTTATCGGTTGAAGGAAAAATAATTCTTTTGACTGTCTTTGAGTTTCTGCAAGCTTCTAAAGTAATCCATGCTCCTTTTATATTAGTTTCAAAAGTATGAATTGGATTTGTATTAGCAACTGGAGAAATGGTCTGTGCTGCAAGCGGAAAAACAATTTCTATATTATGTTTGTTTAGTAAAGAAAGAATTTTTTTATAATCTGTCACCTCACCTTTCACCACAGTAATGCGAGAAAAGGTTTTAATAAATGGTTGAGGAATATCGTTGTGAATTAAAGCAATTATGTTTGCCTTATAATCCGATAAATATTTTGCTATCCAGAAACCCAGTAAACCAGTGCTTCCAGTTATAAAAACATTTCTTTTTTTCCAAAATTTTTTATCCATTTTACTTAGAATATCATCTTGGATTCATTACTACAATAATTAGTGAAAATTGAAACTAAGAATATTCCTGACCATGAACGCTCTTTTTGAAAAGAAGCGTCTTTCCAAAAGATTCTTTAACAATATACTTAGGTCTATTTTTAACTTCTTCGAATATATTTGCCAAATATTGCCCAATAATACTAAGACACAATAGCTGTACACCACCAAGAAATAAGGTAACCAAAATAAGCGTGATGAAACCCCGAGGATTATTAGGATAAAAGAAAAAATCTAAAATATAGACAAAAATTCCAAAAAAGGATACAAGAAACACCAAAGTAGCAAGATAAGAAATTAGTTCAAGAGGCTTATATGAAAAAGATGAAATGCTATGCAGAGCCCACTTAATATAGTCAATAAAACTGAATTTCGTTACCCCTGCATTTCTTTTTGCTCTACTATACTCAATGCCTATTTGTCTGAACCCAACCCACGCTCTAAGTCCTGTAAAGTATTTATTATGTTCGGGCATATTTTTAATAAGTTCAACTACTTTTCGATCCATTAATGAGAAATCACCCGCGTCCAGAGGTATTTTTACATAAGAGAGTTTATTAAGAATTCTATAAAAGAATATTGTAAATAATTTTCTTAAAACATTTCCTTTTCTTCTTTTTCTTATTCCATATACAATATCATAACCCTCCTGCCACTTGATAATCATTTCTTCAATAAGCTCAGGTGGATCTTGCTGATCACCGTCTATAAAAACAACAGCTTCTCCTTTTACGTAATCCAATCCTCCTGTGTAAGCTCCATGAGCACCAAAATTACGCGAATATACTAAAACTCCCACATGTGGATCCTTTTTTACAATAGATTGAAATATTTTACTAGATTGATCGGTGCTTCCGTTATCTACAAAAATTATTTCGTAACCCGAAATATTTTTCCTTAATACCTCTTTTAACCTTCGGTACATCTCGAGGATATTCTTTGCCTCATTAAAGCAAGGTACGACCACCGACAAACTTTTATTAACCATATAGATTTTAATCCCTTTTCACATTTATATACTTAATATAACGATCTTGTTTTATTTCATTTCTATTTATTTTGAATAAATTACTTTTATACCAATCATACAGTTTTCTAATTCCCTCTTCTATAGAAGTAAAACTTAAACCAGTTATTTCTTTAGTTAATCTATGATTATCTGCACTATATTCGTGATTTAACCCTTTATTGAGAAGAATAATTTTTGATTTGAAATTGCTTATATTATTAATAGTTTCTGAAATCGTAAGAAGATCAATTCTTTTTCCGCTTGAAATATTATATGCATTATGTTTTGCAGTATGGTTTATGAAATAATCAATAATTTTTATAAGATCTTCAATATACAAATAGTCAAAATATACGTTTTGGCTAATAATAATTGGTAAGTGAAATAAATTCTTGAGAATTGCATTTGAGATGAACTTAAAGAGATAATTTTCATATTTACCGTATACTGCAAACAACCTCAGAGATATGATTTTATCCGTTTTGTCGATATACTTTGAACAAACATATTTATAAAATCCATAATCATCCTGAGGTATCTGTTTATCAAAATCCCCTTCTTTCACATCTATAAGTGGCCTGCTCTTGTCGTATTCAGCTCCAGACCCTAGATGAATTACTTTTTCAAGGCTATCAAGATTTCGTACGATATTAAAAAAAATCGTCAAATTTGTTTGAACTACATCTCTTTGATCTATCGTATCCCTTCCTCCACCAATATTTGCCCCATGGATGATAATCTGAATATTGTTATTCTGGATGAAGCGTTCAACTTTTTTTGTATCCAGAAGATCAAGTTCAACATGAGATGGAGCAAAAATTGTGTATTTTGAATGTAAATATTCCTGTAAATTTCTGCCAATAAATCCTGACCCGCCGGTAATAAAAATGTTTTTCCTTTTAATTATTCCCATATAGGTATAAGCATATTTTGTTTAAATTCGTCTCGGGGCAGAAACGGACCCATATCTTCAAGAGGAGGCGATACAAATTGTCCGTTTGGAAGTTTTTTGGCCATGAGTTTAGGCCTGAGCATAAGCTCACGCACTGCATTTATATCACAAACTATGGGTCCTGGAAAATTTAATACTTTCTGGATTTTTTCTTCCATATCCTTATGATTGTATATGCGTTCTGCAGGAAAACCGTAAGCTTTGGCTACTTTCACAAAATCAGGAGAACTTACACCACTGTGTGAATCAACCGCAACATGTCTCTTCTCAAAAAGATTATTTTGCGTATTGCGGATTGAGAGATAACCATCATTGCTATAAATGAAAAGTTTTATGGAAAGGTTATGATGTTTCATCACTTGAAGTTCGTGGATATTTAACTGCAGACTCCCATCACCTTCAAAACAAACTATTCGCTTCTTTTTACCGGCTGCAAAAGCCGCCCCTACTGCCGCAGGTAAACCATACCCCATCTGAGCACACCCGTTATTCAAAATTATTCTCTGCCCCTTTTTTACTACAAAAGCTTGATACATACAATTTAAAGGTCCTACACCATCCGATAATACAATGATCTCATCCGGTTTCAGATATTTGCCTATTGTTTCTATGAAACAGTAAGGATTCACATACTTCCTTTCCTGCCAATATTGGGGTAAAACAACTGGATATTTTTTGTTTAAACTTCTACCATAATTTAGCCAGTCTGAAATATTTTTTTTGAACGGTTTTTGTTTAAGTTGGTTTATCATCTCCAAGATAAACTCTTTTGCGTCACAGTTAATGGGAAAGTCAGGCGATAGAATGGGTTTCTCAAGTTCTCCCCTATCTATATCCACCATTACTTTATACGCGGCCCTCGCAAACGCTTTGTAAGTAAATCCTATGGTTCGAACATCAAAACGGGCTCCAACTGAGATTAATAAATCGCTATTTTGGATAATAAAATTTGCCGCTCGTTGTCCAAAAGCATGAGCTCTGCCAAAATAATACGGATGCTCATTTGGAAGTAAATCATAGCCTGCATAGCTTAAAAGCACCGGAATTTTTAACTTGTTTACAAATTCCAAAAATTCCTTTTCCGCCCCGCTTAACCGGATACCATGACCTGCATAAAGAACGGGTCTTTCTGCTTTTTCTAGTCTTTGAACTACAACTTTTACTAATTCCTTAATTTTTTGTTTGTTCGTCTGATAAGAAGGAGTTAATTCTTTTGGACCAAATCCTCGCAAACTCGCTGGGTCTATAAATGATCCCTGGATATCAAGAGGTATATCCAGCCAAACCGGACCGGGTCTGCCACTTCTTGCCAAGTAAACCGCTTTTTCCAAATGATAACGAATATCCGAAGCCTCCATTACCGTAACGCTGTATTTTGTGATAGATTTCACCATCTCAACGATATTCACTTCCTGGTCTCCCAGCTGCCGCAGATTTTTATCAACTTTCCAGGAAAGAAGTTCTCTTTTTACTTGACCGGAAATAACCAAAATAGGAATTGAGTCTTGCCAGGCACCAAGAACACCTGTTATGGCATTCGTTCCTCCCGGACCGGTTGTAGTCAAACATACACCTATATTTCCTGTAACTCTAGCATAGCTTTCAGCTGAGGTAGCTGAGGCTTGCTCGTGATGATTACAAACGTAGTCAAATTTTTTACTCTTTCCAACTGAATCAATCAGATGAATATTCCCCCCACCTGATACAAGGAAAATATGCTTTACTCCTAATTCTTCAATAAACTGGACGACAAAATCAGACAGTTTCTGCTGCATAGTAAATTGCATTATTATATCACGGAGGAGACATACGAACTTCGCTTCCTAACATACATATTTTTGAATCCCTCAAATAAGATAAACAGTGCCAGAATAATCATTATTAAAGGATTCAATAAAACCGATAAACTGGTATCCGGTAAATTCAAGAGTACTGTGTAGTAATTTTTCGGTACTAAAAGTAAAGAAAAGAGAATGATATAAAGAAAATCAATTCTGCTTTTTTCTTTTTTGTTAATAAATAGATATAAAGGGATAAAGAAATTGATTAGTTTATAATCGGCAGACACAAAAGGCAGTAAATTCATCGCAATTACCATGAGAGTAATTTTTTTCCATAATTCTTTTTCTATGAAAAGAATATACGCCGAAAGTATGACAAGAAGCGATATTTGAATCCGGGTATACGAATTGAGAAGGGTTGTAATTTTCTTGAGAGTAACGTCGGTAATGTTAGTCGTTTTGTAGAAACTAAAAATACGCAATTTAAGAAGTCCATAAAGACTGTGCCCAAAGTCCAGTCCTCTATTATCCACAACATATTCCTTTACGTATCCAATAGTATAGGTATTGACGTATTGAGAAATTAATTTGCTTACATTATGGGATGATCTACTTGCAAATACAGCTAAGGATATCAATGTAGTACATAATGTGAATAAACAAGCATATATAGCGGCCTTAAACTTCTTACAAGATAGCATAACTATGAGAAAAACTGCGGGAAATATTTTCAGTGATATTGCGAGGGAAAGGAATATTGCACTTCTGATAAATCTTTTCTGATTTAAGTAATAGGAGAATAAATACAATAAAACAAAAACCCATAGTTCAAAATTGCCCCTATTTATAGCAAAAAGGACAGGATAGCTAAGTAATGAAAAAACGGCAGCATAGAATATTGAAGTCGTGTTAAATTTTTTGCCGGCAATTTCCTTGATATTTATAAGTGTCAGAAATGCAATCGATCCTACAAGAAATAGCACTAAGCTAATCTCAGTACCAAAATGATAAAAGAAAAGTTTTATACTCGCCATGAAAAATGAATAGGTGATTATATCCGGATTATTTACCGGGCCGATGAAATCACTAAACATATTACCCGGGTTAAAAAGGAATGTATTTTTCGGATAGGTATATCCTAATATACTTTGGCCTATGAGATAAAAAACTGCCATCAAGAATCCAACAACCAGTATAAATGCCGTATATTTGATTCTCTCCTCGCGTGAAAAAATTCTGATATTTTTTTTCAATAATTGGAAGCTTAAGACAAAAAATATCAAAGTCATTATTTTTTTAACAATTGAGTATGCTGGAACTGTACGAAACAGAGTGTACGTGTATTTTAAATTACTTATAGTACTCTTGGTTATCTTTTCATCATGGAAAAACTGTCCTAATCGGAATTTAGAGACATCAAAGTTTATATTTTTGTCATATGTGTTGATAACAAGTATGTCATCGTATGCAACCCAAAGATGTTTTTCTTTGGTAACTATGACTTTTATAGCATGCGCTTTATTGTATTCAAACGAATCAGTGAGCGAATAAACTTTATTTCCCAGAAGATTGTCATAACCGATGATTATTTGTAATAATCCTGGTTGAGAAAATCTCATGATCAAACCTGTGCCTAAAGATCCCGTTTGGAAGATATCAACGATATTATCCTTCGAATCAACGAAAAGTGAAAAACTGATATCAACGTCTTTATAGTTTGAACTAACCGCTTCGGAATACTCCTTTTGACTATCAATATTGTTATATGTGACATTCTTGATGACTTGATACTGAAATTTGTCATTATATGTATAAAAAATCCACAGCAGGCTTAAAATGAATAAGAAAAATGTAACGAAAAAATATTTTTTCGAATTTTTAAACAAATGCTTCATAGATCATTCATACATATCAATATTGATAATTATTTTTTTTCAAGTACTGCGGTTAAGCTTAATCCTATAGGTAATCTAACGTGTTTTTCGATGAAACATTGAAGAGGAACTACGTAGTTGTCGTACAATCTTCCTTGGTTCTTTACAAGATTGACTCCGGAGCTTGAGTTCAGGGTTATCTTCTTAAATTTAAAAAATAATAATGATCCTAACATGCCCAAAAAATCCTGATACCACATATCTACTACTGTTAATTTTTTTTTGTCTATCAAAGATAGTAAATGTTGTTTTCTGTACCTGCGGTAATGACCCAAGGCTTTGTCATGAGAAGAAAATAAAAATTGCAGTGCCGGGACTTCAATTAAGATAAAGCCCCCGGATCTCAGAAGCTCGCAGGCTTTATCCAAAGCTTTTTTATCTTCCTTTATGTGTTCCAGTGTATGGATAAACAATACTGTATCAAAAGATCCGAATGTTTTGAGACTCAGATCAAAAAGGTCTTTCATATGAAAAGAAACATAATCAGGAAATTGGTGTTTATTTTTATGAAGGTAAAAAAGAGTTTTAGACGGTTCTATTGAGATTAATCTTTTAATATTTTTAGCATTTTTTACTATTTCGTTCGTGAATCCTTTTTCTCCACTTCCTACCTCTAGAATATTATTTCCGATATATTTGGCAATAAGATCGTATTGATATTTTCGATAATTATGCAGTTCGTAGTTTCCTGCTTTTTGTGTCCAATCCATACTATGCACATATTTATCCTTCTTATCCATACTATTTCCCTAATGACTTTAAGAGTGAAATAATTTTTTCCGCTTCACTTATTGATAGCTGTCCGTAAAATGGCAGAGCTAGAACTTCATCGGCTATCCTATGGGCGTTTGGTAAATTTTTCGGATTGGAAGAGGGTAAATGCTTGTAATATGGATACTGGCTGCAAAGAGGAAAAAAATACTTCCTTGCATATATGTTATATGTTCGAAAAATATTATATACGTCATTACGCGAACGCCCAAATATTCTACTGTTAATTCTGATTACAAAATATTGATAATTAGTTTTTACCATGGGTATATCTTTCTGATAGGTAACTCCAGGTATATTATCTATATAGCGTTTATAGAGTTCGCTTATTCGTTTTCGCCTCTTTTGTTCAGCCTTAACAAGCGGAAGAAGAACATGTCCAAACGCAGATATCAATTCGTTCATCTTACCGTTTATCCCGGGTAATAGAACTTCCTCTTCATTTTTTATCCCAAAATTTCTCAGTAAATCAATTTTCTTTTTAAGAATCTTGTCCTTACAGGTAAGTGCCCCACCTTCTCCTGTATGAAATAATTTTGTCGGATGAAAACTAAACATTGAAATGTCTCCAAAATTTCCGATTCCAATATTATTAATTTCGATTTCAAAGCCGTGGGCGGCATCATAGACAACTTTTAAACTATTTCTTTCAGCTATTTTCTGAATCGTAGGTACATCACATGGTGATCCGAATACGTGAACCGCCAAAATCCCGGTAGTTTTCTTATTTATATTTTTTTCTATTTTCGCAGGATCAATGTTCATGGTTACGGAATCAATATCACAAAATACAGGTGTAATATTGCACCAAGTAAGACAGTTAGGAGTCGCCGGAAATGTAAAAGGTGTTGTAATAACTTCTCCCTTGAGATTCAAACTTTTAATAGCAGTAAGCAGTGCAATAGTTCCGTTATTAAATAAGGATATATGGGGAACTTTTAGAACTCTCTGAATTTTTTTCTCTAGCGTTTGAAGCTGTATTCCGTTATTTGATAGCCATTTACTTTTCCAAATTTGCCGTAGTTTGGCGGTAAATTTATGCAACGGGGGCATCAGAGGCCGGGTAATATAAATAGGTTTTGAGAATGGTTTCATTTCTGTATATCTATGTCGTTTCTGTCCTTGTAGCTACAAGACTTATAGATATTTCTTTCTAATAATGTAATTTGGCTTCTTACGAACCTCGTCATATATCCGCCAGATATATTCACCAATTACACCAAGCATCACCATAATCAATCCGCCTACAAATAAAATAGAAATCATAATCGGAGCCCAACCAGTAAAAGGCGTACCGCCCCTGAGCCAGCTATAAACAATAGTTATGCTATATATCACACCCAAACACGATATAAGAATACCAATGAGTGAAATAAGGCGGATTGAAAGGTATGAAGAATCAAGAAAAGCATCTAAAAAATTTTTAAGCTTTTTTCCCCAACTATACTGTGATTTACCAATTAACCGTTTAAGACGAACGTATGGAATGAAACTCGTTCTGAAACCCGCCCAAAGTAAATCACCCTGGAAAAATCTGTTGCGCACATCAATAGAATTAAACACATCTAATACCGCTCTATCCATAAGAACATAGTCAAACCCTCCTACCGGTATTTGAGGAATAGATAATCTTAACAGTGAATAGGCACAACGCGAAAATAATTTGGCGGCAAAATTATCTTGCCTGTTAATACGGTAGCAAACAACTATCTCTGATCCCTCTTTCCATTTTTCCGCCATTTGAGGAATAAGGCTAATAGGATCCTGCATATCTGCTGATATGTTTATAACCGCATCCCCACTTGCTTCTTTCAGTCCCGCAAGCATGGCAGCCATTTGACCAAAATTCCTCGTAAACGCAATTACCTTAACCTTTGAATCATGCTCCTTAATATCTAGTATTTCCTTTAAAGAATTATCGCCTGAACCGTCATCTACAAAAACAAACTCGTATTGATAATTTTTAAGCGTAGTAGCAAAAATCTTCTTGATTTTTTCATATGTTTTCCTAATTGATCCTTCATTACGATACACCGCGATAGAGAAGGATATTTTCATATTATTTTCCTTTTTCACACAGTAAAAAAATACTGGAACATAAGTCCGGGTATTGTTGTCCTAATACGTAGCATCCTTCTAAATATTCTTGGGAAATAATATCTGTCTTAAGCAGCCTGTCCCATTGAAAATTTGCAAAAGCTTTAAAAAAAATACCAGAACGATAAACTACATTTAGTCCCCCGGCCTTTGCATCTCTCTCTAATGTATCAAGAGTGTACGTGGTTCTATGACCATGTTTTACTTCTGACGGAGTTACCGCCGTATTATGGCTTATTAAACCCATTTTGACGGCAATTTGTCTGGAAGGTGCATTGGCATTGGGGCAAACCAAAAAGAATCTGCCTTTTTCTGACAACCACTCATTATTTATTCTTTTTAAAACCAGCACAGGATTATCAAGATGTTCAAGCGTATGAGTTAGTATGATATTATCGTATTTTGAAGGTAAACTTGCTGTTTCGAAAATTGAATGTATAAACTTAACTTTATTCCCTAATCTTTTTTTTGCAAGAGCAATTATTTCATCTGATGCTTCCACACAAGTTATATCATTGAAATACGGTAAAAGTCTTTTTGTAAAATTCCCTTGGTAACTTCCTAACTCCAGTAAATTTCCTTGTCTTAAAAAAGGTTCAAAGGCTCGGATCATAAATGGGTGCATAACATCCAAATCAAAATTATATGCATACTTATAACCATTCGCATTTTTTAGTTCTTTGTCGTAGTCTCTTCTTATTTTCATATTAAAGAAAGATTTTATTTTCCGATAATCATGCACACATTGGTTGTTGCTGATCCACCAATATTTAGAGTGGCAACCTTTCTGGCGTTTTCAATTTGATAATCTTTGGCCGTATTGTTTACCTGTTTGAAAGCATCCAGTATTTGACGAACACCTGTGGCGCCAACCGGATGTCCAACGCCTATCAGTCCCCCTGATGGATTAAATGGAAGTTTACCATTGAAATTAACAACTCCATTCTCTATCGCCTTCCATGATTCTCCAGGCGCTGTCAAACCAAAATGGTCAATCGCCATATATTCTGCTGAGGTAAAACAATCATGTGTTTCAACAAGATCTAAATCCCAACAATTTTTAACTCCAGATTTTTTGAAGGCATGAAGTATAGCTTTACGAGTATAAAGGAGAACATAGTTATCTTTCTCTGACTCCCGAATTTTTTTATCGAATTCCACAGGAGCGGTTGTTTGTCCCCATCCCAATATGCGGGGAATAGATTCAAGTTTTTTATTATGTTTCTTTGCATGCTTTTTAGTATAATCAGATGAGGCTAGAAAGAGCGAAACTGCCCCATCGGTAACGTGAGAACAATCAGTTAATCTCAACTTTCCAGACAAAATACGATTATATTCTCCAATAGTGTTCGCATGATCAAAACTCATGTACCAATTCCTGGTTTGCGCATTGGGATTTCTCTTTGCATTTGCATAATTTTTCTCTGCTATAGCTGCTAAATATTTTGTTTCTATGCCATACCGCTTATCATATACATCAACAAGCCTTCCAAAAAGTTTTGGGAATGGAAAATCAATATCTTTAGCTTCTTTTTCATACCAAGCAGCTCTGCCTAAATACTTAGAACCTTCTTGCCCACCGACAGTTTTCATCTGTTCAACTCCAACTACCCACACTACATCATAAATTCCCGCTTGAATAAATGCGATTGCATTTAATATTGCTACGGAACCAGACGCACAAGCAGCTTCCACTCTCGTAGAAGGAATACCCGTAAGTCGTGAATCTGCTTCAACCAGGAATGCGCCGAGTAATCCTTGATTTACATAAAGTTCTCCAGCAAAGTTAGCGACAAAAGCAGCATTAATATCCTCTATAGGAAGCAACGTCTCCATTATCCCTCCTTCAAGAACTTCGCGTATCATCGCAACGATATGTTTATTCTCTTTAGACCAATTTCTTGCGAAATCCGTTTGATAACCACCCAATATGTATACAGGTTTCTGATTCATAGGTTTAAGTTTTTCATTTGGCAAGAAAGTATATACCATGACGTGGGTTAAATAAAGGCAATTCAGAAAATTCCAGTAAGGAGTTTGGGATTTCTATAGAGTAGTGTTTAAGCAATGGTATGATTTCTTTTTTTCCTCCAAACAATTGCATAATGAGAGTAGGAGGAGCCCAATTAAAGCCATACGCCATGGCTTTATCAATCAATTCTATTCCATATTTTTTGTGTGTTACTTCACCCACACACGCAAAAGAATAAGCTACGTAAGAACATAAAATTTTGCGAATAAAATCAGCTTTTTTTTCACTGCTTTTTTTAATTTCAGTGAAAGCATCAAAATATCTGCCTTCTCTTATATATTGTTTTGCTTGTTCCACAAAAGGAATTTTGACACATGAAACACTTGCATAAGTAAAAGACTTAATGTTAAGAACTGTTTTTGACTTATCGTATTTACGTTTATAAAATCCGCCCTTATCTGGAGTTTTATTTCCTAAGCGTCCTAATTCTACCATCGTATTAATAAAATGGGGAAGCATAAATTCATCTGATTTACCGTCAACAATATGAGTCATAAGACTACGTATAATTGTCTATGCCAATTAAATCTAATGTCGCAAGTGGTGACATAGCTCTTCCAATATATGGACCAAGTAAATAATCTATCATTTCAACACCATATTTGGGTACTTCTTTAGTGACATCTGAGAAAAATTTAAATCCTATTCTATTTCCTACATAACCAGCTACATTACGAACAGGAATTACTGTACGAAAAAGATATTTCTGAGCAATTTTTGAAACAAGATCTACAACTGCTTTATCTGTATCTTTTATTGGGGCAATTTCACAAAGCGTTAATTTATTTGGAGGATTAAATAGATGAAATCCGATAAAGTTTCGTCTTAGATCATCACTCGTGCCTTCGATTATTTTTGGTAAAGGAAGACTTGATGTCATTGAGCTAACTACGGACCCTTTTTTTCTATAGGTATCAATTACTTTATACGTTGCTTTTTTTACGTCAATATCCTCTTTGACACACTCGATAATCCAGTTACATTTGGGAAGTATGTGCGAAATTTCTGAATAGCCAGAACAAATTATATTTTTGCCGATTATTTCAGATTGTGCCTGATGGAATGCTTTTTGCATTCCAATTTTGGATTTTTCAATTGTTTTACTGATAAAGTAGACCCTAAAACCACATTGCGCAAAAAGTCCTCCTGTCATTGCACCCATTGTCCCATTTGCACCGATAATGGCAACTGTTTTTAGACTTATTACCTTTTTCCTTCTTTTTTTCAGCTGCTTAGTCCCAATATCTCGTTTTTTGCACAAGTTGCTCATAGTCTTTCTTTGTGATACCTACAATTATTTGATCCCAATACCGACCTCTCCTGAAATACCAGTTTCTTCTCAAACCCTCTTCTTTCCAACCTAACTTATTACAATAAAAGGAATAAGATATGTTATTATTTTCAATTATTGAACCATCAAGCCGTTCAAAATGTAATTCTTCAAACGCATACCGCATCGTAGCCATAACTGCATCAACACCATATCCTTTTCCCCGAATTTTTGCGTCTCCTAACATTATTCCATGCCATGCATGATTATTTCGCCAGTCAATACTCATTAGACTTGAAATTCCAATCAAACCAATACCAGACATATTAATAGCAAACCGTTGATTTAAAAGATCACTCTTAAGGTTTTGAAACCATAATCTATGGAAATCCATGGAACTTGGGAAGTGAATAACGCCCATAATATCCTGTATTTCAGGATCATTTGCCCATTTATGAAGAAGATTGAGATCAGTCTCTTCTATAGCTCTTAAAGTTACTATTTTCCCTTTAATATTCATTGGTATTTTTCTTTGTTTTATTATCTTTGAATTGATATTTAATTTTCAACATCTTCCAATATTGCAAGACCAAATCCAAATCGTCCAAATTCATTTCCATTATACAATAAATATATCTTCCCATCGCATCGAAAAACATGAGGGTAACAAAGCATATCACAATCCCAATCATCTTCCGAAACATCAATTCCAACAGTATCATCATCTCTCGTCCACTCTTTTAAATCTTTTGAAAAAGCATACCCAATTCTATAGCTACGTTCTCTATTTTTTCTAAAGTCAGTTGCCTGTCTGTAACAAAATAACATGTGATATTTATTTTTAACTTTTATGACCGTAGGAAGGGCCTGGCATTCATTGAAATTCAGCTTGTCAGCGATCAATTGCCTACCTTCTTTTTGCCATGAAATTCCATTATGTGATGTAGCGTGTCCAATTTTATACACACGTTGTGGTTCCTTCTCCTTTGAAGCTTCTATCCACTGAGTACCGTATATATACCACATATGATAAATACCATCATACATTTGAACAAACGGATCACCCATCATAAAAGGCTCATGAAGTGATGATGTTAGCACAGGACCATCTCCGATTCGTTTAAAAGTTAAACCCTGATCATTGCTGACTGCTAAACCTATAGAACCATCTGTTTGCACTGAAACTCTCCTGTTCCAACCACCAATATATCCAAGTATTTTGTTACTATCTCTTAGAATATTTAATGGAAATATACCATGTTCGTCATAGCAGCCTAAATTACCCAATTCAATTACTGTATCTGAAGAAACATTGATTATATTCTTGAATTTTTTATCGATATCAATAAATGATATATGGCTTAAATATTTTCCGGTTTTATCTTTTTCTCTTGTTGAGAAATAAATCCTGACATAATCATCGAAAACTAATGCTTGTGGTGATTGAGCAAATTCAACACAATTATTTGATAATTTGTGTCTTGTAGGATCAAATATCTTGCCAAATTTTTTCCATTTCATATTTTTATTGTTTATAATCTTCTAGTTGTGCCAATCCAAAACCATATCTACCAACTTGATTTCCTAAATAAAGCATATAAAGATTATTGTCGAGTTCAAAAACATGGGGATAAGCGATTGACTCACCATCCCAACCTTTTCTTGATATATCTATACCTGCTTTTGTATCATCCCTTATCCAATGCGTCAGATCATCAGAATATGCATAACCAATTTTATAACCTCTCTTGTTATTTCTAAAATTCAGACTATATTTATAGCAAAAAAACATATGATATTTTTCTTTATAATAAATTACATCCGGACTTGCCTGACACTCATTTTTTTCTATTTTATTCTCAATCAAATTCTTACCATTTCTTGTCCAATTAATTCCATCAACTGAATATGCCATTCTGATTTTATAGACTGCCTCTGGTTTACTATTAGTCTCTAACCACTTCGTTCCAGCCACATACCACAAGTACCATCGCTCGTTAAACCTTCTGACTTTTGGACCACTTACGACATATGGATCAAGAATATTGGAGGATAGTAATGGACCTCTGCCAAATTTAGTAAAATGTACTCCATTATCATGGCTTTTAGCCACTCCAATGGATACGGTATAAGGAATTGATTCGCATCTTGTCCATCCACCATAATAGGCTATTATTTCATTATCTTTTCTTATTACTGACACAGGATAAGTACCAAATTCATCAAAAGTTCCCCTTTCCCCTAACTGTAAAATCGGCCTTTTAGAGATATTAATTATTTCAAATAAATTGTATCTATTTAAGTCAACAAAACCTGTATAGCTGACGTATTGTCTGTTTTTATCACGTAGAGGTCTGCAGGCAAAAAAAACCCTGACAAATTTATCAAAAATTAGAACAGAAGGTGCTTGTGCAAATTCGCGCATCCAACTTTTATCCTTATATTTCGTAGGGTTAAAAACTCTTCCTAATTTTTTCCATTTAAACATTTTTTTATTTCTGTTTATATTAATTCGTAGCTGTCTAACATTTTTTTTATTTTTATAATAGAGTTAAACATCATTACGTCAATTATCGATAAGTTGGGAATATAGCACTCTTTTTTAAACTCAAAACTCATATCTTTGGTTTGCAAAAAGAATAATGAAATATTATTTTCCTTAAATATTTCCTTTGAGTATAAAATCTTCCCGCCGATGGGATTGATATAGACTTCGGCATCTAATGTCTGGCAAATATTCATGACTCTATCCTGACCCTTTAACTGATTATTTTTGTAAAGCTTTGATGACAGATAAAAAGGAGTTTTTATTTCAAGGTAATTACAGATCAGTTTGAGAGAATTTGTTATGAATAATGAAATATTTAATTCTTTGTAAGCTAATATTTTTGATAATAAATCGTATATATAAATAAAAAAGGGGGACTTTTTATAAGTATTTTGAACTATTCTTAAAAAATTAGCACTCTCTTTGGTAAATTGATCTGAAAATAATCGAGTATTGATATTTTTTAGTGAACTATCCCTTTTTAGGCTAAATGTAAACAGATGTTCTTTATGGTTAATTTGGATCCGGTTTCTATTTATCCAGCCTCCTTTAATATACTGAATATCATCATGTATCACAAATTTATCGACAGCTTTTATCAATTGGAAATAACCTATATACGGAAATAAATATGGTTGCATTATCCCAATTTTCATATTAAATCAAATCTATTTTATCAAATACTTGTAGTAACTGATATAATAGAAAAATCAATATCATTACATGGGGATTTCAATAATGAAGAAAACGTTTATACCAGGTCGAACCTACATTCCCGTTTCGGGTAAAGTTTTCGACAAAGAAGAGATAAACAACGCTATAAAAGTAGCCCGTGACGGCTGGTGGACAGAGGGAGAATTCGGGAAACAGTTTGAAAAGGACTTCAGAAATTTTATGGGAATAAGATACGTTTCTCTAGTCAACTCTGGCTCTTCTGCCAACCTTGTCGCTCTAGCTTCTCTCACCTCCAACGTTTTTAAGGATCGAGCCCTCAAAAGTGGTGATGAATACATCGCCATACCTCTTGCTTTCCCTACGACCGTTAATCCCGGAATTCAATATGGACTCACACCGGTTTTTATTGATATCGATGTTAAAACATTCAATATCGATATTGGAAAAATTGAAAAAGCAATTACGAAAAAGACGAAACTTATCATGGTAGCTCATACTCTGGGAATTCCGTACAACCTTACCCAGATAACGCGAATTGCGAAGAAATACAATCTCTGGGTTATCGAGGATTGCTGTGATGCTCTTGGTTCCCGATGGAATGGAAAACTTGTCGGCACGTATGGTGATATTGCAACATACAGCTTTTATCCTGCTCATCAAATCACGATGGGAGAAGGAGGAGCCGTTATCACCAATAATCCTCTTATTCATAGATCTATCAGGCAATTTCGAGATTGGGGTAGAGATTGCTGGTGTGATACGGGAAAAGATAATACATGTAGAAAACGTTTCGGCTGGCAATTTGGTGATCTCCCATTCGGGTACGATCACAAGTATACGTATACCCAAATTGGGTACAATCTGAAATTAACCGACTTTCAAGCCGCAATAGGTGTCGCACAGCTAAAAAAACTTCCCCAATTTATCAAAAAACGGAAAGAAAATTACGCTCAGCTGCGAGCGTTTTTTGATCAGTACAAAAAATATTTTATCCTGCCGGAACTTTCCGAGAAAGAAGATCCCTGTTGGTTTGGATTCCCGGCAATAGTAAAAGAAAACGCACCATTTACTCGAAATGAATTTACTCAATACCTAGAAGAAAACAAAATTGGGACTCGGACAATTTTTTCTGGTAATTTACTTCGGCATCCTGCATATAAACATACCAAATACAGAATAGCAGGTAGTGTAGAAAATTCTGATGTGGCTCTCAATGGAGCCTTTTGGCTCGGAGTTTTTCCAGGAATAAGCTTCGAACATATCACGTATATTAAAAAGGTAATCCTAGGATTCATCGTGAAGAAAATTTGAATTTCTTGAATGAGTATTCCAATAGATAAAGCATCCGTTATCTCTTCTGCATCAAATAATCAATCTTCCAATTTTTGGTACAATGAGGGAACTGAAAAAGAAAAAATAATCCTAGAAGTTCTCGATAAGGCAAAAGACGTATCCGCTCTCAGCGAAGAGTTACACTCCCAAATCGTAGATTGGTCTACAGAATCTCATTTTTCCAAATATCGAAACTCTCTCCTTCTGCCATTTAAAGAACTTTTTACGGAGAAAAGTGTATTGGAGATTGGTGCAGGTTTTGGAGGATTAACACGGCTACTTGGCGAATGCGCAAAAGAAGTATATGCAGTAGAACCCCCACTAATAAGAGCCCTTGGATGTGCAAAACGCTGCAGAGGACTTCGTAATGTGAAAGTTATTGCCGAGGATATATTCAATTTATATCCATCCAAAAAGTTTGATTTTGTTGTCGTTGTAGGAGTATTAGAATATGCAGCCCTTATGAAAAATATTGCTGTGTCGCCTTCTCCCGCCTCATCTTTTATTCATACGGCTGCTTCCTTTCTCAAGGACGATGGAGTATTGATTCTCGCTATCGAAAATAGACTTGGATTGCGCTATTTTGTCCCACTTACCGAAGATCATACATCTCTATTTCTGGAGAGCCTTCACAATTTCCCTAACAAGAAAGGGCCAAAAACTTTCAGCCGAAAGGAGCTTATAAATTTGTTTAACGAAAACAATTTACGTTACCAAGAATGGTTCTTTCCTTTTCCGGATTATAAAACACCCTTTGCTCTTTTTCATCATCCCCTGCAGTGGAAAAACACAACAGATTTAAGTCATTTCCTCTTTAAGGAATACTCCAGAGATTATTATCGAGCACCGATCCGGATAATAGATGAATTTCTTCTTCTCTCTGAGTTTTTCAAGAATGATCTTCTAGAAAGTTTCTCTAACTCCTTTTTAGTTTTTGCAAGCAAGGGAAAGAAAAATCTTCCGAAAGCTGATTGGGTTATTAAGCGCTATCAGCTGAGCCGTAGCGTGAATCGACAAAGTGAAATATCGATAGGAGAAAAAGATAAAGAGCTCAAAGTGCGTAAGAAATACTTATATGGAAAAAAGAAAGCTCTCTACCAAGACCTTTATCCGGAACCCTATATTTTTTCATTCATGCGAGCGGCACTCTCAGAAAATTTTAAAGGCGAATGGGTTGCACTTTTCAGCAGGTTTTACCAGTTCCTGCAACGCCATACAGATCCTAAGGGATTTATAGGTCATCGGTATTATGAAGCAACTCTTTCTAATGTATCGCTTGTACATAATAAATTCGTCTACTTTGATGTAGAGAATATCAAGAGGAAACCAATTCCACTTCTATCTGTTTTTCTGAGAAATGTCGCCTATCTTTTCAGTATGAACTTACCCCACCTTTATAAAATATATGATCGTATTCCTTGTCAAAATGCAATTGTGGATTTCCTGCGGGAATCGACAGGAATTGTCTGTACGCAGAACGATATCGAAAATTTTATTGAGGAAGAATCTGCCTACCAGCACATTCTAACCAAGGATAGTAAGAAACGTATACTTGAAAACATTCAGGGTTTTTTGCAGCAAACTATAAAAAATCAAAGCAATCTTCTGGAACTTGTGAAACATTGTAACGTTGAAGATGTTATGGAAAAATCTCTCTCGGCAAAAAAATTAACAGAGTTGGAAGAAAAGAATAGAAACTTGAGTAGCAAAATCATAAGATTACGCGAAGATATGGAAAGAATTACCTCGACTAAACTTTTTAAGGCTTCTGAGAAGATAAGAAGAATAAAAACACTATTCTCTCGACCCTAATTATGAATAATCTTTTCTAGTAAAAAATTGGGATTTTTAGTGAGATCTAGCGTAAAAAAATCTTTATTTCGTTTTATCATCTTTTCATCCCAATCCCACCATTGAATCGCCAAAAGCTTATCTACGATCTTTTTTGAGAATCGTTCTCTTTTTATCACAGCGGGAATTCCTGCAGCTATACAAAACGGGGGAATGTCCTTTACCACAACTGCCCCTGCCGCAACAACTGCTCCATCCCCAATAGTTACTCCCGATAGAATGATTGCAGAATCTGCTATCCAAACATTATTTCCAATTTTTACTTCACCTTTGGTACTATCTAAACTCATTGCAAAATATTCTAGTTGAAACTTAGATTGTAAATTCGCATATCGTACATCATGATTAGAGGAAATTATTTTCACGTCCGATCCAATAGCACAGTACTTCCCTATGGAAACCTTTGATCCTCCCATGATAGTGATTTTTCCGTTTATACCGGTACCGTTGCCAATAGTAACTGCAGTCTTAATGTCAGATAAAATGGGAAGATAAACATTATTGCCGAGTTTTAGATAACAATGTTTTTTCTTTGAAGTCTTCCGGATAAGAAATTGATTAACAATGCGTCTTTTCATTTCACGGAGTAATCTCCATTTATTATACATACTATCTGAATGTAAATAATCCCCATTTCTATAGTATAATATTGACTATTACTAACGCTAGCATACGATGCCTATTCCAAGAGATCAAGAACCAATCGTCAAACCTCATTCGATAAGAAATAAAATCATCAAAAAAAAGAATGGGAAGTAAAAAATTTTTATACCTCTTTTTTGCTGGAGTAATTCTTCTTATTATAATTTTTAATTTACCTTTTATTCAGGATATTTTTTTAAATTACTACCCTCAAAGAATTAGCATCAATGATGGTATAAATTATGAATTTTTTACGGAAAACGCTTATCAAAAGATATTAAAATTTGAGAATCCTTTTATAACCGACAGTATTTTTTATCCATTTAAAACAAATCTCTCATTGGATGATACTTGGTTAATCAATTTTTTTCCATTAACTATCTTACGCCCTTTCTTTAATATTCACCAATCAACTCTTATTATCGTTCTTACTAATATATTTTGGGCAAATATATGTATGTATCTACTTTTAAGAAAACTGAAAATAAGGAGTTATGTTTCTGCATTTTGCAGCCTAATATTTGCTTTTTCACCTTTTCTATCATACAGAATATTAGGACACTATACGTATACTACTTACTACTTCTTTCCTCTCTTATTTATAAATATTTTGTTTTTTCTAGAATCAAACTCAACTATCAAAAAATCTATTTATTCTCTAACCTATGGAATACTATTGGCTCTAACTTATTTTGCTAATCCTTATTATTTCCTGATGGTCGTATTAGCTATGTTTTTTTACTGTGTTTATTATCTCTTTTTATCTTTCAAGCAAATTTTCTATCAATTTATTATAAAGAATGTATTCTATCTCCTACTTTCATTACTTTCCTTTTTTGTTATCCTTACTCCTTGGTTTTTAACAGTATTAAATCTACGCTTATTTAATGAAGAATATAAAGTAGCCGGTTTTGGAGGCGCAATAGAATTATCTTCGGATCTGATAAATTTTGTCACGCCAAGTGAGTATAATCCATTTTATGCATCTATCATGAACGATATTAGGGGTAAGTCAATTTTTTTTGCCAAATTAGCAAATTCTTTTTTCTTTAACAATAACAGGTCCGTCTCTCCTGGGTTGATTATCATTACTGCATATATCTTAATTTTCCTTTTCAAAAATAAAATACATAAAAAAATATGGTATAAATTAAAACCTCATTTTTTAGCGAGTCTATTTTTTGCACTTCTTACCTTAGGTCCTTTTTTAAAGATATTTAACAGATGGTTTATCACTCTTGATGAAGGAATTCATATTTTTCTTCCTTTACCATTCCTACTTCTTCACTATTTTCCCGGACTTACCACTGTAAGAGCCCCAGCAAGATTTATATCTGCTTTTGTGTTCTTCGCCACTATCGTCACTGCTTATTTATTATCCTTTGTGTTTAGCAGATTAAATAGAAAATTTTATTTCACAATTTTTACACTTTTATTTATTGTTGTGGTAATTGATCAAGCATATTTTATACCTCAAAGATCTGATAAGTATCTTCCTCTAAAAATTTACGACTATATTAAAAAAGATCCTGACAAGTCAACTGTTCTGGAAATTCCATTTACTGTAAGGGATGGCTTTAAGTATATTGGCAGCATTCACGCGAATACTCCCACCATTGGAACATTGATACATGATAAGCCGATTATTGGCGGATACCTTTCTCGTGTAGATTCATCAATTTTTTCTTACTATTCTAATCTTCCGTTTATCGGTCATACTGCGCAAATAATCGATAAAGGCAACTACGATCTATATAAGGAGCAGCCGACTCTCCCGATCGTCACAGTTTATAATGCCAACGTGACAACTCTGCAGAAAGAACTAGATTTTTTAGATATTAAATATGTTGTTCTTAAGAATGACGAACTATACTCGCAGCTTATACGACAAACACTTGAAGAAATCGGATATAAAATAGTGTCAAGCGAGACACCATATATACTTCTGAAACGAGAATTGCGCGCAGTGCTATTTACAGATATACGCTTCGGGACGACAGGAGACGAATTATTTATCGTTTCTGGATTTAGCGTTGCGGAAGATGGGTTTCGATGGACTTATGGGAAAATAGCTACAGTCTTTGTCAAAACGATCAACAGGATAAAACCAACGATAATTTTTGAAACAGAGTCATTCCAAAATGAACAGTACGTGCAAGTTTATCTAGACGAAGTCTATATTGATAAGATACGAGTACTCTCCCAAAAAGGGGTGTATCGTATAGATGTTCCATACTCTTTAGAACCAGAAATACATAGAATTACATTTAAACTCTCAAAAACTCATAAACCATCTACAGTTTTTCCTGACAATAAAGATGAAAGAGAACTTGGACTGAAATTTTATTCTTTAAAAATCGAGTGAGAATTTTGAAATAAATTGATTTAATTCGTTCTCTAGGATTAAGACATTTTCGTAGTATAATGCTTAAAATGAAGAAAAAACTTCGTTTTATATTGCCTATTTTTGTTTTCCTTTTTATTAATTTAATTTTTAATTTTTCTCTCTGGGGTGAACTTTTTGGAAATAGGATAATGGTCAGTGATAATATCGTTACAGAATATTTAATTGAGACAAGTTACCAAAATATACTTCAATTTAAAAATCCTTTTGTCACAAAATCTATTCTATACCCATTTACTACTAATTTTTCCCTGAATGATCCCAATACTGCTTATGTTTTACCGTTTTTTATTTTCCGGCCACTTATTAATTCCCATAAATCTCTACTGATTATTATCTTATTTGGATTTTTCTTAAATAATTTTTTTATGTATTTATTACTAAGAAAATTAAAGATCGATCAATACTTATCAATATTAGTTAGTTTAATTTTTGGATTCACACCATTTTTATCTCATAGAGTTCTGGGTCATTATGCTTATATATCTATATACTTTTTTCCTTTAGTATTTATAGCACTAAAAAAATTATTTGAATCAAATAAAACAATAGAAAGATTTATCTTTTGTCTGGTTTTAGGATTATGCATGGCAACGGTTCTTTTGAGTAATTTCTATTACTTTTTTACAATAGTGCTTGGATTGTTATTTTCTGCAGGATACTGGTTTTTTACTGACAGAAAGGAGTTTTTAAAACTTTTATCAAGAAATGTCACCTATTTGTTTTTATCTATTATTTCAGCAATTTTTTTCCTTATTCCCTGGATATTATCAGTTTATAATTTAATCAAAACCCAAGGACTAGTTAAAACTCCCGGATTTGGAGGATCAATAACTTTATCATCTGACTTGGCAAGTTTTATAACACCGAGTGAATTTAATCCTCTGTATAATATTATTTTCAATAAAATCACCTCAATTGTTCCGTTATTTGTAAAATATCAATACTTTTTCCTTAACAGCCTGGAAAGATTTAGTTATCCAGGAATCATCATCGTATTGATTTATCTAACTGTTACTATATTGAAAATCTTCAATAGATTTCCTCAAAAATTATGGCAACTGATAAAACCCTATTTTATAGTTAGTAGTTTTTTTTATATCTTGATGTTGGGTCCATTTTTGAAAATATTTAATCGCTGGTTTATCAATCTTGATGGTGTCTCCGTTGTCTTACCTCTCCCCTTTTTATTACTTCATTATATTCCAGGCTTATCAACTATTAGAGCCACCGCCAGATTTACTCCGGCTTTCGTATTTTTTGCCTGCATTGTCACTGCTTATGTGATTAATTTTGTATTGACAAGGATAAGTAAGAAAAAACAGATAATTTTATTAGTATGTTTGTTTGTTATTTTCTTTTTTGATCAATTTTATACTATTTCCCAAAAGATGGTTGAGAATGCCCCTGTAAAAATTTACCAGTATTTAAAAAATCAAAATGACCAAAAGACAGTATTAGATGTTCCTTTTACAGTAAGAGATGGTTTTAATTATATTGGTTTTGTCCATGGAATACTCCCTATGTATGGACAGCTTATTCACGGAAAACCGATCATCGGCGGATATCTTGCCCGAGTACCAGAAGAAGTATTTATTGGTTACAAGAATATGAGATTTATAAATTATATAGCGAAGATAATAGATAAAGGGAATTATAATCCTTATTCAGAAAAACCAAAGGAGCCGAATATAATACCATTCGCTATAACTTCTTCTCTAGTCCTCCAAGAACTAAATAGTTTAAATGTGAAATATATAATCCTTAAAAATAATGAAAAATATACCCCGGCAATATCTTCTATAATCTCAAAAGTAGATTTCAAAAAGATCATGAATGATGGGGTCTATGATTTATATGAGAGGAAATTTATAGATTAATGTAATACAATAAGGTAATTTTTACCATATTATGAAACAAATTCTAAACAAATATACCTCTATTTTTTTCCTTTGCGGATATTTTTTAGTGAATCTTGTATTTTTTCATTCTTTTTGGGCAGAAATTTTTTTTGATAATTCAAAAGTAGGAGCAAGATATGGAGAGGTGTTTGTTGCGGAATGGGCAATGGATAAAGTCTATCAGAACATTATGAGTGGGAAAAATCCCTTTGCACACTCAAACGCAGTCTTGTATCCTTTCGGATTAGATTTTACTTCTACAGATTCAGGAAATGGATTTTATTTTGTATTACTTAGGCCTTTCTTTTCGGAGCACCAATCTTTAGCCATTATAGTCGCTGCAGGCTTAATATTTTCCAACATTGGAATGTATCTGTTACTGCGGAAACTGGGAATTTCGCAAATGACTTCATACTTATTAGGATTGGCGTTCGGTTATATGACATTTCTCACGCCACGTGTGGGTCATTTAAATTTCATGTCAACTTATGTATTTCCCTGGTTTTTCCTTTGTGGGTATTCATTATTCAAAGAATTTGACCAAAAGACCAAATTTCTATTTTCAGCTGGGACTGCATTATTTTTTGTTCTCTCTCTTTATTTAAATTTATATTATTTCATAATGATTGTCTTATCTATTTCTCTATTTGCAATTTATGGTCTTATATTCTCACAAAAATCTTTTCTTCATGTAGTCAAAGATAATCTGAAATATATACTTCTTAGTATTCTTTTGATTGTAACCTTTCTTATTCCATGGCTCAAAGTCCTATATGAAACATACCTATTTGAAGGGCTACCTAAAACTAACGGGTGGGGAGGCGCAATAGAATTTTCTTCTGATCTGTTTGGATTTTTTATCCCGAGTATTTATAGCTACTTTCTAAGTCCAATAGCGGGTTTCTGGGGTACTCATTTCAAATTTGCTTCGCGAATTTTTGAAAATTTTAGTTACCCGGGACTTTTTATAATTTTTACTTTTATCACTTTATTTATACTAAAATTAAAAAATAAACTTCCACCTAAGCTTTATCTGCTTATTAGACCATATTTATATATTTCCGGAGTTTTTTGGATTCTCACTCTTGGACCATTTCTTCATATATTAGGTAAATGGGGATTTACCCTGGATGATGAAATCCGAATAGTTATCCCATTACCGTTTGTTATCTTCCATTATCTTCCTTTTATGGCAAACATTAGAATTCCGGGTCGTCTAATTGTAGCTTTCATATTTTTTTCCTATATTATCTGCGCGTATTTATTTGACTATTTGTTATCGGGTAAAGGGAAAAAAATAAAAACTATTTTTTTCTTTATTTTCATAGCTATTTTTTTTCTCGACCATTATTTCAAAATACCTGTTCCGCCTCAGCGATATATTCCATATAATGCATATAAAGCTATTGCAAACGATCCTAGTAACATAACTGTTATGGAGGCTCCATCTGTAGTAAGAGACGGATTTACTTATTTTGGTAATAGTAATGGATTGGAGTTTGTAGAAGGACAAAATATACATAAAAAACCCGTTTTAGCTGGATATATGGGAAGAATACCTTATTTTAAATCGGATTATTATAAAAGAAATCCGTTTTTGGGATATATGGGAAGATTAATGGATGATAATTTGGAATATAATGGAGGAGTTGATAAAAGTGACCTATCCCGCTGGAAAACATTGGATTATAAGAGAAGTATTGACAGCATTAATTTTCTTGATTTGAAGTATTTTCTTCTTGATGATAATCGAACCTTTGCTGGCACTATTTCCGCAGGACTCACCAGCTTAGGATTTAATAAAACGCTTACAGATAACCATTTTTCTCTTTGGCAAAGAAATCCGGATAAAAAGGAATATTTAGCTATTGATATCGGATCTTTAGATGATGATATGTTTTTAGGTGCCGGGTGGAATGTTAGAGAAGAGGGTTTTCGTTGGTCTTGGAAGAACGCTTCAATTATGTTCAAAGTGCTAAAACCACGTAAATTTAACTTGAATTTTCGAGCTGCGGCTTTTTATAAAGATCTAAAAACGAAAATATATTTAAACAAAAAAAAGATTACAGAAATAAAACTAACTACTAATTTAGAAAATTTCTCTATACCAATCAATCAAGAACTAAGTGAAGGTATTAATTTTGTCTATTTTCTTTTCTCTTCCGACTATCGACCTTCTGAAGTAATCCCTGGCAATTTTGATAATAGATTACTTTCTGCAAAATTTACGCATATCTCTTTGGAGGAAATAAAATAATGATTGACATTATTATACTTTTAGTAAAAATCATTGCTGTTTTATTTTTTGTTGGATATGGATTTACAGCTTTGCTTATTCCCAAAAATCTACGAAAAGACGCTATTTGGTTTACTCCATGGGTGGGAACTATTCTTATTGCAGTTCTGAGTATTATTTTTAATCTTGCCCAAATTCCTGTTGCAAAAAGTGCATATTTTATTCTTGCTTGTGCCGGCATTTTATTTATTGCTAGTCTCATTGCGCGAAAGACCCTTCCTTTTTTGACCCTCGAATTTCTTTTTACGACTCTTCTTGTTGGATTTACTCTTTTCTTTAATTTATTTCCTCTGTTAACAAAAGTTGGGTTCCCAACTACTATTTCCTTAAGCAATCTCGATCCTCTTTCTTATACCCCCGTTGGAGATTTCCTTATCAACCACACCGTCTTGGAAGGAGGAACGTTTGAGCATTATAAACCCTATCTTGGAGCAACAGGAGACCTTCTTCATGCAGGTTTTCGTTGGGGAAGCCCCATCCTGTTAAGCTTTTTTTCATACGTTTTCAGGCTTAAATCCTATCAGATTTATTCTACCATTATCACTATCTTTTTCACTTTTTCTTTTCCGCTGGTATACATATTGGCAAAACGATTAAGCCAAAAGCACAATATGCATATTCTCTCTTTTTCTTTTATTACTTTTTCCTTAAATGCTACTCTCCTGTACATGCTCTATAACGTTTTCTACGCTCAGTTTATTTTCACCGGGATTTTTATTCTTGTGGTCATCCTCTTTCATGCATATATTTCTGAAGAAAAAAAAGATCTGAGGAACTTTAATTCGTATGATTTATTAATCGCTCTTGCATTATCTGCAATAACAACAATTTATCCTGAAGGACTCATTTTTGCCATCCTGCCGCTTCTTGTTTTTGGAATTTTGAGCCTCCTTAAAGATAGGAATCCGATACACGGAATATATTTTCTCAAAATCCTTCTCTTGACTTTGGTTATTAACCCTATAACAGCAGGCACTGCTATTGGGCAAAATGTGAAGATAATTACTTCCTCGACACAAAGCTCCTTTATCGGGTGGGAACATATTCCTTTTGCTTCCCCGCTCGATATGACAGGATTTTACAACCTTTATCACTCCAAAGATTTACCTGTCTTCCTTGATATCATTTTTGGTTTTCCTATAGCGGTTATATGGTTACTGGGAATTATAAATTTAAGAAAGAAACTTTTTATTCTCTCCCTTCTTTTAGCATGGATACCATTTTATGTAAGTTTAAGATGGATTTTCCCAAATTTTTTTAGTTTCCATCGAGCAATCACCTATACTCTTTTTCTTTATTCTGCTCTTTTTAGTATAGGGATGTGCTTTCTATTCTCACTGATAAAAAATAAAATGATAAAGTTCACTATTATTGTACTTTTTCTTTTTTTATCTTTTCGGTCAGCACAGAGAACTCTCTATCAATTATATTGGCATGCGCAAGTTGTTGATAAATCACTTATTTCACTCACGCAACTGAATAAGAAGAAAGACATCATAGAACCATTTTTTACCTCTGATGTGTATCTTGGAGAAGACAATCTGTGGAAAAGACTGTGGCGTGAATATTTTTTAATGGATAGAGATATTGTTACTTTGCAAAACCTTGTAACAGAAAAAGATAATGTAGCGAATATCAGATTAGTTCTTGCTGAAAAAAATTATCTGGAGCGAGAAGGGAAGAAGTTAATATATACAAATAAAATTTGGGAGAATGATTATTATCAATTAGGTACAATTACTCCTATGAAAAGAATAGATGACCTTCCATGATTTCGATATTTTTCTATTCACTCGCGACAATTTTGGTTTTATTCTTCTTGGGATATGGCATAACTCACTTTTTTCTACCAAAAAAACTTCAATTATACGCACTTTGGCTTTCGCCCTGGTTTACTATAATCTTTCTTGTATTTATCCTCATTATTCTTAATCTGCTTGGATTTACAGTTCGCCAGGCATCACCTATTATCATCGGTTCTCTTCTATTACTTAACATATACGTTTTTTTAAAAACTAAGGGCCCTCGCGTAAATAAGGAAGATGTGATTATTGCTTGTTTTGTTCTGGTAAGTATTTTCTTTAATCTTATGTCTTTGATCAAATACGAAAAATTTCTCACCACAGTATCTCTAGGAAATAATGATGCGGTAAATTATGCAGCCAGTTCTGATTATATTATAGATACCCTTATGTATAAAAATGTTGCATTACTGCGTCAGAATGTATTAAATGCAAATGCGAATGTATATGATATGTTTCACAATATCTACCGTTGGGGACCTCCAATTTTTGCTGCTTTTTTTCAAAACCTTTTCCACCTGCAGGGATATCAATACACGTACTTATCCCAAGTAATATTATATGCCTTACACATTCCTTTAGTATTTATTCTTCTGAAAATCCTATATAAACCAACTCTCTTTAGCTTATTCTCAATCCTTATATTCGCTACTTTTAATGTCAATTTACTGTATATTCTTTACCACAACTTTTTTGGCCATATTTTATTCCTCGGGCTTTATACTTTTTTTCTTATATTTCTCTTTTTATATTTTGGTTCAAACGAACCAGCAAAAAGAGAGGTGGCTCTATACGATATTATCCTCGGTATAACATTAGCAGTTATATATTATTCATATTACTATGGAGGAATTTTTGTTATTGGTCCATTGGCGGTATTTGTTCTGTTACGATTTTTTTTAAAAAAATTTACTTTCGATTACTGGCCGGCCTTATCTAAAATATTTATTATTACCATTATTACCAGCTCTATCCCTTTTTTCTTTGGGGCCAATGAAACTATCACTCGATTTCTTAAGAATTACACGGATAAAAATGCAGTTATTGGCTGGCAGGCATTTAGAAACAACGTGCCGTATCCAAATCCATTTGAAATGATGGGTTTCTATAGCATGCACGCCTTCGAACCTCTACCGGTTATTCTTGCGATATTGGTAAGTTTATTAGTCGTCATAACCATACTCTTTGGTCTCCTGAAATCTAAAAACAGACTTCTTTTAACCAGTTTTTTGATCGTCTATGTGTTTTTGTATTATTGGACGTCTCTAGTTCAACATAATTTTTTTGATTATTATCGGGCAGTGACATATACCTTACCATTCATATTAGTTCTTTTTACTATCGGTTTAAACGAATTTTTTTTGATAAAAAAGAAATCCACCACGGTCATAGCTATTGCACTTATCAGTTTAGTACTATTTTCTGCTGTAAAATTAAATAAACGAATGAATCAGGAATATGTATCAGTCAACCAATCTTTTGTATCACTTACCCAATTAAATATAAAAGACTTAGGTTTATTAAATGAACCAATGTATACTGAGTACGAACTCATTGGAGAAATTCCTTTATGGAAAGCATTATGGACAGAATATTTCCTGCATCCAAAAAAATCCCAAAAAAAACCTCAGGATAACAGTCTTATTCTTCTTTCTAAACCCGCACCACGGTCCAATCCCCCACAAATCCTCCTCAAATCTCCTCTCATCTGGGAAAATAAATATTATGTTTTAGGACGCCTCTGTAACAGCCGAGAGTGCCTTTTGGATAGACCGGAAAATCTCTCTGGTGTTACTATGGGAGAAACAACTTTTGAAGATAGTCTTCTCATTTCGGGTTGGAGCGGCAAAGAGTCAACCAGCAGATGGTCAACTGGTAAAGAATCTACTCTTCGACTTGTTACGAAAGAGTGGTATACACAGTTAGCCTTCCAGGCATATAGCCTTTCTGAACCACAAACTATCAGTGTTTCTATTGATGATACGTTTGCCGGAACACAACCGCTCACAACGAACTGGTCAACTTATACATTTCAGATTCCCGGAGGAATATCCCAGGGGATACATACTGTACGCTTTCAATACACACACACGTATAAACCTTCTGAGATACTTAAAAATCAAGATGCACGGGATCTTGCGGTGAATTTCAGATGGATACGATTCATAAAAACGTAGCCTCGCTATGATATCGATACTATTTTATTCTTTTGCTACAATTTTTATCCTGTTTTATTCAGGATACGGACTAGGATACCTGTTAACGCCCCGAGCTCTTAAAAAACACAGGCTTTGGCTCACACCGTGGTATGCAATTGTAATATTGATATTTATTCTGGTGATTTTTGGACGGATGGGTTTCAGTATTTCAAAAATAATAGCTCCATTATTTGTTCTATTATCATTTACCAATTTTTATGTATTTATTAAAAATAAAACAATATTTAAAATCAATTTAAAAGAAGATTTTATCATCGGAGCAATAATAATCATTAGTATCTTATCTAACCTGTCTCCTTTATTTAGGTATTACCGATATCCGACAAGCCTGTCTCTGGGAAATAATGATATTATCGATTATGCAGTCAATTCCGATTATCTTATAAAGCACCCAATAACTGATAGTGTTAAAGGAAATATACCAACTGAAGTCGGTGATTTATTAGTCGAAAGAAACAGATGGGGACCTCCAATCGTCATCTCATTTTTTCAAATGATTTTTAATTTAAAAGCTTATCAGTATATATCAATTTTTCACGCGGTTATTTATTCTCTGATGTTACCCTTAGGGTATATCTTAGCCAAAATCATTTTTAGGCCATCACTAATATCTCTAGTATTGATTCTGACCGTTACGGCATTCAATTCAAATCTACTTTATATACTTTACCATAACTTCTCAGGACAAATATTGTATTGGGGTCTTGAGTTATTCATTTTAATATTTTTAATTGCTTATATCTTTGGGGCTAAAACTAAAACTAAATTAATAAATTTATATGATATTACCTTGGGAATAAGTATTAGTGTTCTATTTTTTTCCTATCATGAAGGTGCCATTTTTGTTTTATTCCCTCTTTTATTGTTCTATGTAATTCAACTACTCCTCAAAAATGGCAAATCGGGTAATTTTTGGTCACTAATTAAAGTAATGTTAATTACAGGTCTAACCAGTTTCTCTACTATCATAAAATCTATTATTGTTAATTATTATCAATCTATTGGCGCAAATCCAAATCAGCCTATCGGATGGACACTTTTCCGCAATAGCATTCCGTATGCAAATCCATTTGAAATGATAGGTTTATATAGTATTCACTCTTTTGAACCTCTTCCGATCTTTATTGCTATTCTTTTGAGCTTAGGAACGATCGTAATCATTTTTTATGGTTTATTTAAGTCAAAAAATCGACTTTTTCTCTTTTGCTACATAGCTTTTTATTCTTTTATTCTCTTCCTCTATTCCTTTATTTATCCAAATTTTTGGGCTTATAACAGAAGCCTCACCTTTAATTTACCGCTTATTCTTGTCTTATTTTCTATCGGTATTACACAGATCGTCAAAAACCGTATTTTACTGAAAAGATATATTTTAGCCGGTATTATCATTTTAGAACTTTTTTCTGCTATTAAACTCAACAAGAGATTTCGCAGTGAACATCTTGTGGTTGATAAATCGTTAATCTCTCTGCAAGAATTACCCTCTTCGAATTCTTTTTCCGAACCGATATTTATGGAGGGATTAATTGATGATAATATTCCTCTGTGGAAACGAATATGGACAAGTTATTTCCTGTATAATGGTAAACCATTACCCTCATTAACTTCTATCGTAACTCCTTTCGAAAATAGAATTCCTGATAATAGTCTTATACTGCTGTCTAAACCTACACCATGGTTTAAACCTCCTCAAATACTCCTTAAATCAACCGTCTGGGAAAATGCATATTATAAACTGGGAAGAATCTGTAACAGCACAGAATGTCTTCTTGATCGACCTGAAAACCTTTCAAGTATTACTTTAGGGGTAAGTGAAGCAGAGGATAGTTTACTTCTAACCGGCTGGAGCGTAAGAGAGATGACGAATAGATGGGCGACAGGGGAAGAATCAACTCTTCGATTAATTACTAGGAATTCTGGCTTTAATCAAGTATCTTTTGAAGCTCAAACACTAAAGGAGCCACAAACTGTTACTGTCTATTTTGATGGAAAACTATTAGGAACAAAACAGGCCTTGACTCAATGGTCAAAGTATACTTTCTACATTCCGGAAGGAATACCTAAAGGTGTTCACCAAATACGTCTCACATACTCATATTCATATAAGCCGTCTGAAATCTTAAAAACTCAGGATACAAGAGATCTCGCTTTGAATTTTCGTAGGATTTGGCTTACACAGAATTGATATTTACCAATGATTCTAATATTTCTATATTCAATCCTAACTATTTTCATTTTATTCTTTTTGGGCTTCGGACTTACCTTGCTGTTAGCTCCAAAGCAATTGCATCCTTATACCTTTTGGCTTACCCCGTGGTTTACAGTCGTTTTTCTCATATTTTTTCTTACTATTTTTAGCCTGGCTGGTCTTTCGGTAAATCAGATTTGTCCATATCTTATAGGATTTTTGCTTTTTTTGAATTTTTACGCATTCTGGAAGAAGAAATTACGATATAATTTTCGTTTGAAGGAGGATATATTGATTGGTTTACTTATTGCCACAAGTATTGTTTTCAATTTGTCTCCACTTATACGTAATGACAAAATACTCACAACTATTTCAATGGGAAATAATGATGTTATTGTATACGCACAAACACCTGAATATCTGGTTAACCATTCAATTTTTGAGTATTTTCAGACAAAAGTAATCGATCTAAAACCAACAGATGAAGTCACTGGAAATTTATTATTTCGTGGATTTAGGTGGGGTACCCCTTTACTTTCGTCCTTCTTCCTCAACATTTTCCAAATAAAGGGATATCAATACACGTATTTATTTCAGACCATTTTATTCGGTTTAACCATTCCACTTATTTATATCCTGTTTTCAACCCTCTATAAACCAAAAATTTTAGGTCTTATCTTATCGACCTTTCTGTTTATGTTCAATTCTAATCTCCTGTATATGTTATATCATGATTTTTTCGGTCAAGTTTTTTTCTGGGGTGTTGAACTTTTCTTGCTGATTTTTCTCTTTTCATATTTTTCTTCTTCAGAACCTTTCAAAAAAAACTTTACCAGATTTGATTATATCATTGGATTTACTACAACTGTTTTTTACTTTGCCTATCACGAAGCCGTAATACTTATTATCCCCCCGCTAATCTTATTTATAATACTTTATTCTCTTTTGAAAAAAAGCGTAAAACTAATATTGCCCGTAATTAGGATATGTATCATTATTGCAATTACAGCTTCTATTTCCATAGTAAAGTCTTTCGTTGTTGATTTCATACAAGCCTCAAAAATTGACGATCCAATTGGATGGGCACTATTTCGAACCAAAATTCCCTATGCTAATCCTTTTGAAGCAATGGGATTTTACAGTATTCACGCGATGGAACCTATGCGTTTAATTGCAGCTTCTATATTAAGCCTTCTTACCTTATTTATTATCCTGAAGGGATTTCTTACTATAAGATATAAATTACTGGCAGTAAGTTTTTTAGCTCTTTATAGTTTCTTTTTTACATGGACAGCGATTTTACATCATAATTTCTTTGCATATAATAGATCACTCACCTATTCTCTTCCATTTTTCATCGTACTTTTCTCTATCGGATTACTGGAATATTTAAGCAAAAAAAGGAAACTCTTAATGGGAATTCTTACGATTCTACTTTCTTTAGAGATTCTTTTTGCTGTCAAGCTAAACCGGCGTTTTATCAAAGAACGCATTATTGTTGACAGATCTCTTATCTCTCTTGGTGAAATTCACAATCTAAAGAATTTGAAAGAATTGATTTATACAGATCAGGCTATTTCCGGTTTAGAAAGCTACTGGAGACAAATTTGGACTGAATATTTTTTGTATCCGCTCCCTGTTTACTCACCTTATCAATATGACAAAACAAAAAAAATAATACCAGATAATAGTCTTGTTCTAATACCAAAGGTGTCAATTATATACAATTCCCCAAAAATTTTACTAAATAATATCGTCTGGGAAAATCCATATTATCTCATGGGAAGACTCTGTGATAGTACTTCTTGTCTCCTTGATCGATCAGAAAACCTTTCAAGCATTACTTTAGGAAAAAGCGAAGCTGAGGACAGTTTACTCCTAACCGGCTGGAGTGTGAAAGAAAGTGCCAATAGGTGGACGCAAGGAAAAGAGTCAACCTTAAGATTGGTAGCGAAGAATAATGATTATCAAAAGCTTTCATTTGAAGCGCAAACTCTTGCAGAGCCGCAAACAATTACAGTCTTTATTGACGGAAAACTATTAGCAACTAAACTACTTTCAACAAAATGGCAACAATATGACTTGCCTATCCCAAACGGTATATCAAAAGATGTCCATCAAATAAGATTTACTTACGCAAATACTTATAAACCGTCGCAGGTATTAAGTCGTCTGGATAATCGAGATCTGGCTGTGAATTTCCGGTGGATAAAATTTCAATGACTTTTGACGATATCTAGATATATATCGCAGTAAGATTTCCAGCTAAATTTTTCCAAATGTTTTTGATACGGTTTGTACCGTATTTTAATTAAATCAATTAAAGTTTCCAATTCGCTACCTTTTTGGGCAAACGGATAATCGGAAGGAAAAATTTCCTGAAGCGAAGAATTAAGGTAAATCAGGGAAGGAATCCCGCATTTGCCTGCTTCCAGAGGCGGCAATCCAAATCCTTCGTATTTTGATAGATAAATAAAAACCTGCGCCGCGTTATAAATATATGGCAGATCTTGATCCTCAACAAAGCCAATAATCTTCACTTTATCAGTTAATTTTAAATTATTGATTGTTTGGAAAACCTCTTCGTTTTTCCAACCAGCCCGGCCGACTATAATAAAATTAAAATCGGAATAGCTTCTGTCTTTTATCAACTCGTAATATAACTTTATGGCGGTAACTAAATTTTTACGCGGTTCTATTGCTCCAACATAGAGCAAAAATCTATTTCTGGTATCAATACCATACTTAGTCAATTTCTTTTTTACTAACTGCTCATCTTTAATGGGTTTAAACTTATTATCGACTCCGGGATAGATAACGAAAATATTTTTTGGGTGCAATTGAGGATAATATTTAATAAGATCTTTTTTAGTGTTATAAGAATCAACGATAATTATATCACCAAAGATTACTGTCTTTTCCAGTTTATTTTCATGAGCTTCTATTATTTCTTTGGTATGAAATTCAGGGAATATTTTCCAGGTCAGATCATGAATCGTCGTAATTCCTAAAGTATTCTTAAATAAAGGTGGTCTAAGATAATCAGAAGAATGAAAAACGTCGACTTTACCTATAAAGCGCTCAACAGGAAGCAAACTAAATTTATTCCAGCATAATTTGAGAAATGTATGCGGAAGGATGAGGTTAATTATTTTCCCTCCCAGTCTCTCCAATTCTATCAGGTAATAAAAACCCCTTGGCTTTCTAAATGAGCTGTAGAAGAGAATATATTCATTTTTCTTATCATATATTAGCAAGTTCTTTGCTAAGTTATAGGTGTATGTTGCTACCCCACTTCCTGTGTATGCCAGCATGCTGATATCAATTCCTATCTTCATCGCGATTATAAGCTAATATTCATTACTTAACTCAGTAAGAAATTTATATACTTTTATTGCCGTTTTTTCCCACCTGAACTTGTTACTTTGTTCCATCCCTTCAAGACCCATTGATTTAGCAATCTCTGGATTATTGATCAGGTATTTTATTTTTTGCTTAATATCATAATAATCCGAAGCGTCAACGTATAAAACTGATCTATTTCCTACTTCAGGCAAAGATGAATTATCAGAACAAATTACCGCCTTTCCTAACGACATACTTTCCAGAACAGGCAAGCCAAATCCTTCATACAAACTGGGATATATGACACAGTATGAATTTTTGATGAATTCGATCACGTATTTATCACTTAAATAATCCAATAATATGATATTTTTATCCTTGTCAATTGGAAATTGTTCGTCAATATAATTATTTATCGATCCTTTCACTCCTCCCCATCCTTCTCCTCCAATTAATATCAACTTATAATTAGACGGAATTTCTCTTTCGTTTTGTAAATTTATAAAGGCTTTAATCAGATAAATTAAGTTCTTACGAGGTTCAAAAGTTCCATAGTATAGTAAATATTTATTTTTTTGGATTTTTTGGTTTCTTGACTTAATAATCAAATTAAGATTGCGAAATAGTTTGTTTGAATCTACCGGTTTTTTTGATGCATTAGCAAATACCTGATCTAATCCGGGATAAGCCACAATAATTTTTTTATTTTTCCAGATGTTTGAATTTCTAAGCAAATCGTTTTTTGTTGATTTACTGATGCAAACTATTCCCTGACAGTATTTACTGGCGAATTTAAGCTTTCTTTTTTGCAGGTCAATATTTTCATCTCTATGCATTTCAGGAGAAATAATTGGAGTTAAATCATATATTGTCATAACATTAATATACTCTTGTAATGGATAAAAAGCGGTCTCTGAATGATAGATTATATTTATTTTTAGTCTAGCAAACTCGTTTCGTAAAAACTTAATATATTTTTTAAAACGGATGTTATTGATGTAATTTTCATACATAGATTTCATATTCAACTTAAATAGGTTTTTTACAAGAGTATGGATAGATTTGAAAACGTAGCTATCTGTGAAAAAGTCGCCTGATTCATCTAATTTAAATTTGGGGACTTTTTTAAAAAAAGTAATATTTCTAGCGGATAAGACTTGCAAGATATCTGGATTTAAAGGATAGGTCAGAAGATCGCGATTAAAAGAAAATAAGAAGATTTTCGACTTTTTATCTATCCTTAATAGGAGACTACTCAGACTAGAAATTAGACCGTAAGTGTACCGATATACCCCAGATTTATCCCCAAATGATCCTGATGCCGAAATTAAAGGACTAATATCAAAGGCTATATTCATAAGTTAATCTAATAACTTCTTATAAGTCTCAATTGCCTGATTAATCTCACCGAAAAATACCTGCTCACCTTTCCTAAGAACCATACCCAAATTGCAAAAATTCTTTATTTGTTCAAGGGAATGACTAACAATAATCATGCAAACTTTGTTCTTTTGAAATTCTTTCAATTTGTCAAGACATTTTTTTTGAAAATCAGCATCCCCAACCGCAAAGATTTCATCGATAAGCAGTATTTCCGGCATTTCCGCAATGGCCACTGAAAAGGCTAACCTCATATACATTCCAGAAGAATAATGCTTGATCGGTTGATCTATAAACTCTCGCAGTTCTGAAAACTCAACGATCTCATGATATTTTTTGTCAATTTCGCCCCTTTTCATACCCAAAATCGACCCATTCAGATAGATATTCTCTTTTCCCGTCAGTTCAGGGTGAAAACCTGCACCCAATTCAATCAGGGGAGCTACACGGCCCTTAACCATAATTTTACCTACAGTCGGAGAGGTAACGCCGGCAATAAGTTTTAACAGTGTAGATTTACCAGCGCCGTTTTTACCAACCACCGCTAATGAATCTCCTTTGTTTAGGGAGATATTGATTGACTTCAAAGCCCAAAAATCCTTAGCCCAAGTACCTCCTAACACTAATGAGGGTAAGAATTCTTTAAAAGTTTTCTGCTTCTGAAGGAAATATTTTTTAGAAACTCTATTAATATTAAGTACTTGAGTATGATTTGACTGATTATTATCCATAAATTTAAACTACATCAGAAAAAATTCCCTCTAATTTCTTGAATATCGAAAATCCTGCCAGGAAAACAAATAAAGATACAATCACACCTATTATTAAACTATTAAGGTTTGGATCGCCGCCGCCTAGAATAACCTGTCTATATGCATTAACAAATACAGCCATAGGGTTTAAGGAGAGAATGAATCTGTATTCGTTTGGAATTATTTCAACCGGATAGATTACGGGTGTTAAATACATCCATAACATTAACATTAAACTTACTAAATACTGTATATCTCTGTAAAATAGATTAAAAGTTGACAGTATCAGAGAGAGGCCGGTGGTAAAAATAAGTTGGATTATAAATATAACCGGGACCCATAGAATTCTAGTTGAAACTGGTATTCTATAAATTATCATAAATATCACAAGTATAGATACTGCCAGTATAAGATCGATTACTTTCGCAAAAACCGTAGAGTAAACCAAGATTTCCCTTGGGAAATATATTTTTGTAATCAATGAACTATTTGCAACCAAACTATTCATTGAAGAAGAAAGCGAGTTGGAAAAAAAGTTCCATGGTAGGAGAGCTACATATAAAAATATTGGGTAAGGTACTCCTAATGAGGGTACTTTCATAACAATAGAAAAGATAAAAGTCATTACCAGCATTTGCAAAAAAGGGTTAAGAATAACCCAAAAATAGCCCAGTATGGACTGTTTATAGCGAGCTTTAATTTCTCTCTCTGTCAGATTAATTAACAAATCCTTATAGCGCAAAAAAACTACTATATCTTTAAACATAGGATGATTATAACAAATTTATTGATCTTTAACCCACCCAATGACCTCTAGTAAATAATACGGTCAGAAAAAGAAGCAAACTAATAAAAACGGCTAAAATACATATTTTTGATAATCTGTTCTTTATCAATCCTAAAACGATATACATCGGTAACGCTAGCAGTACATACCTAGGCATACTAGAAAACGTACCGGTAAGTGTAGGGGTCAGTACTGTCAACCAGGAAAAAATTAGATATGATAGCCTAACTTTTCTAATATGTCCGATGATAAGCGCGGTAAAAGCAAAAACAGTTATCAATAGTTCTAAAAGTGCAATCCAATATATCTCCTGAGTGTAGTCTACTAATATTAAAATCCTTATATATCTTACGATTACTTGAGGAAGTAATATGATTGAACTCCCACTTCTTTCTGCCCCAAAAATCGGTTGAGAATGCCAGAAATATAGAAAGTCTCCGAAATTAATCTGCAAATAAAGCATATATATTATTAATCCAAGAGGAACTAGATATGTAATTGGAGAACGGAAAATAGATAATAGAGAATGGAAATTGGAAACTTTATATTTTGAACTTTTAACTTTGAATTCGTTTTGATGCCATTCCCAAAGTAAGGCCGGCAGTAAAAATATCCCAACTAGTCTTGTAGCAGACGCGGCCGCGCCAAAAAATCCAGACAACCACCATCTTTTTGTACGAGCGAGATAAAAAGAACAAAGAATAAAAAATAAGAAAACGCTTTCGGAATAAAAACTCCCAAAGTAAAAAGAGGTTGGGAAACTGATTAGAAATAATAAGATAATTTTTATGTCACTCTTTTTATAATCAAGTTTTAATAGTTTAAAAAAGATTTCTAAACTCAAAAAAAAGGATAGATTTGATACGATCAAGCCGACCGTAATTAAATTCAAGATAGGGAATAGTTTCGATATGATTCCAACAAGGATAGGATAGAGCGGGAAAAAAACCTGTGTAAACTGGGCTGAATAGGACGATTTAGCAATTGTTAAATAATGCACACCGTCAAAATTAGCAAAAGACCATAACCAACTAGGCAGATGGGACGTTATGAGCAATATATCTGAATAAGGAAATCTTGGGGAAAATGGGAGAAATTTCTCGCCTGTCCAGGCTACAAAAAAAAGAAATACTCTCCAAAAGAAAAAAATAGAGATTATAAATATATTCATTCTAAGGCCTTTTTGTACGCTTTAATTGTTTCCTGAGAGCACTTATCCCAACTGAATTTTTTGGCTCGCTCAATACCTTTTTTTATTAATTGATCCCTTAATGAAGCATTTTCAATAAGTTCAATGATAGATCTAGCCAGTGTTTGATAATTTTTTGGATCTAATTTTATTGCCGCTTCTCCTGTTAATTCCGGCAGGCTTGACGTATTAGTTGTCACTACAGGACATCCGCATGCCATTGCTTCAAGTATGGGTAAACCGAACCCCTCAGCAAAAGAGGGTTGCAGATAGACTTTGGCCAGATTATATATTCCCGCTAGATCAGAGAGATCGATAAAACCCAGTTTTATCACTTTTTCTTCCAATCGAAGTTTAGAAATTAAATTATTAATATCTGATAATTGGATAGAATTATTTATAAAACCATTTCCTACCAAAACCAGATAAATATTTTCGAATTTTTGGGTAGCAGAAAGGAATGACTTAATAATACCGGGAATATTTTTATTGTAATTTACGTCGCCTACATACAGGATAAAACTTGACGGCAAGCTGTATTTCACTCTCACTTCATCCAATTCCTTCTGAGAACTGATGACTTTAAATTCCTCTCTTACTCCCAGATAAATTACATTGATTTTCTCCTCACTAATCGCGGTAAACTTCACGATGTCTTTTTTTGATGCATAAGAATCAGTGATTATGGTTTTTGCTCCTTTTAATGATTGTCTTTGGATTAACCACTTTATTTCTCCTCTCAAACCTTTCTGGAAATAATTTGGAAATTTAAGGGGAATCATATCATGGACTGTTACAACTGTTGGCTTGATCTTAATAAGCGGAAGAGTTAAAAAAAATGGATCGTAATAGGGATAATGTACTAAATCAAATTTCGATATATCAGAATTGATCCTGACCAAAGTAACCTCTATTTCTGTGCACTTATTTAAGGCTTTAATTAATTCCTCAAGGTATGTTCCGGTTCCCCTTTGCTTATGACCAGGCAGTGGCGGATTAACCAAAGCTATTTTAATTTGTTTCATTATAATTTCGATTTACGAATTAATTTTTTCCCATATTTAAAATAGGCGACTGGAAATCGAAGTGCCGAAAAAAAACTGAATAGGAAACCGGCAAACCCATCCATAAATCCTTTATGCCTGAAATAAGTTTTCAGAAACCAAAATGCAGGTTTAAACAATAGATAATTCAAAGTCTGAATTATCGATATTTTCAGATTCTGCACTCGCAATTCTTCTGCAAAAATATCAGTATATCTATTAAAATGTTCAAGGTAATGGGTAAAATCAGGATAGGGATAATGCAAAAGCGGATTTTTTAGATACCCGACTTCACCCTCTACTTGTGCTTGTTCATGCACGCTCTTACAAGGTAACTTTCCTTTTCCTCTTCTATAAAGTCTAAGAGTGTAATCTGGATACTGACCACCCTTACTTAAGAATTTTCCCAAGAAATAATTTTGTCTGGGAATCCAATAACCATTAATCGGTTGTGGGTTTATAACCGAAAGTATTTCATTTTTTAATTCTTCAGAAACAACTTCATCCGCATCCAATTGAAGTATCCATTCTCCACTGCAAAAATCAATGGCTTTTTGTTTGTTTAAATGAAAATTAGGTGGATTATCAACCACTTTAACTTTGGCTTTATATTTATTGGAAATCTCAACAGTTCTATCTGTAGATGATCCGTCCACTACCACAATTTCATCAACCCAATCAGCAACGCTTTCCAAACATTTTCCAATATTTTCTTCCTCATTAAATGTAGCTATAGCCAAAGAAATCCTATTCATAGTTTTCTCAGTTTAATCAACCCTACAATAACCACAAAAATACTTAAAATCGATAAAATATCACTAAAGACTCTCAAAGGCGTCTCTTGAAAGCGTAACTCTACTTTTGACTCACCCTTTACCAGAGGCAATTTTATGAAACCATTATCATAACTGATTTTGCTTTTGACTCCATTTATTGTCGCTTCCCAACCTGGATAATAGATTGTGTTGACAAACAAATTGCCTCCCGATGGTGAACTGATGGATAAATCTAATTTATTTGTGGTATTTTTATTTATACTGAATGTGGACTTCAAATCAGACAATTCTACTCTCGGAGCGTTTTCTTTTACCAACTCAGATTTAACCCATTTTGGAGTATATTCATCGTAAGTATTGGTAGTTCTTTCAAGCTTCAAGATAAACGCTAAATCCCAAGGTAGCGATTGATTGATATGCAAATTATTACGGTTGAAATAAATTGCGGAAAGAATTAATAAAATTGCTAAAACAGTTTTTACTTTGCCTGATAAAGATACCAACAATCCTGCACACAAAGATACTAAAAAGGTCGATACGGCCAAAAATCTCCAGGGAAAATCAATAAATACTATTCCGCTAACAAACTTCCAAATTGGTAGTGAGACATCTAACATCATAAAAATAGTAAAAGCAAATACCAAAATAATATTTTTTCCGTCACTTAACAATTTTTTATTTTTTATCGATAGTTTTTTGGATAATAACGGCAATATAAATATCCCCACCACCGTAAGTATGAACGCGAGCCACTGTGTTAAACCCAATTGTACCGACATTGCGCCTTCTTTTGCGTGGAATACTCCATATCCCCATTTAGAGTAAATCAAATCAGAAATATTCGGAAAATATGAGCCGAGAAAAATCTGGCTCATAAGAGCATAAAACTGTGTATTTTCTCTTTCTAGAACAGACGGGATCAAATAATATGCCGATATTCCTCCACCCAAAATTAGTACAGCGAGTAAACTTTTAAAATATGCAAATTTATTTTTTACATAGAATAATGAGAGACAAAAATAGATAAACATTGCACCCAGGAAAAGTACCGCTACCATGACGTGAGATAATATAAGACCGGCAACAGCTACTCCTCCTAAAATTACCCATTTCCAATTCCAATCCTCTTTCAACTTCCATATTGCCCAGAAAAACAGCGGGGCGAAAATAAAAGTAGTTGCGTCTCCTATCGCTGCCCGGACAAATATATTGGAAAATCTGTAAGGTGCAAAAAGATAGAGAGTTGTACCGACAATGGCAGGCAATCTGCCAAATATATCTTTTTGCACTAAGTACATTGTTATCCCGGACAGTATAAACCCTATAAGAAAAGTCAGCTTTACACTATCAATAATTGAAGAGCCAAATATATGTACAAATTCGGCTATAAACCAAGGTAAATGATAAGAAAAAATAAACAAGGGGTAGCCAAAACCATTCAACAGTCCCTGTGCCCATCGGGGAGGAATTTGCCCATCACGCAATGCCTGATCGAAGTAATAAAAGCGAACCACCTGATGGATTCCGTCATGGCTGGTATACATTCCCGGTTTGAACAAATCTTTCAATACTACAACTGATATAAAGATTATGGAGAATAAAATCAGCCAGTCAATTTTCTTCATCAAGGATTATTCACCTCAAATTTAATTGAATATATTAATCTTTAGACCTAAATTATGTAAAAGGTAGAGAACTAGGGTATATATAATCTGTAATCCGTATCTAAGCGATCGAATAAAATTAATCGATGACGCTTCAGGAAAATAACGTACGGGTACGGCGATTTCTCCCATTTTGAATCCTTTTGCATGAGCAGAAATAAGAATTTCCTGATCAAACACGAAATCATCAGAGAAAGCGTTTAAAGGTAAGGTTTCTAAAACATTTCTCCTATACGCTCTAAAACCAGTATGGTATTCAGATAAGTTTAATCCCAGAATTATATTTTCAACTACTGTCAAAAATCTGTTACTTATATATTTATATAAAGGCATACCTCCTTTTAACGCTTCGGCTCTGCTTCTTATCCTACTTCCTAACATAATGTCAACACGATTATCCTTAATTGGCTTGATAAGTTCTCCAGTTAATTTAGCATCATACTGATAATCCGGATGTATCATAACTATGATTTCCGCCCCAAGATTTAGGGCTTCCCGGTAGCAGGTTTTTTGATTCCCTCCGTATCCTAAGTTTTTTTTATGAACAATGACTTTCAAATTTAATCGTTTGGCCGTAATGACTGTTTTATCCCGGCTATCATCATCCACCACTATAACCTCATCTACTACGTCTTTTGGGATATCGTTATACGTCTTTTCTAATGTCTTTTCTGCATTATAAGCAGGCATAACAACAATTACTTTGTGTTTTAAGAAAAAGCTTGGTTTAGTTTTCATTCTGTTTGGGTATTATTTAATTCCTCTAGTGTTTCATCTTCGACGTTTTCTATCTTTTTCTCTTCTAAATATTCTCTCTCGATATTGACAGATTCGATATCATATTTATGGCCTCCAGAAATTATATTCCAAGCCGCAAATAAACCCATCTCAATTGAATGATCCATATTGTTATAGCGGAAAGTTCCATTTCTACCAATTAATTGCAGATTCTTATATTTATTTACATATTTCTTAATCTGGTCTACATCTCCACGATAACCGATATGATAGACCGGGTATTCTTTCGCAACTCTATGTACGTATCCTCCTAGATAATCATTTTTACTTATGGATTTAAACTCATCTATATAAGCATTTAAAACCATCTTAATAATCTCCTTGTCCTTTTTTAACCACATCGAATCTCCAACATTACAAGCAATTTCAAAAACTAGGGTTGTCGTTCCTTTCGGTGATAATCTATCACTCCAATTATCCATTTCCATAAATCTCATAAAGGGAATTTCTTTAGGATGGACATAGATCCAAGTATCCTGGGTTATATGATTTTTTTTGACGAAAATCGCAACTTGTAATTCATCTCTATATCTCAGCTTTAAAGCTAGCCTTCTTATTCGTAGCGGAACTGCTGGATTAAGTCTATGAATAAGTTCATTCAAAGGAATGCTTGAAATAAACTGATCACCCCGGATATCTTGTTTTCCATTCTTATTCTGTACAACAACTGAATTTATCGTTCCCCTAGTTGTGTTAATTTGACAAACCTCATTATTAGTTATAATCTTTCCTTTATTTTTCCTTATTCCTTCAGCAAGTTTTTCCGCAATTCTTCCCACACCATCTTTAGGATAAGAAAATTCATCTACTAAAGAGACTACTTTTTTACTTTTTATTAATGTATCTTTTAAGATAGTAATAATATTTAATCCTCTTGTACGTTGACCTACCCAATCTATTGATATTTTTTTACAATCTTCACCCCACAATTTCTCACTATATCGTTTAAAAAAAATGTCGTAAAGCGTTTTACCGAATTGATTTATATAACCATCCTCCATGGTAACCATCTTCTGTGAAAAAAATCTGGCGTTTACTCTAGCAATAACGTAATCTACTATAGCTCTACAAGAATTCACTAATCCGATTCCAGAAAGCGCATTAACGAGCCTGATGGGATAATAAAAAAATTTCTTATCAAAATAAATCCTCGTAAGTCTTGGTACCCGTATAATCTCTTCGTCCATTAAATTTAACATCCAGTCATTCACCTTGTTGTTTTTGGTGTACCAACGGTGTGGTCCAGTATCAAATTTAAAACCATTTTTCTCCACGGTTCTGGCTAAACCACCTACTTTATCTGCTTGTTCGATTACGATAACTTCTTTTTTATTTTTAGCCAGTTCGTAAGCGGCCGTTAATCCTGCCAGACCAGCCCCTAAAATTACAATTTTTTGCAAATTTTTTCCTTTACTCATAATTTTACAAACAGGTGTATTTTATCATGTTGAAATGATTCTATCTCCCTACCAGACGAAACGCGACCTTCCCATCCAAAAAGTAGATATTTTTAATAATACCAGAGGTTTCCTGCGGAATTTCATCAGGTGTACCTACCAGAAGTACATTTGATAACTGTGAGTCTTTTCCCCAATCAAGATTACGGAATTCAAATTTACCAAAACTTCTATTCGCCCTAACTATAGGTCCTTTCTCACTGATTTCCTGATACCATAAAGGGTCAATAGGCTTATAAAATAGAAAATAGATATATGGTTGATCATATCGGTAAGTAATCACGATCTTATCGTAGCTGCTTTCTACCTTAGAGACTTCTGTAACAAGTTCTTTATAGCCATATTGCCACCACTGCGAAAATTCTTTTGGGGTATGCCACCAATACATGTGCAGGTAATAGTAAAAGTTGAACATCAATAAGGAAAAAATTATTATTAATACGCTGAATTTTACCTTCCGATTCATTCTATGAGTTAGATAGTGAAATATTCCTAGAATTCCCAATGCGGCAAAGACCTGGAAAAGTGGCAGCATCAATAATGCCCTGACTGCGTGAGGGGTTCCTGAAGCTAAGGAAGAAGCAGCAGGGGCGAGGAGAAACCACCAAATAACTATACTTTGGAAACGATTAAGTTGGTTAAGATATAAAATAATCCCTATAATAATAAATAATGAATCCCACAAGTATAGCATTCCCATCCCGCTAGCATGATGCCTGCCTGGAGAATCTCCGGTTAAAAATAAAAAATCAAAATTAAAATGGTCAAGATATCCTCCTAATATTTCTTTGGCATAAATTATTCTCCTGTTATGCACAAGTTTACCAAGAACATCTTCCCGTGACTGATCGTATTCTATATCCCGAATGCTTGCTCCAAGCTTTTCGTCTGGATTTACAACAGACACAGATCCTAATCGGGCAACCGTTTGACCATGAAGTTGGGAATAAATCGGCAAAACTAAAACAAGAAATGTAATCACTCCTGTCAAAAACCAGACTTTTTTCTGCCTTATTTCCGGAAAATAAATACAGAACATACCAATTATTAATAAAGGAACTACCAGCCTGGGACTATGATAGGCATAGATTGAAAAAGCAAAAAAAATAAATGACAGTAGTAAATAATATCCCGTATCTAGTCCTTTAAAGAATAACCACAATCCGGTTAAGATAAAAAAAAGCGATATATTGGATTCAAATGCGGTCCTTGAAAACTGGATATGCCATGGGGATATCGCAAAAAAGAACATAAAGAGATAGTAGAATAAATTAGATTTATCCCGGAAAATTTTTTTAATTAAAAAAAATCCTATCAACACTGAAAATGTTCCTAATATGGCTGAGACCATGCGAGTGGAGAATTCATTTAATCCAAAAATTGCGATCGGCAATATACTAAGATAGGTATAAAGGGGTGGTTTATAATCGTTAAATGATTTAATAGAAAGAGGGAAGAAATTACCGTATTCGTCCCTCCCGGTTTTTAGTATTGAGTACGCATTGTAACCAAGTGATGCTTCATCCCAGTCTAATGATGGAGGATTAGAACCAAGAAGCCAGAATCTTAAAATAAAGGCAAGAAAAAAGATAAGGATAACGATAAACTTATTTTTCATATTTTTTCAGCTATCACAAAGACCACATCTCCTGACAAATTAGGAATCGTCTGTATGGGTATATAACCGTTTGGAATATTATTAGGAGTTGTGGCGATCAGTATTCGACCGTCAAGCTTAACTTGCTCATCAATTTTAAATTTAATCTTTCCTAAGGCTGTTACATCCCAAAATCCAAACCAGTCTCTACTTGCCACTTTGTCTTGAATAAATTTTTCATAAGGATAGCCTTGATAAAAAGCAAAATAAATATATGGCCGCCCTAAAGCATCTGAAACTAAGATATGATCATATCGACTTTGATTTTGAGAAATAGCCTGAACCATTTCTTTATAACCATATTGCCATTCACCGCTCCAGCTTCTAGGATAATGAATATAGTAAATATGGAGATAATAATATATATTTGCGGTTAACAGAAAACAGATAACAAATAACAAGAAATATAAAGCGCCAACGACACCTCTTTTCAGAGAGAATACAAGATGATACAACCCATAAGCAATAATTATCTGAAAAGTCGGCAAAATAGATAAAATCCTCAGAGCATGAGGTGTTTCACGAGCGGTTGCAGCAGGTATGGGAGTAATTAACATCCAAAAAAATAAAACATAAGTCGCTTTGGTTCTTTTAACAATCAAGAAATATAAACCAATGAGTAAAAAAGGCAGTTCCCAAATATAAAATTCACCCATGTCTTGAATTGATAATCTTGGATTCTTATCCCCGGAAGTAAATAGAAAACGTCCGGTAAAATTATCTGTGTAATGCTGAAGAAAATCAAAAGCGTACATAAATCGTCTATTATGCAATATTTTTGCAAATGTTGAATTATTATCACTTTCGATTCTAGTATTTGCTAATTTTATGGTCTCCAGATTGTTAAAAATAGACACTTCTTGAAAACGAAGTTTACTTTCCCGATTACTAAGATACGAAATGCTTGGAAATAATAAAATAATGCCTGCGATAAGGGTGATTAATAACCATTTAATATTTTTAGATAAATATTTGAAATATAAAAATAAAAGTCCTATAACAAATAAAGGCGCAATTATTCGGTTGGCGTTAAAGGTATAAAAAGAAAATATAAAAAATATTACAGATGGTAAAATCAGCCATTTTTTTTTCTGGGAAGAAACAAAAAAGTAAACAGCGGTTAAATTAAAAAAAGCGGCTAAATTCGCTTCAAATGCCGCTCTAGAAAACTGTAATGCCCACGGCGAAATCGCCAAAATAAAGCTCGACAGTAAAGCCATTTTTACCTTTTGAAAAAGCTTTAGAGTCAGAAAATAGGTAATCACTACCATCAAGAATCCTGCGATCATCGAAGGCAAACGTACAGAGAATTCGTTTAAGCCAAAAAGGTAAATCCAGGGGACAATGGCATATACGTAACCTGGAGGTTTATAGTCACCGAAGGCTATAAATCTTGCCAGCGGTAAAAATTCTCCATGCTCATCATGAAGGGAGGTAGCAATAGAATAAGCATTATATCCGAGTGAGGCTTCATCCCAATATAGGGAAGGTGGATTTTGACCCAGCTTAAAAATACGTAAGCCAAAAGCTAAAACCATAATTAAAATAAATAGTATTCGCTTCATTTAATTACTATATTTCCTTCCCCATATTATAACCTTATCGTTTTTAAAAACTGCCTCCATCCCTAATTTTTTATAAAATCCTGCTCCGGTATCTAATGGGTCAGTCTTTAAGTAATAAATATATGTTATCTTATTTTTCGTTAAAAATTCAGCTGAGTCTTGTTGGATAAAATCTTTTATTTCTTTCCTACGGTCTTCAGGATATAACCCTGTCTGGATGGCATAACCAAGACTTGCCAAATAGACTCTTCGCTCACTCACGGCCGGTATATATATTGTGTCTTGGGAAAATATTTTAGGATGTATCAAAACAATATCTTGCAAGTTGGTATATTCCTTCAAAAAATTTAAAGCTTCAATCTCCTCTTCGATAATACTGTCTCCTGGCTTATCCAACTTACTAAGAACATTTTTTACATTCACGGGAACAGATAAAATTATAAATACAGATATCATTACAATTCCTAATAACTTTTTCCCTTTTTGACTCAAAATGAAGTAAATCTTTTCTAGGAAAAAGACACTCATTACCGCAAGCAGTACGAGCGCATAAGGCGTAAATTGGATTATATTAAAAGCGCTGTTTCTCAAGTTAAATAGTAGTGGAATTAATAGTGAAATCAACACCGCAAAGGTAATAAACCATAATGTGTAATTTTTTCTTTTTATGATAATAAATAGATAAACAAGTCCAGTAAGCCTAGTACCAAGATTACCTACCAGATAGATCATCAATTCGATTGCTTTTATTTTCAGATACCCTAAAAGTCTACCGCTAGACATATAAAATATTTCAATATCGGCGTATTGTCGTTGATTTAGTTTATCTCTATCCGTCATAAGCTGAGTTAGCAACCAACCGGGAGCCCATATCATAGATGCGCTATGAACATCAGTGGTGAAGAAAAAAATAAATAGAAACAATAAAAAAGTTACAAGAGTGATCGGCAATAAATATAATTTTCGGTGGAAAATTACAGATATTAAAGTACTTAATCCTAAAGCCAGGATTACTATTATCCCTCCAAAAGATTTAAAACCATACAGGGCGCCAAATAATATCCCTCCGACCATGCTAAACCCAAAAGATAAAATGTTTTTTCTCTGTGTAATCTTTGACAAGCAATAAATTCCAAAAAGCATCAGAGTGAAACCGAATACAGAATAAGGATTAACGAGTTGATCAAAAGGCTGATCGGAAAAAAAAGTATTGCCTTTCCAATCCAAATTTCTACCTAAAAATAATGGCAAAAAAAAGGCAAAATTACCAGAAAAATATCCTAAGAATATGGTAAGAGCTCTAAAAAAGGTATTCTTTGTAAGAATGCTGCTCACAGCATAGAGTCCGAAACCAAAGAGAAGAGATACGGTGATTGGCCCAAATCTATAATATAGATCAAAAATATGGATTCCGGTCAAATATCGGGTAACAGCAAGAAAAAAAGGGTAAAAATAATGGTTGTTTTTCAAGAGAATACCAGCCATGGCAGGATTCTGCGGAGGAAAATGATGAAATAACTCCCCCGCTAAAGCGATATTCCACATCGTGTCATGCAAAGAAGGAAAAAGGTAAAGAGAGCCCACCTTCCAGCCGCCGCGGAAAAGGACTAGATTTTGGGCAACTATTCCAATCATTAAAACCAGTAATATAAGAATATTGGGCTTCGACATTTGATTCTTTAAATCTTTACTCCATCTAAATTTTAATAAATTTTTAAATAAGTAAACGAGGCTTAGGAAAAATATCAACCACAAAAGTGAAAAACTTAATCCCAAATATCTGATAACTAATGAAATTAGGGTAATCATTACCATACCAAATATAAATGACAAACCGGTCTCTATCAGTCTATCTTCAATTTTAACTTTAAGAAGGCCAAATATTAGTTTTGCCGGGAGATAGAGGAAAAAAATTAAAAAGAGGATAAATTTTATAAAAGAGATAACCATTATTCTTACTTCGTTTTGTAGATTTTAAATATCAGTCTGCCATCATCGGGCGCATTAATCGTTTCTTGCGAATCTGCTTCTTCTGGTCTTGCTATGTAAAGACTGCGTGGAGGTATTATTCCTGCGGTCAATCTTTTCGAATCTATATCCAGAGAGCCAAAATAGTATTTCCCCAATTTTATAAGACTCCTACCGTCAACCAGGGTGACCGGATGACTTACAGCATACCGATACTCTAACGGATCATATTGGTTATAAACCGCATAAGCGAGCGTTGCTCCGGAATAAAAATTAGAAATGAAAATATTATCGTAATTTGATTCTCTTTGCTTTGCGAAATCTATGGCTGCCTTATTCTCCCACCCCCACCAGGTAGCCGCGTATACCGGGTATTCAAAATAATATCGGGTTAAAAGTAACCCGAGTGAATAAATAACTCCTATTATTACGATAAAATGAAACAAATATTCACATTTACTTCTTTTTATCGCTATGAGTATTTTATACAAACCGTACCCAACAAAAACAAATGGCACCGGAAGCATCGGAAGGCTTCTCACGGCAAAAGGACGACCAACAAAACTAGCAGGAATAGGTGCAAGTATAAGCCACGTCAGGAAAAAAAGGGCTGCTTTCCTCTTTTCTTTCCACAGACAATATAATCCGACAATAAAAAAAGGGAGTTCTAAAAAATGAAACATCCCCATATTCCCAAGAAAGTATCGTAAGGAATTATCTCCATGGAGATACCAGAAGTTGATAGAAAAATGTTCGAAATAGTTATTTGTAAATAAACGGAATTGAACAGTAAATTTATTATGTAGTATATTTTTCCAAGGTTGTGGTAATAAAGAAGAATTCCTCTCCGTTATTACCGTTTCTGTGACAATTCTATTAACGCTGTCAGATAATTTTTGGAATCTGGAGAGTCCCCCATTTATGAAAGTTGACTGTAATAAAGGAAGGCATATTATCAGAATAAAGACAAAGCTAATTCCATATGTGAAGAACAGTTTTTTTCTCTCTTCTGAAGTTATTTTATGTATTTGGGCTGAAAATATAACTTCATATATAAATAAGGTTGGGAGAAAAAAGAGAAGAAGAATTCTCGGAGTAAAATAACTATAGAGAGAAAAGGCAAAAAAAAGCATACTCACTAACATCCGCTTTATGTCTCGAGAAGCTTGTAAAAAAAAATAAATTCCAAGTACAAAAAAGAGGAGACTCAGCGTCGCTTCAAAAAATCCTCGAGAGAGGTGTATCGACCAAGGCGAAATTGCGAAAAAAAAGCTGGCGAGAAGGGAGATTTTAGAATTCAAGAATTTTCCTGTGATAAAATATGTGGCGATGACCATAGCGGTGGAAGCCAACACAATGGGTAAACGAATCGCAAAAGGAGTCAGTCCAAAGATATTTATAAAAGGTACCAGCAGATATACGGGAATAGGGGCTTTATAATCATCAAAAGAACGAAATTGCAACGGATAAGAAATACCGTACTCATCCTGTCCGAGTTTAAGAATATTATAAGCATTCCAGGCAAAAGCCTGCTCATCACCATAAAGTGTGGCCGGAAATCTATCCACCCGCCAACCCCGTAATAAAATAGACAGAATGATGATCAGTAAAAATATTATCCTTAATTTCATTTTAATTCTAATATATTTCTAACTCTTCCTTCCAGTATGAATTCTCCGAATCATCAATAAGGCCATATTTCCCCATAAAATTTAAATTTTTTGGTGGGGTGGTCTGAGTAATTGAGTTACTAAATTCTAACATTGTAAATGCCGGCTGTTCGTCTCGGTATCGTATAATCTTTATTATTCTGCTATTTGGCGGTATTTTTGTACCTTGACATACATAAAGCACGTGAAGTCTCCCTGCTGCGGGGCATTCAACCGGCATAGCCAGATAATCTCCTATTTTTGAACGTAAACGATGTTGGAGAAAATTTGCCTTCTGGTTAATATTCTCTGATTCTGCCCAAGCTATCTTGGGATCTGTTTTATTATAAAAATAAAAGTAAATATAGGTATTATCCGGAACAACGACTTTTCCATATTTACCTTTTAAAGCTGAGACTGTATTGATCATTTCAGATACGCCGAAATTTCTCCCCCACGGCTGATGAACATTTCCGTGCCAAAAATATTGATGGTTAAAATAAGTTATATTATAAATCAAAAGTATCCCGCTTAACCCTAAAATAATTGAATTCAGATGAGTTTTCCTGACTTTATCATAGATAATCAGTAATCCATGACTGATCAAAAAGCAGAAAATAGGCACCGAAAATAGTGTCCTTTCCGTTTCGGATCCAAACGCGGAGAAAGCGCTGCCAAGAAAAATTATAACAATTGGTCCTAAAATAAATAGATTTTTTCTGGCTGGTTGATTTTTCCAAAAATAAAACAATCCCAAGAGAAAAAAAGGCATTGTCCAGAGATAAAGCACACCGTTATAGGGAACGTAAAATCTTCTATCAATTTTATCTCCGGTTAAAAATAAAAAATCTATGCTTAGATTCTTAAATAAATTTTGGATTATAAAAAGTGGATAAAAGGCAAGTTTATTATGAAATAATCTGGTGATATAAATCGGGAATTCGTGCTGATCTTCTCTAATCTGTTCTGCCAGTAGCGGAAAAGCGTCCACCTGAAAAGTACTATCCTGGTAAAGTCTTTGCCCTCTGGTTGTCAAAAAAAGCTTGACGAAAATAAGTACAGGAATTAGCAATATGACTGTCAGATAAACTAATTGTTTAATATTTAGTCTTTTTCTATAAATTAATAACCAATATAAAGCGATAGTAAACGGAAACAATAACCAAACTGAATAATATGTTGAGATAGCAAAAGCAAGAGCTATTACACTCAATATTAATAAATAATACCTATTTTCCCTGTACCACTTAATAAAAAGAAATATGGAGAAAAGAAACCACATAAAGGCCACCATAGGATCGTAGGCCATACGGGACATAATGATGTGCCAAGGTGAAATACCGACAAAAAAGAGAGAGAGAAGGGCGATTTTATGTTTCTTCAATATTTCATCTATAATAAAATATATAAGTATCAGACTGATCATGCTTGCCACGACAACTGAAAACCGCACGGAAAATTCATTCAGACCAAATAGAGTAATAAAAGGGATTTCCCAATAAGAAAAAATGGACAATTTATAATCTCCAATCGATGTCAGAACTAATGGAAGAAATTTTCCATATTCGTCCCGACTGGTCTTTAGCAGACTATAGGCATTATAACCAAAGGCAGCTTCTGTTTGATCAAACCCTTCTGGATTGGAGGTTAATTTATAAATTCTGATAAAGAATGTGAAAGCTAAAATGAGAATAATTAAAATTAGTAATTTAATTTTCATACTTAAAATCAAAACGAGTTCTTATCAGCGAAATAAAAGGCAACCTGCCTATCAGGATAATAAACTGTATACAATGGTTTTTTTATTAAGGAGAAATCAGAAGGTGCACCGATAAAAAGTGTGTTTTCCTCTAAGGAGAAATTTGAAGGAAAATCACTAAAAGTATATTTATCAAAACCATTAACCCATCCGAAACCAAATTCGTCTAATGAACTTAAACTTGCCTGTGGTTGATATTTTTCCGGAGGATAGGGCAAATAAAATAATGGATAAATATATCCCCAGGCATTTTTACTAAACCAGATACGTGCATATTGACTTTCTAACTCTCTTTCCTTACTCATAACTTCCTTCATTCCATAATGCCACTCTTTGGCATACCTTACTGACATATTGAAGTAATAGTAATGCAAATAATAGGCAATACTTAAGGTAAAGATACAGGTTACAAAGATGAAATACTTTCGTTTTAGAGGAGGAGATTTTATATATTCTGACGATGCGAGTAAACCAATTACGATGAGAATTGTTGCTGCAGGTAAGAGTGATAACATTCTGCTTGCTGATGGCACAAATCGGGTCAATGCCGGAGGTATTCCACTTAAGATAAACCAGATAGTAATAAGCCATTTATATTTCATATTTCTTTTAAAAAGGAAGTAGGCTCCCAATAAAAGAAATATTAGCGTGACAGGATAAAAGAGTCCGTTACCGGGCGTTTGATAGAGTTTCACAGGGTCCCCGGTAAAAAAGAGGAAGAGAAAGGAATACTGCGAAATATAATTTTCTAAAAACTTTTTAGATGAATTGAGTATTTTGTTATGGAATAAAGCCGGGACAAAAAATTTGCTGTTTTGATCTTCACCCCTTTCTTGATTAGTCTCAAGGGTGATTCCTTTATCAGATAAAATATTTGTATAACGAACTCTTGACCAAAGCGCTTCATATTTTAAGGTACTTATAAAAGGTAAAAGTAAGATTACGGTTATAAAAATGCCTATCGTCGCGTTTGCCCGATTCTTCCAAAGGGATTTTCGCAGCAGAATTATGAGGGAAACTAAAATAAGAGGGGTAAATACTTTTGCATCGTGATAGGTATAGATACTTCCTAAAAAACTAATGAACGAAGGAATTATGTAAAATCCGTATTTGACTGATATAAGGAAAAAAAGAATTCCGACCGTAATCAATACCACAACTAAATTATTTTCATGAGCCATACGATTAAACTGGAGACCAAAAGGCAAGATAGAGATAAAATAGGAACATAAAAGAGCGTATGAGTTTCGCGTAAATATTTCTTCTGCTAAAAAATAAACTACGATTACCAATATGACTCCAAGGACCGCCGAAGGTAATCTTACGCTTATTTCTGAGAGGTTAAAAATAGAAACAAACGGAGTTAACGCATAAATATAGAGTGGAGCTTTATAATCTCCAAAAGATTTAAAGGCAAGAGGAAGAAATTGACCATATTCGTCTTTTCCGGTCTTGATAATCGAATAAGCATTATACCCATAGGAAGCTTCATCACTATATAAACCGGGAGGTACTTTTCCAAGATAAAAAAATCTTAGAAGTATGGCAAGCGCAATAATACATCCGAAAAGAAAATAATTTTTTGTCATAATTCTGAATTTATAAGATAAAAATATTTATGTCCGTCTTTTAAATCTATGCTCTTTATGGCACCGTATGTTGCGCTTGGCGGTGTAGTATCTGCCCAACTTATCAGGAGTCTGTCTGGAACAGCTAAATCTTTTCCCCAATCTATTTTTTTAAACTCCAGTTTACCGATTTTTTGGACATGATGGAATCCTTCTTCTGTAATTGAATAACGTAAAGCCACTTTTTGATAATAAGATGGGTCGGTCCGTTGATAAAATAAAAAAAAGATATACGGAGAATAATTTGGCCTGTCCATGACGATCGAATTATATTTTGAGTAATTTTGGGAAACATAATTGACCAGCTCTTTATAGGCATTACCCCATGAAGCTTCTTTTACTATAGGAAAGTGGATAAAATATCGGTCTAAAAAAAAGGTGAAGTTAATTATTAATAAGAAGAAAATTGAGGAACTAATAAAAATATTTTTAGGTATCCGTCTTAATAAGATAATAATTTCAGTAACTCCAATTGCGGCTAAAATATGAGACAGAGGAAGAAATGACAACATTCTGGCTGAATGAGGAGCATCCTTAGTAATTGAAGCAGGAATTGGTGATATAAGAAGCCATAATAGTAATAGATAGCGCCAACGTAATTTGTTACGGAAAATCAGATATAACCCAAATAGAATAAACGGGCTCTCCCAAATGTATAAATTACCAAACTGGGGAATATTATGCTGCTCATTACCTCCTCCCTTAATAAAAAGAAACTCAGTGGAAAAACCTTTCAAATAACCCTGAATTGCTCCCTCAACTAAAAAACTGATCTTATTGTGGTAAATTGACGTCAGTTTAGATGATGGATTTGAGTGAATGAGTCGTGCCAGAACTATGTTCTCGTAAACTGAATATGGATCATTAAGAGGTAGAAGGCCTGATATTTTTGTCCTGTCAGCCGAAAAAAGAGTTGCCTTAAAGATTATTAAGGCCGGTATCAAAAAAATCAAGAGAAAGATAAAAAATGGTTTTTTGTAGTTTTTTAAATACTTTTCTAAAATTAAAATTAGAGTTAATCCTGCAAAAAGAAGAGAGGTAAAGATATGATTACCATGATAAGTATAGAGACTTAAGGCGAGAAGTAGAGCAGATAAATAAAGGTAAAATTTTGTTTTCCTTCCCTTTACAAAAAAAAGTAAACCCATACAGACTAAAAAAACAGCCATATTTGCTTCAGAGGCAACTCTTGAAAAATGGATGTGCCAGGGTGAGATTGCCAAAAATAGTGAAGCTAGTAAAGCAATAATTTTTTTCTTGAATGATTCCTTATGTATTTCAATAACAAATAAATAGGTGATTAAAATCGATAAAGAGCCAAAAATAATTGAAGGAAGTTTTGTCGAAAGTTCTGTCAAACCAAACAGGTAGATAGGAATGATATCAAGATAAATATATAAAGGTAATTTCCAGTCACCAAATGACTTAAATGATAAAGGTAGAAATTGTTGATATTCGTCCTTACCAGTCAGAAGTACAGAGTAAGCATTATATCCAATTGAAGCCTCGTCCCGGTTTAAACCGGGAGGAACCTTATCTATAAACGATATTCTGAGTAACAACCCAAGTATAAAGATTGTCGACAAAATAAACTTAGTCCTACTCATAATTCAAATACTCTCTGCAATTTTCAAGGCTTCTGTTCCATCCAAATAAAATATGGTTTGGAGTATCGTGGCATCTGGAGGAAACTCGCTTGGTACTCCAACAAGGAGGAGTTTTTTGTCTTTTGGTAGTAATTTGTATGTATAATTTCGGAATTCATATTTATCAAATCGATTCCTTTCATCGGCAAATCCTCCGGATACCGTTCCTCCTTCGGATAAATACTGTTTAGGTGAATATTGCGAATAGAATAGCCAGAAAATATGTGGCATATCGACTTTCTTGGAAACTAAAACTTTATCATAGTTATTCTTAATTTTTTCAGTTAGAAACACAGCTTCTTTTCTACCATAAAGCCAATTTTGAGACAATTCGTAATTAGTATGGATGTAATATTGATGTAAATAATAACTATTATTAATAGTCAAGAATAAAATCGTTAAAATGACGAAAGGGAAATAAACCCATCGACGTTCTTTTTTTATAAACTCGATAATAACCATCAGTCCGACGGCGGTAATGAATTGTAAGGTAGGTAACATTAACTCTGCTCTTACCGCATGCGGCGCTTCTCTAGTTACAGCAACTGGAATAGGAGCTATTAACATCCAAAGCAGGATAACTAAAATATATCGATTTAAATTTTTCCTGATAAGATAAATTAAACCCGTAATTAAAAAGGGGAATTCCCAAATATATAGAAGTCCGAATCCCGGTGCGTGATGTAAGGGAGCATCTCCCTTGATAAATAAAAATTCAAAATTAAAATGGGATATGTAATGGTTAAAAGCTTTCTTGAGGGTATCGTAATCAAAATAAATAAATCTTTGGTTATGATAAATTTTACCTGAAAGCTCAAATCCAGCACTTTTATCTTTCAACCTCTCTTCTAAATAAATTTTATCTAAATCTTTTTCATCCAGGTATCTTGCTCCCGGACTAAATATATTAGTAGCTTTAAATCTAATTTGGGCATCGGCTGATAAAAGTATCGGTATAAAACTAAGGAAAAAAATTCCAAAAATGCCAAAAAAGGCAAGAAGATATTTAACCGAAGGCAATTTTTTATTAAAAAGTAAGAATAAAGATAATAACAGAAGCGGCGTCACCACTCTGGTTGAGTGATAGGAAAATAAATTAATTCCGAACAGAAAAGCAGCCAGTAAAAAATATTTTGGCTTTTTTAATCCATTTATAAAAGAGGCCATCGCCGTTATTGTGATTAATACTGATATATTCACTTCAAACGCAGCTCTGCTAAACTGGAGATGCCACGGAGAAATACTCAAAAGAAAGGCTGAGATTAAAGCAAGTCGATAAGATTTTAACTTTAAAGCAGGTACTTCTTTAAATATGCAAAGCGCCAGATAATATGCCATTATGACGCTTAATAATCCAAACAAGGCAGAAGGAAACCTGACAGAAAAAGAATTTAATCCAAATATCTGTATTGCTGGAACCGTAAGATATTCATATATTGGAGGTTTATAATCATCTAACGATCTGAAAGTTAAAGGTAAAAATTTTCCGAATTGATCTCTTCCGGTTTTGAGGATAGAGTAAGCATCATAACCAATTGCCACTTCGTCCCATTCGAGGCTAATCGGAGTTTTACCTAAATCGTAAAATCTTAAAATTCCGGCGAGGATAATGATCAAAGCAAGTATTACACTCCGCTTTAACATATAGACAATTGTAGCACAGAAATAGGCTCTCTGATCTAAATTTCACCTGCAAACTGTTTCAGAACCTGCTGGTCACTGATTTTACTGGAGTTTCGTTTAATAAGACGACCTTTAATCACTTCAGGCAACTTGATTAAAGCAAGGCAAAATCCCGTTAAGTAGGAAAGGTCATGAGTAATGACGGCTTTCATTAAATGAAAGGGGAGGTAAACCAAATGTTCTGTTAAATACTTAGGATCAGTAATGTTTAACCATACGAACATAATCTGATTACGATAGGAAATTTTTTTCACATACGAATCAGAAAATCCAGTACTAATTGCACCCTTATTATGAAAGTGTTTGACAACACTTTTTGATTCAAATAATAATTTATATCCGGCCTTTAAAGCTCTGTATGAAAGATCTATATCTTCCCAATAGAACGGTTCGTAGATAGTATCCAATCCTCCCAGTATCTCCCAAATCTTCTTATTGAATATACCCGCTCCCCCAAAAACCCATAAAGTATTATGCTTGTCAAGACTCCCGGGAGCATGAACGAGAAGGCCTTGATGAAATTTCCCAATACCTCTTCCGAGTATATGGTGATCTTTCCAATCTATTCCGTACTGTAAACAACCGACTGCAAAAACTTTCGGGTCATTAAGATGATTACATAAATATTCAAGAAAATTCTTTTGAGGGACTACATCACTATTGAGAAGTACTACCCACTGCCCTTTTGCAACTTTTACCCCATCATTCACGGTCGTGGAAAAACCATAATTACTTTTATGTTCTAACAATCTAACCGTGGGAAAGAGTTTTTTTATCAACTCAACGCTTCCATCAGTTGATGCATCATCTACTACTATTATTTCTTTATCCTTTAACATAGTTAATATTAAGGGTAAATTATTCTCTAATAATCGTTTTCCGTTATAATTCGGAATTACCACACTTATATTCATATAAGATTTATTTTAAACTCTATTGTATTTTTTCCAGCTGGCACTAAAACTCCTCTAAAAAGTAAATCAACTTTATAAATTTTCGATACCTGTCCATTAATATATACTTTCCAAGAAGGATAATAGATATCCGTTAAGACTAATAAATGGGGAGATATGCTTAGTGTTTTAAGAATAACTTTATTTTCAGAATAATAGGTAATATTTACTGATTCATTTGGCAGCAATTTTTGAGGTAATAATTCTACATCTTCACTTGTTACCGCGGTCTTTCTAAGATTCTCTTTAAGTGCATAAATATATTCGACCTCTTCCTGAATGGTCTTCGTCCTTATGATATTCTCTATAAAAAAGGCTCTGGGGAAAGCATTTAAATTTCTATATAGATTAGTGTCGCCATCCCGAGCAATTAAGGCAAGTTTTTTTGGTTTTAAGGATTGCATACTCATTAAGTATTTCACCCCCAATAAATCTGGAATAAAACTGTCGAATCGAACAGGATTTAATATCCGGTTAAAATTTATTGGAGTGATATCTGCCAAATCTCTTTCCCATGCAGAAATAAGTTGAGCATAATTATTTAAATATAAAGGATCATAACCAGCAACGTCCTGTATTTGGTAGTAGGCAGCAAAATTAGGTGGCAAAATTCTACGATCATCAGTCATAAAGCGAGCATTCTCTTTATCATTTTTTATCTCTTGTATGAGTCTTGTTTCGGGAAATAGCCATTCTGTTTTTGAAAAAGAAGTAAATTTCCAGCCAAAACGAAATAGGTCGAAAATAATGATTAATCCAATAACAATTTTAAAAACGCTACCGTAACTTTTTTTAAAAACACTGTAAACTGTTAAAACGCAAATAGAGATCAGAAAAGTAAATGTAGGTAATATCAAATTCCTCTTACTAATATAAAGATTTTCAGTTGTGATAGAAAATTGAAAAATACTCGGGATGTACACAACCAACCAACCAATTATTAAAGTTGCAATAGGGATAAATAATGAATATAGAGTTTTTTTCAAACTTTTATCCTTTATCCACACATCAAAACCTAAAGCAGTAAGCACACTCAAACCAAAAGACACTACTGATAATAATCGAGTTGGCTGACTGGTAGAAATAAATGGTACATTCAACTGGTAAATTAGTTTACCCGGGTATGTGGGCAAAGCCATCGTTAAACTAGTCAGGGTAATTACGCCAAAAAAAAGCGTTTTCTTATCTCGACGAAATAAAAGAGCGTAGAACGAAAATATCAAAGGTATAACTCCGATATAGCTTATAAACTCACCGTAGTTCCACACGCCCCAATAATTACCAGTTGTAGGGTTGCCAAAGAAGTCCGGAACAACAAACTGAATTAGATTTTGCCAAGGCAGAAACCAGCCATCTTTCATCCATGATCCCTGATCAGACAAACGAGCACTTTGACTAATAAACTGAATGGTTGGTAGCCATTGAATTGAAGTTATTGTAAAAACAAATATTCCGATCAAAAAAAACGGCAGATATTTTTTAATGACCCTTATCAATAAATTACGCTTCAATCTTTCTTTATGTGTTATTTGTATTATCCTGACTAATAAATAAAGGTTGCTGACGATAAAAATATAAAATAGCACCTGAAGATGTCCGGCCATAATTGAAGAAACTTCAGCCGCGATTAGAATCAAAACCCATTTAAGGCTAATTTTTTTAAGTAAATTTTCATAAGCCGATAAAATCAGGGGGAACCAGAGAACCGTATGCCCGATAGTATTCCATTCCAACCAGGCGATGGCAAAACCACTATATGAGAAAACCAGAGCGCCTAAAAAGCAGCTAAATTTACTTAATCGAAAATATCTTAAATATAGGTATAGAAATATACCAGACAGTAGTGGCTGCAAAACAACCAGTATTCCCC
>MFJR01000007.1:48387-57398 GCA_001780955.1 Candidatus Gottesmanbacteria bacterium RIFCSPLOWO2_01_FULL_39_12b | reverse complement strand
AAGGAAAAGGTAAAAAAAAGAACAATATATTAAGAGGATAAAAAGCTGCTGTTTGAAAGTTAGCAAGAAGAGGAGTTCCCGAAAAAGAGTAGGGATTCCAAAGTGGGAGTTCTCCTTTCTTAATTGACTTAACAGCAAGATCTCTCCATACGTACTGTTGTCTTACCGGATCAGTAATAAGAGGATTTTTGAACGGCACGCCTGATTTAAAACCGCTCCAGACATAATCTTTCCAGGGATAATACATCCCGACAATCGTATCCGCAGGAATCGGGAGCCTGCCAAAAAAGATAAAAGGGTAAAAAAATAATACGGCTAGGATCAATAAGGCCAATATATAACCTTTACGCTTGAATAAGTTTTTCCAGTTTCTCATAATATTTACTTGTAGAAAAATCGTCTGCACGACTTATGGCCGATTTAGATATCGAATCTAATAATTTTTTATCTTTTATAAGTTTTGTCGTGGTCTGAATTAATTCTGAAAGATTTTTCCATAAAAATCCATTCAATCCGGTAGAAATAATCTCATTTTGCCCCCCCGCTCCAAAAACTACCGGAACTCCTCCTGCAGCCATGGCTTCGAGTGTTGTGATGCCAAAGTGTTCTGCTTTCTCTGGATATAAATTTAAATTTTCATTAAATCCAGTAGCATGCCAATATATCTTCGCTTTTTGATATAACTTTACCAACTCTGAAAAAGATGGGTTGATCACAATTTGAATTGGAAAACCCTGACTCTCCACCTGCAAAGAATTAACGACCTCATGACCCTTTAAATCAGTTAACCCTCCGGCAATGATTAATTGCCATCCGGAGAAATACTTTTTGTAATATTTTTTAAACTGATCAATCAAAATTAGATGTTTTTTGCTATGCAGATGAGAAAAAAATCGACCAACAGATAAGATAACGTTTCTTTTTTTGGATAACGAAGAGCTATATAAACTAGTCGAAACTGCTGGAGATAATATTTCACTTTTTTTATGGAGTTTACTTTCAATAATACCTTGCATAAATTTTGAGTAACAAATTATCTGCCATTTTAACAGTTTAACTTTGTTTAAAACTTTATTATCCGGAATATGGGCTGGAGACTGAATGACCAGAAAATTTTTTCTGTTTTTCGTTAAAAATATGCTTCCATCAGTGGTGTAAAAAAATACATCGTAATAAAACTTGTTAAAGTTGGTATCGGTTACAAATTTAACCTTTCTTATATCGATCTGGAACATTTTCCAGAATTCTTTTTTCAATGATGAATCAGCATGAATATAAACATTGTGAAATTTTTGTAAACATCCGGCTATGGTCAATAAATAGCGTTCACCCCCACCGATAATATTCATGTAAGGAGAATATATGCCTATTTTTAGCTTACTTTTTGGGGATAAAATCTTCATCATTATTTTTTAATCTATTCTGTTTTTCCCATAATTTTGCATACGTAATAAAGATGCTGAATGTTTGATAAAGACTTTCTATCAAACCGACAATACCCACTTTCCAACCACTTTCTTCTACAAAGGAATGCCAAAAAGCGGACATCATGACTCTAAAAAATCTCCACCACACAACAGGAGGGTGCTGATTTTGAAAACGCAAGTTCGCCTCTATTTCTGACCATTCATTCGTCTTTTGAAGCATCGAGTTAATGTCACGATGGGTGAAATGTAATAATGGAGAATTTAAATCTCCAATATTTCCGGTTATTAACGGAGTTTCATGTAAACTTCCTTGCCAACCAATCAAGGCATTTTTTTGGATTAGGCGGACCATTTTTTCTATTCTGGGCCATTGTTTACCCAGGAAATAATTCTTTCTTGGTATTCTAAAAGCTGATACTTTGTCAGGATTTAATATTCTTTTCTTAATTTCGCCTGAAAGGGTATCTGTAATTCTCTCGTCTGCATCAAGATATAATAGCCATTCACCGCTTGCTTTTTCCTTTCCGTAATTTCTCAAATACGAAAAATCAAGCCCTTTCAAACTATAAACCTCTGCACCCATTTTTTTAGCCACTTCAGGGGTATTATCCTTTGAACAGTTATCTATTACTATAATCTCACTTACAAACTTCAGGTTTTCGATGCACTCTTTTATATTTTCTTCTTCATTCCGAGTTATTATTATCGCGCTTATATCCATAATTATTGTTGTCCCATATGACCTGAATAATAATCTATGACCGCTCTTGAGTAGTTCCCGCCTTTAATCAATAACCTTAAACTGTCAATGAATAGGGATTTTTTTAACCTCCAAGAGGCATATTGAAAACCGAAGTAAAAACGGTTCCTGTTCTGGTAATAAATGTGTGTAGAAGATCCGGGCTTACCCGACGAAGAAGCATTTTTATGCCACAGATATGCTCGGGGTAAATAAACTATTTTAAATCCGGCAAGTTTGACTCTCATGGAATAATCAACATCCTCATAATAAAGGAAATATTTTGTGTCAAAAAAACCGACTTGTTCGATTACTTTCCTTTTAATAAACATACAACACCCTGTTGCAAAATCAGTTTCTGAAATCAGATCATATTGTTTACTATCCACCTCATCGACGCCACGATGGCAGGCATGGATGTTTTGCCAGTCAATTATCCCGCCCGCATACCAAATTACTTTACCGATGTCTTTCTTTTGATAGCGACTTTTATGATACTCGTAATTTGGTTCGAAATATATTTTGGGTGAAATCAACCCTATGTTATCATCAACCTTGGCATACTTCACAAGCTGGTTGATTAAGTCAGAGGAAACGACAGTATCATTATTGAGCAAAATATAATTTTCGAATCCAAGTGAATAAACCTTTTTTAAACCTAGATTGTTACCCTCTGCAAAACCTTGATTTTTAGGATTTTCTATAAAATCCAGTCCTCTGTATTTTTTTTTAAGATTAGCCACATCGTCTTTTATCGAAGAATTTGCCACCACCAGAATATAAGGCTTCTTACCGGTTTTGAAGTTATCAGATATTGATTTAATGCAAGTATATGTATCGGACATGTTTTTATAGTGGAGCACAATGATGGCTGTTTTATCCATATATATGAAACTTTCGTTTGAATTTCCAAATAATCTTATCCTTTAAATCAGAGGATTGTTTTAACAGTTTATCGACTAACCAAAAATGTTTAAGTTCATATTCTTTTCCTAAGTATTTATCAGTGTCTAAAAGACTAATCTTTTCCTCTCTGAATTTTTCCAACTCCCATAATTTGAGATAAGTAATAAGCTCAGAAAACGATTGTAAGAATGATAAAGCTAACCCGTGAACACCATCTTTGAAACCTTCTCCGACAAAAAACCTATTCACAAATTCCCTGCTTGGTTTTTCGAACAGATCTCTTAATAAAAAACGTTGATTTTCTAAAAAAAGTTCTTTTGCGAAGATACTTGTATAACGATTAAGACGATTAAGGTATTGCTCAATCGATTGATAATTATAATGAATAATACTCAATTTTTCGATTGGATCTAAATCCGTGCCTTTCCCTTTAGTAATCGGAACTCCGTGTATTTTATTACTCCAGGAAACAGCGCCTTTTTTGAAAAATCGGATTTGATAATCCGGCCACCAGCCCGTATGTTTAATCCATTTAGAAAAAATAATATTTTTACGGGGGATTCTGAAATAATCGATATCAGTATTCTTCTGGGTTTGTTGCAATAAAAATTCCGCTAAGGATTTAGATATCCTTTCATCTGCGTCAAGAACAATAACCCAATCACCTTTAACCTGCTCCAGACCAAAATTTCTGGCGGGATCAGCAAAGCCCATATATGGAAAAGTGTGAACCTTTACACCAAATCTTTTAGCTTTTTGGGTAGTTTTATCAGTAGAACCCATGTCGACCACGATTTTTTCATCTGTCCAGTTTAATGAAGACAAACAATCCTCAATATTGGTTTCTTCGTTATAGGTATGAATAACAGCAGAGATCATAAAAGATGCTTTTCGGATATCTTGATTGTACTATTATTTATACTTTTAACCAAATAATCCGAGATAAATTCAGCTATACCAAGTTTGGGAAAACTTTTGAAGCGAATAAGCGTCTGGAAGGGAAATTGAAATGATCCAAGAAGGGGAAATTCTGATTTAATACCAGTTAAATAGTCAGGTGATATCATGAAGCCAAAATAAAACTTATTGTTTATTTTTGAAAAACGCCAGCTTCCAAACCATTCATGAGGATACTTAACCCAATAGTCTACAATCGTCCTTGACAAAAATCTATCAAGATCATCTTTGAAACCGGACTGCTTATCTTTCTCAAAAATAGCTTTCCCCTCAACTACTACTTTATCTTCCAAAAGAGAAATTAAATGCTCGTTGCCTTTTTTGTCTTCCGAATAAATATCTATCTTATCATTTTTATTGATAATTTTAATATTAGTTACATCGGAAAATAACATTTTACTATTTCTTTTTAATACTTCATCTATAGTGCCAGGAATTACTCTTTTCAGCTCGACACTGAGATCATTGGTAAAAATATCACGGTTAGGTAAATAATCAGGATAGATGCGAAAATCTCTGATAAATAATTTATTGTTTTGTTTGATAAGTCCTATCCGGTAAAACCTACTTGAGTACCAATATGCTTCAATTGACGGATCAAAATAATCAGTACCTGAAATAAAAACACCTGGATTTAATAAGGGAAATCGATTATTGTATTCTTTTGCAAATAATTTCATAGTAAGAATTACTATTTCATTTTTTCCCTGCAGTTGTTTTAAATACTGAAGTTGCTTTTTGAATTCTTCATAAAAAACTGCACCCTCCTGCCCAGCCTCCAAACCTACGGTCAATTGTTTAATTGGGCTTGCCAAACCCAGATATACACCAGTAAGTTTCTTGAAATAATTTGTATCTAACTTATTATTTATATAGTCATTAGCTTGCATGCTGAAATTAGAATCAGCAACAGTCGAACCAAAACCTCTTACCGGGTCCCGCTGTGCCCATTGAATTTTTACTACAGTCATTTTTTCCTGTTCGTTTTTTGCCGGCAATAATGAATTGAGTCGCGATGGGATATAGGGCAGTCCCCAAGGTTTACCCCAGATACCGTATTTATCAGTAGAATACTGATCGGCCACATCTAGTACGGTTTGGATGTTATATTTTTCTGCCAGATAATCCAAAGATAAAGTATCGATATACCATGCGCCAACTGATACAGGATAAAGTCCGAACCTGCTTTTAAATTTCTCAAATAACTTATCTATTATTCTTTTCCTTTCGTCTGGCAAATAACCGGATAGCAAAACTTTATCGGGTCTGGCCCAATCGCCCATTCCCAAAAGATAGGGTACATAACCATCAGTAGCAAGCCTTTCGCTTACTTCCAAGAAAACGCCTAACTCTTGATCGTTGGGCAATTTCTTGAACAATTCCCAGGCTTCATCATCAATTATCACGTCATACTGCAAAAGCCATGTGGAGGGAATTTTATAATCAAGGATTAAATTAATCTGATTTTTAACGGAATCAACCGATTGCCAAAGATTTCTTGCTCGAACAGGATTAACTACAGTCACATAATTATCAGTTGCGGCGACAATGATTTGTCTGGGATAAAAAAGAAATATCAGGAAAAAAAATATAATTTTTTTCACGAATATAAATTGAGGAATTTGGGCAAATACGGTTTAATTTCTTCTCTCATCCAAAACCAGATGATTAACCCGAAAGACAAAAATGAAATCGATATAGAGATTATAAGTCCTACAAGACTATTAACGAAGATATTTGAAAGAAAAGCTATAACTGCCACAAAAATTGTGGCAATGACAGGCTTAAACAAGGGAGAACCCAAGGGGAAAAAGATATATTTTCTGGTAACTAAAATCGGAATAAAGACTGTAAAAGACATGACAAAAGCGGCAATCGCCACACCTATATATCCGTAAAAAAATATCAATAAGGGAACAAGGATCCAAGTTAGTGTAGTCCAAATTACCATCAATACAAGAGTACTTTTTATTTTACCGAGGGCATTCAGAGCGTTAACCAGAGGACTTGAGAAAGCTGCCATCACCGAGGAGAAAGCAAATAAGTAGAAAGAAGTCAAAGCTGGCTCCCACTTGAGATATTTAGGAACTAAAAATATCATCGGCTTCATATATATTGTCAAAAGAGTGGTTGTTGGTAAAATGAATAGAGCGAGAAAGAAAATAGATTTTCCCATGGCCATACCTAAGATTTTTTTTTCATCCTGAAGCCTAGAATAAGCTGGAAACGTGACTCTAATAATACTATCCATAATTAAACGTAAAGGGGTTTCTGCCCATTTTTTTGCCCAACCTATATACCCAACTTGGGAAAATGGCAGAACTTTACCTAAAAATATGGTCATTAAATCATCCTTTATTAGTGCGAGAAAAGAATTAGTCTGAAATGGAATACCAAAAGAAAGGAGACTTTTGATAGATGAATAAGATATTCCAATACTTATTCGCCATGGTGAAATAACATAAATAGCGATCAGACCAACAACCCCTCTAATGATTGCAGCCCAGGCAAAACTGCTAATACCAAATCCCCTGAAAGCTAAGTATATAGCCACCAGATAGAAAGAAAAAGTTTCTAATATTTGCGGGATGATGAGACGCGAAAACTCTAGCTTTCTCTCAAGCAAGATTGATGGTATCGTCTTCAAAGAAGATAATAGAAAGGCAATGATTAATGATCTAAGCAAAAAAATTCCATCGGGGGTCAACTTATAAAATTGGGAGATATACGGGGATAGAATGTAGGCTCCAATTACAATTATAAGCACCAGTAGTTGTTGCAGGGTAAAAACTGATGTTAATTCTTTTTGGGTCGGCTCGGTTTTTTTTTGGATTAAAGCTGCAGCTAAACCGATATCAGAAAAATAGGACAGAAAGGAAATAACAGCAGAAACAACGAAAAAAACACCAAAGACCGATGGAGATAAAAGAATGGTTAAGATAAAAGTGGAAACGAAAGCGATAACTTGTAGTATAAAAGTTCTTGATGTCAAAGCGACCACGCCACTTACTATTTTCCTCTTGATAAGGCTCAATTCCTCTTCTTCCATGAGGTTATTATACTATAGATGAACAGGAGATTATTTAGGGCTAAGATAATAAGTAATGGGTATATAGGCATGAGAAATTTCTGCATACCTCCGGTAAAAAACGATAAATATATAAGATAAAATATACACAAACCGTAGATTACAAATATATCCTGGTATTTCTTGTTAAGAATAAATATTTTTTTAAATGAGGCCACTGCCAAAATAACAATTAAAGGTATCACTGTATTCCAATGTTTATCCGAAGCCATTTTTCTTGTAGAGTCCAAATAATTACCAGTAAATATAAATCTCCAGATATTACCAATAATGATAGGACTTCCTGTAAACCAGGCAAGCATCCATTTTTTGTGCCTAAGAAATTCAATCAGTGAGGGATGATAGAAGAAAAAAGAGATATGTAAGGCTATATAGATTACTGGTACTGTTATTGATCCTAAAAGAAACGGTTTAATTAAATTCCTCTGGTATATAAGGACGATGCCTAATGAATAAACGTAAATTAAGAAATAGGCCGGAAAAAATTTAGTCGAAAATGCCATTCCCCATAAAACAAATGAATGAAATAAAAACTTATCCTTCTCTAAACCTTTTAGAAAAAAGTAAATTCCACCTGTAAAAAATAAAGTAAATGGTAGATCCAGCATCGAGCGGATTAAGTGATCCAGAAATATGGGGTCAAAAGATAGAACCGCAACCGATAAAGCAGACAATAACCTATCACGTAATAATCTCAAACCTAATTTATAAACCAAAATAAGAAGAAAGATTATATAAATGATATTAATAACGTTTTCATTTCCAAAGAACAAAATAGAGAAACCAATCAAATACTTTCCTAGCGGAGGGTGCTCAAAATTTACGTTTGAAACATCTCCTCCTTGAAATAAATAGTAATACCCAGCGTACGCATACAATCCGTCATCGCCTATTCCACCTTTTGATTTCTCTCCCAAAACGTATTGAGATTCGGAATAGAGACGACTTATATATTCTGGGGAAAATCTTTGAAGAAAAAATTGCCTATTTATCACAATAAATGATACCAACTTAATTATGGAAATAAAAATAATAATATAAAAAAATACCTTTTTATAATTTTTTTTATGCATTACTGGTTAAAATAAACAGTATTTATTTCTTCATCACTAAAATAAACTTTTAATCCGTCTTGATTGTTAAGAGCCAGCGTATTTTCGTCTGTAAGCGGTACTAGAATATTTTTTGCCAGAAGACTCTTTTCCGGGAATTCAGAGATTATACTCTGAATTAATTGTTTAGAAATCTTAGAACGTCTTGGCGCCCAATGGATTTTCTGATTGAAATCAGATGCCACGATTACACTTACCATCCAATTAACGACCAGAAGTGATGTCAGCAAATATGCTAATTTCATATGCAATTTGTAAATTTTCGTTATTAAATTATCAAATAAAACTATAACTCCTAAGAATAATCCCACAAATGAAATAGGGAGATAATAGGAAAAAAAATGTTTTGAAAAAAATATGACCGGCAGGAGTCCTGCGATGAACCAAATCAGACTAAATTTTATCGTCTTTTTTATTCGACTGAAATTATTTTCTTTTAAAAAACAAATCGGAATAATAACTAATAATATAATATTAACTATTAGAGAGATTAAAAATATATAAAAATAAAATTGGAAATCAATAATAAATTGCGGATTAATCTTCCAAAAGCTGATAAACTGATTTCTCATTTCTTCCGGCCAGTTAAAACTCCACAACAGATAAGTCTTAAAATTATTTAAGGTAACCCAGCCAATATTTAATTTATAATCATCTGCCTTTGTTAATTCAGAGAGATTGAATCTTATCAGTAGATAACTTATATCTAAATAAATAAAAGGGAATACTTTTTTTATTAGTGATTTTTTACCGAAAATCCAGAGATGTGAAAATAGGATAAC
>MFJR01000007.1:10949-48380 GCA_001780955.1 Candidatus Gottesmanbacteria bacterium RIFCSPLOWO2_01_FULL_39_12b | reverse complement strand
GGCAGTAACATCTCATTTATCAAAAGACCTATTAAAAACGTAATTAACGATAAAAAATAATAGATCTTTTTTTTGTTGTCAATAAATAATTTGAATAGTATAAAGGTAAGAAAAAAAAGAGTCGGTCCGAATACAAAAGCATAGGTGGCAAACCAGTAAAATGGGATATAGTGAATCAGGGATATAGAATATAAATAAGAAACTAAAAGTGGAATAAAATTCTTTTTGGTGAAAAGTTTGATAAGGAAAAATATCAGACAAATGTTAACTGAATGAGTCAGGAAAATTAATATGTGATATGGAATTGAATTTAAACCAAAGAGTCTATGTAATATATAAAAAGGGATCTGCATTCCAAGCGGTCTATAATATACAACGTCAGATCTGGGAATAAAAAAAGCAATCACTTCCTGGATATTTTTAGCGTTGCTCATTCGTAAGGAAAACCAGTCGTCTTGAAAAAAGTAGGCCGTAAAAGAATTCTTATAAAGAAGGCCGGAAACCAAAATAATTAACAATAGTAAAATATAGATATGGAATTTCGAATATTGATACTTTTTCATTTGATTAATATATAATGCATAAAATATATCAGTATTATACCGGAAAACATGAAAAAATTTCGCTTCGAAATACTTAGCTCTGATAATAAATCAAATGCTAAACTGGGAGAAATATTTACTTCTCATGGGAAAATACGCACTCCTGCATTCGTACCAGTTGGTTCGTCTGCAAGTATTAAATCATTAACCTCCGACGAAATAAAATATTGCCTAATAGACGTCTTCTTCGTAAATACGTACCATATGATTTTCCACCCTGGTATCAAAATTGTAAATCATTTTGGAGGTCTTCATCAATTCATGAACTGGAAAAGCTCTTTAATGACTGACTCCGGAGGTTTTCAAGCATTTAGCTTAGGTGAACACGGCCCTCGACAAAATATAAGTGATCCACAACGACTGGTTAAAATTACCGACAAAGGAATATCGTTCAAATCAATTTGGGATGGCCAAACCGTTTTTTTAGGTCCTCAAGAATCGATTGCGATACAGCAAAAATTGAATTCGGATATCATGATGTCTTTTGACGAATGCACGTTTTATCCTATCGAAAAAAACTACGCGAAAAAATCTATGGAACGAACTCATACTTGGGCTAAAACGTGTCTGGCCCAAAAAGCAAAGAAAGATGGTCAGGCTCTCTATGGAATTGTACAGGGATCGGTTTTCAGGGATCTCCGCCAAATTTCCGCAAATTTTATGAGCAATCTTCCGTTTGAGGGATTTGCCATCGGAAGTGTTGCCAATAGCCGTGAACCTAGAGAAAAAGTGTTTTCAGTACTTGATTGGACTATGCCTTTTCTTTTACCCCAACAAAAACCTGTCCACTTTTTGGGTATTGGAGAAATAGAAGATATCTTAATGAGCGTAGGATATGGTATTGATAGTTTAGACTGTGTCACCCCAACAAGACTGGGCAGAATGGGTTGGATATTTGATAAAAAAAAGGGGCTAAAAAATAAATTCCGTTATGATATCACTAAATCTGAAAACGCGCTTGAAAAGAAAGCGCCAGTTTTGAAATGTAAATGTTTTACTTGTCAAAACTATTCCAGAGCATACTTACACCATTTATTCCGCTCAAAAGAACTATTGGCTTTTCGATTGGCAACACTTCATAACTTATACTTTTTTGGTCAACTTATGGAAGAGATTCGAATGGCGATTGCAGATAATAGCTTTAATAAATATAAAAAATCGTGGTTAAAGAGTTAAAAATTCCCAAGCATAAAATCATGTTTTTGCCGCAGAATTATATATTTTATAAATAGGGAAAAGTATAATTTAAGATAACTAACCGTCATATAATAAAGCTTGAAACTTGATAAACCAGCAACTCTATTAGTGTAGACTGTAGGTACCTCACTAAGTCTATATCCGGCAAGATAAGCTTTGATAGCAAATTCTGGAGAAATACTAAATCCCGTTGAAGTAAGAATTATATTATTAAACATCACTTTCCTAAATCCCCTAAAGGCATTAGTAATATCGTGAACCGGTATCCCAAATAACAACCTTGCTAATCTCGTACCCCATGAACTTAAAAAGGCTTTTATTAAATCTAAATTCCCCCTTGATCCACCGGGCATATAACGAGATCCAAAAACCATATCATACCCAGAATTTAATTTTTGGATTATATCGGTATAAGTAGAAGGGTCATCCGCTAAATCGCCCATTGTCCAGATAATAATATCCCCTTTTGCTGATTTGGTACCAAAAATGAGTGTTTTTCCCATAGTGTTGCCTTTTTCTTCACCATCGTGATTTCTGAATACGGGCTGGACTTGAGGATATTTTTTGGCCATTTTTAACAATATTTTTCTGGTATCATCATCACTTCTATCATCGACAGGAACCATTTCAAATGCAAGTTTATTTACTCGGGCAAATTTGATAACTTTCTCAATCATCAACTGACAGTTTTTTTCCTCGTTGTGGAATGGGATGATAAAGGAGATTTTCATCGAAGACCCCGACGCTCTAACTCTCGTAAAGCAGAATCTAACTTATCAACCGCCTTTTCGCTTTGACTCCAGGAAATAATTTCTTTTAACCCATCTTCGAATTCTACTTCTGGTTTCCATTCAAGAAGTTGAGAGATCTTACTAATATCCGCAAAGCAATGCCTCACGTCTAATTTTCTGACTTTGAAAGTAACTTCCGGTTTCAACTTGCTTTTGTATAAAGAAATTAATATTTCCGCCACTCTTACAATCGGAATCGGTTTTCCAGAGCCAACATTAAAAATTTGATAATTGGCCTCATCCTTCTCTAAAGCGGCAATATTGGCTGAAGTTACGTCTTTAACATGGATGAAATCTCTGGACTGAAGTCCATCTTCATTAATAATCGGTGGTTTGCCGTTTTTAATTCTGCTCATAAAAATAGCGACAACTCCATTATATGGGTTAGAAAGGCTCTGTCTGGTTCCAAAAACGTTAAAATATCTTAAGGTTACGGCTGGAATTTTATATGCTATGCCAATATTTAACACCATTTCTTCTTGCTCTTTCTTTCCCAACGCATAGATGGAATTAGAATTCTGTTTAACTTCTTCATTTGTGGCAACAGGTGAAACAATCCTGCTACACTGGGGACAGTAAACGTTATAATCTTGCCTGGCTAATTGTTCATGACTTCGAAGAGAGGGCCTAACTAAACCGCACTCACCACAATTATAGCTTCCTTCCCCGTAAGAACTCATTGAGGCGGCAACGATTATTTTCTTTACGGTGTGTTTTTTATTTGCCAGAATATCAAGGAAAATTGCCGTTCCTAAACTATTTACTTTGACATAATGTTCGATTTCATACATACTTTGACCTACACCGACTGCGGCGGCAAAGTGATAAATAGCTTCAACGCCACGTAGAGCTTTTAACCAGTCTTTTCTGCTTGTGACATCACCTTTGATGAACTCTGCTTTTTTATTAAAGTAATTGGGGAGTTTACCAAAGGGGTGTATTTGGGGATACAAATTATCCAACACTCTCACTTTATAACCCTTATCGATAAGACGATCCACTAAATGAGAACCGATAAATCCGGCTCCGCCGGTAACTAATATTCTCTTATATCGAGTCATTTGATAAATAAAGTTTTGTTTTTCTGTACCCAGTTATATAAAATTCTAATTCCCTCTTCAACTTTTACTTTTGGCTTCCAACCTAATTCTTTTTCTACCAGCCTGATGTCACTGATATAAACTTTCTGATCACCTGGTCTCCAGTTGTCAAACTTAACTTTTATCACTTTTCCAACCAGCTTGGTTAAAATCGGACTAAATTCACTCCAAACCGCTAAGGTATTTTTCCTACCTCCGCCCACGTTGTAGACTTTACCCCTTGCAAGATGAATTTTTTCGATAGCGACTTCAAAAAGTCTAACCAGATCATCTATGTAAAGAACATCGCGTACCTGTTTACCATCTCCGTAAATTGTAACGGGTTTATCTAAAGTAATTGCGATTATAAACCAGGCGATCCAACCCTGATCTTCCAATCCAAACTGCCTAGGACCGTAAATACAAGATTGACGAAAGACTACGGTAGGTAGGTCATAGATTCTTTCGTAGTCTCTTACATATTGATCGGCAGAACCTTTTGAACAGCCATAGGGGGAATGAAAATCCAGATTAGTCTCTTCTGAGATCCCAAACGGTAAATTTTTATAATCATATCTACCAGATTTTTCTTTGATTCCAACAGACCCCATCTCACCGTAAACTTTATTGGTTGAAGAATAAATCAAGATCGGTTTATGACCTACTTTTCTTACCCCTTCGAGTAAATTAAAAGTTCCCAGAGCGTTGATATCGAAATCCGTTTTGGGATCAATTACAGAAGTCGTCACGGCAACTTGAGCTGCTAAATGAAAGATGATATCTATATTTTCCACAGCCTTTTGTATTTCCTGATAATTTCTTATGTCTCCTTTGATTATGGTTATTTGGGGAAATAATTTTTTTAGCCAGGATGCATTATCATCAGTTCCTAAGCGGACAAAATTATCAAATATCGTAACCTGATATCCTTTTTCTAAAAAATGCTTCGCTAAATTAGAACCAATAAATCCTGCGCCACCAGTGATAAGTAATCGTTTTATCATAAATTACCTGACAATCTTCTCCAAGGACGAGACCAAAATAATCTCCAAAGACCTAATAGATCACCTTTAATCGTATGTAATACCCTGACAGTCGAACCCGGATTATCAATCCAGGTTACCGGTTCTTCATAAATCTTAAGACCTGCTTTCTCTCCTATTATTAAGAGTTCGCTATCAAAAAACCAGGCATTATCAAGTATATGGGGTATCAATTTGTTAACTATTTTTTTAGTTACAGCTTTAAATCCACATTGCGCATCAGAAAAATGAGTGCCGAAAAATAATTTTATCAAAATGTTATATCCGCGAGACATAATTTCTCTCTTTATTGGTCTATTAATCACTCTAGATTTTGAAAGTAATCTTGAACCAATTGCGATATCATATCCTTTGGTCAAGGCAGATAATAATTGAGGGAGATTAGCTAGATTTGTAGATAAATCAACATCCATATAGACTAATAAATCTGCCGGACTCATTCCCCAAGCTTTTTTTACCGCTCTACCTCTACCTTTCTTGTCAAGATGAATAAATCCCACATTGTTTAATCTTTTGGCGAGTTTTTCAGCGATAAACAAACTTTTATCTTTTGAAGCGTTATCAGCAATTGTAATCTTCCATTTGTATTTAACTAGATTTTTCTTCAGATAAGAATGTAGTTTAATAATGTTTGTCGCCAGTTCCAGCTCTTCGTTATAGATAGGTACGACTACTTCAACAGATTTCTTTTTAAACATATATTTTTGCTTTCCAAAACAATGATACATATACTAACAAAATTAAGGAAGAAAGGGAAATAAAATTTGATAACAGTTGGATTTGGGTGTTAACAAAACTTAGAATTAAACTATGTTGTCCTTCAGGAATCACTAATCCAATTTTTCCCTGATAATTATTAATGGTTATAACCGTATCATCAAGAGTTGCTCGCCAACTGGGAAAATAAGTAATATTGGGATAAAAATCAATCGACCTTTTAGAATTCAAGATATACGACTTTTGTGTTGGAGTGTCATGCAATGTCTTAATCTGTACCTCTGGGTTTGTCGGATCAATACTGAATAGATCGTTGGGGGGGTTGGGAGTTACAAAATTGGCAGGCAGGTATTCATCGGAGATTTTGGAAATCTTATTGCGTAAATTATCGTAACTTACATAATCTTCCAACTTCACAGATCGAATCGCTTGAGGTGTAAACAGATTCGGGTAAGACCCTAATACCAGCAGTAAGATAAGTAAACATAAATACAATTGGTGGTTTTTTTTTAGGGCAAGAAATAATACGGAAATGAGAATTGAAGCGTAGAGAACAGTAAAATTTAAAAACCTCCAAGGATACTGTATAAAAGAGAACCCGGGTAGATTTTTCCAGATATAACTCGATTGTTCGATCATTAAAAAAATTGAAATAAAGAACATAATTACAAGAATTGGGTATAATCCTTTTACTGGTTGCTTGGTTCTTAGATTAAGTCTTGGAATCCTTTTCCAATAATAAAAAAATACAAGCAGGATAATAGAAATACTCGCAAAAATGACGTGGAGCTTACCGATTCTAAACGACATACCATCTTCAACACCTGGGGCAGAACCGGCAAAACCCCAACTGGAATCCCACAGCTGAGTTAAAGTTACAAAATGCAAGTAATAATCACTTCCTCCTGATATTATTTTGGATACATTACTATAATCTTTCTCTGCAATCGCAGGCAAGGCAAAAAAAGCTGAAAGTCCAACACCCATGAATAATGCTAACGTTAGAACAAAAAAAACGGTAAGTTTACTCTTTTTTATAATCAAATAAATTAAATACGGTATCATAAAAGCTAACGTAAAATAGCCAGTTATCATCCCAAGAATATTATGGGAAAGGATTATACCGGCTAAACCGATGGAGCTTAAAATGATTCCGTTTCTCACATCTTTTTTGGTTTTATTAATTATCATAACCAGGCCTAAAATATAAAGAGGCATAAAACCATAAGCGTATATTTCCCCCACCGCTCCTCTGACATAAATATTGACGGCATGGTAAGGAGCGTAAAGATATAGAAGACTTGAGGCAATACCAGCAGAAGGGTTGGCTAAATAATTTACCAGCAGAAGCATCGTGATGCCTGCCAATATGATTCCGATTACAAACATTATTTTTGCAGAAATAATAGCGTCCAATCCCGAAAGAGAAAAAATGGCGCCTGCATAGTAAGGTAATGGCGCATAGTAATTAAAAAGCGGATAACCGTAACCATAACCCAGATCAGGAACCCAGCGGACTGGAAATTGCCCATAGGATAATGCTTTTGCCATCTCGTAAACTCTCGCCGGTTGGGTATCGTCATGCATGGGGAAAAAGCCGCGGTTTATAAACGGTTTAACGGATGGAAGCGACAGAATCAAAAGGAAAAAAATGAGAAAGAGGGTTAATTTACGTTTAATCATATCATGAAAATATTTTTTTGTATTTCAGGGAAACAATATTTATCAAAGCTAAAAACAACAAAGAAATTATTGATAGAAGGTTTGAGTAATACCTTATTGGAGTTTCCCTAAAATTTCCCCGGATTGTATAAGTCCCGGAATTCAACCAGAACTGTATAGTACCATTTGAGTTATGATAAGAAATCGGGATAATCTTTGATGAGGCGGTGATTTGCCAGCCGGGAAAATAAACTGTATTTATCTTCACAAGACTATCTGAAAATAGATCAAGCTGAAAATTAATTTGCTTAGAATTATATTGTAAATCTCGAACTTGAGCTAACCCCTCTAGAATTTCGACTTTTTTTTGAAAACGATTTTTAGGCTTATCAACAACCCAAACCGGCATCAATTCATCTTTGGAGGTGGTCGTTGCGTCGTTAGTCAGATAATAAGCATCTTCCTTATCTATATATCCGCTAGGATTCACAAAATTGAGATTACCAAAAATAGCAAAAAGCACCAAAATTATGCCAATCGTTTTTGAATATTTATTTAAAGCCAGAAAAATAGTAGAAAATGACAGCAAAAATACTAAAATCAGAGTCAGTCTCCAAGGAAAGTCTATCCACGACAGCGGCGGAAACTGCCAAAATATCTTTGAAGCTGAATTCGAAAAGAAGATTATAAATCCAAGTGACATTAGGATGAAAAGTAATAGTGGAAAAAATTTATTTTTAACCTTGTTACCTAAGACAAGCCCCAGACTCAGTGAGATTAATGAAGAAATAATAAGGGTTTCCCCTAATCTGACCGACGGTTTGCTTCCATAACTCCATTGAGAGTTGAGGTAATCAGTAATACGGATAAAGTTTTCTGAAACATCAGCCAGTTTCATAGTTGAAAGTACGAGATATTTTTTTTCAACTAGTGCAGGAATAAAAAAATAAGCAGAAAGTCCTAAGCTTACCAATATTATTAATATTAAATACTTAATCGAAAAAATGAAGTTATGTTTTTTTTGAATAAACGTAACTGCAATAAAGAAACCTAAAAAGACCGGAAAAAATAAGATGGCGGTTACGTTATGTATCAAAACTAAAGAAGCCAGCGCTAAACAAAGCAAACTAAAACTAAAACTAGTCGGTCGACGGATAAATCTCAATGCCAAAAGAAATAATAAAGGAAGCAAGGCAAAACCCAGAGATTCGCCAATAGAACCACGTACGTATAGGTCTACCAGTCTATAAGGAACCGTAATATAGAATATCGAAGACAACAAACCCGCATAATCGTCTATCAGTTCTCTTCCCAGCTCAAACATTGCCAGTCCTGATACTAAGACACTTACAACGAAAAGAATTTTTATAGAACTTATAAATCCGAAACCGGCTAATTTAAAAATTAAACCCAGATAAAAAGGCATCGGGTAAGTAAATAAAAATAGAGGATAACCATATCCGTGGTTAAGATAATCCGACCAGCGCGGAGGAAATTGACCATCTTTTAATTCCCGATACATCTCAGATAACCTTACGATAGACCACTCTCCGTCATGGGTAGTAATAAATCCACTATGAAAAAAGGGCCTGGTATAAAGAAAAATAACAATAACAATTAGAAACAAGAGAATGAATTTTTTCATATGCACCTAGTATTTAGTTTACTTTCTTTTATTTTTTGCAAGTACTTGATAAAAAAGGAGGTATGTATTACCTCTGCCCCTCTGGTACTTACTAATTAGAACTAATGGCCAGCTGGAAGGAATTTCCTGTTTTTCTTTAAAGATAAGATATGTAGGGTATTGTGTGGCTGCGGCTAATAATTCTGAAGGAACTTCACCAACCGGCCAATATCCATGAATCTCAACGTTCCTATTTAAACCCAGATATATCTCAAATACCGTTGGAAATAATCCAAATGTCCCTTCAGTGCCTATAACGATCTTCCCGTCTTTTGATTTTTCATTTAAATAGTCGATTACTTCTCTTACCCCAAATCCGGACGGCCAATCATCAAATAATTGATTCCTATCCACCTGTGGAATTATGACATCCGAAGGAGAATAGAGTACCAGATATGTATTATATAAAGGAAGAGCAAACACTAAAATAATTACAAAAACGCCCCAAATTATTTTTTGCTTGGCCCTATTTAAAAATAAAGTTAGAGTGTTTCCGGCAATAATCAGGAGTGGAATAACCATAAAAAGCATAAAGCGGGGAAATATTACTTTTCCAAAAGATGCCAGCGAAATAAAAGGAGTAAAAAACCATAAAAATAAATATAAAACTTTAAGATCTTTTCTTATTAATGCTCTAACACCTCCGATAATCACAATTATTATTAAAGGTAGAGTCAGGTATCCACTTAACCATTCCCATAACCCCCTCATATTTGAAATAAACAGGGCAAATGGTGAAAGGAGAAATTCGGAAAGAGTCAGGATAAATGAATAATTCTTTTGTCTTATAAGATAAAACCATGGAGAAAGCCTCAAACTGTTATACATAATTTGAGCGATAAAAAAACTTAAACCAAATAAACCCAGCCATTTTATTAAACGCCTGGTTCTATTTTTAATCCGAAAGTCAAATACGATTAAGCTTGAAGGAGCCAGAAGTAAATAGTAAAAAGCTGAGGATTTGGTTAATAGTCCTAAACCAATCACCATCCCTAAAATTAAAGCAGTATCCAGCCTCAGACGACGAATAAGTATGGTAGCCAAATAGAGACTCCAAATTCCAAAACACGAAAGTAAGCTATCCATAAGCGCCAAACGATCATAGATAAGCATGAAGGGCGTAAATACATAAATAAGTGAACTTGCTAAGGCTGTTTTTTTGTTAAATAATTCCTTTGAGACAAAATACACTCCAACTACGCTAATCATCCCTGATAATACGGATACCATTCTGCCGGCAAGTAGAGGATCAGAAAATACTTTCAGGAACGGATACATTAACCACGTCAGAAGCGGTTGTTTACCGTCTGTCAAAGCGATAAACCTGTGAGCCGGATCTGCCAAACCTATTTGAGCCCAGCGTATGTAAATTGCTTCATCTGTAAAAATGGGGATATTTAATAAATTATAAACCCGGGTTATGAAGGTTAATAGGACAACACAAATAATCGGAATTATTTCGATCATAAACTCTTTTTGATCTTTAATCTGATTATATCCAATATCACAAAACAAAGGAAAAAAGTTAGGCCAGTTATAAACAATATATTTTGCATAAGAACAACCCAATCCGTATAACTGCCTGTATAAAGATACGGGGCATAGCGCAGGATGGCTGCCAGACTTATAACAGTTGATATCCCGTAGACATATTTCATTTGCAGAATCAATGATCCTGTCCCGATCAGAATAATGAAATACCATGGATAAGGTTCCCGGTAGAGTGTCTCAAAAAATATCACCAAAGCTAATAGTAAATAAATATACATCAGGTTAAAATTTGCTGATTTTTCCTTAAGGATAAATTTTTTCCAAATGAAATATGGCATCAGGATGATGGTCAGAAATTTAATCCCTATGGAAAGAAATAGGCAGATAGCTCCTTTTATATAATTTTTTTGAGTGTAAAAAAGATATAAAGATAAAAGTAGAAAAAAAAGCATCATCACTTCGTTATGCGGACTAACCAGTGATTCTATTATCACTAACGGATTAAAGGCATAAAAAACAACCCCGGAGAAGGTATTTTTTGCCTTCAATCTAGATAGTAATTTGTAAATTATAAAAATGTTACCCAAATGAAAAAATGCAAAGGCTAATTTATAAAGAAGTAAGGTAAGTACAAACTTCCCCGATCCCAGTATTGATAATGGTAAAGTGATAATTAACCAGACAGGCCCATAAGGATATGTCCGATGAGTCCAATGCATAAAACGAATCCATAGATCATCGGGGAAATCCAGGGCTTTATATAAATAGGGATTAAGGTGATACTTTGTAATAATTCTGGCATCAAACATATAATTAAAAATATCGTGTGAAAATGCCGGATAGGCAAAAATCAAAAAACATACCGTAATCATCACCAAACAGATAATTTGATTCCTTGTCAATTCTTCCTGATTTACAAGTCTGATTAAAATGAAATAAATAACAAACAAAGCAATGATAAAAATTAAAAATATTAAAGTTGAGAGAGAACGGTTAAAATAACCCAGATAAATAAGAGTTTTTTGAATGTCTTGATAGTATATATTAGACGAGAGTGTGAGATTCAAATCGATCTGGGTGTAGGTATAAATTGAAAACAAAAAAAGAACTCCGGAAACTAAAAGAGAGATAAGTAAAAATTTCTTACTGTCCATGTAATGATTACCTATTTTCGTATACTCCCAGCATACTGTTCAAACGTATTTTCACAAGATCTAATAGACCTTCCCAGGAATCTCTGACTGCATTGATATGTCTGGTCTCCTGATAATGCCATTCAACCGGAATTTCAACGATTTTAAAGCCAAGCTTTTTAGCGACAAAGAGAAGTTCTACGTCAAATCCAGCCGTCACGGTGGAGCCATGAACTTTTCTGTTTAGACCAAATACTTTTAATCTGGGGAAAATTTTGTTGGCGGCGACTTTGGTAAATGCTTTAAATCCACATTGGGTATCCCTGATCCCTAAGTTTAGTATTATATTCCTTAGCCACATAAAACCTCTAGCCATAGCAACTCGTAGAAACGGTGCGCCCCGACGTTTATTATTTCTGGACCCGATAATAAGATCGTATCCTTTATTAAACCAGGGAAGTAATACGTCTATCTGGTTTAAGGGCGTAGCCTGATCCAAATCAGTAAAAAGAATATATTCTCCGCTCACGTTTTCGACACCGGCAACTACAGCAGAGGCTTTCCCCTGATGTTTGATGGTATAAAGCTTAAAATTGGAATGTTCATTAATAAATTTCTTAATAAGATCCGGGCTTTCGTCCTGGCTTCCGTCATCAACGATTAAGACCTCCCAAGGAAAAATTTTTTTGTTCAGAAAATGGGCTACGTTCTCCAACGCTCCAAGCCTGATATTTCTTTCCTCGTTATAGCAGGGAATAATCACAGATAAATAAATATTGTTCATGTTTTTTAAGATTCCTTTGATTCTTTAAGGGGAATTAAACGAAAAACTTTTGCTGTTACAACAGTCCATTCATCGGTTATTTCTGCCATCCCAAATCCAGCAATTTCCCATAAAGGATGTCCTAGCGGCTGACATACTTTTTCTTCACAGATAACCAATAATTGATCAGTAACTGATTTCCGCTCGGAATCCTTCTGCGGAATTTCGAGAGTTATGGGTGATCTGCCCCAAAGCTCAAGAAAATAACGATAAGCATGATCAGAATTTTTTCCGGCAATCAGAGCAAAATTATATGGCTTACCTTCTGTCTTATCATATACGAATCTGGCAATAATTTCAGTATTTTTTACTAGGTTGCTTGGTGGAATTCGTAAAGGACTGTTTTTGAGATTAAAAAAACATAAGATAATGAATATTAGATAAGAAATATACTTGCCGAAATTACTAATTCTACCTAATATAAAGATAGCCACTCCGGTAAGAATAAAAGGGGCTGGAAATAGAGAGCCGAAATAGTAATCATAAATACTCCCTTGATATAGTGCAAAAGAAAGAATACCAATTCCCAGCCATAACAAGATTACTTTTAGGGTTAAAAAACTTTTGGGGCGTTTCTTAAAATAATTCCAACTCCATATTATTAGAACGCTCAATAAAACTATAAATAATTTAGTAAATTCCGCGTTTTCAATAACTATCAGGCGCCAAAAAATACGGACGAAAACATCGGTAATCGTATGCCAAGCTAGACCAAGCCGGGTTACTAATTCAATATTATTCCTATTATTTTCCAAAATGAAACGCCATGCTCCTCCGAGATTTACAAATTGATGCCTGAATTCAAAAACTAAAAAAGGTGAATAAGAGATTAAAAAGAAGAAAATAAGGCTAAGATAATTTACCAGCGTCATACGAAATTTTAATAAAATCAAAATTCCCAGCAGGATTGGAATAAACATAAATGAAACGTAGTGCAATTGGAATAAGACTCCTAATGATAATCCAATTACCGACAGCCATTTTTTCTCAACCTTAACTACCACCTTTAAAAGGGAATAAATGGTAAGTAATGAAAAAAACGGAACAATATTCGGATTCCAGGAAGAATGACCATAGATAATCGGAAGTGGAGAAATTGCGTATAAAAACGTAGCGATTAAACCGATACTTCCAAAGATAAAAAATTCTGCACAGAGCAGATATAAAAGAATAAGTGTCGCCACAGAAAAAAAGGCGACCATGACCGCCGGACCAACCGGGTCATAATTCCATAACCATAAAAATGGGGCCATAAAATAATAATAGATTGGTCCCATATACATTGAACCCACGCTTGTAATAGGTCCTAACAAGGTAAACTTATGATCAATCAACATCCTTTTGACTACTATTAGGTCTCTACCCTCATCACCCAGAAAGGTTATGTATTCTCTAATTCTGTAAAATCGAAGCCATGCTCCCAAAAGAACAATAAGGATGAAAATAAAGAGATATTTTTTCGTCATTTATTTTTTCTTGGTTTTCCAGATAAAACGGTTATAGATGAAATAGCTATAAGGAATAACCAAAAAGATTATCGTGATGACGTTTAAAATTAAAACGAAGTAAATATCACGGCTGATAAAAATTGTTCCGATCATAATCACCGCTTTTTGAATAATGATGGAACCTATTGAAACAAAATTAAACTGGAGAAATTTGCGTAATAATCTAAGTCCCCTGATTTTTTTACCAGAAAAAGTCCAGTAATTATTCAGGAAAAAATTTGAAATTATCGCGGCTTCAGCCCCAAGTGAAACAGCGTTACTTTCCTCGAAATGACCAATTAGAATTAGTAAGTACTCCAAGACAAGCTGGATCGTAAAACCGGTTCCTCCCACGACAAGGTATTTAAAAAAACTTGGAGATCTCTCAAGTCTAATCAATATACTGCTTCTGATATATTCGATAATATCTCGAAGGTAATAGCGGTTGAAACCTATTTTGGATTGACCCAATTTTCTTTCCCGAAACACTACCGGAACTTCTATAAACTTAGCCCCTACTTTTGACAGCTCATATAATATATGTAACTGAAAGGAAAAACCTGCATTTTCCATTTGAGAGAGCGGTACCTTATCCAAATAACCTTTGACTCTGAGAGCTTTAAAGTTACCTGCATGATCTTTAACTTCTTTTACTCCAGCGACCCACCAGGCTAATAAATAATTTGAAATATCATGATTGAGCTTTCTGAACCAATTCCAGCCGATTACCGACCCCCCTTTTATATGCCGGGAAGCCACTACCACATCATAACCTTCTTCTATCTTTCTAATAAGTTTGGGGAAATCTTTTGGATCCCATTGAAAATCAGCGTCATTGGGAATTACCACATCCGCTTTTAATTTTTTTATGGCATAGTCATAACCATATATTAATGCCCGACCTAAACCTTCTTTCTTTTTTTGCAGTAAATGAAGATGGCGATATTTTTTTTGCAACTTTATGACTAATTGTGCTGTTCCATCTGGAGAATAATCATCAACAACCAATATTTCATTCTGCCACTGAGGATATTTTTTTCCTACCAAAGTTATAACCTCAATAATCTGACCAATATTTTCTTTTTCATTAAAGGTGGGAATAATATGAACTATCTTCATAAACTTCTGAAGTATTCGATGGTTTTGATAAGTCCTTTCTCCAGTGTGACTTTGGGTTGCCAACCAGTGAGTTTAACCGCTTTTGTAATATCGGGTTGACGTCTGTCAGGATCATCTTCAATCCTTGCTGAAACTTTGACAACCTCAGAGTTGGATCGGGAAAGTTTAATAATAAGTCCAGCTATTTGATTAATTGATTTTTCATCCCTGTTGCCTAAATTAATTACTTCTCCATCTAAATTCATACCCCTTGAAACTTTGATCAGTCCCTCCACCATGTCAGTGATATAACAAAATGACCTGGTCTGACTACCGCTTCCATAAACAGTCAGATCCTTATTTGACAAAGCTTGAGTTATGAAGTTAGAAATTACTCTTCCATCAGTCACCTGCATTCTAGGCCCAAAGGTATTAAAAATTCTCACAATTCTAGTTTTAAGATGATATTTACGATAAAATTCCATCGTTAAACTTTCGGAAAATCGTTTACCCTCATCATAACAAGCTCTTCGACCGACAGGGTTAACATTACCGAAGTAGTTTTCTTTCTGAGGATGTACGATTGGGTTTCCATACACTTCAGAGGTAGATGCCAGGATAAAAATTGCCCTGGATTCTTTTATTAACTCCAGTAAATTATATGTTCCAATTGAGTTGACAAGTAATGTCTCTATTGATAATTTGAGATACTGTGGCGGACTAGCTGGAGAAGCCAGATGAAATACGTAATCCAGACCTTTTATTTGACGAATAAGCTGATCATTTAAGGGTTTTATAACATCATGATCAATAAAATGAAACCTCGGATTGGTAAAATGATGGGAAATATTTTTCTTACTTCCTGTGATAAGATTATCTATACAATATACTTCATTCCCATCTTCAAGCATCTTATCACATAAATGCGATCCGATGAATCCGGCTCCACCTGTTATCAGATATTTTTTTGCTATTTTCATTCTCTAACATCTTTTCTATACTCTCTTACGCCAATAGTTCAGTAAATCAGTCATCGTTTTTGTAAATGGTATCTCCGGTTTCCAGCCTGTTTGGTTTCTAAATTTAGAAGCATCCCCAATTAAAACTGCTACATCAGACGGACGCATTCTATCTTTGTCTTCGATGATCTTTATTTTTTTCTTGCTCAAGGAAAGCATAAAGTCTAAAACATCGCCAATTTTCCAAGCACTACCTGTGGCGATATTATAGACTTCGCCTGCCTGGCATTTTTGAACTGACAAATAGTAGGCTTTCACCATGTCACGTACATCTGTATAATCCCTTTTTGCCTCTAAATTTCCTACATGGACAACCGGCTCTTTCTTACCCTTCTCTATCTCAGCAATTTGTTTTGCAAAAGTGGATTCAGCAAAAACATCTCCTCGTCTCGGACCTGTGTGGTTAAACCCTCTGGTTCTAATAATTTTCATTCCGTAACTCCGATAATATTGATAACCTAAATAATCCATAGCTATTTTTGAAACTGCATAGGGAGACAATGGCCTCAGAGGATTAGTCTCTCTAATTGGTAATTCATCGGGTAAAACCTTACCATATTCTTCTGAAGAACAGGCTATCTGAATAGGAATATTCAGCTCACTTTTTCTTACCGCCTCAAATAAATGTACGGTACCGATGATATTGACTTCTAAAGTATTAGCTGGAGAAGCCCATGATGACTGAACATAAGATTGGGCCGCTAAATGGAAAATAAAGCTCGGTCTGACCTCATCTATAACTTTATACAAAGAATGAGCATCTAACAGATCTGCCTCGTGAAAATGTATTTTTTCTTTAAAATCGTCGATATTATCACTCTTTGATCTCCAACGCTGGATACCATGAACCTCAACTTTTTCGCTTAATAAAAGTTCCGCCAGATGACTGCCTGCAAAACCAGTTATACCGGTAATCAACGCTTTCTTATTTCCTGTTTTACTCACCATTTTTCCTCCTCTTTAAATTCTACCAACACCTTTATAATAATATCCTGTTTTTTTTAACGCCTCCGGGTCATAAATATTTCTGCCATCAAAAAGATATGGATGATGCATGACTTTTTTAATGTCATTTAAATCCAGTTGCTTGAATTCATTCCATTCAGTTAATATAATCAATGCATCAACTCCATTTGAAGCTTCTTTTGGACTTTTACAATATATTACGTTTTTTAAAACTTTGGAAGCGTTATCCATTGCCGCCGGATCATATGCTTTGATCTTCGCTCCATACTTTTGCAGTTTGTTAATTATATCAATTGACGGAGCTTCACGCATGTCGTCAGTATTTGGTTTAAACGCCAGACCCAATACTGACAGAGTTTTACCTTTAACACCGCCTAGTGTTTTAATCACCTTTTCCACAAATTTATTTTTTGCATCTGAATTTATTTCATTAACTGCTTTTAAGAGCTCGAAATCGTATCCGTACTTTTTCGCAATGGCAATCAGCGCCTTTACATCTTTTGGGAAACAACTGCCGCCATAGCCTACGCCCGGATATAAAAATGACCTTCCCAATCTTTTATCCAAACCAACTCCGGTTAAAACCATTTCAACATCAGCTGCCACTTCTTCACAAATAAATGACATGGCATTGGCAAAAGATATCTTTACTGACAGCAAAGCATTAGAAGCGTACTTAATCATCTCAGCAGTTTCAATTGTGGTTACAATCCGTTCACCATCGATGGACTTATGCAAATCTAAAAGAATATCTCGGGCTACTGGACTATCTGATCCAATCACTATCCTGTCAGGGTTTAATGAATCAGAAATTGCGCTTCCTTCTTTTAAAAATTCAGGACACGAGGCTACGTCAAATAATTCAGCCTGCTTATATTTCTTTATAACAGAAGCTATTTTACGATTCGTCCCGACAGGAACGGTACTTTTGGTCACTATTACAGCATAGTTCATCAAGTTTTTACCAATCTGTTTTGCAACAAAAAAAACCGCAGATAAATCTGCTTCACCGCTAGTCTTTGACGGTGTACCGACACAGATAAAAATTACTTTTGCTAAAGCCAGGGCTTGTCTATAATCTAGAGTGAAATGGAGTCTTCCTGCACCTAAGTTATGTCTAATCAGCTCCTCAAGACCAGGTTCATAGAAAGGAGATAATCCTTTCCTTAAATTTTCGATTTTTGACTTGGTGTGACCTACTACCCAGACAGTATTACCCAAATCAGCAAAAATTGCCGCGGTCACAAGCCCTACATAACCATGTCCAACTACTGCAATTGTCATAGATGATTAATTTTTCCGCTCTAGTTGTTTTTTAAATTCTAGAAGTCCACTTTCGAAAGTATTAATTTTTATTCCCAATCTGGATATTTTATCATTTTTTAGAGCTAATTTAAAAGGACGAAATGCGCCGTTTTTAAAATAAATCGCCCGTGTCACTGGCTCAATGATAGGAGTAAACCCGAAATTTTGGGCGATCAGTTTTACGGCTTCAAGAACTGTTAAACTCTGACTGCCTACAAGATGATATATTCCCGGTAACTCCTTTTCTAAGAAAAGATCAATCGCCTTTGCAATATCATCGATAAATGTAGGAGTAATTACATGATCAGTCAGAGCAAGAATTTTTTCTTTTTTTTGTAATTTTTCTAATATTCTTCTGGCAAAATCTTTTTTCTCGGCAAAATGCGATCTGTATGGATAAGCAATCCGCAAAATCGTTGCGTTACTTGAACCACCCAAAACCAGCTTTTCTCCTTCGTACTTAGTACAGCCGTACCAGTTTACCGGGTTAGGAATATCCTTTTCTGTATAAAACTCCGAAGTTCCGTCAAAAACAAAATCCGTCGAGATATAGATGACTTTTTTACCGGTTTTCTTTGCAATGTTAACTATATTCTCTGTTCCGGTCACGTTAATTACCCACGCGAGGCCATCTTCACCCAAAATTTTATCGTCTTCGCAAGCATCGACATCTGTTTTAGCAGCCATATGAAGAATAATATTTGCCGGTGATTTGTTTATTTCTCGTTCTGTCTGATCAAAATTGGTAATATCTATTCCTGTGGCTAAACTCAGATCGGCAAAATCATACTTATCTTGCAATAACTGCGCAATTCTTGTCCCGACTAATCCTGATAAACCAGTAACTAAAATGGGTGTTTTCATAGGTCGTTATATTGTTTCCGGTAATATTTTTCAAAAGATAGATTTTTTAATCGCTTCCACCAGGAAATATTTTTCTTATACCAGCCTACCGTAATATTCAACCAGGTATCAAAATCGGATTGCGGTTTCCAATTTAATTCATTTTTTATTTTGGACCAGTTAATGGCGTATTTCAGATCATGCCCTGGTCTGTCCGGCACAAACTGAATCAATTTTTCATCCTTTCCCAGAATTTTTATCACTTTTTTTATCACCTCAAGATTTGATATGTCTTCTGTTAATCCGCCAATACAGTATGTTTCTCCTGTTTTACCGGATGTCAGAATTTGATCTATTGCCCGGCAATGATCTTCCACAAAAAGCCAGTCACGGACGTTTCGACCGTTTCCATAGACAGGTACTTTTTTACCTTCTAGTAGATTGGTAATTGCTAAAGGTATCAATTTCTCAGGATGCTGATATGGTCCAAAATTATTGGAACAGTTAGAAATAGTTATCGGCAGTCCATAAGTTTCCCAGTAAGCTCTCACAAAATGGTCCGAAGAAGCTTTACTGGCTGCATAAGGACTTCTGGGTAGATACGGGGAGATTTCGGAAAATTTGCTTTTCTCCTCTAATCCTAAGGAACCAAAAACTTCATCGGTTGAGATATGATGAAACCTTGATACTTTATTTTTCAGCGCCGCTTCCAGAAGAATTAATGTACCGTTAACATTCGTCTGGGTAAAAATAGCGGGCGTCATAATAGATCTGTCAACATGACTTTCAGCGGCAAAATGAACTACGACATCTCTACCTTTCATAACCTCATGAACTATCTTAGAATCACAAATATCGCCTTTGACAAATTGGTAATGAGCATGTGAATGAATCTCTTTGAGATTTTCTAAATTTCCTGCGTAGGTTAATTTATCAAGATTGAGAAGATAATCCTCTTTATGATTCTTAAGCCAATAATGGATAAAATTACTGCCGATAAAACCAGCTCCACCCGTAATTAAAATCTTCATAATTTATTATGACTCCAGTAACTTGGCCACTTTTAATAAAGAAAAGCAAGTCGCTAATTGATCTAATTTTCCCGCCATGACCATATTAACAGCAGATTTTAGGGAAAGTTTTTTTGTTTCTATAACTTCCAGCGGATCATCTTTAGGAGTAGTTTCGTTCAGGTTCGAAGCTAGAAATAAATACCCTCGAGCTTTATAAACTGAGGCGGCTAACTGAATCATTCCTAAACTCACCCATTCTTTAGCTTTCATACCCGTTTCTTCCTCCAATTCTCTTTTAGCAGCCTGTAGAGGAGTTTCTCCATCTTCGATATAGCCGGAGGGCAAAGCCCAGGATTTCTTCCTGTAAGTATATCTGTATTCACCGACTAAACAAGTAGTCTTGTCATGATCAAGTGGAACTACCAACACAAAGTCTGAACGCTGTGCAATGGCATATTTTAACTTTTTATGCCCCAAGAATTGCACCTGATCTTCATAAACTGTCAAGTATCGATTCTTATATACCTTTTTTCTGGAAATTGTTTTCCAAGGATTTAACATATTTTATGATAAATTACCGACCTACTATCACTTATGTAATGGGAGGAGATTTAAACCAATCATAACCGATCTTGGGATCATCGTGAGCGAGTCGGCCTTCTTCTTCCGGATTATAAATCTTTGAGGTAACATAAAATAATTCGGCTATATCTCCAACAACCTTACAACCATGAGCTACCCCGGGAGGAATTTTAATCATCATATTCTCTCCATGTTCTCCAAGCCAAAACTCATTAAGAAGTTTATAAGTTGGTGAAGACTTTCTCAAATCATAAAGAGCCACTTTTAAATCACCTCTTCCTGTATACCACCAGTCTATTTGAGTTTTATGTATATGCCATGCTTTTATCACACCGGAATACATGAGTGAGTGAGATAACTGTCCAAAACCCTCTTTAAAAAACTTATCGTTTACTCTAATAAGTTCTTCAAAAAAACCACGCTCATCTTTATGACGGACCAGTTTTTTTAATAAGACGCCTGAAATAAAATTATATTTCATTTTTTATTTTGTTCGCCCAATACTGATTAGCCTTGGATAAGCTCTCAAAAGTCCCGGCGTCAGACCAAAACCCTTCAAGTTCTAGCCAGGAGAGTTGGTTATTTCTTATATAAAGATTATTTACGTCGGTTATTTCAATCTCACCCCTGCGTGAGGGGAAGCATTTCCTGATGTGTGAAAAGACTTGGTTATCGTAGATATAAAGTCCAGTTGCTGCATAATGACTTTTTGGTTGCTGTGGTTTTTCTTCGATAGTTTTAATTTTTTCTTGGTTTTTTTCATCAAATACGGCTACACCGAATTTCCTCAAATATTCCAAGTCGTCAATTTTTTTCAAAAATATTACCGCACCTTTTTTAAATTGGGTTACAGTTTTTTTGATATCGCTGTCCGTAGTGTTATCACCTAAAATAACGGTGATATTTCCGTTATCGGCAAAATCTTCAGCCAGGAGTAAAGCATCAGCAATACCTCCGTCTGGCTTTTCCTGATAAGCGTATTCCAGGTGTTTCACTCCAAGTTCTTTACCATTTTTAAGAACACGGATAAAATGTCCGGCATGGGGGCCGCTTGTAATGACCAGTATGTCACTTATCCCGGCTCCGACCAGAGTTCTGATCGGATAAAAGATCATCGGCTGATTATAGACAGGCAATAAATGTTTATTGGTGGCATAGGTAAGCGGATAGAGTCTTGTTCCTAAACCACCGGCTAAAATTACACCTTTCATAGGGTTATCGAAAAATAGCCCCCCGGGCTATCACAAGCCCAAGAATAGCAATAACTAGATATTCTACCATAATTTTGAGATGAAAATCACCTTCAACTAAATGATGAATTACTCCCCATAAAATATAAATAATGGCACCCGCGGTAGCTACTGCAAATTGTTTGTCGGGAAAAGGTCGAAAATAATAAAAAAAATATCCTCCGACCACAAAAATTAAAATCAAACTTAGATAATGAACGAAGTGTATAATACTTTTAGGCATATAATCTCAGAGCACAACTCCAATTCCGGTCATACCTATAGCTCCAATCAGGCTTAGGAAAAAAATAATGTGCGCCAAACTCCGGCTGCTAAGCCTCGAAGTTTTGTATTTCCACATATAAAGACTATCAAGAAATAAAATAACCAGCATAAACTCAGTAATTATCAGAGACATCGTTTTAGAAATCCGAAATGGGAAAACTGCCTTGGCGGTCGTATCACCTGCTTGCGAAACAGAACCAGTTTGAATCACTGGCTCCACTTCTTTAACTAGATTATCTTTCACATTTTCTGAAACGGTTTTTTTTGAAATGGGCTCTTTATTTACTTTGGTACCAAACTCTTGTACTACCAAAGTCGTTTCTTCACCGTTTAATGAACCATTCATTACCGCAAGGCCAATATCGCTATATTCGGATTTCAAAATATTTGCCTTGTGTGTTGGTGAGTTCATCCAGGCAGCAACAACTTCCTCGGAAGAACTAAAACTTTTGGCTAAATTTTCTCCTGCGTATAGATATGAGTAACCTGAGGAAGTGATAAATTGCCATGGACTAACTCCGGTAGGAGATACATGGGCCCAATAATTTTTGGTAAACATATCAGCTGCTTTTTGTGTCGCTGCCGTAGTGAGTTGCGGTGAAAGACTCAAAGGAGCTAAATTATTTTTAGTTCTTTCCCGATTGACCAAATCCAAAACTGAATTAAGAGTTATATTTGTAGCATAACCTAAAACGTTTGGTTGAGTAAATTTAATAAACCCGGGTATCAACTGGAAGACAAGAAGAAGGGTGATATAGAAAACGATTGCGGATGTATGGAGTGTTCGCGCTTTATAATTATTTGATTCATGGGGATAGAAATAATGACGTAAGAAATTATTGGCTTTAAGATACATTTACTATCATTGTGGCAAAATTTCGCAAGAAGATCAAGAAAATATACGATTATCTGTCTGGTAAAGACCTGATACCCATAGCGGAACGTATACCCTGAAGAGGAGCAAGCGTTGGTAATACTCGAAAAGTAGGTAACGCACGGATGGTTGGAAAGCTTAAAAAGCTTCGCTCGTCCGCTCCTACGAATAAATCAAAGGTTGTACTTTTACCCTGATAGTTATTGGTGGCACCAGCATCCATCTGGATGCGAAAATCATAACTTGCCGTTTCGTTTCTGTTTATATCCGTCAGCCAGACGACAATTTCCCGATAAAAGTCGGCCAGAGTTTTACTGCCGGTTAAACTACCCTCTCCGTAAATAATTTGCCCGTTTGTAATAATAATTATTTTTAAGATGTCTGCCAAAAACGGATTGGAATTATCATTTATGCTGACCGCTTTGATACCTACTTTCCGTGTTTGCAGATCTGTATTTTCCACAAGTATGGATCGGGTAACGATTTTACCCGGATACCAGTTAACTTCGGAAAACATTGGCACGCCCGGAAAAGTCACGTTTAATCTGCCAAAAGCGCGAACAACACCACTGGCCGATTTATTCTGGGAGTAAAAATAATAACCGGTAAGTATCAGGACGACTGCCAAAGTGATGGTAATAATTCTTTTTATAATAATCATATTAATAATAACTAACAGTTACCGTTGTTAGAAGCATTTTGAGTTGCGTTAATGCATTGTCTCCAGATACCTATACCATCTATATCCCGTCCGATAGATAAATTGAGGTCTATATTTGGGGGTGGGTAAGTTTTTTGATCAACGATCTCTCCTGAGTTATTTTTCAAATAGATAGTATCTCCATCGTTGTTTAATCGGTTTCCAGCATTCAATACCATATAAGAATTGGTGTTTAATATTGTATCAGAGGGTATTGTTATAATAATCGGATCAACTTGTGCCATATCTTCTAAAGTCCAGTTGGAGATATTTCGATTAGTATCGGATGAATTATAAATCTCAATCCAATCTGATCCTGGCGTGGGATGAGGCATAAATTCATTTAAAACCACAGGTACGGGAGTCACCGTCGGACTGGGAGTAATGGTAGGAGTGGGAGTATTGGTAGGACTGGGAGTAGGTGTAGGGGTTTCACTGGGGGTGGGAGAAGGGGGAAGAATGATTCCGGAAAGTCCTGCGTCATTAATAATCTCTGGCTGGGAAAGGGCGGTATTGTAGATCTTCACTTCATCAATATTGCCTTTGAAGTTACGGGGGATATCAGCTCCCGGGAAATAATTCCCAACCATTAGAGCAAGGCTTGTAGTAACAGGCGCTTCTGTCCATGATCCACTTGCTTTTAACAGTCCATCTACATAGAGAAATCTGCTAGATCCATCCCAGACCATGGCTGCATGATGCCAGGAGTTATCACGTAAGTCTGCGTCATTGAAATTAGTCAAGTTATTGTTTATCACGTTATAGACTTGTCCTGTTTGACCCATATAGAGTAGATAACCATTACTACCATCAAATTTAGAGATAAGACCAACATCTCCAGGCTGAGAATCTGCTCTAATCCAGGCTTCCAGAGTGAAAGAGGAAGTAAGATTAAAAGCGGGATCATCACTTGCTAAACCTACATCGTCTACACCGTCAAAAAGAAGCGAGCCGGTATTAGATACAAGACTGGTAACAGGTATATCAGGAGTCCAGCCTGAACTGGGATCAAAGTTCTGTAGAGTAAGAGTATGTTCGTGACCTGAAGAGTCGGTAACCGTAGTTCCTGATCCTTCATCCATCTTCCAGTAGGCTACCAGTCCGGAAACAGGAGTAGGACTGGGACCGGTTGTAGGAGTCACCGTCGGACTGGGAGTAATGGTAGGAGTGGGAGTATTGGTAGGACTGGGAGTAGGTGTAGGGGTTTCAGAGGGAGTGGGAGATACAGCAGCCCAAAAACCGGTAGTAAAAACATTATCGGGAATTGCAGATGAAGCAGCAAAAGCACCGTAGGCCGCTACCACCATCAATTCAAAAGTGGTACCGATCAAAACTGTAAGTAAAAATACTTTAAGAGAGAACTTGAACATTTTTTGCCTTTTCCTCTAATTCTTTTACGTAAAAAACCAGGGCAGCTATTTCAGAAAAAATAATTGACATACCGGGAAACAAAACAAATATGGCAAAACCCAAGGGGGTTTTGCTAAAAGTAATCAAAAACCCTAGTTTAGGAATCGTAAAAGCGACTTTACCCAAAACCATGTTTTGAGAAATATTCCAATCATCTTTATCCTGATTGGCATCTCCCTTGGTATAATAAGTTTTGACTCCGTCTTTTTCTTTATTCTCAACAATCCGGTGTGTAATCTTTTTCCCGGCAACTTTCGGATCTTCAAATAAAACGACGTCTCCTTTGTTCAATAGTTGAGAATTTGTTTTTTTGACGACAATTACGTCCCCGGGATAAATCGCCGGCTGCATACTGCCAGACAATACAACGTAACTTGAAAAGCCGAAAAAGGCAACTCTTTGACTGATTAACATCAGGGATATAAAGACAAGAATTATCAGCAGAGTCGCAAAGATCATATTCTTGGCCTGAACAAAAATAATTTTCATCTCATGTCGTCTTGGCAGGGGATAGCTCAATAACGCTATCCGCTGCCAAGATCAATTTATATTGCTTGTGTAGCACTAAAGTTAAAAGACACGTTTGTTGTTTTTCCTTGTAAAGCTTCATCAGTTACTTCTGACGGTAATGATACGGTAAAAGATAGGAAATCAGTTCCAGATGGAACTACAGTCCTTGCACCTCCTATAAAACCAGTGAAAGCAGATAAATTACCATTATATAAATCTGAACCTCCACCTGTAGTACCAACCTTTAATTTTAATGCATTATATAATCCTACATCTCCAGATGCATTTGTCGATAAAGCATTAAAATCCAATGATAGACTTCCTGTATTGTTTACTGTCAAATTCTGAGTAATACTATCTCCTGGCTTCATATTTGGGACAGTAAATAGTCCTGTTGCAGGAGTTGTAGCTAAAGATAAAGTACCAGATGTGAATACGTTCCCTGTATTTGAAGCCGAAGCCGTAAAAGCCGCAAAGGTAGCGGCGGTAACAATGGTGCTGGCCGCCCCAATTGAGAGTAAACTGGTTAAAATTTTATTCAGTTTTATCACCCCCTTTCCAATAAAAAAACCACCTGAAAATAGGTAGTTTAGCAAAAATTAATCTTATTTTTTTTTATGACGGAGGTAGTAGGCATGTTTTTTTTGACCTCCGCGGGCGGTCGATCATCCAGAATTCTCCCCCTAAATTTATTATCTATTATCTCCAGTGTCAACTGGTGTTATAAATAAAGAAGTAGAAAGAACTAGATCAATAAATAAATTGGGGGGGTTATAAGATTTTTTTGGCTCTGATAATCAGTCTTTTACTGTCGGCAAAACCTGAACAGGTATAAAGAGTAAGAATACTTTCACTTGAAGGTGCAATTACCTCAGTTTGCGAAGGTAAAACCTCTTTAATATCTTCAATTTGATAGGAATACCACTTGTCTTTGGTGAATATATAGATATCCTGTCTCAATTTGGCATTTTTCAAAGGTAAGAATAGTCCTTTTCTGGCGTGAGCAAATACCACTTGATTACCCATCTCTTCAGGATAAGCCGTACCGCTGCCAAAACCCGCGCTATCGGTAAAAACTTCCCAATATCCCTTTACAATCTTTGCCTCTTTTACCGGTATGTCTATCTCAAGTGCCGGAATGACAATCCTGACGGGCGGCTGTTTTTCCTTTTCCTTTTTTGATCTTTCTTTTAATAAATTTTTATCTATAATAACCGGTTCCTGTGCAAAAGAAACAATTTCTGGTTGGTCTGTCTGCCTTACAGCAGTTGGAGTGTTTTTTGGCCAGAATAAACTCAAAGTCACCAATAAAATTCCGCTGATTAAAAGAATCAGACGCATTTTTTTCTTATCATCACGCAAAATATTTTTTAATGAGATTGCTGATTTATTATAAGTTTTGACCTGGCGTAAAGAAGAAGACATAAAATTCCAGTAAGAAATATTATATCAGAAAGCTCCAAATCTCCACTGGATGTCTTAGACAGACCTAATACACGCTGACCTTCAACTCCTCCCACACTCTGGGCTAACTGTACGTTACCTTGACCGCTCTCAACTCCGGGCGCCCAACCGCAATATGGACCGGTATAAGATTTTCCGGGCGCACAAGGGTCATCGTTACTTGTACCTCCAGAAACAACATTAGTAGGCGTGGGTATTGAAGTCGGTAACCCGCCGACCGGTTGTGATGTTACAGTCGGACTAGGATGGATAGAACCAGTAGGTGCAACTGTAGCAGAAGGCGCAGTACTACCAGTCGGTTGCGTAATCGGCTGGGTGACAGTAGGTGCACTCGTCAGAGTTGGCTCGGGAGGTAGCGTCGGAAGACTGCGGTGTTCACCGGGCTGTGAAGGACGTGAATCCGGCCTGTCCCACCAATCGGCTTTTACCAAACCGGGCAACATAAATCTGTACAGTACCACACTAAATAGTGTTAACATGAAAAAAGATCGATAATATTTATTTATCTTTTCCGTAAAGATCACCCCCTTTCCCTAAAGTATTTTTTCCAAAATCTTATATAAATATCCGCTAAAATTAATTTTTCTTCTTCTCCGCAGTACTATAATTAAAATAGCCAGAGGAATTACGGATAACCAGGATTGATTTACCTTTAAAGTGGCTCCTCCCAAAAGTATTCCGGCCAGACTTGATTCTGTAGCTTTGGCAAAAGCTTTGGAAACAAACAGACCACGTTTTGGCGGGACAGTCGGCATAATTAAATCATAAGACGTTGGTAATGACTGCCTAAGTACTTGTCTTTGTTTGATTACATTTTGTCGCGAATTTCCTACCTTTTGCACCGCCTGGGAATATTGAGTCGTATCGTTCTGATAAGTATTATCGCTATAATAATAGTAATAATAATATTGGAATTGAGCCGTTTGCTGTGGTACCGGCGTAACCGTCGGTAAAGGGATCACTGTAGGATCAGGCTCAGGCGTCAATGTTGGACTACTTGTTGGTTCAATCCCGCCAATCCTTGAATCCGTTAAGGTTGGGGTAGGACTTGGTTCTACTGCAAGAGTTGGCGTTGGCGTACTGACACTGTTAGTAGAATCATTTATAGACTGACTTGTATTTTGGGCGTCGGGCGGTATGACATCGCCTAAAAATTTTCCTAAAACATTTACCAGTATGGCCACAAATTTTTTGGCCACGACATTGGTATTGACCATATTAACTAAATTTAATCCCACTTTGGCATTACCAGTCTCAATCGAACTCGTTCCGGTGTTATAAGTTGCGGTGTTATTTCCGGTATCGGCATTGGCACTGATGTTATTTATAATTTCTGCTGTATTGTTATTGGTTACCGTAGAATTTGTGGAACTGTCATAACTGGCATCATTTGTAGAAAATGCCCCTGTACCAGAATTTACTGAATCCGCCGTATACGTCGTTTGGCCTGCACCACCGGTTGTAGAACTGATCGGAAGACTATTCGAAGCGCTGCTTTCTCCCCATGGAGATCCGATAATGTGACCTACCCACTTGCCCGCTTCGTTAACTATCACCATCCACACTATTCCTTCCTCATTATTGGTATTGGTATTGGCAATGGTACTGTTACTGACCGCAACGTCAGAACTGCCGGAAACGATATTCCCGCCACCCGTATTGGTAGAGGAGGAATTATTACCGCTGTTTGCAGAAGCTTCCACATAACTCGTGATATTTGCGGTATTAGCATTATCAAAAGTTGCTAAACTGGTGTTATCATAAGTTGCATTATTGGTTGACCCGAATCCGGTATTGCTGTTTTCTGATAAAACCCCGGCACTGTTGGAAGTATTTGAACTGGTAGAGGAACCTTTTGGTAATATAATATTTCCGGCTAAAGTACCAAAAATATTGACTACCCCGAAAAGCCAGTTACTAACATTTAGATTGGTATTTGCCAGATTTACCACATTTCCGATTGAAGTAGCGTTACCGGTTTTAACAATCCCGTCTCCTGTATTCATCGAAGCGGTGTTATTTCCGGTTGAAGACTGCAGTACGATATCATTAACAATTTTGGCGTCGTTACCGTTTGCTTCTTTGACCGTAAAACTGCTTTGTCCATCTGCCAGATTGGAAGATCCGGGACCGGTATCGGAGTTTTTAGACACATTGCCCGAAGCAGAACTAAACCCCCCGGTGACGTTATTATCTGCCAGTTTAAAAACAATATCGCCGGCGTGATTATCATAAATATTAAATACCGCAAACCCACCCATACCACTAATATTGCTATTCAATTTATTCAGTTGATTAATAGTTGATAAAGCATCCCCTGTATAAACTTGACCATTTAAAGTATTGAAGTTTGCCAGATTATTTCCTGTTGCCGTTACCGCATCAATCTTGTTTTGCAAATCAGCCAAGTTTTTATTAAGCTGCTCATATTTTTGCTCTAAAGTTTCTGTGGCTGTATTGGTAGACAGAGCGCCTGTGTTGAGGTTTGCCGGATCGTTAACATCTGTAGAATTATTTCCCTCATTTCCTGGATCAGCGCTATTTAAAGTGGCAGAAGTTGGCAATGGCGAAAGGCTATGACCGGAAGAACCAGTAGGCAGAGGTTGGGAATCTGAATTAGTGTCCGAACCAGTAGGCAGTTGTGGACTTGTTGGCGCAAGTGGGCTGGAGGGTAGCGAGTCTAAAGTTGACTGCGCGGGGACTGTCGGTGCACTAGGAGCTGTAGGAAGAGTTCCCGGTGATGAGGGTCCGGAAGGCGCTGTCGGGGCTGATGGAGCGGTTGGAGCAGTAGGTGCAGTAGGCGGAGGCGGAGGCGTATTCGGCGCGGATGGAGCAGTAGGAGCTGTCGGAGGATTTCCTGGTGCAGACGGCGCGGATGGAGCAGTAGGAGCTGTCGGCGCTGTAGGTGGCACAAACTGGGCTGAAACAAATGCCACGTCACCAAAAACTCTTATAACCAGAAGAGTTGAAATCAGTATTAGACTTAAATATCTTTTAAATTTACTCATCAATTCAATCCAAAACCTATAATAAAACTACTCCTTCTCGGTGGGGATCCGACTTCCTAGGATGAATCCCCACCGAAGAAAGGAATATAAAGTTTACTGTCCGATCACCGTCAAACTATCATTGAGGTGAGTTAACAGATTCTTCCAAAGTGATGCCCATCCGGCTATTACATCGCCACCACCAGTGTTGTTGTCTGCGATGTTACTTCCTGAATCAGCAACGTCATTATCTACATTAAATACACCTAAATCAGTTGGGTCACAATTGATCGGTGCATTATGAGATCGACATTTGTTGTTCCAGTTTTCCACTAATGTTGTATTAGTGTTGGTCAGGAAAGTATCATTATTGGAAAATGGTCCTGTAACACCGTTTGATGCATCCTGGGAGAAACCTCCCAAAGCCATCGCCACTTGAGTGGTATTGATATTCCCTTCATTATCCACTCCAACTCCTGCGGCTGCGTTACCGGTAGTAATATCTGCTCCCAAAGTATTGTTGGAAGCTCTATTTCTTCCGGTGTTTGCCAATACATCAACTATGTTATTAATTATCAAATCGTTGACGTTGTTAACCGTTGCGTCTGAAGTATTGGTAACAGTTGCAGTGTTATTTGACGAAGGACCGGTTGTGCTATTGCCAGCTGTGTTATTACCAGTTCCACCAGATCCCAAAGCGACTGCTGTCAGGCTGTCGTTAACGTGATTAAGCACGTTGACACCCAAACTTGCAGATCCGCTCCTTACGACTGCTGGACCGGTATTGTTGTCTGCCCTATTGCTTCCAGTATCTGCGGTTGCATTGACAACATTATTGACGGATGCGGTATTGCTATTCCAGATATTTGCTGTTCGTGTGTTTGTGACGAACGCATCATTATTGGAAAATGGACCGGTGATTTCGTTAATTCCGGAATTACTGGATGAACCCATACCAACTGTCAAATTAGTTGTATTTACGTTTGCAACAGAAGAAACTGTAGCGTTTAGTGACGCATTTCCGGTGGTTACATTACCTCCCAGCGTATTGTTGGAAGCAGAATTGTTACCAGTGTTTGAAAAAGCGGTAACGGTATTCCTGATAATGGCGTCGTTCACATTATTTACTGTTGCAGTATTGGTATTCGTTACTGAACAGGTATTGTTGGAACTTGGCCCAGTTGTGCTATTGGTACAACTGTTACCAGCGGCAAAAGCCGGCACTAAAGTTGCAGCAAGTAGTGCTGCGGCACCTACGAATGTTGCTATTTTTTTCATTTTTCTTTTTCACCTCCTTTCTTTTTAAAAGATGCAAAGCCATTCCCCTGTCCTAGGAAAGGATATATAGGCTTTGGTTACGAATCTTTATAAAGTCAGTAATCATGCCAAACAAAAAGAGGTAAGTAGCCTTCGATCATTTATAAATGATCGGGACTCCTTACCTCCGTGTACGGTCGGTAAAATTTTATTAAGTTTTACAAATTTTTGATATTGTGACTGGTTTTTTTGATATTTCGCTCGGTTATTTGCGTCACTTTGCTGTCCTGAACATAAATTTCCACGCTTCCCCATCCGCGCACGTTTTTCAGTGCCGTTTTAATTTCATCAAGCAAATCTTTGGTTATTTTTTTGGTTGAGTAGTCAACCATTTTTATTTTGGGACAGATTTAGGGCAGAAAAAAGCAAGAAGATCAGAGCAGTTTGATAAATTCTTGAGGCAGCAGGTTTATCATCTTGCAATATAAAAAAAATTATACTCTCTTGTCAAGAGGGAAAACTGATTGCAACGGTCTCTTTCTTCCCCTCCAGCTCTCCTACAAATAATTTGAAGTCTTTGGCTTCCTGTGGGATTACAAAACCGACACGCTCCAGTCTGGTTGAGATGGCTGCCACCAGAACTAGATTGTTATGAAGGTCGGGAGCAAATTTGGTGTCCTCATCTCCGTTGACGGCCAATCGCACCAAATCTCCCGGGAGAATATTTAATGAAGTTGTAGCATCGTCTCTTAATTCCAGATTAACAATCAGAAATAATTTATTATTTTTAGCAGTATATACCTGGTCTTTTACCAATACCTGATTTGTTTTCTCAGCTGTAGTTACTTTGAGCTTTATTTTGCCTGTAGTTTTTTTGCCCAGATTGTCCAAAGCGGTAAATTCATAACTTTTGTTTACATTGGTCGACAAAGTTTTTGCCGCCTCCTTATTTCCACTGAATCTTGCCCGTAGAAAAATTTCTCCTACTATTATAAGAAGCAAGATAGCGGCTATCCCCAACAATAATTTTCTTTTTTTGGAGATAAAAGGGAGTATTACTGTTTTTAGTACAGTAAATTTTGATAAGACCATTTCTGTTTCCGGAAATTTTTTTTCTGTTGGCATAAGAATGAAAAAACCCAAAGCAGACAGCTTTGGGCAGATTCATGAAGATATTATACCGTATAAAAGACCTTGTCAACTGATCAAAGAATATCAAAATTAGTTCAACTATATCAACCGTAGTATAAATTAGCTATCAAAAGTAATCTTTATAGTATAATAACGCCACTATCATAAAGATAAAAAAGGAGAGCAGTCACCATGGATCGAAAAGAGAAAATAAGCCTTATTTCCGGAATTATCCTTATCGGATTTACTCTCTCAGTAATTTATCACTTTTTCCTGAGTAATTATCTAAAAATAGGATATCCTTTTAACACCTTTTTATTTGACCCTTCCGATAGATTTATGGATTTTGCCGGTCTCTATACCCGATCTGCCATCTTAAATCCTTATTATTTAAACAAAATCCCTTCCCCCTATCCGCCGTTTGCTTTTATTTTATTTTACCCTTTGACTTTGATCCCCCAAAAACTGTCATTTTTATTATTTAGTCTTATCTTCGTTTTCTATTTTGTTCATTACAATTATAAGAATTTCGCACTCCCGTCATTGCGATCCGCCAGCTGGCGGATCCTCGCAATGACAGTGCTCTCTTACCCTTTCCTCTTCCTCGTAGATCGCGGTAACCTGGAAGCGTTTGTATTTATTCTTTTGTCATTGTTTGTTTATTTCTACTCTCAAAAAAGCTATTCAAAGAGCATCTTATTTTTAACCATGGCTTCGGCTCTAAAAATTTATCCCCTTATCTTTCTGGTTTTATTTTTCGCTCATAAGAAATTTAAGGAAACCATTCTCGTACTGCTTTTAGTGTTATTTTTAAATATTTCCAGTCTCGTGTTTTTCAAAGGCGGAATCTCTGCCAACCTTACTTACTTTCTAAGTAATTTATCGGCTTACAATACATTTTACGCCGTCAAAGACGAAGGTCTGGCTTTCAGCTCCAGTCTTTTTAGCCTGATAAAGGTCATAATATTTAAAATACACAGCTTCCCTTCCATTATAAATTTAGGAAATGTTTTGAATGTGGTAATGCTTAAAATACAGCCCTCCCTCACCAGCCAAACCTTAACCAGGGCGCTTCAGATATATTATTTTGCGGCTCTGGCTTTAGTCATTCTAATTTCCGCTTACGTAATTTTTATAGAAAAAACATTCTGGAAGAAAATCACCTTGCTAATTTTTTCGTTTATTATTTTTCCGCCGGTATCGGCTGACTACAAGTTGATACATCTCTTTATTCCCTTATGGTTATTTATCAATCACAAAAGCTCATCAAAAAAAAGTGATTTATTTTACGCGGTTTGTTTTGCCCTTCTTCTCATACCCAAAGATTATCTGGTTTTTTTCGTTGACAAGAGACTTCCTCATTTCTTCAGTATCTCCATCCTCTTAAATCCTTTAATTATGACCATCGTTATTATTACTCTGGTTGCAGACGGAGTAAAAAAAATAAAAATAAAATAGTGCGATAAATAAGTCATCCCGACCTTACATGATGTAAGTCATCCCGAGCGCAGGGAAGTCAGACTTCCCGCAGTCGAGGGATCTTCCACGGTTGAATTCACCTGCAAACATTTCGGTATAAATCCACAAGATTGGGATTCAGTTTCAGAATGAGCATATTTTTCTTCTTTCTGTTCCAGCTTTTAATTTGTTTTTCACGTTCGATTGCAGATAACGGATCAGAAAAAAGTTCGTAATATAACCATGAGTTGGAAGATCCCTCCATGCGCCTGAGGGCTTAGTCGGGATGACTAAAAGATCAGCATAACAAAACAGACTTGTTGGGTAATTCAGGAGAAGGAAGAAAACTACAAAAAATGTCGTAATCAAAAAATACCTCGCGAGCTAATCGCTTTCTTTATAGTATAATAGCGCCACGAAATCTTATGAAAATCCTTAAAACTAATTACAAAACAATTATTTTCATAATCATGATTTGGGCTATAGCAACTTCCTTTAACATAACAAAACCGGTCCATATCGATGACAGCGAGTATCTGCAAATCGCCAGATATATCATTACCAATCCTCTTCATCCGATGTCAGGAACTAAAAGTGTTTATCCTTCTTTAACCACCTCAATATCTCAAACTAACCACCCGCTGCTAATTCCTTACTATTTAGCACTGACGATATTGATTTTTGGGCAGTCAGAACTTGCCCTGCATTTATCAATGTCTGTATTTACGTTTTTAGCTATCTTCTCAACTTATCTAATTGCCAAAAAATTTGTTCCTAAATATTCAGACATTACGACTATCATAATTATTCTAAGCCCGGCGTTTCTCCCCTCGCAAAATCTCATGACTGACGTACCCCTGGTTTTCCTATGGCTCTCTTTCTTTGCTGTTCTTTTTTGTCTGGAACAAAAATTATCTTTTAGGTATTTTTTGGCCGGCATAATAATTGCTCTTGCCGTGCTTGTAAAATATACCAGTCTTATCTTAATCCCTATCATCATTCTCGACATAACCTTAAGTAAAAACTGGCTCCGATTATGGTCTGTTATTATCCCCTTTATTGTTCTTCTTGGTTGGTCAATTTTTAATTATTTTGATTACGGCGGTATTCATTTATTAGGTTCGATCAAAGCGCCGTTTTTTGTTTCCGATTTAGGCAAAAAACTGTTGTTATGGTTTATTACCTTAGGTTCCGTAGCACCTTTTTCTATCATGTTTATTCCTTTCATGCTTACCAGGAAGAAGAGAGCAATCATCTTATTGGGGGGGGTCGCAATCACTACGGTATTTGCCAAAATTATCTGGCAATACCCTAAGGAACCCGTAATTAATTCTTTTTTACGGGAGCTTTTTTTTGCTAACGGAATTTTTATCACTCTTCTGACTGTCTACCTCTCAGTTAAACAGTTTATTAAGATAAATTTTCGGAAAATAACACAGAGTGATCAAAACGATATTATCCTGTTTTTGTGGTTTCTCCTGCCCTCTTTATTTATCATCCAGTTCGTTCCCTTTCTGGCAGTACGACATATCCTTCTTATCATGCCGGCCATTATTCTAATTCTGGCCAGGAATTTATTTGATGAAGTTTCCGGTAAATGGATTTATGCAGGCCTTTTTGCGACCGTAATTTTTGGATTTATCTTAGGGTTAGCCGACTGGCAACAGGCCAATACCTATTGGGTTTATGCACCGAAGATTTACAAACAAATAAGACAACTACAAAAGGACTCGGGAAAGACCTCGACAATCTGGTTTGCAGGATTTTGGGACTGGCAATGGTATGCGACCAAGGCAGGAATGAAGCAGTATAACCCGGAAAAAAGTGAATTAAGTTCTGGCGACTACTTAGTGATGCCGGCCATCGAGAGGCAGCCGGTCAAAGCCAAACACATAAAACTTCTAAAAAAGCTCTACGAAGATTCGTTTTCTCCAACTATTTATACCTATTTTAGGACTCTGACTAATTATCCCTTTAGTCCGGCCGGATTTTACGCCATTTTGGATCCGCGCCAACTGCCCTGGACGATATCTAATAGACCTATAGAAACATTTGACGTATTTCAGGTAATACCTCCAGGGAAACAATGATTATTTTACCTGATAAATTACTATGCTGTCTTTTTTATAAATTACAGGAAAATAGGGGAAGGGGTTAGATATCTCCATCTTGCTAAACTTACGAAGACTTGCCTCCTCCAATCCGTAATAAACATATTGGATATTATTTTGGCGTAAAAACTCTGTCTGTTTTTTTTCGTCATCCGTCAAATAAAATATTTTAGCCATTTTTAATTTCTCCTCTGCCTGCGGCGTCTGGAATTTGTGGCCGAAGTAAACTCTATTATCGGTGTGGGCCGGGATGTAATTTCCGATCCGGTAAAGACTTAAAATATTGCTGTCAACAGGAAGCTGCGACATAAATTCCAGAGCTTTTCCTTCATCGCTTCTTAAAAACAGGAAAGGATTATTGGGGTTTGGATGAAGAAGATCGTTAAATATATAAATTCTGGTAATAAGCGACAACAAAACTATGGAGATCGTGATAAGTTTTTGTTGCCTCATATTTTTAAACAATTCCTGTACCCCATACAAACCCAAAATCACCCCCCAGACGTGTAAACCTTTGACAAAATAGAGGTGAAAACCAAACGGCAGGAAGATAAAAACAAGTTGGGTACTAAAAAAAATTTTTGCCGCTTTGAACTCATCAGTCTGATTATGACTAAAAAGCAACGCCCAGCCCAAAAAAAGACTGATTACTCCGAATCCTGTAATTAAACGCATGCTGTCTACATTAAACAGCTCCTGCCCGACAACTCCGGCAAATCCGGGATTTATTAATAAATTGGATAAAACGAAAAAATAATAGATACCAAATAAAATCAGATGGGTAACGGGAAACATCAGGGAAGTGAATTTTTTCGTTTTTGTATATTCCCAAAAAACAAAAATCAGGCCTATTACTATATACATGGCCGCAAATGGGGGATGGAGCGTGATGCTTAAGAAACTCGTGATAATTGCGTAGAACAGATATTTTCTATGCCAGGTTTTCATGTAGCGGAAATTGAAGACGAAGGTGAGTAATAACAAGGCGGTAGAAATGGCCTCAGATCCCCGTTCAAAGGCGTTAACCATGGTAAATCCGGCAATGGTCGTGTCACCGGAAAGGCCAAAAAATTGCAGCCATCCCAAACCACCGCCCAAAACAAAGATTATAAAGGCGCTCAGGCGGTAAAATTTATCGGTAAAAAATACTTTTGCCACGTAGTAGCAGACAAGAATCAGAATGACCGATGAGATGATTGAGGCAAGATGAAAGAGTATAAACGGGTCAAGACGCAACAGACGGTTAATTATTCCAAGTAAGGTATAGAACTGGTAAATGAGGGCCGAATTATGGGGAATGGTGGTGTAAGTATTTTGAGCTAAAATACCTGCTTTTTGTCCATAACGGATATCAGAAACCTGAAAGTTGGTATCCCAGGCATCAAACCAGGAAGTATTTTTGGGAAACCAGAAACCGGAAGGGGTATTAACCCAATTATAGAGTGTGGGGAATTTGGCCAAAAATACAGCCGCCAAAATT
>MFJR01000007.1:0-10923 GCA_001780955.1 Candidatus Gottesmanbacteria bacterium RIFCSPLOWO2_01_FULL_39_12b | reverse complement strand
CAATTTTTTTATACAAAAAACTCTTATTGTGTCACCTTCACTATTATATCGTTTTGTAAAGAAGTGAGGTTGGACAATATGTTTGCTATCCCGGTTCTAATCCCGCCGGCAATAGTATTGTTGTTGACCGTGTTATTGCCTGATCTGGCGTTGACATCTACCGTATGATCTACTGATCCGGAATTATCTACGGTTAAATTGGCTGTTTTATCACCGGTAACGTTAACCGTGTTGTTGGACGATTCACCGGTCACGTTGTTGGTGCCTACGTGTTCAAGTGTCGAATCGGACTGGTCGACATCGATATTTCCGGTATTCAAACTCCCTACAGAGTTTACTTCAGCAGAAGAATTACCGGAATCAACTGTCACGTTGCCGGAACTGGACGTATTATTATTGGCAACGTTATCACCGCTGACTGCATTTTTGGTGACCGTATGCGTCACGGAACCGCTATTTGTCAAACCTAAAACCTTCAGTTTAGACAAAATGGTGTTACAGATATTATTACTGGATTTACCTGTTGTTCCATTTTGACAGCCCGATGCCGCAAAAGCCGGAGTGATGGCGGTTAGAACCATGCCTACTCCAATACTTACGCTAATTAATTTTTTTATCATTTTTTTCACCTCCTTTCATTTTCAGAATGCTCTAAATTATTGAGTTATCATAATTGTCGTGTTGTTCATTAAAGTCTGTATAGTAGTAGTACTCGACACATTTCCCGTCCTGATTCCACCGGTTATTGTGTTATTGCTTGAGGAATTGCCTCCGCTATTGACTACCACCGAAACGTTGTGGGTAACCGTTCCGTCATTGGAAACATTAACTACCGCTGTCTTTGAGCTAGTGATATTGACCGTGTTGTTTGATGAGGCACCGGTCAGACTGTTTTCTCCGGTATGATCATTAGTTGCATCTGTCTGTGCCAGAGTCAGAGAGGCCGTATTAAGCGCTGCCAGTGAATCAACGACTGCACTACCGTCCCCTGAGTTAATGGTGCCAGCCGATACGGTGTTATTGTTCAGAATGTTTCCGCCGGTATTGGCATTTTTAATAACCGCATGGGTAACCACTCCTGTGTTTGAAAGCGAAAAAGTATGAAGTTTGGAGGTTATCAGGTTACAGATATTATTGCTAAGATTACCGGAGAGGCTATTTTGACATTTGTTTACGGCCAAAACAGAAGTTTGACTGATGAGAAGTAACCCGGCTCCTATACTTATACCTATCAATTTTTTTATCATCTCAACTTTCACCTCCTTTACCCCGCCGAAGTTCAAACTGCCCAAAAAAAACACTCGCACCCCGACTAAATCGGGGATTGAGTGTCCCTTGGGCAGAGGGCAGACAACAATACATAACAGGCAGTATCTAATTTAAAGACTAAAAAACTTACACCGGGCAGGTGCTAAATTTGGGGGTTGCTTCCGTTTGCGGTTAGCAAACTCTATATTCAATGTAAAACATTTTTTTTATCCTTGTCAAGTACCAATTTAAATTTAATATTGAGTCTAATTTCAGAGCTATGATATACTCTAAGTCCAACTTTCAAAACAAACCAAAAAACTTTATGAATAAGTGGCTCAAAAGTCTATTTAAAACTTACTTTTTTATATTATTCCCTTTTATCGTCGTCTTTACCGTTTCCTTGTATGTACCCAGTGACTCTGATATTGGCTGGCATCTAAAATACGGCGAGTATTTTTTCCAAAACCATCGGATTTTAAAAGAGAATATTTACACGACCATGATGCCCGGCTACCACTGGATAAATAGCTCCTGGGCGATAGATCTAGTTACCTATCTTGCTTTTTCTAAATTTGGTTTTTATGGCCTGTCTGTTCTCGGCGCCCTCGTCATTACCGGAATTTTTTATTTTTTAAGCCGTGCCTTCAAACTGACTTTTTGGGAACAGGCTGTTTTATTTCCGATTATTCTGTTTTTGGAAAAACCGCTTTTTGAAGTTTCTTTTCGCGGCCAGCTTATCACTCTTCTTTTTATCGGAATTTTATACGCTATCCTCAAAAAATTTGAAGAAGGTAAAAAATATTGGCTTATTGGTATTATCCCTCTCTTCATCTTCTGGTCCAACCTGCACGGACAATTTATCCTCGGCCTAAGTCTTCTTGCGCTTTGGATCGCTTTTTATCTGGTTAAATTATATTTAATAAATATCAATCAAAGGAAAATTAAAGATTTAATTAAAATAGCTCTTGTACTCATGTTGATATTTGTATCCGGTATAGCTGCAACACTTATCAATCCGTTTGGTCTGGGAATTTATCAGGAAGCTCTGCGGCATTTTGGTAACCCCCTGCAACAATTTATTATTGAATGGCTTCCCCTTGAGAAATGGTCGGGTTTGTGGTGGACCATGATTTTCTGGGATACGGTTGTCATATTCAGCTTATGGCAGATATACAGACGAAACGAATGGTTGAAAAATTTACCCTGGATTATCCCGGTGATTATACTTATGATCCTTTCGGGCAGTGTCCGAAGATATTTCTGGACCATGATTCTCGTTTCTATACCGGTCGTACGATACCTGGCAGTTTTATTTAAACCCAAAAAATCTCAAATTGCTACAATTATTGCCCTCTTTATCTTTCTGTCAGTCTACTTTTTTGCAGTCCTGGTAAAAGCCCCCCAGGAAAATATTGCCGGCATGAACTGGGACCGCTTTTGTTACCAGTTTGTCCGCTGTTCGCCAAAATCGGCTGAATACCTGGTAAAAAATAAAATTCCCGGAAAAATGATGACTTTTTATAACTGGGGCGGCTGGCTTATCTGGAAATACCCGGAAATTAAAACCAGTATCGACGGCAGAATGCATTTATGGCGGGATGAAAAGGGATACAGCGCTTTTATGGATTATTATCCTTACGAACAAAACTGGGATGATATCGATAAATCAGACTATGATATCGTCTATATGACGCCCGCAAAAGCCATACACCGGAGGCTTATGGAACTGGTCGATCAAAAAAAATGGGTCATTGCTTATCAGGATAATTTTGCCACGGTCTTTGTCAGAAAATCGTTGGAAAGTAAAATTCCCCACTAACAAAATTGCGGGTAACGGCTGCAGAAGCGACTTGTAAACGGAGTTTTTGATGGTGATTTTGGAGCTGTAGGAGCAGTCGGTGCTGCTGGTATTGAGGCTGGTACCGAGGTTGGAGTTAAAGTTGGAGTTGCAGTTGGCTTTGGAGAAGGTGTTATTGTTGGAGCAAGTGTAGGAGTAGGAGTGAATAGTTGACCTTCCAAAAAAGCGGTGACACTTTTATAGACATTTATCCTTCCCCAAATCCATGATGAACCGGTTTCGCTAATTCTATCGCTATTTTCTTCGATTAATCTTACCACTTTTTGATTATCTAAATTACCCAGACTGAAAAGTAATCCTGCAAGCCCCGCAACGTGCGGTGTGGCCATCGATGTACCGGACAGATATCCATAATTTAGTTTTTTAAAAGCATTTTGATGGTTGGGCAGGGTAGAGTAGATACTTACACCGGGCGCTGCTACATCCACCCAGGATCCGAAATTGGAAAATGAGGCTTTGGCGTCATTAGAATCTGTGGCGGCTACCGAAATCACCTGACTAAAATAACCGGGATAGGAAGGGTTAGTATTCCCGGAATTGCCGGCTGCGGCCACCAAAACAACCCCTTTATTCCAGGCATAATTAATTGCATCTTCCATCGCTTTAGAAGATGACGATCCTCCCAGACTCATACTGATTACTTTCGCTCCGTTATCAGTCGACCAGACAATACATTCGGCAATCCACGAATAATAACCTGAACCGTTATCTCCCAACGCTTTGGCGTTAATCAGCGTCGTATTATAACCAACTCCAGCCACCCCTTTTGCATTATTGGTTAGGGCGGCAATTGTTCCAGCCACATGGGTACCGTGACCATATAGATCGTCGGAAGTGTTGCTACTAGTACAATTTTTCTGTCCGACAATTTTCCCCCCTAAATCTTCATGATTTTGGTCGATACCGGTATCAACTACCGCTACTTTCACCTCTTTGCTTCCGTGGGTTAAATTCCAGGCGCTTCTATTGGCATCGGCTGCTTTTATTTTATAAACTCCCCACTCGCTGTTGTTTAATACTGCCGGATCATTGCTTAACTCGTAAGTTGTAGCCAGGTAATTTGGCTCGGCATAAATCACTCTTGGATCAGATTTAAGCCTATCTAAGGTTTTTAACAACCCGGACGAATTCACCTGTAATACTTCAAGCGCAATTTCTGGTACGACTTTTAATTTAAATCCTGAAATGTCACGGTGAAAGCTTAAACGGTCGGCTGAAGAAAGAGAAGGATTTAATTTCACTAAAATCTGATCGTCTTTAAAATCAGCGGCAATTATGGGTTGTCGAAAAAATAAGAGGAAGTTAAATACTAAAATTAAAGTTACTACTAAAGATTTAGTTTCAATCCGGAATTTTTCCACTGACACTATATTAGACGAAAGACACACTCATTGTCAACTCAACATATTTTAATATTGAGGATCAACAATGTTACCTTTTTTCCCATTGACCGGAACATTCAACAACCAACCCAGGGTATTGCCGATAGTGGCTCCTACCCGAAGACCGGTAAACGAACCAGGGCCGGTAAATATTTTTATCTCCGTTATATCCTCCGGCTTTAGCTTATTTTCCCTAAAGATAGCTGATATCAACGGTAAAGTCCTCTGGGACTGATAAGAGTCTGATATGCTTATTTTTTCCAATATATGTCCTGCTATATCTAAGGATATTTTTGTTTTTGTCCTCTGCGAAGTATCAATATGTAAAACAACTTTTTGTTTCATATGGCTTTTATATTATCAAGTCTAACTACCCCTTGCCTCAATATTTTCCAGTCAGTAGAGGTACAATCGACGACCGTCGATGCCAATTTATCTCGGCATTTTCCTTCCAGGACAAAATCAACTGCTTTTAACAGCTTTTGGTCTAACTCATCAAATTCATAAGGCGTACTCTTTCCATGAAAGTTAGCAGACGGGCCAAGGAGAGGTACCCCTAACCCTGTTATAATCTCCAGAGTCAACTTAGATTTAGGCATACGCACACCGAGAGTGGATCCGCCGGCACGGACTAATTTGGGTATTTTATCCTCCCTGCATCTATAAACAATCGTCAACCCTCCCGGCCAATAATTTTTCATCAAATGTCGCACATTGTCTGGAAGGGGAGACTTAAGATAATTTTGTGCCATCAGGGACGAATTTACCAGTACTGGGACGGCTTGGGAACTGGGGCGTCTGCGGATCTTATACAATCTCCTGATACTTTCCTCATTATCTAACCGGCACCCGATTCCATACGCCGTATCTGTGGGAAAAATTCCGATTCCTCCCTGCTGTAAGATTTTAATTGCCTTTTTAATATCTGTCATACAGATGATACTTCAATTTTTCTTTTATTTTCACCTAAGATACTAATTTTGATATCTATTCTTCTCTCAGGCAACATGTTTTCTAATTTTTCGGCCCATTCAATAAGAACAATTGAATCTGATTTATAAAAATTCTCAAACAGTTCTAAACTCTGTATTTCCGACTTATTTTCGATTCGGTATAAATCGGCATGATAAATTTTTTTTATTTTTTTATGCTGATTCACTCCATAATGTCGCACAATAATAAAAGTAGGGGAGAGAACTCTGGCGTTTGGTAAAAAATATTCAATCAGTCCTTTTACAAAAACAGATTTCCCGACTCCTAACTCACCGTACAAGCATAACACTTCCCCGCCGCTTAGAAGCTTTCCGGTTCTCTTCCCTATCTCTTTAGTTTCCAATGGTGAGAGAGTCAAGTAATCCATTTTGCGTCTTTATTATATTGTATAATCAAAAAACATGCATATCAGACTTGCGCAACATCAGGACATCCCCAAAATCGTCAGCCTGGGAAAGAACCTCTTTGAATTGCATCACGGCTTTGATAATGACTATTATGCCCTTGAAGATAATTTTGAGGAATTTTTTTCTGACTGGGTCCGTCAACAATTAAGTTTCTCTAATAATATTTTATTGGTTGCCCAAGAGAATAATGAAATTGTTGGTTTTATTTCAGGATTTATAAAATCTCTTTACCCCTGGTTTCGGGTAAAAAACGTTGGCCACATTGCATTTTTGGCTGTTTCTCAAAATTACAGAAGAAAGGGTGTGGGTAAAAAGCTGGAAATTGAGTTGACGAATCGGTTTCACGCCAAAAATATCCGTTATATCGAAGTCTATGTCGAAGAAAAAAATACGATTGCACAATTTGCCTGGAATAATTATGGTTTCGGGTCTTTCAAGAAATTCTTAAGAAAAACGGTCTCGCTCTAACTCTAAAAATTTTCTTTTTCTTGCAACCGTTTTAAAACTCAAAAAAACCGCAATTCCTATACAAATAAACCCTAAACTAATAAGTATTGAGACGATTATCCATCCCCGTTTATTCTGATTTCCGGCACTTGGAGTCGAAGCATTATCCTGTTCACCCAGTACTGACCCGGCTTTCTCAGTTGGAGTTGGAGTTGGAGTCAAAGGGACTGTTGGATTTGGAGCTTTTGTCGGAGTAACAGTTTTGGTAATTTTGGGTGTTGGGGTAGGACTTAAAATACGATTTGGGGTGGGTGTTGCCGAAGGTATGGGAGTATTTGTAGGTGTGTTGGGTTTCGGTGTAGAAGTGTCATTCGTTTTCGGCGTAGGTGTATATGTAGGAGTTATGGAAGGAGTCGGTGTTGATGACGGAACTAAACTTGAGTTTGAGCTATTTGGCGTCGAACTAGTTAATATCCCCCAATTTGAAGAACCATCAGGAAATCTTCCCAATGTGATACCTTCTCCAGGATTACTTGAATAGGTTGTCTCATTTATTATATTTCCGTTATTATCTTTGAGTTTCACGGTATCTCCACCATTATTTAGTCTATTACTTAGCATTACCTGATAATAAGAAGATGCTGAAGCAATTTTTGTACCGTCAGAAAAAGTTTTAGCAACACTCGTACTGTCTTCAATTTTCCAACCGCTCAAATCTATTTCTGTTTGATCGGTCTTATACAACTCTATCCAATCATCACCACTTGACGGATTGGGCATGATCTCATTAATAACAACTGTAGCAAAAACTATGTCAGGGAAAGTTAAAGTGATAATTAAAAATGCAATAAAAACAAAATTCTTCATTGCAGGTGCCAATAAAGAGTCATCTTCCCGTTAGGGTGAAATATAAAAACTCCGTTTCCCGCAGACTGACCACCCCGGTAAGTATAGGCATTACCTTCATCAACAGCCTTCACCAAAGGATTGGCATCGTCAAACATATCAACCCCGTTATGCATGCCGGATTTGTAATACGCATTTGAGACAGGAGTATGCCCAAAACATTGAGTAATTGACGGATTAGACATGGGCCAATCCCAGGAACCGCTCCCGATGTTTTTTTGTTGTCGTCCGGCAACATCATCACATGAGTTAGTATGAAACGTCAGGTTTCTTGAGCTTAAATTATTGAACGGATTCTCATAGCCTGCTTCGAAATTAAATTTATTCAGATCAGACTCCTGTAAATTATAGACCGAGAAATGAAGATGTGGACCGGTAGAAAATCCGGTATTACCCATGATGCCAATGGTTTCTCCCTTCCCTACTCTCCTGGAAACTCCGGCTTGAGATAAAATTGAGGCCGCTTGCTGGATATTTTGGGCTTCTTTTTGGGCTGCGCTTAGGTTCTGTTTATAAATAGCTTCGCTATTTTTGGTAACCTGCAAAAACACTTCTTTTTCTCTTTTTTGCTGGTCAAGTGTACTTTCTTCTTTTTCTAACTGTTTTTTAGCTGAGTTTAACTCCTGTTTCTTTTCTTCTCTTAATTTTTTTTGGTCCTCAAAATTTATTTTGCTGTTCTGCAGTTGAAACAGCATTCTTCTGTCATGGGCCTGTACTGTCTGGAGATATTTATAACGGTTCAAAAAATCAGATAACTGCCTGCTATTTAATACAAGACTTAAAAACGATACTTCTCCGTATTTATAGGTAGCAATAACTCTGTCTATAAAAACTCCGGTAATTGTAGTCAATGAATTTTCTAATTTTCCAATCTTATCGCTTAAATCTCCAATCTCTTTTTCCAACAGACTGATTTTTTGTCTTGTAGTTTCGATCTTGGCGGTTGTCAACTCGATCTTAGTTGTCAAATAAACGATCTGAGCTGCCATGCTCTCTCTTTGAGATGAACAGGTGTTGACAACACCTGAATAACAGTTGACTTTCTCATTAGGATTACTAATAGCCTTACAGGGATCCTCCAGGGGGCAACTTGAAGCTACGACAAGACTTTGGGTGGGGTTTATGGAAAAAATTAGAATAAAAAACAACAAGATCCAAAACCATATATTTTTCATACATATTAATCAGTATTTCATATACCGGGAAACCGCAAAGATACTTCCTATGAACCCAATCAAAAATCCCAAAATAAAAAGTATTACGATCGTGAGCATAAAGAGGTAGATATTGGGTGGCCAGATAAAAATGGCGATGTTGTCAAATCGCCATAATAAAAGTGGCGGAATACCGGTCAAAAAGGCGCTGATAAACGGTTGCAAATATAATATTAGACCTACTACTGCAATTCCGGCCATAGTCGCACCAGCTACTCCATAGGTTATCCCTTCAAAGATAAAAGGTTTTTTAATATACCAGGGGGTGGCTCCAACCAGTTTTAGTATTGCAATTTCTTCTTTACGCAGGGCAATTTTCATACCCGTGGTAGTAAGCAATATTAAAAATGTGGAAAGAAATAAAAAAATGATGAACATCAAACCCACTTTACGTATAGTTGTTGTCCAGGTAATCAAGGTCTCTATCACATCTTTTTGAAAAACCACTTCATCTATACCCTGTTCATTTTTTACTAATTCTGCCAGTTCTGACATATATTTAGGCGAAGTAGCTGAGATTTCCAGAGATGACGGCAATATGTCTGCTGTAACCATCTCCAAAAGTAACGGGTCGTTCTTGTTCTGCTCTTTATAAATTGCTAAGGCCTGTTCTTTTGATATGTAAGTGGAACTGGATACTTTCCCCGTAGCTCTTAATTTATCAATTAATTTGTTTATAGAATCTTTATTTTTTTCGTCCTTAAAAAAAATCGTCAGTTGAGGTTTGGTCTCGAAGTATGAAAGCAAAGTTGATGAAGAAAATGCCAAAAGTAAAAATACTCCCATAACAAAAAGGGTAAGGAATATCATAAAGACTGAAGCAATAGCCTGATATGGAGTACGTCTCGTTCGCTGCCAAAATGAAAATGATGAGGCCATAATATTATATTTTAATATTTACTTTTTTTTTCATCATGAATTATTTTCCCTTCGGCTAATCTGACAACTCTTTTCTTCATACTGTTTACTATATCCACATTGTGAGTTGCCATTAGTACCGTAGTCCCATTTTTGTTGATCGAATTCAAAATTTTTAATATTTCCCAGGACGTTTTTGGGTCTAAATTACCTGTCGGTTCATCGGCCAACAATACTTCGCAGTCCCCGGCAATAGCCCGTCCGATAGCTACTCTTTGCTGTTCACCCAAAGATAATTGACCGGGAAAATAATCGCCGCGATCTGATAGATGAACTACATTCAGGACCTCCAGAATGCGAGAAGTGGTCTCTTTTTTAGACTTTCCCAGAATCTCAAGAGAGACCGCAATATTTTCCGTAACCGTTCGATCGTTTAACAGTTTAAAGTCCTGAAAAACAAAACCTACCTTACGCCGAAGGTAAGGCAGCTGTGATGATTTCAATTTATTTACCTGCCATTCATTAACATAGATTGATCCCTGGCTCGGTAAGATTTCTCTTATTATCAATCGTAACATGGTGGTTTTACCAGCCCCGGATGATCCGACCAGAAAAACAAATTCACCGTCTTCAAATTTTATATTTATATCATTCAAAGCGATCTGATGACTTGGAAATTTTTTAGCAACGTTTTCAAACAGGATCATAATTTAGCGAAAGAGGAACTGATTATTGTAATACTTCCAGTTTACCAACATCCATGAACCAGCCGGCTTTTTTAGCAGCATAAGTTTTTCCCCTTAATCTGACCTTTTTACCAATAAACTGTCCCAAATCCAAAACAGATGAAGTTAGATAGACTGTTTGACTGTCTCCTCCTGGTCTAATCAGCTTATGAGTCCCCTCTCCATCAATTCCGCCAATATCAAGAGTGCCTTCGACTGAATCACTAAAAAGCTTTTCGTCATCCGAACCAACTACTAACTTTACTTGATTATCAGATGATTTACCGGTTAAACTTGAAACAGAACCGGATCTGGAAAATCCAGATGATAATAGAAACCCACTGAGTATTCCTGATCCGATGATCAATATTACTACTGCAACTAATATCCCTACTTTAGGTTTTTCAGTTACATTAAATTCATGGATAAAGTTTTTTTCTGGTATTTTGTTTATCGTAATATTGGAATTATCTTTCAGTTCTGACATAGGTTTATCTATACTATAGCTGAGTTGAGAATTTTTTCAAGTAGGGTATTATAAACTGCTCTAACTGACCATCAAGCACGCTTTTGGTATCAGATGTCTCAAAGCCGGTTCGTAAATCTTTGACTAAGTGATATGGATGTAAAACATAAGAACGAATCTGATTACCCCATGAAGCCATTTTAAATGATCCTTTAAGCTCTGAAAGGTGAGCTACTTTTTGATCTTCCATCATCTTCCAAAGCTTTCCCCTTAATATTTTCAGAGCTGTTTCCCGATTTTGACCTTGATAACGCTGTTCCTGACATTCGACGATAATCCCGGTAGGTTTATGGGTAAGTCTTACTGCTGTTGATACCTTATTAACGTTCTGACCACCCTTTCCCCCACTTCTGTAA
>MFJR01000006.1 GCA_001780955.1 Candidatus Gottesmanbacteria bacterium RIFCSPLOWO2_01_FULL_39_12b | reverse complement strand
TAGAATGAGGATAGTTCCTCCAATTATTCTTGACCGGGTGTCTGTAGATTTAGGACCCTGGAGTGGATACCATGTGCTGGCTCAGTACCAATTTGACAAAATACTCTAATTAAACTAGTTTGTAGAGAGGGTTTAACCGGAAATTGTATAATTACCATCTCTTTGGAATTTTCATGGGTTTACCCTGGAAATCTCCTCAGAGATTTTCAGGGCCCGTAGCTCATCTGGTAGAGCGTCCCGCTCGCAGCGGGAAGGTGGAGAGTTCGAGTCTCTTCGGGTCCACAGAATAATTTTCTGAGGAAAATTTTCTGTGTAAACACTTTGCTATTTGCTATGAAAGGGTTTACCCTGTAAAATCTTCTCAACTCAAGATTTTACAGGGCCCGTAGTACACCGGTAGTATGCCTCCATGGCATGGAGAAGAAAGGGGTTCGATTCCCCTCGGGTCCACAGCTTAAATGTCATCCTTCAAAGGCCTTTTTATTTTTTGTTTCTTTTGCTTTATCTTACTTCTTCTTTCTGAACTGATCGTCGGCCGTTTAAGACCTCAAATGACTTTTTCCCAAGCGGTAAAGTATTCAATGGATTGCCATGAAAATGATGAATTACTTCCATTTTCTCTGCGGAAAGCTCATAAATGCAAAATGATCAATTATTTCGGAGATTTTGATACAGTAGCGTTAATAAATAGTCTGGGTTACCGGGGAAAAAATATTCAGATTGAGAAGAAAGAAGGGGTAAAAAGAATACTGGTATTAGGCGATTCGATTACATTCGGAATTGGCGTAAAAGATGGTGATACTTATCCGGAAATATTAGAGAAAGTATTAAAGGAAAAAACGAGGGATAATATAGAAGTTATTAACGCAGGATACGCTGACAGCTTTAGCCCGGATAGTTTCCTGGTCTATCTGAAAAATCGGGGACTGGAATTAAAGCCGGATATAATAATTTTAGGTTTTTTTGTCTGGAATGACATCACCGATTTGTCAGAGACCGTTTGGGATAAACAGGATCATAACGGGTTACCCCAACAAATCTCTTCCTGTTGCAGGGTAGTTGATCAAGGACAATTAAGGAGCAAAAAGAGTGAGTTTAAATACCAATATCCAATTTTGCGAGAATCCCATTTATTTATCTGGTTGGTTGATGTGTTGAAAAACAGATTTGGCATCTTCAAACCTCCGGAAAATGTCGTTGTTAAAAGAGATAGGTATCAGGGATGTATTTTAGATCCCGGCTGTATTGATAATTTCAGGCTGGAAGAAGAAAAGACTTTCAAAGTAATGAAAGCGATAAAAGATATTGCCCAGCAAAACAGCATTATTTTCCGGGTTGTACTCTTTCCGGTTGACTATCAGCTTTACCCGGAAATGGGTCAGAAGTACGGAAGTACTCTTTATCCGCCGTCAGATAATAAAGATTTTGTCCAAAAAAGAATCGGAGAAAAGTTGAATACCTTGGGTATTAGTTACTTGGATTTATATCCTGTTTATGATACGCAAAGAAATAAAGGATATCCGTTCTTTACGCATGATGCTCACCTGAATAGTCTCGGACATCAAATTGCGGGGGAAGAGATTGCCGCATATTTACTGGATCAAAAAGTGTTTAGTAAATAATTTAAAAGCCCGCTCACCACTTCTCACACACGAAATTCCCCATCACCAACACATCAATTCCGCTTCTTATGAATGTTGAGTAAGCATCGGCGGGGGAGGCGACGATGGGTTCTCCGCGCAGGTTAAAAGAGGTATTCAGTACAAGCGGCACGCCGGTTTTTTGATAGAAAGATTTAATAAGTCTGTAATAAAGCGGATTTCCCGCCTCAAAAACTAGCTGCGGTCTGGCGGTATTATCCGCATGGTTTATGGCAGGAACTTTCTTTCGCCACTGGCTTCTCACGGGTACTACGTATAACATAAAGCGGAGGAGATAGTGACGTGCAGTCTCGATGCCGAATTTTTTTGCGGAGGCCCCGCGAAGCGGGGCCGGAGCAAGAAGTCTGAAAGGAAGTCCGAACATCGTCATAAAGCTTCCACCAACAAGAGTTTTACTTTAAAAATCCCAGAGGATTCAGAATTACGCCGTTTCTTCTAACTTCAAAATGCAGATGGGTTCCGGTAGACCTGCCGGTTGATCCCATTTTACCTATCCCTTGTCCACGACCTACTTTATCCCCTGCTTCAACACTGTAGGAGGAAAGATGCGCGTAAAGAGTCTGATAACCGTCTACATGATTAATTATTACATGACAACCATAACCATAGCGCAAACATCCGGCATAGGCGACTATACCTGCATCTCCGGCATATACAGGCGGAGCGCTGGGATTGGCAATATCAAGAGCCATGTGATATGAAACAGGATATTGAGTGATATTCCCCTGTGTCGGCCAGATAAATTTACCTCCGGCTCCGGCAATATACTGCGGTACATTGGCTGGCTTATAAACAGGTGCCGCTTCCGGCATAACACCATCAGGCACAAAAAGAATCTGCCCGACGTTTAAGGCAAAAGTTTCCAGGTCAGAAAAATCATTGGCAGGGAAATTGACGATCTTTTGCGCATCAGACTGATATTTTTTTGCAAGAGAATAAATCGTATCACCTGCTTTAACATTGTGCACAATACCGGTAACCGGAGGTATACGTAACATCTGGGAAGGGATAAGTTTTTCCGTTTTTAAACTGTTTGCCCATTTAATGGTATCGATGGATATTCCAAACTTTTCGGATATTGAGGCCAGAGTATCACCTTGCACCACTTCATAATCAAGAATTTCAAATCTGGGTTTTTCCGATCGAACGGTAGTTGTGGAAAGATCTCCTGCAGGAATAGCGGATAATTCAGATGGATATATATCTCCTGAAGCGTCAATATTGGGAGCGATTGTCGGATAGTAAGAAGCGATTACCGGTCGGCCGATAATAGCACCTGCAATGAGGAATAAAAATGAAATATTCAAAAAATGTTTACTATACCGTCCCCTTTTTGTCAGCAGGATATCTACCAGAAAATCTTTTCCCTGTTCAAAATGACCTGCCCCTATAACCAATTTTTTTCGGAAGAAATGATAAAGAAATTCTCCCCACTGCCTGACATCATTAAAAAAATCCCGGAGATTTTCTATTCCCTGTTCGATTTTGAGACGATCTATCATGGATATATCTCTTTCCAGAGTATTGATTTCATCCTTGATGAAGACTTTCCAGAAATGCTTGATTGGTGGCGCTTTTTAGAAGTCTGTTTATGAGAGTAGTGACACGCTCCTGACCTTCGCCTAAAAGAGATAACATGTGTCTTAGGGTAACTGTCTTTTTTAATGTTTCTTCGGAAAGTAAAAGCTCTTCGTGTCTGGTACCCGACTTTTCAATATCAATGGCTGGAAATACCCTTTGTTCCTGTAAAAAGCGGGAGAGATGTATTTCCATATTTCCGGTACCTTTAAATTCTTCGTAGATTAAATCGTCCATTCTTGAACCGGTCTCAATCAGTGCCGTACCCAAAATCGTCAAACTTCCACCTTCTTCGCAGTGTCTGGCGGCGCCCAGAAAACGTTTGGCCGGATAAAGTGCTGCGGGGTCAAATCCTCCCGAGAGAGTTCTTCCGGAGGGATTCACGCATAGATTGTAGGCACGAGCCAGTCTGGTGACTGAGTCAAGAAGAATAACCACATCGTATTTGAGCTCTACCAGCCGCTTAGCCCGATCGAGGGCAACCTCTGCCACTTTTGTCTGCGCCTCAGGCGCTTCATCGAAATTACTCGCGATCACTTCTCCTTTCACAAATCGACTTATATCGGTTACCTCCTCAGGCCGTTCACCAATTAATACCGCCATCAGATGTACTTTAGGATAATTTACCGAAATTCCATGGGCTATTTCTTTTAAGATTGTTGTTTTACCCGCTTTAGGAGGAGAAACAATAAGTCCTCTCTGTCCAAAACCAATAGGCGAAAGGAGGTCCATTATCCGGGTTGAAAGCGGCGTCTTTTCCGTTTCAAGTTTAATCTGTTTGTTTGGATAACTGGGAGTCAAATCTTCAAAGTAGGGCCTTTTCGTAGAATCATCAGCGGTAATACCATTTACCTTCTCAACTTTTAACAGTCCTAAATAACGTTCGTTTTCTTTTGGCAGTCTGGCTTGCCCTGATATTTCATCACCCTCACGCAGTTGAAATTTACGAATCTGTGATTGGGAAATATAGATATCTCCTTCACCGGGAATAAATTTAGGCCGAAGAAAACCATGTCCTTCGCTCATTATATCCAGAAAACCGGTAACACTTTTTGTCGGTGTCAGGGATTGATAACGATCAATGCCGTTATTTGACAACCCGTTATTAGGTAGTGATCCTGAAACTATACCGGGAACAAATGTTGTAGGCGTCCCTGTAGATTGAACTGGTTTAGGTAAACCAGCAGGAATTGCTGACGTGGTATTTACTGGTAATGGTTCGGTGGTTTTTGGATCACCGATTAAATCTTCCACGCTTATTGGTTTAGATGAAATATTTTTTATTTTTCCTACCATAAATTATTGGGAATTTATCACTTGAAATTTAAAATACGAGGAAAAGATTCTTTTTACTCTTTAGATAAACTCTTCTGTTACTGGTATTTAATCAGAAATCTCTTCTTTTGTCAACCCCGACTATTATCGGAGGGGTTCTGAAAATAATTAACCCTTCGAGAAGAAGTTTAATTTGAGATTTTTCCCCGTCAAAATAGTTGGGAGGGTAGATCCTGATCCCACGGGATCAGAGATACTTTTAACCCTGTCTCCTTAACGAATCCGTTAGGATACCCCTAAAGACGAGATTGTAGAGGAAAAAACTCTCAAATCTTTCATACAACCCGAAGGGCAATATCATCTTACTAAACGATAAGATACTTGTCAATCTTTGTTTGACAAACTATTTTAAAAGTGCAACAATCAGAGATAGTTTAAGGTCATTTATGAAGGACAAGAAGTTTATTATTCTGACAGGCCTCTTTTTTTTAGTCTTTGTTTTGGGAGTTGGCGTCCTCACCTTAGAACAACCCCTTTCCCGATTTTTACGCGCGTCAAACGTAACTCCTCCTTCTCCTAAGAAATCGATAATTCTGGTTACAAGCCCTTCCCGGGTCGCCGTCAATAACCCAGTTAATATTCTTGTTACGGTAAGAGGTGAAGATACAAAAGTACTGCCGGCAGGCCGGCGGGTAAGGTTGTTTGCGTATATGAACGGCGATCCCAATCCTTCAACCGTAACAATCACTCCTAATAAGGCGGTTAGCGATCAACCAAATACGGGAGAAACCGAAGATGTAGGCGCCAAATTTACAATCACCAGCAGTGCCACCGGAATTGTCACGCTTCGCGTAACCGATATCACAGATAAAGAGATTAATTTAGGAAATAACCCCACAGTCGAGTTTGTTTCAGAATGAAAATAGCCGTTGTCGGAGCCGGTTTTAGCGGTCTATCTGCTGCCTATATACTCTCCAAACTAAATCATGAGGTAACCCTCTTTGAAAAAGAAAAAACTCTTGGCGGACTGGCAGGAACCTTTAAATTACCAGGGATGAGTTGGGCTTTGGAAAAACACTATCACCACTGGTTCACAAATGATTCCTATGCTTTGGATTTAATAGAAGAACTCGGATTAAAAAAGCATCTCCTCTTTCCCAAAACTGTCACCTCAATTTATTACGGTAATAAAACGTATCCTTTCAATTCTCCCTGGGATGTTTTAACCTTTTCACCTTTAACCTTTATAGAGCGCCTGCGAACTGGTTTAATTCTGACTTACTTAAAAATTTTACCCAAAACATCAGGGCAGAGTCTTGAAGATTGGAGTGCTTATGACTGGTTAAAACGCTATTTTGGGCTAAAAACTTTTAATCTGTTGTGGAAACCTCTTTTGGATGGAAAATTCGGGCCATATGCCGAAACTGTCAATATGGCCTGGTTTTGGGCAAGAATAAAAAAAAGGACGCCGCGGTTGGGATATCTTTCGGGTGGTTATCAGATTCTTCTTGAATCAATCGCAAAAGCGTTTGTCAGAAATCGAGGACAAATATTGCTCGATAATGAATTTAAGGAAAGTCTAACAAGTAAATTTGATAAAATAATTATTACCACTCCGTCGGCAATTTTTGCGAAGATGTTTCCAAAATTGCCTAAGGATTATATTAAAAAAATTACAAAAATCCCTCACCTGCATGCCTATAATTTATTGCTGTTTACCAAAGATAAAATCCTGGACAAGGTTTACTGGTTAAACATCAACGACCGTAAATTCCCTTTTATTGCCATAGTACAACAAACCAATTTAATAAGCTGTAAACAATATAATGGCCAGCATATTACCTGGATAGCAAATTATCTTCCCCCTAACCATCCATATCTTAAACTGACTAAAGAAGAATTACTCCAGCTTTATCTTCCCTTTATTAAAAAAATAAATCCGAATTTTAACTCACAACTCACAACTCACAACTCACAACTCTTTTTTGGTCCCTTCGCTCAACCGGTCTTTAAGACAAATTATTCCCAAATCAAACCGGGTTTCAAAACGCCAATTCCCCAAGTTTATTTAGCTAATATGGACATGGTTTATCCATGGGATAGAGGGACTAATTATGCGATAGAATTAGGTTTTCAAGTAGCAGAAATCGTAAATAATGGAGGTTGACCCCGATTAAATCGGGGTTGATTGATATTCTCCGGAATCTGCCATAAAATAAACTCTAATGAGAAGAAAACAACTTATCCTCCTTATCAGGGCATTAAGACCAAATCAATGGATCAAAAATCTTATTCTCTTTGCCACCATTATTTTTAACGGTCAGCTTTTCAACTGGAATTATCTCCTTTTAACAACCGGAGGGTTTTTCATCTTTTGTGCCCTCTCCTCCTCTTCTTATTTATTTAACGATATTGTAGACCTGCGTTTGGACAGAATCCACCCGCAGAAAAAAAACCGTCCCTTAGCTTCCGGACTCTTAAGTCTGTCACTGGCAATTGAAGTTGCTTTTTTATTAGCCATGTCCGGACTCATCAGCGCACTTTTTTTCAACTTCATGTTTTTTCTCGTTGCTGCTTCATTTACTATGTTACACGTTGGCTATTCGCTCTTTTTAAAAAAACATGCGGTTTTGGATATCCTGGGTATTGCATTTTCTTTTATACTGCGGGCTTTTGCCGGTGAAATATTGACCGGATATCACCTTCCATTCTGGCTGTTTCTCACCATTCTTTTTGTGGCACTTTTTGTCGCCGCCACCAAACGTCATGCAGAATTATTACGTGAAGGACCGGATACCCGACCATCACTCTTTCAGTATCGGGAAAGACTGCTCGACTCATATACTTCAATGTTTGGATCAGCATCAATTATTGCCTATTCTCTCTTTACTTTTATCGAAGAACCTCTCAGATTTAACACTCCATTTAAAGAATTTCTCATTTCTGTTCTTCCACAGGCACTGGAAAGAAAATGGATGATTATTACCATACCCTTTATCATGTATGGTTTGATGCGCTACGCTCAACTGGCTTATGAAGGAACAGAAGCAGAACAACCGGAGAAAATCGTCACCACCGACATACCTCTTATCGTTTCCATATTGGGATGGGGTTTGGTGGTTATTATAATTTTATATGTCCTCTAATAAAAAACCATACCTCATAATTATCATTTTCCTAACCGCGGCCATACTTCGATTTTATAATTTAATGCACGATGCGCCTTTCTTTTTCAATCCCGACGAACGCAATATGGCAAACGCAATAACCCAGTTTAGACTTCCGGCAAATCCGGCAGCAATTCCCTCATGTTTGATCTCAGAATTAATAACCCGATCGGAACAACCACTCTGTAATCTCAATCCTCATTTCTTTGCTTACGGGCAATTTCCACTCTATCTTGCTTTTATCAGCGATAGCCTTGCAAGGGCAGCCCTTGCATGGCTGCAAGGGCTGCCCTTGCCTTTGAATTTCTCAACCGACTTCCCTTCCGCCATCTTCTGGCTCCGTTTTTACTCCGCTCTATTCTCTACTTTAACTGTGCTTCTCGTTTATCTAACTACTAATGTCATCTCGAACAAAGTGAGAGATCTAGTCCCGATTAAATCGGGACGTACTATACACTTCGCTGGATTTCTCTCCGCCAGCTGGCGGCTCGGAATGACACCGGGTACCCTAGCTGCCCTCATAACTGCCTTTACTCCCGGTCTAATCCAGGCATCCCATTTTGGCACTACGGAATCGCTTCTCACCTTTTTCTTTCTGGCCTCAGTTTATTTATCTATTAATTACTTAAGTCACTTAAGTAACTTTAAATTCATACTCTACACTTCACTCGTCATCGGTCTTACCACGGGCAGCAAACTTACCGGGATTTTTCTCTATATTCCACCTACTATCGCAATATTGATCCACTGGTTTAAATCAGTTTCCAGGAATAAAAAAAAGAGGAAGATGATTACTTTGTTTCATGGTTACATGATTTACTTAATTATCGTAATAAGTTTACTGGTTTTTGTCATATCCTCACCCTATAATCTCATCGAGCCGGCTAATTTCAGGAGCGCTGTCTTCGGTTATGAATCTGATGTTGCTACCGGTAAATACGAAGCTTTTTATACTAGGCAATTTATCAATGCCACTCCAATCACTTTCCAGATGGAAAAAATATTTCCCTATGCCCTTGGCTGGCCGGTGTTTATAGTAGGTAGTATTGGTATTCTTTTAACCACCCTCAAACTATTTCTAAGTTTGATTCTGTTCATAATACAAAAAGTTCAAAGTTCCCAACCCAAGGCTGGTCGGCCTCGGGCCGAAAAGTTCAAAGTTCAAAAATTAAGAATAAGAAAATATTTTGATTTTAATCATTTGGATTTAATTGGAATTTTGATAATTGGATTTTGGATTTATTTTATCCCCAATGCTTTTCTTTTTGCCAAATGGACAAGATTCATGACGCCTATTTTACCTTTTTTTGCTATCTTTGCCGGATATTTTCTTTTTTTCTTAGTGTCATCCCGACCGAAGTGGAGGGATCTTTGGAAACAAAAGATTCCTCGACAAGCTCGGAATGACAATGTAGTTTATTTGTTTATTTGTTTATTTGTCATTACATCAATCCTTCCAGGGATAATGTTTATGTCCATCTATACCCACGAAGACACCAGAGTAACCGCCTCCAAATGGATTTACGACAACGTTCCTAACAAATCATATATCCTCTCGGAAACTGCTAATGTGGTTGATATCCCTCTTGGTTTTCTTGAACTTACAGCTCACAACCCACAACTTACAACCATATCTTTTGATTTCTATCATTTGGACGAAAACCCTTTTCTTTTTCAACAGCTTCTGACACATCTTGAAAATGCTGATTATATCTTCATCCCCTCCAGAAGAATCTTTGCCAATTATATGAAAAATCCCTCAAGGTATCCATTGACCACAAAATATTATCAATTATTGTTTTCCGGCAAATTAGGATTTGAAAAAGTAACCGAAATAACTTCGTATCCGGCAATCGGTCCGGTCAAAATCCCCGACGAACAGGCAGAAGAAACTTTTACCGTCTTTGACCATCCGGTTGTTAGAATATATCGAAAGGTTAAACCAATGACTTTAGAGGAATATAAAAAAATAATAACATTAAATTAAAATAATGAAACATAAACTATTATTAATCGGGATTTTACTTCTATCCGCCTTTTTTCGACTCTACGGTTTCAACTGGGATCAAAACCAACATCTTCATCCTGATGAACGCTTCTTAACGATGGTTTCAACAGCCATCTCCTGGCCAAGGAATCTAAATGAATATCTAGATACTGCCATCTCTCCCCTTAATCCTCATAACCGTAATTTTAGTTTTTTTGTCTATGGAACGTTCCCTATATTTTTTACCAAATGGGTAGCGGAAAGTCTGGGAAAAGGTGATTATACTAACTTAACTCTTGTAGGCAGGCAGCTTTCAGCGTTATTTGATATTGGTACAGTTATTCTCGTTTTCCTGATCGGAAAACAAAGAAGTCGGATCATTGGGTTACTCGCGGCTTTTTTCTATGCCGCGTCGGTTCTCCCTATTCAACTTTCTCACTTCTACGCTGTAGATACTTATCTAACATTCTTTATAACTTTATCGTTTTATCTACTAATAAGAATCATCTCTTTCCCCAAAATACTAAATACTATATACTATATACTGTATACTCTCTTGGGTTTCTCCTTCGGTCTTGCGCTTGCCTCAAAAATCTCTGCGATGCTTTTCTTACCGGTAATTGGTCTAGGACTCATAATTGCATGTATAAAAAATAAGACTCCCTTCTTTGCCCGCCCCGTAGCGAGCTTACTCTGCTTCGGGGTTCTTTGTTCTTTGTTCTTTGTTTCTACTTATTTTACTTTCCGCCTCGCGCAACCATACCTTTTTGCCAATCCCGATATTTTTGATTTTACTTTGAACCCAAAAGTCCTGGACAACTGGAAACAGCTGAAGTCTTTTGATGATGTCAGCGGCGGCTTTCCCCCTGCAATACAATGGATTTACACTAAACCTTATATATTCCCATTAAAAAATCTTATTTTGTGGGGACTGGGATTGCCCTTAGGAATAATTACCTTACTGGCAATCAGTTATAGGTTATGGGTTGTAGGTTACGAGTTAATAAAAAGAAAATTTAACTCACAACTCACAACTCACAACTCACAACTCAATCTTATTGTCCTCTGGATTCTCATTCTTTTTTTCTATCAAGGATTTCAGTTCGTCAAAGCCCTTCGATATTTCTTTCCTATCTATCCTTTTTTAGCAATTCTCTCTGGCTATTTTATCTCCAAAGTATTTAAAAAATACAAAATTGGTTTATTTGTTTATTTGTTTATTTGTATATTCGTACTTGTTTATCCCCTCTCTTTCATCACCATCTACTCCCGAAGTCATTCAAGAGTTGAAGCTTCAAATTGGATCTATATAAATATCCCCCCGGGTGCAAAACTTTCCGGCGAACATTGGGATGACTATTTACCGCTAAGTTTACCGGGGATCGGTAAAATTCACGAAAAATATCAAAGTATTGAGTTTCCTCTTTACTGGCCGGATACGCAGGACAAATGGAAGCAAATGATTGATAAACTATCTCAAGCGGATTATATAATTATGTCCAGTAACCGTCTCTATGGTTCTATTTTAACAAATCCTAAAAAATATCCGGTTACAGAAAAATATTATCAAACTTTGTTTGACGGCTCTCTGGGATTTGAAAAGGTGGCGGAATTTACTTCCCGGCCGAATATTCCTCTTCCTTTTATCAAACTTTGTCTAACTCCACTTTTGGCCCGATATGGAATTATTGCTAAAAAAGATCAGAGATGCGATCTTAATGGTATAAGTTTTGTAGATGATTATGCCGATGAGACTTTTACCGTCTATGATCATCCGAAGATACTGATTTTTAAAAAGGTCAGACCTGTTAATTATTATTCCCTGCTGTATCGGTAATATAAAATACTATTGTCTTTTTTTGAACGGGAGATATACAATTTGTCGTCTTGGCCATGATAATCAGTAAGTTTATTAGTCAGATTGTTATAATCTTTTAAATAATAAAAAAATATTTTACCGGTTGGCGTTCTTTTTAGTATATTTTCGACTTCATTGATAGGAATGGATGCATATCTTGAGTCATCCAAATGCATATAGTTAAATAATATTCCTCCTCCGTATTTGATTCCTTCTTTTATATCATAGATATAATAGACCATATCATTTTTCTTAGCGTCATTGACAGCGTAAGAAAGGTCCCATTCAAATTCTTTTTCCTCACTATAGGGAATCCTCATAAGCTTAAAGTATCTATACATGCTTACTGAAAGTAAGAAAGCTATAAAAGCCGAAAAAATAAATACTCCAGAATACCCTTTTGTTAGCTTTCTTAGGCAAATATATAAAGGGTATAATCCGATTCCTGAAAAAATAGCCAAGATGGGTAAAATAGGTTCAAGTCGCCAAAACTGGGCGGCGCCAAAAATTCCTCCAAGAATTATCATGCTCACCGAAAACCAGATTAAAATAAGTATATATTTAGTTTTTTCTCTGCCTTTGACTAACCTGTACAATACTGCGAGGAAACCGGTAAATATGGCAAATCCCCATTCTGTACCCCCTATCGAAGAACGGAAATTGAGATCGTATATAGGCTCAGCTTGAAAAAGTGAAACAATTGATACAATGACATTTCTGATAGCAAAAGGTATTGCGATCGGGTGGAAATAAACCCTATATTTATCACCTATCAGTCTTAGGGGATAGAATGAAGTTAATTGGTCTTTTGAAACATTCGGATAGACACTCTTTAAGAAGTCTACGCTTAGTACGCTGGACTGATAAATTCTGTTTCCTTCATTTGCTTTATAAACCCATCCTGACAAAATTACCGGTGTTGCGGTTAAAATAAATGAGAAAAGATATACTAAAGAAATAGTTAAATTTCCCCTTTTACTTTTTTGTGTAAACAGATAATAAAGCAAGATTAAAACGCCTATGATTACGGATATTTTTGCTGATGGATACACGTAATATCCTAATCCTGAAAATATACCAGCCAAAGAAATATAAAATAAACTGTCAAGAGTAACACCAACATGGGCAAACAACACAGTATACAAGGGAGGTATTATAGACTGATTGGTAGGAAAAGAAATTCTGGATAGTATCATAAAATATGGATTTACCAAAAGTAACAATGAAGATAAAACGGCAATCTTTTTGTTAAAGAGATTTCTCGTTAGAAAATATACTCCCACAACAGCAAGGGCTGCCATTGGCACTGCCGTAAATCTCCAACCTTCAATACCTTTATCTGTGAAATGAAGTAAACGAAGTAACCCTGCCTGCACAAAAACGTTAAAAGCAGGATATCCATAATAACCGTAAGAGAAAATATCTGCTTTGTATTCCCCTCTTAAGATATGTCTAACCGTCTCCCATGATGCTGCTTCATCAGCAACCATCTCTTTGGGAAATCTCAGGTTAAATCCAAGAGTCAAAATGCAAAGAACAATCAAAAATACAGTAATAACAATGTCAATTCCTCTAATACTCAATATCCTTATTTTTTTAGAAATATCTAGAAGCAAAAAAGCACTAAGAAGTGTTGCGATAATAAAAAGGAACACCACCGGCGAGTTAGAAATAGCTTCACCTCGGTATATTTTAAAAATTACATACCCAAAGACAGATAAACAGGAAAATAAAGAAGTAAAAATAACTAAAATTCGTGTCGCATTTAACTTATATTTTTCACTTGTAACCTTTCTAAAATCATGAATAAATGATTCAAAAACATCTTTACCTGCTTTACTAAGCAAAAATATAAGTGCAGTAATAAAAGACCAGATTACAAAAATAGTAAGAGTATCAACAAGAACTGTCCTACCTATCTTTAGGTAATTGTCAAGATAATCGATTAATCCTGAAGTATACAAAAAAGTATAGAGAGAATGGTTACTGTTAATTAAATAAGGTACGCTAAATCCCAGAATATAAAGAAATATGACTAAATATCTTCTCATTTATTTGATATATATTTTCCTGAAAATTATTGTATTATATTCACCTTTGATATCTACTAAGTCAGATTGAGGAAAGCATTCCTTATATTCATTTACCTTTTTGTCATCGTCTGGCCCAAAAATCACCACCGCGGGTAATCTTGTAACTTCCCGACATGAATCTAGATAATGGTTGTACTCAATAAAATTCCTTTCTTTTCGAAAAACATACGCAACAGCTTTCGGTTCCGGATGTCCCCACTCTCCCCAACAGCAGGAGCCGAAATATACATTCACCTCCTTTGGCAAACTATCAATAAATTCTGCGATTATTTTTCCTGTAGCAAAATTTCTATCTGGTAATCCATTGGCATAATCCACAAAGTACAGTTTCAGATTGGTAAAAACCATGTATATATACATTACAGAAAGCAGAATACTTAATAAATATTTATCATTTGTCAGAAACTTTTTGACTGATTGGTAAACCCACAAAAATCCTGCTGAAACCAGTACAAATACAAAAGGAATAACCGCGATAGTTCTGGCGCTGTTAGGGATTTCCGCATCAGGAATGGATGGTGAGATAGATGGTAAAGGCAAAACGAATAGCATCCAAAAGATATAAAGTAACCAAATCCGCCGCTTCTTTTTTGCAAAATACAAAAATCCCAATAAGAAAAAGAGTCCGCTTAATTTATCTATTTGTGGAGACTCTGAAACGTTTACCCTAAATGTTCTATCACCTTTTACATGAAGCATCAGAAGTAATTTCTTGTAATTGTAAAGAGTCTTACCGATCAATTGATCAGCGGAGAGGAATAAATTGGGCCATACTTTTGAGCCTACATATCCCTGCGGACCAAAATTACCTTTGTCGTTTCTGATGATAGTTACAAACGGAATAGCCATAATAAATAAGGCTATTAGTATTAAACTTAAAGTATTAAATTGAGATACCATTCTCTTTGTAAAAAGACAAAATAAGACTACGAATAAGAAAAAAACTAGCGGGAAGATAAAAGTCTGCGGATAAGTGTACCAACCTAAAGAAGTAAAAAATGCTCCTGATAAAAGATCAAAAAACCTTCTTTTTTTTACGTATCTGACTATAAATAAACTCATGATGGATGCCAAAGCCGGGATTATTATTTGCGAATTTCCAAGTCTGCTCCAAACCAGGTACCAAAAGGAGAAACTCATTGTTAATACTGTAATATAAGCGAGTTTTTTAGATGAGATTTCTTTGACGAATAAATATGTAGTGAATAAACCTAATAAACTTATTATTAAAGAAGCGATTTTATAGGTTTCATACCCTCTGTTTTGAAATAATAAAACAATTGGAACAATCGCGTAATGATATACCGGCCCCGGGCTTTGGAAGAAGTAAAACGGAAATTGACCCTTTAGAATCTGGGTTACATACTCATGAACATTCGATATATCCCCGTACCATTCACCAGGAAGTTGATCAATTTTATAGAAAGAAATAGATAAATATAGTAGACCGATTAAAAGAATAAACAGCCATTTCTTTTTTATTGTCATTCAATATAAAGTGAATTTGATTAATTGTATAATATAATCCATTTAAATTCATGGGTCTATTATGGGTAACCACCTAATTGTTATCACCAAAACCCCTCACCGTATCACCCTCGGCGGCGGTGGTACGGATATTACCTGGTATAGCCAAAAAAGAGGCGGGGCATGGATAAGTGCAGCCATAGATCAGTATGTGTATCTTAAAGTCAAACCCCTTCCTAACAAAAATATCACAGATGTCTCCAATCAGATAATAAGAGAATGTCTGAAACTGACTAAAACTACTCACGGGGTAGAAATTATTTCGACAAGCGATATCCCCGGCAAATCCGGCCTGGGAGGATCTGGAGCATTTACAGTCGGCCTGCTTCATGCTTTGTATAAACATCAAGGGATAAATAAATCAAAAGAAAATTTGGCGAAAGAGGCATATTTTATCGAAAGAATTAAATTGCAAAAGCCGATCGGACCTCAAGATCAATATATAACAGCTTTAGGAAGTTTGAGATATTTCGAAATGGACAAAAAGGGCAATGTTCAGCATGAACCTTTAGAATTAATGGCAACGACTATTTTCCGGTTAAAAAATAATCTTTTGTTTTTTTCTACCGGTGTCCAAAGAGACGCTTCATTGGTCCTTTCTGATGTTAAAAAGAGCGCCGAAACTCAGGCTCTAGATAAGATCAAAGAAATCGGAAAGATGGCCAAAACATACCTTCTGAAAAATAAACTTAACGACTTTGGAAAAACCTTCCATGAACATTGGCTGATAAAAAGAAAACTGTCTGATAAAGTCACAAACTCTTATTTTGATGAAATTTACGATGAAGCTATGCGATCAGGTGCCCTTGGTGGTAAAATCATGGGCGCCGGCGGTGGAGGATGGTTTGTCTTTTATATAGACAAAAATAAAAGCAGGCTAAGAAATAAAATGAGAAAAATGAGACTCAAAGAACATAAGTTTGGTTTTGATTGGGAAGGGACGAGGTTAGCTATATGAAGCATGAATATATCAGCGATTATCTAAAAAATACTATCGATGCGGTTAATAAATTAGACATCACCGCTATTAACAAGGCTATCCGGGAAATCATTAAACTCAAGAAGCGAAAGGGCAGACTGTTTCTTCTGGGAGTCGGCGGAAGCGGTGCCAACTGCTCACATGCCGTAAACGATTTTCGGAAAATCTGCCATATCGAAAGCTACACTCCGCTTGATAACGTAGCCGAACTTACTGCACGTACCAACGACGACGGCTGGAATTCTGTCTTTGTAAACTGGTTAAAAGTCAGCCGTCTTTCGAAAATTGATGTGGTCATGGTTTTTTCTGTGGGAGGCGGTAACCTGAAAAAAAACACCAGCGTCAATATAGTCAATGCTCTAAAATATTCAAAAAGTATCGGGGCAAGAATAATCGGTATCGTCAGCCGGGATGGGGGTTACACCAAAAAAGTGGCGGATGTAACAATAATGATTCCGGTAATCTCAGAGGATACCATTACTCCCTTTGCTGAATCGCTGCAAGCCGTTATCTGGCACGCGATGGTAAACCATCCGGAACTTAAATCTTAAAAATTCTCCTGGCTTGATCCAACTTAGCTTTACTTCCGATATCGATAAAAAAGCCTTTTTGCTTATATGCATATACTCGTTTTCCCAACGATATTATTTTAGGGAAAATATCGTAGGCAAAATCGCTTCTTTTCTCTACGGGAATATAATTAAATATCTGCGGTTCAAATATATAAAACGATCCATTCGACCACACCTCACTTTGTTTTGTTTCGTGAATTTTTGGTCTTTCTAAAAATTCAGATACTCTGCCACTTTCATCAAATCTGATTAAACTTTTCGGATGCTTATTCTTGTTATTATAAATTACAATCGTGCCAAAAGCCTTATTCTTCTTGTGTGACTTAATAACCTGGGCTACGTCCAGTTCCCGCAAAATATCCCCATAGGTGACGATAAAAGTGTCTTTAATAAAATTCCTGGCAAGGATTATATCGCCGGCGGTACCTAAGGGGGTATCTTTTGGCAGGAGATATCTGATTTTTACTCCCCATTTTTCTCCCCGGCCAAAATAACCGGTGATTATCTCTGACTTATACGATAAAGCCAAAATAAAATCGGTCATCTTATTTTTTTTGAAAAAATTTATGGCGTCCTCCAGAATCGGAATACCCCCCACTTTTAACATGGGTTTTGGGAACCTGTCAGTCAATGGTCTAAGCCTTTCCCCTCTTCCACCGGCAACAATGATTACTTGCATAATATTTTCTTTACCTCACTTAATCTCTTAACAATATAATCAGGCTTCACCCCGTCTAACTTCTCTTCTAGAATACGAAAGAACTCGGAAAATCCGGTATTGGCCAGCAGTATGGTCTTACAACCGCTTTTTTGACCGGCTAAGATATCATTTACTCCATCTCCCAAAAACCAGGACTTCGGAAGATCAAAGTCATATTTTTTTGCTGCCCTTTTGATCAACCCTGTCTTTGGTTTACGGCATGAACAGTTGATCCTGTATTTGGGAACTTTGGCAAAGGGGTGGTGAAAACAATAAAAATAATCGTCTATAACGGCATGATTTTGATTTAGTCTTTGATTCATCACCCGTTGAATTTCGTTAAAATTCTTAAGGCTCATTTTTTTTAGAGCCACAGCAGGTTGATTAGAAATGACAATGTTTCGGTAACCTAAAAAACTGGTATATTTCAATAAATCAAAAACACCATCGATAAACTTTATTTGCGAAGATATACGCGGAGTATCTATGGTGCTACTTTCCAAATCATAAACCATAGAAAGCACGATTCCGTCACGATCCAGGAAAAAGGCTTTATTCACAATAGAATTAGTATATAATATAAGCGCAAATAAAATATGAACCCACCATTTTCCCGATCCATCTTTATAGACTCGGCAAATTTTTCAGAAATCCAAAAGTGGAATGCCACCGGCGTCATAGACGGAGTCACTACGAATCAATTTATATTTCTTCAGGATAAAATTAAATCAAAAGATTACCATAAAACGATTAAAAAAATCTGTACCGAAATGCACGAAAAACCGGTTTCGGTAGAACTCAATAACAGCAGCCTTACAGAAAAAGAAATGATAAGAGAATCCAAAGAGCTAAGTGAGTTAGCCGAAAATATCATCATCAAAATTCCCCTCATACCGGATACGGTAAAAAGCCTGAAAGTAATTCAAGCACTTGGACAGTTAAACATCGCCGTTAATATCACTCTGATGATGACCTTTGAACAAATGGTAATGGCGATTCTGGCTAGTCGTACTTTACCTAAAACTACTTTTGTCAGTTTACTCTGGGGCCGCTCCCAGGAAGACTATACTAAATATCACAGCCGATCCGATTTTATGGCCAAATATCCCCAAGTTGGCACGAGTACCGAAATCAACAGTCATCCCAGAAATATTATCCGCTGCGCTCACGATTTCATCAATGAGGGTGGCTATGATAATGTAAAAATAATTGCCGGAAGTATCCGCACCGCCGCCATGGCCGGAGAAGCTTTTGCTGCGGGAACCAATATCGTCACCATCACCCCTGATAAACTTACCGCCATGCTTTTTAGCAAGAGAACCTGGGAAACGATACAGCAGTTTGATGAAGCCTGGAAGGAACTCTCAAGAAGGAGATAAGAAAAAACATGCTGTATGGGAAAAAAGCTATTATCACAGGAGGAGTTAGAGGGATAGGATTTATTATCGCTTCCGAATTAGTCAAACAAGGTGCTAAGGTTGTAATTTGTTCCCGGTCAAAAAAAGAAATCTATTCAGCACTTGTTCTTCTTAATAAAAAGAAAAAATCTGCCTTCGGAATTACGGCTGACGTTTCCGATTATGATTCCTGCCAAAAGCTCGTCTTCTACTCGCTTAAAACTCTTGGCTCGATTGATATTTTGATAAATAATGCAGGAATCTATGGTCCCATTGGAAAACTTGAGAAAAATGACCACCTTCTTTGGCGGCAAACTATACAAACTAACCTGATGGGTGCTTTATATAGCTCAAAGCTCGTTATTCCCACAATGAAAAAACAAAAGAGTGGTAAAATCATCAACCTGGCCGGAAAAGGTATCGGTGGAGTTGAAGTACCACCACGATTCTCCGCCTACATCACCTCGAAAACTGCGATCGCAGGGTTGACCGAATGCCTCAGCCAGGAACTCTCGGAGTATAATATCCAGGTTAATTGTATTTCCCCGGGTGGAGTTTATACAGCCTTAATTGATTATCTGATAAGTTCGGGTCCGGATAAAGCAGGTAGTCGGGCTTACGCTAAAGCTCTTGAGATTAAAAAAAACAGCAAGGCTTCTTCAACTCGTCTGGTCAAGCTGATATCTTTTCTATGCAGCAAATACTCAAATCATCTAACCGGCAGACTGATAAGCAGTAAGTGGGATTCTGTCGAAAAACTAAAAAAGGCAGATAAACTGTCTCCAAATCTTTATAAACTTAGAAGAATCGACGGCAAATTGTTTTATGAAAAATAGATCAAAACAAAAACGGATCGGGATAATTGGTCTTTGGCATTTAGGCTGTATTTATGCTACTTCTCTTGCCCAAAACGGCTATCTGGTAACCGGTTATGATCTTGATAAAAAAGTAATTGATAACTTAAACGCCGGTTACCCTCCCATATTGGAGCCGGGACTCCCGGAACGGTTAAAGAAATATCTCAATCATGATCTTTTTTTTAGTTCAAAGCCCCAGGATTCCATCACCAATCAAGACTACGTCATGATCTGTCTTGACGTGCCTGTTGACAATAACGACAGGGTCATTCTCAGAGATCTCCATAAATATTTTCAGCTTGTGACAAAATATTGTTCTGATAACACAGTTATCGTTGTCTCAAGCCAGATACCGGTTGGCTCCACTCGAAGCCTAATAAACCAGTTAAAAACCAAAAATAAAAGAGTTGAGGTTGTCTATTTCCCCGAGAATCTAAGACTGGGGCAAGCTTTCGAATCTTTTTTAAAACCGGAAAGATTAGTGCTCGGAGCAGATAATTATAAGACAATTAAAAAATTCATTTCTGATTTTTCTTTGTTCTCCTGTCCTGTCATCTTCATGTCACCGGAATCTGCGGAAATAGTGAAACACGCTCTCAACGCTTATTTAGCCGTTAATATAAGCTTTGCCAGCGAATTGGGAGATTTATGTGAACTGTTTGGAGCAAATATGGAAGAGGTCATAAGCGCTTTGAAAACAGACAGAAGAGTAAGCAGAGATGCTCCAATTAATCCCGGCCTGGGCTTTGCCGGTGGTACTTTGGGAAGAGATCTGCAAACTTTAATATCAGTTTCAAGCAAGAAAAAATATAATCCCAAGTTAATAAAATCAATTTACGGTGTCAATCAGGACAGAATCAGTTTACTGGTTGGGAAAATTAAACAAATTTATCCGGTATTATCAAACAGGAATATCGGCATTCTTGGTTTGACGTATAAGCCTCATACTGATACTTTACGCCGTTCTCAGTCTCTGGAACTGGCCTCAATCTTAAATGGTGAAGGAGCAAATATCAGAGCCTTTGATCCGGCCATTAAAAGTCTTAAAAAAAACCTGTCTTTTATTAAATTATGTCAAAATCTTGATCATTTTTTCCGGGACTTGAATCTTATTGTCCTCATGACCCCCTGGCCGCAATTTAAAAAAATAGACCCGAGTATAATAGCCAAACAATTAAAAAATAAAATTATCTACGATTGTAAAAATTTTCTGGATTACCGTAAATTTAAAACTTTCGGTTTTCAGGTTCACCGAATAGGAAACATCTTATGAAATATTTTGTCACCGGCGGAGCTGGCTTTATAGGAAGCCATATTGTCGATAAACTAATCTCCCTTAAGAAAAAGGTTATCGTTTATGACAACTTTTCTACAGGAAAAATGATTTTTATCAAACACCATCTGAAAAATCCTAATTTCAAACTGGTAAAGGCAGATATACGGGATAAAAAATTATTGAATGAATCAATGAGACTTGCGGATTTCGTCTTTCATTTATCCGCCCACGCTGACGTCCCAAGCGGATTTAACGATCATGATATCGATCACAGAGAAAATCTGGAGATGACTCAGAATGTACTTGAGGCGATGTATAAAAATAAGGTCAGGAAAATTGCCTTTGCTTCTACTTCATCGGTATACGGAGATGCGACTGTTCACCCCACTCCGGAAAATCACCCCTTCCGGCCAACCTCATTATACGGAGCTACCAAAGCGGCTTGCGAATCATATATTTCTTCCTATGGATCTTATTATGATATGACGAGTTATATTTTCCGTTTTGTCTCATTTATCGGAGAACGCTATACCCACGGAATCATCTTTGATGTCCTAGCAAAACTGAAAAAAAATAATAAGAGATTGGAACTTCTGTCTGACGGCACTCCCAAAAAATCATCGATATATATAAAAGATGGAGTAGAAGCCATTTTTACCGTTATCAGCAAGGCCAAAAAGCGCTTCAATGTCTATAATATCGGCCATGAAAAGGTATTAACCGTCAGTGAAATTGTAGATATCATTTTAAAATCTGCTAAATATCATAACGTCAAAAAAATCTGGCTCGGCCGTGAAAGCAACTGGAAGGGAGACAATAAATTCGTCCAGCTTTCCATCTCTAAACTGAAAAAATTAGGCTGGAAACCCGAGACTACTGTCGAATATGGTATCAATAGAACTGTCGGGTATCTGCTTTCTAATCAGATAATTTAATATGCAAAAACACTACTATGATCTGCGATTTAAAGTCGACGAAGAGGAATGGAGAGCTAGGGTCAAAAGAGAATTAATCTTTCAATTTTGGGATGTTTTTGCCCCCAAGGGAAAAAAAACTATAAAAATGTTAGACTTGGGTTGCGGATCAGGACTTTTCCAATACGAATTTGAAAAAAGGTTTCCCGGGGTTAAATCCTGGGGTATCGACATCTCAAAAGAGGCAATATCGTATTGTCGGGCTCGCGGAATCAAAAAAACCTGGGCTTATAACGGCAAAACCATTCCATTTAAGGATAATTATTTTGATTCGGTCAAGGCAATTGATGTTTTAGAACACATACAAAATGATCGGGCCGCCCTTGATGAAATTAAACGGGTATTAAAGAATAAAGGTCTTGGTTTTTTTCTTGTCCCAGCTCATAAAACTCTCTGGTCCACAAGAGATATCAGACTTAAACATAAAAGAAGATATGAGAACGGTGAATTAGAAGAAAAATGCAGAGAGGCAGGCTTTAAGTTATTGATCAGTAAAAATGTCGACTTCGCCTTATATTTTGTACTTCTGATAATGTGTAAATTTTCCCCCAGGAAAAATAAGGTTCCGCATCTTACGAGAGAAACAGCCCTCACAAATTATATACTGGATTATCTGATACTGAAATATGAGCAACTGGAAAATAAGCTTCAAAACTATCTTAATTTCCCGATCGGTATCTCAAAACTTATTATTGTAGAGAAAAATTAACGATTATAATTTGTATTTTAACTTAATTACCAATAAGTCTTTGATTATTTCAAGGCAACCGGGAAGGCTGAGTTTTGAATCCCAGTCTGCGGTCCAGGAAACTGGAAAATCCGTTATTTTAAGCCCATATTTTTTGGCCAGTAATATTATTTCTATATCAAACATTAATCCCCTTGTCCTTAAATTATTAAACAACTTCCTGGCAATCTTATTTTTAAAAAATTTAAATCCGCATTGGGTGTCGGTAATATTTTTCGGAATTCCAAGCAAATACCTTACAATAAGACCAAATATTTTTGCTCCTAATTGACGATAAAAGGGCTGGTATTTTACGATGACGCTTTTTTTATCTGCCCGTGAGGCTAGAACAAAATCAAATCCCTTATCTAATCTCTTTACCCCTTCCCTAACATTATGAAAGGATATACAAAGTCCTGCGTCGGCAAACATGATATATTTACCACGAGCTTCTTTTACAGCCTGTTTTATGGCAAACCCCTTCCCTGCTCTTTCATGTCTACTTATTAACTTCAAGTCTTTATAACGGGATTGTAATCTTCTGACTTTCTCATTTGTTTTATCGGTCACACCATCAGTTGAGATAATCACTTCAGCTTTAACTTTATTCTTTCCAAAGAAAGCATAAGCTGCTTCTATATCTTTTTCGATCTTCTTTTCCTCGTTGAAGGCCGGAATTATCAAAGATAATAAATAATTTTTTGGCTGACTCATTTCTTTTTTAAGGCGTAAAATATGGCTCCGGACTCATCTTTCAACACTTTTTCCGATAAAACCTTTACCAGATATTTGACCGGGATAAGTTTTACGGCCAATCCCTCAAACAATATCCATCTGCCGAACAGTTTATAAGAGATTAAACTTGGAATTGATAAATAGTGACTGAGATCAATCACTGCGCAGGCTTGAGGATTTAAGTAACCGGTAGATTCTTTTATCGTAAAACCCGCCCTCTGAAACATTTGATCCCATTCAGTCCTTGATAATAAATTTCGGTGCAATTGCCTTTTTCTCATCCATTCCTTATATGCTCCTCCGATAATTTTAGTACCAAATAAATTTTCCTCCCATGGTTTAGCCATAACTGTTGTCAAAAACGTTCCTTCGGGTTTCAACACCCGGTTAACCTCTTTAACTACGTTATATAGATCACTAACATGCTCCAAGACGCAGTTTGAGATAACAGTAGAAAACGAATTGTTTGGAAGAGGAATTTTTCTGCCATTGTAAATAACTAATTTTTTGTAGATATTTAATTGTTTCGCTTCCTCAATTCGACTGTCTTTCAGATCTAATCCTACATCTATCACAGGGTCAGGCCTTAAATCTCGAACAGGGTCAGACCTTAAACGCGCTAAAGGCCTGACCCTAAACGTCACCTTTACGAAAAATCCGTCTCCGCAACCTACATCTAATACCGGTTTTTTTAACGGTAAATACTTCTGATAAAGCTCCGCTTCTTTAGCTCTTATAAGAGAGAGAAATAAAGGCCGCTCCGAAAGATATTTTTTTAAGATAGATTCTAGATTCATCCTTTTTTACAAACTCAATAACTTCTTATAAAACTCTATCGTCTTCTCAAGGGAAAATTCTTTTTTGATAAATTCTTTATCCTTAATATATTTATTTTTATTTCGAAGAATTTCGATAATTGCCTCTGCTAATTTTTCACTATTTTTTATTGGTACTATTCTTCCCATCCCCGTCTTTTGAATCGGCACTCTAACTCCTGGCAAGTCAGTCGCTACAACCGGTATTCCCATCATCATCGCTTCCACCTGAACCATACCAAAAGCCTCGGTGGAATTGATCGAAGGAAGCACCAAAACATCAAGCAACGAATAAAAAGAACCCATCTCTTCTTCTTTTAACTCTCCAATAAATACAACGTAATCTTTATATTTCTCAACTAAGTGATTAATCTTCTCTCTGTATCTCTCTTCTCCTACCGGATCTTCAGGTCCTGCGATTACAATCTTAATCCCTGGTTCTCGTAACTTTGAACTTTGAACTTTGAACTTTGAACTTAGTATTGGAATACTTTCCAATACGTACTCTATCCCCTTTTCCGCTGCCAGTCTAGCGGCAATACCTATAAGGGTCAGACCTTTAACGCGTTTAAGGTCTGACCCTAACTTTCCTCTGATCACTTTTTGTACTCTTTTATCTACTTTTGGAGCTAAGATTGGGGGATAAATATACCTAGTTTTATCAGAGAATCTTGGCAGAATTTTTGAATGTCCGGCATAATCCCCGGTGTAGGTAATTACCTGATCAGAAAAAAACAGGGTTAAGTAATTCGACCAGTTAAGACAGGTTTGGGCCAGCTTGTTTAAAAAACCGTTTGGTAAAACTACCTCGCAATGGTAAATACAAATTAGTTTTTTGTTGAATATTTTGGCAAGAATGGCCGGTACTATCCCTTCAAACTGCGGTAGATTAATCACAACAATGTCTGATAATTTCACTTCCCTTACGTTTCTAAGTAACCAGTTTAAAGAGAAAAATCCCTTACTGATTCGAAACAACGGTTGTATTCTGATTATTCTAACCTTATTAATCTCCTCTTCAAGCTTTAAGTCCTTTCTATACTGAAAACTAATCACAGATACTTGATAGCTCTTTTTTGCTAAGGCTTCTGCCAGTCTTTTGACATATAAGGTTAAGCCGGAAACATATGGAGTGTAGTAAGTAAGGGAAAAAAGGATTTTCATACCTGTTTCATTATCTTTTCCAAGGCTCTTTCCAAATAGGGAAATTTATACGGATGAGGATAATGTCTGTCCACTATGTTATAAATCCAGTAAATTTTAGTCTTGCTTCTTCCATGCAGATGTTTGACAATATCCAGATTGTCTTCGATAAAAATCGCCAATTTGTGCTTATTTACCATCTTTTCTTTAAACAGATGAGGTTGTTCATCTTTTTCGTTGATATTTATGGTCTTGAAAACCCCCGTCAACCTGTTTTTTCCGAGCCACGTATAAAGCTGATTATTCAAAAAACTGTATCTGGCGGTTATCAAATGAGCCTCAATCAGCTCTTTTGCCACTAAATCGCGCAACACATCAATTCCCTTTGCCGGAAAGATACTTGATTCATGAATAATCTTCCAAAGTAATTTCTGGAAATTGTTTTTCGGATAGTAGAAGTTGAGTTTTCTGGCTCCGAAGATGCTTCTTTTTACGTAGGTTACCGGAGCACGAATAATTCTAAAGGGATTATAGGCAATCGCACCGTCAAAATCTAACCCGACCTTTATCTTTTTTATCATGGCGAGATTATATCACGATTTTTAAAAGACGAGACCCCTTGCGATACAGCAAGGGGTCCCCTTATAATAATCATTACTATCATGTCCGATACTCTCGCAATTATTGTCTGGTGGTTGACTTTTTTTTTGATCGGTCTGATCTTTCTACCGATTACCTCCCGTATATTTCATAAATTTGTCGACCGCGGGTATATTTTTTCTAAGGTACTCGGCCTACTCCTTTCTTCTTATGTCATGTGGCTAATTGCCAGTTTTCACCTGATTCCTTTTAGCCGTACTGCCATTCTCATCATTTTTTCAGGTCTAACTCTGATTAATTTATGGCTCCTGTATTACCGAAACTCTAATGGGCTATTGATCAAACTGGCTTGGGGCTGGATGATTTTCGAGGAACTGCTTTTTGGGGCGGGTCTAACGTTTTGGTCCTACGTTCGCGCTACGGAACCCTCTATTCGGGGTCTGGAAAAATTTATGGACTTTGGTTTTGTCAACTCAATTTTGCGCTCAACCTACTTTCCACCTCTTGACATGTGGCTGACTAAATCTCCTGATTATACCGGAGGGTTTTTCATCAACTATTATTATTTCGGCCACTACCTAACTGCATTTTTAACTAAACTCTCGGGCATAGACTCCATTATTACCTATAATCTGATGATGGCAACCCTCTTTGCTTTTACGTTTACCCTCTCTTTTTCACTAGGCATCAATATCATAACTTTATCGTTAAATAAAATTTATGGAAAATCTAAAAGTCTTTTCGCCCAAAAGCCTACAAACCGTCTGCAACTGGTAATCATTGGCTTGATTACCGCATTTATCGTTGCCTTTGGTGGTAATCTGCATACTATCTATAATTTTACCGCGGGTTATCCTAACGAAAGTCCACAGCCTCCTTGGCAACTGGAAAACTGCTTTCAAATAAAGTATCTTATACCTCCCTGGAATCTGATGAACTGTCTACATCCGGAAAGATACTGGTATCCCAACGCCACCCGTTTTATCCCCTTTACTATTCATGAGTTCCCGATTTATTCCTTTGTCGTTGCTGATTTACATGGTCACGTTTCCGATATTCCTTTTGTGCTTTTGGGAATTGCGCTTCTGCTTGCACTCCTTGTACGAAACAACGATTTACAAAAACCATCTCCTAAACTCAACCGTTTCAATAGTTTCATAACCGAATTTACCAAACATACTTCGATACCATTTGGCTACATTATTATTCTTGGACTTCTTTTAGGCGTTATGTATATGACAAATGCCTGGGACGGACTGATATATATGATCCTAACCGACTTAGTCTTTCTTTATATAAATTTAACAAACTCAGAATCAGGCTTTAAAGGTATTAAAAGTCTAACTCTATCTGTCTTCTATAAAACTTTTTCGGCGGCACTATTCTTGCTATTCTTTTTTTTAATTGCCAATCTTCCATTTTCCTTAAATTTCCGTCCCTTTGTTTCAGGAATTGGAGTGCTTTGTGCACCCGCTGGTTTTTTAGGCAAAACTTTGGGTCCTCTGCTGTTTGAAGCAGGTAAATGCCAAAAATCAGCCTGGTGGATGTTAGCTATTTTATGGGGATTCTTTTACTACTGCGTCTTCGGGTTTCTAAGATTTATCATCTATCCTATATTCCGGCACTCTCGAAGTAAAATCAATAACCAACTTAATAATTTAAATAATCTTTCAGAAGTAGACGTCCTTATCATTCTGCTAATTATCATCTCGACTCTACTTCTAATCTTTCCCGAATTTTTTTACGTCAAAGATATCTATCCGGCACATTATCGGGCCAATACTATGTTTAAACTGGGCTATCAAGCCTTTATGATGCTTGGACTTGTAAGTAGCTACGTCATCTTTAGAATTAAATTCCAATATTCCCATACTAAACGATCGGTAGGTTTAATAGTATATAACATTTTCTTTATCGCCCTTTTTTCACTGGTGGCTATCTATCCGTATTTTGCCATCACTTCTTACTACGGTGGGTTAAAAAGATATAAAGGTCTTTATGGTCTAAACTGGATGAACCAGGAAGCTAATTTTTCGGACGATCAAAAAGCGATTGAGTGGTTAAGAAATAATATAGAAGGCCAACCAGTTATCCTTGAAGCCAATGGTGAATCTTATACCGACTACGCCAGAGTATCTGCTTATACTGGCTTACCTACTGTTATTGGCTGGCCGGTACACGAATGGCTGTGGCGTGGCAGTTATGATGAGGCAGGCAAAAGAATTCCTGAGGTAGCTACAATTTATGAATCAAAAGATCTTTCCCTGACAAAAGAAATACTCCGCAAATACAATGTAGAATATATTTTCTTAGGGGCTCTGGAAAAGGAAAAATATAAAGACTTAAACGAAGTAAAAATTGCAAACTTAGGTAAAATAGTATTTCAGAGTGGTAATACTAAAATTTATAAAGTAAATTTCTACTCTCTTTAACTTCGTTCAACTTCTAGATGGGAGATCGGACGCCTGCCCTACATCCGATCCCCCATCTAAAAGCCAAAAGAAAAACTCTGGCTAAAGCATCACAACTTGATCCAGAGTTTATACTCAGATAAATTTAAGATATTTTTTTTGGGCAAAGCAGGCAATTTATTCATAGGATTGATCGCGGGACTCATCCTTATAGACAGGACGTTACTAGGGCGCCATTCTAACATCGTTATCTAAAGTTGTCAAGTAAGATAGCTTTGTCCATCAATCTAAAACATCAGAAGTTGCTTATTTGGGGAAAATTTAAGCTATTTTTCAGTAATCTTTTATTATCAACACTACTCATAGCGTTTAACTCTCTTGAGATACGCTATAATAGTCGCTCTTGATTTATATTGAATTGACAGGATTATATCCTAATTTTCCGCACAACTATTTTCTTGACAAAGTATTTGAGGGGTGATAAATCTTCTTCACAGGTGTTGGTTATTCCTGCTCATAAGATGGCCAACTCCATTATAAGAGAGCATTACTAATCGTAGTCTTAACCCGCTAGCGTTAGTGATGCTCTTTTTATAAAGTTACGACCGGGAAACTTAATCCTTTATCTTTAAGTTTTCTAAACTGTTCCTTGGCCATCACTTGAAACTTCTCCCATTCAAAGTCTCTAGCCTCAGTTTTCTTCTTTTTTGCCGTAAATAATTTGTTTAATATCTTTAGCATTTTGTTTTTGTCTGATTAATAATGATGCTATCATTGCTAACACACCTTGTCAAGACCCTATAGTAATATATGATTTAAAAAAGATATACCCTATAGCAAATAAATGCAGTTATGAGTTACTCTGACAAGGTATAATAAAAATAGAGATTTATGTTGATAACTGTGTTGATGAAAAAAGCTGTCAAAAAGAGGATATTAAAAGAGGACCGCAACTACCTTTGTGAGGTAATTGTAATTTTTAGACGTAATTAAATTATTAAATCCCAGCTTTTTGGCCTCTTTTATTCGCCGTTCGAGACCGATTACATTCCGTATCTCTCCGAGTAATCCAACTTCTCCAATCGCTACGGTTTTGGAAAGAAGCGGTTTATTTTTAAAAGAGGAGATGATGGCAAGACAAATTCCCAGATCGGCCGCCGGCTCAAAAACTTTAATACCTGATGCCACATTGACAAAAATATCAAATTGCCCTAAAGGAAGTTTGAGATGTTTTTGAATTATGGCCACCAACATCTGGAGTCGATTACTATTAATACCATTACCCACCCGCCGAGGGATAGGTATTTGGGTGGCGACAGTCAATGCCTGAACCTCAACTAGAAGCGGTCTTGTCCCTTCCAGTGTAGCTATAATTACCGATCCAGTATCGTCAGAAGTTTTTCCCAAAAAAAGTTCCGAAGGATTAGTAACCTCTTTCATCCCCGATTCTTCCATGGCAAAGACTCCAATTTCATCAACAGGACCAAAACGATTTTTGGTCGTCCGCAAAAGCCTCAAATATTGGAATCTTTCGCCCTCAAGGTACAAAACTGTATCCACAATGTGTTCAAGAGTTTTAGGCCCAGCGATAGTTCCCTCTTTGGTCACATGTCCGATCAAAATAACAGGCAGATGTTCTCTTTTGGCAAAATCAAGAAGCTTTAAAGTACTCTCCCTTACCTGTCCAATCGCGCCGGGTGTCCCACTTAGTTCTTCCGTCCACAAGGTTTGTATCGAGTCGATAATCAAAAGATCTATATCTTTTCTGTTTGTCGCGGCCGTATCCAGTATGGATTCTACATTCGTATCCGCAAGTACGAGAATTTTGTCGGTTTTAATTTTCAACCTCTCTGCCCTAAGCTTTATTTGCTCAGCAGATTCTTCACCGGAGACATACAATCCGCCGACACTGGAAATAATCTGAAGAGTCAGAGTGGATTTGCCTATTCCCGGATCTCCGGCAAGAAGTATCAACGACCCGGGCACAAGCCCTCCTCCCAAAACCTGATCCGCTTCTCTTATGCCTGTGGAAATTCTATTAACTTTAGTCGTTTTTACATCTCCCAATTTTTCAGCTGAAACGGTAGTTTTTCGCTCCCGTTTGTTTACTTTTCCCCAAGCCGGCCCCTTTTCTCTTCTTTCTATAGTTTCAACCAAACTGTTCCAGCTGCTGCAATTTGGACACTTTCCCAAAAATGATGGGCTTTTATAACCGCACTGCTGACAGACAAATGAAGATTTAATCTTCATATGAACCCATTATACCTCATTGGATAATTTTATCTGTATCCAACTGGTTTCTCTTTGGGGACTAAGGTGAGGGAAATTTTGCGGCGGACCGGATCGATGTGTTCGATAAGACATTCTATGTTTTCTCCTATTTTGGGCTCTTCTCCTGAAATTATTTTACTGATATGCAATAGTCCTTCAACTCCCGGCTCTAGAGAAATAAATGATCCGTATGGGGCATTGCGCACAACCTTTCCTTTTATCGTGGACTCTAAGGGATATCGGTCTAAAATATTCTTCCATGGATCTGGCGTAAGACGTTTAATAGAAAGATTAAGTTTCCCTTCTTCCTGATTTACGTCCAGTACAACGACATCTAATTTGTTACCTACTTTAAAGAGGTTTGCCGGGTTTTCTACCTTTTCCCAGGCAATTTCTGAAATATGTACCAATCCTTCAAGACCTTCAATATCTACAAAAATACCAAAAGGAGCGATTCCTGAAACAACACCTTGCAATGTATCTCCGGTTTTAATTTTATCTAATTTTTCTTTTTGAAAAGTGGGAGTGACACCCAAAGCTGAAGCTTTTTGAGATAAAACAAGACGATTCATGGCGCGATCGACCTCTAGTACTTTTACTTTCATCCGTTTATTTATAAGAGCCATCGGCTGTATCGCTAAACTTCCTTCAAGTTGCGTAGAAGGAATAAACCCCCTTAAACCTTGCCAATCAACTAGAACTCCCCCTTTTGTGACCTCCAGTCCTACAACATCCAAATCTTCTCCTGTTTCTTTTAGCTGAGATAGTAAACCCCAACGCCTCTCGCTACTTGCCCGACGCAAGGATAAAATCACATAACCTATATCATTTTCAGGATTGGCGACTTGAGCAATTACTTTATCTCCAATTTTCAATTGTTTTGCATATTCGGCAACTTGTTCAAGCTCCCACTCAGCTACAATTCCAAAACTTTTTTTACCGATATCTATCAAAATTTCCTTTGAAGACACAAATATCACTTTGCCTTCAACTGTATCACCCCTTTTAAGTCCGAGAGGGATAGTGCCGACCATGGTAAGTAACTCATCCATGGTTTGAGGTTCACTTTTTGTCTCAAAAAGTGCTCTCTTTGATTTTGCAGTTACCGATGAAGATTTAGAAGTACTCGAAATATCAGAGGAAATTTTTTTCGCTCTTAATTCTTTGTCTTTTGTTTTTTGTTTATTTATCACTTATCATTTTACCAACCTTTCGTTATCGATATTTTGATTATATGAAATGTTTAAATTTTATGCAATCTATTTTTTACTTGAGTCCCCCGGCCTCTACCTATTTTCGCAATCCCTTGCGGAATCACTATCGTCGGCGCTTGAGTGTTTTACGGCTCTGTTCGGAATGGAAAAAGGTAGTTCCACTCAGCTTCCGAGACCGAAAGGCTCAAGTAAAAAATAACTTTACTCTCTAAAAAGTGAACAAAAAGCGTTTAACCTATCTTTAGCCTTAAAATTTACTCTCAACCAATTAGTACGGATGGGCTAAACACCTTACGGTGCGTACACCTTCCGCCTATCAACCTGGTAATCTACCAGGGGTTTAAAGGGATACCTTATCTTGGGGTGGGCTTGGCGCTTCAGATGCTTTCAGCGCTTATCCCGAAGGAATGTAGCTATCCAGCTTGCTGCCTCCACTCTGGGAAGACAACTGGCACACCAGGGATTCCTCCCTCGCAGTCCTCTCGTACTAGCAAGAGCCCCCCTCAAGTATCCAACGCTTGCACCGGATAGAGACCGAACTGTCTTACGACGTTCTGAACCCA
>MFJR01000005.1:134-33639 GCA_001780955.1 Candidatus Gottesmanbacteria bacterium RIFCSPLOWO2_01_FULL_39_12b | reverse complement strand
GTTTCTGGTTCTTGGGGGAGGCTTGTTGCACGGGTGAATGATGAGCACGCGCTTGAGGCAGTTATTGAGCAGAAAACCGTGTTGGGTAGCCCTGCGCATCATGCCATCTATATTCAGGAATACATTGAAAAACCGGGAAGAGATATCAGAATTCATGTCATCGGAGGAAAAGTGATCGCAGCAATCTACAGGCAAAGCAGTCATTGGGTTACCAATACAGCCCGTGGTGCTCAAGCTCACCCATGCAAAATAGATCGGGATCTGGAAAAAATTGCTTTATACACAGGGGAGGCAATTGGAAAAGGAATATTAGGTATAGATATTTTTGAAACCGAAAAAGGCTATTTAGTAAACGAAGTTAATCACACCATGGAATTTAAAAACGTACAGAGAGTAACAGAGATAGATGTGGCAGGATATATTATGAATTACTGTATTTCAATTGTCAGGTAATATGAAAAGCAAAATTAACGTTTCCATAATCGGCGGATCCGGATATGCAGGTGGTGAGCTTTTGCGGATACTTCTTTGCCATAGGCAAATCAATGTTGTTGGGGTAACCTCACGAAGTTTCGAAGGACAAAGTGTTACCCGTGCCCATCCAAATTTACGGAAAATTACCGATCTAACCTTTTGCCACCCTTCTAAAATCCCAAAATGCGATTTATTGTTTTTAGCATTGCCAAATGGAGTTTCTATGGGATTAATGTCTCAATATAAAAATAAAGCTTCCAAAATAATTGATCTGGGAGCTGATTTTCGTCTCAGAAATAAAGAAACGTTTGAGTTGTGGTATCGGAAAAAACATCTTCTGCCAAACATGTTGCCACAATTCGTATATGGAATTTCCGAATTGCATCGAGATGAAATTAGAAAAGCTAAATTTGTAGCTTGTGGCGGGTGTGAAGCCACTGTTTCAATTCTTACTCTTTACCCTTTAATCAAGCATCACATAATTAAAACTGACAATATTATAATTGATGCCAAAATGAGTAGTTCGCAGGGCGGTAATTCCCCAAGTCTTGCTTCCCACCATCCGGAGAGACATGGAGTAGTCAGAACTTATAAACCAACAGATCATAGACATACTGCGGAAATCGAACAGGAATTAGCTCCTTACACAAATAAAATAAATGTTTCCGTGACAGCAACGACGATTGAGATGGTCCGGGGTTTATTGGTTACGATTCATGCGGGTATTAAGAAGGGAATTTCACTTAAAGATGTATGGAGAGCGTATAGAACTGAATACATTGATGAACCGTTTATCCGTATAGTCAAAGAAACAGACGGAAATTATCGTTACCCGGAGCCAAAAATACTTATTGGTACGAATTTTTGTGACATTGGTTTTGAGTTAAGCCATAGAGAGAACCGTTTAGTTGCCATAGGTGCAATTGATAATCTGGGTAAAGGCACGGCCGGTCAAGCAGTCCAGGCGATGAATATTATGTTTGGTTTTGAAGAGAAAACCGGACTGGAATTTCCAGGATTACATCCTGTTTGAATATGATTATCTTGAAAGTTGGCGGCGGAAAAGAAATTAACTGGGATTATATCGCCTCGGACTTGAAAAACCTTAAAGATCAGGTGGTAATAGTTCACGGCGCAAATTATTTGATGAAAGACATCTCAGCAAAACTTGGAGTTACTGAAAAAATAATTACTTCTCCATCAGGGCATACGAGCCGTTATACTGATGAAAAAACTATGGAAATTTTATTGATGACATATAGCGGTCTGATGAATAAAAAGATTGTGGCGACGTTAAGAAAATACGGTATTAATGCCGTGGGTTTATGTGGAGCCGATGGTGGGATTTGGCTGGGAAAAAAGAAAGAAACAATTTTGTCAAGAGAGAATGGGAAAGTGAAAGTCATCCGTGATTCTCGGACCGGAAATGTGGAATCAGTGAATGCTAATCTGATAAAACTTCTGATTGACAAAGGGTATACACCTGTTTTAACTATTCCTGCTATTACTCAGAATGGAGAGTTGATCAACGTAGATAATGATAGGGCGGTAGCGGTGATGGTAAAAGAATTAAAGGTGGAAAAAATTGTCATGCTTTTTGAAGCGCCTGGATTGTTGAAAGATCCATCAGATGAAGCTTCACGTTTCAAAGAAATAAAAAAAGAAGAGATAGATACATATCTGGAAATGGCAAACGGAAGGATGCGCAAGAAACTATTGGGAATAAAAGAAGCATTCACCTTTGGGGTGCAGGAAGTCTATTTGGGTGATGGAAGAATAAAACATCCTATTCTAAATACGCTGGAAGGAAAAGGGACGATTATTCATTAATCAGAAAATTATGGACACACTCACAAAAAACTATTTAGTCAATTCTTATCCTAACAGAGGAGTCACTTTTGTTGCGGGAGAAGGTATGTATCTCATCGGAAAAAATGGAGAAAAATATCTTGACCTGGGGAGTCAATACGGAGTAAGCGTATTTGGCTACCGTCATCCAAGAATAACACCGAATCTTATTAGCCAGCTTAATAAACTGATTAATGTTCATGGATCATTCGGTAGTGATGTTAGGACCGAAGCCGCCAAAAAATTAGTAGAGGCATGTGGAGGAAGAGTCTCTCGTGTCTTTTTCTCCAATTCCGGTGCTGAGGCAATCGAAACAGCCATAAAATTCGCAAAACTTTATACTGGTAAGCTACGTTTTCTGGCTTTAGAAAACAGCTATCACGGAAAAACGCTTGGAGCTCTTTCGGCAACCTCCGGAGAAAAGTACAGAGATCCATTTATGCCACTGGTATGGAATTTTATCCATCTGCCGTTTGGAGAGAAAAAAAGCATAGATGAAAATATTAATTCTGACACCGCTGCGGTAATCATCGAGCCGGTTCAGGGTGAAGGCGGGATCTATCCTCCTCCTGCAGGTTATCTGGAATATATCCAAAAAGTCTGTCGCAAGAGAGGGGTTTTACTGATTATTGATGAGATACAGACAGGTGTCGGTAGAACAGGCAGGTTTTTGGCCAGCGAGAAGCACGGGCTTACACCTGACATTATTTGTCTGGGGAAAGGAATTGCTGGAGGTGTACCCATTGGTATTACTTTAGTTAGCGAAGCAATTGCTTTGAAAGTACCGTTACATATTCATACTTCGACTTTCGGCGGAAACCCCTTGGCCTGTTCGGGAATAATCGCCGTCTTAAAAGAATTTGAGGATGGTCAATTACTAAGTCACATTAAAAAAATGGGTAATTTCTTTCTCACCGAACTAAAAAAATTGAAACACCCTAAAATTGTTGACACTAGAGGAATAGGTCTGATGTTAGGTCTAGAATTAAACGAAAATGTGACCCCGGTTTTAAAAGCTTTGCAGCAGGAAAAAATTATAGCAATTCCGGCAGGAAGTAATATTGTGCGATTTCTACCTCCATATCTTATTACGGAAAAAGAGATTGATCGGGTGATAAAAGAATTAAAAAAGATTTTTTCTTAACGTTAAAATGTGCCGATTTTTACTAGTTAGATCAAAAAATAAAATTAAACCAGAAAAACTTCTCGATGAGTTTGCTTCAATGTGTGAAAAAAGCCGGGCTCCCGATGGCGACTGGCAGGGAGACGGTTACGGTATTGCCTGGCGGATGGCCGGTAAATGGGAATTGAAGAAATCATTAACTCCAGTTTGGGATGAGATTAACCGGTTCGAGACTATTCCGAAAACAAAACTTTTTGCGGTTCATGCCAGGAGTTCATGTTTTCCCAATCAGAAAGGGATAATTGAATATAACCAGCCATATATTGAAGATTCTTTATGTTTCGTTTTTAACGGTATGGTTCGCGGCGTCAGTCTGTCAATGCCGCTTGACGGAAAAATAGGAGCACAAAAAATATTTTCGCTTTTGAAACAGAATATAAGAAAAAATTCTACTGACGAGGCACTTCGCCAAGTTGACCGATTGATAGTCAATAATGCCAAGAAAGTCGAAGGTATGAACATCGGCGTAGTCTACGACGGTAAATTTTACGTGCTCTGTGAATATGAAAGTAATAAAGATTATTTTGGGATCAGGTATTATCAGGATGACGATATAACTCTTGTTTGTTCCGAACCTATCGGTTCATACCAGTGGAGAAATATGAAAAAAAGTGAAATACTATTATTGTGACTGATATGTATTGGGCCGATAAAATTGCCAAAGAAATAATAAGATCAGGAAAATACAAACCCTACTGGGTGGATGACATGAAAACACCCTCGGGAAGGATCCACGTGGGATCTTTACGCGGAGTTCTTATTCATGAATTGGTTTGGCGGGCTCTCAAACACGCCGGAGAGGAGGCCACGTTTACTTACGTTTTTGACGATCACGATCCGATGGATGCGCTGCCTGTGTATTTAGAGAAAGAAAAATGGGATAAATATTTAGGTCAGCCTCTTTTTACGGTTCCCTCACCTGATGAAAAAAGTGAAAACTACGCCAGGCATTTTGCCGAAGAGTTTATAGAGGTTTTCAACAGGCTAGGATGCCGTGCAAAAATTCTTTGGTCGAGCGAATTTTATAAAACGGGAAAAATGAATGATTATATAAAAATTTGTTTAGATAAGGCAGCGGAGATACGAGAAATATATGAGGAAATGTATAAGAAAAAAATGGCTCCCGACTGGTATCCATTTCAGATAGTCTGTCCCCGGTGTATGAAGGAATCAACAACTAGAGTAAATGCTTGGAATGGAGAAAAAGTTAAATTTTTCTGTCAGGAGGATGCCGTTACTTGGACTAAAGGGTGCGGTTTAGAAGCGGAAGTTTCTCCGTTCAGCGGTAACGGCAAATTTGTAGGTAAATTATCCTGGAAAGTCGAATGGCCAGTAAAATGGCAGTTAATTGGGGTAACCGTTGAAGGGGCAGGTAAAGATCACATGAGCGCTGGCGGCAGCCATGATGTGGCAAAACTGGTTTGTGAAAGAGTTTTGAATTATCCTGTGCCATACCCGGTGCCTTATGAGTTTTTCCTCATAGGAGGCAGAAAAATGTCTTCTTCCAAAGGTCTTGGGACTTCGGCAAAGGAAGTATCGGATATCATTCCGCCTTATCTCTTGCGGTTTCTATTTACCCGAAGTGACTACCGTGGAGCGATAAATTTTGATCCTGTAGGAAATATGGTTATTCCGGATCTTTTCGATGAATACGACAGATGTTGGCAGGCGTTTAATACTGATTCGGATGAAACCTTATCCCGAATATTTGAGTATTCTCAGTTAAATAATTTACCACAAAAAAATCCTAAACTATTCATTCCGCGTTTCAGAGGCGTTGCAAACTATTTCCAGCATCCGGCAGTTGAGTTAGGTTCAAGATTTTCAGAAATAAAAGGATCAGAATTAACCACGGAAGAAAAAAGTATACTTTCCGAGAGAGAAAAATACGCCAGGATATGGATAAAAAAATATTCTCCGGATGAATACAGGTTTCATATGACGGAAAAATTACCTGAGGAAGCCGTAAAACTTAGTGATAAACAGAAAGAGTACCTTCAAAGAGTAATAGATCTTATAAGCAGAATTAACGACGCGGATAAATTACAGATTGCTCTTTATAATCTTTCTCAAGAATTAAATTTGGATTCAAACAAAGCATTTACAGCTATCTATACTGCCTTTTTAGGCAAAAAACACGGTCCTAAAGCTGCGTGGTTCTTATTGCATTATGACAAAGATCAAATAATTCATAGACTGAAGGAAGCTTCGCAGGAAGAAGTAGAAAAGGAGTCTTCATTTGCAACAATTAAATCCATTTCCAGATCTAGCCTGTTTTCAATTGAAAGAAAGGTTAAAGAAATGTATCCGTCTGTTTCTGTTGGAATTGCCTTAATCAAAAATGTTACAATTGCCCGAAGAGATGCTGTACTAGAGAAAGAAAAAGAAAAATTTCTTGCTAATTTGAAAGGGTTGACTACAGAACAGCTGGGTCAGTATAGGGAGATTCAGAGTTACCGGAAATTATATAAGGAGATGGGTATCGATTGGCATTCCCGCCGGCCGTCTCCTGAAGCATTGCTGAGGCGTGTAGTTTTAGGAAAAGGTTTATACTCCATCAATACCTGTGTTGATGCTTACAATCTAGTGGTAATGAAACAGAAAGTATCGGTGGGTGCTTTTGATTTCGACCGGCTGAAATTTCCTACGATACTTCGATTTGCCAAAGAAGGAGATGAAATTTTGCTCTTAGGAGATGAAGAACCTACAAAATACACTTCAAAAGAACTGGCTTATTATGATAAAGAAGGAGGATACAATATCGATTTTAATTACCGCGATGCCAAACGAACCATGGTTACCGTAGATACGACCAATATATGGATCAATGTTGATGGGATTTTTGATATAACTCCTCAAAGAGTTTGGGAGACCCTTCACGAAGCAGTTATCAATATAGTAGAATACGCTGGTGGAAAAGTTGAATTTGAAGGAGTAGTCGTATGAAAAGAGAAGAAGCCTTAAATTTACTTCATAGTCATATGCAAAATCCTAACTTGCGTCGTCATTGCTACTCGGTAGAAGCAGTTATGCGGGCATTAGCAAGGCATTTCGGTGAGGATGAAGAAATATGGGGTATTGTCGGATTACTTCACGACGGAGATTACGAGGAGACAAAAAACGACCCCAAACAACATACCATCAAAATGAACCAATGGCTTAAGGAAACAGGTGAAACTAACCAAGATATTTTAAACGCGATTCTTTCTCATAACTACGCTCATACAGGACAATACCCTCCGAAAAATAATTTAGAATGGTCTCTTTATTGTTGTGACGAATTAACGGGTTTGATTGTGGCGGTGACTTTAGTACGTCCGGAAAAGAAATTAAATACCGTTACTGTTGATTCGGTAATGAAAAAATGGGATACGAAAGCCTTTGCGGCCGGAGTTCATCGGGAACAGATCAAAACCTGTGAGGAAAAATTGGGAATTCCCTTATCGGAATTTATCCGTCTTGCGTTAACCGCAATGCAAAATATCCATCAAGAGTTAGGACTTTAATTTCTCCTAAACAAATTATAAATTACTCTCTTGACAAGTAAATAAAAATAGCTTAAGTTTTTTGATATACCATGAATCCTGACCCTTCTCTTTTAGTCGTTCCGAGAGTTGTTCTTCCCCAAAAAAGAATCCGACATATTACTGTTATATATAATGTGGTGCAGAATTTGAATTATGGCGAAAAAGAAGATCTCTTGGCAGATGAAGATACGGTTTCTACCGCCCGTGAAATTTTTACGACACTAAAAGAATCGGGGTTTGCGGTAGATTTATTTGAATTGAATGAACAAACAGTCGGAAAGATTTTTGAACTTAAAACAGATCTTATTTTTAATTTAGCTTATGGAATCGGCTCAGTAACCAAAACTGAAGCAGAGGTTGTAAAAATACTGGAAAAGTCACAATTACCCTTTACCGGAGCAGGAAGCCGGGCCATAATACTGACAACAGACAAAGTTGCCACCAAGAAGAAATTTATTGATAATAATATTCCGACTCCTAAATTCCAAATTTTTGTTTCACCGGAGGACCAGCTGGAACCGCAATTAAAATTTCCCTTAATAGTAAAACCCAAAGGTGAAGATTGCAGTTTGGGAATTCATAATAATTCGGTGGTGATCTCAAAAGCCGGACTTGGAGAAAGGCTTGAATATCTTATCAGGACATATCGTGAACCACTCCTTGTAGAAGAATATATTGAAGGAAGAGAATTAAATATCACGATTATTGGTAATAATTCACATGCAAAAGTATTACCTATATCAGAAATTATTTTTGGCTCATCTTTTAAGATAGAAAAGAAGTGGAAAATTGTTGATTTTGAAGCAAAATGGTTAAAGCAATCTGATAGTTACAAGGATACGCCCGGAGTATGTCCGGCTGATTTAGACGTTATCATAGAACAGAAAATAAAAGAGCTAGTTCTAAAAGCTTACAAGAAATGCGGTTGTAGAGATTATGCGAGAATTGACGTCAGACTTGGCACAGACAATACCCCATTTTTTCTGGAAGTTAATCTTAATCCTGGTATAGGACCAACTGACGGCGCTATTAGAAGCGCAAAAGCCGCCGGATATGATTACCAGTCTTTTTTAAAAGAAATAGTCAAAACAGCTTCTGCACGCCTCTGAAACGTGATACAATTAGTTCCTTATGCTTAAGTTCTTAGGTCGATTATTTGATTCTAACGAAAAAGAATTAACGAGGATTAGACCTCTTGTGGCCACCATAAATTCGTTTGAGGAAAAGATAAGAAAAATAAAAGATAGTGATTTTGGTCAAAAAACGGCTGAGTTTAAAAATGTACTGGCTGACGGAAAAACTCTTGATGATATCTTACCCGAATCCTTCGCCCTGGTGCGTGAAGCAGCCCAACGGACAATCGGTGAACGCCACTTTGACGTGCAAATGATTGCGGCAATATGCCTGCATAGGGGAGCTGTCGCCGAACAAAAGACGGGTGAGGGTAAAACATTATCTTCTATTCCAGCCCTCTATTTAAATGCGCTTACCGGTCGCGGGGTACACCTCGTAACCGTTAACGATTACCTGGCCCGGCGCGACTGCGGCTGGATGGGTCCGATTTTTCATCTTTTAGGTTTATCAACTTCAGCCATCATCCATGATCAGTCTTTTATCTATGATCCCTCTTATGAGGATAAAAATGCTACTGATTGGCGGTTAATACATCTGCGGCCAGTGACGCGAAAAGAAGCTTACCTGTCAGATGTCACTTACGGCATAAATAGCGAATTCGGTTTTGATTACCTTAGAGACAACATGATATCTGAATCATCTCAGCTGGCACAGCGTGGTTTTCATTTCGCGGTAGTTGATGAAGTCGATTCAGTACTGATCGATGAGGCAAGGACTCCCCATATTATTTCTGCTCCTGATATGGAACCGACCAAAAAATACTATGATTATGCCCGTATTGTTGAGAGGCTTGGTAAAGAATCAGATTTTGTGATAGATGAAAAATTGCATACGGCTCATTTGACAGAGAAGGGAATTAGTGAGGTAGAAAAGATGCTGGGTGTGACTAATCTTTATGAGAAAGATTTTGCCACAGTTCATCATATTGAAGCGGCTTTGAAAGCTAAAACACTTTTTAGAAAAGACAAAGAATACGTCGTCAAAGATAATCAGGTGGTCATCGTAGATGAGTTTACGGGAAGACTTTTACAAGGCAGGCGATTTTCGGAAGGACTACATCAGGCAATTGAAGCTAAAGAAGGAGTCACAATCCAGCAAGAATCAAAAACGCTGGCCACGGTTTCACTTCAAAATTATTTCAGGATGTATGAAAAACTTTCCGGCATGACCGGAACAGCAGCTACTGAAGCAGAAGAATTCCATAAGATTTATAACCTTGATGTAGTCATAATTCCTACTCATAGACCGATGATCAGGCATGATTCGCCGGATATGGTCTATAAAACGACAAAAGCTAAATTTATAGCGGTGGCAACCGAGATTGCCAATCTGTACAAGAAAGGCCAACCAGTTTTAGTCGGGACTACCTCGATTGAAAAAAATGAGTTGCTGTCAGAAATTCTTCGAAAGTCTGGAGTACCTCATGAACTGCTTAATGCTAAAAATCATGAGGGAGAAGCCGCTATTATTACCAATGCAGGGAAAAAAGGGGCGGTAACTGTGGCTACTAACATGGCCGGTCGAGGAGTCGATATCATACTTGGTGGTTCTCCTCCGTCCAGTACTGCCCAATTAGATCAATATGACCAGTTAATGAAGCAGTGGAAGATCGATCACGAAGCAGTTGTAAAGCTCGGAGGACTGTGTGTGATAGGAACGGAAAGACATGAGTCGAGAAGGATCGACAATCAGCTCCGCGGCCGGAGCGGCAGGCAGGGAGATCCGGGTGCCAGCCGTTTTTATGTAGCCCTGGATGATGACATTATGAGACTTTTTGGAGGCGAGCAGGTAGCGCGTCTTATGACCATATTTAAACTGCCGGAGGATGTACCCCTTGAACATGGGATGGTCAGCCGGGCCATAGAGCAAGCACAGGTAAAAGTAGAGGGATTTAATTTTGATTCAAGAAAACATCTGGTTGAATATGATGATGTTTTAAATAAACAGAGAGAAATTATTTATAAACTAAGACGCCAGATAGTGGCCGAGGAAAATCTTAAGGAAATGATTTTAGATAAAATGATTAACCAAACTACTGGTTTGGTAAACACGTATAGTATTGAAGGTTTAACTTCCGGCGAAAAAGAAAAGATTATACAGGAGTTTATTACGATTGTTCCCTTTGATCCCGAATCCCAAAAAAATCTGATTAACCATCTGGAACAACTGAAAGGGGTAGAAGACGTCACCAAATTTCTTACTCAAATAGTTAACGATACCTATCAGCAAAAAGAAAATCAGGTAGGGATTGAAATAATGCACCAGATAGAGAAATGGGTGGGACTTTCGGTAGTTGATAATCTTTGGATGGAACATCTGGACGCCATAGATGATTTACGTGAGGGTATAGGACTTCGTGGTTATGGACAGCTGGATCCTCTTGTTGAGTATAAAAATGAAGCATTCTCGATGTTTGAGCGACTGGTTTCGAGTATTGACTATGAAATCACCCGCAGAATTTTTAAGGTGCAGGTGCAACTTTCCCCGGATCAGATTATGGCTATGAGACAGCAGCAACAAACCGCTATTTCACAATCGGCCCAGCAACAATTTAATAAACAGTCAACCGGATCCGGTTCTAAACCATCGTCACAAAAGACGAACTTAGGTAGAAACGATCCTTGTTGGTGTGGAAGTGGTAAGAAATGGAAGAAGTGTCACTATCCGGAGCTGTCTACCAGCTAAAACTAATACTTTTATACAATTCTTTTATATAAGGTTTAAGCTTTGTTTTTGTTTTTAAAGATAGCTCAGTTATAATATCAGTCAAATAACATTTGTGCAAAAGGCACTAAATCCTGACTTGACAACGGGTTTTCGTATGTTATGCTACATAGCAGTTAATATAAAATGATAAGAAAATTCTTTGTATTGAGTTTACTAGTCGTCTTTTTAGCCTCTTTTGCTCCAATCGTTAGCGCAACTCATTCATGGGGAAATTATCACTGGGGACGTACTGCAAATCCATTTACCCTTAAGCTTGGTGATAATGTATCGAATGCATGGGATTCCTTTCTTGGTACGACCTCTTCTGATTGGAGTCAGTCAGCAGTTTTAGATACGTCTATCGTTCCTGGGTTGGCCAACCCGAAAAACTGCCGGCCCACCAGCGGACGGGTAGAAGTATGTAATAGTAAATATGGCAAAAACGGTTGGCTGGGTTTGGCGCAAATTTGGGCAAGCGGCAGTCATATTTACCAGGGCGTGACGAAAGTTAATGACACGTATTTCAGCACAACGAAATATAATACACCCGCATGGAAGAATCTCGTCATGTGCCAGGAAGTTGGTCATACGTTGGGGCTAGATCATCAGGACGAAAACTTCAGTAACACCAACTTGGGAACGTGCATGGATTACACAAACAATCCAGCTGGTCCACCGAGTAATGAATATCCAAACGCCCATGATTATGAGGAGTTAGGAATCATTTACGAACATCTTGACAGTATCACCACGGTAAGTCAAACTAAGTCAAGTATTGCCAGCGGGAATTTCGAAAACCGTAGTGACTGGGGCAAGGAGTTGAAAAACAACGGAAAAGTTGCAGTGTACGAGCGCGATTTTGGCGAAGGTCACAAACTCTTCACTTTCATCATTTGGGCGGAGGATTGATAGAAAGAAAGTCTCTATATAGGTTGTTATTCCTTCATATAAAATTACGATAATTTCCCCATGTTACCTGCCTCTCGGGAGAGTTTTTATTTTCTATGCGTAACAAAATGCATCTTTTATCGTTATATAAGAAAAAGAAAAGCGCTTTGAACATATTTACAGATAAAATCTTAGTCTACAAAGTAAAAAAAGGAGACAAAGAGGCATACGGGAAGTTATATCTCAAGTATTTCGATTCAATTTACCGGTACATCTTTTTTAGAGTAAATCAAAATCGGCAAGATGCAGAGGATATAACAGAGATTGTCTTTTTCAAAGCGTGGAAAGGATTTGAAGCATTTGACGAAGAGAGAGCAGGCTTTCGGGCATGGATATATAAAATTACCCATAATCAAGTAATTGATTTTTACAAAAAAGACAACAGGAAAACTACTTTAGATGAGACAGTCATCGATGAAAAACAAAATCTCGAAGAGAACGTATTACAGAATCTAGAACACGAGCATACATTAAAAGCCATAGAGAAGTTGCCTCTTGATCAGAAGGAAATAATTATTATGAAATTTATTGAAGGATTATCAAACCAGGAGATAGGTAGCGTATTAGGGAAAAAGGAAAATGCCGTACGGGCCCTTCAATTTCGGGCATTAAAAAAATTACACAAAATGCTTACCAGTTATGGAAAACCTGAATAAATATCAAGATATTCTAAGTAAATTAGATTCTTTAAGAAATGTTACTCCCAGTGCAGAATTCCGATCCCGCTTTGAAAAACTCCTGATTCCAGCCTTATTATCCAAAGCAGCACGAGTCCCCCTTTTTGGCTATGTTTTCAGATTGGCGATTCTAATAATAGCTATTACTGTTTTTAGCAGCACAGGTATCGTTTTGGCTGCAGAACAGAGTAAACCAGGCTCACTTCTTTATCCGATCAAACAGGTTGTTAAAAACGCAAAACTAGCACTGACATCAAACCAAACTGCAAAAGCTTTGCTTCATCTTGAAAAAGGAGAAGATAAGATTGAAGAGTTAAAACAAGCAGCAGAGGACGAGAATAATATGAATGCTAATCGTATTGTAGGTGATTATGAACATGACGTGAATAATGCTCTAAAGGAAACACAAAATCTTAATCAAAAAAACATAGAAACCGCTAAGACAATAGATCAGACTCTTGAGAAGCATACGCAAACATTAGAACAAGTAAAGGATCAGGTCCCTTCACCCGCTCAAGCGGCCATCAATAAAGCCATTACCGTATCAGAAAAAGGGCAACAGCAAGCTCAAGAAGTGATACAAAATAATCCATCAGGAAATACTTTACCAACGGCAATACCAGTTACCAATACACCACAATCCGGGCAAAACCATGTAGATAATCCAGGATCGTCAAATAGTCAAGAACAAAACATTCCATCCATACAACTGCCTACTCAACCTCAAAATAACCAAAATAATAATAGCGATTTCGGACGAAATAAAGCCAATGAAAATAAGAAAAAATAGGAGAAAGGAGCTGAAAAATATATGCCACAATTTATTCAAGCTTTAGTAGCAATGGCCATGAGTATATCAACAAGTTTTACTCACGGAGGCAAACCAGCAACACTGCCACCAGTCAATCAGCAAGATGCTTCAGTACACGGTAGTGCTGTTTCAGGAGTAGCAACCAATCTTGACCCGCAAAATCAGAATCGTCAAGGCAGTAGTAATGCAAATACCAATGCATCATTTGGTCAGGGAATTGCAATTTCTCAACCAGACAGTGCAAAAACAGACGGACAAGCATTTGGTCAATCAACAGCAGTTTCAGCACGCAGTAATATCAGAAGACCATAATTTACCCAAAATCCTGCCCTTCTGCCCTATAGATATAATGTATTAATGTTGATTAATTAGTTTAAATATATTACTCTAATATAAGAGTTTATGAATAAATTATCTCCAGTTTTAGTTATTAATATTGCAGCAATTACCTTCACTTTAGTATTTACCACAACTGTAATGGCAGCTCCGCCAGCGAATAAACCCGGTAATCGACCAACACAATCATTTGCCCGGCCAAGTCTTCCCGTTAAATTGCAATCCTGTCAGGCCAGAGAAAATGCCATTAAGAAAAGATCAGAACAGTTAACCAGGTATGTAACTGCCATGCAGGAAAAATTTGACGCAATTGCAGCAAAAGTTCAAGATTACTACACTTCAAAATTAGTTCCTGCTGGTAAAACAGTCAGTAATTACGACGCTTTAGTGGCAGATATCCAGACTAAGAAAAGTGCTATTCAGACAGCTTTAACAAAGGCGCAAACAGATATATCAGGTTTCAGTTGTACCGGTAGTGATCCGAAAGGTTTACTAAAGAAGTTTAGTGAAGATATGAAATCTGTGAAGCAGGCGCTAAATGATTACAGAACAGCAATCAAAAATCTTATTGTTGCTGTGCATTCCGTTACTGGAGAGGAAAATAGGGCTAATCCGACTAAATAGAAGGAAGTTTTTATGACAAAAAAGAATCAAAATAAGAAAACTCAACTGATCGTATTTGTAATTATTATAGTAGTAATCGTTACCGTGATATACTATATTCAACAAGCGAAAAACTACTTACCCCAAGCCTCCCCTCCTGATAGCACTTACCAGAATACTAGTATTCAAACCGTTAACAGCGTTTCCGACCTTGATAAAACATTAACTGAATTAGAAAGTTCTGACATAAATCAGATTGACCAGGGATTGAGTGAGAATGATTCCGACGCCTCAAACTTTTAATTTTTGATCTCATAAATTTTATCCTCCTCCCGATATGCCGTATCTGTTCCACTTCCGAAGTGGAAAGTTACTTACGCATTTAAATCTTCAGCTATTTTTCAGCTTTAGCGGTATAATAATGGTATGAGAATTTTGGTGGTTGAAGATGAGCACCGTATCGCCAGTTCAATCAAAAAAGGTTTGGAACAGGAGCGGTATGCGATTGATGTGGCATACAACGGCACAGACGGTTTTGATCTGGCTTCCACAGAGGAATATGATCTTCTGATTCTTGACCTGATGCTTCCGGGCATGGATGGGATAACGATTTGTCAAGAACTGCGGAAAAAACAAATCCACACTCCCATATTAATTCTGACCGCTAAAGGACAAATACAGGACAGGGTTGAGGGATTAGATTCCGGAGCAGATGACTATTTGACAAAGCCTTTTTCATTTGAAGAATTGCTGGCAAGAATAAGGGCACTTTTACGAAGACCAAAAAACTCTATCAACACAATTCTCACAGTGGCGGATCTCAAACTTGATCCAAAACAATATGTAGTTGAGCGAGGAAATTTGCCGATAAAACTTTCAAATAAAGAATTTTCCCTGACTGAATACTTGATGAGAAACGCCAACAAAATTCTCACCAAAGAGCAAATTATCAGTCATGTTTGGGACTATGAAGCCAATGTTCTTCCCAATACCGTTGAGGTTAATATCCGCAATCTGCGCAGAAAAATTGACCATCCTTTTAAGGAATTTAAATCATTGATCCATACAGTTAGAGGATTTGGGTATAAGATAGGTAAAAAATAATATGTTTCGTTCAGCTCGTCTAAAACTTACAGCCTGGTACTTACTCATCATCATGTTTATTAGTATGTCATTTAGTATAGCAATTTATAAAGTGTTGGTAAGTGAATTAGAACGTTTTGTAAGTATTCAACGGTCAAGAATTGAGAGACGGTTGCGTGAAGGAGAGTTCTTCCCTCCGGAAATACATTTCAGGGGAATGCTTCCTCATACTTCAATTATGGATCCTGAGTTGGTTGAAGAGATAAAACGTCGCATAATCTTGATACTTATTGCTGTTAACAGTGGCATTTTATTGGTTTCAGGTGGATTTGGATATGTCTTTGCAGGAAGAACCTTAAAACCAATTCAGGATATGCTTGATGAGCAAAACCGGTTTATTACCGACTCTTCGCATGAACTTCGCACGCCTTTGACTTCTCTTAAGAGTGCTATGGAAGTAAACCTACGTGATAAACACCTTACTCTAAAAGGAGCAAAAGTCTTAATTACTGAAAGTATTTCAGAGGTCAACAAACTCCAATCTTTATCTGACGAGCTATTGCAGTTGGCCCAGTATCAGAAAACTCAGGATCTAGCAAAATTTGAAAAACTATCTCTGGCAAATCTGGTTAAAAAAGCAATCCGTAAAATTAAACCGATAGCGAAACAAAAAAACATGTTAATTCAGAACAATACTTTGGATATTGAAATTGATGGAAGCAAACACGGATTATGCGATCTATTTACCATCCTCTTGGACAACGCTATTAAATACAGTCCGGAAAAGGCGTCAGTCACGATTAGTTCTCAAAAAAACGACGGTTCTATCGAGATTTCCGTTGCAGATCAGGGTATAGGAATCGATAAAAAAGACATTCCTCATATTTTTGACCGATTCTATCGAACTGATGTTGCCCGGTCTAAAACAAATGCTGGAGGGTATGGGCTTGGTTTGTCTATTGCCAAAAAAATAACTGACATCCATCACGGCTCAATAAATGTCAAAAGTAAGCCAGACAAAGGCAGCGTTTTTACTATCCGCTTACCCATACACCAAACTGCCCGTATTACTAAGCCTCCATTTTTCAGCTAGTTTTCAGTTTTGTCTTTTAAACTATTAATAATAATATGAATTTTATTCAAATCATTCTGAAAAAGATAAATAATCTAAAAGATTGGTTTATCAAAAGATCACTTGTAGTAAAAATAATTATTATTGCTGTTATCATCGCGTTTGGTGGGCTGATTCTCAACAAATTCAATAACAGCAAATCCCAACAACCGCAATATCAGACAGCACAAGCAGAAAAAGGTACGTTGATGGTTGTAGTTGCTGCTTCCGGCCAAGTATCCGAAGCAAATAGCGCGACGGTGGATACCCAGGCCTCCGGGGTAGTCAGAAAAATTTATGTAGAAAATGGCCAAAAAGTAAAAGCGGGAGACAAAGTTCTTGAGCTCGATTTGGATCTGATTGGCAAACAAAGAGCATCTTCTGCCTGGGCAAATTACCAAAGTGCCAAGAATTCTTTGGAAAGTGCAAAAATAAATTATTACACACTTCAATCGGATATGTTGACCAAATGGAAATCATACATGGATATTGCGCAAAGTTCTTTATACCAAAATTCTGACAACTCACCTAAAAACGACACCAGACAACTGCCGCAATTCATGAGCATAAATGACGATTGGTTGGCTACCGAAGCAAAGTATAAAAATCAATCTAATGTCGTTAGTCAATCCCAAACCGCTTTAAACACCGTCTGGCTGTCTTATCAGCAAAGCTCATCAACTGTTTATGCGCCAATTTCAGGTACAGTTACGGGTCTTTCACTTCAAATCGGCTCTGTTTTGACTTCCCAGTCTAATACTTCAGGGACTGCCACTTCGCAAAAAATTGCCAGCATCCAGACGGGCGCTTCTCCCATAACACAGGTTAATCTTACTCAAATCGATACGCCCAAGGTGAAAATTGGAAACCGCACCACACTCACCTTTGATGCTTTTCCCGGAAAAACATTTACGGGTAAGATAGTCAGTATAGATACAATTGGAGCCGTTAGTTCCGGAGTGACGACATATCCGGCCGTGATTAAGCTTGATACGGAAGTTCCGGATATTTTTTCCAACATGACAGCTCAGGCTAACATCATTACTCAAGTGAAGGATAATGTGATACTAGTTCCCTCGGGAGCAGTTCAAACCAGTAATGGACAATCAACTGTTAGAGTATTAAGAAGTAGACAAGTTATTTCTGTTCCAGTTGAAGTAGGTGACTCCAATGATACTCAGACAGAAATTATTTCAGGAGTAAGTGAAGGAGATGCAGTGGTAACAGGAAGTATATCCACTGACGCTGGTTCGCAAGCAAGTCAGCAGCAAGGCTCCCCATTTGGTGGTAGAGGTTTTGGTGGCGGAGGCTTAAGGCCAGGTTTTGGTGGCGGAGGCGCAAGCCGTGGCGGAGGCGGAGATCAGCACTAAAAATGATCCAAATATCACATGTATCAAAAATATACAAAAGCGGAACAGTTGAAACAGTTGCTCTAAATGATGTCTCTTTTGAAATTAAAAAGGGTGAATTTGCAGCTATCATGGGACCCTCGGGGAGTGGAAAATCAACCTTAATGCATATCTTAGGAGCGCTTGATACCCCCACATCAGGAACATATATTTTAGATAGAGAAAACGTAGAAAAACTTTCTGATGACCAACTGGCTGAAATTAGAAACAGAAAAATAGGCTTTGTCTTCCAGGCGTTTAATCTCTTGCCTCGCAGAACAGCGCTGCAGAATGTAATGTTACCTCTAGTCTATGCAGGAGTTCCAAAAGAGGAAAGAATTGAGCGGGCAAAAAAGTACCTAGATATGGTAGGGCTCTCCGATAGACTAGAACATACCTCAAACCAACTTTCAGGAGGGCAACAACAAAGAGTAGCTATAGCAAGATCGTTAGTGCTGAATCCGGCAATTCTTCTGGCAGATGAGCCGACTGGAAATATTGCCAGTTCACAGGCGGCAGAGATTATGGAGATTTTTCAAGATTTGAATAAAGAGGGGCACACCATCATAATGATTACCCATGAAGCTGATATTGCCCAGCACGCCAAAAGGACCATCCATATCAGGGATGGAAGGATAGTTAATGATGGTAATAATCATAAACAGAAGAAGGCTAATAAATAATTTCTAATTGAAAATTCAGTATGGAATACACAGAAATTGTTACTGAGGCTATTAGTACGCTAACCGTTAATAAACTTCGTACGGGTTTGGCAACTTTGGGCATTGTGATTGGTATTGGTAGTGTTATTGCCTTAATTTCTTTAGGACAAGCTAGTGCTCAAGCTATCCAATCACAAATCCAATCTTTAGGGTCAAACCTTTTAACAGTTCAACCTTCAGGCCAAAATCAGGGAGGTGTCCGTGGTGCAGCTGGAGGCGGTACAACCTTAACTTTAGAAGATGCAGAAGCTATTCAAAAATCTTCTCAAATAACCACTATTAACAAAGTATCTCCTGAATACTCCAGCAGGACTCAGGTGACTACAGGCAGAACTAATACTAATACCCAAGTAATTGGAGTTACCCCTGTTTATGCAGAGATCCGTAAGGTGCAAATGGATCTTGGGAATTTTATTAATGAGGCTCAAATAAATAGTATGGCTAAAGTAGCAGTTTTAGGTCCGACAGTTGTAGAAAATCTGTTTGGAGAAAACGCCAATCCAATCGGACAAACAATTAGGATTAGTGGGCAAACATTTACCATTATAGGTGTAACTGCATCTAGAGGCGGAACAGGTTTTCAAAATCAAGATGACATAGTTTGGGTTCCCATTAGCACAGCTCAAAAGCAATTATTTGGAGCATCTCATGTAACTTCTATTGCTTTAGAGGCCAAATCTGCAGATGTAATGGTAGATGCTCAAAATCAAGTCGGTTACTTATTACTCGCAAGGCACAAATTATCTGACCCAGCTGATAAGGACTTCTCTATTTTTAATCAGCAAGATCTATTAAATACGGTCAATCAAACAACAGGAACATTTACTACCCTCTTGGCAGGAGTGGCAGCGATCTCACTTCTTGTCGGGGGTATAGGGATTATGAATATTATGTTAGTTACCGTAACAGAAAGGACTAGAGAGATAGGTCTAAGAAAAGCCTTAGGTGCAAAAAAGAAAGTTATTATTACTCAATTCTTAGTAGAATCCATTATTTTAACTTTTGTAGGAGGAATAATAGGAACTGGAGTAGGAATCCTAGCTTCATATATTATTTCAAGTTTTACCAGCTTTCCTTTTGTTATTTCTCCAGATTCCATTATTTTAGCCTTTGCAGTTTCGGCGGCAATTGGAATCCTATTTGGTTGGTATCCTGCTCAAAAAGCCGCTAATTTACAACCAATTGAAGCATTGAGATATGAATAATGGAAAGTTTATCAGCCTATAATTTCCAATCACAACGCCTAAAAAGACGGAGGCGAAAAAAGCTAGTTAAGTTACTGATATATATTTTTATAGGAGTAATAGGTATGTATTTTTTATTTAATCATTTTATGAAAAAAACGCCAAGTCTAATAGAAAACGCTACTAGTTTAATGACGTCTCAGTCTACAGCTATTCCCATTACTACTGTAAACCCTCAAGAAATAAGTAAACCCCTTAAAGAAAAGATCGCTAAAGCATTAGAAGGAACTAATGGTATTTACGGAGTAGTTGTTAGAAACTTAAAAACTGGTGAGACATACTCTGCAAATGAACACAGAGTGTTTGAGGCAGGGAGTTTATATAAATTATGGACCATGACAGTTGTAATAAATCAACTTGAAAGCGGAGAGTTAAAAGAGGATAAAGTATTAAGCCAAAGTGTCAGTGTACTAAATGATAAATTTGATATTGAACCGGAGTTGGCAGAACAAACAAGTGGAACTGTTACATTTTCAGTGGGCAACGGACTTAAGCAAATGATTACTATCTCTGCAAACTTGCCTGCCCTGCTTTTAACTGAAAAAGTAAAGCTGTCTACAATAGCCACATTTCTGACGCAAAATGGTTTTAAAGAATCCAAAGTTGGCACAGGAGGTGAGGCTCCTACAACTACTCCATCTGATATGGCATTGTTTTTTGAAAAACTCTATAAAGGAGAACTTGCTAATCAAGAATATACCAATAAGATGATTGATTTGCTTAAAAGTCAGCAGCTTAATGATAAGCTGCCTAAATATTTACCACAAGATACTGTTGTAGCTCATAAAACAGGTGAGATAGGCTGGTTTAGCCATGATGCAGGAATAGTCTATTCGCCAAATGGGGATTACATAATTGTAATTTTATCTGAAAGTGATTCACCACCAGGAGCAGAAGATCGAATAGCGCAGGTTTCAAAAGCAGTATATGAGTATTTGAAAAACAAAAATGAATAAGATTAAACTAGTCTTAATTATCATTGTGTTTACTATTATAGGTTTTGGTCTAATAACCTACTTAAATAGTGATAATGTCAAAAAGGTTGTGAGCACAGTAACCGATAATCTAAACCAAAATGATGATATGGGGGGACTTGATGATACACAACCGCAGCCTCTTTCTATAGAAAGCTTAAAAAAGGGTGAATACCCAGGAAGTGACATTGCTATTGAGCAAACGCTTGAACCTGGTAGCAATTATCAGCGCTATATTGCCTCATATAAATCTGATGGTTTAAAGATATATGCTTTTTTGACAGTGCCAAATGGTGATCCGCCAGCTGGCGGATGGCCGGCGATAATATTTAATCACGGATATATTCCACCGGCTGAATATAGGACTACAGAAAGATATGTAGCTTATGTCGATGGATTTGCCAGAAACGGTTATATAGTTATTAAGCCTGATTACCGGGGTCATGATAATTCAGAAGGACAAGCAATCGGTGCATATGGGTCAAATGCTTATACAATTGACGTTTTGAATGCTGTTTCTTCTATGAAAAAGTACAAAGACGCTGATCCAAATAGTATTGGGATGTGGGGACATTCAATGGGTGGGCACATTACTCTACGAGCTATGGTGGCAAATAAAGATATTAAAGCCGGAGTTATTTGGGCAGGGGTTGTTGCGTCGTACCCAGATCTGATTGCTAGATGGAGACGCGGTACAACAACACCATCTCCTTTCCCTACAAACTCAACAAGAGGTGGTTGGAGAAGAGGACTTATTGAACAGTATGGTACACCGGAAGAGAATCCTCAATTTTGGAATTCTATTTCTGCAAATTCTTATCTTACTGATATATCCGGTCCATTACAACTTCATCATGGCACAGCTGATCACTCTGTTCCACCTGAATTTTCTGAAACTTTAACAGAGCAGATGAAAAAAGCAGGAAAAGATGTTGAATTATACCTTTATCCAGGAGACGATCACGATATTCCTAATAACTTTGGCATTGCAATGCAGAGGTCAGTTGAATTTTTTGATAGGTATCTTAAATAGTTTCATGGTTATTCTAAAAGCATAAACAATGAAGTCTCTATACTTAACTTTAATTGTAATAGTCATTATAGGTTTTGCTGGATATATACTTTGGCAAAGAGGATTTTTTCAGGCCAATCAACAAATAAGTACTTCTCAAACATCTGATAATGGTAATTTAGAAAGTAACCACTCACTGGAAAGTACTACGCAAAATTCATCTTCATTTATTGAAGACTTACGCAGAAGGCAATATCAAGGTGGCGAAATTAAAATAGAGGAAACACTATCTAAAGAAGGTAACTACACAAGTTATGTCTTCTCCTATCCTTCTGATAACTTAAAAATCTATGGCATGATGAATGTGCCGGATGGCAATGGGCCATTTCCGGTCATCGTCTTAAACCACGGTTATTTCAATACTCAATCATTTAATAGCGGGGATGGCAGTCATGCAATGGCAGATATTTTAGCAGCCAAAGGATATATTACTCTAGCATCTGATTACCGAGGATTTGGAAAATCAGAAGACACTCCCGCGCAAAGAGCTGGAGGCCACAAGCCGGAATATGCAATTGATGTACTAAATTTAATTGCATCAGTCAAAAGTTTACCAAAAGCGGATCAAAACAGAATTGGGATGTGGGGACATTCAATGGGAGGCGAGGTATCTTTAAGGACGGTTGAGGCAACAGATAAAGTAAAAGCGCTGGTGCTTTGGGCTCCAACTAGTGGAAGAGCTGCTGATAATGCTAGTTTTTATGGCGGAAGGCGTTCTCCTGCAGTGTCCTCTAATCCTGCCCTTGATGGCGCATCACCAATCAATTATCTAAAATACATCTTTACCCCCATTAGTTTACACCAGGGATTAGCAGATAAAGAGGTAAAACCAGAATGGTCAAAAAACCTAAATGAGGCATTAAAAAAAGAGGGTAAAGCTGTTGAGTATTTTGAATATGAAGGACAGGACCACAACTTCAAGAATTTAGGCTGGGATAAAATTTCTAAAAGAACCATTGACTTTTTTGACAAATATCTGAAGTGGGGTGAGGGAAATTGAAGAATCCAAAATTAATTGCAATTATAGCTGTTCTCATCGTTTTAGGAGGAGGTTCTTTTTATGCCGGCATGAAATATCAGGAAAGTAAAGCGCAAAGTGTTGCTAGACAATTTGGCGATGGTCAGCATCAGAGTGGTACCGGACAATTTCAGAATAGGAACCGGAGCGGTTTCAGGCCAGTTGCTGGAGAAATAATTGGGAGTGATGACAAATCGATTACGGTTAAACTTGCCGATGGCAGCAGTAAAATTGTTCTGTTGTCAGAAAAGACCGAGATTAATAAAGCTGATAAGGCTAACGTTGTTGATTTGAAAGCCGGAGAAAAAGTAGCGGTATTCGGAACAGAAAATTCAGACGGCAGTATTTCAGCTCAAAATATTCAGTTGAATCCACAACTTAGGATGACGGGAGGGTCAAGGGATTGATTTTGATTATTTTATCGTCTGAAGAAGCCGGAGTGCCTCTGCCGTCGCGGTTACTTGTCGTTAAATAGAGTATGCCGTCATCGCTTAAAATAACGTCCCTAATCCGACCAAATTGTCCTTTTAAGTGTTCTTTTAAGGTCGTAATCTGATCATCTTTTATAACTGCCTCATATAGCGTTTGGCCTCTTAGACCGCCGAAAAAGAGGGAAGTATCGATAAAAGCCGATCCGGCCGGCGCCCAAGTAACTGGACCAGAATGAAGTCGCGGTTTTTCCATTTCTGCTTTTTGTTCATCGCCTTGAATAGTCGGCCAACCGTAATTTTTTCCCGCTTCGATCAGATTCAGTTCATCCAGAGCGGACTGCCCGTGTTCTGTTGCCCAAAGTCTTCCGTTTCCGTCCCAGGCTAATCCCTGCGGATTGCGATGACCGTAAGAAAACACTGAATTATTAAAGGGATTTCCGGGAGCCGGATCACCTTTATCCGTTACTCTTAAGATTTTCCCTCCGAGTTTATTGGTATTTTGGGCTTGAGAAGGTTCTTGGGCGTCACCAGTAGTAATATACAGGTACTTATCCGGACCGAATTTTATGCGTCCTCCGTTATGATTAGCTGCCCCGGGAATTTCATCTACGATTATCTGTTCTCCGGTAAGTTGGTTATTTTCATAAGTCATTCTGACCACGCGGTTCATAGTATCGTTTCTGCGACTGTTATACGTATAGTACAGATATACATAATGGTTTGCGGGAAAATCCGGGTGAAGAGTTATTCCGAGCAGTCCGCCCTCACCTATTTCTTTTACTTTTTTAAGTTCACCAACAGGTGTGGGATCGAGATTGCCGTTACTATCAATAAATCTCACTCTGCCCGGTCTTTCAGTAACAAACATGCTTTTATCCGGCAAAAAAGCTATTCCCCACGGTGTATCGAGATTTTCAGCAACTGTTGTTACTGTAGAGCTGTCATTTTGCATAGCCGCATCCTGTGGGATTTCTGCTTCTATATTAATAGTATTAGTAGATTGCGATGTCGCATTTTTATTCTGTTCTTTTCGGAGCCATAATTTTGCACCCCATAAAAGAATGGCACCGATTAATAGTATACCGAACAATTTTCTACGCATCATTATTTCGATAACCCAAGTATGATTATAATTTGAATGACTTATTTAAGAATTGAGTAATAAAATGTTACCACATTATTGATTTTCCTACATCATTTTAAGCGTTTCTTCAGCTTGATAGGATAAAGTAGAAAGTAGGAAGGAGGTGATGATAATAAAAAGTAAAAGCAGGATTATCTTAATAACTTTGACACTAACGCTAGCGGGAATAGCAATATTTGGAGCAGTAAATACCTATGCTCAAGAACGAAAAGGGGCATACCAGTCGATAATTCGTAAGGCATAAAACAGCGCCTGGTCTATTCCGGGTGCTGTTTTATAAAATGGAAACTGGATTGAAGTTTATTATATGTCCAGCGGGTGATAAGGCCGTCGTAGATGTCTTCCCCAGTTACCGGATTCCAATCTTCTTTTTTGATTAATGCCTGATCACTCTCCAATTCTACAATGGGCAGGTCCAAAATGGTGGTAACAACCGGATAGTTTATAGGACAATCCTTACAGGTAACTCCCAGCGGTATGCCGTTTTTACCTGAGAGTTTTCTTTGGTTTAGAGCCACTGTTAATGGATAGCTTAAACCCGAATTTAGCCAGTGGTAATCATAAAGCGAAATTTTTTTTCCTTTATATTTATCTATGAGTAAATTTGCAGTTTTTTCTGCCTCCTTATAATTATTATGGTAATAGAGAAGATCGTTTTTAATCCTGAATAAACTGGCTATGGTTATAAGAGAGATTAGAAGGGAACTAATAATAATCTTTTTTCCTTTTATAAAAATATTTAATGTCCAGGCGCTAAAAATTATGATAAAAGGAGTAAGGTATAGCATATACCCTTCGAACCTTTCTCCACGATAATATCTGTTAACTGTCAGTAACAGGATAAAAATTACCATCAGGATAAAAGCCGGGTTTGATAAACGTTTTTTGATAAGGTTGTAAAGAAAAAATGCCAAAAAGCTAATCATAATTCCAAATCCGAAAACGGGTTGGCCTCCTGTGACAAAAGACCAGTAGTCCGGAAAGAATTGAGACAAAAACAACTTCCAGCTGTTGGGAACATAAATTCGATATTGTCCGATCAGAAGGTAATCGGCTATATTTCTGAGATTTGCCCATTGCTGGTGTGAGTCCCATATAAGAAGCGGAAGAGAAGGAATGATTAATCCTGTAATAAAACAAATCACCCCTAATATTTTTTTTCGAATAGTTAAAGATGCACCAAACAAGATGAAAGGAAGAAAAATGAAAAGATTAAGTATCTGGTAATGCATGCTTAAACCTGTTCCTAAACTTATTCCCATAAAGAAGGTATTGATTAACTTCCCCTTTTGCCAAAATTGAATAAAGAAATAAATAAGAAAAATAGTAGAAATTAAAACCAAAGAATGTTGAGATAAAAATGATGAACGGAGAATAAGTTGCGGTGAAGTGGCGGCCAGTACGCCGGTTATCAACGACAATTTATTTCCTCCAAGCATCTTTCCAATTAAAATCAGCAGATAAACATTGATTACTCCGATTAGTGAAAGGATTATCCAGGGAGTAGGTATCCCAAACGGAAAGACAAGATAGCTTATGATGATGAACCAATAAAAAAGCGGACCGAAAACAAACGGACCGGCTGAGCTGAAAGAACCAAAAAGAGGCAACTGCCGCCGTCTGATCGATTCCATGGCGATGGTGATATCTCTGGCATCATCGCTGCCTATGCCCCAGCGATCCCAAAGACGATAAAACCTGAGAATGAAACTCACGAGAACAATCAGAATGACCGCAATATGATACCTGTTGGCCTTAATTTTACTCATATCTGATCGCTTCAATAGGCGATAAATCAGCCGCTTTTTTGGCTGGAAAAATTCCAAATATTATCCCTATCGCGCTGGAGACGCCGGTGGCGATTAAGACTGAGGCCAGATTGATATAAGCAGGGAAAAATCTATTTAAAATAAAGACGATCATAAAAGCCAGCATAATCCCTAGAAATCCGCCGAGAAGAGAGAGTATTACCGATTCCGAAAGAAACTGGTATAAAATATCTTTTTTGGTAGCACCGATAGCCCGTCTGATTCCAATTTCTTTGATTCTTTCGGTAACTGAAACATACATGATATTCATGATGCCAATACCACCGACAATTAGTGAAATGGCAGCAATGCCAACCAGGACCGTATTGATTACAGAAAATATAGAGGAAATGGCACTGATTAACTCTGCCTGTTCAATCACAGAAAAATCATCCTCTTTGTATCTTTTAAGTAATTTTTGACTGACTTCATTTTTAATGTTAGAAAGATCAACCCCATCTGCAGATTTGATCACGATGGCAACAAATTGTTTGCCGGGATTAAAAGCCAAAGCTGATTTGTAAGGCACGTAAATAAAGGAATCCAGATCCGGACCGCCAAAACCTCCGCCTTTTGCTTCGAGAACGCCGATAATCTTGAAACTTTGTTCTTCGACCTTGATCAGTCTATTGAGTGCCAGGGATTCCTGCCCAAATAGATTTTTGGCTATTTTTGGTCCGATGACCGCCACTTTTGCCATTTTTTCTACATCCTCTCTGGTAAAGACATTTCCAGTTGAAACTTTAAGATTAATACCTGAAAAAACATCGGCGGTAGTAGCATAAAGATCGGCTATTTCTGTGTTGCTTCCAAAAGTCGCGGTTACGGTTTTGCTAAAGATAGGTACGATATATTCCGCACCCCTGATTCTTTTTAACGTATTTAAATCTTTCTCATCAAATCTGACTCCGCCGAGTGATCCCGGACCACTTCGAAATCCTCCACCCTGTAAAATTTTTCCCGGGACAATTCTTAAAAGGTTTGTTCCCAGACTCTCGAACTGGTTTTCGATATATTTTTTCATGCCCAAGCCTAAAGCAATCAGAAGTACTACCGAGGAAACTCCGATGAGAATACCTAGCGAAGTCAAAAAGGTCCTGACTTTGTTACGGCGAAAGTCTTCTATCGATGATTTAATTATAAAAAGCAAATAATTCATCTCATTTTTTGACTATCTCTCCGTCCAGCATTCTGATTTTCCGCCTGGTATTTTCGGCGATATGAACATCATGAGTGACTATAATTACCGTAATTTTATCCTTCCTATTAAGCTCTTTCAGGAGGGAAATGATCATTGCTCCGTTTTTGGAATCAAGGTTACCCGTGGGTTCATCTGCCAGAATTAATTTTGGTTTATTGATCAGTGCCCGGGCGATAGCCACTCTTTGTTGCTGACCCCCCGAAAGTTTATTGGGAAAAGATTTTGCCTTTTCCTCGATACCAAATCGTTTTAAAAGTTCCCAGACTCTTTTTAAAGGATCAAAATCAAGTTTTGCTCGGCTATAGATTGTAGGGAGCAAAATATTTTCCAGGACGTTAAGTTTATTGATTAAGTTAAATTGCTGAAAGATAAAGCCGATAAATTCGTTTCTGAGTTTTGATAGCTGATTATCGTTAAGTTTTGAGACATCTTTATCAAATATGGAGATATTGCCCTTTGAAGGAATATCCAGCAGCCCGATCAAATGCATCAGAGTAGACTTGCCGCATCCCGATGGACCGACTATGGCCGTAAATTCACCCTCTAGAATCTTAAGATTGATATTTTTTAGAGCGGTAAAAACTTCCCCGTCCAGTTTATATTCTTTGTAGACATTTGAAAGCGTGATCATTAATTGACAACTGTCTCTCCTTCATTTAGACCGGAGGTAATTTCCACTTCGTTATCCGTCTCCATACCGGTTTCGACATATTTTTTTAATTCTTGATTTTGTTCTTTAACTTTGACAAATTTCTTACCATTATCACTCTTAATATATTTGGCAGGTGTATAAAGTACATCTTCTTTCTTTTTCAGGATAAAAGTCAGGTCACCTCCCATACCTATCCGATATTTATAATCGGAATTATCAGGATTGAATATAAATTTGACCAGGTAGACAGTAGCAGCTTCTCCTGATTTAGGTATAAAAGAGATATTATTGATCGTGCCGCTTTGGGAAGTTTGCGGATAAGCATCCAGAATTAATTCACCTGTCATTCCCTGATAAAGTTTGGTCACTTCTGACTGATCGGCAGAGGCTTCGAAAAAAATTGAGTTGGGGTTAATGATTTCAAACTCTGCTTGAGTCGGAATGATATTTGTTCCCGCGTAGGGACTGGTGATTTTAGTGACGATACCTTCAATTGGCGTCCAAAGGTTGGCGTATTCCACGCTTAAATTCTGAATCTCAACATCGAGGACCGAATTATTTAAATCGTTTTGAGCTTTGTCAAGAATTCGTTTGATTGTATCTGTCATCACTTTATCCCGATAGTCATCTTTGTTTTTTTGATCGAAATCTCCTCGCTGGTTAAGATAATCATTCAGTTCTTTTTGTAATTTTTTTTTGACTTCTCGTGGGTCAAGTGAAGCTATGCTTTGGTATTTCCCGACATAATCTCCCTCTTTTACCCCTACCCAGGTGAGCCTTCCCGAAGTTTGAAAGCGAAGGGTAACTTTTTCTTCGGCGTCCACTGTTCCTGATATCGTTAATTTTTCCTCAAGTGTTCCTTTTTTCACCCGGGCTGTTTCCCCATTTTTAGTCTTAGAAGAGGCAAAAAAATAATTATAGACTGCAAACCCTATAACAATTAGAAGGATGGCGATAACGAGGCGCTTTTTGGTGATAAGTTTCCCGATCATAAAATAGGGTATAATTATATAACAAAATGCTTCAAATACATACTTTTCCATTGGGCCAGATGCTTTCAAACTGTTACTTAGTTGTTGATTCCCAATCAAATCAGACGCTAATAATTGATCCCGGTGACGAAGCGGATTTTATCGTGAGAAAAATCAAAGATCTGGAATTAACACCTCTAAAAATTATTGCCACCCACGGCCATTTTGACCATATTATGGCCGTTTACGAATTACAACTGGCTTACTCGATTCCATTTGCAGTTCATAAAGAAGATGAGTTTTTGGTGGGTAGTCTTAAAGCTTCTGCCAGACACTTTTTAAATATGGAAGCGATAAAACCTGTCATAGATGAGTACCTGACTGATGGTGATGTTCTTAAAATCGGAGAAAATAAATTAACGGTAATCCACACACCGGGCCATACGCCAGGAAGCGTTTGCTTATTTTCCCAAAAAGATAAAATACTTTTTACCGGTGATTTGCTTTTTGCAGATGGGGCAGTAGGAAGGACTGACTTTTCTTACAGCAGTCCTTCTGATTTAGAAAAGTCACTGGCGAAGATATTTCAACTTGATCCACAAATCAGTATTTATCCCGGGCATGGGACCACTTCTATCATTCAAAGAGAGCAAGCTCTTCATACCCTATAGTACTTGACAAGAAGTTTTTCCAGTGCTATAATCCCCAAAACTTAATATTTCTGCCCAAATATTAGTCAAATTTTTTATATGAAAATTATTAGCGGGGCAGTCTTTTTTTTGACTGCTGTCGTTTTAACCTTAGTAACAAATATCTCTTATGTTTCTGCAAGTGGTGGATGCGTCCCTGTCTATGGCGGCGGTGTACAGTGTCCCAGACCCGGACAGGTTCTCATAGACAAAACCGTCCGCAATCCCTCAACCGGAGTATACGTTGACAATCTCGGTCCCAATGACCCCAGATATCGTCCCGAATGGATTATTACCTTTAATATTGTGGTCAAAAATCCGGGCGATGAAACGCTTGATACGGTTACTGTCGCCGATACTTTACCCCAATACATGGACTATATGTCTTTGACTGGAGCTACAGGCAATTATAACAGTACCACCCGTACCCTTACCTGGACAGTCTCAAACCTGACAGGGGGCAGTTCACAACTCTTTCAATTAAGAGGGAGAATTGTCCATCCTTCACTTCTTCCGGCTGACAGAAACGTCATTTGTCCTATAGCCGGTAATCCTCAACCGGTCAATATCGTCGATTCCAGAGCCAGTAACGGTCAAACTGACCATGACGAAAGCCAGTTTTGTATCGAAAAAGAACTGGTGGTACCCCAAGTGCCCAAAGCAGGACCGGAACATTGGATATTGTCTCTTGTAGGTATAGGTACCGCTTTGACCATTGGATTATACCTTCGTAAAAAAGCTACAGCTTCTTTGAAAATCGGAAATTAAAAATTGAAAATTATTTTTTTCCTCTGGTAGAGAGAGCCAGCAGGATAACAAATTATCCTCCTGACGACTCTACTAAGAGAAGCAGGAGGTTTTTGTTGGGAGTTTGAACTTAGAGTTAGGTGCGAGAAGAATCTCTCCTCTCGCACTTAATCCTGGGTTCAAACCCGGGTCAATCGAAAGAGATTAGTAGTCAAATGCGGCTATGAAATCTTGAAGGTTTGAAAGCTCTTTAAAAAACGAGAAATATTTCTCTATATATCGCTTATATCTGAGTTTGGTTGAAGATGATCATTAAGAAGGAATTGTGATACCAAGATGTTTTTCGATGTATTCGACACGTTTTCGTAGATCGAGATATTCTTTGTCAAAGTATCCGACGATCATACTGACGTCTTTTCTTATTTTTGCAATATCTTGTTTGACAGGATTGAGTTCTGCTCGAATAGTTTCTGAAATATCTTTTTTGGTAATCATACAAAGCTATCATATTCACTTAGTAAATGATTGTCAATCATAAATTGATTTTTTGATCTTTTAAACCCAGAGTAAAGATCGCGATGAGTGATTTTTATCCTGAGTTTAATTTATCTCGCCGAAGCTTTATGCGTAGGTGGAAGACTTAGGTCTATCCGAAAAGATCAGTAATCATTTGCGATTACAAAATCTTGAAGGATTGAAAATAGTTGTGTGTTATGAGTTATGGGTTGTGGGTACTTTTTGCACTCACAGCTACAACCAACAACTCACAACCGTCCCGATCAAATCGGGACAAGCTCTTTAACAAACGAGAGGTTATTTTTTGAACGAATCAATTGGTAGCTGTGATTGGCGTATTATATTTCTTAAAGTACCAGTTGGTAAATCTTTTGTATGAAAAGGAACAGTAACGTATACACTACCTTTGCGAAGTCTGATATGACTTCCTGAAATTCTTACTTTTTCAAAACCATTAGAAAAAAGAATTTCAAGTATTTCACGCGCTTTGAAAGATGGCAGTTTTGACATGTTTAGCTGGTGATGCTGTAACTTGATGACTAACGGAAATAAAAATCTCTTCTACTTTCGCATTTATTGGCATCTTTTTTGGTTTTTTATCAGAAGAGATTTCTTCCCCGTCCTCAAGACGTGATAAGATTACCAGTTCAAGAGCATCCTGAGCCATGAATTTTGCCTCCTCGTAAGAGGTGCCGAAAGTGCATATTTCCGGAAAAGCAGGAACTGAAACGTTATAAACGTCCGGTTCGTCAGATTCAGGAGTAAAAACAACGGTATATTTAAAAAATCTCATACAAAAAGTATAGCACATTTTTATCTGGGATGAAATTCATGTTTGAATCGTGAATTTCATTCTGGGTAAAACCAGATCATTCCGAAAAGATCAGTAACCAATTGCGGTTATGAAATCTTGAAGGATTGAAAATAGTTGTGGGTTATGAGTTATGTGTTGTGGGTATTTGCACTCACAACTTACAACAAGCAACTCACAACCATCCCGACTCAGTCGGGAAGCTCTTTAACAAACGAGAAGGTAGGACACTGTTTCTAAACTTTAGTTTAGAACTACAGTGGACTATCCCGCTAACATCGCTCCGTGAGGCGTGTACGAATAGTACTGAAAAGCCGAACGGTAAGATGAGTGGGATAGACTATCCTCTAAATCGAAAGATTTGTGGGATAGAAAAAATTATCTCTATATCGATGAGAGTTTCTAAACTGAAAGTTTAGAAATACTCTCATCTATGGTGTAAAACCTGGTAAAGTTTTACATCCATTTTTAAAAGGGTCCCTGGGGACTTATTTGCTTATTAAAATCATCCTATTCTAAGTTCATCCATCTTACCGAAGAAATCGTCTTTTGTGGGTAAATATTTTATGTAGTTTGGGATTTTTTTGTCCAGTTCATCATCAACTACTTGTCTGATGAGCTTTTCAAATTTACCGAAATCATTTTTTGTGATCATGTTTACATCTTAACAAGTGAAAAATAGGCGGTCAATAGTTAATAGGCAGTTAAGTCCTCAGGGTACAGTATTTCCTTTCTTTTGGGTAACAGATTAAAGGGTACCGGGAATTTGGTAGACAATAGAAGTTATGGGTTGTGAGTGGTGAGTTGTGAGTTAAGAATTAAGAAGATAAGATCGAAAAGAAAAAACTCGTTTTGCAAGAATATTGTATTTTTCAATCGTTTGACATGTATCTAAGTCGTATTCTAAACGGACAAAATCAAGGAATGTAATGAGTTCATTGATAGAACCAAGTGCGATTGATAGAAATTGAGCAAAATCTCTTTTTGACTTTCTTCCATATCCTTCTGCAATGTTTGCGGGAACAGATAATGAAGCGCGACGTAATTGATCAATAATTGAAAAATCTTTTGACAATTTTATATTTCTTGTGAGAGAATAAATATCTCTTGCAAGAACAAGAGCGTCTTTATAGATTTCAATATCTGATAGTTTTGTAATCTTACTCATAATTTATTTTAAACCCACAACCAACAACCCACAACTCACAACAATTGTCTATCGTGTTTCCGGTATCCACGATTAAGTGCCCTAGAAAGGAGAAAACCTAAAAATGGGCTTCGCTTACTGTTTTGCAATCGGGCAAAACAACGAAAGCGAGATCGGACGGATACGCACGTGCGCGCCAAAAATTCCTTCGGAAGAGGAATTGAGGCAGATCTAACTTGAAGAGCATAAAACAAGGAGATGAGGAAATGCTCAATAAAGTTGACGCCCTCGCCTGGGTGGCGGATGCCGCTCGGACAGAGGAGGAGCTCAGACGCGCCTGCTTGGCGCTCGGGCTGCGGACGGTGGGCGACATGGTCACACTTCGTGCGCGCCTTAACGCCCAAATCAATACATTGGCGACGGATGCCACACCGAGCGGGATTGACCCGGCGAACTTGCCGGCTATTCCCGCGGCTCCCCGCGCCCCTGCGGCTCCTCGGCCGTGGTGGCAATATCTGCTGGCTGGAGT
>MFJR01000005.1:0-128 GCA_001780955.1 Candidatus Gottesmanbacteria bacterium RIFCSPLOWO2_01_FULL_39_12b | reverse complement strand
GTTGGTGTTGTTACTTTTGGTGTGGGCGATCGTCGCCTTCACCAGTCGGCCGACTGCGTCACCCCCGCCCGGCTTCGACCCGAGTGTGTGCCCGGCTAACGACGCCTCGGGAGGCATCTTGAACGACG
>MFJR01000004.1:11165-21206 GCA_001780955.1 Candidatus Gottesmanbacteria bacterium RIFCSPLOWO2_01_FULL_39_12b | reverse complement strand
GAGGGGTAGTTTACCATGTTTTAGAAGATAAAGAAGCCCCAAAACATCGTTTTTATCAACACATTTCTTCACTTAAACCAGATTTAGGACCCTGGAGTGGATACCATGTGCTGGCTCAGTACCGAGTCAAAAGAATGGGGAAAGTGATGACCAATAAATAGATTTAAATTAAATTTATAAAAGGGTAGATCCTTTATAAATTTTGGGTTTTAGCCAGTCCGGCGGAGTTTCAGGGTGCGTACTTTCACGTGACGAAGGAGTAACAGGCAGTTGAGAAGTAAATGTTTTTTTAGGCAGAGGTTTGCTACCCGTAAAAGGAGTTGTAAAAGGATTTAGCGGGGTTGGCTGTGGTTTATAAGGTGTAGTTGTCTTAGGTAAAGGCGTTCTTTGGTGAACACCTATTTTTCTAGCCCCATTTCTAAGACAGATAGCTGCTGATTCAAAAGTGGCCACAGATGTTAAGTTTGAAGTGAAATTCTGACAGCCTGTGGTAATACCTGATAAGAGATTGGTAGCAATATCTGAGTCCAGATTAAACCCCAAACGGGAAAATAGCGAAGTCACAAGTTCAGATACAGAGGCTGAATTTTGATCAACGATATTTACTCTTCCGAAACGGGTATTTTGAGATTGATTATCGATATTGATTAATGGTTTCTCTGTAAAAAATGATTGATTAGAACTATATAAATTATCAAGATCAGTTAATTTTGCTATACCTATAGTAATAATAAGATCAGTATTTCCACCACTTTGTGCATATCTGATCATATCAGAGGTGATAACTGGAAAACCTTCACGAGGTTCGATGACTAAATTAAAGATATTATTTTCAATATTATAACTTACTTTTTCTATCGATCCTTCCTGATAAGGAAATGAAATTACTAAATTTTTTCCGCTCGTTCCAGTAATGGAGGTGCCAATATTATCCACCCCTACCAGATGACTGAATTCTACGGTCATTGGAGTAGGACAGACTAATGTTGCTTGTTTTCCGATAGCAGACAGAGCTAAATAGAGAGAAAGACTGGCGGCCACTTGATCTAAAGAAGGATTAGCACGATTTGCAATAAGTATAGACTTCGCTCCTTCGAGTGAAGACCTAAATTGGTTTATAGGATCAAGATTTGTAGTTGTCATAATCGGTAATAAGGTAAGTTATATAAATTAAATTCTTTATAAAAAACCCCTATCCACATAGGGGTTTAAATTAGCCTATAGATATTATACTATCATCTGTCAAGAATTCAACTTTTTGGGAGAGAAAAACACCAGCTTCCATACCTTGTTCTGCCTTGGTAATATCTTCTTTATGATGTCTTAACGATTTAATTCTTGCCCGGCAAATTTCTTGTGAACCCCGCATGACTTTAATCTGGTCTCCTCGCGCAATTCTGCCAGAAATAACTTTTATACCGGCTATTAGATCTTTCTTGATAGGAAAGACCGTAGTAACTTTTGCCTCTCCAAGAACAGTGACTAAATTACCTTGTTTTAAGGCTTTTACTACTTCCCCAACTTCATCAAATAACTCATAAATAATCTTAAAAGTCTTTATAAGAACTTTTTCAGAACGGGCTAATTTAAAAATATTTTCAGATATATTTAAATTAAAACCTATAACTATAGATTTAGTAGTTTTTGCCAAAAGTATATCCGATTCACTGATATTGCCAACCGTTGCCGAGATTATCTGAATATCGTTTTTTAAACCAGACATTATGGCTTCAAGTGAACCAGCCGTATCAGCTTTAATAATTAGCTTAATTTTTTCTTCTTCGACCGCGTTGTCTGTATTAGTTAATGCTTTTTGTTGTCCGGTATTACTATTTATTTTAGATGGTTGAATTTGTTCAGATTGATTTTTTTGCTTTAATATACTCCCAACTAAGGGTAGTTTTTTCCATCCCATAACCTCAACAGGATCTGATGGTTTTGCTTTTTCTATGCTGGCTTCATTCCAGTCGAATAATGCTCTAATACGGAAACTTTGGTTTTCACATATTACATCATCGCCTATTTTCAAATTTCCACTTTTGATTATTAGAGTAGCAATAGGTCCCTTATTTTTCGATAACTTAGATTCAATAACTACCCCATTTAATATATCTGGCGTCGCGTCGTGTATTTGATATAAATCAGACAGTAATAAGATAGTATTGAGTAGCTTATCAATTCCTAATCCGGTTTTTGCAGAGAGAGCAATCAACGGTGTTTCCCCACCATATTCCTCTAAAGTTAATCCGGTTTTTGACAACTGTTTTTTTATTTTATCGAGGGAAATATCTGGTAAGTCGATTTTGTTAACCGCAATAATTAATGGTATTTTGGCTTTTTTTATACAATTGATTGATTCCAATGTCTGAGGCATAACACCATCATTTCCGGCTACAACCAGTATTGCTATATCACATATATCAGCTCCTCTAGCTCTCATTTTGGCAAAAGCTTCATGGCCAGGAGTATCAATAAAAGTTATCTTTTGAATGTTTTTATTTTTAGGGGAGGGGGAAGAAATACTGATTTGGTAAGCACCGATATGTTGGGTAATACCACCGTGTTCTTTTACTGCAACATCTGTTTTTCTGATAGAATCAAGCAAAGTTGTTTTACCATGATCAACATGACCCAATATGGTCACTATCGGAGGACGGGGAATAAATTTTATATCTGAAATTATTTTTGTCATTATAGGAAACACAATTACAAATCTTATCCATTTTTCTTTGCTTTTTTACTTCTTTTATTATTTACAGATTTTGTTTTTTTAGATACCGGAATCAAAGGACTTTTTAAAACCTTCGGTTCTTTTTTTTCTAAATTATCTAAAGCTTCTTGAGATTTAGATTTGATATCAATTTTCCAACCAGTCAGTTTCGCGGCAAGCCTGACGTTTTGGCCTTCTTTTCCTATAGCCAAAGATAATTGTTCATCGGGTACCAAAGCTATTGCTGTCTTTTTCTTATCATTTAGTATAACTTCAATATCTTTTGCCGGAGCAAGTGAAGACTGGATAAATAATTTAGGATCTTCACTCCATTGAATTATATCTATTTTTTCGACACCTCCTAATTCAGAGATGATTGCCTGTACACGAACGCCTTTCTGACCAACACAACTGCCTACAGGGTCTACACCTGATTGAGTAGAAATTACTGCTATTTTAGTCCTATTACCCGCTTCTCTTGCCATTTCTTTGATTTCTACTGCTCCGTTTGCAACCTCTGGAACTTCCCGACGAAATAAATTACTTACTAATCCTTTATGCGAACGCGATACTATAATTTCTTCTCCTCGCATAGTTTGTCGAACCCCTTCAATATAAAAGGCTAATCGTTGATTGAGTCGATAATGTTCGTTGGGTGTTTGTTCCTGTGGTGGCATTACTCCTTCAGCTCTGCCTATGTCTACTATTATATTTTTATTATCAAAACGTAAAACCATACCGTTAATGATGGTATTAATTCGAGTCGAATAATCGGTGATGATTGCTTTTTTTTCTGCTTCTCGGATACGCTGCAAAATTACCTGTTTAGCAGTTTGGGCTGCAATTCTGCCAAATCCAGGAGGTGTAATATCTTTTTTATCTAGATATACTTTGGCTTCACCAGAGTCAGGGTTTATGCTGACTTCAACCTTCTCTAGATCTTTTCCTCCATAATCTTTTCGATAAGCTGCCAATATTGCCGCTTTGATGGTTTCGAGAACTACCGTGATTTCAATACCACGCTCAGTAGCAACTTGGTTTAACGCTAAAGCAAATTCACTTCTTACTGTTGCAGGCATATTTTAATTATAAAAATGGTGGGAATTTCCCACCTGATTGATTATTACAAACCAAGAACTTATTTAATCAAGCTATTTTAGCATATAATAATAGTCTTGACAAGATAAGATGGTATGCTATACTAGTTCTTAACGAAATAGAGAATAAGCGTACGAATCTCTAAGTACGCTTATTTTGTTGTTTTTTTAAAAACTACAGATAATAATTTTCCCAATGTCTAAATCAAAGATTTCTTTTCGCTCGGTAAGTAGAAAGATCCGAAATAACTGGGGTCAAACTGCCAAAAATTTACCGTTGCTTGATCTTACCGCTGTTCAAAAAGAGTCATATTTATGGCTAGTTCAAGAAGGTTTGTCTAATCTCTTAAATGAAATTTCTCCAGTGGAAGATTTCACCGGTAAAAACTGGAATCTGTCTTTTGGGAAAAATTATTTTGATAAATCAAAATATACCCCTGATGATTGTTTAGAAAAAGGCCTCACCTATGATTCACCATTGAAAGTTGAAGCTATTCTTACTAATAAACAAACTGGAAGACAAGTCCGTCAAGATGTGTTTTTAGGTGATATTCCTACCATGACAGAAAACGGAACTTTTATTATCAATGGTGTTGAAAGGTGTATTGTTAACCAACTGGTCAGATCCCCAGGTGCTTATTTTACCGGAGATACTGATCCGGTTACAGGGAAAATGGTTTATACAGCTGAAGTCCGGCCTTTATTTGGATCTTGGCTGGATTTTGCCATTTCAAGAAACGGCGTGATCACTGTTCGAATAGACAGGAGAAGGAAATATACAGTGACAACTTTCTTAAGAGCAATAGGCATATCTTCCGATGAAGAGATTTTGTCACTTTTTGCAGACATTGATAAAAAAGACTCATTTATGGCAAATACTATAGAGAAAGATCCTACAAAAACAGAGGTAGAGGCCATAATTGAAATTTATCGTAAAATGAGACCAGGTGAACCTACTGTTTTAGATAACGCACAAGAGCTTCTCAAAAATCTTTTTTTCAACCCACGCCGCTACAGTTTGGGTGAAGTAGGAAGATACAAGATGAATAAAAAATTAGACTTGAATATCCCTCAAAATAAAGATAATTGGATACTCACCAAAGAGGATATTATTGGAATCATCAGATATCTTATTGGTTTAACTCAGGGGTTGGGAAGTATTGACGACATTGATCATTTAGGTAATCGGAGGGTTCGTAGAATAGGTGAATTAGTAGCAAATAATTCATTTAAAATTGGACTTATGAGGTTAGAGAGATCTATAAAGGAGAGGATGAGTTTAGCAAATACCCAGATGGAATTGACACCAAGTCAAATTGTCAATGCTAGACCTATTATAGCCGCTATAAATGATTTTTTTAGAACTAGTCAATTATCGACAATCTTAGATCAAACAAATCCGCTCGCCGAGATAGATAATCTAAGAAGACTGACGGTGATGGGTGTAGGTGGAATTTCAAGAGAACGTGCCTCATTTTCTATTCGCGATATTAATTCTTCACAATATAGTCGTATCTGTCCTGTTAGAAGTCCTGAGGGTCCAAATATAGGATTGGTTACTTATATGGCTTTGTATACTAGGGTGAATAAATACGGATTCTTAGAAGCACCTTATAGACGAGTTATATTGGAAGGGAAAGCTAAACATCCTAAAGTTACAGATGAAATCGTTTATCTTACTTCAGATGATGAACAAGATTACTATATTACTCACGCTGGAGTAGGAATTGATAAAAATGGCTATATTACCGCAGATAGGGTTCCCGCCAGATATAAAAGTGATTTTTTAGAAACAGATACTAAAAATATTCGTTTTATTGATGTTATTCCTCGGCAAGTAGTTGGAATAGCAGCATCATTGATTCCTTTTATCGCTCATGATGAAGCAAACCGTGCTCTTATGGGAACACACATGCAATGTCAAGCTGTTCCATTAGTCAATCCCGCTTCGCCTATGGTTGGTACAGGTATGGAATCAGTAATTCCTCAAGCCTTAAAAAGAGCAGTCATCGCTCCTGAAGACGGTAAAATTCTAACAGTTGATTCTACTAAAATCATTATGAAAGGGAAAAGTGGAAAAGAATACCAATACCAAATCGAAAAATTTAAACGAACTTCACAAAATACCTGTTTTTCGCAAAACCCCTTAGTTTCTTTAGGAGAGATAGTTAAGAAGGGTCAAACGATTATAGATGGACCCGCATCAGAAAATGGTGAACTTGCATTAGGGCAAAATTTAACCATTGCTTACGCCTCGTATGATGGAATGGGATATGAAGATGCGATAGTAATATCTGATAGATTGGTAAAAGAGGATGTTCTGACTTCAATCAGTATAGAAGAGTATGAGACTGAAGTAGTTGATACAAAGCTTGGACCTGAAGAAACTACCCGTGACATTCCAAATGTTGGTGAGGAAGCTTTAGCGAATCTTGATGAAAAAGGTATTGTCGTAATAGGCGCAGAAGTAGTACCAAATGATATTCTAGTTGGTAAAATCGCTCCAAAAGGAGAGACCGAATTGACCGCGGAGGAAAGATTATTACGGGCAATTTTTGGCGAAAAAGCTCGTGAAGTGCGTGATACTTCATTACGTATGCCTCATGGGGAAAAAGGAGTGGTTATTGAAGTTAAGATATTAGATAGAGAAGAAGGCGATGAACTGCATCCGGGTACAATAAAGAAAATAATTGTAAAAGTTGCACAGATTAGAAAAGTAGTCGTAGGAGATAAACTCGCAGGAAGGCACGGTAATAAAGGAGTAATTAGCAAAATTGTACCTGCTCCAGATATGCCATATCTTCCAGATGGAGCACCCGTAGATATTATAATTTCACCATTATCTGTATTATCAAGAATGAATCTTGGGCAATTACTTGAATCTCATTTGGGTTGGGCTGCTCAAAAGGGTCAATATAAAGTAGCTGTGCCTGTATTTGAACCAATTTCTGAAAAGAATATTTTAGATGAGCTGGAAAAATACGGTTTACCTGTTGATGGGAAAACAACTCTTTTTGATGGTAGAACAGGTAAAGCATATGAAGAACGAGTTGTGGTAGGAATAGGTTATATCATGAAACTGATTCATATGGTTGAGGACAAAACTCATGCTCGTTCAACAGGACCATATTCGTTAGTAACCCAACAACCTTTAGGTGGAAAAGCGCAAATGGGAGGACAACGATTGGGAGAGATGGAAGTGTGGGCACTTGAAGCACATCGAGCGGCCCATGTTTTACAAGAAATGCTGACAATAAAATCAGATGATGTGGTGGGTCGTGCAAGAGCGTTTGAAGCAATTGTAAAAGGAAGCGATATACCGGCTTCAACTATTCCTGAATCTTTTAAAGTTTTAGTTAAAGAATTACAGTCATTAGGTTTACAAATTATACCTACTGGAGTAGTGACGACCTCAGCAAAACCAGTAATAGATATATCCGACGAAGATGATCAACAGTTAAAAAAACAAGCAAACGAATTGGCAAAAGCTGCTGGAGAGAAGATTGTCGATGAAATAATTAACAATGGGGTAACTACAGTATTGCCCGAAGATGAAAATGTGAAAGGAGGAATCTAAGATATGGACAAAAAAGGGAATTTCGGGAATGTTATCGATTTCTCAGGTTTACAGATTAAACTTGCCTCACCTTCGGATATTTTAAACTGGTCTTATGGAGAGGTTGTTAAACCGGAAACTATTAACTATCGGACTCTAAAACCTGAAAAAGACGGTTTATTCGATGAAAGGATATTTGGACCGACCAAAGATTGGGAGTGTTATTGTGGAAAATACAAAAGAATACGGTATCGGGGAATTATTTGTGATAAATGTGGCGTTGAGGTTACACAAAGTAAAGTGCGACGGGAAAGAATGGGTCATATAAAGCTAGCAGCGCCGGTAGCACACGTCTGGTTTTTTAAAGGAATGCCATCTAAATTATCGCATGTTTTAGATATAACTCCTAAGGCTTTAGAAAATATTATCTACTTTGCTTCTTATTTAATTATCGGTGTAAATAAAGATGAACAAAAAAAAGCTCAAGATATACTCGTAGCCAGTTTTGCTAAAAGAAAAGAAGAAAGACAAATATTTTATAAAAAAAAGACCTCTGAGATTGAGGAAGAATTTAATCGTGCAAAGACAGAGACCGAAAAGAAGATTAAAAGTAAAGAAGCAAGAGACTTGGCAGTTGAAGAGCTAGTTTTTCGTAAAAAGCAACAAATAACATCTCTTATTGAAGAGAAAAGCAATGAAGAAGAGACAACAAAAGAAATATTTAATACAATATCTGATTTAGTTCGCAGATTCAAACCCTTATCAGTGATTTCAGAAGATGAGTATTTAAAATTAAAAGAATATAACGTCGCGTCATTTTTTCAAGTTGGGATGGGTGCAGAATGTATTTTAGAAGTGTTGAAGAAAATGGATTTAGTTAAGTTAACCGCTGATTTACACAAAGAAGTACAAGAAGCTGGTGGACAAAGAAAAGTAAAAGCTACTAAAAGATTAAGAATTATCGAAGGTTTGAAAAAAGCAAAAATTGATCCATCATGGATGGTATTTTCTGTATTACCCGTGATTCCTCCAGATTTAAGACCGATGGTCCAACTTACTGGAGGGAAATTCGCCACATCTGATCTTAATGATTTATATCGTAGAGTCATTAATCGTAATAATAGGTTAAAACACTTGATTGAGCTCGGAGCTCCAGAAATTATTTTACGGAATGAAAAACGCATGTTACAGGAGGCGGTTGATTCATTAATTGACGCAAGTCAAAGACCCTCAGCGAGAACCGCTGTGGGTCAAGTACTACGTTCACTTTCAGACATGTTGCGTGGAAAACAAGGAAGATTCAGACAAAACTTACTTGGGAAAAGGGTTGATTATTCTGGCAGATCTGTAATAGTAGTTGGTCCGGAACTCACACTATATCAATGCGGACTTCCCAAAGAAATGGCTTTAGAGCTATTCAAACCTTTTGTTTTAAGAGAGTTGATAGTTCGGGGATTAGCTCCAAATGTGAAAAACGCAAAAAATATTTTGGAAAGTCGAGACGCTGAAGTCTTTGATATACTAGAAGAAATTACCAAAAATCATCCTGTTCTTCTTAATAGAGCGCCGACACTGCATAAGTTAGGAATACAAGCATTTTTCCCAATTTTAATAGAAGGTTCTGCTATTAGAATTCATCCTTGTGTTTGCGCAGGTTATAATGCAGATTTTGATGGAGATCAGATGGCGGTTCATGTTCCTCTTGCTTCTCTCGCACAGGAAGAGGCAAAAAGTTTGATGTTGCCGGTACATAATCTTTTAAAACCTGCCGATGGCACTCCTATTACGATTCCTAATAAAGAAATGGCCTTAGGATGTTATTACTTAACCAGCTTTTCTTCGCAAGCAGAAAAAGAGGACGAAGAAAAAATAACAGTTTTTTCAGATGAACAGGAAGCCATAATTGCTTATCAAACAGGTAAATTGAGTTTACGTTATCCTATAAAATTAAATATCGGCGGTAAATTAATTAAGACAAGCGTTGGAAGAGTTCTATTTAATGAAATATTACCTTCTGAATTGCGATATTATAATGAACCGGTTAGAGCCGCAACCATTAAAACATTAATTACACAGGTTTTTGATTCATACCCTCAAGAAGAAGTGGCAGCGTTAATAGACCGATTCAAGGATTTTGGCTTCTTTGGTGCAACAATTGCAGGTGGAGTTTCGGTATCGGTATTTGACAATATAATTATTCCTCAGAAGAAAGATATGGTAGATGAAACTGAAAAAAAAGTGAGCGAAGTTGAAAATAATTATCAACAGGGTCTAATTACTAATGAAGAAAGAAAACGGTTAGAAAATGAGATCTGGATCGAAACAACTGAACGTCTCGCTGATGCTACTTGGTCTGCCATGTCAGAAGATAATCCTGTAAAAATAATTATAAATTCAGGTGGTGCTAGAGCATCAAAAGATCAATTAAAACAGCTTTCAGCTATCAAAGGATTAGTGGTAGATCCATTAGGAAAGATTGTAGAACTGCCTACTAAATCTAATTATCGTGAAGGACTCTCAATTTTTGAATATGTTACCTCCACACGTGGTTCAAGGAAAGGTTTGACCGATTCTGCTTTGAAGACTGCTGATGCTGGATATTTAACCAGAAGACTCATAGATGTTGCTCATGATGCGATTATTAGAAGTGAGGATTGCGGAACTGAAAAGGGTATTGA
>MFJR01000004.1:10709-11135 GCA_001780955.1 Candidatus Gottesmanbacteria bacterium RIFCSPLOWO2_01_FULL_39_12b | reverse complement strand
GAAAAAAGTTCGTTTAAAGAAGGGAGAGTTAATTACTGATAGTCAGCTATCACAATTAGCAGATATAGAAAAAATTACCGTTCGTTCTCCCTTTGCGTGTGAATTGAAATATGGATTGTGTGCTACCTGTTATGGATTAGATCTTTCTAGCAAAAAATTCGTAGAAATTGGCACTCCAGTTGGAATTGTTGCTGCTCAATCAATAGGTGAACCTGGGACTCAACTAACCATGAGAGTTCGTCATGCTGGGGGTATTGTGGGATTAGACGTGACACAGGGTTTACCCCGGGTGGAAGAGTTATTTGAAGTAAGAACACCGAAAGTCTATTCTCCTATTGCAGAAATTGCAGGAAAGGTGACGGTAGAAGAAAAAGAAACTGGATTTCAAGTAGTTGTTAAGAGTATAGGCATAAAACCGGTTGAGGA
>MFJR01000004.1:8584-10685 GCA_001780955.1 Candidatus Gottesmanbacteria bacterium RIFCSPLOWO2_01_FULL_39_12b | reverse complement strand
CGTGGAATTAAGAGTTAAAACGGGAGACTTGATCGGAGCTGGCGATCCAATTACCTCAGGACCCCTAGATATCAAAGAAATTTTACAGATTAGAGATCTGATACAAACTCAATGTTATCTTTTATCAGAGGTACAACGGGTCTACGAATCACAAGGAATTCCTATACACGATAAGCATTTTGAAGTTATTATCAGAAAAATGAGTGATAAACTGAATATAGAAACATCAGGAGATACAATTCTTCTTTCCGGTGAATTAGTAGATAGAAGAGTGTTTGAAGATATAAATGCCAGAATATTAGCAGAAGGAGGAGAGCCTGCTACTGCAAGAGTTGTGATATTGGGTATTACCCGGGCCTCTTTATATACCGAGTCTTGGTTATCAGCGTCTTCCTTTCAAGAAACAACAACAGTGTTAACTGAAGCGGCATTGCAGGGAAAAGAAGATCGCTTGTTAGGGTTAAAAGAAAATGTTATAATCGGCAAACTTATACCGGTATCCCCGGATAGAGCTAAGATAGAAAGTTAACAATAAGTCGTTGGTCGAAAGTATTAGTCGTTAGCTTGAGAAAATCTATCTAAATTAATGACTAACGATCTAAGCCCAACGACTATTTTATATGCCTACGATAAATCAGTTAATAAGAAAAGGTAGAAACAAGATCAATAAAAAAATAAAGGCCACCGCTTTGAGAAAATATTTTAATGCCAAAGATAGACAAATGAAACAGTTGGCCTCGCCTTTTAAAAGAGGAGTAGTAACTTTAGTTAAAACAATGACTCCTAAAAAACCAAATTCAGCATTGCGAAAAGTGGCCAGAGTGAGATTATCCAATAAACAGGAAATTACAGCTTACATACCTGGAATTGGCCATGAACTTACGGAACATGCAATCGTCCTAGTTAGAGGCGGCAGAGTAAAAGATTTACCAGGAGTTAAATACCATATTATCCGTGGCAAATTTGATATGACAGGAGTTGTAGGAAGGAAACAAGGACGGTCAAGATACGGAACTAAAAGTGGAGAAGTGTCTAATATGGTTGTACGTCCGGCGCCAGTTGCTTCTGCAACAGCTTAAAATATATGTCTAGAACTCATAAATTAAAAAAACGAACCATTTCGGTAGACTCATTGTATGGTAATAGACTTCTGAGCCGCTTTATCAACAGATTAATGAATCACGGAAAAAAATCCACAGCCCAAAATCTGGTATATAAAGCATTTGATATTATTAAAGCCAAGAATTTAGATCCTTTAACCGTATTTCAAACAGCACTCCAAAACGTAAGTCCGCGAATGGAAGTAAAACCAAGGCGGGTTGGAGGAGCCTCATATCAAGTACCTATAGAAGTGCGGGGTGAAAGAAGAGTTTCATTATCTATCCGTTGGTTAATTCAGGCTGCTGCAAAAAGATCAAGTAAACAGTATAAAACATTTTCAGAAAAGCTCGCCGGAGAATTTATCGATGCATACAATAACTTAGGGGAGGCAATACGAAAAAAAGATATCATGCATCGTAACGCAGAAGCCAATAAAGCCTTTTCACATTTTAGATGGTAATTTAATAAAGCTCAAAACTCAAATGTCAAAATAAATCCCAAATCCCAAATCACAAATCCAAAATTATTTGCCATTTGGATTTTGATATTTGGATTTTTTATTTTTTATGGCAGGAAATATTATACTCACAACAAATAGAGTTGTTCCCCTTGATAAAATACGTAATATCGGGATTATCGCTCATATCGATGCCGGAAAGACTACAACTACGGAGCGAATTCTTTATTACACTGGAAAGTCATATAAGATAGGAGATATAGATGAAGGTACCACACAAATGGATTGGATGCCACAAGAAAGAGAAAGAGGTATCACAATTACCGCAGCAACTACCACTACTTTCTGGAAAGATGTTAGGATCAATATAATCGATACGCCAGGACATGTGGATTTTACGGCTGAGGTCGAAAGATCACTTCGTGTTTTAGACGGTGGAGTGACCGTATTGGATGCAGAAGAAGGTGTACAGTCGCAATCAGAAACTGTTTGGCATCAGGCAGATAAATATAATGTACCTCGGGTTTGTTTCGTCAATAAAAT
>MFJR01000004.1:0-8546 GCA_001780955.1 Candidatus Gottesmanbacteria bacterium RIFCSPLOWO2_01_FULL_39_12b | reverse complement strand
AAGACGTAGAAAAATATAGAAATATTTTAATCGAAAAAATCTGCGAACAGGATGACGTCTTACTCGAAAAATACCTAGAGGGTAAAGATGTATCCTTAGAAGAGTTAAAAAAAGCTTTGAGGAAAGCAACTATTGCCTATAAATTAGTTCCTATATATTGCGGTTCTTCTCTTCGTAATAAGGGCGTACAACCGCTTTTGGACGCTGTAATTGATTATCTACCGTCTCCCGTAGACGTAGCGGGGGTTACAGGAGTGAATCCCAAAACCAATTCGGAGGAAAAAAGGGTAACTAATAATGAAGAGCCCTTTTCCGGATTAGCCTTTAAGATTCAACTTGATCCTCATGTAGGTAAATTAACATATGTTCGTATTTACTCAGGAAAAATCATATCAGGTTCCTATACTTGGAACTCTACAAAAGAAAAACAGGAGAGAATTGGTCGACTGCTACTGATGCACGCCAATCAAAGGGAAGATATTAGTGAGGCCTTTGCAGGTGAAATCGTTGCTATAGTAGGTTTGAAATACACGGGTACGGGAGATACTATGTGTGAGCAAAATAAACCTATTATTCTTGAAAAAATTACTTTTCCTGAACCGGTTATTTCTTTAGCCATTGAACCTAAAACGAAGGCAGACCAAGAAAAAATGGGTCAAGCTTTACAAAAGCTTGCTGAAGAAGACCCAACTTTTAAAATTAAATCAAATCCAGAAACTGGTCAGACAATTATTTGGGGTATGGGTGAATTACATCTTGAAGTTATAGTAGATAGAATGAAGAGGGAATTTAAAGTGGGTGCAAATGTTGGCGCTCCACAGGTTGCCTATAAAGAAACAATTAGTAGGGAAGCTGAGGGAGAAGGGAAATATATTAGACAGACAGGAGGTCGAGGGCAATATGGACATTGTATGCTCCAGGTTGAACCAAAAGATCGGGGAGAAGGTTATGAGTTTGTTGATGCTATAAAAGGAGCAGCCATCCCTAATGAATTTATTCCCTCTGTAGAAAAAGGCGTCAAGGAGGCGATGGAAAAAGGAGTTTTAGCCGGCTATCCATTGGTAGATATGAAAGTTACTCTATACGACGGTACTTATCACGACGTTGACTCTTCAGATATTGCCTTTAAAATCGCTGGAAGTATGGCATTACAATCTGCGGTTAAACAAGCAGGACTTACTCTTCTTGAGCCTATTATGAAGGTTGAGGTGACCACTCCAGACGAATTTATGGGTTCAGTAATTGGCGATCTTTCCAGTAAACGCGCACAAATCTTAGGTACAGAAAAAAGAGGAAATGTCTCTTTGATCATCGCCATGCTTCCACTTTCGGAATTATCCGGTTACGCTACCACGCTTCGCAGTCTTTCTCAAGGAAGAGCTTCTTATTACATGGAGCCTTCACACTATGAACCAGTTCCTAAGAACATCACCGAAAAAATCATCGCAAAAACGGTCTAATCAGTACAGGGTAGGGTTTTCAAATCAAACCCCTTGCGCACGGGTTTTTCATATTGTATAATCAGGCGTGCCCAATTTAGTTTTGGGAATGATTTTTTATTATTAATTAAAAGAAAAGGAGTTATTTATGGCTACTGGTGTTTTTAAGAGAAATAAACCTCATCTTAATATAGGAACAATTGGACACGTAGATCATGGTAAGACTACTCTTACATCTGCAATTACTCATGTTCTTGCACAAAAGGGGCTTGCCAAAGCACTCAAATACGAAGAAATCGATAACGCTCCAGAAGAAAAAGCCCGGGGCGTTACTATTAATATCCATCACTCGGAATACGAATCCGAAAAGCGTCATTATGCTCATATAGATGCTCCCGGACATGCGGATTATATCAAGAATATGATAACAGGTGCCGCTCAAATGGATGGGGCAATATTAGTAGTTTCAGCTCCCGATGGTCCTATGCCTCAAACAAGAGAGCATATACTTCTTGCCAAACAAGTTAGCGTTCCCGCAATTATTGTCTTTATGAATAAGGTTGACATGGTAACAGACAAAGAACTTCTTGATTTGGTAGAGATGGAAGTACGTGAACTTTTGACTAAATATGGTTTTCCAGGGGATAAAATACCCGTGGTGCGGGGTAGCGCTTTAAAAGCACTTCAAGGTGATCCAGAAGCAGTGAAGTCAATTGAGGAATTGATGAAACAGATAGATGAATATATTCCAACTCCAACTCGAGATACAGAAAAGCCGTTTCTTATGCCGGTAGAGGATGTATTTTCTATTAAAGGTAGAGGGACGGTAGTGACTGGAAGAGTAGAAAGAGGAAAAATCAAAGTCAATGAAGAAATAGAAATAGTTGGTATAAAAGCTACTCAGAAAACAGTTATCACAGGTGTAGAGATGTTTAGAAAGACATTAGATGAAGCAATAGCAGGTGATAATGTCGGATTACTTCTGCGAGGTGTTGAAAAACATCAGGTAGAGAGGGGTCAGGTAATTGCCAAACCAGGCAGTATTACTCCTCATACTGAGTTCGAGGCGGAAGCTTATGTACTAACCAAAGAAGAAGGTGGCCGTCACACACCATTTTTCACCGGTTATAGACCACAATTCTATATTAGAACTACAGACGTAACAGGTGAGACGACATTGCCGAAAGGTGTGGAAATGGTTATGCCTGGAGATAGTACCAAGATGACGGTAAAACTGATTGTTCCAGTAGCGTTGGAGGAGGGGCAGAGATTTGCTGTAAGAGAAGGTGGACATACTGTTGGTGCAGGAGTAATTACGAAGATACTTAAGTGAATTTTATTACTTAAGGATACTTACGTGAGATTAAGAATTAATGCCAAAAGGAAGAATACGTGTTCGTTTAAAAGCTTATGATGGCAGAATCATTGATGATTCGTGTCAGAAAATTCTTGATACGGCAATTCGTACCGGTGCTAGGGTCGTGGGTCCTATACCATTACCGACTGATAAACAACATTTTTCAGTTCCACGTTCACCCTTCACTGATAAAGACAGTAGAGAAGACTTTATGATTAAAGTCCATAAAAGACTTATAGATATAATAGAGCCAACTGATAAAACTATTGATTCTTTGATGCATTTGGAATTGCCAGCAGGTGTTGATATTGAGATAAAAATGTAGTAATAAATACTGTATCATGAATACAAACATGGAGTTGTATCGACGCCCAACATAATTAAAAAGTCGGATTTTGGGATAAATAATTCAGCCCCGATCCGGGGCTAATTTTTTGTTTTTTTATGATCAATGCATTAATAGGAACCAAACTTAATCAAACACAGAAGTTCTTAGATACCGGCAAAAGAATTCCTGTCACACTTATTTTATCTACTCCATGTAAGGTAGTTGGAATAAAAAAAACTATCCCAGATGGCTATAATGCTGTTCAACTGGGTTTGGGTTACCGAAGGCCAAAAACCATATCTCAACCCGTATTAGGCGTTTATAGGAAAGCGGGGTTGGATAAAAATCCGCCCCGTTTTTTGCGGGAAGTTTACTTAAGTGACCTAAGTAACTTAGGTGACTTAAAGATAGGCACTGAAATAAAAATAGGAGACGTTTTTGCTCCCGGAGATACAGTTTCCGTGACAGGAATATCAAAGGGTAAAGGTTTTGCCGGAGTAGTAAAGAGACATCATTTTAAAGGTGGTCCTAGAACACATGGACAATCAGATAGAGAACGTGCTCCTGGATCAATAGGTCAGACTACTACGCCGGGAAGGGTATATAAAGGGAAAAGAATGGCAGGACGTATGGGTCAAGATCGGGTAACTGTGAAAAACTTGAGAGTGGTAAATATAGATACAGAAAAAAACATACTTACAGTATCCGGATTGATACCCGGAGGAAGAAATGGTTTATTGATGATAAAGAAGTTAGAGGCTTGAGCAGTCTCTAGACTAATGACTGGAAGCAATATTTATGCCTAGGATAAAAAAATCAACAAATAAACAAAAGTCGACAGAGAAATTGAAAGCGTCTTTATACAACTTACAGGGAGAAGTTGTGGGTGATATTTCTTTACCAGAAAAGATTTTTGCCGCCAAGATTAACCCCATTTTAATGGCTCAAGCGGTAAGAATATACCAAGCTAATCAAAGGTTAGGTACGCATTCTACCAAGACAAGGGGTGAAGTGACCGGATCTACAAGGAAAATTTATCGACAAAAGGGTACAGGACGTGCAAGACACGGAGATATTAAATCACCAATTTTTATCGGCGGAGGAGTAGTTCATGGTCCCCGGCCAAAAGATTATTCATTATCTTTTCCAAAAAAAATGAGAAAATTGGCTTTATTTAGTGCTTTGACAAGTAAGTATAGGGGAGGTGCAATAAAGATAATTAGTGGTTTAAAAGAGATTGAGGCCAAAACTAAGAATTTAGTTGAGACGTTAGTGAAATTAAAACTAATTGATGGGAAAAAAGTGATAAATTCTAAAATCTTGTTAGTAATACCAAATAAATTAGATAATATTTTACTTGCAGGTAGGAATCTTCGCTATTTGACTATAAGACAGGCGCAACTATTAAATACTTATGAAATCTTATCTCATTATCAATTAGTTCTGATGGAGGAAACGGTTACGAAACTGGTAGAAAATGCCATAGGTCAAAAACAATCACCTAATTTAAAGTCCCCGATAACTACTTCTCAAAAACCCGAAGATAAAACCAAAAAATTAGTCTTGAAAAAGAAATCAAAAACGTCATTAACTAAAACTAAAAGAATCAGCGATAAGAAGTAAGTAGATATCATATGTTGAATACTATTGTTATAAAAAAGCCAATTATTTCAGAGAAATCACTTAAAGAAGTATCGGAAGGAATTTATACTTTTGAAGTTGATCTAAAAGCTACAAAAACACTGATAAAAACCGAGATCGAGAACTTATTTAAAGTTCATGTTGAATACATAACAACAGCAATTATGAAAGGAAAGATGCGTTCAGTAGGTAAACGAAGAGTAAAGATTAAGATGCCAAATATTAAAAAAGCCAGAGCTAAACTCAAAAACGGCGAAAAAATTCCTCTTTTTGAGGTTGGTCAAACAAAATGAAGAACATAACTTTTTCTAAACCAGAAAAATCTTTAATAAAAATATTACCTAAGCAATCAGGAAGAAATAATTTAGGTCATATTACTGCGCACCATCAGGGCGGTAGAGAGAAACGATACTATCGCGAAATCGATTTTAAAAGAGATAAAGTTGGTATAAGCGGTCGCGTAGTGTCGTTTGAGTACGATCCAAATCGAAACGTACAGATCGCTTTAATTCAATATCCGGATGGTTCGAAACGTTATATTCTTGTTCCGTTGGGATTAAACATTGGCGACCATGTTACATCAGGTAATGATGTTGAGGCGAAAATAGGTAATTGTATACCCTTAGCTTATATTCCAGTTGGAACTCCTATACATAATATAGAATTACATCCTGGTAAAGGTGGACAAATAGCTAGAGGTGCTGGAACAGCCGCTACTATTTTAGCAAAAGAAAACGGTTTTGCTCATATAAAGCTTCCTTCTGGAGAAGTAAGATTAATAATTGATAAATGTAAAGCAACTATTGGCCAGCTGGCTAATATAGAAGCAAAAGCAACACCGGTTGGAAAAGCTGGAAGATCTCGTCATATGGGTGTAAGACCTAAAGTTAGGGGTACGGCTCAAAATCCCCGGTCACATCCGCATGGAGGAGGAGAGGGGCGAAGCGGTGAAGGATTAAAACAGCCTAAAACACCCTGGGGAAAACCAGCCAGAGGGTTAAAAACGAGAAAAAAAGATAAACTTAGCAATCGTTATATATTAAAGAGGAGGAAATAAATTAAATGGCAAGATCAAGTAAAAAAGGGCCATACGTGGATCAGAAACTATTAAGTAAAGTGCAAGCGATGAAAAATTCTGGTAAAAATATGCCGATTAAAACTTGGAATCGATCATGTCAAATTTCACCAGAATTCGTAGGGCAAAAATTCGCAATATATAATGGTAGAAATTTTATAGAAATTTATATATCCGAATCAATGGTAGGGCATAGATTAGGTGAATTTGCCCCAACAAGGACGTTTCGTGGACATGGTCAAGTGACTAAAAGAGTCTTAGAAAAGACATAAAATTATAAATAAACTTATGGAAATAATTGCTCAAACAAAATATATAAGGATTTCACCAAAAAAAGTACATGCGTTAGCACGTGCAACTATAGGATTAAATCCTCAACTAGCCATAGATCGTTTAACGTTGTTAGGTAATAAAGCTAGTCGAGTTTTAGCTAAAGTGATTTTATCAGCCTTTTCTAATGCGAAAAAAAATGCGAATCTTGACCCGAAACTTTTAAAAATTAAATCAATTGAAACAGGGAAAGGCCCATTTTTTAAGCGCTGGAATCCTGTTTCGAGGGGGATGGCACACCAGATTAAAAAGAGAACAAGTCATATAAAAGTGATACTAGAGGAGATCAAGGAGGTACATGGGGCATAAAATTCATCCAAAAGGATTTCGATTAGGTACCGTATTTACGTGGGATTCTCGTTGGTTTGCTGGAGCAAAACAGTATCCAGATTTAGTAATAGAAGATAGCTTAATCAGGAAGTTTATTCTAAAAAAACTACAACCAGCTGGAGTAACAAAAATAGAGATAGAACGTTCTATCAATAAGATAAATCTTATTTTGCATGTTGTTCGACCTGGAATGGTGATAGGACGTGGAGGACAAGGTATGGAGGAATTAAAAAAATTTATTACAGCCATTCTTTTAACTCATCGGAGAAAAATTGGTAAGATGGAGCATAATCAAGCCTCTTTTAAACTGGATTTACGGGTAGAACCAGTAAAAGAGCCGAATTTATCAGCTTATTTTGTCGCTTGTCAGATTGCGGAACAATTAGCTAAAAGATTACCGCATAAAAGGGTAGTTAATTTTGCCTTAGAGAAAGTAAAAAACGCCGGAGCTAAAGGAGTAAAAATTATTTTATCTGGTAGAATTGGCGGAGCGGAAATTTCACGTCGAGAAACTTATAAAAATGGTTCGATACCTCTTTCTACAATCCGAGAAGAAATAGATTTTGCTGCGATTCCGTCTTTAACAAAATCAGGTTATGTAGGAGTGAAAGTGTGGATTTGTAAATAGAGACTAAAATATGTTAGTACCAAAGAGAGTAAAATTTAAAAAGCAATTTAGAGGAAAAATGGGCGGTAATGAGTCACGTGGAAATAAGATTGTTTTTGGTGAATATGCCTTGCAAGCGCAATCTAGGAGTTGGGTAACTACGCGTCAGATAGAGGCCGGAAGAAAGGTATTGACCCGATATACTCAAAAGGGAGGCAGGGTTTGGATCAGAATTTTTCCTGATAAACCTATTTCTGATAAACCTCCAGAAGTAAGAATGGGTGGAGGTAAGGGAGATGTTGTTGATTATGTAGCAGTTGTACGTCCGGGAAGAATTATATATGAAATGGGAGGATTAGCTGAAAGTTTAGCTCATGAAGCAATGCAAAGAGCTGCAAGTAAATTATCTTTAAAAACAAAATTTTTGAAAAGAATTTAAGAGTATGAAAAGACGAGAAATAAAAGAACTATCTTTAAAATCAGAAATTGAGTTAAAAAAACAGTTGCAGGAGTTAAAATTAGGTATGGCAAAACTTGTTGTGGAAAGAAACTCTGGGAAATTAAAAAATACCTCCATGTTAGGACAAAAGAAAAAAGATTTTGCTAGAATTTTAACGATAATTCAGCATAAGGAGTATAAGACATTATGAAAGAATTAACAGGGAAAATAGTCTCAACTAAAATGGCAAAGACGGTGGTCGTTGAAATAGTAAAAAGCAGACTACATCCGTTATATAAAAAGAATATGCGTAAGACAAAAAGATACAAAGCCCATAATGAAAATTTAGATCTTCAAGTTGGAGATCTGGTTAAAATTACATCCCATAGACCTATCTCAAAGGATAAACATTATAAAGTAATCAGTAAAGCCTGATAAATATTATATGTTACAGTTAAGATCAATCGTTAATGTTGCAGACAATACTGGCGCTCATAGTCTTTCTGTTATACAGGTATGCGGCAGAGGTAATAAAAAATTAGCCTTCATTGGCGATGTGGTGACTTGCGTTACTAAAAAAGCAGAACCTCTTGGGATTGTGAAAACCCATGAATTAGTGAAAGCCGTAATAGTGAGGACCCGAAAAGAAAAAAGACGAACTGATGGTTCATATATTCGTTTTGATGATAACGCAGTTGTAATTATTGATAACCTTAAGGATAAAAACCCAAGAGGGACCCGTATTTTTGGACCAGTATCTAGAGAGTTAAAAGAATTAGGTTTTAACAAAATAGTTTCCATGGCGACTGAGGTTTATTGACTTTAGCTGTCTAAGGGAATTCAGGTTAATTTAATATATGAAAGTTAAAAAAGGTGACGAAATTATCATAACAAGCGGTAAAGATAAGGGTAAAAAAGGTAAGATAGAAAAAATTTACTTAAAACAGAACACGGTTTTATTACCGGGTTTGAATATCTATAAGAAGCATACTAAGAAACG
>MFJR01000003.1:17724-36272 GCA_001780955.1 Candidatus Gottesmanbacteria bacterium RIFCSPLOWO2_01_FULL_39_12b | reverse complement strand
TTAAAGATGACTTGGAAAAAGCTATGAACGGTCATGTCTTGGGCAAATCAGAGCTTATCGGTCTTTACGGTAGAAAATAGGAAGAAACTTTTTGCTTATACTTTTTCATCACCCAGACCCTTGCGTCTTCGGGATGAAAACGGATGACTTCATCAGAAATTACTTCGGTTGTACGACGATTTTCCATGTACCAGAGTTGGAAATTTTTCAATACTTTCTCAATAAACGGTAATAATATTTTTGACTTTTTAATTGTACTTTTGATCCGCCAGCTGGCGGATGATTTTTGATTTTTGATGTTTAATCCGTTTGGTAAATACTCCCTAACCCACAAATTTTCCTGCAAAAACTTCTCATAGGTTTTGTCCTTATTATAAACTGGTCTCATCTGCAGTACTTCATGGGCGGAAAAAAGGTCTCTTTCTTTTGAGGGAATACTTAGATGATCTTCGTCTAGAAACATATTAAGACAGATTTTATTATTTGTCTCTTTGTCATCTGGACGTCTTCTTACATTTATAAGCTCACAAATAATTGTTACAAGAAACCTTGTCGTCCATAATAATCCTCTTTTAGTTATAATTAGCAAATCAATATCGTCTTCTTCTTTGGAGTTATTGACGGCCAAAGCTCCAGTAATTCCGATTAATCTGACTGTAGGAATAAATTTTAAAATGTGGGAAATTTTATCGGCTTTCTTTATTTTTTCTACAGACCATTGTTCTCTTTCGCGACGGGTTTTAATAATATTTTCTCTCCCTATTAAATAATAAAAACTGTTCTTATATTTAATAAATTCTAAATCTTTAGCTGTAATTTTGAATTTTGTCCGCCAGCTGGCGGATTGAATTTTGAATTGGATTAAGTATTTCCCTATCTCCTTTATCGTTAAAGGGTAGTCAAAAATATCAGCATAAATTAAGGCACTGAGTATCGCTTTCTCAAGTCGGGTAGACATAAAAGAGAATTATTGGGTAGGAACAGGTGTAATAATATCAAACCTTGAGTATATTGTTTTAAAACCCTCTTCAGCGGTCTTGAGAGCTGTTTCTGGACTTACCCCCTGAGCAAGTGAATTAACTGCATTTTTCAGATAATCAATTAGTTTACTGTTAAGTCCCGTATCTCCATCGTAAGTCTTTGAAGCCAGAAAAAATGATTTCATAGTTGGAGCTGAAGCAATAAGAGGCGCTAGATAAGGATTATCTGATAATGCTTTTCCTAAATCACGCCTTGAGTAGGGCTCGCCAAAAAGCTTTCTATATTTAACCTGCTCAGAATAAATCTTTTGTAAAATCTCACTTTGAGATAAAAATTTAAGAAATTCCCAGGCACTATTTGAATTTCGACTCTTACTTGAGACACCTTCAACCCAATAACTAGCCCAATTAATTGATGCGCAGGGTTTTTGTTTACATGGTAGTTGCGGTACAGAAGCTGTTTTAAAATTTAAATTTGGATTGAGTGTTTTTATCGTATAAATTTGCCAACTAGGTGCAAAAATCATGGCGACTTTCCCCTGAGAAAAAGCCAAAATCGAGTTATCTAGCGTCTCATCCCAAGTATTATTGGGAGTTTCAGAAAATTTTCGATAGTAAGAAAGAACTTCGACCGCACAAGTAGTAATTTTGGGATCGGTGCATTTAAAAAATGATTGTGACAGTTCTACTCCACCCTGAAGCATCATAAGTCCTAATATGTCACTAAAGTGCTCGATATTTTCGGCTGTCCCTAATGCAATACCTGAAGTGACGATACGATTACTCTGTTTCACGGTAATTTTAGCCACGGCATTTTGTACATCCTCCCAGGTAACTGGTACGTCTATATTGGCTCCCTTAAGAATATCTTCATTGTAAAAAAGTAAAAGCCCGTCAATTTCTAACGGGATTCCAAAGAAATTATTATTAGATTTCAAATCATCTGAGACAACCGGATAAAATGTATTTTCAAAATCGGTATCTGAATAAATGCTTTTAGGAACCGGAGAAAGATAAGACTGCATCATTGGGAGCCAAGAGTTATGATAGCGGAATATGTCAGGACCCTCACCCCGTTTAATTGCTTCCTGTAATCTTTCCCGGTATTGTTTTGGGTCTTGTTTTATATAGTTTATGGTGATATTGGGTTTACTCCTTTTATATTCATCTATAACTGGTTGTAATACTTCTTTATCCTCCCATAAACCCCAATAGGTAAGAGTTACCGGCTGTGCAACTGAAGGTGTTTTTTTTACAAGAATAGATTTCGCTAAATAACCGACAACAGATAATACTAATACGATCAGGACTGCGATAATGAGATATTTTTTTCGACTATCTTCAATATAGGCCGGAGGACTGGTCATGGTAGAATTATCCGAAGGTGACAACATTTCAGAATTGATCTGATCTTGATTAGAATTTTCTCTAGCTTCGGTACCTCCATTTATCGACTCCACCGGCTGGTATTGATCTGCTATCGTCTCACTTGGTATTTCCGGTCTAGAATCTACTGATTGATTACCAAACTCATTAGAAGCTGAAGAAAAGATTTCTCCACCTTGCTGATCTGGTGATGTCTGATCTTCTTTTGGTAAATTATCCATCCTTATGCTATGATAACTGCAAAATAAGACAATGGTCAAGGAAAAAAAATCCACATTTGTAAATAATCTGTCAGATAAAGACAAAACTCATTCACATAAAAAAAATCCCCTGTTACATTTTGTGGCTTATCTTTCCACCGGATCGATTATTGGTGTCATGGTACTTATAGTTTTAGGCGTCTATAATTTTGAAAAAACTTACCAAGATAGAATTTATCCTGGCGTCAGAATTGACGGGGTATTATTTGGTGGAAAAAAGCCAATTGAGGTTGAACAGGCTTTTGACAATAAAAGTCAACAGTTTAAGCAGTTAAGTATCACTTTGAGTTTCGAGGATAAAATTGCGACGCTTTCTGGAAATGAATTAGCAGTGTCCTATGACAGTAAACTCTCAAGTGTCCAAGCTTATTCCATAGGTCGCTCAAACCATTTACTTTCAGATATTTATCAAAAATGGAAAGCGGCGACTTCGGGTATCAATCTTACCAGCCTCTTGAAGTTAAATACTGACTTGGTAGATGAGATGCTAACTAATCTTGCCTCCGACATTGACATAGAAACAGAGGATGCTCTTTTTCAGTTTGAAAAAAATAAAGTAACTTTGTTCCGCCCTTCCAAAACCGGCCGTAGTTTAAACATAAAACAAACAAAAAACATGATCCAGTCATTTATTACAACCCTTACTCAACAAGATATTCCTAATCCTCAGAACATCACTCTCATCCTTCCAGTTGAGTCTATTCTTCCTAATATTACGACTGAAAATTCTAATGAATTCGGAATAAAAGAACTCATCGGTAGCGGTCGCTCTAAATTTGTTGGGTCTATTCCCCAACGTGTTCATAATATTGAGTTAGCCGCTTCCAAAATTAATGGACGATTAGTTCAGCCCGGTGCAGTTTTTTCATTTAATGAAGCTTTAGGCGATGTCTCAGCCACTACTGGTTTTCAACCTGCCTACATAATCAAAGAAGGTCGAACAGTATTAGGTGACGGAGGAGGAGTCTGTCAGGTATCAACTACCCTTTTCCGTGCGGCATTATCCACGGGACTCCCAATTGTAGAGAGACATGCTCATGCTTACCGTGTAAGTTACTACGAGCAAGATTCTTCTCCTGGTCTGGATGCTACTGTATACGCACCCGGCTATGACTTAAAATTTAAAAACGATACCTCTCACTATCTGCTTATCCAGGCTAAAACAGATAAACAAAATTCTTCCCTGACGTTTGAAATTTACGGAACCAACGACGGTCGAAAAGCCGAAATATCTAAACCAGTCATCTTATCTCAAACACCTCCTCCAGCCGATCTATTCCAAGATGAACCGACCTTACCTCGTGGGGTGGTAAAACAAGTCGACTGGAAAGCCTGGGGGGCAAAAGTAAATTTTGAATATAAAGTATTTAGAAACGGAGAAATCATCAATCAACAGACCTTTTTTTCTAATTTTCAACCCTGGCAAGCGATTTTTTTGCGGGGTACAAAAGACTGATACTTTCAATATATAAATTCTTTTGTCTTAAGTAAAGCTAAATCCCTCAATTCAGTCAAATTGACAATATCGAAAAAATGTGACAAGCGAAAAAGCGCATCAGGTTGATTTGTTTCTTGAATAATAGTCAACCCGTAATTTTTTATTTTCTCTTTTGAATCAATTCTAATCATATCTTTAGTAATATTATGAATTCGCGTTAATACAATAGAATAGTCATCAAAATAAACAGTACCCCAGACCGGATCTTTGACTATTCTTTCTAAAAATTTTTGCGCCCAGGGAGTAATATCAGTATGAGAAAAGATTATTGTTTGGAAATTATACTGATTAACTATGCTTTCCCATTTATTCTTTTCTTCCTGCATGGGAATATAAATATCTTGAAAAAAAGAGGCTGGATATGCCTCAGGTCTACCATCGACAAAGACTAATTGTTTTGGGTAAAGCCGATAAATTAAGTAACTACCAATATCGAAATTATTAAAAATTGGCCCTGACAGGTTATGGGTAAGAAAAAAATCCACTGCACCTTTTATCCCTTTCACTGTCCCGAATCCGGTTCGAAGGTCAGAAGAGCGATAATTATAATACTTATTGGAAACAAGCATATAAATTTCCCAGCTGATTAGACTTAATATAATAATATAGGTTGAGATTTTAACTATAAAGAAAAATTTCTCCTTGTGCTTCAATAATTTTTCACACCGTGTGAGAAGTAAACCCATGCCAAAAGATAATGGATAAATTATAGACAGTGCAAAAAACGGAAAATGTCGGACAGCAGAGATAGATATCACTCCAGTCAAGATAACCGTCCCTGCCTCAAATATTTTTCTTTTCCAGATAAGGATCGGGCTGATCAGTAAAAAAAATATCGAAGCTATTTTGTAATAAGAAATGGCGGAAATGGATGTTAATTTTTCTAAAAAAAACGGTGATTGATTCTCAAAAACAGGGTAACCATAACTGTTGAATATTTGAAGAGGATATATAGCTCCTTTCCAACCTGCGGGATTTATCAAGGTGGTTAATAATATTATTATTCCTAGAAGCAAATATTTTGCTTTCAACTTGCCAAGAACTATACGATCAAATATAAATAAAGCATATAAGGCTAACCCTAGCACGAAACTAATGTGTAGATTCACCCATATTAAAATAAACAGAGGCATTAACCAGATTAAACTTTGTTCTTTTTCTTTTTCTCTATAAAGCAAAATTAAAATCAGACTAAAGAATAAATAGGCAAAGATTTCAGGCCTGATCTCAGTTCTGTCCCGAACGATTTGAAGGCTTATCAAACTTACCAGTAACAGTATTACCGGTTGAGATGTTTTTTGGCTGTAAAATACCAAAATTCCGAAAGATATCAGGATTAGTATTAACTTAAGAAGAATTAAACCATCGATGGCAAATCTGTTATGTAATAAATAAATAATTACTTCACTGCCCCAATGATGGTTTATAAAAGGAAAATCTGTGTTGGTATAAGAGAAAATGTTTCGGGAAGGAATACTCTTGGTCTCCCAGATAATTTTACCTAAAGTAAGATGCCTGCCGAGATCCTGAGTAATACTACTGTCTCTATGTAAAAAAATCGCAACAATAAAGATTAGGATTAAGGAAAAATTTAATAATTTAAATAGTTGTTTCATATTAATAACTATTTATTAAACATTTTAACCAAGGCTTGGGCTGCTACTTCATGCACTAATTCATTTGGATGTTGGTCAGTAGGATGCACCCAAAGATCCTGGTCTTTTTTACCCAAGAATAGTGGAAGAAGATCAATATAGGTTAAGTTATTTTGCTTAAATAATTGGTGAAGTTTATCATGAATAACGTTAAAGGGATAATATTGATCTAATCGATAGAGTATTGGAAAAATAACAATTATCATTGGGATTTTTTGGGTTTGGGAATACTTTCCGATTTCTGCAATTATCTTTTTTGTAGAAATCCAGTCTAATTGGTCGTCTTCATATAATGATAGATAGTAGGTAGTTAATTGTTGAGTCCTTTTATTTTTTTGATAAGTTTGCCATATAAGCTTATTAAGCCGGGAAATTTTTATCAGAAACGGGGCCTCAATAATTGTAGAAAGGTTTTCTGGAATAGTATTCTCTCTGTTTTTTCTAACCATTCCCTCTCCCATGGGGGTAAATAAATACGGCTCTGCATCGTTTAAGACATATCCGATCACAATATAATCTGGCTTTAGTTGATCGGCATAATTTTTCAATAAGGTCCACTCCTGTTGCGTATTATATCCACCTACTCCTAAATTAATCGCTTCTATTTCTTCTGATCCAAAAATCTTTTTCTCACCTATGAACTTAGAGAATTTTTCTGGGTAGGTATCTTCATCGTAAACTCCTTCTCCAAAGGTAAAAGAATCACCTAAAAAAATAAATCTTTTTACGTTCGGGGTCTTTGTTATCGAAAAATCAGAACCGCGAAACCCTATTTTATTTGTGTGATGGATAACCGTATTATTAGATCGAAAGTAATTTCTGGGATTACCATCATACTTAAATTCTATGTTACTATTAGGCAGGTTTACGTATAGAATATTATTATCGGATATACGTTGAAATTGAGGTGGATGTGTATGAACGTTATATTCTTTTGGTAGATCTAGAATTAGTAATATAATCTCGGATAAAATATAAAAAATAAGAATATTTAATATAACCCATTTCATTAATGAATTCAGATTCATATGATTAATAAATTATACATATTTTATCTGTCCGAAATATAATTATGACAAAAATAGTTAAATCAGCCAAAATAGAAAATTTAATTTCTCGACTCAAAGCAAGTAAGAAGTCAATAATATTAACGGGCGGCTGTTTTGACATTCTTCATATCGGGCATATTAAATTTTTAAAAGAAGCTAAAAAAAATGGAGATATTTTAATGGTTTTACTGGAAAGTGATGAAAAAGTAAAACTAGTAAAAGGAAATAACCGACCCTATTTTCATCAAGGTGAAAGAGCGGAAGTTTTAGATGCTTTGCAAATGATAGACTACGTAATCCTGTTACCCCCTAAAATGATTGATCAAGATTACGACCAATTGATAATGACTATTAAACCAAATATGATTGCGGTTACAGCTTCCGATCCAATTTTAAATAAAAAAAAGAGACAGGCCGAATTGGTTGGTGGGAAAATAATAGTTATTCCTTTTATTAAAACATTTTCATCCTCAAGATTAGCTAAGTTTTTAGGAGTAGAGTAATTATTTCATGAAAATATTAGCGATAGAGACTTCCTGTGACGAAACTGCGGTCGCAATTGTTGAGGATGGAAGGAAAATAATTTCTAATACAGTCGCTTCTTCCTTCAAATTACACCTAAAAACCGGCGGAATAATCCCGGAAATTGCCGCCCGGCAACAGGTAAAGTACATTATTCCTGTTATCCACGAAGCACTTGATAAAAAAAAACTATCTGATATAGATATTCTTGCTATCACGGTTGGCCCTGGCCTAAACGGTTCTTTATTAGTAGGTACAGAGGCTGCTAAAACCATCGCTTTTGTTACCGGAAAGCCGGTCATTCCTGTCAACCACGTCATCGCCCATATCTATGCTAACTGGCTTGATAATAATACGGTAATAGAATTTCCCGCAATTGCTTTAGTCGTCTCCGGAGGTCATACTGAACTTTTCTTAATGACGTCAGAAACAAAATTAAAATGGTTAGGAGGCACCCGTGACGATGCCGCTGGTGAAGCCTTTGACAAAACTGCCAGGCTTTTGGGGTTGGGATTTCCGGGAGGACCGGCAATCGCCGCTTGCGCGGCTCAATATCAAATATCAAATATCAAATATCAAAAATATAAGATAAGATTGCCAAGGCCGATGATGAATGATGATAATCTCGATTTTTCTTTTTCCGGGCTGAAAACTGCTGTTATGCGTGAGGTAATAAAACTAAAATCTAATCAGCAATTTAGCAATTTAGTAATTCAACAATTATCATACGAGATTCAAGAATCCATCACCGACGTTTTAGTCTCTAAAACTCTCAAAGCAGCTACTAAGTTTAAAGCAAAATCAATATTATTAGGAGGAGGAGTTGCGGCCAATAAACGACTATCCGAAAAACTTAAATTGGGAATTGGGAATTGGGAATTGGGAATTAATTTGTATATTCCCCCTCCAAATCTCTGTACCGACAACGCCGCCTATATTGCTTCATATGCTTACTTTCACAACAAGCCTATCCCCTGGCAAAAAATCCAAGCCCAGCCGGATTTAGGGGTTGAGGTATAGTTGATATTCAAAGTAGAGCCTGATTTTCGAAAAAACGTATCTCAACCATTATTGTATACTACGATCATGGAGTGGGAGAAACTAGTTTATCTTCTCACTATCATCTTCATCGGTTATCTTCCGTATAAAAGTATACAACGACTGCGTAAATACGGATTGAGATCTGTTTCGACGCGAGTATCTCTACTGATGACTGCTTGGTTTATCATACTGTCCGTCTTACTTCTTCTTCAAACTCCACACATGAAAATTAACAACCAATTTACTTTAATAATGCTTTTTAGTACCACGGTTTTGACGTGGTTCAGCTCCCCATGGGTTTTTCGTCGCCTTGGTCACTACCCGACTAAACTATTGGGGAAACATCCGAAATGGTTTCTTTTGCGCCTTGAGTATAAAACCATTGTTCTCAAGTTTTTTGAGGTACTCTTTCAGCAGGCAAAATTTGCGTACCTATTGTTTGAAGTACTCACTCCGATGTCTAATGTTTCACGCATTTGGTGGTTTACGGTAATAGTGAGTTTTCTACATCTCAACAACATCATTTTTGTTCCCACTGGATGGTTTTTCTTTCTCATGAGTATCCCAATGGGACTACTATTTAGTTGGCTTCTTCTTGAGGGCAACATAGCGATAACGACGACGATCCACTTATGGTTTTACTTGGCTCTTATCGCATGGTACTGGTTTCACCTGTAACATGTTATATCCTGTAAGTTATTGACATTTTGTATATTATGTAATACTATATCTTTGGAGGTTAAATTATGATACAAACAGTCAGCGCACAGGATGTCAGAAATAAGTTTGCCGAGGTTTTAAATACGGCAGTTTATGGTTCAACAAACGTGGTTATTACCCGTTTTAATAAACCGCAGGCGGTAATCATGAACTATAAAGAGTATGAGAGACTTATGAATCCCCGTCTTCGCTTTACTGCAAAAGAGTGGGAAGATGGATTCAAGATTTTTGATCGCTTGCGAACCAAAACCAGAAATATCCCTCCCGAACAAGTGGAGAAGGCTGTGAACGAAGCGGTGGAGGAGGTAAGGAAGGAAAAACGTGTACAGGGTCGTCGTTGATACGAACCTCATTATTTCCGGAGCCACCACATCGGGGACTATCCCTTCAGAAGTTATCGAGTCATGGAGACGCGACGAGTATATTCTTGTAACTTCTCCTCGGATTATAGAGGAAGTGAAAGAGGTATTGAATCGCCCCAAAATTAAAAAGCAATTTTCTTTTACCAGCAAAGAAATAGATAAACTTATAGAGAGTCTTATTACAAAAGCTTTTGTTACTCCCGGAATACTTGAAGTAGAGGTAATAAAAGATGATCCGGACGACAATAAATTCATCGCTTGCGCCATTGAAGGATCAGCTACTCACATAATTTCAGGAGATAAAAAGCACGTTTTATCTCTTGGTGACTATCAGGGAATAAAAATAGTAAGTGCTAGAAACTTTCTGGAAGCATATCTTAAAAAAGACGTGCTATAATAGTCCAAATACCATATGGACAAAGTCTATAAACACCAGGATGTAGAGAAGAAATGGTACGAACTGTGGGAGAAAAGAGGTTATTTTACGCCAAAAGTTGAACCAAAGAAAAAACCGTTTTGTATTATCATGCCTCCACCCAATGCAAACGGTTCTCTTCACATCGGACACGCTATGTTTTTGACTATTGAGGATATCATGATCCGTTATCACCGAATGCTTGGAGATTCAACACTTTGGCTTCCGGGAGCCGATCACGCCGGAATTCTTACCCAAGTTGTCTTTGAAAGAAAACTGGAAAAGGAAGAAGGGAAAACTAGATACGATCTCGGTCGAGACGAGTTTTTCCGCCGTTGTATGGAATTTACCCTATCTAATAAAAAAATTATGGAAAATCAGATGCGGGCAATCGGAGCTTCCTGTGACTGGAATAGAACCAGTTTTACTCTGGATCCCAAGTTTAATAAACCAATTAATATGACTTTTAAAAAACTCTATGCTGACGGACTTTTATACCGAGCCAAAAGGATGATCAACTGGTGCCCACGCTGCTCAACCGCCCTCTCCGATCTAGAAGTAATCTATAAAGAACAAAAAGACCCTCTCTATTACATACGCTACGGTCCTTTTGTATTGGCAACGGTGAGACCAGAAACTAAGTTTGGAGATACTGCTGTAGCTGTCCACCCTAAAGACAAAAGATATCAGAGATGGATAGACAAAGAATTTGAATTTGAAACACTGATTGGGAAAGCAAAAATGAAAGTTATAGGAGACGACGCTGTAGATCCGAAATTCGGCACAGGAGTGGTAAAAGTTACTCCTGCTCATGATCCGGTGGATTTTGAAATGGGACAAAGGCATGGACTTGAAACAAAAAGAGTTATTGATTTTGATGGAAAATTAAATGATAAATGCGGTAAATATAAAAATTTAAACGTTTACAAGGCACGCAAAATTGTTGCCGAAGATATGCAAATACAGGGACTTTTGGAAAAAGTAGACGAAAATTACACACACAGCGTTGCGATTTGTGAACGTTGCAAAACAATTATTGAACCAATGGTCTCACTTCAGTGGTTTGTAAAAGCTAAACCATTAGCTGAAAAGGCTATAAGAGCGGTAAAAAATGAAGAGATAAAAATTATTCCTAAAAGATTCATAAAAAACTATCTTATTTGGATGGAAAATATCCGTGACTGGTGTATTAGCCGCCAACTCTGGTGGGGACACAGACTTCCAGTGTGGTTTTGCGGGACAAAAAATCTTTCGGAGCTTCAATTAACCATGAACCCTTCCTTGCCTAAAAGTAATGGGTGCGGAGAAATCGTCGTAAGCGTCAATCCTCCAAATAGTTGTCCCAAATGTCAAAATAAAAATCTTATCCAGGATCCAGATACACTTGATACCTGGTTTTCCTCCGGTCAATGGCCGTTCACAACGCTTGACTTCGGTCAATCGAACTCAAAACTTACTGATTTTAATTATTTCTACCCAACTTCAGTTATGGAAACCGGTTATGAAATTCTTTTTTTCTGGGTAGCGAGAATGGTCATGCTGGGCATTTATATGACTGGTAAAATTCCTTTCGAAGTCGTTTACCTTCACGGATTAGTCCGAGATGCTTTCGGAGAAAAAATGAGTAAAAGTAAAGGGAACGTTATTGATCCCTTGAATATTATCGAGAGATATGGGGCCGACAGTTTAAGAATGGCCCTGATTTTCGGTACCAGCACCGGACGTGACGTAAAACTAGGAGAAAGTAAAATTGAGGCGATGCGTAACTTTGGTAATAAACTCTGGAATATCGGCAGGTTTATCAAAATCAACATCGATAAATTTAAGGAACAAAATATTAAAATACGCGAATTTAATACCAAATCAGACCGAAAAAAATTATCCGCGGAAAATAAAAAAATCCTTTCACAGTTGGGAATGTTGACACAAGGAGTCACCCGTGAAATAGAAAACTACAATTTTGCCGCATCAGCCGAACGTCTGTATAAGTTTATCTGGCATACTTTTGCCGATAAATACATCGAATCTGTAAAGGAAAAATTAAGACAGAATGATGATGAGACTCTATCGGTTACGATCTATACTTATTCTTCCTGTCTTAAGTTGCTTCACCCCTTTATGCCGTTTATTACCGAGGAAATAAACTTTTCTCTCACCCGAAGAGATAAACCCTTAATCTCATCTCACTGGTCTTAAGTAGGATTATTGTACTGTTATTTCTATTTTTTCGATTTTTACTGTTTCGGTAGGTTTTGACTGTTCACCCCGTCCATTATCTTCAACCTTAACCCCGGCTATTTTATCAATCGTCTCCATACCCGTTAATACCTGTCCGAAAATTACGTAATTTTTAGGCACATCAGTATCTTTATGCACTATAAAAAACTGGCTACCATTGGTATTTGGACCACTATTTGCCATTGCTACGATTCCCCGTTTATAATCCCGTGTGATTTTTTCGTCGGCGAATGTATACCCCGGACCACCTGTCCCGTCTCCTTTTGGATCTCCCCCCTGAATCATGAAGTCTTTAATGATACGATGAAAAACCGTATTGTTATAAAATCCGTCTTTTGCCAAGGCAACAAAATTATTAACTGTAACCGGTGTTTCTTTAGCAAATAATTCTATCGTAAATAACCCTTTATTTGTTGTTATTTGCCCTTTATATACCTTTTTGCTATCTATTGTCATTGGAGGAGGTGTTTTTTTATTTTGAGCCGAACCAGTTGCTTCATTATGAAAGATATTTGTTTTAGGACTCAAATCCTTTGAAAATAAAAAAATAATGCCGATTATTCCTGCTATTATAAATAAAAGAAAAAGGAAAAAATCTTTTAAATGGGGTTTAACCTCTTCAACCATAAATAAGATTTAATTAAAGGTACTTCTTGATACTGGCATTTTTCCGAATTTCAGTAAACCAATTTTCAAATAATTCACTTACTTTTTGTTGTTTTAAAATCGACTTGACCTCTCCCTGTACCGCAGCCGGATCAGTGGCGTTCTTATAAACTGAGTTGTTTTTGGTAATATAATTTTCCACTTCTTTTGTAGAAATGGATGCTTCTTGATCAAACATTTTTTCAATAGAGAGTTGAATTTCTAACTGTTTACGGAACATTTCTGGAGTCAATCCCTGCGCAGATAGTGCTTCTGATAGAGAGGTTGTACCTTTAAGTTTTTCTTCAATTTGTTTAATACGGTTATTCAGATCATCTTGAGAAATTAATATCCCCTTATTCCGAGCAGCTGCTATTATCAACCGTTCATTAATAATTGTATCAAGCGATTGCTGTCCAAAACGAGCAGTCAACTGATCATTCAATTCCCAACGTGATACGGGTTGACCATTTACCGTGGCAACGATAAAGTAACCTTTGAACTTCCAAATTAAAATACCAATAACTATAAGACTTAAAATAATAATATTTCTCCAGGGAAATTTAGCCGGGTTGCTATTTTGAGCTGGTAAAACCGAAGGACCATTAGAATCAATTTGAGCAGATTTTAACGATAAGTTTTCTGTGTTTCTTCCTGATTCTATTCCTCCTTTAGTCCTCTTGGTTTTTGGCATAATATTGCCTACTATACACTACCACCTGATATTATGCAAGAAGTTTAATTGGACTTTTGTGATTGATAATATAATTTCTTTCGTCTAGACTTATTATAAAGAGAGGAGGTGAAGAAAGTGAGCAAAAATCAGAAAGCAAATACCAAATTATGGGCACTCATATTCTTACTTAATGGAATATTAATATACCTTGGATCAGTGATTTTACCGGATTTGATAGTGTTAGGCAATGCTTTTTTACCCAACTGGTTAGGAGCTGCGGTCACTTCCCTCCTTCTTACCGCGATACTATCTCAGGTGGAACCCGTGATCAAGGCTTTAAACTTAAAAATATCTAATGATCTTTTCTTGGGAGTAGTATATGGAGGTGTTAATATTGTCGGATTATGGATTTTAGCCAGGATTGCGGAGTGGAGCGGTTTTGGAATTGCATCCGTATATGTGGCTGTTGTTCTGGGAATTGTCCTTGATCTGGCCCAATACGGAAGCTGGCTTAAGTTCGGGAAAAAGAGCGGAAAATAGATTTATTTGAGTACCATAATTTAGCGAAATTCAATCAAGAGATAATCTTGAGTTTCTCTTTTACAGTGGATATTTGTTTTGGTAAATACTTTCCTAAAATTTCAAGCTGTTTCTCCTCATCGGAAACCAGATCCATTCTCTTTCCGCTTCTAAACATTTCAATCGCTTCTTTCCTTTTTTTGGCTTCTTTTTGTAATAAATTCACGATCTCTTCATCTGTAACTTCCTTTTTTCTTTCTATCTCTAAATATTTTATCTCCGACATAATATAACGTAAGACTTTGAGAGCTGTTTGTTTTCCTGATTTAAGACTGTTATAAATTTCTTCTTGGATATTGGCTTTTATCATTTTATTATTAATCCATTTGGTGTAAAAAGAACTAAGTATAAAAGATATAAGAACAACATCCCAAAACCAACCGACAAAATAATAATCAGTTTATATAACGAGCCAAAATTATTCATAAATCTCTTTTGTAAAATAGATTATATACCTTTTTCATTTAGATTTACACTCAAATAAGTTAGTTTCCGGAAAACTTCTTTGCACCACCGGGTCTTTTGACTGGTCATAATAAAAATTCAGGATGACCGGGTTCTTAATTATTTCTTTCAACTCTGTCGTACAGTATTTTTTATCTAATTTAATAAAGCGAGGAAGAAACTTCTCGGGAATTATAAGCGGAGCAAGATCGGAGAGGTAAAATTCCTGATTAATATATGAAGGTAAAGGCAAGTCTAATACGGAACTGCTATTTTCTAAAACATATGCCAATTTCTCAAAATATTTCTGTGTCAGGCCTGGCTTTACTTCAAAAATTATGGCGTTTCTAATAAAAAATATTGTCTGAAACGTTACCAAAATTACGGTAATAAACAATAATAAAAGTCTGCTTGTAAATTTTTTGTAAGAACAGTTTTTTATAAGCTGGGCTAAAAGTAGAGAAAAGAAAAAAAGCGAAGGATAGGCATAGCGCTCTGCCAATGCTTGTTTTAACCCAAATTGAAATCTCAAAAACCCGGCCCAAATATAAGGATAAATAATAAATAAACAAGTAGTAGTAAGCAGTAATTTAATTTTTTTATCTAATTTTTTCCTTAACAATATAACTATTAGACTAAAAATTATTACGCTTGGCAGAAAGGAAAAAAGTGTTGGTATTAAATCAAAATGTCTGGGCTCAAAACCCGGCAGAAAAAATCTGCCCACCACCCCACGGGCCACTCCGGCAATAACAAAAGCAGTGTATAAAACGATATCTTTAATCGGATTTGTAACAGCAGGAAGAATATGTCTGGTTAAATCTCTGTAAACCAAAGGACCTGTAAGATAGGTTACAGCTCCGACGATTAAGTAAATGACCGCCGCTTTCAGCCCAAAAATTTTCTTTTGGATTTCTTTATTCAAGATCGTGGCCAGGAAAAATACTGCACCTGCTCCAACCCCTAGACCATGTGAGAAAGCGGCAAGGATTAAAAAAATAAGCGAAAATCTGAAATATTTAGTTTTATTTTGTTCCATAAATTTATACCAGAAATAAAATGCCAGGCTTAAAAATATTGTGGAGAGAATTAACCCTTGCAATAACCAAAGTAACGGCTCTGTGTAAGTAAGATTAATCGCGAAAAATAAAAAAGTGAGAATGGTCAAAAAAAAACTCTTAGTCAGCCTGTAATTTAAAAAGCAAAGGGATGTCAAACAAATTAGATGAAGAAGCACGGTTATAATAAAATAGGGTATAAATTGAACTCCAAAGAGCCGGTATTCCAAGTAAAAAAGCAGGTGTGTTATCGGAGCAAAATGTTCTGCACCGGGGGTAATTAACCACCGCCAAAAAGGCGTATTGTGAATTTGGATTAGTGATCCGATGTTGTCTTGAAAGAAAAACATATCACTTCTCTTTGTATGTAGTCAGCACTTCTACCCACAATAATTGAATTACGTTCTGAAGTTTCAGAAATATTGTTAGTTACGGTAAATCCAAAGCTGATTAATTTTTCTAATATTTGTAGAAAATAGATATCTTTGTTTATTGTAAAGACCGGGAAAATAATAACTACACGGGCATCCGGTTTTAATATTTTTGTAAACTGTTTAAATGCCTCAAGATATAAATCACTCACATTTTTTAAAATATCTTCTATCTGTTTTATATTGGGTTTAGAATGTAAAGGTGGACCAAGATAAGGTTCTGTAATAATAGCATCTATTGACCTAAGTTGTATCCTATTAGTTAAATATCTTACATCTGTCTGTATTTTCTTAATATTGTACGACGCTGCATTCAATGAGGGGAAATATCCCCAGAGCCAATTTATGTTTTTTTCAGTGTCTGAAATCGCTTTACTACTGATATCGCTACCAATAAGATTTTTATACCCTAATACGATCGCTTCTTGTAAGATCGTCCCGCTACCGCAGAAAGGGTCTAAGATTGTTGAATTCTTATCTTCTCCCGCCAGGTTTATCATTATCCGGGCTAATTTTGGTGGTATAATACCTGCTCTTTTATCTAGAAATGGTCTGCCATAATCGCGTAAACTAAATTTAGCATACTCCTGTATCGTAAGCGTTCTTCCGATTATTAAATTCTTTGAAGATAACAATAACACTATCTCGAAACCACGGCTAAGCAGTCTATTTTTATCTACGGAAACACTCGTTAAAAATCTTTCTTTTACCCTGACGTATCCCACTTTAAAACCCTTCTGGGATAAAATCTTTTTTAGATTTAGGTTGATATCTTTAATTCGTTTTCCTAAAAGGGTCAAATATTTTATTTCACAACCCAAATTGTAGACGCTAATGCCAATATGTATTTTACCTTTACCTACAAATGATAAATGTCTGATTAAATTCTCTGAGGTAAGTATTTGGTATAGTTTGTTTTCTCCCTCCTCTAAGCTTAATTCATGAATCACTTCTCCGATTTTGATCGTACCGCCTAACCTGGTAATACAGACAGATGAAGAAAAAGTATCAGCCAAAAGGAATACGGCTACTTCAGAGGATACTTTTTCTAAAGTATAATCAATACTATTTGATTTTAAATACGAGATAATTTCTGATAGTGAGAGTGAGGAATTTCTCCCCAATATGAAAAAAAATTTGTTCATGTACCGTTTACTCGATTATTTCTTCCTCGATAGATTCATTTTGGGGGGCGTTGTTTTCTGATTGGTTTTGAGAAAAGCTGTTATTGTTTGTTGAATCTGATTTTGGGGTGTTGATAAACTTAAAAGTAGAAGAAACTGTATCAAATACTTTACTCCAGTAATCTTGATCTTCCAAAGTAACATCAATTTGGTATAGATAACCACCATAAATTGTAGAGATTGTTATTTTTTTCGGCTGGTTGTTACCGATTATTTTTTTTGCTGATTCATTCCCTAACTCACTATCAATTGCTCCGGTTATTTTTTCTTTTTTAACCCAATCATCGATACCAACTGCATTTGTATCTTTAGTCCAGACTATGAGACTCCCGTTATGCTCTGGTGAAGTCAGTTCTACGTGAGAGTAGTTTTGTATATCTTCCTCGTGTGGATTTAATTTTAAGTTTTTAGGATACATAAAGCTAAATTCGGCTTGATCTATCCAAGTAGTAAGTTCCTCTGTAGGTGTAGGGTTAGGTTGAATCGTCGGTGTTGAAACTATTTCTTCTTTTTTACCAGCACCCATAAAATAAGCTCCGCCTATAATCGCTATCGTTACTGCTGCAACTAAAAACAAAATTGAAAGAGTCTTCTTACTCATATCTCATTATAGTATACCAACTACGCTTGCTAAATACTACTAAGACGGTTAAAATATTTAAATATGAAGATAAAATTACATATTTTGAGAATGATAGCAGTTTCTCTATTACTGTTATTAATCGGTCCGGTTAAAGTTGAGGCGGCTAAAAAATTTATTCCTAAATCTGCAGGAACAAAAAACTATACTCGCACAAGCCCAATTCCCGCCTCAGTCCGCTATCGGGGTGACAAAAACGGCATACTTTTCTCTTTCCTTAACTTCAACGGGCTGGAATCGGTTTCTTACTCTTTTACCTACTCAACTAACGGCATACAACAGGGAGCGGCTGGAAATATCACCAAAGCCAATAACCCTTTATTAACCAGAGAATTACTCTTCGGAACATGTTCCGGTGGAGTCTGTAGATATCATTCAAATCTTGCCAATGCCAGACTTACACTAAATGCGAGATTTACTAATGGTAATACTCGAACAAAGGTTTATAAAATTAGAACTTATAAATAATATTAGATTACTCAAGTCGGGATTTCCGTCTCTTTTTCAATACTTCTAGAATATCTTCCAGAGACACATCTTTTATAACCATAAGTACCAAGATCATAAATAAAAGATCTGCCATCTCTTCCTGTAAATGCTTTTTATCTTTTCCTTTAGAAGCTACAATTACTTCAACAGCCTCTTCGCCCACCTTTTGCAAAATACGATTCTCTCCTTCTTTGTATAATTTAGCCACATAAGAATCTTTCGGCAACGTCTTAATTCGCTGTTTAATAATCGATATCAATTCTTCAAGTTGCATAA
>MFJR01000003.1:0-17718 GCA_001780955.1 Candidatus Gottesmanbacteria bacterium RIFCSPLOWO2_01_FULL_39_12b | reverse complement strand
ATATTGTAATTTCTATAATCTAACTCAATAATATCATTTTATATTCATAATGATTTAATAATTGCTTCTGGAAAATATACATTCTCCGGTAATTTAGCCGTATATAATACCAGCTCAGCAACATCTAGCGGTTGAAGTATTTTAACTTTGTCTGGATGCATTTTGGGAAGAAGCGACATTTTCGTATTTACCCTTCCCGGACTTATAACAGAAACCCTGATGTGATACCGTTTTAATTCCTCCCGCAGAGATTCTGAAAATCCAAGCAAGGCAAATTTAGAGGCACAATATAGTCCTCCTCCAATCCAACCATGATGCGCTGAAATTGAAGCAATATTGATGATATGACCGCTTTTGCTCTTTTTAAGAAGGGGAAAAAGATGCTTAGTAAGTAAAAAAACTGCCCTAAAATTGACTGCCATTGTCTCTTCAAATTCATAGGTAGAAAACTTATTTATACTTCTTACATATATGACAGCAGCGTTGTTTATCAAAACATCAAGTTTGGCATATTTGTGCTTGATTGTCTTCACTAAATGAACAATCTGAGTTTCTTCTTTTAGATTAACTGGGAAATAACTAATTTTAGCTTTTCCCTCAAATTTTTTTTGTAAGTCCTCTAGTTTTTTTCTGTCGCGCGATACTAAAAGAAGTATGGCTTCTTCTTGAGCAAAAAGAGAGACAATGTGACTACCGATACCTCCGGCGGCCCCCGTGATTAAAACGACTTTCCTTTTAAGGCTATCCATAATTTTTCTTTAAAACTGTTCACCTCTCTTCCTTTTTGTTCATATATTTTCGGATTTACAATTAACCTCAAACTCGAGGTAAATAGCTCTTGCCATATTTTTAAATTATTTTTTTTAACTGTTTCTCCGGTATTATAAATATCAATAATCATATCCGAATCTTCTGGAGGATAACTTTCAGAACTGCCACTGGTAGGTATTATATTGTATTTAAGCTTCATTCCATCCAGGAATTCAGAGGCAATATGAACGTATTCGGTTGCACAAACAACTTTCTTAGTTAAAAGTTTGGAAACTAAAACGTCACGATGAATAGCAGCTACAATCTTGACTACCCCGCATCTTAAATCTAACAATTCCACGACCTCTACCCTATTTTCTTTAATCCAGTCAAAACTAGTGAAACCTAAATCATAAATACCGGAGGCAACAAGGGGTGAAATGTCACGATTTTTGAATATTTTGAAAAGAATATTTTTCTCCTTACTCTCAACCCTAAAATACTTTTCTGGGGGTTTAGATAATTTAAATCCGGCTTTCAGAAGAATATTGAAAACATCAGAAAATAATCTGCCTTTGGGTAGTGCTACTTTTAATAAATTTTTTGGGTCCATATAGCTTTACTGATTTTGACCGCGGCAGTTTTTATATAACCTGTACTGTTACCCAAACTTATATTACCTGCCAAACCAAGCGCTAAATATAAATGCGATCGACTAGAGGAAGAAAAATTCTTTAAAAAAGACAAACTGTTTAAAACCGCATTCTGTATCGCTTTGTTTAAATATTTACCCGTTCCGACTACTAAAAAATCTGTAGCGGTTTCTATAACAGGATATTGAATCATAAATGGAGACTTATCAATCTTTAACTTAATTTTAGCACTAACTTCTGCTCCAGTTCCCGAGATCTCCCCCTCACCTTGTATAGCATGAACATCTCCAACTACTATCAGTCCCCCAGGTAACAATACAGGTAAATGTACTTTGGTTGTAACCTTAATATCTGGTATATCTAAATTTCCCCCAAATATACCAGCTCTACCACAACTGATATTTTTGCTTGGAGTCGCAGCAAGAAAACCAACACTCGGATTTACTTTAATTGTAAAACCCGAAATCTTAATATCTGGCTTTTTAGGAAATATTTGGTAATTACGATCATCACCAAACTTAGGTATAACACCTGAGGAAAAGGAAACGCATTGGTAATAATCACTTGTAAGTTGAATGTCTTTTATATTAACTGAGATTGCTTCACCTTTCCTAACACCGTTAACAAAAAAGGGGCCAATTACGGGATGTTTGCGTTGAGTAGGGTTAGTGACAAGCTGTTGGAATATAAACTTAGAATTAATTTTACCCCCAAAGCTATTTGGCGAATTTACCACAAACTCTTGTCCTAAATTGACACGTCTACATGGTTTGTGAACCGGGCTCAGTTGATAAATTATTTGGTTACTTAATAAAATTTTGTCGCTCGTCATGATAGAAACTTAGTCAGTAGCTGTTTATAAGTTTTCATTAAATCGCCTTTTTGGTATCTAAACACATCTTTATCTAGTGAAGTTAATTTATTTATATCCCACATACGGGCACAATCACAAGAAATCTCATCGCCGATGAGTATTGTACCTTGACTATCGCATCCAGCTTCAAACTTAAAATCAGCTAATAAAATTTTTTTTAGTTTTAATAAACTAGATAATATCGCATTAGTTTTCCTTGCAAGACTAATCAGTTGTTTAAACTCAGCGGCTGAGACAAGTCTCAGAGATAGTAATAGTTCGTGAGTCAATAACGGATCTTTGTCTGATTTAAGATAGAAATTAACCAGAGGCGGATCCAGTTTATCACCCAGACTGTAAGGATAGTATTTGACTAATGTACCAGCTGCAAAATTTCTTGGAATTATCTCTAATTTAAACATTTTTAGTTTTTTTACTTTAAACTCTGTTTCTGAAACTCTGTTTAGATAATGAGTCTTTATTTTATTTTTTTCTAAATGTTTAAATAAAATCTCGCAAATATCTGCCCTGATTTTCCCGGTCCCGGAAATTTTTTCTTCTCTTCCTCCACCGTGCACAAAATCTAGAAATTTCATTAACAGAATTTCGTCTTTTTCGGTTTTATAAAAAATTTTAGACTTGCCTTTAAAACAAACTGTCTTTCTCATAAATATGAAAGTATTTTATTTGAATTATTAGAGTAGCGCAAATTAAGACAGAGGGACAAAGCAACTTTTTCTTCCGGTATGACAGACTGATTTCTCAGATACGTCAATTTTAATTAACAGTGCATCAAAGTCACAATCCAAAAAAATTTTCTTGACTTTTAATTTATTTCCAGAAGTTTCTCCTTTTAGCCACAATTTTTTTCTTTTTCTGCTCCAAAAATATACCAAACCCTCCTTTACAGTTTTTTGGTAAGATGGTTGATTCATAAAACCCAGCATTAAAACATCGCCCGTTTTATCATCCTGGATGATTACCGGTACCAGTCCATTCAGTTTTTTAAAGTCTATTTTTATATTTTTCATATATTAATTTCTGATCAGTATTTGATTTTTCTGTAATCTTTCCTTAAGACTGCTTATCCTTACTCGATTAAAATGAAAAAGTGAAGCAGCCAAAGCCGCATCAGCCTTGCCTTCGCGAAATATTTGGACAAAATCGTCAATTTTTCCTGCTCCGCCGGAAGCAACGACGGGAACTTTAACTGATTCAGATATCCTTCTTACCAACTCTATATCATATCCTTTTCTAGTGCCATCGCAATCAATGCTTGTCAGTAATATTTCACCCGCTCCTCTTTCTGTCGCTTTTTTCGCCCAGGATAAAACATCTAGACCGGTTGGTTTGGTACCGCTGTTTTTCACCACCTCCCAACCGTCACTTCTCTTCACTGCGTCAATTGCCACAACAATACATTGACTGCCAAACACATTAGCTGCTTCAGTAATAAATTCCGGATTGGTAACCGCTGATGTATTCAACGACACTTTATCTGCTCCTGCTAAAAGAATTTTTTTTATGTCTCTAACAGATCTAATACCACCCCCAACAGTAAAGGGAATAAAAATCTGTCTTGCTACTTTTCGAACTATATCTATAATTATTTCTCTGTTTTCATAAGAAGCAGTTATATCCAAAAACACCAATTCATCCGCTCCCTCATCGTTATAAAATTTTGCCAATTCCACAGGATCCCCAGCGTCCTTTAAATCAATAAAATTGACGCCTTTTACCACCCTTCCTCTATTTACATCCAGACACGGAATGATACGCTTAACCAGCATTGATAGCCTCCTTTAAATTTATTTTTCCTTCGTATAATGCTTTACCAATAATTACCCCTTCCGCACCGATTTTCTTGATTTTTTTCACATCCATAACCGTTGAAATTCCGCCTGAAACAATCACTGGAATTTTTATTGCCATAACTAATTTTTTTATACTTTTAAAATTAGGGGTGGATAAAGTACCATCTTTAGTAATATCTGTATAAATTAATCTTCCTACGCCTAACCGCTCCAAACTTTTAGCTCTTGACAACACATCATCTTTTATATTTTCCTGCCAACCTCTGACGGCTATTTTTTCTTTTCTCACGTCAAACCCGATAATGATTTTTGATTTAAATTTTGCCAACAAATTCTTTAACATTACTTCATTTGTCATTGCTACTGTCCCTAATATAATTCTGGCGACATTTAGATTTAACAACTTAATTATGGTGGATTCGTCGTTTACTCCACCTCCTACTTGTATAGGGATAGTTATTTCATTTAATATTTTCTTTATAATAGATAGATTTTTCATATTTCCGGTTTTAGCTCCATCAAGATCAACAAGATGTAGCATCTTCGCCCCTTCTTTTTGCCAATATTTGGCATAACTTAATGGATCATCAGAATAGATTCTCCTCTGAGAAAAATTTCCTTGTCTAAGTCTGACAACCTTGCCTTCTAAAATATCAATTGCCGGAATTATTTGCATAAGCGAAATCCGTAAAATTTTTTAAAAAATTTAATCCCGCAACCCCGCTTTTTTCCGGGTGAAATTGTACCCCAATAACATTTTTCTTCATAAACACGCTGCAAAAAATTTGTCCGTAATTTGTCTCTGCAACGACAATCTCTTTCTCATCTGTCAAGCAATAATAACCATTGATAAAATAAAAATAACTTCTATCAGGAATGTCTTTAAATAAATTATTAATTTTTAATGCCGTATTCTGAACTCTTTGCACTTGATTCCATCCAATCTGTGGAATTTTCAAATCACTTTTAAATCTTATTACCTTTCCTTTTATCACATCCAAACACTCCACGTTTCCCTCTTCGCTAAAACTCAGCAGAATCTGCATACCTAGACAAATACCTAAAAAAGGTTTACCTGAAAGAATAATTTCTTTTATAGAATTAATTAAGTTTCTTTTTTTTAAATTCGCCATTGCTTGTTCCGCTGCTCCATCTCCAGGAAATATAATTGCATCAGCCTTAAATATATCTTGAGATTTACTACTCAGTTGAGCCTTTATTCCAAGTTTTGCCAAAGCATTAGTAATACTGCCTATGTTACCTAAACCGTAATCAATAATGACCATCATAGGTTATATCGTATCAATCTGGTTAATTAATCCCTTCACTGTTTTAACGTATCTATCTGCACCTTTTGGAAGGTAATCTTTCGGCAAAAACTCTTGCAAACAAATTGTTATTGCACCGCTTGCTTTTGCAGCTTTAATACCCCTTTGTGAATCCTCAACAATGACTGTTAAACGTGGTTGAGAATCAAGCGCTTCGATTGCTCGAAGATAACCATCCGGGAAAGGTTTTGGCCTTACGTTTTTACCATCTAGTGACAATATAAATTGAAATGGATTTTTACTGTTAAACTTAGCTATCACCATATCGATCCAATACTGTCGGGACGAAGAAACAAGACCTAGTTTAAATTCCATTGATATTAGCTTGTTAATTAACTCTTGTATCCCCTCGTTAATTTTTGCTTCTCTATATACAATTTCAGCATAACTATCATATATTCTTTCAAATTCTTCTTTACTTATCCGCAATCCATAACGGGACGCGACTGTGTAAATCCCGGTTACTGAGTTTCCCAACATCTGGTCTTTAGCTTTTAAATAGGTCTCTTTACCCATTATTTCAGGCAAAAAAATCTGCTCGTAACGATCCCAAATAGGTTCACTATTGACAATGACGCCATCCATATCAAAAATGAATGCTTTGTTCATAGTCTTGCCTCCATACCTGTACCTTTTAAACCAATCGTCGTACCCGCTCGATACGGACAAGGCAAAAGAGATTCCCGTAATGCTTCCCCAAAGGCTTTGAAGGTTGCTTCCCACGTGTGATGACTGTCTTCTCCTGCCCAAAATTGTATTTGTACGACACATCCTGATCCTTGCGAGAATCCATCAAAAAACTGCCTGAGATTTGTTGATAAAATATCTTCAACTTGTTCTTGCCGTATCCCCTGCACATCTCCATGAAGAAAGGTATATGCCCGGCCATCGAATGCCAGCGTAACAGTAACCAGGCTTTCATCAAAGGCCACAGTGAAGGTACCTCGTTGACTTACGCCCTCGTCCTGACGTGCATTAAGCAATTCTCTTATCGCCCGGCCAAAGACCAATCCTGTATCCTCAACGATAGCGTGATCTAACGGCTCCGCCTGTGTAGGTTGATACGAAATATCAATATTTAAACAAGCTCTCGAGGCAATACCTGTCAACATGTGGTTAAAGAACCGATTCCCTGTTTGGATGAAGTACTTTCGCCTTGGTGCGTCTTCTACTAAGACGCTGATTTTTGACTCTAAGGTTATACGCGTAAGTACTACCAGTTTCTTCGTTCGTTCTCTAAAGGAAATACCTAAAGCCTTCTTCATAAAACTCTCCTCTCTTTTATTTGATCCCATAATCGTTTCTTTTTGTTAATACGTACATTGACGCTGTTCCAGTGTGCATCAAGTTTTTCTATCCCAGATACCACATCAACAATTTCTTCAAGGTTTTCCAAGCCTTCACGAGTTATATACTGCACTTCTGAAGATTTTTGAAACGTTTCGATACTGACTGCCGATGCCATTTTTGACCAGAAACCAGTTGGCAGTATGTGATTCGTTCCACTCGCATAATCTCCAACTGCAACAGGAGCGAAGTTTCCTAAAAATATTGAACCGGCATTTTTAATTTGTGGTAAAACAGCAAAAGGATCGTCAACTAAAATTTCTAAATGTTCAGGACTATACTCATTTGTTAATTCAATTGCCTCTTGCCAATCTTTTACAACAATTGCACAAGAATATTTGTTTAGAGATTTTTCAATTATTTCACTTCTTTTTAAATAAATAATTTGTCTTTCTATTTCTTTTTTTGTCTCCTGTGCCAGTTTTTCTGAATAGGTAATAAGGACACCGGCTGCGTCTGGTGCATGTTCAGCTCTTGCCAAAATATCTGCGGCACAGTAAGTGGGGTTTGCGTATGCATCAGCCAAAATCACCGCTTCTGAAGGTCCAGCAACCATATCGATCACTACTTTTCCGAATACAAGCATTTTTGCTGCCTGGGTATAGATACTTCCTGGTCCAGCAATTTTAAGAACTGGCTTTATCGTCTCGGTTCCATACGCCATGGCAACAATTCCAGCAATACCACCTACTCTGTATGCTTCATCTACTCCTGCTAAATCTGCTGCGATAAGCATTTCCGGGTAGTCACCAGTTGGTGGAAAACAGGCAATCACTCGCTCAACACCTGCTGCTTTTGCCGTTACCGCAAGTATCTGCATAACCGATGGAAGGGGCACTTGTCCTGCAGGAACGGCAAGTCCAACCGATTCTATAGGTGTAATTTTGTATCCAACTTGTACCCCTGGAATAAATGATTTAAGAACAGTTTCTTGCCTTGATTTAGATAATGCATTTTGACGAGAAAGGCTGATTTGTCTTTCTATTACTTCAATAACTTTTGGCTCAACCACTTTATAAGCCTTTTTTATATCGCTTTTTTTTACTCTTAAATCTTTTAGATTAAAGTCTTTGTTGTCAAATTTACGTGTATATTTTACTATTGCCTCATCGCCCTCCTTCTGGATAGTTTCAATCCACCCGGAAACGTAATCCTGAATAGAGGCAATATCAAACATAGCTCTATCCAGTATCATTTTTTTTGTCTGCTTATCTGTTTTTGACCATTGATAAATGTTTAACATAACTATTCCTCCATAGAAATTACTCAGGTAATCATTTTTTCAATTGGTAAAACTATAATTTTCGATACCCCGACCCGCTTTAGTTTCTCAACCGTTTCCCAAAAAACATCCTCTTTAATAACTGTCTGTACAGAAAGCCATCCTTTTTTTATTAGTTGCGAAATATTCGGAGACTTTAATCCTGGTACTATCTTTTTGAGTTTTGGAAAAATCTCTTCTGGAGCATTCAACATGACGTACTTATAGTTTTTTGCGGAAAGTACTCCTTTAAAACGGAGCAGTAATTTTTCAAGCAATTTTTCCTTACTCGTTTGTCCGGAAAATTTGTCGTTTGTGATTAATACCGCTTCAGAATCATATATTTTTGTTATAATTCTTAGATCATTTAAGGCTAAAGTGCTGCCCGTTGAAGAAAGATCAACGATCGCTTCCGCTATCCCCAATACGGGAGCAATTTCTACTGAGCCGCCAATTTTTATGACTTTTGCCTGTACATTACTTTTCTTTAAAAAGTTTTGCGTTGAAACGGGATAAGTTGTGGCAATAATCTTTTCATTCAAATCTTCCAGTCTCCTTACGTCTGATTCCTTGGGAACGGCAATGACAAGAGAGCAAAAACCGAAACGCAAATTCAACAGTTTCTTCACCTTTGGCCTAACCTCATAAAGGATGTTCTGACCGATTATTCCAAGATCAACAACTCCGTTTTCAACAAACCCTCCGATATCGTCATCGCGCACATAGACAATTTCCAAAGGAAAATTGCGACACAGAGAAAACAGCTTCTGCTGGTAGGATTCAAACTCAAGGCTACTTTTCCGTAAAAACTCAAGCGTCTCATCGGTCAAACGCCCTTGTTTTTGTATTGCCAGTTTTAAATTTTTATTATTAGTTGTCATATAATGTCTCCTTTTAGGGTGTCACGCTGAGCGTGACTAACCCAAGCTAAGCTTGGGTGACTGACGGGATTTGAACCCGCAACACTCGGCTCCACAGACCGATGCTCTACCATTGAGCTACAGCCACCACGTAATCCCGCTTCGCGGGAAACGTGGTAGGAACGTTTATCGCAAAGCGATATTACGTTCCACCAAAAACCTCCCGTTCTTTATCCATCAATCCGCCAGCTGGCGGATGATGATTAAGGAACGAGAGGTATTAAAAAAGGACCTCCCGCGGTCCCATCCTTTTTCCATGAACTGTATTTATTCTGGTTCATGGCTCTTAGGTTGGCTCTATCCGCCGGCTGGCGGATGACACCGACTGTTGTCTTTTACGGTTCAACATCCGTATCTAATTATCCTAGATCAGCATCCTGGGTCGTGACTCCAGTAAATAGCGCTTTATAATATTAACTAAATAATTGTAACATTACCTGTCAAATTTATCTTCTAAAATTTCTATCCCTATTTCCCCTAAATCCGCCTGGACCACCTCTAAAATTACCCCTACTTCCCCCTGGTCCTCCTCCTCTTCCATTGGTATATGTAGGTTTAGGCAGGGCTTCTTTTACAATAATAGTTCTTCCTTCCAAACTATATCCGTTTAATTTCTCGATTGCTTTTTGGGCTTCTTCTTCGTTGGCCATCTCTACAAATCCAAACCCTCTGCTACTGCCGGTATATTTATCTTTGATGACATTAGCAGATTGTACCTGTCCATATTGTGTAAATAACTGGCTTAATGTTTCATCTGTAACCGTATAAGGTAGACTGCCAACAAATAAATTTTTACCCATATTAACTCCTTAAGTTAAATATTAATAAATAATAAAATCATAAATAGACGTTGATAGAAAAAATGGAGTTTTTATCAGATCTATCTTGGTAAATCCAGAAGATATCTTTTTAATAAATCAGTTAACCTGAGTTAAGTATAACACAAACTCTAGATTAAGTCACTATACGATTCATCACTACCGCCAGGAACAAAAACGTTGTATAATACTAGTACTCTGAATATACCATCCGTCAATCAATGTATCAGGTGTGGAAAATCCAGGATCATTACCAAAACCTGGAAAGAGGACAAAATTACCTATTCTACATCAGTTTGTCCTGATATTGAGTGTCAAAAAGTTGTGGACGCTGATCTTCAAAGAAAGAAAATTCATCTTAACCTGATCAAGGAAAATTCTCTAAAGAGACAAAAAATGAAAAAGAGATAATACTTTGTAACGGTAACACCTCATTCTTCCTCATTTGACAAACCGTTATGACTATGGTACTATGACCATAGTCATAAAGGAGATATATGCAAACTTTGATTTCTAAATCACAATTTAAACCTAAAGTACTTGAATATTTGAGACTCGTGGAAAAGTTAGACCAGCCACTCACTATCACTCACGAAGGCAAACCGGTGGTACAAGTCGTACCTTACCAAATTACTACCGATCTTACCAAAGAACTTATAGGAAGTGTTATTAGATACGAAGATCCTACAAAGCCCGTGCCTCTCAATGAGTGGGAGGTACTCAAGTGATTGTACTTGACACTCATGTACTCGTTTTCTGGGTAAGCGATCAGAAAAGAATTTCTGCTAAAGCACGCCTGACTATCCGCAAGAACCTTAAGGAAAAAACTGTTTATGTCTCATCAATCAGCGTCTGGGAAATTGCCATGCTGGTAAACAAAGGAAGATTGGTTTTAACCATGGATGTAGAAACATGGCTTGATAAAGTTGAAAGCCTGCCGGGTATTCAATTTGTGCCTATCGATTCCACGATTGCTCGAAAATCTGTAATGCTTCCGGGCGCTCTTCATTCGGATCCTGCTGATCGCATCATTATCGCAACCGCTCGCCAGCTGGGTGCCACTTTAATAACCAGCGATCAGAAAATAAGATCCTACGAACACGTAAAAACACTCTGGTAAAATAACTAGATATGATCATTGACCTGACGATGGAAGTTTCGGAAAAGATACCATCTTTTCCGGGTGATCCGAAAGCAGAGTTTAAAAACATCGCCACCATTGCCAAACACGGATGTAATGAAAGAAGACTCTCATTCAATTCCCATTTTTCTACCCATGTAGACTCTCCATACCACATGCTTTCGAACGGAAAAAAACTGGAGGAATATCCTGCGGATACATTTATTGGAGAAGCAACAATTATTGACGCCAGAAACTTAGCCAAAATAACAAAAGAGGAAATACCTAATAAAATTACCACTCCTTTTCTCTTGTTTTATACCAGTCACACGACTAAAATTCATGCGCCGGACTTTTTCAAAAAAAATCCCGTCATAACTTCCGATGCAGCTGAAGAAATCATCAAACACAAAGTTAAAATTGTAGGAATAGACTCATTCACGCCTGATAATTACCCTTATACTGTCCACAAAATATTATTTCGGAGAGATATCCTGATTCTGGAAAATCTGGTTAATCTTGATAAACTACCCCCACGCTGTAAGCTTTATATTGCTCCCTTGAACCTTCGTGAGGCGGACGGGGCGCCTGCCCGGGTATATGCGCAGATATGAATCAAAAACTCATATATCCATCGTTTATTGATCTAGATGACGATTTTATAGAACTTGAATATATTGCTAATTCTTATCTTGGCTATTTAAAAAATGCTTTCCAAAAAATATCCAAAAAAAAGACTGTCCTTCCAAAGAAATCAACCGTAGTAACTCTTTCTCTACAAAACGAATGGATCGGAAAACTTAATGATTTTCTAAATGAAATCAAGAAGTCTAAAAAAGAAGCAATTATTAAGTCTAATAATCTTATAGATCTTTTACAACTGGAAAAGGCTAAAGACGCAAGTTATTATTTTCTCCGCTCTCTCTCGGGAGTTATCGGTTCGTTGGTCACCGCAACCGACTGGCAGTCTCCCGGCTTCAATCATTCCCTCTATTCAGAAGCCGGCAGTCAAACCGGTAAAACTATAGCCACAATCAACGACTACAAACGTGACTGGCATCTTAATGCGCAGTCATACGAAAAAGAATATGTCAAAGAATATGTCGAGGCGCCTTTTAAATTCCTCCTCCGCGCGCTCATGACAAATAGCGGCATGGCGGCTTTCACAACTATTTTTAACTTTTTGCAAATGCAGGGATTAATAAAAAGTCAGATATTGATGGGTAAATCATGCTATTTCCAGTACAAGCAGATTTTGAAAGAAAGCCTGAAAGATAAAGTTATCGAAGTTGACGAACTAAAAACAGAAGAAATAATAAATAGAATAAAGGAGATAAAACCGAGCGTAATCTTCCTTGATTCACTGTCTAATTCCAAATACATTCCCGTTCCTAATCTCATCAAAATCATTGATTACCTGAAACACAATTACAAAGAGGAAATATATTTGGTCATAGATAATACCGGTCTGTCTGTCAACTTCCAGCCGTTTAAATTACTTGGGATACGCGGGAAAATTCACCTGATTGTCTTTGAAAGCCTGATGAAATACGTCCATTTGGGACTGGATCGTGTCACAGGAGGTGTCATCGTTGCCGGAGGGGCTGACGGAGGAAAACTTTTTGAATGCCGGAAACATCTGGGAACAAATATCGCCGATGCTTCTGTTTATGCGTTTCCTAAACCAAACCGATATTTCCTTAAAAATCGTCTGCAAAGACTCCAAAGAAATGCCTCGTTCTTAGCCTCAAGTCTCCAGAGTTTTTTAGCAAAACAAAAAAAATGCTCCGTAAAAAGAGTTATTTATCCGGGTCGGGGAAGTTTTTTTAATCTCGAGTTTGATAAAAACCATTCAAATACAAAAAATTACAACCGGTTTATTAAAATCGCAGTCAGCCTTGCCCAAAAAAATGATTTTCAGCTGGTTGCAGGAACAAGTTTTGGCCTTAATCATACCAGAATTTATCTCACCTCCTTGTGGTCAAATTACGGAATACCTTTTTTGCGGATTTCGACAGGCACCGAAAACATTCGACAAATGGAGGTTTTAAAAGGAATTTTAATAAAGACTATGGAAATTTTTTAGTTATAAATCTATCTTTCCACTCCAGTCAACAGCGGTAAAGCCAGTTCTGTCCGGAATTTTTTCAAAATCAGGAGCTTCAAAAGACATGAGGTATTTTAACGGTTTAAAATACATAATCACCTGGATAAAAGTATCAGGTCTGGGGTTAATATCAAAACTCATGATTTTGGAAGCAGTTTCTTTATCATAATGACTGATAAAGTAGTAAGGAGAAGGAACCTTATTTAGTTCTTTTATCCAGAAAGAAATAAAGTCATTTGCTTCTCTTTCGTTTAAACCGACTTTCAGGGCATAATCGTTTAATACGGATTTAAGTTGTGCTGCTTCAACTATTAAACCTCTTGAGGGGGGTGATGCATTTTGAGAAAAATAGTTGTAGTCAATTCGACCGATATATTCTCCGCTGGTGGTAACAAGCTGACCATTTGGACTGGCCGTAATCTCCCAACTCTGATCTTTAAGTTGCGGGTTACTGTAATAAATCCGGTGTGAGACTTTGGGTTTAATATTGACACTTGATGTTTTTTGAGGATAAAGATAAAGAGGAGAGTCGTAACATTTATAGCCTAAAGCCACATGGTTTTCATAAGCATCACATCGTCTCCCGTTGGGATAATTAGGATCAGAGTAATCTACCCAATCACAAGGAGTTCCACATAATTGGACTACCAGTTCACAACAAGTTGGGCAGTCTGAACATTCAGAAGGTGTCGGAGAAACATCCGGATTAAGAGTTTGATTTGCTGCAGGTTTAATAGGATTATTTTGTGAATTTAATCTATTTTCGACATTTTTTGTGTCTGGTACTATAAGCTCAACCAGTTCTAAACTCTTACGATTTTTTTCAATAGTCGGTTGGGTGGTTTGGCTAAATAGATTTAATTTACCTGATTTTTGGTAAGGCTCGTAGGAAATAAACTGCATTTTTCTATTTGTACCTGCCAGATTTAACTTGGACTTATCTTGAGCATTACTGACTACAAAACTTCTTAGAGTGGAGCTATATGTCTCGCCTAAATTGCCTATAGAGGTTGACCCTTCAGTCTCTCCATAAATTAACTGATTATCTTTATAATCTATGATAATTTTGGGGGCTGGAGAATTGTCATCTAAATAAATAGTTTCACCATTGTCCAAACTATAGATACCAATCTTATGGCTATAAACTATATTGGGTTTGCCACTCGGCAGTAAAGATATATGAAAGATGGCGTAGACAACATATTTGCCGTCTGAAGAAAATATGAGATTGCGATATTGCTGATTGTTTTCACTTCCGGCAATAATTTTTTCCTGATCAGAAGCTAAATTATCCAGATCAAGAAGGATTACCTGATTGGGATTATCTAACTCGGGCCTTCTTAATTCTTCTTTAAGACTCTTCTCCAAAGGATTATAAAAAATAGTCTTTCCATTTCCATCCTTACCATCAAAACCGGTATAAACCACTTTGTTATCAAGAGGAGAAAGAATTGGTTGCGAAGAAAATTTACCTTTGGTAAGCTGAGATATTGGATTAAGAACAGTTGGACTATCATAAGTTACAAAAGATATGCCCAAATAGTATTGTCTTCCCTGATTAGGTTTGAAAGCATCAAGATATAACCTATTTTCCCAGTCAAAAAAAAGCGGGTAATGCATTTCTACGGACTGACTTTCGTCAACAACTAACTTAGTCATTTTCTCCTCTAAGTTTTGGATAAATACTTTCGATTCTCCGCCTTTAAGAACGTTTGTTTTGGAGTCAAACTTGACTTCCCACCAAGCGATAAATTTTTTATCAGGAGACAAGACTATATCATCAATCCCTCTTCCTTCCTCTACCTGTACTATTTGTTCTGTTTGGTAGGTTTTAGTGTCATAGATAACTATTTCTTTCCCGTGATCGATAGAATCGGTGTTCGCTATAAATAATAATTTGTTATTAGAAAGCACATGGACGTCTTTGATATTGGCAGGAAGTTGCGCGAGGGTATAATCACTTCCCTGGCTGGTATTTGTGACTCTAATTTGGGTACCCAGGTTAGCAGACCATAATCCGAAAACAATTGAACCGTTATTTTTTCCTCCTGTCAGTACACCGGGTGATGGGAGATTGAAAACATTTTCATTCTGACTGGTTGTGTTATTATCAGTCTTACTACTATTGTCGCTAGTTCCCCAAGAAAATCCTATGGCTAAAATTAAGACTCCAACTAATACTACAAATATTCTGAGATTTGATACAGATAAACGAGAAAACATATTCTTAAATTAAATTTTTTATAAATCTATCTTTCCGCTCCAATCAACTGCTACAAAACCACTCCTTAACGGTACAGGGTTAAAAACTGGCGGAGAAACGGAAATGGGATTATTAAGCGGTTTAAAATACATAACCACCTGAATAAAAGTATCAGGTCTGGGGTTAATATCAAAACTCATGATTTTGGAAGCAGTTTCTTTGTCATAATGACTGATAAAGTAGTAAGGAGAAGGAACCTTATTTAGTTCTTTTATCCAGAAAGAAATAAAGTCATTTGCTTCTCTTTCGTTTAATCCTACCTTGGAGGCGTAACTGCTTAATACAGATTCAAGTTGTGCGGCTTTAGCGATTAAGCCTTTCTCTGGTGATCTAACTAATGAAGTAGTATAACTATACTCTATTTTGTCAAAACTAATATTTTCTTTTGAGATAAGTTCCCCATCAGGAAAAGCAACCACTTGCCATAAATTACCCGTTAGCTTTGGCCATTCATATTGTATTTGACCTGAAACTATTGGCTTAATCCGAATATTACTAGTTTTTTGAGGGTAAAGATATAATGGTGAATCATGACATTCACTGCCTAAATAATCCACCCAACAGGCGCTTGTCGGATACCCTTCTCCGCAGTTCCAGTTGTCAGCACAGGAACCTCCTCCATCATCACCACCATCATCGGTTGGGGGGCTTGAAGGTTCTGGGGTAGCACTGGCGTCTGGATTCAAAGTTGAGTTATTTGCGGTTGCTTTAATAGGATCGTTTTGTTGCTGAGCCCGATATGCCAGTGGATCAATCTCAAGATTTTCAAAAGTTACGCTTTTATCTTTTTGTGGAGGGACAAGAGGTGCATCTGGTAAAGTAAAGGCTGACAAGGATTTTATATTTTTATCAGAACCTAAACCCAATTTGGGAAGTAAAGTAAGATTGTTAAGGTATTGTAAGTTACCACCGGTAGCAATTGATTGGGATACACCGTTTTCATATTTATAAAACCCCTCAGAAACTTGGGCATACTTTTCGCCAAGGTTACCTTGAGTTGGGAAACGGAGTTGATAAATAAGATTATCGGTCCCTAAAAATTTAATTGGTCTTATATTTTCGTCCGTAAGATTTGCCATCTTTGTCTCATTTAAGGTATTTAAGTCTAATGAATATATTCCTTCAAAAACAGCAGGTTTATTTAAGACTGTTGATGGTTGTGGATTATATCTCGTATAAAGTACCTTTGTGCCGTCGGCAGACCACTTTGGATCGACGTAAAATCTGGTATTCCTCTTATCCGTATAAACTGTTGTGGTAAAATCATCCAGATTTAAAATGACTATCTGATTTGGGTTATCCAATTCAGGTCTCTTGGGATATTCCCTTGCCGTAACCGGAACAGTTATCGATGATGAGGCGTCAAAACCCGAAAATACTACTTTATTTCCTACTGGTGATAAAAGGGGGGCGGAACTAAATTTACCCCCCGCCAGTTTCGGAATAGGAATAAGCTGAGTAGGATCATTTGGGGTAACGTAGGACATGCCCCGGAAAAACTGCCGTCCCTGGTTAGGAGACCAAGTATCAAGATATAACTTATCGTCGTAACCGATAAGACGCGGGTAGTGAATGACTGAACCAGAAGTTGCAGTCTCTAAAATTACCTGTATTTTTTCGCTGGTCTGAAGATTAAATAAATATACACTTGAAAGTCCATTAAGCATCACTTTTTGTCCAGGAACAAATTTTACCTCCCAAATAGCCAGATATCTATTATCCGGGGAAATTATTATGTCATCGATCCCGAAACTCGGAGAAGCAGAAGTAACGGTTTGAACGGATTGTGTTTTAGTGTCATAGATTTCTACCCGACTACCATGATCAAATTCGTCAACGCCGGCGATATATAAAAGGGCGTGATCAGAAACTGGATGAATGTCTTTAATATTTGCTGCCAAATAAGCGATCGGATGATTATTCGTTCCGTCAATATTTACTTCCCTTATCTCTATCTGGTTTTGGGATTTGAATCCATAAATTACTACTCTAACAGGATTTCTAACTTCATTTGGTTTAATTTGGGGAGTTTCAGCAACGGTTATCGATAGATTCTTTTGATTAATTGCGGATAAATCTCTATCATCAATAATTATTTCCTGTTGACTATTACTAAAGGAGGTCTCAAAAGAATATTGAGTGGTAGGTTGGCGGGCGTCACTACCTTGACTATTCTCGCCTTTTTTATCATTAACTGGTAGTTTTTGAGTGCTTGTGGATGGCCTAACTAAACTATAATCCGTAATATATAAAAGTATAATAATTACTGATAAAAAAGAGATTAACAGTAATGCTTTTTTCCACCAGATCAAGTTTTTGAATTTCAACCAAAGTTCCGATAATTTTTGCATATCATTTTATCTCTAAGTTGCTACAGTCTTTCCCCACCAAGGTTCCTCCCCAGTCAGTCACGGTAAAGCCTTGTCGTTTAACAGGGTCAGACCTTAAAGGCGTTAAAGGTCTGACCCTTATAGGTACATACAG
>MFJR01000002.1:29834-41009 GCA_001780955.1 Candidatus Gottesmanbacteria bacterium RIFCSPLOWO2_01_FULL_39_12b | reverse complement strand
GACCTATTAGAGAAGATCTCTCCACTTCCCCCGCTGAGCGGGGTCGGTCGAGATGACCCCGACTTAGTCGGGGATGACGGATTAACTGAAGCTAAATCACAAAGTGCAGGTCAGCCCAAATGGGACTTGACAACATAGTTTATATATACTTAAATAAAATAAATACATGCCCGGAAAGTATAAATCAGTAAAGAAATCTAAACAATCTTCTTCATTTTATCTGATTATTGGTATCGTTGTCATTATATTAGGTGCATTATTCTATTTTTACAACACACTACAAAACATTAATTTAACCAATAGAGGAAGTGCACAAGAAATTAAAACGCAATCTGCTAGTTCTTACTCTGGTTCAATTTGTGTAACGCCACAACCAGAAAGCCAATATTCTGGTCCTCCTTCACTTATGAAATGTGGTTTACCAGAAGTCTTATATTATGCTGGCGACAATATCCAAGCGAGACGGATTGAACCCTGCCTGCAAAGTCAGTACTGTTTAATTAATCAATTCGGAGCAACTAGATGTGGAAATGAACCAGGTGAAATCAATATTTTACAGAGAATACAAAACTATACTCCCCGATTTATTCAGAATGAAAATTTATTCGTAGGACAAATCTATGAAGTTTCATATGTTGAATTTCCCGAAGCGTTATTTTCAGTTTCGAAACAAGTTGATCTTTCTTGCACGGCAGATGAATTATTACGGTCAACAAAGGATGTAGATTATGCGCTGAAAAATCAGTATAAATATACTTATGTGGATGACAAGAAAAGTGGAGGGTTTGTTGATTGGGGCAATCGCAGTTACGTTAAGATGATAATTCCAAGCGATAGCGCATCAGTAAAATGTACATATAAAACACCAGGCAGTTACGCGATAACTGCTAGAGTAAAAGCCCAAAATGTAAACGGAGGTCAAATTACCTACACGAAAAATAGATATATTAATGTTGTAGCACCTGAATAAACACGATAACTCTATATCTTCACCTGATCCAAAATATGATCATTGACATATAGGGTTATTTATTTTAGCCTTATGTAAGAATGGACACTGCCCAGAAAAATAAATCTATCCCTGGTCCCGCTTTAGATCACGAACTGCCCAAACCGCCTGAACCACCTGAAATTTCACCTCCACGAACACCGCCGGAGATCACAGCTATTCCGGTTCTTGACCCGCCGGTATCCGTCTCTGTTATAGCTTCCGTACCCCCACCCAAAAAATTCCCTTTTATGATCGTCACCTTAATACTTTTTATCATCATTGCCGGTTTTGCCGGTTTCTATCTCTTTTTTCAAAATCAGGTTAAACCTCCCATTCGCCCTGTTCAACTCCTTATCACTCCACCGGTAACTATTCCACCTGCTTCTCCCACCACTCCTGCCAATCCATTTGCAACGCCTTCCTCTGTTTTAATTAATCCTTTTGTCTCACCGACCACTGCTTACGAAAATCCTTTTGGGGCGTCTAGTCAAAATCCTTTCTCAGGAGCTACGTTATCTGCCACACCAAACAATCAACCATATGAAAATCCGTTTGAAAGACCATGAAAAAGATTTTTATGTCTTTCCGACCAAGCTTCAGGATGACACTATGTGTCATTTTTGCTTTTGTATTTCTAATTTTTAATTTTTCTACCGCCAGAGCCCAATCCACTCGTTACCCAATCCCCGAACTTGGCAACTGCAGAAATGCGCAGGAATGTTACTTATATTGTCAAATTCCTCAAAATACTCCTGCCTGCTGGTCCTACGGTAAATATGTTTTGAACAATGGCCAGGAAGTTTTGGGCGAATCGTCGGTCAACGTTACTTACCCAATTGCAGAACTTGGCAACTGTTCCGATGCTAATGCCTGTTTTATTTACTGTAGTCAGCCCAAAAACCAACCCCTTTGCTACAGTTATGCGAAAAATCACGGCCTCATTAAAGAAGAAGAAAATGAGAATGAAGATGATCTGCCCCCGGATAAAATGCAGGAAATTATCGCCTCTGCTAAAACTGAGCTGGGTTGCGAGACTAAAGAACAATGTATGTCGATTTGCGCCAGGGAGGAAAATCACGCTAAATGCGAAGCTTTTGCCAAAAAACATAATCTTTATAAAGGTCCTCCTCCCATAGACGAACAAGGCGGTGTGCCGCCTGCTGATATTTTAGAAAAAGCAAAAACCGAGCTGGGTTGCACTTCCGAGATAAGCTGTAAGGAACTTTGTAATAAACCGGAAAATGCAGAGAAATGTATGGATTTTGCTAAAAACAATAAACTGATGCGCGAAGATGAATATGAGATTCACAAAAAAGAATTTGATAATTATAAAGAGCAAAAAGAAAAGATGCTCGAGGAGGCAAAACAGGAATTAGGCTGTGACTCATACGAATCTTGCGCTAAATTCTGCGGCGACCCCCAAAATGTGGAAAAATGCATGACGCTGGGAAGACGACACGGAATGGGTCCTCCTCCAAGTCAAAAGTATCCTCCACCTAAACCCTGCACTAACGAGGCTGAATGCCGCGCGTACTGCGAGAAAAATCCACAGGAATGTAAAGGGTTTAACGAAATCCGATCCTCATCCTACAGAGAAATAAATGAACAGTTGTCCCCCATCTCGCCAATTACCCGAAACGCTAATGGTCAGGATAATAAGCCCGGTGAATTTTTAGGTCCCGGCGGGTGTAAAACGGAAAGTGAATGTAAAGCATATTGTGAGAAACATGAGTCTGAATGTCCTGGATTTTCAAAGTTTCAACCTCAATCGGGTAAGTCGCCAGATACAATCCAGGGTTATAAAATCAGCCCTCCTCCTAATTCCGACACACAACAGAGATATCAACCAAACCAACAATCAAATTATCCCCAACCTACATACGTCAGACCAACGGAATTTCGACCGACAGAATTCAAACCCACGGAATTTCACCCTTCAGAACCTCCTGAACCAAACCTGCTGCAAGAACATTGAAAGAAAGTGCGGTAACGAAATTGCTTCCAGATTGCCCTGTGGGGTATAATTCCCAAGCTACTGCCTGAAATCACTATGCCTCCAACATTGGAACTCTCAAGATTAGCCGTTCGTAGAGAAGCTTCGCGAATACATCTCCTTGATCGCCGGCAATTTTTAAAGCTGGCGTTTTTGACAGCGGGCGCTTCTGCCCTTGCAGCTTGCGCGGGAAAGCCACAGCCAGAATATGCCCCGCCAACGCCAACCGCAATTCCCGGCCAGGAATATTTTCCCCAGCCTATTCCTGATACAGAGTGGCAATCGTTAACTGATGAACAAAGAGTGATCAATATGGTAAAAGGCAAATTACCGGAAAGCTGGTCCGTATTGCTGATTGATGAGTTAATTACTACAGTTATTTCAGAGATACAAAGTAGAGTAATTCCGAAACTATGCGAACAACTTAGTCCTAATCAAAACTGCAGTGGTGAATTATTAAGTAACTTAATATTTGTTCGTTCAGACCAGGAGATGAAAGAGACTTTGATGAGCTGGGGAATATCGGAATCAGATGCAGAAAAAACAAGCCAAGAAGATGATGGTATTATTGAGGTTTTCTATGATCCCGAAACTGCTATTTTTTCTATCCCTCAAAAAAGGGGAGTTGTCAAAACGAATTTCTCTGTTGATAACTGGACTGAATTTATTAAGAGATCTCAATCTTTATATCCGAACAATCCGGTATATCAAGATCCGGCTTATCTCAATTCATTGATAGTTGCCTCTGTCACAAATACCGCCATACACGAAACTGTCCATTACCTTGCAGAACCAACCCATATTATAAACTCCGCAGATGAAGATCGTATCAAAGAAATGTATAAAGGCCTGAAAATTAATGATAACGGTAATATATATCAGGTAAATAGTCTGGATTTCCATTATTCGGTTGGTGCTTATTTAGTATATTCCAGAAATCAATTTTCTGTCACATGGCAGTTAAATGGAGACTTGGCTGAGGCTTATCGAGCCTATATTCAAATTTATTCGTTGGAAAATATTTCCCAAGCCGCAGGACAACCCGAATCACTAATCTATGAGGAAAATCCATCTGATGTTGTAGCCATTAATCTGTTGCGTAATTTCCATCAGATGTTAGGAATAGACCCAAGCATGTTTGTTAGTGTTTACTCCAACCCGCGAACTAAGTTTGTTGATCTATTAGATTTCTATCAAAAGTCCGCCAAATCAAAAGAATTTATACTTTCAGATCAAGATCTTTTCTATCTGTTTCGTTTTATAGAATTAGCAAAAATCGATCTGGACAAATCTTTCGATGAAGGTTATAAATTGGGAGATGAATTTAGAATTATTGAAAAATATTCTCAAGTTATTGCAAACTATCTCGCCGAAAAACAGGCAACTCCAATTTCCGGCAGAGACTGGCTTACTGAATTGTTTGCTGCTTCTGATAGACATAATCAACAACTTCCACCGCGAGACACAGAGCGTGTAGTTTTTTCTCTTCTCAAGCGCCTCGCAGCCTGACTAGTCTGTCTCACCTGTTGTCTCACCTGGGAGGTGATTTACGTTGGCACCTAGGGAAATTAGGGCGAACTCCAAAATAACATCTACATTTTGGTTTCGCCACAAAGGGCCGCAATCCTAAATAATTGTAAACATTATTTAGGAGCGAGCCCTTAGCAAAGTTTTAAATATACCCTTGATAAATATCTGGCACGTTTTATACTGAAGTTATCATGGAAGACAGTAAATATACTCATCTGGTAATCGTATTCCTTTTAACGATTATCGCCGGTAATCTTTTATTTTTAGATTTAAAAGTATTTTCCCCTGATCTTTCGGTCAAAGTTTCAGATATCACTAGTGTCGTTTCTCCTACAATACAATCCGTCCCAGACAGTTCCTCCTGTCCCCAAGCTTGCATCAGTCTGATAGATAGGGTAAATACAACTAATAATGTCGCTTTGGGTACTACTCCGAACTCTCCTACGAATCCACAAGTTATTATCTCAACTTCAACCCATGAATCTTATATACCCTTAGGCAGCGGTTCTACCAGTAAAACCACCTGGGAGGATTTAACCGCTACCGAGACAATCATCGATACCTCAAATTACGGCAAAATTAAAGAAGCGTATTTTATCGCCTCCCTTCGAAATCCGACCAAAAACGGCTCGGTCGAAGTACAGCTTTATAACGTGACCGATAAACACCCGGTTTGGTACAGTCCGATTACCATGGGAACTGAATCTCAAACTCTCAGCTCTTCTAAAATCACTCTTGATAACGGCAATAAACTTTATCGGGTACAACTTAAAAGCACTCTTGGAGTTTTAGTCTACCTGGATAACGCTAAAATCAGAATCGTAACTGAGTAATTATTCTCTATTATGCCAATTTCCATTTACATTTTATTATTTGTCATCTTCTGGGGAATAGGTGGAGTCCTGGTAAAAAGGGGTTTCCATAAACTCACGCCGTGGCAAACCTATGCTTTGGACGCTATCGGTATTGCTCTTCCCATGTGGTTAATTTATGGTTTATTAACCGCAAGCCACCTCAAACCAGTCACCCCTCTGACAATTCTCTCTGCCCTTTTTATCACTTCTTTTTACGCCCTTTATTATTACACCATTTCCTTCGGCGAAATCGGCCTAACTTCTCCGATTATTGCCTCCTACCCGATATTTACCCTGATTCTGGCCCTGCTTTTTTTAAACGAGCATTTAACTGCAATAGTTGCGGGCGGCATTATTATTACTTCTATCGGAGTAATTCTCATTTCGCTTCCCAAAAAGATTCGTTTCAGAGTGGAAAAATGGGTCGTGCTTTCAATTTTAGTCGCAATTGGCTATGGCATAGGAGGCTACCTTGGTAAACTTGCCGTTGACGAGGTTGGTAACTCAACTTACCTGATCACCCTTGCCATTTCTCAAGTATTGATAGTCCTTATCTGGCGAATATTTATAAACGAAAAATTTCCGCCCTTAAATTTTAATCTCCTTAAATTTTCTTTTTGGGGTATATTGCTTTTTAATATCGGTAACATTCTCTTTTATGCGGCTCTGGAAAAGGGTTACGCCTCAATCATTGTACCGCTATCCAATACCTACATCACAATTACGGTTCTCTTATCAATTATCTGGTTAAAAGAAAAAATCAGCCTTCGACAATTAATCGGAATTTCATTCGTAGTTGCAGGTGTCTTAATCGTCGGGCTTAATTCTAATTTTGAGTCAAACGGGCAACAAAATACGATTCTAAAAATTGAGATCTCTCCCCAACCGACAAATATTCCCTCACTACGCCAAAAAGCTCAAGTCGGCTCTGTCATTGACGGGGATACCATTGAAATGGCCGATAAAAGCCGTGTTCGTCTAATCGGCATTGACACTCCGGAATTAAAAACCAGAACCAGTCCGCAGCAGTGTTTTTCGCAGGAAGCCCAAAAAATTACTCAAGGTTTGATAGAAAATCAAACCGTGGAACTGGAAAAAGACATCTCAGAAACCGATAAATACGGAAGGTTACTTCGTTATATTTATATTGAGGATGTTTTCGTAAATGATTTTCTCCTCCGTTGGGGTTTTGCCAAACTGGATCTGATTCCTCCTGATTTAAAATACGGGAGAGAATTTAAAGACGCCGAAAAAGAAGCCAAAGAAAACAGAAGAGGGTTGTGGAAAAGTTGTTAATTGACTTTTTGCGTAAAATCCCCCTACAATGGAGTTAGGATGCGAAAAACTGTCCCTTATTTTTTTATTGGCTTGGTCTTGTTTGCTCTTCTTTTTATCGGAACCAATATAACCCGTGCTCAACAACTGCTAGATAATTATCTTCCGGAAGTCTCCTTCGGTGATTTACTCTCGGGATATCAATCGACCGACGTGCCCGAGGCGCCACAACCTGAGGTTTCTGTATCTGTCATAACCGTTACACCAGCAGTTAATACGGAATCCGAATCATCAAGGGTAGAAGCTACCAATAAGATAAAAGAATATTTGAAAGGGATGAGCACTATGGATGATTTTACCCGAAATTCTCTCCAGGAATTTCTGGTAAAATCTACCACCTTTGACCCGTCTGGAAACCGCCAGATTATCAAACCCAGTCATATCGATACAGAAACAAAACCCTCCCCTGATCCTTCTCCCTATATTCCCATCCCCACCCTTATGGCCGGTGTCCGAGAAGTCCTGGGAATTCAAACAGAACCAACTAATCCTGTACCTTCTGATAACGTGCCTTCGCAAACAAACCCATCATCCACAACTCACAACTTACAACTTACAACTAAATCTATCTATACCATTGCCTTACTGGGTGACTCCATGACTAATACTTTGGGTAATGACTTACCTCATTTGAGATCTTTTTTATCTCAAACTTATCCCTTTCTCTCATTTGCTCTTCTTAACTATGGTTTTGGAGCTACCGATCTGGAAAGCGGACTGTACCGCCTCACCAACACGACTACCTATTTAGGTAAATTATACCCTCCGCTTCTTTCCTACAAACCTGACTTACTGATCGTCGAATCTTTTGCCTATAATCATTGGGGTGGACAGAAGTCAGATCTGGACCATCAGTGGCTGACTATTGCTAAAATTATTGATGCCATCAATCAAAATTCTCCGGAAACTAAAATTATTCTGGCTGCCACTATTGCTCCTAACTATCTTACATATGGTGACGGTGTTCTCAATTGGCCCGAAAATCTCAAATGGGATGCTTCATTAATCACCAAGGCCTACTTACAAAACATGGTCAATTTTGCCACCTCTCAAAATTATCCGCTGGCCGATGCTTATCATCTTTCTCTGGATGGCTCAAACAACGGCCGGGATATCTACATCAATCAGTCAGACCATCTCCATCCATCAAACGAAGGGGCAATGCTCTATTCCCAACAAATAGTCGAGGCGATAAAAGAGAATAATTTGTTATATTAAGCTCAAAATTCAAAATCTAAATGACAATTCAAACCCAAACTTCAAATGACAAAAAGAAATACGATTTGACAGAACGAACAGCAAAATTTGGAGAAAGTATTATCCTCACCATAAAAACAATACCACTAAATACAGTAAATAATGTCCTTATAGCTCAGTTAATTCGTTCGGCAACAAGTATTGGTGCAAACTATATGGAAGCAGATGGTGCGGAATCAAAAAAAGATTTTCAGCATAAAATTGGAATTTGTAAAAAAGAAGCAAAAGAAACATTGCATTGGTTACGAATGATGGCTATTGCTAATTCAGATAAGAAAGAGGAGTATAGACAATTATGGCAAGAAGCTCATGAGTTAACTCTTATTTTCTCGGCTATTCTAAGGAAAGAATAATTTAAGAATTTGGATTTTGAGCTTTATTTGAAATTTTGATTTTGAAATTTTGATTTGTGAAATATGTTCTGTCCATCCTGCGCTTATACTCTACAAAAACTCGAAGTTCACACCGACTCCGGGGGTAAATTTGAAGTGGACCACTGCGGCCGTTGCGGAGGAACCTGGTTTGATCCTTATGAAATCAACCGCATTCCCTATCATGAAGTTATAAAACTGGCTAAAGTAACGGTTTTACCCCATAAACAACCCCTCTCACTTCGTTACCATCTGTGTCCGAGGTGTCATAAACTTTTGGAAAATTTCCATTCAGAAAGCGTCCCTGCGAACATTCAGCTACTCCGATGCTCCAAATGTCATGGAATCTGGGCCTCCCAAAAAGCACTTGAGGAATTTAAAACAAATCAGGAGACTACCATTACCGAGATTAAAGCTGAACACCGGGTATTTCCGGCCCTTTCTGTAGTTTTTGTCCCGGCTCTTTTTATTGCACTTCTATTTTTCACGACCTTTATCACCGTCAACAATTTGAACGGGGCAAGAGAAAACCGGATCCAAGCCGCTTACCTAATCGGACCGGTTTCGGTCTTTACACTTTCAGATACGACCGTCACGATCGTTTTCCAGACAAAAGCGAAAGTCCTATCAAGTATTTCATACGGCCCGACCATTTTTGAATTATCTACTCAGACTATATCAGGTGATCCAACTCAAAACCATAACATAAGGCTTACCAACCTTAAACCAAACACGCTCTATATCTATAGAATTTCCCTAACCGATAACGAGGCAAGAAAATTCACCACCGAAGAACAGTCTTTTGTGACAGAAAAATTCTAACATTTTACAATTTGAATTTAAATGGTTTGTAATTTTTCCTCATCTATTCCCAAGCTGTCGATAATAATTGCCCTATATGCCGCATTATCATAGAAATTGCTTACATCGATAGGAACCCTTGGTAGTTCTGTTTGAGTGATACCTGGAGGTGTACAAGAAAAATCCCTTATAAATGTCCAATCTACCGTACGGAGTAGCGCACTTACAGCCCCAACTGCTTCGGGGTACGTTGCCACCGCTGCCTCAGGTGGCATATTAAAACCATTTTCCTTGTACGATTCTAGTCTATGTCCTTGAACTATAGATAAACAAATTTGATTCACTTTTTCCCTCAAAGCACATCGCAGAAGGAAAAATGAAGCTAATGTTAGTCCACCTGTACTATAGTAGCTATTAATTCTGCGGCAATTTTTTCGGCGATTTCAGGAGAAATGCTCTCCTGTACTGACATAAAACCACTCAAGTCACCTCTAGCAGCGGAAGCTCTGAAATGCCTGAGTCTTGCGCAGATATGATCTGTCATCGATATCCTCCCCATATGCATAAAAAAGGCACCCTCTGCTATTTGGGCCCGATCTTCTCCTACTAATCTATTTATGACGCTATCTGAAGTTAAATTCTGACCACCATGCATTTCTAAAGCTACACTGGTATCAACCAGCATCAAAGATCCCTTTATCTTTGCAGGTCTAGCACCTGTAAACTTTGAAATAACCTTACCAACTTCGGGTGGTTTATCACCTTCAAACAAAGTGTATAAAAATGCTTCTTGAGAAGATAAAGGTCTTCCCATTTGTCCCTCTACTACTTCTCGCGGATAAACCAGATGATGAGCTCCGACTAAAGGCCTATCAGCCAGACTCCATAAACGCTCCAACGCGCGAGGAAATCTATAAATATCTGCGTCTGTGATAAACACTCGTTTCACTCCAGCTTTTTCAGCCTCATGTACTATTTGATTGATTGCCTCTGCCTGACCCAACCCATCACCCCCAACTATCCTGACATCAGCATTGTATGTACTTCTATTAATAAATAAAGGTGGTAAAGTGCCATTTATCGTCCGTGGTCCGTTGACAAGTACGATTATAGGCGCATCCACATTCAGTTCGCTCAAACAGTGATCAACATTTCTTAGAGCTTCTCTTAAACAAATATTCCCTTCACCTTCATAAAAAGGTAGACCCACTATTGTTCGTTCAGGCATATGATGTGCGAATAATACAGTAATCATCCGGAAATGCAACTTTCTTTGTTTATTTTATCGTTTTTGCTATACTCTCTATCTTTACCTTATGTCTTATCAAGAAGCCAGATCTCATCTTCGAGACGCAGTTAGAGTTTGTGGTACTGCTGATGGTGCCTGTGTACCCTTTGCCCTGGAATGTATTCTACCTCCCAGTATTCAACTTAACAGAAACGTCTATGAAAAGTGTATTAGAAACGGAGGGGACGATGAATTACGTATACTGACAGAACTTACCAGAAGAGGATTGATTACCTTTATTCCTCTTTGCGTTACCATAGCGAACTTTCAGGATATGGCTACCCATGTATCACGGCAACTTAACTTAATTGATACGGTAGGAGCTTTGTGTTGCATTGTAAATTATGATGAGTTACATTTAATTTCACTACAAGGACCACTTGAAGGCGGTTATGCTACTGTATTTGATCTTGGAAACGAATATCAAGAACAGCCAATTACCATACTTTACTCAGTTGTCGGCGCAAATGAATATGGAGTTAGTGATAACTTAACTATTGTTTCTAAAGGGCCAAATTGGCCTGGATGATCTAATTTATATTGATAATTACTCTTAAAATCCCTGTCAAACGATCAGTCAAATAATTTTTTTGCCAGTTTTTCTTTATCAAAAATATGATATATGATGGTTTTAATGAAGAGAAATATTTTTGCCCTCGGTTACTTACTAATATTTATCATCTTTTTGCTGCTACTAACAATCTCTTTTTCTATCATTAATAACCTGAATATTAATACCAGATCAAAAGCCACCG
>MFJR01000002.1:24316-29814 GCA_001780955.1 Candidatus Gottesmanbacteria bacterium RIFCSPLOWO2_01_FULL_39_12b | reverse complement strand
CGAAAATTATGATCCTTCTTCTATCGTAGGCGGTCACGATGCCAAAAGAGGTGCCTGGCCCTTTATGGCAATATTATATTTCAAAGCTCGATTTCAAACAGATGTTTTGAATGTGCCAAGTACTCCGCTTTATAAACATAATCTTTATGATGTCAGACACTGCGCCGGTACATTGATCGGTTCAAGATGGGTCTTGACCGCAGGTCACTGCGTTTATTTACATAATAAAGAGGTAATTGGAGTAGCTTTAGGCTTTTATGATCTGAAAGATCCGCTTGATACAAAAACCAGATTGACAAGAGATGTCAAAAGGATCATTCTTCACCCGGATTTTAAAATGTTGCCCTCATACCACCCGCTAAATGATCTGGCTTTATTGGAGCTTTCTGAGGCGGTCACAAATATTCCCACTCTCTCACTTATAGATACAAATAATATAGATGGATATAATGCAACCGTCATCGGATGGGGTGAAATGGAATATGGTGATAGATCAAGTATTTTGCAAGAAGTTACTATTCCGGTCATTGCCAACGCTACTTCTAATAAAGCCGATTGGTATAGTAACCAGATACTTGATACGATGCTCACTGCCGGAGTTGAACAGGGAGGAAAAGGCGTCTGCTGGGGAGACTCGGGAGGACCGCTTCTTATATGGAGCAATTCAAAATGGAAACAGGCGGGAATTGTTTCCTGGAGTAAAAAATCACCGGAGCTGAAATGTGAAACTCCCAAAAAGCCCGGAGTATACACCCGTGTAAATTCTTTTGCTTCTTGGATCAAAAGTGTCACAGGCATAAATACAAACAGCGGTACATTTACCGGCCTAAATCCCTCTACATCTCACCCTTAATTTCCCCTGACTCCTTTTCCCTCTAATCTCCTTTAACTTCCTCTAAATTCCTCTAACTTTACCTCTTATCCGGGCTTTCTCCACCTGATAGTATTTTTTATCACTGGCTAGTTTCTCCTCCAAAGAAGTAACCAACCGTCTCAGATGCCAGTCGGTTTTATTGATAAGCTCAATGAAGATTTCGTAGGTTAAATCGGAAACACGGAGATTATCTACAGGATCATAAAGGAATTTAAAGGATTTTAAAGGATTTTCACCCTCCTTTAAATTCCTGTAATCTCCTCTAAACTCCTCTAACTTATCGTCTCTTCCCGTCCCTCCCGCCGGCTTCGAAACTACCGAAGCCTTCAATGCTTCATGCCAAGTTTTAAAATCGATCCCCAATCCTAACGCGCTCGATCCTGAAATAGAATTCAACAACCCATCCTGTCTGGCTCTTTCTATATCTCCTTTAACTTCCTTTAAACTCCCCTGTGAATATCCTAAGAATGTCAGGTATTCACTCGTAGTTGGACGCGCAAATCCTTCTTCGATATTGGCTACTACCGATCTTGCCGCGTCATCAATCTGATTTTTGAAGCGATAATAGGATTTTGGCAAAGGAGAAGTAAACCGAATTATCATTATTCGTAATAAAGAAGCATTGGCCCACGGAATAAGAAAAATATAGCCGTTGGAAGACTGCCAGACACGAGATCTTTGAATTGGTTTTGGGGGTTCAGAAAGCTCTCTGTAAGTTTTCTCAATGAGCTCTTGAATGACAGGATTCTTCATGAGTTCAGTCTAGTTTACCAAAAACTAAAAGTAAAGGATTCTAAAGGAACTTAAAGGACTCTAACGAAACTCCTCTAACTTCCTCTAAATTCCTTTAATTCCCAAAAAAAAGACTCACAGGAAAGTAACTGCCTAAATTCCTCTAACTTCCTTTAATTTCCTCTAAACTCCTTAAGAAAAATTCGTTTTTAGTGGTCATAATGCGTAATGTTGAATTAAGGAATCTATAGATGGTAAAACGTAGTAATCTTGCTGCAATAGGTTGCTTCACTATTCTAACGTTGGGAGCGTGTGCTTTATTAGCGCAATATCTTTTAAGAGCCAAACAAGAAGGTGTCTACCCTGCTTTAGAACCTATAAGGGATTTTCTACCTATATCATCTGATATTGAATTAGCCCAAACTGACCGACGTATTGGAATTAATGACCGTCGAGGTGGTCATCGGGAAAGATTTTAACTTTTTTAGATTTACAACTTAAGGCTTTTGAGGTATTTACGTAAGTCTCCATTGAGTTCGGGATGGCGAAGGGCAAATTCTATCACTGTTTTAAGGTACTCGTATTTATTACCAGTGTCATAATATTTTCCGTCTTTGATTTCGCAAATCAGCACCTTTTCGATTTTTAAAAGCTGGTCTATTGCTTCAGGAAGCCATAATTCTCCACCTCGGCCGGGTACCAAATTTTCAATTATGGGAAATATTTCAGGAGGCAGAATATAGGCGCCGATTGCCGCCAGATCGGAAGGAGCATTTTCCGGATCAGGTTTTTCCACAATCTCCAGAATCTGGTAAACATTATCTTTGATATGCTTCACATCAGCAATTCCATAGCGGCTCAAATCCTGTTTTTCTTTTATCCGTACTCCGGAGATTACCGGCTGACCATATTCTTCGTAGACATCGATCATCTGTTTAAGTCTTGGAGGGGTGGCGTGAATAAATTCATCACCCCACAGGACGGCAAAGGGTTCATTACCGATCACATTTTTTGCGCAAAGTACAGGAGTTGCATTGCCATACGGGCCTTTTTGACGTACGTAAATAAAATTTGCCATGTTGGCGATTCTTCGCACCTCCGCCAGTTCTTTTTCCTTACCCGCTTCTTCCAGTCTTTTTTCCAGTTCAAAAGGATAATCAAAATGATCCTCAATACTCCTTTTATGCCAACCCGTAATCATGACAATGTCAGTAATACCTGAGGCTACAATTTCTTCAACCACATACTGTATGACCGGCTTATCAACTATCGGGAGCATCTCCTTCGGCATGGCCTTAGTCTGGGGTAAAAAGCGCGTACCAAAGCCCGCGGCCGGAATAACGGCTTTTCTGATTTTAGTGGATTTTCGTTGCATAAATCTATAATAAAGTATATTCGATCATAACCTAATTTACCTTTGCAAGTCAATCCCGTTTATGATAAACTGAAAAATTGTTATGGAATTACCAAAACCGATGATGCCCAATTTTGAGGGCGGTCCGATTGTTTTTTTGAAGGAAGTCAGAACTGAACTGTCCAAAGTTATCTGGCCGACCCGGACTGAAGTGATTAAACTTACGGCCATAGTGGTAATTGTCTCTACAGCCATCGGACTCTACGTCGGCGGACTGGATGTCACACTGGCGAAATTAACTGAATTATTAATTAATAGATAAATAGTTATGACAGATCAACCCGTACTACTTGCAGAGGAAAAACCAACGACTAACGACCAAACTGCCTCACCGGCAGGCGGGCAGCCAATCGCCAAACCCGGACAATGGTTCGTCGTTCACACTTACTCCGGACACGAAAACAAAGCCGCCGATGCCCTCAAACAAAGAGCAGCCGCTATGAATTTGACTCATAAGATCTTCGAAATGGTGGTTCCTACAAGAAATGTGGTTCAAGTCCGGCACGGTAAGAAAGAAGAAACCAAAGAAAAAATTTTTCCCGGCTACATTCTGGTTCGAATGATTTTAGATGACGAAAGTTGGCTGGCTGTTCGTACCACCGCCGGTGTAACTGCCTTTGTCGGTATGGGCAATAAACCGACCCCGATTTCCGAAAAAGAGGTCGAAGCGATCATGAAATTTATGAAGTTGGAAGCTCCTAAATTTAAGACCCGGTATGTCGTAGGTGAAGCGATCAAGATTATAGACGGACCTTTTGCGGACTTTTTGGGCTCAGTAGAAAGTATAGATGAAACAAAAGGAACACTAAAAGTACTCGTTTCCATCTTCGGCAGGGAAACCCCTGTGGAATTGGATTTTCTGCAGGTAACAAAGTTATGAATAGATTTGAAGCTTTTTAAAGAACAATGGTTGGGCTTCCTGTAATTAAGGTATATGAAGATACGTCACGACAGGAAATTATCGTGGACCAACCGAGCAGGAATATCATGTCGCAGTTAAACGTGGAGGAATTTTGGGTTTGATCAAGAAGAATCAGGTTTAGGAGCTCTCACACCAGATAGAAGACATCTTCGAATAGTCAAGGTCAAGAAAAAATTTTTTAGACAGTTACAACAACAAGGTGCACTACCCAACTCATTAAAAAGCGCAGAGGTCGTTTTCTAAGAACCACCTCCTCCAAATCAACCACAACCTTAAAATAACTTAAAATGACCTAAATTAAATTTATACCATTCTGTTATCATGTTCTAGAACATGATAACATTTTAGAACGGTTTTTGATTACGCTGTTTTTCCTCCCACCGATCCTGTCTCCACTGCCTCCAATCCCGTCCTTTAGGCGGAAAAATGTCGTTTATGAAATTGTCGATCTTCTGAATAAACTCTTTCAGCTTCTCATTTCTTAAGATGTTTCCCGCAACCATTCGGTAGCCGCCCTTTCCGCTTCTCATATTTCTGTTGACTTTATTTACGGTCTCCAATCCTACTTTCAGAGTCTTAGCAATAGTTCGTTGGTCATACTTTTTTGCAAGTAGTAAGGCTATAGATAATCTTTTTGCCAGCATGATTTTTTCTGTTGGAGATAACAAATCATCTATCAAGCTCACAACTTCACTTCTTGACCGTACCATTCCAATACTCTCGAGAAAAACCTCATATATCCTTTCCTCAATTTCTTTCCTCAATGGAAATCTAGAAACCTGTGTCATATTTTTGTTTCGATGTTCTAGAACATGATAACATATTACTATAGATTTACAATAGATTAATATTACGTATGATCATAAATATAGGTGTATAATTAAAATACTTAATATGGCATACCTACCTAGCGTTACTTTAAGATGTTTAAAACCGGGATGTACTTTCGAGGAACAAGTTTCAAATATGAAAGTGGCGGACATGGAAATAGAAGGTCATTGCAAAATGACTTCAGGTGCACACGCAAAATATCTAGTCATTTTAGGTAGCAACTTAGAAACATTTACAATATCTCTTTCAGAACAAAGAATCGCTGAAATAATAGGACCTTTACCAAACAAAGAATCTAGTATATCTCCGCATTTTTAAATAGAGCTAGGGATCTACTATTATCTCTCCCACCAACGCTTTTTCTTCGGTCTCCATTTTTTAGAACCTAGTCCTTTTGTTTTTCCTCCTTCGGGCAGTAAAATATCGCCTTCTTTTAACCAATCCGGTCGGTCATCAGGAGTTTGTGGACTTGTAACCGGTGGAGGAGTTGGAGCTGGATTAACAGTTTCTCGCCTTGCAGGAACCAACCCACTCGGAAGAGCGAATCCTTCCTGTGAAAACGAGCTTTGTCCGCGTCCTGCTTCCACTGCTACCTCCAAGGCCGTTTTGGGTGGAGAAAGTTTTGGGAGTCTCCTTCTATCTCTTCCGCGTCCACCATCACTTCTACTTCTAGCAGCAAATATCGGATGAACTCCTGCTGATTGATCAAATGGCGACTTTTCAAC
>MFJR01000002.1:18313-24298 GCA_001780955.1 Candidatus Gottesmanbacteria bacterium RIFCSPLOWO2_01_FULL_39_12b | reverse complement strand
AACAGATGGTTCAATGGGAGGAACTATTCCACCAACTAGTGGCCCACCTTCAATACTCACCATCTTTTCTCCTTAAATTATTAATATCAATTTTGGTACTTATAAGTCAAGATGTTAATAAAATTAGCCTATAAAAATATTGCATATGTCAACTATAGGTCCTTATGTGGATAAATTATCAACAGCCTATAATTAATTACGCGCCGTGAGTTCTGCTGGTCCAAACTTTAACATTGTCTGTTCCAACATTCTATTAAATACTAGATAGGCATCCCCGCCTTCCCAAGTCCTCTTAAATTCAGGATCGAACAGAGTATATTCACCAGCTAGGGAACTTGGTGATTCATTTGCGCCCAACTCGGTGTTGTTTTGATAAGGATATTCAAACATACCAGTAAGAGTCGAATAATATATTACTGTTGGCAATAATCCAACTTCTTCATTTACCTGCCACTGTGAAAGTGAGACATCCAAAGGTATTCCCCTTTCAAGCGCCAATTCATGAATATTGGCTAAATTTAATACTACATTGACAACTATAACTTTCCGGCCGTCAGGACTATCTACAGGAGTAATTGATGTCGTAGCTTGTCTACCAGTTCTTAAAATCCCTAAATCAGTTGATATTCCTGTCTGTATCTCAACTTGCTTCCAAATCTGTTCGGGGAAGAAATTCAGATGAAGACGCGATATAACAGAGGTTTGTTGATCGGTTTTTGGATCTATTACTTCGGTCTCCGGAAAATATTCAGCTAAATAATCAGTAATCACTTTAGCGTGTCCCTCAGATGCAATCTCGTCTACCACAGCTTGATCACCATAGACATATAAAAATCTGTCTTTAAGAGGTTCGGCACCCTTCCATGTAACAGTCTGATCAAGATATTTATTTAAATCCACCTCAGGATGGGCAGAAGAACTTTTCAATTCACCTATTTCATCGGTTCTAACTTCAACCTCTTGACCTCGATAATTTACGTGTACGCCCAGACTCAGATTTTTACCCCACTCTGTATCTATGAAGGTATTATGAAATGCCAAATCGACCATTTCATCTCTGGTCATCCCGGAATTGTAGCCAAGAAGGAGTCTTAAACCCTCGGCATATCTTTGATTAATGGGGTCATTTAGGAATTCCTCCTCAGTCATGTATAAAATAGCTTCTGAGCCAGCTGTTTGAGTAGCTTGTACCTCTGAAGATTGGGTAAACTGATCTGCAAAATATTTTGCTGTGATCAAAGTTCCTGCAACCAAAGCAACCAAACCCAGTATCCTCATCCACTTAGGGAACGTCATAGATTCATGATTGTGGGGACCGCGTCTTCTTGAATTTCGCCGTCGATTATCTCTCGATGACTCACCCCTTCCGTGCTCTAACCTCTTGGACATCGATTAATATCCTATCATAAATTAAATCCTATAGCAAGAGAAAATAATATAAATAGATATGTTATCAACAGCCTATAATATATTTAACTTCAATTCACCTCTTTTTTTTCTCACATATCTATGGTAATATATGAAAACCTGATTCATTCAAATGACTTAGGGAGGCCAAAAGCCGATAAATATGCCAGCCAAAAAAGTAAAAACAGTAATTAAACTCAATCTCCCCGCAGGTGAAGCGACTCCTGCTCCCCCAGTCGGCCCCGCTCTTGGTCAGCATGGACTTCCCATCATGGAATTTGTCCGGGCTTACAACGAGAAAACTGCGGACAAAAAGGGCCAGATCATTCCCGCCGTCATCACCGTCTTTACCGATCGCACCTTCTCTTTCATCACCAAACTGCCGCCGGTTGCCGAGATGATCAAAAAAAAGCTGGGAATCACCAAAGGATCAGGTAAATCCGGCCGTGAACAGGCAGGCAAAATCAGCCGTCAGGCAGTTGAGGAAATCGCCCGCGAAAAAATGGGAGATCTTAATTGCGACACCCTGGAAGCAGCGGTGAAAATAGTTGAAGGAACTGCCAGAAGTATGGGAGTAAAGGTGGAATAATATGGGAAAAATACGCGTTGCCGCTCTTGGAAGCGAAGAAGAAAAAGCTCTGCATCAAAAGCAGAAGGTTCGACGGGACGAGAAAAAAGCGCGCGAATCCGCCAGCCGGTCGGATCATAAAGTCCATATTCCCGGAATGAAAGGCGGTCAGCGTGTCAAAGCCATCGGTACTGATGAAGCTGAAATTGAAAAACTGGCCAAACTGGCGGAAGAAGTGGAAAAAGACCAGGCTGAAGGATTTAAAATTGAAGACTTAAGTCAAGAGGCGGAAAAGAAGGAAGAATCCGCCAGCCGGCGGACAAAAAAAGCAAGGGCCCGCATCCGCTCGCAAAGATATAAAGAGGCGGTTATAAAGATAGATCACAATAAACAATATCCGGTTTCCGACGCTCTATCACTTCTCCGCCAAATATCCCTTACCCGATTCGACGGTTCTATTGAACTTCACATTAACACCATTGAAAAAGGCTTGCGCGGTTCTGTCAAACTTCCCTACGGATCGGGGAAAAAAGTAAAAATCACTATAGCTGACGGCTCGACCATCGATAAGTTATTGGAAAAAATCGAGAAAGGGAAAATAGATTTTGATATTTTGATCGCCCATCCGCAGGTGATGGGAAAACTGGCCCGCGTTGCCAAATTTCTTGGTCCAAGAGGGCTCATGCCCAATCCCAAAAACGGTACCATCTCAACTGAACCGGAAAAGGTCGCCGGTAAATTTAAAGGCGGAGAAATCAACTGGAAAACCGAAAGCGACTTCCCTATCATCCATCAGGTAATTGGTAAGCTTTCTTTCAAAGACAATATGCTTCTGGATAATTTTAAGGCATTAATAAAATCAATTAATCCCATAAAGATAAAAAACATCACCCTGAAATCCACCATGAGCCCGGGGATTAAAGTCCAAATCAGTTAATCCTTTTTGTAATTTCGAGCACCTCTCTCTTTGTCATTTCGAACGCAGTGAGAAATCTAGGCCAAAGGCCGAAAATACGCTGCTGCTGGATATCTCAGTCGTCCGACTCCGCCAGTTGGCGGATGGCGGACTCCTTCGAAATAACTATGTGAAGTAGTCCTATAGTTTTGACTTTTATATATATATCTGATATAGTTCACCTCTTAAGGAGATTAAATTATGCCTACTTCAGGACCAGGATTAGAAAGAGAACGTGGAAACGAAGGTTCGTTATATAAAACAGGCTTTTCGTGTATTCCATGTGGTCATCATAGAACAGTCATGATATCAAGAGAAAACGGAAAGGCCGTTGATTTCGAAGACGGCTCCGATTTTAGAAAGGGTAAAGTATACGCAATACCTATGACAGTAGTTTCTTCAGGAAATCAAGGGCTAATTATACAGGCTGTAGCGAATGCTCATCAACTACATTTCCATCCCGATTATAGCGGAGTAGATGTTAAGGATGTAAGAAATTAAAGACCCAAACACTGCTTTTCTTTTGGCAAAAAAACTTTCACCTTCTGTGAATCAATAAATTAATTCACAAATTCAAAATTGACAAAATACTGCAGCTGCAGTATTTTGTCAATCATAAACAAAGCCTCCTTTCTATTTGCTATTTACTTTTTACTATCTTATATTTAAATTATGCCTGCCAAACAAGGACGGATAATTTATTTTCTTACCTTCCTTTTTGCCACCCTTTTTGTCATCAAGTTTATCCTCCCTTCCTTTGCCGAAACTGATCCCACCACGATCAAATTCCGCGATTTTTACCCGCCGACGGTTACCAATACTCCCTCTCCGACTCCGTATGGATTTAAAACTCCCACCAATACGCCTGTTCCACCCGTTTCTCAAACGACTCCAACTATAATTCCGGGGTCGAGAAAAATCTATTTTTCCCAGAGAGATCCGCGCTGGATTGATTACAACCCCGACACAAACGGAGATTTGGGCCGATGCGGCTGCGGCGAAACTAGCGTAGCCATGATTTTAGCAAGCTACTTTGATACCTCTTTTGATCCAAGTGTTAGTGCTTATAACCCCGCCCGGATGTGGGACTATTACGAAACTATCGCTCCGGGAAGATGCGGCACGAACTGGATTACCAATCAGCAGGTTCTGGGCCGTTTTGGTTTGCAGGTTTCTGAGGAAAAAGGCTATGATCCGTTTACCGGGCCAAAAGTCTTATCCAGCTATCTTCAAGCCGGCTACAAAGTGATGATCTATTACGACAGACCGTGGAGCAGTGTAGGACACTACGTTTTGCTTGATCAGGTAGTCGGAACTGATCTGGTTGTTTTTGACCCTTATCCGTTTACCAGAGACCCTTTTACCGGAGATACTTCTCAACCCAACGTAATTGAAGGTGGCGTAAATGTGAAAAGTTATATTACAATAAGAAAGCCATGAGATATTTTTCCGAAATTTACGGATATCTTAAAAAAAACAGAAGGCTATTGCTAATCAGTATCTTAATTTTAAGCATACTGATCTTTTTAATGATCAAAAACATCAATTCCAATCCGAAGCCAGTACCTATAGTTTCTACTCCAACGCAACCCACTGAAATTATTATTAGCCCGGTTCCGCAAAATAATCCTCCTTTTGATCAATTAGTTAATCCTTCAATCACAGAAGCGCCTTACTCCGGTGCTCACGCAGAAGACAACCAAAAAATTTTAGAATCCAATCCGTCGCTGATGACCGAAGCCAAACTCCAGGGATCAGTCCCTCTAGAATTTGACGGCTTTATACTGGATTATTCTTATGCAGATGATAAATTTTTAGTTAATCTTCAACCTCCCTATGATGAGTCACGTACGAAATTTGCGAATTGGATGAAAGATAATGGCCTGCCCAGTATAGACAGATTTATTCTGATTGAACAATAGAAAAGAAATAAATACCCATGTCTGCCCGGCTTAAAAGAACAATTTATTTGACATCAGTTCTCGGCCTGACTTTTTTGGCAATCATTTATCTCCTTCCCTTTTTTGCCGACAGTCAAACCACAAGTTTCAATCCCTACGCTTATCTGCTACCCACACCCACCGTAAGTCCAACAGAAATTTTTATCCCAAAAGCCAAACCTGACAAAATTGTTTATTTTTCCCAAAATGATCCCCGGTGGTCTGATTATCCCAACGAACAATTTAATATTAGAAAATGCGGCGGCGGGCCTACCACGATCGCCCAGATTTTGGCAGGATACCTCGATTATACTGAGAATCCGAGTAAAGGCCCATTTAATCCCAAACTCGTTTGGGAGGCGGTTATAGAAAGCGGGGCGCCCTTGACTAAATCGTGCGGAGTCGAGATGTCATATCTTCTGAAAGTCCTCGACAGGAGCGGGGTCAAATATCAGGTTTATTCGTTCCCTGCCTCCAACATCTATCTTGTCGAACAGGAATTCAAACGTTTTACAGATAAGGGTAATTTCGTTTTAGCTCAGGCCCAAATTAACGGCAGTCCTCATTACTTTTTAGTCACACAGGTTGATGACCGGAATCACGTTTGGGTTTATGACGTATTTTACGGCGCTTTATCAACCGACCAACCGACAATACTTATGGATAATCATACCTATTTCCCATGGTATCAATATGCGGTGATACCGAAGTTGTAAATCAATATGTTGTATACAGAAGTCATCAGTTACTACCGCTCAACTTCCAAAATCTGGTGGATTACCGGGGTTTGCTATCTGACTTTTCTTCTGATGGCTTGGATAATTATCGTCAGGTATCAGGTCAAAAAAATAAATTTAAACCAAGAGTCAAGAAATTATGTTGTAGAAAAACTCGAGGTGATAAACCCCTTAAAATATCAGGATCAATTGATTAAGGATGTCCAAAAACCTCTTGAGTTTGTGATGAATCAGGATTTCGATCTTGCGCAGGTGCAAGTTACCACCGATCCGTATCTCAACTTAATCCTTAAAAAAAATGAGGCGGGCAGGAGCCTTCTGATCTACCCGGCATCTCGCTTCCAGTACAATACCAAATATCATTTTAGTATTAGCCTT
>MFJR01000002.1:9784-18291 GCA_001780955.1 Candidatus Gottesmanbacteria bacterium RIFCSPLOWO2_01_FULL_39_12b | reverse complement strand
TCTATCCCCTTGGCCTATTTTGATCAAATCGGGGAAAATAATGAGGTCATGGATTTTTCCGAAGAGGAAGCAATCCAAAGATACACAGGTAATCCGCAAATGGGTATAGAAGCTAATCTCAGATTGAATGCGCCTATCAGACACGAAGGATTTACGATAGATTTTTCTTATGAAACAGGGCTTTTTATCGTGAAGTTCGATAAACCGACCGAGGAAAGCAGTGCGAAATTTGAGAAGTGGTTTGCCGAAAATGGTCTAAAAGATAAAGCAAATTTCCTGTTATCTCTTTAAGGGTGGAGCCATTAAATATGGATTATAAGGTTGAATTGAATAATTAGCACGAAGAAAAAGCTCATTAAACTCAATTGTAGGCTGTGTTTCCGCTACAGAAACTACCAAACCGTTCTTAAGATGGACGCCGAATCTGGTTTGCCGTGGAAGTACAAGTTTTCCTTCATTCACAATTTGAGGAACACGCAGTTTTGCCAATAGATATTCCTGTACTGGTTCTAACCAGGTATAAAGAAGTAAATCTGGGGATAAGAAATTTACAACCTGAATCGGCACTAATTGATCTGAACCATATAGTTTATCTATCTTTCCTCTCCTTGTGGCTCCGTCCAGAAGGATCAAGTCCTTTCCGATTTGACCAACAAAAAGTGGCTTATCCTGCCAATATTGAGTGGTCACTACCCCCCCGAATCTACTCTTATCATGATTCTCATGGCGTACTAAATCTCCCAAACGGACAATACGAATATCCGGTGGATGAAAGGGGGATAAACCGGTAAGTGGACTGTTATATAATTTTGCATCATATGTTATCCCGTCTGGACCCGGTATGTCAATTAAACCACCTTCAATCAAACGCGGTCTTTGACTCTCTTTCACCGGATCTACCCATAAATTCCCCTCAACCAGAATCGTTTCTCGTTGAAATCCTGCTACATTTACAGACGTTGGCCCATTTTCAAGTCTTCCCATATATTAAATAAGAACAAATTCTCCCTATAGTAATACAAAATATGGATTTGTCAAATGAGGGGCTGGTTATTTGAGGGGGATATTTAGGAAGGGAACGCTTCCGCCTCCCACCACCTGCGGCAGTTTGCCGTCCCACTTTTTGATGGCTTCAAGCTGTAAAAATTCCTGGGTTAAAGTGGCTTTCTGCAATGCCTGAGCTTCAGCCAACCCTTTGGCTTCGGCGATTTTTGCCTGTGCCCTTTGAGTCGTTTCTTTCACCTCAAACTCCGCCTGTTTCACTTTTTGCTCGGCAATCACTTTCAGCTCGATGGCTTTGGAATATTCGGGCGAAAAATAGACGGCCCGAAGCAGGACTTTATCGATGATGATATTTTTTGGTTTCAAAAGCTCTGCGATTTCATTGGCCATGATTGTCTCTGCTTCCTGCCTTTTCTCCGAGTAAATCTGCGGGGCGCTATAGCGGCTGATCACCATCCTGATCTGGCTTCTGGAAAATGGTCTGATCAGTTTATCAACATAGTCAATTCCAACTGTCTTCCAGATATCCGGCGCCTTCTCTCCGTCTATTTTGAAAAGCACCGTCACGTCCACCTTTACCTGCTGGCCGTCGCTGGTCGGCGCGTCAAGCGAGTCGTCCTTCCGCATCGCTCCCTCATCGGCAACCGCTGACATCGTATACTCCTGAAGCCTGGCGTCAAAAAGCTCCACCTCCTGCCAGAAGGGAATAACAAAATTCAACCCCTCATGAAGGACTTTTGGCAACACTCCCTTACCTCGATCATATAAGGCTCCCACGTGTCCGGGAGGAACAAAAATTATAGTAGAGCGGAAAAGTATCAAACCCAGAATAATTAAAATGACAGTTTTAATCACACCATATGAAGGAATTTTGTTTTTGATATTTTCAAATTCGACACTTACTTGCGAAGGCATTGATATTAGAATAGCCTATTCAGAGAAAAATGCAATAGCTCAAAGTCAAGGCGTAAAAGTCCAATCAACTACCTGGAGTAAATACAACTTCTGCCGGAATGTGATAAGAAAACCCGAATATCACTTAAAGGTGCCATCGCATTATCCATAAGAGTTTCCAAAACATCGCAGGTAATAGAACTTGCCGAGTGGGCCAATGCCCCATTCCCTGTTCCAAACGATACCGAAACCTTTTCTTTACCTTGTTTGATAATTGATACATGATCCGTGGTTAGACCAACAGCTCTGTCAAAAGTTGGGGTTATAACTATGGGAAACGAAAACGGCATCTCTTGAAATAATTGCTCCTTTTCACGGTCATTTAAAAGTACTATTGATTGCATACCCCAGACAGCTACCTTTCCCCCAAATTTATCATATAAAGAAAATATTGACCGCATGTTGTTTTGAAATAATAATCTTAGATGTTGTTTGACTCTTTCCAATGTTGTTAAAGGCGTCGCAACAGGTTGAGCTTGTCCAACAGAAATTGTTATGGGAATACTTTTGTCTAACATTTCAAAAAATGGATTATATACCTCCAGAAAATTTCCTTCTGAACCCAGAAAGGCAATCCCGGCAATCTTTCCAGTACTAAAAGAGTCATTGATCTTGTGGGCTATTTGTTCATGACCTTGTATTACCTCGGTTCCATCAGCTTCTCTTTCTAGCCTAAAATCCTGATCCCGTCTGACACACCAGACAAATTTTAGATCCGGCAATCTCTCTTTATCAGGATCAAACATCTGATTGCCTGCTTTCCTCAGTTCCAAGCTTTCTTCTTCTTTCTCTTTATTTTGATGAATTATGTTAAAAGCTTCCGTGATAGTGTCGATTGCCTGATCCAGATCTCTAAAGGGAGCGCCTTTACCCACATAAGCAAGAGGAGCTAAACTCAAAAAAATTTCGTGGACATTTTCTCCCCTCATTTTATTTCTAAATCTTTCAAGTAAGGCTACGATTGCCTCAACTCTACTTTCGCTATTTACTCCGGTAAGAATTTCGGCAATATCCCGCGTCACTAACCTATCCATGATATTTGCTCCCCGATGCAAGACATGTCTGTCAATTTCGTGCCAAGATCTGTTCTTTAAATGCCACTGATCGTCTAGCCATCCTTTTTCTTTCATCTCCTCCACCCACCTCCCAAGATCATAACCGGAAAATCCGCCCTCAAAAATAGAAAGGGCATCAGTTTCTTGGGCGGAAATAGTGCTTTGAAGAAGTTCTATTCTCTCTATATTCTTCCTGTAATTTACTCCAATCTCATTTGCCTCACCTTCCTCCCACCAGGAATCAGCGTAAGCTATATACGGCCTTAATTTCTCCTGCATTCCTGATAAAAATTCTGAAGCCACAAATTGGAATAATGAATACGGCCTAATTTCCCGATCACCCTCTTGAACTTGACTAAATTTGGCTTCTATTATCCTGGCGTAATTATCTAAACCCTCTTTTTCATCACGAACATCTTCCAATTGAGGTTTACCCGCAATCAGAAGTAGTGAACCGTCCCCGTTTCTCTGCCACTTTTTTACCTTGCCGTTTTGAACTACTCTTGCAAGATTCTCCCAATATAAATCGGAAACGATTTTGGGAATATTGTCGGGATTGGCAAAAGCCGCAAGAAAATCGGCTGCCTCTAAAACCTTCCCCCACTCTCTTTCAGCCCCAACAAATCCTTCTTTTTCTTTGGGCTTATTAAAATCAGTTGACCTGATCATTTTTTTGATAAAAACAATATCCTCTGATCTCAAATCAAATCCCAGCTTCTGCAAGATTTCCGGGGCAAACTCCATACCGCGATCTACATGGTCAAAAAACAGTTCTCCCTGAGTCAGATACACCTCATCACCCTTTACTCTTTTCAGATAACCCACCTCATGGAAAATACTCGAAAAAACCAGTCCTTTTATTTTTCCAAGATTTTGAGAAATATTTACTCCACGAGATTTCAGATTTTCTAAAAACCCCGGCAGTATCTGTAAAGTTCTCTCAACTACATTGACGGTATGATTCCAGTTATGATACCGCAATTCATTTTTATCAAAGTGAAAACCGGCTACTTCCGTACCCTTATTTAAGCTTTCAGCTGCACTTATTCCTGCTGCAAATTCACTTTCAAAACGGGTAAGATCTTCCCCGGCAAAACCGAATTTTTCTAATTTTGTGGCGAATTTTGTCCAAGTGGGGGTTAAAACGTGGTCAGGTTTGAGGTGAGTCTCTATTCTTACCGACATTGGTACTTCAGAAACTTCCATAATATTATTATTGTAACTAATACCCGACTCGATTAAAATAGTAGAGTCCAAAAAATGAGGCCTAAAAATTCTCCCTTCATCGCCTTGAAATACCGTGATTTCCGGCTTTTGTGGCTGGGGCTTCTGATCTCAAGGATTGGGTCGGAAATGCAGGTGGTGGCCGTAAACTGGCAGATTTATCTTTTAACAGGCTCGGCACTTTCACTTGGACTGATTGGCTTGTCGCGGTTTCTACCCATCGTCTTATTTTCCCTAATAGGCGGAATGGTGGCTGATATGGCAAACAGGCGGGTAATCATGCTTCTGTCTCAAATTCTCATGATCTTTATTTCCTTAATATTGGCAATTACTACCTATTCTAACCAGGTTACACCTCTTCTTATTTATTTTCTGATTGCCGGAAATTCGATCGCCTCGGCTTTTGATACTCCCGCCAGACAATCCCTCGTACCTTCACTGTTACCTAAAAAATATTTTATGAACGGAGTTTCCCTCAATACCATCATGTGGCAGACGGCGATCGTTTTAGGTCCATCCATGGCCGGATTTATAATCGCCTTCTCTGGTGTCGGCATGGTCTATATCATCAATCTGTTTTCGTTTATTGCCGTCATTGTCGCTTTGATCATGATGAAAACAAAAGGCGGTATAGAGAAAAAGACGGCATACTTTAGTCTTACCTCTCTTAAGGAAGGATTGATCTTTGTTCGCAGGACTCCCATTATTTACTCGACGATGCTTCTTGATTTTTTTGCCACCTTTTTCTCTTCGGCAACCGTTCTGCTGCCCATCTTTGCCAAAGATATATTAATGGTCGGACCAAAAGGGCTGGGGCTTCTATACGCGGCGCCTGCATTTGGAGCGGTTATTGCCGGAAGTATCATCTCCTCTTTCGGACAGATCAGAAATCAGGGAAAAATTCTTCTGGTGTCTGTTTGTCTTTACGGTATATCAACGTTGCTGTTTGGAATTTCCAGATCTTTTTACCTTTCACTCCTCTTCCTTTTTTTAACCGGTGTCGGTGACGTCATCAGTTCTATCATCAGAAATACCATCCGGCAGATGTCTACTCCTGACCATCTTCGCGGCCGGATGGTTTCGATAAACATGCTCTTTTTTTACGGTGGACCCCAGTTGGGAGAAACAGAGGCGGGAGTGGCAGCTGCCATGTTTGGCGCACCAATATCAGTTGTGATCGGAGGAGTGGGAACAATATTGGCCGCCTCGTTTATGGCCCTCCTCGTACCTAGACTGCGAAACTACAGCTGAAAGTCAGGAGCTTAGAATTCATATCCAAAACAGATTGTTCTCTAGCCTATAGTATGATATAATATATATTTAATAAATTATGCTTGAAGCAGGTAGATTTAATATTGAACGAGCTACTAATACTAGAAGATGGAGAGCTGTTGATAGAAATCTTATAGTATTACCTCTTACTCAAGCCACAGATCATTGTGAAAGAGTGTTAGATAGATTATGTGCAACTCGTTTAACCCGTCCGCCTATATTAGAAGAATTAGAAAAATTTAATTCGATTATTGTGGTTGACCAGAATGTACCGGGAAAAGATGAACATCTACGTGTTCAATCGCTCTGGTTTACTAAAGATAATCCCTTAATTAATCTCGCTACCGTCTTTCCTGACCTTCGACCTGGAGTTTCTCATTTTCAAACTCTAAGGGGATTACTTTGGCCAGCTCAAACAAAACTGAAGCCAGAATTAATTATTGAGGATAAGAATAGTCTTGAAGCCTGGCTAAAAGCTATTTCCCCTCATCGCGTATGGTCCCTAAGTAATTTACTAAGTCCAAGAAAACAAGCCAAAACAATAGAAGCTCTTATCAGACCCGAAAGTAGAACTCATAGATTGGGTATCTTTGGTATAGGTGATATCGGTTCAATAGTTTCAGCAATAATCAGGTCTGAAGATATCGCGTCAAGTGCCATTAGTGATATATTTATCGGCGGATCAAGACAAAGTGAAAAAATAGAAGCCCAAGTTTTGGAACTAGATCATATTAATATAGAAGAAGTCAGACAGCCTCGAATTCATCCAATATTCCCTGATGATGAAGATACATTCTTTAAAGAATGCGATATTATTCTTATCCTAGTTGCTTCAGATATAGTCCCACCAAACTTTACAAATGGTATTGATGTACGATCCGAACAATACGATAGAAACATACAAATTTTAAGAGATTTTATTAGTCGGGCAGTTAAGAAGGAATATGATGGCCAGATACTTGTTGGTTCTGATCCGATCGAGCAATTAACTATGGGATTATATTTAGCTATGAGAGAACAAGATTGGGACATCAATACGCATCAATTCGTCGGTTTTGGAGGGATGATTAATAGATCTAGAGCTAAAACGATGGCAGATAGACTTAATATTAATACTTTTCAAGATCAGGGTAGAATTTATGGTCCTCATGGCAAGATGGTTGTAGCAATTCCGACACATGAAGCAGATTCATTCAACTTCAGAGAGGCCGAACTGCTTTCACTTCTTACTGGACATGGTAATTATGAAGTAAGAGCTAAACTCTCAAAACCTTATCTTGCTCCAGCCGTGCTGATGGCAAAAGGGATTCTGGATATGCAAAAAGGAGGTCAAGATGATAAGAGTCAAGGGATTATTTACGCAAGTTCCTTTCTACCTTCGGATATACCGGGAGAAACGGGTACATTTTTTGGTACACGTGTTGCTTACCAAGCTATTCCTGGGGTTTGGACTCCAAAAGTAGATCAACCATATTTAGAACAAATACTGCCAATACTCCAAAGAGCGCAGGAATGGGTAAGAGTAACAAGTCGCAACCCTACCGCATTGCAGATGGATCCTTTTACAGATGGCGCTAATCGTCACCCAGCCTTCCATCCTTATATGTTAGAGCAGTGGCTAGAAAAAGTCGTCACAAAAAAATAATATGTTTCGTATTGAACAACCAGAAATATTTGGTTTTAACTCACAAGAACAAGTAACCGCTCGTTCCCTAATTGATAGAGTATCTCTTTATATTCAGAATTGCCCGGAGGTTTTTTCCTCAAAAAACACATCATTAGCACTACTGACGAAAATTAAAAATACAGGTATTTTCAGTAGACTGGACGAAATCGAAGCACGGCGAGAACATTTTCCACTAAGCCATGCGATGATGGTTACATATTTTACCGCCAACGTCTCAAGACAAATAAATGCCCTTAGCTTAGACCGTCTGGGATGCTTTATAGTAGATGAGCCTCTATTAGTAACCTCTGCCTTACTTCATGATATAGGTAAGGTAATCAATGATGAAGATATAGAACGTCTGGGGCTTAAAGGCATAGATCTAAAACCTTATACCGCTTGTTTTCCACTTACTGCCTCATCTACCCTAATAGAATCTAATGATATTTTAAAAACAATTGCACTTATACTTTCTTTTGGAGAAGATTATAGCCCCTTTGCCAAAACAACTGCCCATAGTATTTATCACCTGGTTTATGAAAAAGATATTCCGTTTGAAAGGCTTCTTCTTATGCTAGCCGATTTTAGTGTTGTAAATCGCGATCCAACCGTCGATTCTCAGATGTGGCCAAGGGCAGGAATTGTGTCTTCTTTGGTAGAGCGTGTTGACTTGGTCATGAGTAGGTATCCTGGAGCTAAGGAGGAATATTTGAAATTTTATTTCATACTAGAAGCAATAAAATCAAACTTAGAAAGGGCAGGTGTTCGCTTCCCACCATATACTGATGAACCAGATTTTGAATTAGATAGGGAGAAAATCCATTTTGCTGCTTTTAACAAACTGTTAAATATATTGAGTGTTCAAAGAATTAGTATACCTCAAGCTTAATTCCGTTAATGAATAACCCCTTGTAAGAGAAAATAATTTATGGTATAAATAATACATCCGAAGACAGTAGGCGAAAGTCGCCTTCGTCCACGCGACTACGGCGAGTCGAAGTAAGACCTACCGAGGAATAAATTAGCGTTAGTTATTAGTGACTCACGTTTAGTTAACCTCGCATTTGGCGAGGTTTATTATTTTATGACAACACAACCAAAAATATCACAAAACAAACAAAGGAAAATGGAAGCAGTTGAGAGTCTGAAAGTCAAACTGCAAAAAGCCAAGACCTTTTTTCTGACCGACTACCGGGGACTGACTCATAAACAACTGGAAACTCTTCGAAAAAGCCTGAAAAAAGTCGAAGCAGAATATTTGGTAACCAAAAACAGGCTTTTAAAACTGGCCTTGGACCAAATCGAGGTAAATGTGCAAAGCTTCAAAGAAGCAA
>MFJR01000002.1:8522-9726 GCA_001780955.1 Candidatus Gottesmanbacteria bacterium RIFCSPLOWO2_01_FULL_39_12b | reverse complement strand
TTTTGGCGGCAAAGTGCTTTCCGAAGATGATTTCAAAACTCTCGCCAGTCTGCCAACAAAAGATGTACTTCTGGCAACATTAGCTTCCCGTCTCCAATCACCTATCTCAGGACTGCATTACGCATTAAGATGGAATTTACAGACGTTTGTCTTAGCGTTAAACAATATTAAAAATAAAAAATAAAACATCAAATATATACTATTTCATTCGCGGCCGCGAAAAAATAATATATATTTTTGATTTTTCTGTTAGGGGGTGATTTTATAAATGGCAAAATTAAATAAAGAAGACATACTAAAAGCAGTCGAAGAAATGTCAGTTTTAGAACTGGCTGATCTTGTTAAAGCAATCGAGGAGAAATTCGGCGTCAGCGCCGCCTTGCCCGCCGTAGCTTCAGCGCAGGCGGGACCAGTTACAGCATCAGGCGAAGCGGCCCCGGAACAGACAACCTTTAATGTAGTTTTGGCAAATGCCGGTGGAAATAAAATCGGTGTAATCAAAGCCGTCCGGGAGCTCGTTCCAACTCTGGGTCTTCAGGAAGCAAAGACACTGGTTGAAAGCGCACCTAAAGAGGTCCTGACCGGAGTCAACAAAAAAACTGCCGAGGAAGCGAAAGCTAAATTAACCACAGCCGGAGCAAGTGTTGAATTGAAGTAATAATTTAATTAGTATGGTATTGCTCAAGTTTTGAGATTTGATTTTTGAGCTTTAAGCCTTAATCGCGTATTCCCCTCTTAATTAGAGGGGTTTTACGTACGACAGCGCCTCGTGTATAATATCCACTTGTGCCTGAACGTATAGTGTCTTTACATGAAAAGAAAAATCAGGGTATACATCCGGATATCATACGTTTTGCCTTGAATTTTATACAATATTACGGATCTGAAAGTAAACCTGATGACTTATGCTACGTGGAAGATATTGTATCAAGGATTCTTCGCGGCAACAAACCGAAAGATTTCCGTTTCTTAACAGCAGATGAAAGAAGAAAAATTGCATTTTTTTCCGATGACACCTTGACTCATGATTTCATCGGACAAGATATAAACGGAGTGTTGCGCCGAATCGCCTACTCTGAAAATTTCATTACTTCACTTCAAGCAAATAATACACAATTTAAACTATTAGTGACACATCCTACTGCTATTGATGAAATACTGCCTGCAACATGGGGAAATCTTATTTCTATCTGCCAAAAGTCAG
>MFJR01000002.1:0-8486 GCA_001780955.1 Candidatus Gottesmanbacteria bacterium RIFCSPLOWO2_01_FULL_39_12b | reverse complement strand
TTTTTTTTCCCGGTAACAATTCGGAAACTATTTTACAAGGAGGAAAACAATTTAGAACTGTTTGGGATCAACTAGCAAATTATACTGGAATTAATAATTTATTTCGGGGAGACGGTTTCATATTAGATCCTATCACTCCTGAAATACGATTACATAGGGAATATATTACTCTTAATAGAGAAATCAATACTTTGCCCTGTATACTGCTTCCACTGCTTTATTAAAAATATATTTATACCCCTTTTGATCCCTATTGACAACATTAAATTATTTATGTTACATTAAATGCCGTATTGATCCCGATCAAATCAGAATTAATCTATTAATAACCCCTGCCCCCATTTATAAATATTATGGCATTAGGTGATGACTGGCCAGATCTACTCACAGTTAGAGAAGTTGCCAAAATACTTCGTGTCTCTCCCTTGACGATCAAGCGTTGGGGAAAGCGGGGTAAATTACCGGCGATAAGAATCAACTCCCGCGGGGATAGACGTTACAAAAAAGAAGCGGTCATGTGGCTTTTAGGACTGCAACAGAAAAGCTCGACGATTTAACAACCCTTAAGGTGAAACCGCCAGATTACCCCAGACCGGAACCTGATTATTTTTGGATTCCTCGTTGGTCACAAAGACGTGACGCCGTTGAATATATTTCTATTGCCCGCCAAGCTCTGGAGGGAATCGATCTCTCCTATCATAGTAAATTCTGTATATTTAACTGTTCAGACGGACCATCATCATTTGGGCTTGTTTCACAGATAGTCGAATTTTCACTTAAACCATTAATTCTTTTATCAGATGTGTCTGATTACGCTGTTGCTGCCTGTCAGGAATATATTGGGAATAGAATACCTGTAGATTTACTTGCAATTCCTTCTGATACAGAAAATCTAGTCGCGGCCCTTGAAAAAATAGGCCAAAGCATTGACGTCTTTATTTCATTTGAACCTATAGGAGATTTGGTACCTGCTTTCAAAGATATGTTTGACTATCTACCGGAAAGTGGAATGATTGTTGTCTGTTCCAGAGGGTATCCTGGAGTTCAACCAATATTAAAGACCGGGAAACGATTAGGTATAGAACCTTTTATTTATAATCCTGGAATAGAGACTTTTAAAGGACCACTTATAGCTGCTGTTTTAGCAAAAAAGTCATAATTTACACCGTTATTTCCTTAAAATCCTTAGTGGTTTCAGTCAGATCAAACACTTTAACATTAGGACAAGTAGTGAATTTCAGAGAAAAACAATGATAAGTAAAGCTCGAGATTATGGTTGTGAGAATACTGCGCTGCTACAACTGGTGACGTTTACCCAGCACAGCTGAGCCCCTTTTGCCGCAGCCATCTGAGAGCCTATTGTTTGGGCATATCCAGGAGCTCTTTTAAGACACTCATTAATATTACATTCTTCTTTTGAGTTAACCGAACCCGCACCGCTTGCACTACCACTACCTGTTTGACACGTCCCAGCAATTTTAATACCACAGTTTAAGCAACCTTCATACGCTCCCGTACAAGTACACGTACATGTTCCTTTACCAGATGAGGCAACAGGCTGGGTAATGTTTGGAGTAGTCATGGAAGGAATATTGAGAGATCGAGTCGGTTGAATAGTAGTAACCCGTGGAGCAGCTGTAGCAGATGATGTATAAGGTTTACAACAAAAACTGGGAGATTGGCAGTCATATTGTCCAATATAACGATTTCTATCAAAACTGCAGCGGGCTGTACAAAAACCGCCTTGGCTTGCGCAAGTATTATTATTAACTGGCGCTGTAGGTATTGGAGTAGATCTGACTGGTACAGGAGTGTTATTTACCACGTTTCCCCCCGGCGATCCGCCTACTATTCCGCCGGGTAAACAACTTGTCAAACAAGAAACCGGATCAGATACGCACTTGCTCAAACAGGCAGCAGAATCAGGAAGCAACCCTCCCCCTATTGGCAGATTATTTTGTACGCATGACATTAAGTCGGAAGAATTAACACAGGGAGCAAATCGGGCTAATTCAGGCGGTAAACCAGGTAAACCACCCGGTAAATTCCCCGGTAAAGTACCTCCGCCGGGAATACCCGGAAGTGTACCTGATGAAACACTGGAAACAGCACATTGTGCCCAACATGTAGGATTGAAACTGAAACCACAACTAAGACAAGATAGTAGATCTTGAGCCCGACTTTGATTGGTTCTCACCCCACCGATACTGGTTCCAACAATTACAGGAAGCAATAAGACGATGAGCGCAGCAAGATAATATTTTTTGAGAAAGAGGATCCACCCTGGTAAAACAGCTTTCTGATTTCGACTATGATGAGATCTGGATTTTCTTAATTTTTTCATTTTTAAACGGTAATTTTTTTAAGTTCCTCGGCGGCCTCGGTCGGATCAATCACATTGACGTTAAGACCTGTTCCCAGTTCAAATCCGGCCCGGTGTACCAGGCGCGGAATAATTCGGATAAACCAGTCTTTGGCATGATGGATATAAAAATTATAAGCAAAAGGAGTCGTGCTATGAATCTTTGTAGTTTCCGGTTGCAGATATTTTATATTTAACCTTTTCAAAGTCCTTTGTAGAATCACGGCCAGATCTTTTATCTCCTCATCGCTGTTTTCGGCGTAAATGGTACCCTCTTTTTTGGGTGTAATCCATACCTCATACGGCCACTGGGAAAATTCAGGACAGTAGGTGATAAAAAAATTATTGTCATCAACCACATTCAAGACCGGCTCCCGGACAAGCGCGTCAAGACTGATTTGTCTGGGTATCACTACCAGCTGTGAATGAGGATGGTCAAGAGAGGCTCCGGCGTGTTCGCCGTGATTGCAAAAGATCAAAACCTGCCCGTCGTTGATATGAGCCTGGTAACGTGAACGATAGGCTGTCAGTATGGCTGAAACCTGAGTAAGTTCCAGATCTTCGATATCATGCACGTGATCCGGACTGTGGATGATCACCTCGTGGATATCGGTAATGGGGAATTTATTGGGTACAACCCGTATTTGCCAACCCTGACAATCTTTATAGCCTTCCCCTACCCTCATAATTTCCGGTGGAGTCAGATGTTCATTACCGCAACAAAAAGGACACTCCGGTTTTTTATCTTTTCCTTTATGCTCATCGGGTCTCACCAGCCGCCACGGAGCCACCACGATCCACCTTTGGGTTTTAACATCCGGTACAAATTTGGCCATTAATTACAGTATTCAGTATTTGGGTAGAAGACGCAAGAGGAATTTTACCAGTTGTGAAATTTAGCACGTCGAAAGAACAAGATCAAACTAAAAAGTTATAAAATCTAAACCGCACAAGACCATCTGTCTTTCCAGATATTTGAGGAGAAAATATATTATGTGTGAGGTAATTCATGAATAAAAACTGTATCAAAATTTGGACTAATTATGTAGGTACCTGCACTCAATGGAAACTCAAATACGTTAAGTAATGGTTCCCAAACAGCTGTATTTACAAAAGCATCAACTCTATTCCAAGCATCCAATATTTTAACCTTCTGTTCATGTAAACCTTCACTAAACTTTAACCAATGTTTAAGAACATTTTCAGTACCACTCCATCCGCAACCATGATCATGTGGTAGTTTATTTTCCCTCACCGGACCTAAACCAGTAATATGACTTTCAACTGCTGTTCTTAACGCCGAATATGTAGTTTTACCTGCGGTAACCAACGCAGTAGGAAGTGTTCGTCCAACAAAATAGCCAGTCAAAAAATCTTGAATTAATCCCTTTCCTGTCAAATTATGTATTCCTAAAGCCAAAGCATTATTCATAATAAACGCCCCACCCATCTGACCAGCTCCCGGTTCAACTGCGTGTTGCTGACTCCTTTCGATTCTCGCATCTACGCATTCTTCGTCTCTTTCTCGCACTCCATCAATTAATCTATATTCTCCTGTCCCTGTCAATCTAATCCTTCCGTTTAAGAGAACTAATGTTTCCCCTGAATAAATCACGTCTGTTACAACTCCTGCCACAAAACCGATACCCATAGCTGCGGGTTTTAACATTTCGGGATTTTGTATTGTTTCTCTAAGGTGATTTAATGATTCTGCAACCATTCCAGCGTGGGCTAGAGATTGCATCAAATCAACATAAGTCTGCCCTAAACCAAGTTCACGAGCTGCCCAAAGTGCAGCACCAACTCCAATGAATTCCCCCCCCCACAATAAAATATCCCTAGGGGGAAGAAACCTTCTTCTTTCACCAATGTTTGCTTCTAACGGATGTGCCATAATAAAATTAGATTTTTGCTATTCTACCAAATAAATTTATATTGTCAACCCAAACCGGATCTGCTAAAATAAAATCCTTCTTATGTCTGAAGTTAACCATGTACAACACACCTGCCAGGCGATTGTGATTTCCTGTATGGATTTTCGCTTGAGAAAGTTTTTAAGAAAATGGACGCAAAGCAATCTTGATGAGGCTGGTTTTGACAGGGTCGCTATCGCAGGAGGAGTGAAAAATCTGCCGTTTGTCTTGGACCAGGTGGAACTTTCCTACAAACTCCATCACATTTGTGAAGTGTATCTGATCAATCACGAAGACTGCGGAGCTTACGGAGAAGAAGGAACTTTTGCCAAGCACAAAAAAGACCTTCTCTTTGCCAAAAGAATAATCCGCCAGAAATTCCCCAAACTCAAAATCGTCCCTTTCTACCTCAAGCTAAACGGGGAATTCGTAAACGTCTAAATCCGTATAAATTGAACCTGATCTGGTCATCTGACTTTCCACAAGTGTAATATTTTTAACTTCAAATTTTATTGGAGCAAGAGATCGTATCTGATTGATTGCTCTTTTGATATCTTCAACTTCTTCTTTCTTCAATCTCCTTCCCCTACCAAGGGTTACATGCGGAGTATATGGATGGATTTCTTTTTTAAACCCGAGTTTCCCCATTTCTTTTTCCAACCGATTCGCTAAACTATTTAACGTGGCTGAGTTTCCAAGATTTAATTGAATTATAAAAGGTTCGCGTTGAAAGTAACCTCCCTTTGAAATATTCAATTCAAAAGGTTCGAAATCTTTTATAACCGCTCCTATCCCCTTTTTTATCTTCTCTAACTTATCTCCTTTTGAATAACCCAAAAACTTCAGAGTCAGGTGAAGATTTTCCGCCTTTACCCAAGAAACTTGCGGGATCAGCAACTTAAGTTTTACAATCTGCAATAAAATGCCTCTTTTTATTTTGTCCGGAAAATTAATTGCGATAAATAGTCTCATATATAGATCGTCATCTCTTTGATACCAAGCCCCGATCGTGGTATATTATATTTGTCATGACAGCTTATTTTACTGCTTCTGTGGTTGGAAAGAAACATTATTTAAATAATTACTTACGCATTATTGATTCCCTTAAAGCCAAAAAAATTGACGTTGTTTCCGATCACATCATTAACGCCACAGAAAACCAAATCCGCATGGAAACCAGGGAGGAGCGACTTAAATTCCAGAAACAACTCGATAAATGGATCAACTCATGCGACTTTCTGGTTGCCGAAACCTCATTTCCCAGTATCAGCGTCGGGTACGAAATCTCTCTGGCCTTAAATCGACATAAACCTGTTTTAATCCTCTACAGTGCAGGTCATCCCCCCTCCCTTTTGGCTCACCATCAGGATGAAAGCCTGATCTGCGAGAAATACACTCCGGATACAGTAAAAGGGATACTTGATGATTTCATTAATTACGTCCAAGGGACAGACGATATGCGCTTTACTTTTTTTATCACTTCTAAAATCGCAAGCTACTTAGATCATTTTTCCAGAAAAAACAAAATTCCCAAATCTGTTTATCTTCGCCAGCTGATCGAAGCGGAGATGAAAAAACGTAAATAATTATTAGAATAAACCCATCCAGTCGGACCAGAAAGAAGATACGCCTTTATCAGTTAACTCATGTTGGAGATCATATTCCTGCCAGTTTTTCCCTAAAACAATATCCTGGTTATAATGAATAGCTTTCAACGCACCCACCGGATAGGTATAATTTTCCTCCGGCATTTTAAATCCTAAATCTGCCCAACTTGAAAACACTTTTAAGGGAATAGTAATAATATTAGATCTTAAATGAAGTGCATACAAAATATGATCAATATTTCTAACACTGGCTGTCAAAACCTCTATATGACGATTTCCCTCTTTATACATTCTTAATATATTTTCAATCACTTGCATACCATTCTCTCCCTTATCATCAAGCCGTCCGACAAATGGAGAAATGAAAACCGGAAACTTGGCATTTTTAGTTGATTCATAGACGGCGGCGGCCTGAGATTGAGAAAAAACGAGTGTAATATTTATAGGCATCTCCCTGCAGGCAATTTCTGCTGCTTTTAATCCCTCACTGATACAAGGAAATTTTATCGAAGCATTAGGAATCCACTTATTTCTTTCTCGCGCCTGCTCTAACATTTCCTCTGCCTTAGTCTCCTGATCAACAAAAACCTGAATTGATATTGACCCCTGGGGAATGATTAGATTCATCTCGGTAACAATCCTCTTGTATTCCTCCAAAGCCATACTTTCAGTTAGCAAAACCGGTTGGCCATTACCGAGCCGGCTTTTTAGATTTTTAGCAATCAGTGAAGGATTAGTTGTCTGCCCGTCAAGGAATCCCAAAAGCTTTTTTGCCTGGTTAGTCTCTTCCGGCACTCCCCCGTCGATAAAAATTTTTGCTGGAAACTTATGGTTCATAGATATCATTATAAATTTTCTTTGTCCGATTTTCAATTTCCATTTTTATGATAATACATCACCACGCTGCATTGTCCGGATTTTAAACCTATAGTAATGTGACGTTGGATATAACCAGAAAGTATCCCCTTAATAAGGGGGTAATAAAAGTATTACTTCTCTTGTTAAGGGGTAAAAAAAGGATGATCTTTGAAAACTACTAAAAAAGCTTAGTAGCATTTCAACTTCATCAGGCACCTTAACAAAAGAGGGTTTAGGCTTAATATAGGAACAATTTCCCATTTGTATTCATCACTTTTACGCATATGCTGATAAATGATGAGTAATCTATTGATAATATACTGAATATATTGATAAATTCTTAATGCTCTTAAGTCCAAACTTCGACTTAAACAGCATTAAATGGGAGTTGGACCTTATCTCCTTTCTCCCTGTTGCAGATGAAAAACTTTTTTCTCCGTGACAGGCTCATTCCGACAAAAGGTGCTGTTGGAATGAGGAGCATGACTTTGAAGCCAATATGTATTTAGCTTCAAAGTCATGCTCAAAATAAAGAAAAATCATGAAAGGAGGCCAAAATGAGTCCCATCTGCTTGGGATCACTCATGCTAATCGGTTGGATTGCGATAGGCCTAATAGTGGCCATAATCAAATCGTGATCTAGCCGTTCACAAAGGAAATCCGCCCGATTTTCTGGACGGATTTCCTCCCCCTTGGGGAAAGTCTCTCAATTTTTTGAGATACTTAGGCTTACCGCCCTTTCCTAAACCCTCTTTTTGTTACTCTCATTTGGCATTCTTCGAAATTCACCACCCTAGCGCCTTTTTAGCGACGGCAACTAAATTTATGTATCCAGCAAGAGGCGTGATTAAACTGAAATCACCGTTAATATAACTACCCTTTATGGCACCGCCTCCAAGTCCTTGTGCCGTAATTATACCTATAACTTGATTTGGTAATCCCGGAACAACCTTAATCACTCCACCTCCACTTGAACCTGACCCTGGTAAAGTATTCATCACGACAAATTCTCCAGGTATATCCAAATCCACATCTTCGCCTTTTACTATTATAGGGTTTCCGCCTGAGTTACTTAACAGAAAAGCTGTCCTTTTTATTCCATCATGTCTTATTTCGGGCGGAAAAACATGGTAGATAAGCTTATCAGTGACAGGATTTGGCTCCCAGGAAAGCGCAGGGGGAATGAAACTCAGTGGAAGAATGCCTAATGTTTCCCTTTCTACCTCCATCGCAAAAATACCCAGATCACTACTACCACTTCCAACATAAACCAATCTCGATTGATCCGTACCTTCCCCGGCAACAATAACAGGATTTATCCCGGCCGAGTATCTATGAGGCTGTGACAGGCGAACAGAAAGAGTACTTTGATCATTGAAAATCTCCTCCGCCTCGTTCAGTTTTCCGAAACAGTGATCAGCAGTGAGAACAATTATCAAGATTTTATCCTCTTTTTCAACCATTTCAGTTACCGTTCCCGTACAAGGAAACCAACTGACGCCTGAGCTACCTTCTACTTGTACTGTTGCCTGGTCTAAAACGGCAAAAGCTTCAACAATTTCAGCAGGATAATCAGGAGTACGAGCTATTAAAGCCTCTTCTGTAGCGAAAACGGCAGTTTGATCAGATCCTTCCGGAAAAGAGGTTTAATTGAAGAAATGTGGTTTAATTGAAGAAATGTGTTGATAAAAACGATGTTTTGGGGCTTCTTTATCTTCTAAAACATGGTAAACTACCCCTCATATG
>MFJR01000001.1:24281-25078 GCA_001780955.1 Candidatus Gottesmanbacteria bacterium RIFCSPLOWO2_01_FULL_39_12b | reverse complement strand
AAGAGTAAAATAGCGCAGAAATTTGGCTATTTTTCTGTATTGATCTGTCTTACCGTCTTTCATACGCATACGTTACCAAATTTCACCTGAAAATTCATCTCCGAGAAAATTGACAAAATAACACGGCTGCAGGATTTTGTCAAAAAGGTTATCCGACCACTACAAAGATTTTAATGCCTCTACCGCACCTTTTATATCTGTAGATTTGAAAATATATGAATTAGAGTTTATACGTGTGGCACCAACGGCCACGACTTTTCTGGCATTTTCCTCGTTCATGGCTCCGTCAACGGCGATGGGGATTTCCAGATCTACCTCTCTGATTTTTTTAATTTTCTCAATCGTATCCCCTCGAAAAGGCCTTCCGGATTCCCCCGCTTCTATGGCCATTACCAGAACACAATCAAGATTGTCAAGATATTTATGTATCATCTCAAACGATGTAGGACCGTCGATGGCCAACCCCACCTCGACTCCTAACTGATAACATTTCTCGATATACTCATCAACATAATTTCCTTCCACATGGGCAAAGAATCTTTTAAAACCTGAGGTTGCGAATCTTTCTAAATATCTTAATGGGTCCTTCACCATCATATGAAGCTCTAAATTAACAGGAGTTTTAAAATCTTTAAATGGTAAAGGGTCGGAAAAAGTGGAATTGGGAACAAGAGTATTATCGGCTATATCAATCTGAACCCAAGAAACAAGATTTTCCACAGATCGGATCTTTTTCTCAACTTCGGTAAAATCATTTTCTAAAATGGCAGGAATAACATCAATCATTTTCGTATTTC
>MFJR01000001.1:22218-24269 GCA_001780955.1 Candidatus Gottesmanbacteria bacterium RIFCSPLOWO2_01_FULL_39_12b | reverse complement strand
CAGTCTTCTTACGTGTCTTTCCTCCCCCGAAAATTCTGTTTCCAGCCAAACTTTTAAAATCTTTTTTGCCTGATAATCCTCCAGCCAATCACCGGAAAGAGCCAGAATATTGGCATCGTTATGCAATCTGGAATGTCTGGCGCTTCTGGTATCAAAGGCGGTTGTGGCACGGGCTCCCTTTATTTTGTTAGCGGCAATCAACATGCCTGCCGCAGACCGGCAAAGCAGTATACCTTTGGACCTTTGTTTCCACTCAAGCGGATATCGTAAGCCTTTCTCCTCATCACCGGAAACTTTTCGGGCAACCGTAAAAGCAAACTCCGGATAATCGTCTTCCTGATCGTAAATATTATTTCCCAAATCCTCAAAAGTGTATCCCCATTGAGTCAACCACTTTTTGATTTTTTCTTTGAGGTCAAAACCGCCATGATCGCTCCCTAGATAAATCATACTTTATGCCCCCCGAATTGATATCGCAAAGCTGCTACTACTTTACCTGAAAATGAAGGTTTGTCAAGTGATTTTTTCCTTGCATCTAAAGATTCCTTAATCACAGGAACTTTAACTTCCAACTCTTTGGCAGTTTCAACCGTCCACTCTCCGGTAGAACCGCCGCCGATAATTCCGGAAAAAGATTTAAGTTTAGGATCCTTTTGTAAAGCTCTTTCCAGAAGTTCCATCAGCCAGCCTCTTACCACACTGCCGGAATTCCAATTCTTGGAAATCAGATGAAAATTCAAATCATAAGGCCCTTTCGCTAAAAGTTCAAAGCCTTCTCCGATTGCCTGCAGCATCCCGTACTCCACACCGTTATGAACCATCTTCACAAAATGCCCCGCTCCGGCGGGGCCAAAATAGGCATATCCGCCCTTTGTCCCTATCAGCTTTTGGAAAAGCGGCACAAGTTTTTCGTAAATATTTTTTTCTCCGCCGATCATCAGACAGGCACCGTTTCTAGCCCCTTCCAATCCTCCGCTTGTACCCATATCTAAAAAGTTTATGCCTTTTTCTTTTAAGAATTTATGTCTTTTTACCGAATCTTTATAAAAAGAATTGCCGCCGTCAATAATGATGTCTCCTTTAGTTACACCGGCCTTAATTAGCTCCCTAATCACCTCATCCACCGGTTTTCCGTGTTCCACCATGAGCCAGATAATACGAGGAGGAGCTAAATTATTAACAAGATGATTTAGGTTATAACAAGGTGTAAGTTTCCCTATACTCCTGTCATCCCGAAGCTTGTCGGGGGATCTAGTCCCGCCTTTGGCGGGACGCAATGATAAAGACGCTTCGCTAGATTTCTCTCCGCCAACCGGCGGATCGAAATGACTTTTAGCTACTTCTACTTTTAGTTCATCTGTCTTCTCCGATGAACGATTATAGACAACCACATCCACTCCCTCCTCCAGAAAGTGCAAAACCATGGCTTTACCCATTCTTCCTAAACCGATAAAACCTATTTTCATATTAATCTTTAGTATACATGAAAATCAGGCGCCCCGCGGGGCGCCTGATAATAAATAATTTTATTTACTTTTAACGGGTCACCGAGATAGTCTCGCTCAGTTCAGCGCTCGGAGCGCTAACCGTCACCCTGTTATCGGTATCACTTTTGACTACCTGATAACCAGTCGTATGAGTAGCACTACAATCAGCAATATCTCCTCCGGTAACAGACGGATCACGTGGAAGAGCCGCTAGATATTTGGTAACCAGGTCTGAACAGATATTGGCTTCTCCAGTACCACTACCAATTGTTTGAGCAGTCGTGGTAACACCAGAAGGAAGAGCGCCTTTATTGTCAGCTCCATATTGATGAATGGCATTGAGTATCGCCAGTACACCATTCCTTCTGCTGGTATTGTTTGCTTGGGAAAACTGTTTGGCAGGGTTAATAGCTACCAAAGCTATCCCAAACAATATTGACAAGATACCGATGACGACCAGAATCTCGATAAGAGTAAAACCTTTTTGCCTTTTTATCATATATCCTCCTTTATAATTAATATTAACTTGAGTTAAACACATACTATTTTCCTTGTCAAGCCCTG
>MFJR01000001.1:9863-22192 GCA_001780955.1 Candidatus Gottesmanbacteria bacterium RIFCSPLOWO2_01_FULL_39_12b | reverse complement strand
AGAAGGTAAGCGTTATAGCGGGGTCAAGCCCCGTGAGGTACTTTGATTACCCCGTCCAGATTGGCTTTTTGCATTTTGATACAGCATAATCCCCAGAATGATAAGTAAGATAATAAATACTGCCAAAAGTATACCTGTTTGTTTCTTTTCCTTTTTTGCATTCTGCTTTTGAGAAGCTGATTGCATCGATGGCATTTCTGATAAAAGAGTATTTTGTTTCATGATGTCAGTCTTTGCCAAAACGTGTTCTCCTGTTTGTCTGGTTAGAGATAAAATACCCTCCCCTACGATACATGCCGGAACAACTGCCCAAACAAGGAGACCTTGATTGACCAATGCAACACGGATGGCCTCCAGAAAGTCCTTATTGGCAACAACAAACTTGGTCGTATTTACCGCTTTGTATATCCTGGATGTGGTATTTTCAAACGGTACGTTCTCAATGAATTTGCCGATTTCTATATCCAGATGAAATGATGGATCTTCAACAAGATCTTTGGCAAAATAGACGGTCTCTGATAAGAGAATATACACCTCAACAGAAAACAGTTGGTTTCGGGTCACAAATGACTGGATATCTAAATCCAAAGCAACTTGATCTACCACCTCCAAGTCTCTGACAATTTTGTCAGAAAAATAATAGGTGAGAATATTTGCCATATCCGGCATATACAGTTCCATTCTGTCATTGGTGAGAAATAAAACGGCTTGTTTTTGGGGTTGGGGAAGCATCAAAAGTTCTCCTTCCAGGAATTTACACTCCAGACATAATTGTTGTATAAGGCAGAAGCTATGATTTGTTTCTTAAAATTGCCGAGGGTAGCGGTTGAAGTAATCGTTTTTGTGCTTCCCCCGGAAATGGTAACCGCCGTTGTACCGCTTCCCACAATTACATTTTCCCCCGTATAGTTTGGATCTCTAGCCAGCCGCAGGAGTGCATTTTCAATACCGCTTTCCGCGATAAAATAAACCTCTTGGGACTGGGAGATACTGCTTGCTGAAATGCTATTTACCAAAACAACCATTACTCCGGCAGAGGTCACGGTGAGAGCAATAATCATAAAAATCAAGAGTATGATCAAAGCCTGTCCTTTTTCAGGATACGTTTTCTTTTTTTTCATCATCGTGTACCCACCGTAATAGTAAAATCTTTTTGTTCAAAGCCTCCGCCCGGACTTTGTATTTTACTTGTGACCATCAAATGTACGGAGATGGTATTTTTCCCCGAAGCATTGCCTAACCGTTGAAAGGTAAGATTTGAGATCGAAGTGTTATAACTATTGAGCATATCCGTATAAGTCCCGTCAGAAAGTTGAAGATTACCGTTACTGGGACTATATGTATAGTTTATGCCACTTTGTGTAAACTGCAAACTACTACTTGTACCACCAACAGTGGCAGGCAACGTGATATTTTGCGCTTGAGAAATATCATAGATAAATCTGGCAATGATAAATCTGCCATCCTGTTCCACTTCCGATGTTTCCGAAGTCTTCAGTTGGTTATCAAGAATTGAAATAAATAATGAAGTCAAGATCGTCATCAGCACAGTGAGAAGGCTGATATACAGTATCATTTCAATAAGGGTAAACCCGTAAACAGTTTTTTTCATTGTGAATAATTAACAGTCATATCATAAAAAACCGGTGTTGCATTTCTATCCGTTGTAGATAAAGACACTTTATAGCGGATACAAGAGGATGGGTTTTTTAAACTTCCCGTTGTAGAGATGGGAAATGCTGCGCTTATGGCAGTATCGTTCCCTGGTGTGTAATAAGTGGATCCCGTTCCATCTGGCCCCACATAGGTAAAAGCAGCCCCACTACAGCTTCCGCTTACCGGATCGGCTGTGGCCAGTTGCAGTTTTATATCAGTTCCGGCTGGCTTTGCTATATTTGCTATAAATCGATTCAAGGATATTTGTTGAGGACTTGAAGTACTGGGATAGGCATATGTTGCAGATTCATATGTTCCGGACATAGCATACTGGCCTCCCGGACCGCCTTCAATCATGTTAAATTCGCTGCTTACATCACCGGTAATAATATACGAGTAAGCATCTCCGTCTGTTTCGCTAACCGACGACATACCGTTTACGCCCGAATCGATATTTAGACCTCCGCAGCGAGAAGGAATAGTTTCATTATTGAGATCAATCACCTGATATTCTTCTCCTCCTGTTCCCACGGTGATGGCTTTATTGCCTGTCACGAGCGTTACCCCTTTTGGATTCATCCCGCTTGCCTCAAAGCTGCCTATAGTTGGACGACTGCCTGACTTGGTAGAAACATCAACGATAAAAAATTCGCGCTGTGCTGCCGAGGCGCTTGTCACAAGATATGCCCGTGTTGCTGAACTATTTACATACACATCTTTTCCATCGCCCCCATTTACACTTGCTTGCCCGACGACAGTAAGTACCTTACCATCAGGACTAACCTCTACTATCTGGAGTTGTGTTGATGTCGAATCAATGGCTACATAGGCATAATTACCAACTACAAAGACTTTTTCACCTTCCCCCGCAAGTGTTGTTACACCAAGCTGAGAACGTGATCCTGACTTACTGGAAAGATCAAACGTGTAAAGTTTATTTCCATCGGTCATAAAGCCGATATTTCCCAAGACAAAAACGCTGTTGCCATTGCCGTTTCCAGGAGCGTTAAAATAGCCAATCTCCTCATATTTTCCGCCGACTATTTGAGTCAGGTCGATAATGACAATTTCCCTGGCGTTATTGTCCGTCCCAAGATATGCATAGCTGCTTTCGCCAAAAACACTATTGGTTTTATAGCCGTCAAAAGTTCCGACTGCGGAGGCTTGCGGCGGATTGGTGTCGGTTATTGAAATATTGGCAAAGGAAACACCCGCGGCATTATCACCTGTACCGGCAAAAGCTTTACCCTCTATCGCCATCAGGGCATTGGCTATCCCGCTTTTGGGAAGATCAATAGCCGCAATTGATAAGTTAGGTTTGCACCAGTTGCCGTATCCTCCGGCTCCCAAAACCACCTCTCCGCCGTTGGTTGTTGTTACCGCCGCATTGGTTAAAGTTCCGGCGTTAAAATTAACTTCGCTAGTGTCGATGAAGGCTGCGTTTTTAAGGTGCCGGGTCAGATATGCAGTTGAAGAAACAGACGATAAGATTGGCCCACTCCATGAAACAGTAACTACTGTTTTTTTTGTTGAGGGGTCAATATTTCCGCTTGAGGAAATACTCCCGCTGGCATCTCTATACACATCGCTTATGACAATTGACCGGGTAAAACCTGAAACTGATTCGGCATTGCTTGCTAAACTCCAGGTATTTCCAGAAATGACAGGATGATACGTACCATTATTGGCTATTTGACTCCAGCTGTTCTCTCGTACTACTCTGACTGCTTCTTCTGCCTCCCGAAGAAGATGAGTTGCATCCAACCTCTGATTTTGCTGTGCATACCCTTCCCGGGAAGAAACAAGCCCCATCAAAAGAGCAGGAAGAAAAACAGAGGCAAGACCAATTGCCAGAATAAGCTCAATGATGGATTGGCCTTTTTTACTACCGGTAGTATCTACTCGCATATCTTTACAAAGATTAATTAACTGATTTAATCGCACCGTATCGATTCACGGTTATCGTTTTTTGTTCTGCCGATTGGGTATCGGTAAGAGTTACCGCATCTTGACCACTTACAAATCCCGAGACTTCCCCACTTCCCTTTACAAAAATGAGTTGCCCGGCAGGAATGGTACTATTTATAAACTGGAGATTACCACCCAGCGGTATGCTGAAGTTGAAAGCATTACCTGAGGAATAAACACCTGTAAATAAAGTGTATTGATTATTACCGAAATAGATCCCGTAATTATTATTTAACCCTGTACCTTGCGTATCCCCTGTCATAGCTTTAATCTGCTGACTTTTGATATCGGAAATAAGCGTCGTGAGAGTGGCGGTACTCGTAGTTTTTTGAACTGATGAGAGAAGTCTCACGGTAGCCAGACCAAAAAAAGATGCAAAAAATGAGAGAACAACCAAAAGTTCGATTAAGGTAAATCCTTTCATCTGGCTCCTACCTGGCCGATCATGCTATAGATAGGCGCGATGATAGCCATCATCATACTACCAACCATGATTCCTACTACCACCATAAGTAACGGCTCCATCAGTGTCAAAAGTCTTGTAAGGATTTGGGATACCTGATAGTCAAGATGTTCCGAAATTTCCTGAAGAGATCTATCCAAAGTACCGCTTTTTTCTCCTGCTTCAATAATCTTTATCATGATAACCGGAATGATCGTTTTTGCTTCTTTTAAAGCGTCAGATATTCTTTTACCAGATAATACACTTTCTCCAGCTGAACTAATCACACGTGCTATATCTTCTTTGTTGACCGTTTTTTTGGTCAAACTTAATGCAGCGGTAATGGGAATTCCGGCTGCCAAAAGAAGAGAAAGGCTTCGGGAAAATCTGGTCAGGTCTATTATCCGAGCCAGATCAGATATAAAAGGCAGATTCAATAAGATATTTAAGAAAAATTTTTTGTGCCGCCTGGAAAGATAAAATAAACCCAAAATGAGAATAGCTGTTATGGAGAGAAACGGAATCGTGTAATGCAGTATGATGTTTGAAATAAAAATAAGTATTTTGGTGGGAAGAGGTAAAGGAACTTTTAAGCGCAAAAACACTTGGGAGATTTTCGGTATGACAAAAATGAGAATAAGGAAAAGAACACTGAAAAAAACACAAGCGATGACCAATGGGTAAATTAATGCATTTTTTACCTTATCGCTAAATTCCATCTCTTTGGTAAGATATTCTCTTAAATCTTTCAGTGTCTGATCCAGAGTACCTGCCTCCTCTGCAGCATGAATAATATTGACGGTTACTTCATCAAAAATATTGGGGAACTGGGAAAAGGACACATAGAGGTATTTTCCCTGAGCCATATCTTCTCTGATTACTTCCAATACTTTCTTGAGATTACCTCTGGAATCTTCTAAGAGAGAATCAATTGTCTCAAGTAAAGAAATACCGGAGATCAACATGGTAGAGAGATTACTGATAAGACCTATTTTCTCCCCGCCGGATAAGGTGATATTTTCTGTGTTCATGCTGATTCTATCCTGGTGACTCTTAAAATTTCTTCAATTGTAGTTAATCCTTTCAGTGTCTTTTGCAGACCATCATCCAACATAGTAGTCATTCCTTCTTCTACCGCTTTGTCCCGTATAACATCCGAATCATTCTTTTCGGTAATAAGCTTCCGTATCTCTTTACTGACCAAAAGTACCTCAAAGACGCCTATTCTTCCAGAGTAGCCGGTAAAGTGACAGATTTTACAACCGCTTCCCTTGAACGTTTTGATTTCTTGATCTTGTCCAAAATTTTTCCGAATGAGCTCAATGGGAATATGTCTTGATAATTCCTCAATACGTATGGAAACTTGGGCTTTACACATTTCACAGATTTTCCGCACCAACCTTTGCGCCACAATCACATTGACCGTTGACGCCACCAGAAATGGTTCCACTTTCATATCAGAAAATCTGGGAAGAGTAGTGGCGGCATCATTGGTATGGAGAGTAGATAAAACCAAATGCCCCGTAAGGGCAGCGTTGACGGCAATTCCTGCTGTTTCATTATCCCGTATCTCCCCCACAAAGATAATATTGGGGTCCTGGCGCAAAATTGACCGAAGCCCATTCGCAAAGGTAAGATTGGTTTTGGGATTGGCTTGGATCTGATTTACGCCTTTGATGCGGTATTCTACCGGATCTTCGATAGTAGTAATATTTTTTCCTCTGGTATTTAATATCTTTAAAATAGCGTAAATAGAAGTCGTTTTGCCTGAACCGGTAGGACCCGTTGAGAGAATCATTCCATACGATTTGTTCATAGCTTCTGATACTTTTTTTAAATCTTCTCCGCTCATCCCCAGATTTTGTAAAGACAACTCTCTAAATCTGGACGCGAGAACCCGAATGACTACCTTCTCTCCATCAACTATGGGCACGATAGAAACTCGAAGATCTATATTCTCTTCATCAAGCTTCATTCTGATTTTTCCATCTTGTGGCGCTAGATGTTCATCTGTTCGCAGTTTTGCCAGAATCTTTATTCTGGTAATGATTCTCTCGTGCAAATTATTTGGGAAAATCAAAACATCATGCAATATACCATCTATACGAAAACGCACCAGAGAATTTTTTTCTTCCGACTCGATATGTATATCGGAAGCTTTTTCTTGATAAGCGGTTTCCATGAGAAGATCCACAATTTTCGCAATAGGCGCATCATCTGAAACAGTCACACTTGACTTACTGATGACATCACTTAGAAGATTATCGAATCTTTTTTGGAGATCTTTTTTGTAGATATGCAGTGTATTGAAAATATCCCGCTCTGAAGCAAAATAAACAGCTACCTGGCAACCTGTTTTTTTGGCTACCATTTGTTGCAATTCTTGATTTCGTGGATCATTCATTGCCAATTTTATGATATTTCCTTCTTTGCCAAAGGCAATCACTTTCTGTTTTCTGGCAATTCTTTCAGGGATAATCGGAAAAACATCCTCGGGAATACTTATTTTTGATAATGTTACAAAGGGAAGGTTGAGTTCTTTGGCTATTAACGCACCAAACGTTTCATCGGGGACGATATCTTTTTCAATCAACGCATCAGTAAGGGAAATATCAGAATTTTTGGCGAATTCCACTATGTTGTTCCAGCTTTTTTCATCAAGAAGATGAGCAGCAAGTATGATTTCTTTTAATTTGTTATCGGTAAGAATCATGGGCAGGTATACATATCATATAACAAAATATGTTCAGGTTTTAGTGCAGCAGCCAATGTCTTCCGTCCCTACTAATCAATTCCTCTGCTTCTTTTGGCCCCCAGCTTCCGGCCTGGTAATTGGGGAATTTAGGAAGTGGTAACTGCGCCCAGACTTTTTCGATATCGGTAACAACTTTCCAGGTAGCGTTGAATCCGCTGTTGGTGGCAAAAAGAGTCTGGTCACCGCGTATCGAATCAATAAGCAACCTCTCGTATGAATCAAAAAGTTTGTGTCCGAAAGATGATTCATAAGAAAAATCCATTTTGACATTTTGTAAGCTGAAACCGAGTCCCGGCTTTTTGGCCAGCATTTGTAAACTTATTCCTTCTCTTGGTTGTATACGGAAAGTCAGAACGTTGTCATGCCAATGTTCTTTGTGTTCATGGATACTTTCAAAAAACTTATGAGTTGGTTTTTTAAATTGTATTGAAATCCGGGCTGCTGAAAACGGCATTCTTTTTCCTGTCCGAAGATAAAAAGGGACACCGTCCCAGCGTTTGTTATCAAGATATAGTTTCATAGCAATATAGGTATCGGTCAAGGAATCGGGTGCGATATTTTTTTCTTCCCGGTAGCCTTCAACCTTCCGTTCATTTATCAAACCCTTACCATACTGACCTCTGATAATATTGCTGATGATATATTCCTTTGTCATTTTTTTGATGCTTTGTAAAACTTTAACACGCTCTGCTCTTATCGAATCTACACTCATACTGCCGGGCTCATCCATAGCAATATAAGCCAGCATGGCCATCAAATGGTTTTGAACAACGTCTTTTAAGGCCCCTACCCCTTCATAAAATTTACCACGGTTACCGATACCGCTATTTTCCGCCAAAACAATCTGTACATGATCTATACAATCCTTATTCCATAAGGGCTCGAACATGGCATTGGCAAATCTGAAAGCCAAAATATTCTGGATGTTCTCTTTCGCCAGATAATGGTCAATTCTGTATATCTGTCTTTCCTCAAAAGTGTGAGTTAACTGCTCTTCCAGCTTTTTGGCCGTATCCGAATCCTTGCCAAAAGGTTTTTCGATCAAAACCCTCGTCCATTTACTACTCCCTTGGCCGCATCCCTCACTCAAACGGGTGGAGGCTAGTTTATTAAGAATTGTGGAATAATTGAGAGGAGGAGCAGCCAGATAAAAAAAGCGGGTTATGCAAGCGCCTATTTCTTTGTCAAAAGAAGACAGAAGGTTTATCAGCTTTTCATAGGGCTCCTTTTCCTCAAACAAACCCTGCTGGTAATAAAGGTTTTGTAGTAATTTATTTAGTGCTTCCATATCTATTTTTTTCCCCTTTATATGTCTCAAAATCGCCTCTTTCATAAGAGAGCGGAACTCCTCATGGGAAAAAGGCCGTCTGGCAAAACCAACGACGAAAAATCTCTCCGGAAGTGTTTTATAAGATAATAAATTATAAAGAGCCGGCATCAGTTTCCGGGATGTCAAATCGCCGGTTGCCCCAAAAATCACCATGACAAAGGGGGAAATTGTTGTTTGCATTAGAAGAAATATAGCAGAAATAAAGGGAGAAGAAAAGCAAGGCAAAATTAAATTTACGCCTGCCGACTTGAATTTTCAATAATTCAAGCATAAAATGCATTCATGAATAGCGAATTGTCACCAAAGCAGATTGATACGATTACTAGAGCAACAACCGAGCTTATTGGTTTAACTCCCGCGATTCAAGCTGAGGTGGAAGAATTTAATCGCGACACTTCAGTCAGGAATGGGATATGGACGGCCAAATATGCCCCTCCGGGTGGGGGCAACTGGGGAATTCTTTCAGCTTCAATGGAACCGCGAAAATCATACCCAAGAGATCCCTTAGGCCGATTTGCTACTTTTGCAGCCGGGGTAGCTGATAAACATAATTTAGGGTGTGAAAGAACAATATCATTAGATTCTAATAATCCAAGTTATTGGTTAAAACCAAAATATAATCCTGGTATGACAGCTTATGAACCAATGAAATAGAGGTGTAACCCGAGATTTGTTATGAAAGCAAATTTAGTGGTGGTTTTTTTCGGATTTGCCGATTTTAATGGCTCCGTAGATAATGGCGATAAAGATAAAAATCCAGCCAAGAACATAGAAGAAGACCGGTAAAGCGCTGCTAATCACCAAATCGATCAGCTTTTGCAGTTTATAATGTGGTTGAAGGGTGATTAACGACTGGGTAGTCTGTTCCCGAAGTGCTGAAATAATATGTTTATCGTATTCATAGGAAAAAAGAAGAATGGCAAAACCCAAAAAAGTGAAAATGGTAAATCTGGAAGGCCTGTAGATAGCTAAGCCAATTGCCAGAAGAAGTCCGATAAGATACATAAAAGCAATATAGTTATGGGAGAAAATAAGGTAAATCGTGACGATGATGTTTTGACGCAGATCCGGTGTAATATCAGGAATCATACTTTATATTTTATCAGCTTATTATATCCGTATACAAATCCACTTTTTTTATTTTCTGGATTAATGCTTCCGGAAATTTGTTTAATTTTCTTAAATTTTCTTTCTTCAGCGCGTTTTGGATGGCGGTTTTCTTTTTCTCTCCTATTGCTACAACCAAAGCGTAATCAAGCTGCTTTACTAACTTCGGTGTAACAGTTATTCTTTGCCTGAATTTTTGATCGTTTGTGAGTGTATAACCAACTACAAAGCTGTCTTTATTCCAACTGTCTTTATATCCCGGAATTAACCCCGCCGTATGACAGTCCTCCCCTATTCCGAGCACGGCTACTTTATAATCAGCCCATTCCATAAGTTTTGAGATTTCGTTATCGTAGCCACGGGCAGCTTCGGCTAATGTTGTGTCCTGCCGCACTTTATAATAAGGTAATAGGAAACCTGTCTTAGCAATTGCTTCTGCATTGACATCGTCTTTATTCTCCGGTTGAAAGCGCTCGTCGACTTGGGCAATTTTCAATTGTGTGAATTTTGCCAATTTTGGATAAAGTGCGATAACGCTTCCGCCGGATAGAAGAAGCAGAGTCTTTTTTCTTTCTCTCAAAGATCGAGATAATACGTCTATCAGCTTTTTGGCTGCCTGGAAATAGATATTTGTCCCAGAATATTTAAATAGATAAACCCCCATTTTCTTAATTTAGCCTCCTGACAAATTACTGCAGCTGCAGTAATTTGTCAATTTTAATATTTTTAGATTGACGATATGCTCTTTATACTATTCATTAAGAATCTCAAGTATCTCTCGTTTTTTTTCTTCCGTCACTTCAACCGCCACAATTCCTTCACCCGGTTGGCCGTATAGAACCAACGAACCTAACGACGCCAGAAGAACAGCGGGAACTCCCGCCAGATCTTCCTCGCCTATAACTCTAATAATCTCTTGTTTTCCTGTTATTAGGTATCTTCTTATAGCTTTCTCAACTGCTTTTACCAGTCTAGTCGTAATGTAACCGGCAGGATTATATACTATTTTTTCGCGGCCGCGAAAATTTAATATATATAAATCTTCTAAACTGCTATAGACTTTCTTCCGGGCAACTTTAAAGTCTATAATACATAGCTGCGGAACAATTCTAAATTCATTACACAGCTTGGTTACTTCGTCACCAACTGTAATAAGCATCACAGGTGATTTCTGACCGATACACTTCTTAATCTCAGGTTCAAGAAAACTCGGTTCTTTAGGATTTCCTTGAAGCAATCTCCCCAAAGGTTTCTTCAACTCTTCTCTTATTTTCCCTTCAACTTTGAACTTATATCGAAACACTCTTCCCCACCGATCGATCTCACCCAATCTTATTCTGGTTGAGGCGATCCTCCTGCGATCTTCAGCCATAACTTGAGGAACTTGAAGGATTTTAAGGGGATTTAAACCTAATTCCCGTCTCTTTTTGTTAACCAGTCTTCCTCCTTTCAAAGTTTCACCGGTTACGACCAATGCTTCGATTTCATTATTTTTTATCGCAGGTCCGTATAGATCGTCTATCTTGACTATTTTCGCTCGACTATAATATCCATTAGTCTTCAAAAAATCTGTTAACTCTTTTTTTCTTATTTCAAATTCCTCCACCTCGGGGGAGCCCATTCGGTCACCCCCGAGGTGTCTTAATCGCTTCATTTTTCTACCAACATATACATCAGATGTGAGACCAATAATGACTTTCTCTCCTAATTTAAACGCCTCGGAAATGAAAAACCCGTGTCCTTTATGAAGGTGATCAAAAGTGCCGGCAAGAGCTGCTAATTTATACATTACAATATCCCTTTTACCAGCTTATTATACAGTTCTAAATACTCACCGGCGCTTTTATCCCAGGAAAAATCCGTATTGAAGGCGTTTTGAACCAAATTTTCGTAGGCTGATTTTTTATGCCGCCAGATATCGATAGCTCTTGTTACCTCTTTTTGTAATGCTTCCGCAGTATACTTTTCAAAGACAAATCCGTTGTATCCGTCTTTTACTGAATCGATCAGCCCTCCTGTTTTGTGCACGATAGGAAGGGTACCGAAATACATGGCAATCATTTGAATAAGTCCGCACGGCTCAAACTTTGAAGGAATTAACATAAAATCAGAAGCAGCATAAATTTGGTGAGCCAAAGCCTCGTCAAAAGTAAAAGTGCAGGAAACGCTTTTGGGATAAAATGTGCTTAACCACTGAAAACGTTCTTCCCATTCGTGATTACCGCTCCCCAATATAGCTAACTGATACTGAGTCATATCACCATTTCGAATCATCTTATGGAGAATATCTATGCCCTTCTGCTTGGGATCAAATCTGCCGATAAACCCAAGAAGAGGAATACTCCCGTCTCTTTTAAGCCCTAGTTTTCTCTGGAGATATTCCTTATTTAATCTCTTTCCCTCCGCCCACGTATGCATCTTATCTGGAATTTCTCCCTCTTTGGGAATCTTTGATATATAAGGGTATTTCACATGTTCTACATGCCAAATCTGCCTCCACACGTTATCAATACCGTTTAAAATCCCAAACACGCGGCCTTCTTTCCCCCGCAATACTTCCTCCAGACCCACTCCAAATTCTTCCGTCATAATCTCTTTGGCATAGGTGGGAGAAACAGTAGTAATGATATCGGCATGCGCTATCCCCTCCAGTAAAAAATTCAGCTGTTTTGACTTTATCTCCCACTGTACTATCAGGCTTTTATTCTTTTTTATTCCCAGTTTTTCCAATATCTCAATTGACGTCTGCCCTTGATACGAAAGATTATGAATGGTCAGGATTGTTTTTACAGGAATCTTGCCTTCGTGCACTAGAAGAGGAATAAGGCTGGTGTGCAAATCATTGCAGTGAATTATATCCGGTTTCCAGGAAAGGACTCCTTTTGCCATATGCACAATTGCCATGTTAAAAAAGGCAAACGTATCGGGAAAATCAGGCATAGATAAGTAACGCCGGTGAGATAAAAGATATATGGGGATTTTGTTATCCGGATGGAGTACCTGAAAAATTTTTACTTTTTCTTTCTTCCCTGCATAGGAAAACTGAATTTCACCCACTCCGGTCTTTTTAC
>MFJR01000001.1:0-9847 GCA_001780955.1 Candidatus Gottesmanbacteria bacterium RIFCSPLOWO2_01_FULL_39_12b | reverse complement strand
AGCCCTAGCCACGTCCCCCAGACCGCCCACTTTTATGAAGGGATCCAGTTCCCATACGGCAAAAAGAACATTCATAATCTTAACTTATTGAGAATGCGCTGATAAACCTGCTCGTACCCTTCCACCATCTTCTCAACCGAAAATTTTTCTTCTACGTGGCGCCTGCAGGCAAATCTCATCTCGCGATACTCTTTTTCACCCATAGAATAAATTTTATTTACTGCCTCAACCAATCCCTCAATTCCTGTTTTTTTTATAATCCAGTCTCCTCTTTTGTCTTCTTCAGAAGAATTGACTATAAATCCCGTCACTCCGTCAACTACTACTTCCGGCACCGATCCGCGGGCAAAAGCAATAACCGGTGTTCCACAAGCCATCGCTTCTGTCATTACGAGTCCAAAAGGTTCTTCCCATTCTATCGGAAAAAGCAGCAATCTCGCTTGTCTATATAATAGTATTTTGTTTTTTCCTTCTAAGAAACCGGGCTCGCCAATCAAAGGATTATCAAGGTAAGGTCTAATTTGCTTATAGAAATACTCGTCACTATCCTGAATGTTCAAAACTGGCGCTCCAATCTCAAGAGGTATGTTTAATCTCAAAGAAACCGCAATCGCATGGTGTAATCCTTTTTCTTTGCGTATCCTTCCCATAAAAAGTAAATAGTCAGATGGCACATCCTGAAAAGGATAGTGAGAGAGATCCGTACCGTTATAAACGGTGTCAATAAAACGAAACGGCAAGTTATTTCTTTGTGAATTGCTTATACTTACGAAATAGCAATTCTTCCTTTGTTCCAGAGCTTTTATGATCTTTTCTCTTTCCGGGGTTATCGGATCATGGAGGGTAAATACATATCTGTTCTCCGGTGGTGAACTATAAATAATTTCGTCTATAAACTCCACCTGATTAAGATGGTAAATATCCAGTGACAATTCTTTACCTTTTGCCATCATTTTCGAAAAAAGCAGCTGGTCGCTACTTTTTATCTTCTCCCAATCAGACTGTGTTAAAGGATTTTTATCATGGGGATAAGCTTCAATTCCAAAATCATATAGAGTGGCTTTTGTCTGGGAAGAATGGGCGGCAAATAAACATACCTCATTCTTTCTTAAAACCAGTCCGTCAGCTAAATCTTTTATCAAATACCATGGCGCCAGGATTTTATCCTCATCCGGGGGTACTCGGTGGCGCGGAGATATAAAAATTCCAATTTTCATGGTTTTTTGATTAATTTAGAGTAAATATCTTCGTAATGATTCACCATCTTTTCTATAGTGAACTTTTCTACTACCCTCTCTCTACATTTTTTCCTCTTGATCTTATCGATATTTTTTACTGCTTCAATCATTTGATATAGATCATCAACTATAAATCCTGTTACTCCATCCTCAATCACTTCAGAAGTTGATCCTATCCGATAGGCAATTACCGGCGTTCCGCAAGCCATCGACTCCACCATTACCAGTCCAAACGGCTCATGCCAGGTAATAGGAAAAAGTGTACAAAGAGCGTTACCGTACAACTTATTCAGAGATTCACCATGCAGTTCTCCTACAAATGAAACTGTCTTTCCGTCGATCTGCGGTTTGACTTCTTCTTCGAAAAATAGTTTTTCAACCGGATCAATAGCAGCTGCAATCACTAAAGGTATACTTACTTTTTTGGCGACTTCGATTGCCGAAAGCGGCCCTTTTTTTCTAGTTATTCTTCCTACCCAAAGAAGATAGTCTCCTCTGGGTTTTTCTATATAGGAATATTTATGGATATCAATCCCGTTATAGACGGTACCGGCAAAATTAAGTTCTTTTAACCCCTCCCTCTGATTATCGGATATGCTGACGAAATTATGATTTTTAAATCTAAGTAATACTTTTCTTTTTTCTTCTAGAGTCTCGCCTTCCACTAAAGTACTATGAAGAGTATGAACAACAGGGGTCGTCACCAAATCGGCAAAAAACATAGCCATGTGTTCAGCATGATTATGGATGATGTCAAACCCGGAAGCTTTTTTAAAACAATCAATATATTGAAGAAGAGGAAGATATGGCTTGTTTTTTATTTCTCCGCTGTTGCCCAAAGAGAAAGGGAAAGTGGAAAAAACTTGACTGCTCACCTTTGAGTCGCCGGGGGCAAACAATGTTACATCATGGCCTTTCTTTACTAAACCTTCAGTAAGATAATAGACTATCCTTTCCACTCCTCCATAACCGTTGGGAGGAATAGGCAAATAAGGAGGAGCAAGAATTGCGATTTTCATATTAATTTTGTTAACGCTTTATCGTAAGCATCTACCATTATATCAACTGTAAAGTTATTCTCCACGTGTCTTCGGCAGTCAGCCCTTTTGATTGTGTCAATTTTTCTCACTGCATCAATCATCTGATCTTCACTATTATTTTCTATAACAAACCCTGTTTTACCATTAACTACTACCTCAGGAATGGCGCCGTTTCTGAAAGCAACTACAGGGGTCCCGCAACTCATCGCCTCAATCATGACTAGCCCAAAAGGCTCTTCCCAAAGAATCGGGAAAAGAAAGGCAAGGGCTCCCTGATAAAGTTTTAACTTCTCCTCAAAATTCAACTCTCCCTTCCAGCATATTTGTTTCCCATCTATATCTTTCTGTAGCTCTTTATAATAATCCATATCTCCTATTTTACCTGCCAAAACCAGTTTCATGCCTAACCTCTTAGCAATCCGGATAGCTCCCGCCTGATTTTTGTGAGGAGAGATACTTCCCATCATCAGAAGATAATCGTCTGTATTACCGGGGGTCAGACCTTGAATTCCCTTAAGGTCTGACCCCTTTCCGGATCCAAAGGTAAATTTATTTGTATCAACGCAATTGTAAACAGTCGCCAGATAATTTAAACCCGGAAACTCTTTCCGTTGTGCGTTACTGATTGTAATGATGTGTGTTTGATAAACACGAAAGAGCTTAACAAGTTCGGGAAAAAGAGGCAGATGCATGACGTTTATGAAGGGTTTACCCTGAACCAAGTCAGACTTGGCGAAGGGTAAGAAGACTGCTTCTCCGCGCATGTTATTGAGAATCAGATCGTACTCATCTTTCATCTCTATCAGCTTCCCGATTACTTGCGCCAGATATACATTTTCCAACCGCAGTTTACGGGAAGATTCGGTAAAAGGAGAAAACAGCGGGTGGCGCGAGTAAGGGCTTCCCGAGTCGAGGTTCACCGAAGGGAGAGTCCCAACAGATGTCGGGACGACTTGAACCGAGACTTGGGATATACGAGTGACAGGACCCGCGGTGAGACCAGAACCAACAACTGTATCTCCCCCTCCTACCTCTATTAACCTATAATCTCCCTTTTTAGATCCACGGGCAGCAAAAAGAATTACTTTATGACCTAACTTAGCTAACCCTTCCGCCTGATAAAAAGCAATCCACTCGGTACCGCCCTGAAAGGGCGGAGGTACGGGAAGAGCAACAGATCCGAGAATTGCAATACGCATATAGTATTAAGTATAGAGTATACAGTATTAAGTATAAAAGAGTCTAACTCTTCTTGTGGTTTTTGTTTTTTGGGAAATAGGCAAAACGCATATACATGATAATAAAACGATGGGCTATAGTTTCCCAGGAAAATTTTTCTTCTGCAATCCTCCTTGCATTTTCTGCCATTCTGGCTCTCTTTTCTTCATTACCAAGAAGCAGATTGACTTTTTCTACAATTTCAGTGGAGTTTCTGGGTCTGACAAAATAACCATTAACACCATCTTTGACGGCCAGTGGAATACCTCCTTTTCTGGTAACCACCACCGGCGTTTTACTTGCCATTGCTTCAAGTATAACCAGTCCTAACGGTTCATCCCAGGTACTGGGGGCCACAAAAACAGCCGCTCTTTTATAAAACTTATTTAATTCGCGACTCATTCCCAGATGTCCGATAAAATGAACATTTTTTAAGCCGTAATCAGCTGCCCTTTTCTCAAGGGCAACTCTCTCCGGACCTTCTCCTAAAATGACTACTTCAGCCGGAATTTTACGGGCTGCCTGTATCAGGTATCTCACACCTTTGTAAGTAGTCAGCTTACCGGCAAACAGCACGATTTTTTTATCTTTTAAACCATATTTTTTATCCAGATCTGAAGTGTCAAGATTCGGATTGAATTTTTCCAGATCCACCCCTCCCGGAATGACTCGCACCAGAGACCGGAATTCATCACCAAAGATTTTAAAGAGCCACTCTTTTGTCCAAAATGAATTCGGGACAATGCGACGAGCCCGCCTTAGGACGTCACCGGTAAGAGCAAGATACCTTTTATCCTTCTGAACTGTAGGCAATTCAGATCCGTGGACGGTAATAATATATGGGGTTTGATATACACTTTTGATTACTCTGGCAATCCAACTTAGCGGAAAAGCGTGATGAACATGAATGATATTAGGTTGGAAAGTTTCAACCGCCTGTGTAACCGAGTTTAAAAAATCCTCATAAAGTTTGATAAGTTCCAGATTGCTAAGCTGAGTATATAATTTGCAATCCGGCCATTCCGGATGGCCGGTAAAAGCAACTTTAAACGGCATTTTCAGAGGGAATAAAGTTACATTAGGAATCGGGCGAACGTCTGGAGCTACCATTCCAACTTTGAAATGCCGGCCCACGCTGCTTGCCAAATACCGGGCATAAGTACCTGACCCGGAACCCCAAAGAGGAAAAGTTTGTAAATAAAGAATTCTCATTATGGGGCTATTGTAAAGTATTCAATCTGGAGATTGCAACATCAACAAAAAATTTTGCTCCTCTTATCTGTCTTCCTAGCCTCATCGGCTCTCTAATCAATCTATACAACCACTCGAGTCCCACTTCTCTTATCCAAATTGGGGCACGTGGAATATTACCTGCTATATAATCAAAAGCACCACCAACAGCCATCATAACAAGTGGTTTCTGAATTCTGAATTCTGCCCGCCCCGTGCCGGGCGAGGCCGGGGAATTCTGAATTCTGTCAATGAAGTATTCTTGCTTGGGAAAGCCAAGACCGACGAAGAGGATGCCAGTCTTTTCTTTAGTTATTTTATTTATTATTTGTTTTATTTGGTCATCTGGATTTTGGAATTTATTTGTAATTTGTAATTTGTAATTTGTAATTTTAACTTCCGGCCCGTCCATAGCCCAACCCTTGAGGTTGCCGTATTGTTTTCGTAAGCACTCCAACACCTCAACTGCTATTCCTCCCCTTCCACCTATAAGTCCTATTGTAAGGCGCTTTTCGTTAGCTATTTTGCATAAGAAAAGCATCAAGTCCACCCCGCTCAATCTTTTGATTCTTAAACCGTAAAGCCAACTGATAGCCCAACAGACTCCCATCCCGTCCGGAATATTGATTTGGCTTGAATTGACAATCCGTTTGAAAATATAATCTTTCTGGGCGTAAGTGATGATTTCCGGATTCGGAGTAAAAATAATAAAAGGTTTTATCTTTTTACTATTGATCTTTGATCGTGAACCTATGATTTTTTGAAGGTACTTTCTAATTTCCTCTAGGATATCTTCTTGGCTGTCAATAGTTATGTCTACTCCGAGTATAGATTTTTTATTCATACCTATAGTAATCTTATTTAAGACTAAAAAGCTAAGATGTCACGTTGCCATTCTATGACAATTGAACAAATTTTGTCTTTATTACTACTCGAGTTTCAAGTTATTCTATTCTTTTCACCTTTCTGGAGCCCATTCGGCCGCTTGGACACAGTTGCGAAGCAAATCCTTCCACGTGAAATTATCGAGAAAATAAGCCAATACTCCAGAAGCCGAAACTCGTGAATTACTGTTTTCAAGATTAAAGTTGCCATTTTACTATAAGTTATCGTTATTTTTATATCTAATCCTCAAAATTTATATAGGCTTCTCTCTTAATTTTATATAATATTGTTTTATGGGATATTTATCTTTTGGCGATACTTCTTTTATAGAGGTCGATATTTTCTAAAGCTACCCCGGTACCTCTTACAACACAAAGAAGCGGGTCTTCAGCAACATGGACCGGGACACCGGTAGCGTTTATAATTAATTTATCAAGATTACGAAGCAAAGCTGTACCACCGGACAGAACTATACCTTTATCAATTATATCGGAAGCAAGCTCTGGCGGTGTATTTTCCAATACTCCCTTGATTGCGGAAATAATACTGCCTAAAGCATTTTGTAAAGCAGCAGACACTTCATCGCTTGTAATTTCTATCATTCTGGGCAACCCTAAAATTGAGTCCCGGCCGCGAACCTCCAGCTTTTTAATAGATGAGACTTTATTCGAAGACGTGGTTGCCTGAGGTAAGGCGCTTCCAATTTGAATTTTAACCTCCTCCGCCATTCTTTCACCGATTATAAGATTGAATTTCTTCTTGATCCAGACAGTAATGGCTTCATCAAGCTTATTTCCTGCCACCCTTGCAGAGTTATGCACTACTACCCCTCCAAGAGAAATTACAGCTGCTTCAGTAGAACCTCCTCCAATATCAACAATCATATTTCCTGAAGCTTGAGCGATTGGTATTTTTGCCCCGATAGCAGCGGCCAATGGCTCTTCAATCAGATAAACATTGCGGGCTCCTGCTGCCATTGTGGCATCCATCACCGCCCGTCTTTCAACCTGTGTACAACCGGATGGGACACAGATCATTACATCAGGCTTAAAAAGTCTGGATTTCCCGCAGACCTGGTCTATAAAATAACGCAGCATCGCCTCAGTTACTACATAATCCGCAATAACCCCGTCACGTAACGGTCTTGAGGCAACAATATTACCCGGAGTACGGCCTAACATTTCTTTAGCTTCGTTGCCAACGGCAACCACCCGGTTATCTTCAATAGATACCGCTACCACCGTAGGTTCGTTTAACACCACCCCTTCCCCCGCCAGATAAACCAGCGAATTAGCTGTTCCTAAATCTATTCCTAATCGCTTGAAAAACATATTTGAACCTATTCTACAACCCCCATGATATAATTACAATTATCATATGCTTAAACGGAGCGTTATCTCAATTCTAATCATTTTAGCTATCGCCGGCCTTTCTTTGGGTGTCATCACATATAGCCGCGGCTACCGCATCAATACTTTACAAAAATCACTTTCTTCAACCGGTATTTTATCTGCATCTTCATATCCTGACAAAGCTTCCATCTGGATCGACGGCAAACTCATTTCCGCCACTAACAGTTCTATAAACCTTTCTCCCGGCTGGTATAATGTGCGAATCAGTCGTGAAGGATATCAATCCTGGGAAAAGAAAATACGCATACAGGGAGAGATAGTAAGCCAGTTAGATTCACTGCTTATTCCTACCAATCCGTCTCTTCGCGCAATTACCATTACAGGAATCATGAATCCTGTTCTTTCCCCTACTGGAAATAAAGTTGCCTTTATCGTCCCGGGTGAAGAGGCAACCAAAAGTGCAACCCTGATATCCAAAACCGGTATTTGGGTCATTGATTTACGGGATGGGCTTTTGGGCGGTAAAAGTGAACCCAAAGCGATATTCCACCCTTCAACCAGACAAAACTGGACGAACGCGAAACTTGTCTGGTCTCCTGATGAAAAATATGTCTTATTGATTTTTAAGTCATCTGTACAAAAAAAAGAAATCACAACAGCCGCTTTCCAACTGCTGTCTGATTCAGAAAATGTCACCGCCATTGATGAAAAATATTCTTTACCCACTTTACTTGCTCAATGGGAGAGCATTAAAACTGAAAAAGAACAGATCATACTTCGCACTCTTCCAACACTCATAAGTGATTCGCTTCTCAACACCTCTTCTAACTGGAAGATGTCCCCAGACGAAACTAAGATAATCTATTTAGCCACCTCCTCTGCCAACCTGTCTCAAATAATCACTCCGCCCCTAATCGGAAGTAATCCCACCAATGAAACAAGAAAAATAGAGAAAGGCAAATATTATATTTATGACCAGAAGGAAGATAAAAATTTTTATATCACAGACAACAAATCTTTCCCCAACCCGGAAAGTCTTATCTGGTATTCTGACTCAAAACATATCATAATGATAGAAAAAGGAACAATATCTATCATAGATTACGATAGTACAAATAAGCGGGTAGTTTATAGCGGACCGTTTACTGACAACATCGTCTATTCATGGCCTCCCGGAGGAAAACTGGTAACCATGATGAATTTGAATAATCAAAAAGCTTTATCCAACCTCTATGAGATAGATTTAAGGTAACCTGTTTCGGACATCTTAAGTTACCTAAGTGACTTAAGTTACTTAAGTGATCCTATCTCAGAACGTCCTTCTCCGGCCTGGCAAATACCAGCAGTCTTTTTAAAGTGGTTCCGGGAGGCCAGCAGGTTTGCAAAATCAGCTGTTCATAAGGTACCTGATCGGTCAGGTATTGCACTTCTGAGGAATCCACAACCAGTTTATTGACCGTGCGGTAAATATAACGCACTCCGTTAAAAAATACGTCAATCTCATCACCATTCTCCAGGTTTTTGATCAGATAAAAAACTGCATTATATCTTCCCACATTCCAAAAAGCATCGGTCGAGTGGGCAAAAAGATAAATATTGCCGCTAACTCCGGGAAAAACTGTCCCGGCGGCGTGGGCTACCCCTTTTTGTAAAACGGGTAAATAAATATCCGGATTTCCTGCATCAATATTGGGGAATACCGGCAAATTTGCTCCTATTTTAGGAATAACAACGCCAAACTGTGGAGAAACCGGAGAGATCACCTCTACTCGATTACCACCTGTTAATTGTCCAAAAAAGGTGGTCGTGGGATTAAGAAAGGGAGTCGGTTCGATAACTTTCTCAGGAACCGGATAATCGACGACGTAAGAAATATTTCGTATCTGATTAAACTGATATAAAACTTCGATATATACTACCGGGCCGAAGGTCATGGCCATCCCCCATAGAGAAAACAGGATGAAAAAATTTCCGAATGTTCGGAGAATGATGAATTTGAGTTTTTCTTTCCTCATAAGTTTCTTAAGTCACTTAGGCCACTTAAGTGACTTTTGAATTTCTGCGTCCCCGGGCAGAATCGAACTGCCATCAGACGCTTAGGACGCGCCTACTCTATCCGTTGAGCTACGGGGACTCTCCTCAAAAGTCACTTAAGTTACCTAGGTGACTTAGGTAAATTACATTCTACTATTCAGTCTCTTTTTAAACAAATTTTCCGTATATCCTCCCTCTTCGACAAATCTTTGCTCGAGTGATTTTATCTGTTTGTCCAAAAGATATGTCTCCAGGTGGCAAAGAGTCAGTAGAAAGTTTGCAGTTTCCTCCGGATTAGCCGGTAATATCGGCTTTTCCTTTAAATGACCTAGGTGACTTAAGTTACTTAAGTGACTTAAACGATAAGCGGTCACTTTGAGTCCTAAAACTTTCGGATCGGTTTTTGACCAGATTTCCAGCTTATTTTGTCTTAAGAAATCTTCAAAATCAGTCAGAAGTTCCTCAAAAGATGCTTTCGCAACGCCTAAAAGTTTTATCTCTCCTTTTTTACTAGTCTGACTTTGACCAACTCCTTCAACTATATTCTGCTTACCGGATCTTGCAGCTTGCTCCATCTGGTCTTTAGTCCTTGACCTGTAATCGATATACTTCCGGCAGAATTCTACAGTGAGGTCATGGATCATCTCAGCATATCGGTAGGTTAAAAGGTATTTATATTTAGGCAGGCTCATTTTATAAGTTACTTAAGTTACCTGGGTCACTTAAGTAACTTATTCTTATTCTAACACCGAAATGGTAAAATATTCTCACGGGGATTAGCTCAGTTGGTAGAGCGCACGGTTCGGGATCGTGAGGCCGTGAGTTCAAATCTCACATCCCCGACCAAGTT